>CBDUYM010000017.1:0-75429 GCA_965371465.1 uncultured Alphaproteobacteria bacterium
TCGGCCAGTTGTACTGAATGTTCTGGCGCGTCGTGAAGTGGCCGTAGCCCTTGTCATACTTGTCGGCAATGTCGCCGAGTTTATGAAGCTGAATAGAATTCAGGAGGCCATAGGGGATGGCGACACGCATCATATATGCATGCAGCTGAAGGTAGACACCGTTCATCAGTCTGAGCGGCTTGAATTCGTCTTCGGTAAGCTCGCCCGAGAGGCGCCGTTCGACCTGGTCACGGAACTGCTCAACACGCTCATTGACAAGCTTCTGATCAAAATCGTCGTATTGGTACATCTAGTTCCTCATTCCGCCTGTTTGCCGAGATCGGTGCGGTTCGACGGCCCTTTGGCGCGAATAACTTCGCGATACTCGACAGGCCAGGGCTTGCCGTCCTTGATGGTTACTTCGATCAACAAAGCTTCTACCACAGCGTTTTCCGTCATAGAGGAATCGCAAGCCTGCTGGCCTTCTGCTGCATCCTCGTCAGTGCGCAGCACACGGGCATCATCAATCCGTTCGGCCCAGGCGCCAGCATCTGTCAGATATACGACCATACCGTCGGCCAGTCGATTGGCAGTTGCGACCTGTTCGGGCATAGAAGTCTCCATAAGCCAGCTTTCGGCATCCCTCCTCCTCACTCTGAGAAGCCGCGGTATATATGGTTATCCGCGGTATTGTCGTCAAGTAAAATGTAAAATAGAATTAATCACATATTAATGTTGTGAAATAGGCTGTTTTTGCCTGTCAAAGCCATGCCGGGACTGGCAGATCGCGCTCTTTCAGGAACTCCAGATTGAATACCTTACTTTGATAGCGGGTGCCATAGTCCGCAAGAATTGTCACAATGGTATGCCCTGGCCCCAATTCTCTTGCCAGGCGGACCGCGCCTGCAAGGTTAATACCGCTGGATCCACCGACACAAAGACCTTCATCTGACAACAGATCAAATATCAGAGGCAGCGCTTCTTCATCCGGAATCTGATACGCCCCGTCAATCCTGGCGTCTTTCAGGTTATCGGTGATCCTGCCCTGACCAATGCCTTCGGTGATGGAAGTGCCTTCAGCCTTGAGCTCGCCATGGGCATAGAAGTTATAGAGTGCCGATCCCATGGGATCTGCCAGCATGCAGCGGACGTCGGAGTTCTGTTCCTTCAGAAAATCTGCAACGCCGGCCAACGTGCCACCGGTGCCGACGGAACATGTGAATCCGTCGATCCTGCCATCTGTCTGGGCCCAGATTTCAGGGCCTGTGGTTTCGTAATGAGCGCGCCGGTTGGCAACATTGTCGAATTGATTGGCCCATATGGCACCGTTCGGTTCTTTGTCATCAAGCTCTTTGGCCAGGCGTTCGGAATAATGCACATAGTTCATCGGGTCTTTGTAAGGCACCGCCGGGACAAGGTGCAGCTCAGCGCCGCACATACGCAGCATGTCGATCTTTTCCTGGCTCTGTGTGTCCGGCATGACGATTGCGGATCGGTAACCCATGGAATTACCTACCAATGCAAGGCCGATGCCGGTGTTGCCGGCAGTACCCTCAACAATGACACCGCCCGGTTTCAGCCTGCCCGCCTCAACCGCATCGCGCACAATGTAAAGCGCGGCGCGGTCTTTCACCGACAGCCCCGGGTTCAGGAACTCTGCCTTGCCGTAAATCTCGCAACCGGTCTCCTTTGACAGGTCCTTGAGACGTATCAAAGGCGTGTTTCCAATTGTGCCGGCAAAACCGTCTCTTATGTCGAGGCTCATCGCTTGTCTGCCCTGTTTCGTCTTTGTTTATTGAGGTCAGTAGACATAGCCAAAACCGGGGCCAGACCCAATACAAATTTCTGTTAGCCAATAGACCCGAATCTGAAGCGATAGCCGTTCAGGTCCGTCAGATCGAACTCCTTGCGGCCCCAGGGCTTTTGTTCCGGCTTGGCTGAAAGGTTTGCGCCACTGGCCTTCAGGCGGCTGAAAAGCAGATCTGCGTCCTCACCAATGTGAATGTAGATGTGGCCTGTCAGGCCCGGAGGCTTACCAGATCCGACTTCTGAGAATTGAATGACCGCATTTTGAAAGGACCAGTCGCCAAGGGACACACCGGCGTGGTCCACTGGATCGCCACTGCGAAAACTCAACCTGAAGCCGAGCACATCGCAATAATAACGAACGGCCTCTGCCACATCCGGCACAGAAAGCACCGGCTCCAGCATATTCATCGGTTCTGGCGTGATCAGTGCGGGATCACTGGCCCGCCCCTGAAGCCAGTCGGATTGGTACATGCCATAGACAATGGTGTTGTGGGAGGTCTCTTCGTGGGGGTACTTCTGGAAAAAACTTGCCCGCTGCTCATATCCCACACGCTTTGCCACACCGCGGGATCCAGTGTTCCGCCGGTCGATCCAGAGCTCAATACGCCCGATGCCGAAGTCATTGAATCCGACTTCAGTAATGACCGCCAGGGCTTCGGAGCCCAGCCCCTGGCGCCACTTGTCACGGCGGAGGCCATAGCCCGCACCTGAGAAGTCGTCATCTCTGCCAAGAAATCCGACAAAGCCGAATGCCTGACCGGAATCGGGCGCACAGATCGCCCAAAAGCAGGCATGCTGCCGGGCCATCATGTCTTCCAGAGTGACCTGGGTCTGTTCGACCTCTTCGTGGGCCGGCTCCGGCATGTAGCGAACGGCCTCGGGATCTCCATAAAGCAGGAACAAGTCGGCAGCATCCGCCAAAGTGAGGGGTCGCAAAGTGAGCTTTTCGGTCTTTATGATCTCCGGCGTCATGCCACTTGCTTCCCACATTGCTTCGAAATGTGCTTGGAAATTGCCAGCATAGGGATCGGGAACCCTGTTGTCATGGCGCTGGCGCTGCTGACGAAAATTGACCGCGCTTGCCCGCCTCGACATACTCCCCCCTCGACATATTCACCCCTCTACATATTCACGGTGGGGCGAGAGAGGCAGGCACGGGAAGGATCACAATGGCAGGCGCAAATCTTGATATTGGAGCCGAAATGGCGGCGGCCCAGAATCTGGTCACGGTGTTTTACCAAAGGGCCGCTGCAAAGGGTAACGCACCATTCCTCTGGCAAACAAAGGATGGCAGCTATCAGCCGACAACATGGGCCGAGGCGAGAGATGCCGTCACGCATTTAGCCAATGGGCTTCGCGAAGCCGGAATTTCGAAAGGCGACCGGGTGGTCATTGTTTCGGAAAACCGGCCGGAATGGCTGATCGCCGATGTCGCTATCATGGCCGCAGGCGGGGTTGCTGTTCCTGCCTACACCACCAACACGACGGACGATCATCTCCACATCATCACCAATTCGGGTGCCAAAGGCGTGATCGTTTCCACGGCACGCCTGGCGAGACCGTTGCTGCCAGCGGCCCATACGGCGCCCAGCCTTGAATTTGTCGTTGCCATGGAAGCACCACAGGTGACCCAGGACATTGGTGTCGCCATTCATCTCTGGGACGATCTGATCAAACTGGGCGCCAAGCGGGCCGATGATGTCGAAGCCGAAGCGCAAAGCTTCGGGCGCGATGAGCTCTGCTGCATTATCTATACATCGGGGACGGGCGGCGCACCGAAGGGTGTCATGCTCAGCAATGGCGCCATCCTGCACAACATTGAAGGCTCCTATGACATTCTGAACGACTTCCCCCTCAAGACCGAAGTGTTTCTTTCGTTCCTGCCGCTGTCCCATGCCTATGAGCATCTCGGTGGGTTGTGGCTGCCGGTGGCGATGGGGGCCGAGATTTACTACGCACAAAGTATCGATGCCCTGACCCGCAATATGGCGGAAGCCCGGCCAACACTAATGACTGCCGTGCCCAGGCTTTACGAAATGGTGCTGGAACGTGTCACCCGCGAGATTACAAAAACCGGCGGTCTCACCGAGAAGCTCTTTAACCGGACGCTTGAAATCGGGCGCAAACGATACGAAGACCCGGGCAGCCTGACCATCGGTGAGCGTGCCATAGATGTGATCTTAAGCCTCCTCGTCCGGCGAAAGCTGCAGAAACGTTTTGGTGGCCGGCTGAAGGCGTTTATTTCCGGCGGCGCAGCACTCAATGCTGACGTTGGCATCTTTTTCACCGCCCTTGGCATTTGCATTCTGCAGGGATATGGCCAGACCGAGTCCGCTCCCCTGATCAGTGCAAACCGGCGCTACCAGAACAAAATTCAAACGGTTGGACTGCCGGTCAAAAACACGGAAGTCAAAATCGCCGCTGACGGCGAGATTTTGGTACGAGGCGAGCTCCTCATGATGGGCTATTGGGAAAATGAGGAGGCCACGAAAGAGACGGTGGTCGACGGCTGGCTGCACACCGGCGATATCGGTCTGATCGACAACGAGGGCATGCTTCAGATTACAGACCGGAAGAAGGATATCATTGTGGTATCTGGCGGCGACACAGTGTCACCGGCGCGCATCGAAGGGTTTCTCACGCTTGAACCGGAAATTGATCAGGCCATGGCCTATGGCGATGGGCGGGCCCATCTGGTCGCTTTGATCGTGCCGGGAGCCGATTTTGTTGATGACTGGAAACAGCAAAACGATGTTGACGAGAACCTTGAGGAACTGGTCGAAAATCCAGACTTCAGAAAAAGCATTTCCGATGCCGTTGGCCGTGTTAACCGAAACTTCAGCAATCTGGAAAAGGTCCGGAAGTTCGTTCTGACGGCTGAGCTCTTTGATACCGAGAATGGCCAGATGACACCCACGCTAAAAATACGTCGACACGTCATCAGCCGTGTTTACGGCGAAGCACTGGATGCTCTTTACGATTAAGGGCTGGCTCGCGCTGAAGGCTGGATCAAAGCTTGACTGCGGGCAGAGTTTGGACTCAACTCTGCCCTCCAATGGAACTAACGAAAGGAGGTGATCCGATGACCTATCAATTTGGCGTTACGTCACGACATGGCGGACCCACAAGAGCGGCTTCGGTCCCTTCGTCTGGAAATGGATCCTAGATCGGCAGTTTTGCTGCTGAAAATAAGTCGCTGCGGGTCGGTACCAGAGACCTGATGCACCAATTTGAACCGGCCGCTCTTCCCTTATGGGGGGAGCGGCTTTTCAATGGGTAGGTTATGATAATGGTTCGCAGGTGATTCTCTCGGGGAGAAGGATATGACGGATTCGGACAACACCATGGGAAGCGATGGTGGCACGCAAAGCAGACTGTTACCGATACTGGCCTGGACTGTTGGCGGTACAGCACTATTGATTGGTGCGGCACTTGGCGTTGCCGTGCTGGGCACAACTTTCGGCATTTGGGGATTTCGTACACCTCTGAGCACCGTTGGGCTTCTTCTGGGATGGCAGGGTGGCATTCTTGGCAATATCGTTTTCTACCTGGGTTGGGTGGCCTTTTGCGGCGGAATCCTGCTGTTTGTGGTTGCCTTGGTGCAGAAACATCCGGGCTTGCGGCTGGCGGCAGGCGTCGCGGTTCTTGGTGGCATCTTCATGTATCCTGCCTATACGATCCCGCTCGACTTTGCGACGACAGCACGATCAGCGCCGCCTATTCACGATGTCACGACAGATACGGCTGACCCGCCTCAGTTTGTTGCGGTGCTTCCCTTGCGGGAAGGTTCGCCCAACCGGGCGGACTATGGCGCTGTACCGAGCCGGGGAACTGATCCCGCCAGATTTGATGAGAGCGGCTTCAATCCGGAACTTTTGGGCGAGCTCATCCGCGGTGCATTCCCCGATCTGAAAACCACCCATATCGACGGCAGCGCGGCCGAAACCTTCGCCCAGGCCTTGGCGGCAGCACAATCCATGGGCTGGGAAATCGTCGATACGAACGAGGGCGAGGGCCGCATTGAGGCCACAGACACAACACCCTGGCTCCGCTTCAAAGATGACGTGGTCATTCGCGTCGCCTATCACGAAGGTGGTGCGATGATAGATGTCCGGTCGGTTTCAAGGCTGGGCGGCAGCGATGTCGGCAAGAACGCTGCCAGGATCAGAGAGTATCTGGCGGCGCTCTAGGACGATCCGTCTGTAATCGAGCATCACTTGAGGGACAGGGAATGGGCGGATAGCGGAACCTTGCACAGCAGTTGTCGTTGGTGTGGGTCCAGGTCTCGGGCGCTCTTTGGCGCTTCGCTTCGCCGAGGGCGGCTGCGACGTCGCCATTTGCTCACGAAACCTCTCAAGGCTTGAGCCCATCGCGGCAGAGATACGCGCCCTCGGCGTCAAGGCACTGCCGCTGGAGGTCGACGCCCTTCGCACTGATGCGCTGGAGACCGCCTTCGCACGGGTCCGCAACGAGCTCAGCGAACCGTCCATTCTGATCCACAACGGAAATCTCTTCGAGCGCCGATCATTCGAAGACGAAACTTCGGACAGCATCCGAATTGCCTGGGAAATGAACTGTCTTGCCGCTTTCAATTCAGCGAAAGCGGCAGCGCCCGCCATGATCAAAGCCGGCGCCGGCACTATCCTGTTCACAGGCGGCATCACGTCCCTTCACGGCGCTGCCAATATGCTTGGCGCTTCGATTGGTAAATTCGGATTGCGGGCGCTGGCCCAATCACTTTATCACGAGCTTGGCCCGAAAGGCGTCTATGTGGGCCATGCCGTTGTTCTCAGCATGATCGACACGAGCGAAATTCGCGAACAGCTGCCAGCCGATTTTGATGAGCGCCGCTTTCTCGATCCTGATGAAATTGCCGATGTCTTCTGGCGCATGCACAGATCGAAGACCTCGGAGCCTGAAGTGATTATCCACAATCCCAACACTCGGGGCCGGCCTTTTGGCTGATGTGCTGATCTAATCCAGATTCTCTTCTTCGTACATGACAGGCCGGTAATCCCAGATGCCGGATGTGCGGTAAGCGACGACAAATACAAGGATGGCACCGAAGGGACCCAAAAGCAGCGCATCCAATGGGCTGGTCATCTCAATCAGGGCGCCGGTAATGAAAGCGCCGATGGGCATTGCCCCCATAAAGCCAAGTGAAAAAACGCTCATGACCTTGGAACGATGTTCTTCGGGCGCTTCTTCCTGGACAACGCTGCGCGCCATGTTCCAGGAGATGGACATGTTGAATCCCCAGAGCACCATCAGGCCAAAGACCCAATAGACGGGTGGTCCAAAAAACAGCCCGAGCATCAGAACAGCGCGGGTCAGCTGAGCGATCATCAGCAGACGGCCGGGCTGCAGGATGGGCGTAAAGAAAGTGATGATCCAGGCACCCAGCCCACTGCCGCCCTGATTCCACATCATCATGATCGGGAAGAGGGACAGATCTCCATAGACCTCATCCATGATGATCGGCAAGGCAACGAACAGGGTTCCATTGTTGAACACACCCTGGGCAAAATTAATCAGAATGATGTTCCGAATGATCGGAATGTCCCAGACAATGGGAAAGCCGGAGAACAGCTCCTGTACGGCTGACAGCTTTTTGCCGTCATCGCGTTTGCCCCAGCGGCTGGTCTCCTGATCCGCCATGGCGGCGCGGGCGATGCGCTGATTGTCGGGGCTAAGTCGCCAGACCAGGCCAAAGCCTACAAGCATGATGCCGGCCTGGATAATCAGAATGGATGTGATACCGAGATAATCGAAGCCGGCAACGAAATCAGCCCCGGCAAGTTGCCAGAACAGGGCTTCAATCTCATCGGCAAGGCTGGCGATGAAGGCTCCTGCCATCTGGGTCACCGTCTGAAAAACCATAGACACGGAAATGGCTTTCTGCAGATCGCTGCCCGCCACATAGTTCAGGTAGGAGCTACGTGCCGGCATACCGAAGGAACTGGTGATACGAAAGCCGACGGACGCTGCGATGACAGTCCAGAACCCAAGAAGCTCGTTCTCCGCCATGAAGGCAAGCGTGAGAGGCGGCAGTGCGCCGGCAACGTGAACCGCCATCAACATCTTCCGCGGGTCCATCTTGTCGCCGGTAACGCCACCGATCAGCATAAAGAGAATGCCGGGAAGGCCGGCAACAGCCAGCGCGTAGCCGACTTCAATGGCGGCAAAGTCGAGGACGCCGACCAGGATCAGGCTGACGATAATGTTCTGAATGCCGAACGACATGCTCCAGGATGAGCTTGCCGCCATGTACCACCGGAACTGCACCTTCTGGCGTGCGGCTTCGCGCCGGGTGAGTAAAGGTTGGTCGGCGGTCGCAGTCATGGTCGGCTATTTTGGTCCCGTGTCGCAAAAAAATGGCACCGGCAGTGCGCCTGCGAGTGCGGATCTGAACATAGACCCATTTCCTGGAAGAAGCCAATTGAGGCAAATGGTCGCCTCAGTCTCCGAGACTTTCCTCGACCGCGCCGACGACGTCGGATTCAAACCACCAGAGCCGGGTGAATTTGAGCGCCCATACAAACATGATCGCGCTTGCGACCGTGCCGACGAACAGCGCGTTCAAGGGGCCGAGTGCAGGCAGGTTGATGATGGCGAGGCCGCCAACAAGGAAGCCCATGATCAGCGTGCCAATCGGCATCGCTCCCATGTTGCCCATCTGAAAGACACTGAGCATGCGCGCACGGTGGGAGGCCGGCGCCATTTCCTGAACGACGCTTCTGGCGATGGTCATGGAAATGGTCTGGTTCGCGCCCCAGACCATCATCAATGCAAACAGTGAGAGAAGGTTCGGGTGCAAAGCGACCAGGGAAACAATGATGCCCCTTGATAGTTGCGTAATCATCAATAGCCGCGTTGGCCGTAAAATCGGTGTGAACCAGATGAGCACCGAACTTGAAATGATTTCTCCGACACGAAAAACCGTCATCAGGGCGCCGTAAATGAGGCCTGCCCCAAGGACAAAGCCCATGACTGACTGCTCACCGCTTTCGATGCCATAGATGTCGCGGGCAATGAATGGAATGGAGACACCCATGGCGCCCATATTGAACAGCCCGGCGCCAAAATTCAGAATCATGATGTTGCGGATTGTGTTCAGGCCCCAGACCTCACGCATGCCCTCGAGTATGGCGCCGAGCGCGTTCTGGCCTTCAGGACGTTTCTGCGCCGGGCTTTGAGCCTGAACGCGCAGCATGAAGACAGCACCACTTAAGACCAGGAACGCCTGCAGAGCCAGCAATGCTTCGATGGAAATGTAGTCTGTCAGGCCGGCAATGAAGCCGAAAATCACCTGGGCGAAGCGCTGGACCAGGGACGAGATAACGACGCCGCGCTGAATGTTGGCCCCGACAATATGGTTCAGGATGCTCTGGCGGGCCGGGCCGGCGAAAGAAGTGAAGACGCGGTAGAACACGGCATATGTGATGACGGTGTAGAAATTCAGGTAACCGTAAAATGCGGTGACGGCGAGCAGGGCGGGGGGGAGCGAAACAAGAAGATGCATGCGGATCAGCAACTTCCGCCCATCCACTTCGTCGCCGATCGCGCCGCCATAGAGCATGAACAGGATGCCGGGCAGGCCAATGATCGCGTTGGCAACACCGACCACTGCTGCCGGTTCCTGCAAAATACCGACGAGAATCCAGTTGAACAGAATCATGCGCATCGCGAAGGCACCAGACCAGCCAGCGGTGCTGCCCAGATACGAGACGAATTCGGCTCGTTTTGAAATCCGGTGCGGGATGCTTAGGTCAGACGCCATTTGATGCCAAAAGATGTGATCCCGCAGGGTGAGTTAAGTGCTGCCCGCCTGGCGCGCAGTTTAGGAATGCCCGGCCCGCTTTGCAAACCTCGCGCTCAGGCAAGATCTTCCTCACCGAGGCCCTCCACATGTTCGTAAGACCAGAGGCGGGTCTTGGTCAGAACCCATAGGAGAACAAGACCGGCCGAAATTGGTCCCGCCAGGATCGCATTCAGAACACCGAACTCGGCGATCAGATAACCCATGGCGAGAGCACCAAAAGGCGCAACGCCCATGAAGCCAAGGCTGAAGATGGACATGACGCGTGCACGGCTCTCTTCTGGCGCTGTTTCCTGAACGATGGAGCGCGCCATGGTCATGGCGATACCGGCATTAACGCCCCAGATACCGACAATGAAAACAAACCAGAAGAATGGCAGGCCAAAATAGATCAGTACCAGAACGCTTGCGCGAATGACCAGCGTCACAACCAGGAAGCGGCCGGGATGCCTCACCGGCAGGACAAAATAGAGGAGGAAATTCGTAATAATCTGGCCGACGGAAAATCCGATCATGACAATGGCATAGCTTTCCGGCCCAAGGTGATAGAAATCCCGCACAATGATCGGGAAGCCGACAATCCAGGCACCAGTGTTAAAAAAGCCCGAGAGGACATTGAGCGAGATGACACTGCGGATGTCCGTGAGATTCCAAACCTGCCTGATGCCGAATTTGATTTCGCGGATATTGTCTGAGGTGCTGGCTGCAATTGCCTTCAAATTCAGATTGAGTTTGCGAAAGATCTGGGCTGACTCCGGCTTCAGCGGGCTGAGCCGGGAAATTGCCGCAATTCCGACAACAAAGAGCGCTGACTGGATGAGCAGAAGCGGCACAACGCCCAGTTCTTCATGCTGACCGCCGAGGAAGTTGCCAACGATGTTGCCCGCACCCCAAAGTCCCATGACAATGGTAACTGCGCGCTGAATGTCACCAGGCGCGAAGTCATTGAGGATCGCGTCGCGCACGGGCCAGGCATAGGAAACCAATATGCCAAGTGAAAGTGCGTAAGCGATCAGGGTCCATTGGTTCAGCGCGCCAGCCATAAAAACAACGGCGAGCACAAGTGGTGGAATGACGGCCAACGCGTGAATGCGGATCAGCATGGCGCGGGCGTCCTGCTTATCGCCGCTCGCGCCGCCCATCAGCATGAAGACGATCTGAGGGATCAGGATGACAGCCTGTGCATTGCCAAGTTCGTCCGCCGGGACCTGCAGATAGTGGGTCATCAGCGTGGTGAACAGAATGGCCTGCATGGCAAAGCAGCTGTTCCAGAGCCAGGTGCTGCTCAGGTACCAGCCAAAAGGGGCTGAAAAGGTCTTGCGCCTGCCTATGGTTTTTGGTGCCGCCACCTAACTCGCTTTCCGCTCATCATCTGACCGAACAAACTCGAATCGACGGCAGCCGGCAACGATCTGCATGCCGGGCTTCACGACTCACTTGATTGGTCAAAGCGCTTTTGACCCCGGTGAATGAATGTGTGAACTCAGGATCCGAGGCGCGCGGATCATAGTCACCATGTCTCACATGTGCAAACGGATTGATCGGCTGCGGGCGTCGCTCAAGTGTCGTGCGTGTGATGCCAGAGCTCAGTGGCAAGCAATCCCCAAATCATCAAAGGAATGGATGTCGCTGGTACCAGAAGAACCGCCAGCATGGGGCCGATCCAGCCGGCGACGCCGCCGACGATCAGAGCGCCGATGGGTGCCGTCCCCACCAGACCAAAATTATAGATTGCCAGAATACGCGCGCGTCCGCCTTCTGGCGCCGCATCCTGAACAATGGACCGCGCCATAGCAGACCAGACAGC
This sequence comes from uncultured Alphaproteobacteria bacterium, assembly GCA_965371465.1. Taxonomy (GTDB): domain Bacteria; phylum Pseudomonadota; class Alphaproteobacteria; order CBDUYM01; family CBDUYM01; genus CBDUYM01. The sequence goes on from CBDUYM010000017.1 coordinate 11,415, forward strand.
AGCGTTGGCGCCCCACAGCACAAACAGCGCGACGATGACCCAGAAAGGCGGCTCCGATGCGACGACCAAGAAGACTATCGCAGGGACGATCAGCGTCAACAAGAGCCAGCGCCCGGGGTAGCGAAATGGCATGATCGGATAGATCCCCAGACTTGCGATGAGTGAGCCGCCCAAGAAGCTCATTAGCATTGTCGAATAGATGATCGCCGTTCCACCATAGAAGTCTCGCGCGATGATCGGTAGCGCGACAAGATAGACTCCGGCGTTGATCAGTCCCGTAATCACGTTGATTACAATCGCGCCCCGGACGGAGCTAATCTGCCAGGCATCTGCAAAACCGTCGCCAAGCCTTCTGAAAGTGAGCGCCACAGTCAGCCGTTCTGTGACAGAGCGATGAGCATGCGGGAAGGATGGCAGCATCCGGAAGGCCAGAACGCTGAGGGTCATGAGGCCCGCCTGCAAGCCGATGATCGGCAGGATGCCCCAGTTATCGAGCTGTCCAGCGATGTAAAATCCTATGATGCCTGTGCCGGCGCTGGCGGCCCCGACGATTGTGACGGTCCGCTGAATGTGCTGGTTTGATACTTTTGTCAGCAGTGAGTCCCGCGACGGTGTAACCAGCGCATTCATCGTCGACCAGAGCAGGGCGTAGCACAACAGGCTCACTAGCCCGACATCACTGACCAGTACAACGACGATCAGCATGGCCGGACCAATGAGCGCCGTGAGGCACAGCGTGATCAGGAGTTTTCGAGGCTCAAAGTGGTCACCGGCAACGCCGCCCAACAGCAAAAGGACGACCGCCGGAACAAGGATGAGCGACTGAATGAGGCCGAGCTCCCCGGATGTGACCATCAGGCGACTGGCAACCAGCCAGGCGAAGGCTGTGCCCTGAATGGACGAGGCCATGCGCCAGGAGGCGTCGCCGACCAGGAAACGGGGGAAATTGCTGCTTACTTTTCGCCCCTCTACGATGTCCTTAATTCCCATAGATCAGCGACTTTCCGACGGTCACATTGCCAAATCATGGAATCTACAATTAATGCTAGAATTATTAGCACATTACGGGCGTGGTCAACTCACATTTACGTAGGTGTTTTGGCTTGTTTCACTATTCGTTTCTGGTGACCATGCGATCTGGCACGACGAGGAATGAAAATGATGATTTGGAGCAGCGTGGCTGATGCCATTGGCAGGATGATCGCAATTGCGGCCCTCGCATTGGCGGCTGGGCCATTGCAATTGGCGCTTGCCCAGGAACAGGACATCAATGCGTCGTTCTACATTGACCCGGGCAATCTGTCGGAGCCTGGAAGTACCGACATTGCAGCCAATCCGCCGCGCTCCATTGATCGCCCGAGAGGGGCGATGCCCATCGTGCCGGAAGGGTTCAGCGTCAATCTCTTTGCCGATGGCCTGGATCACGCGCGCTGGCTTGCTCTGGCGCCCAACGGCGATGTCTTTCTGGCTCAGTCGCAGGCTGGCGAGATCACCGTCCTCAGGGATACGGACGGTGATGGAACTGCGGACCTGCAGTCCCGATATCATCGCGGTCTCAGCCGGCCCCATGGCATGGCTTTCCACGAAGGCTCTCTTTTCATCAGTGACCGAAAAGCGATCTGGCGATTCGAGTATGAGCCTGGTGATATCGAATTTTCAGGCACCGTCACGCCGCTTACCAGACCCGGCGCCATCGGCGCGTCGGGTGCTCACTGGACCCGCAATTTGGCGATCAGTCCGGACGGCGAGCATATCTATGCGGCCATTGGCAGCATGGGCAATGTTTCAGAAGATCCAGAACCCCATGCGGCCGTCAAACAGTTTCGCATTGATGGATCTGAGGCCAGGATTTTCGCATCAGGACTTCGTAATCCTGTAGGTATCTCGTTTATGCCTGGCACCAATGATCTCTACGTTGTGGTCAATGAACGCGACATGCTGGGCGATGGGCTGGTGCCGGACTATCTGACGCGTATTCGGGAAGGTGAGTTCTTCGGCTGGCCCTATGCCTACATAGGCGGATACCCGGACCCGGATTTCGGCGCCATCCAGCCTGACAAGGTCGCGGCCACGGTTATGCCAGACGTTCTTTTTCAGTCGCACTCAGCGCCTCTCGGCCTCGTCTTCTATGAGGGCAACTCATTTCCTGAAGCGTTCCATGGAGACGCCTTTGTCGCCTTGCATGGATCGTGGAACGCGGCCGCGCCCACTGGCTACAAGGTTGTCCGCGTGCCCTTTGAGGGCGGTCGTCCGATTGGTGGATATGAGAACTTCATGACCGGCTTCTGGGCTGGGGGAACCAGCCGCGCGCGTGTATGGGGTCGGCCGGTCGGTCTGATTGTCGCGTCTGATGGCAGCCTGCTGGTTGCCGACGATGTAGGTCAGCGCATCTGGCGGATCAGTTACACGGGCGAGGATCGACCGTCAGGACAATGATTTGATTCGATCAATCGTCTCCTGCCGGGATCGCTGTTTTGTTCCGGCGAAGAATGGATTTTGCAGGCTTTTCAGCCTTGTTGCTTCCTCCATCGCTCGCGCCATCAACTGATCGGGGGCAATCAGTTCGTCGAGAAAACCAGCTTTTAGCGCATCTTCCGCGACAAACACTTCGGCCATGACAGCGGCGCGCTGAAGATAGCGTTTTGAAAGCCTCGCGCGGGCCAGTTCCATCGCCCAGACCGGCATTGTCATACCGATGGCGACTTCCGGCAGGCTCATCCTGTAGTCACCAGTTGCGCCAATTCGAAGATCAGAGGCCAGTACCAAGAATGCCCCCATGGCGATTGCGTGGCCGTTAACGGCAGAGATGACCGGTCGTGGATGCATGAAGATTCGCGAGATCATTTCAGCACCCGCTGCAAGCAGTTCAGCAGCGCCAGCATCATTGCCGCGAATAGTGTTCAGATCAAATCCACCTGAGAACCGTCCATTGGCACCGGTAAAAATGACGGCGCCGGCGTCTTCGGTTGCATCAAGATGCTCGTTGATGGCGCTGATACGCTCGACAGTAAAGACGTTCGCTTTGCCATCATTCAGCGTGATGATGCCAATGTCGTCCTTTTCCTCGAATTGAATGTCCTTGCTCGGCATGGGTATCTCCTGATTCAATTGTCCGACATCCTATCTCAATCATTAAGCGCCGCAAGTGTTGCCAGAGCCGTAAGCCTGACGGCATACTCCGACCTCGACAGTGAATGGCCACTGGCATGGAGAGAAATTATGGATGCTCAGCTGAAAAGCGAAAAAATAGTCAAATCAGATGACGAATGGCGCGCGCAGCTGACGCCCGAGCAATATGATGTCTGCCGAAAAAAAGGCACTGAGCGCGCTTTCACCGGCCCCAACTGGGACGCGAAAACCAAGGGCATCTGGTCATGCGTTGCCTGTGGCAACCCGCTATTCTCTTCCGAGACCAAATTCGAATCGGGCACCGGCTGGCCGAGTTTCTGGCAGCCATTGGCGGAAGAAGCAGTTGATCTTCACGATGACCGCAGTTTTTTCATGCGCCGCACTGAAGCCGTCTGCTCTAGGTGCGATTCCCATCTTGGCCATGTCTTCGACGACGGTCCGGCACCGACCGGGTTACGCTATTGCTTGAACGGTCTCGCCATGACTTTGACCCCGGATGAGGGCGAATGAGAAAAGGGGCGCTGTCCAGAGCGCCCCTTCCAAATTCGCAAGTCTGAGCGACTAGCTGTCAAAGACAAGCACGCTCCGCGCGACTTCGCCCTTTTTCATGTCGTCAAAGGCTATATTGATATCCTCAAGCTTCAGGGTCTGGGACAGAAGTTGGTCAAGCTTCAGCTTTCCGGCGAGATAGGCATCAATATAGCGCGGCATGTCGATGCGGAACCTGTTTGATCCCATAGAAGAGCCGACGATGCCTTTGCCCTGAAGAAATTCGGGACCGTGGATTTCCACCATATCACCCGGCTTGATCATACCGACAATGACAGCCGTACCGCCGCGGGCACACATTTTCCATGCCTGTTCGGCCGTTGCCTTGAGGCCGATGCATTCGATGGCATAGTGAACGCCGCCACCGGTCAGTTCGCGGACCTGTTCAACAGGATCGCCCTTGGAGGCATCTATCACATCAGTTGCACCGAACTCTTTGGCGAGATTGAGCTTTGATCCGATCATGTCGATGGCAATGATGCGGCCTGCGCCGGCTATGGCTGCGCCATTTACGGCCGATAGACCAACGCCGCCGCAACCAATTACAGCAATCGTTTCGCCGGGCCGGATGCCGGCAGTGTTCTGCGCAGCGCCGACACCTGTCGTGACACCGCAGCCAATGAGAGCGGCGCGATCGAGGGGCATATCTTCACGGATTTTCACCAGCGCATGCTCGTGAACCAGCATCTGTTCGGCGAAAGAGGAAAGGCCGAGAAACTGGTTGATGACAGTTTCATCCTGCGACAGGCGGTTTGATGATGGCGTGCGGACTTCAGGGTCCGAGCAAAGAGACATGTTGCCGCTGAGGCAATGCTCACAGGTGCCGCAGAAAATGCTGAGACAGGTGATGACATGATCGCCGGGCTTCACATAAGTGACGTTCGAGCCGACCTGTTCAACAACGCCCGCAGACTCATGACCCAGGATCGCCGGCAACATCCAAGGGTAGGAGCCGTCGATAAAGTGGAGGTCACTGTGACACACGCCGGCCGCTGCGGTCTTGATCAGAACTTCATTGGGACCAGGCTTGCTGATCTCAACTTCTTCTATTTCGATGGGTTTGCCAACTTCTCTAAAGACGGCAGCTTTCATGGCGGAATCTCCCCTGTACCAGCTTATTATCAATTGGCCGCATAGTGGCTTAAGCGTTTGCCACGGTCAAACGATGGATCGCTGGCTGATCAGGGAGAATCAGCTAGAGGCGACGGCCAAATCCGAAACCAAATATCCAGGGATTCAGCTTTACTTTAGCTTCGATGGCACCAAGATTGATTGATGCGTCCGTCTTCAGGAAGACCTTCTTCACGTCGACATTGATGAACCAGTCATCATTGATCTTGATGTCCGCGCCCGCCTGCAGTGCAAAACCAAAGGCATTATCCACCTTAAGATCGGTTACGGCGCCGCCAGCGGCATCTTCATTGAACATCAGTGTCAGGTTAATGCCGGCACCGACATAGGGCGACACAGCGCCATCCGGTATCGGGTGATACTGCAGCAACAGGGTCGGCGGCAGTAGCCGAACATCTCCCAGGGGCACATCGCCGAGAGTGGTGTCGGTGGCCACAAGATCATGCTTGGTGGTTGCCAGAATCAGTTCGGCGGCCACATTGTCTGTAAAGAAATATGTAAAGTCGAGCTCCGGGACGAAGTTGTTGTCGACGTCAAGATCGCCGCCAATGACGGTGATGTCAGCGCTTTCCACCGGGTTAACGGCGACGCCCCGCAGCCGAATGAGCCAGTCGCCTGCATCGGCGAAGGTTACAGAAGTCATCGAAGTGAGTGCAAGCAGAGCTGCACCCAGCAGAAGAGCAATTCTACGCATTTTCTTATCCATGGCTTTAAGGCCCCTTTTCGGGGGCGTTGCGTTGCTCTCCGCCGTGCTGAGTGTCAGAGTATGCGAATTGCCGAAATCCGGAACTGTGCCATTTCGCCGCAAGGGTCAGTCATGCAGACAGAACAGGATTATGAAGCGCTTCACCGGGGAATTCGCGACTTCTGCCTGACTTTGCCAGAGTGCGTGGAAGGAGAAACATTCGGAAAACCGAATTTTCGTGCCGGCAAGAAGAGCTTCGTTGACTTTGGCCGCTCCAGCGACGGCAGAATCTATCTCAGCTTCAAGGCTGAACCCGAATTTGGCCTTCTCTTGCAGGAGGATCCGCGCATCCGGCGCGCTCGCTATGTCGGCCAGCATGGCTGGCTCGTGCTCGATCTTACATATGAAGTTGACTGGGACGAGGTTTACAGCCTGATTGAAGGCAGCTACCGCATTGCCGCCCTCAAACGCATGCTGAAGGCACTGGATGAGCGGCTGGGCATTCGCTAGAGTCGCGGCAGTCTTGTGTAGGTTGAAAAGGGGATGGTCATGGCCGAAGATCGGCGTCGTAGCCCAGTCAAATGGCTTGTTTTGATCGGCATTGTCGCCGTTTTGCTGTTCGCAGCAACGAGCGTAAACACGATCCCGACGCTTGACGAAGAGGCAGATGCAGCCTGGAGCCAGGTGCTCAATCAGTATCAGCGGCGCGCTGACCTGATTCCTAATCTTGTGGCGACCGTGCAGGGCTACGCCGATTTTGAGCAGGAAACGCTTATTGCGGTGGTGGAAGCCAGGGCCAAAGTCGGACAGATGAATATCTCGCCAGAAATTTTCTCGGACCCCGCAGCGTTTCAGCAGTTTGAACAGAACCAGGCGGCGCTGAGCTCTGCTCTTTCGCGATTGCTGGTGGTTGTTGAGCGGTATCCGGATCTAAAGGCCAATCAGAATTTCCTGGCGCTTCAATCCCAGCTTGAAGGCGCTGAAAACAGGATCGCTGTCGCCAGGCGTGACTACATTGGCGCGGTCCAGGACTACAATATAGAACTTCGTACTATCCCCGGACGCTGGTTTGCGGTCTGGCTCTATTCGGAACTGGGACCTCGCCAGAATTTCAGTGCGCCTGAAAGTGTGCAGGAAGTTCCCGAAGTCGTGTTCTAGGAAAGTTCTGTGGGATTTCGCACCAGCGTTCTTTTCGCTCTTGTCGTCCTCATTGCGGGTCCGGCATTTGCAGCCCTTGATCTGCCCGCGCTCACCGGCCGCGTTGTCGACGATGCGGGGATTCTGGGTGCCGGGACCGAGAGAAGCCTGACCGAGCTCTTCGCTGCCCACGAAGCCGCCACCACCAACCAGATTGTTGTGGTCACTCTGCCGTCCCTTCAGGGCACGACCATCGAAGATTTCGGCGTTGAGCTTGGCCGACACTGGCAAATTGGTCAAGAAGACCGGAACAACGGTGTCTTGTTAATCATCGCGCCGGATGAACGAAAGGTCCGTATCGAGGTTGGTTACGGCCTTGAAGGTGATCTGACGGATGCGTTGGCAAGTAACATCATCCAGAGGGAGATTCTACCTGCCTTTCGAAGTGGCGACATGGAGGGCGGCGTTGTCGCCGGGGCCATGGCCATCGTCGGCACCATCGACGGCAGCTATGAAGCGCCATCTGACATCTCGGAACTGACTGAGGAAGAAATTGAGCTTCTGATGCGCCTGTTGCCCATCGTCGCATTTGTCCTCTTTGTTCTGTTTGTCCTGCTCTGTTTCTGGATTGCGAGAAATGAAGGCGGTGTCGCTGGTTTTTTGGCCGGAATTGCCGCGGCCAACAGCCGTAACCGCGGTCGATATGGCGGCTTCAGAGGCGGCGGCTTCAGCGGCGGGGGTGGGTTCAGTGGCGGCGGCGGATCATTTGGAGGCGGCGGAGCGTCGGGGGGATGGTGACATGACCTTTATTACTGACGAGGAAAGACGCTCGCTGGCCCAAGCGATCAGACGCGCGGAGGAGAAGACCTCGGGCGAGCTGGTCACAGTGCTCGCCGCAGCAAGTGACCGCTATATGTATGTCTCTCTCTTCTGGGCTGCGTCGGCGGCCATTGCAATACATGGCGGCATCTCGCTGATGGCCGTCGCTGTAGACGGGTTCATTGTGGAAGTCGCGGCCTTCTTCCTGTGCGCGCTCCTCTTCCAATGGGCGCCGATCCGTTTTCGGCTGGCACCCAAACGGCTTAAACATCTGCGCGCCCATCGCGTGGCGCGAGAACAGTTTTTTGAGCAGGGCGTGCACTTGACCGACGGTCACACCGGCGTGCTTCTGTTCGTTTCGGTCGCCGAACATTATGTCGAGCTGATCGCCGACAAAGGCATCAATGACGCTGTGGCGGAAGGCGCATGGGATGAAATTGTTGCTGACCTGATTGGCAGCGTTCGCATCGGCAGAATTGCCGAGGGATTCAATGACGCGATTGAGCGAATTGGCGCTTTGCTGGAAACATACGCCCCTTCAGGGAACGAAAACCGGAACGAGCTTCCTGATCATCTCATTGAAATTTAGGCGATACGAATGTTGACACCTCTTGATACCGCCGCAGCCCTTGTTGTTCTGGCAGCTCTCTTTGGCTACATCAATCACCGCGTTTTGAAACTTCCGCACAGCATCGGATTGATGATCATTGGGGCACTGTCATCGATTGCTCTGGTGACCTTTGATGCCGTCTATCCTCAATACGGACTTGGTGAGGTCTGGCGCGGGTTTATGAGCGGCATCGATTTTCAAGTGACCCTGATGGAAGGAATGCTCTCATTTCTTCTGTTTGCCGGCGCGCTGCATGTGGATCTGGGCGATCTTATGAGCCGCAAATGGGCGGTCAGCGTTCTGGCAACCTTCGGTGTTCTCATGTCCATCGTACTTGTGGGATCAGGATTTTACTATCTGAGCGCCGCCTTTGGGCTTCCGATTCCGTTTCTGTGGTGCCTGGTGTTCGGCGCGCTGATCAGCCCGACTGATCCCATCGCAGTGATGAGCGTCCTGAAGCGTATTCGTGTGCCGGCGAGCCTGCAGGCGAAGGTGGCTGGCGAGAGCCTGTTCAATGACGGTGTCGGCGTCGTCATGTTTGCCATATTACTGCCGGCAGCGATCGCGGCGGATACTGGCTCCGCCGAAACTTTCGATACTGTTTCAGCGGTTCAGCTTTTTGTCCTCGAGGCTGGCGGCGGGGCAATCTTTGGCCTTCTGATCGGGGCCATCGTCTATTATGCGCTCCGCGGTATTGACGAACATAACCTTGAAGTACTTCTCACGCTGGCTTTGGTCATGGGCGGCTATGCGCTGGCACATCGCATTCATGTCAGCGGCCCTGTGGCCATGGCAGTCGCTGGGTTGCTGATTGGCAATCATGGTGTGCGTTTCGCCATGTCTGAGCAGACGCGGGAACATGTGACGACCTTCTGGGCCCTGATTGATGAGACGCTGAATTCCATTCTCTTTTTGCTCCTGGGTCTGGAGGTTATCGCGATATCCATCGGCGCAAGTGTTCTCACAGTTGCCGGGATGTCGATCGTCCTGGTTCTGGCGGCACGCGCGGTGAGCGTCGGCGTGCCAATGGCCATCATGGGCCGGCTGCAGCCTTTTTCCAAAGGGGCCTACCCGATCCTCGTCTGGGGCGGCATTCGGGGTGGAATATCCATTGCGCTTGCGCTTTCCCTGCCAGCCGGCGAAGTCAGAGATGTAATCCTGACGGTTTCATATGTGATCGTTCTCTTCTCGGTCATTGTGCAGGGCACAACTATTGGCATGCTGGCAAGACGCGTGCTTGATCCAGAGACAGAGCTAGAGTCAGAGAGCTGAGATTTTGCTTTGCCGGGCGCCTATGCATAATGGAACAAAGCAGAGATTTCAGGGAGACGAAGATGAGCAGCAAGACAAACGCACAATTTCAAGAATTGATGGGCATTGTCGGGCGCGCCAATGACCCGGACATTGAGGTTGAGATCAAGGGTGCTGATCCAATTCTCCAAACCCGTTTTCGGCTGGCCGATACGGCTTCCGCGGTTCTCGCCGGCATTGGCGTTGCCGCGGCTGATCTCTGGAAATTGCGAGCGGGTGAAGGGCAGAAAGTCAGTGTCGATGCGCGCCACGCGGCTGCGTCCCTGCGAAGCTACATGTATATGAAGCTGACCAACCGCAACAGCGACGAGCCGATGCTGGCCCGCGCCGGCATGATGGGCTCAACGGCGATTTATGAGACAAAAGACGGGCGCTTTTTTCATACGCATGGAAGTTTTGATCCCGAAGGTATGCTCGAATGTATCGGGGCAAGCGAAGCGTCGCCGGAAGCTGTTGCGGCATCGGTGAAGAAATGGAATGCCCTTGATCTTGAAAATCACATTGCCGAGGCCGGGCGCTGCGGCGCAATGGTGCGATCGCCCGCCGAATGGGCAGAGCACCCCCATGGTCAGGCGCTGGCGGCAAAGCCGGTGGTTGAGATATTCAAAATCGGTGACAGTGAGCCGGAGCCATTTGGTGTCGGTGATCGGCCGCTCTCAGGTATGAGGGTGATTGACTTTACGCGCGTGCTGGCGGGGCCAACCTGCGCTCGCACCCTGGCCGAACATGGCGCAGATGTGCTGCGCGTCAACGCCGAACATCTCGCCACTTCAGCTGCTTTCGACATGGATACGGGCCATGGCAAGCGTTCCGTATTTCTGGATCTTCGCAAAGCGGATGACAAGGCGAGGATGGACCAGCTGGTCAAGGGCGCCGACGTATTCTCGCAGGGCTACCGTCCGCATGCGCTGGAACGGCTAGGCTATTCCGCCGAACAGCTGCATGAGTTACGGCCCGGCATCATATATGTATCCATCAATTGCTATGGATATGAAGGACCATTCGCTGATCGGCCGGGCTGGGAGCAGCTTGGCCAGAGCGTTTCGGGCGTTGCTTACGATGAAGGTTATCCGGATCGCCCGCGCCTTGTTCCGGCCGCCGCCTGTGACTACACCACAGGGTATCTTGCGGCTTTCGGCGCCCTCACAGCGCTTGGCAAGCGGGCACGGGATGGCGGCAGCTACCATGTGCGCGTGTCGCTGGCCCGATCAGGAATGTGGTTCGTTGGCCAGCCTCGCGTGCCGGACGAGGTTACACTTCCGGGTGCCGACACGCTTGGGTTTGACGACGCCAAACCATTTCAGACCGAGACAGCGACGCCCTACGGCAACATGATTCACCTGGCGCCAGTGGTGCAGATGAGTGTGACCCAGCCGAGCTGGACATTGCCGACGGTTCCCCTTGGCACCAGCAAGGCCGAATGGCTGCAGTGACGGATCTTCTGCCAGTTGTTCGGGATTTTGATGACTACCGCGAAGTCCACAGTGTGGCCGAAACCTGGGCACCAGCGCTTAAAGTGATCTGTGAGCGTCATGGGTTGCCGGTGGCTGAGTTTCACCATTCGGCAGTTGGCAGCCACGTCATTCACCTCTGCCCAGGGAAAGTCGCCATCAAGCTTTATGCGCCCGTGTTTCCCGAGGATTTCGGGACGGAGCGTCTGGTTCTTCCTTTGGCCGACAAGCATATCCACCTTGATACACCCTGCATTCTGGGTGAGGGGGAAATTGAAGGCTGGCCCTATTACATCCTCTCCTGGGTCGGCGGGATTCCGCTGGAAGACATCTGGCCCGAGCTTTCCCGATCTGAAAAGAACATCATTTCAGCGGAAATTGGCGAGCTGATAGCGGCCTGGCATGAGATGCCGCAGGACGGTCTCGCGCCATTGAAGATCAACTGGGATGGATTTGTCCAGGACCAGATTGATGACTTCGTTGTCACCGGGCAGGACAAAGGCGCGCTGGATGAATGGCTTGCGGTCCTTCAGATGTACATTCGCGACCGGGCACCGTTGCTTGCAGAAAATCGCACAGTTCTGTTGAACGCGGACTTCACCGGTGAGCATCTTGTTGTGGCTGAGCGAAATGGGGCGCTGCATCTGACCGGGCTGCTGGACTTCGCCGATGCCATGATTGGTGCGCCAACCTATGACTTTGTGGCGCCCGGCATTGACGTGATGGCCGGCGATGGCGAATCCCAGAATGCGCTTCTCAAGGGCTATGGCATCGCTGTAAATGCGGATGCTATGCTGCGCCATCGCCTGATGCTTTGGACGCTGCTGCACAGATTTGCGGATGTGAACCAGCTTTTGAGTCTTGCTGGTCGGCCAAGACCCGACGATGGTACCATGGGCCTGATGGACCGGCTCTGGCCTCTTTAGGAGAATCCGGTGAATACGCTTCTGAACGTGCTTTGGTTGATCTTTGGCGGATTTGTCGCTGGTATCGGATGGCTGGCATCCGCTGTAATTCTGATGATTACGGTTGTTGGGATTCCCTGGGCCAAGGCGGCAGCCAATATAGGGCTGTTTACATTCTGGCCATTTGGGCGCGAAGCGGTGGCCCGTGATGAACGCAGCGGTGAAGACGACATTGGCACCGGCGCTCTCGGGCTGCTCGGCAATATTCTGTGGTTCCTGTTTGCCGGCGTCTGGCTTGCCATCGGCCATGCTTTGGTTGGCATTGGGCTCTGTATTACGATCATCGGCATTCCCTTCGGCGTTCAGCACTTCAAGCTTGCCGGCATTGCTCTCGCACCGATTGGCAAGACCATCGTAGACAAATAGCGTCCATCAGAATTGCCGAACCTGTATGGGAGGACGGCGTCATGACTGGAACACCCCTGGTAGCTGGCATCTCGGATCATTCGGGGTCGGCGTGGCTGATGAGTGTGGTAATGGTCGATGGGCTTCCCGAGCTGGTTGATCGAAGACGCGAAATCACTTTGGACGAAGGCCTGCCCCGGCAACCTCATCACCATGAGGCGGTTGAAATTGATCTGGCCGAAGCTGAAACCCTGGTCGCATCGGTGAAGGCATCTGCCCTAGCACGGACCCGTGATGCGCTTATGCGGCTGGCCGCTGACATGGCCCCTCAATACGATCTGATCGGCGTTGCAAGGCGGGCGGATCCAGTGCGCGGGGTGCCGGATACCGTTGCCGAAATTATGCGATCCCATCCGGCCATGCATGCGGCGGACGGCGTGCTCTATCGCCGCGCTTTCGATCTGGCAGCCGAGGAGCTTCAGCTTGAAGTCTCTGTGCATCCGAGGGGCCATGAAGCGGAAATGGCGGCGGCGGCGCTCAACATGGAAACACATGAATTCGAGGATCTTCTGAAAGCCATGGGCAAGGCAGCGGGACCACCCTGGCAGAAGGAACACCGCTGGGCTGTTGCAAATGGAACGGTTCAGCTTTTGACCAATGCCTGAGGGCTGTCAGTTGCGCTTATCAGTTGCGCTTATCAGTTGCGCTTATCAGTTGCGCTCATCAGTTGCGCTCATATGTGCCGACAAGCCGGTTCATGGCTGTGACATGGGGTTCAATCCGCTCCAGCAATTCCCACATGCCAAGGCCGGGCTCAAGGTTGAGGTCTTCACCGAGCGCCATCAGCCAGAAGAAATAGTGATGCGTGCCATGGCCTTCAGGCGGCATCGGGCCGTTGTAGCCAGCGCTGCCGAAATCGTTTTTCCCTTGCGTGTGATCGTTTGCGCCCTGATCCAGCGAAGTAGCTGATCCGGGAATATTATAGAGCACCCAATGCACGAAGCCGTACTTACCTGGTGTAATCAATGGCGCATCAGGATCGTGACAGATGAGCGCGAATGATTTGGTACCTTCGGGTGCATCGCTCCAGCTGAGTGCGGGAGAGACATCTTCACCCTCTCCGGTCTGGTCCTTTGGAATGGTGCCGCCGGTGACAAACGCGGCGCTGGTCACTTGCATGGTTGATAGGGCAAATCCCATCTTTCAATCTCCTCATTCTTGGCCACTGCGTATGGTGACACAGGCTTAGGCATCACTATAGCGAAGCGTGCGGAGGCCAACAACAATGAGTGGGCCGTACAACCCTTACTGATTGATCCAGACCCTAAAAGCCAAGTGCATGCAGGATCATGCGCGGCCGAAAGAGAGTGGATGGTTTCTTGATCAGCATGGTGGCATTGAAAATGCCTTTCCGGGTATCCAGGTCCGCAAGGGAGCGCCGGAAGAGGCGTGCCATGTACCAGCTCATGAACTTCTGCAGTGGCGGCCGGTCGCCTTCGGCTTGCGGGAAGGCGAGGTCACCACCATTGGTCAGGCCCCAGGCCCACGCCGCACCAACATCGGGCAGCGATGTTCTGAACCGATCACAGAACCCGGTCATCGAGGCTCGACCGGCAGGCAGACTTTCCAGCATATCGGCAAGATGCATGACTTCCCGGGCGACTTTGGTCATGCCCTGTCCATAAATCGGATTCAGGCTGCAGATCGTATCTCCAATAGGCAGCAGTCGATCGGGAAAACGGTTCATTTTGTCATAGCGCTGGAACTTGCTTTCCGGTGTGCCAAAGACGCGATAGTTGGATATGGGGCTCGCATGCTCAAGAAATTCAGCCACGTCCGGCACGGCCAGTTTTCTCGCATAATCCATGAAACCGGCATCGTCGGCAGGTGCGTGGTCACCGAAATATCCGAACATTGTAACGATGTACTTGCCGTTCTCACATTTCTCCATGGCGGCGCCAGTCCAATCATCCGGCGGCGTCGGATTGATGGCAAGGAAGATCCAGTCATGATCCGGTCCATCGTAAGTATAGAGGCGCGACGTGTAACCAAGGCCGATGCGTACAATGTCAGTGTCCGGTGCATCGTACCCCAAGTCGACCAGTTCTCGGTTCAACGTGGATGCACGGCCGCGGGCATCAATGACGAGGTCGGCGGCCACTTCGATGCTTCCACTATCATCTGTAATATGAACGCCTGTCACTCTCTTGCGTTCGTTGTCGGTGGTCCAGCCTGTGAAACGGGTGTTTGTGCGGATTTCCAGATTTTCGGTCTTGCTTACACTGTCCCTCAGATGCTTTTCGAAGAATGGCCGCGTACCACCGATCATCTGCTGATCAGTGAACCCCTCGGCGACCGGCAGGCCTGCGATGTACATGCGAAATTTTTCGCCACTGTCAAAGACATGGCCACCATCCGCAACGAGGCTCTCCAGGAGTTCGGGGGCAAATCGTTTCAGGGCATCTGACATCGGCGGCAGAATGGCGTGTATGTGGCCACCCTGCGGAACGGCCTGCCTGGGCTCCTGCCCGCCTTCAAGGCCTTCCTTGTCGACGATAACGACGTGTTCGAAATGATCCGCGAGGGCGCGGCCTGCAAAGAGGCCTGAAATACTTGCGCCCACGACAACGGCTGTTCCCTGTCTGCTCATCTTCGTCTCTCCTGGAACCAAGCTGCACATAACAAAGTGGTGGAAAGGCTAGCATGGAGGGCCCATGATACAAACAAGATGGCCTGCGGGCCAGTTTGAGGAGCGGGAGGGCTAGCGGTCATGGGCCGCTTTTTTCAGGAACTCAGGCGCCGAAAAGTGTTTCAGGTGGCGGGTGTCTATGCTGTAACGGCCTGGCTCGCCGCCCAGGCGCTTGGCCTCGCGGTCAGCGCATACGCTGCGCCCTCATGGATCATGCCCATCACCGTGACAGTCCTGCTGGTTGGGTTTCCGGTTGCGCTCATCCTCGCCTGGGCTTTTGAAGTTACGCCGGAGGGCCTCACAGCCGATAGTGGCGGCGCGAAGGCATCCAGCAGCGCCATTCTTTACATCGTGCTGGCAGGCGTTGCCGGGCTCACCCTCTTTTTTCTGTTGCCGGGCAGCGATCCGAGAATCGCATCGCCAGCAATCGACACGCTGCCCGAAGTCGATGTCTCGAAGCCTGTTGCAGGCTTCGGCGGGCGCGGCGCCGTTGCCGTCTTGCCGTTCACCAACATGTCTGACGATCCGGGTCAGGAGTATTTCGCGGATGGCATTACGGAAGATATCATTACAAGCCTGCAATCTTGGGGCGTTTTCCCGGTCATTTCTCGCAATTCGACTTTTGTCTACAAGGGCCAGGCGGTGGACGTCCGAACGGTCGGCGCAGAGCTCGGCGTTCAATATGTTCTGGAAGGCAGTGTGCGAACCGCCGGTAACCGTGTGCGTATCACAGCGCAGCTTATCGATGCGGAGACCGATACGCACCTGTGGGCCGAGAATTACGACCGGGACATGACGGACATTTTCGCGCTTCAGGACGAAATCACCGAACAGATCGTGACGGCGATTGCCCCGCAGATTACGCGAGAGGAAATGAGCCGTGTCGCGACCCTCAGACCCTCAGATCTGGAAGCCTATGACCTTGTCTTGCGGGCGCAGACCCTGATCGTTGGGTTCGCAGACAATGTTGAGACCGCGAATGAATTGATATCGTATCTTGAACGCGCATTGGCACTTGATCCTGGCTATGCACTTGCCCATGCGAGGTTGGCCGAGACAAAACACAATATGACAAATGGATTGTGGCGCGAGATGGGCATTGAAGACCCTACGACGCTCATCGACGAGGCGCTTGAGCATGCACGTGAAGCCGCTCGCCTTGATCCGACACTCGTAGATGCGCGCATATGGGTGGGGCATCTTTTGCTCCACAAAGGGCAAATCGCGGAAGGCGTCTTGGAACTGGAGGCGGCTGTAGTTCTTAATCCAAGTCATGCCCAAGCCCATGCGGAGCTTGCACATGGCTACGCCCTTTCGACGCGGTTGGACGAATCATTGGCTCAATTGGCGATCGCATCGCGGCTTAGCCCCAACGATCCCAGAAATGACAGGATTCTGGCGTTCCATGCAATCGGATACTATCTGGCGGGCCGCTATGAAGAATCTGCTGTCATAGCGAGGCGCATCATCACCACCTGGTATGGTTCCCTGGGCAATACTGCTTACGCATATATTTTCGAGATTGCATCGCTTGTGCGATTAGGCAGAATTGACGAGGCGCGTGCAGCTGTCGAGGAGTATCGTTCCCAGTTTGGCGAATTCGATTGGGAGTCAATCTCTGTTGGCTCCTGGGGGCCAGGCCAGTTCGAACAATTTCGCGGCGATGTGGGCGTCGTGGAGTTCAGCGAGTGAACCAGGAATAAGGGCCAACCCTCATGCACGGAGGATGGGATGCCAGAGATATCAATACCCGAAAAAGCTGAAGAGCTGACAGCCGCATGGCTGAGCGAAGCGCTCCAAAGCGCTCAAGTCCTGAATGGCGCGGCCATTCTTGCGTTCACCATGGAGACTGTCGGCGAAGAGACAGGTTTTCTTGGTGAACTTGTACGCGTGAGACCGACCTATGAGGGAGAGGCAGGCATTGCTTCATTCATTGTCAAGTTTCCAGCGGCCGATCCTGATGCGCGCGCGACAGGTGAGAGCCTGAGGGCATTTGAACGCGAAGCGCAATTCTATCGCCAGTTCGCGAACGAGCCGGGCCTTGGCCAGCCCAGGCATCTCTTCAGTGTCTGTAATGTCGAGAAAAGCGAATATCTTGTGATCCTCGAAGACATCGGGCATGCGCGGTTCGTTGGCCAGATGGAAGGGGCGAACCCTGAGGATGCGCATAACGTGGTCGCCGCACTGGGGCACATGCATGGCCGGTACTGGAATAATCCGACTGTTACAGAAGCCGCATGGCTGCCTGATTTCAGTGAATGGGCGGAAATCTATCCACCGGAAATGAAAATCGGACTGCCTCTGGTGCAGCAAAATTTCGGACATATCCTGTCCCACAACATTGGCAGCTTGCTGGGCCCGGGTTCCGACGCCTATCCGGCCATCGTTCACGCCTTCAAGGGGCACGCGAAGACGCTGGTTCACTGTGATGCGCGGATCGAGAACGTCTGTTTCGAGGCGAACAACGGCGTTGACGATGTGCGAATGTTCGACTGGCAGCTCGTCTCCTGTGGGCCTGGCGCCTATGATCTGATGTACTTCATCGCCCAGTCCCTTGAGGCAGATGTCCGGAAAGAAATTGAAGCTGACCTGTTTCGGACCTATCTCGATGCCTTGAAGTCAGAGGGCGTCAAAGGTTACGAGTTGTCTGACCTTAAGAATGACCTGGGCACGTCTGCCTGCATGATGTGGGGTTTTCTGGCCATGATTGGCACCATCGTCAAGCCAGATGAAAAGGGCATGCCCATCGTCAAGCGAACCTTCCCGCGCTGGTGTTCTCTCATGGAGGATTACGATGCGCCGGACAGGCTCCAGGCGTTCTTATAGGTGGGATTTCCCTGGTGGAGCTGAGCGGGATCGAACCGCCGACCTCTACGTTGCGAACGTAGCGCTCTCCCAACTGAGCTACAGCCCCTCAAGGGGACGGGCCAGGAATTGGCCGGCAATCTGTCCCTGCGATGCGGTTCTGTCAAGCCTGCACCTGCGTGTCACCGGCCGAGCGCCGCTGGCAGCTGCGAATCGAACATTGTGATCGAATGGACTGATCGTGCTAGTGTCGCGGTCACAGCAAATGTCAAACAAAAGCGAGCTTTCAAGGCCATGCAGTCAGTTCTTGTCGTCACAGATGCCGTACTCAATCTCTATATTTGGGTCATTATTATCTCCGCGGTTCTCAGCTGGCTGGTGTCGTTCAATGTGGTCAACACATCGAACCAGTTCGTCAATCAGGTCGGCCATGTGCTGCATCGCGTGACGGATCCGGCGCTGCGCTATATCCGTGCTGTCGTTCCGGCCATGGGCGGCGTCGACCTTTCGCCCATCGTTCTCATTTTTGGCGTCTGGTTCCTGAGGCTATTGATGCGCGAATATCTCTGGCCGCTGACTTATTAGATCAGCTGGAAACGGCCTCAATCGAACGTGAGACTTCTTGCAGGTGAAAGAAGCCGAACAAAATCCCTTCTGCTGACCCCATGACCGGGCGAGGACGCGAGCTGGCTCTTGATCATTCTGACGGACTGGCTTAATCAACAGGCACCGTGACCAGCAGTTAGGACAACACTGATGGCTGAGGCCGCTGAAGAACAGATTGCAACCCGCATCGACGGCACCAAATTCGCCGAGGGTCTGCGCGAGCGGGTGGCCAAACAGGTTGAAATTCTGAAGCGCGATCACAATATTACACCCGGGCTTGCAGTCATTCTGGTGGGCGACGATCCGGCCAGCGACATCTACGTCACTTCAAAGGGCAAGATGTCGAAAGAGGCAGGCATGAACTCATTCACCCATCGCCTGCCGACCGACACGCCTGAAGCAGAAGTCATCGAACTCGTCGAGAAACTGAACGCCGATCCGGCGGTGCATGGCATTCTCTGCCAGCTGCCCATGCCAGATCAGATTGACGACGACAAGGTGGTGCAGATGGTGCTGCCAGCAAAGGATGTGGACGGACTTACGCTTGGCAACGCCGGGCTTTTGCTGACCGGCGGCGACGCCATGGTCGGCTGCACGCCTTTGGGCTGTCTCATGCTTTTGAAAGAGTATGTCGGTGACATGACTGGCATGAAGGCGCTTGTCCTTGGCCGGTCAAATCTCTTCGGCAAACCGATGGCGCAGCTTCTTATTCGTGAGAACTGTACAGTTACAACCGCTCATTCCAGGACCCGCGATCTGGCTGGCGAATGCCGCCAGGCCGACATTCTGGTCGTCGCTATCGGCCAGCCCCGCATGGTGAAATCAAGCTGGATCAAACCGGGCGCTGTGGTCATCGATGTCGGAATCAACCGCATCCCGTCGAAGAAGAACCCCGGCAAGACTCGGGTCGTCGGGGATGTAAATACACCTGCAGCCAGGAAAGTGGCGTCTGCCATCACACCTGTGCCCGGCGGCGTCGGTCCCATGACCATCGCCTGCCTGCTTCAGAACACAGTGACTGCGGCCTGTCGCCAGGCTGGCATCGAGGTGCCCGAAGTTTAATCGAAAGTCGGTTCGCGTTTTTCGACGAACGCTCTGGCCGCTTTCAGGTGATCCGGGCTGCTGGTGGATTTGATCAGGTTTTCCGCTTCAGCATCCAGCGCATCCAGCAAATCCATGGTGAGGGCGTTCTCGAGATTGTCCTTCATCAGGCCATAGGCGGTCTTCGGGCCTCTGGCGAATGTCTTCGCGAACTGAAGTGCGTCAGCCTCAAAGGTGTCGTCGGCAAAGACATGATTGACGATGCCCAGGGCCTCACATCTCTCGGCGGGGATGCGTTCGGCTGAGAACATGAGCTCTCTGGCCCGCGATGTGCCGACCAGCCGGGTCAACAGCCAGTTGACGCCATAGTCGCCGGAAAGCCCGATGCGAGCGTAGGCAGTGGTGACAAAGGCGGATTGGGCGGCGACCCGCATGTCGCAGCTCATGGCCATGGCAAGACCGCCGCCGGCAGCAGGACCAGGCAGCGCTGCAATGGTCGGAATGCGCAGGCCATAGATCGCGCCGGTCAGCTCGCGCTGGCCCTTTTTCAGGCCATCAACAGCAGCCTGGCGGTTGTCGTCACGGGTGTTGGTGATGCCACCGCCTGTGGCCATGCCCTTGACGTCGCCGCCGGCGCAGAAGGCGCGATTGGCGCCGGTCAGCATGAAAGCCCTGACACGTTCATCCTGGCCGGCAAGGACCACCATGTCGCGGACAGCGGGGGTCAACTCATTGCCCATGGCGTTCCTGGCTTCCGGGCGATCCATGGTGACGACCATCAGGCCGTCTTCGATGCGGGCATGGACCTGATCGGTGCCGGTTTCGATTTTTTCGGAAATAGCTGCCATGGGATAGCTCCCCTAATCTGAGTGTGTTAGTCACAGCCTAGGCGCAAGGCCCACTTCATTGCAATGAGGAGACGGGATCATGGTGACACTCGATGGCAAAGTGGCCCTGGTGGCTGGAGCGACACGAGGGGCGGGTCGTGGCATTGCTGTGAGCCTCGGCGAAGCAGGGGCGACTGTCTGGTGCACCGGGCGAAGTGTCCGAGGCAATCTGGCGTCAGGGCCCAACCGGCCTGAAACCATCGATGAAACCGCTGAAATGGTCGATGCCGCCGGTGGCAAAGGCATTGCGCTGCGCGTCGATCATACGAAGCCAGATCAGGTCAATGCGCTGATTGGCCGTATCAGGGAACAATCCGGCCAGCTCGACATTCTCGTCAACGACATCTGGGGCGGCGACTCCCTCATGGAGTGGGGCAAGCCGTTCTGGGAAGACTCTCTCGACAATGGGTTCACAATGATCGAGCGGGCCATTGGCACCCATATCATTACATCCCATCATGCGATTCCATTGATGCTGGAGCGTCATGGAGATAACGCCAACGCCGGTGGTCTGATCATCGAGATCACGGACGGAGATCACTGGAACTATCAGATGTTCCGCTCGAACCTATACTACGATCTCTGCAAGATTGCCCCCATGCGGCTCGCCCTTGGTATGGCGCATGATCTGAAAGAGTCCGGCATCACGGCTATCTGCCTGACACCAGGATTTCTCAGAAGCGAGGAAATGCTCGAGAACTTCGGGGTTACAGAGGAGAACTGGCAGGATGCGGTGGCGAAAGATCGCGATTTTGCTATTTCGGAAACGCCCTATTATGTCGGCCGAGCGGTCACCGCCCTTGCAATGGACCCGGATCGGAAGGCAAAGGCTGGCAAGGCCATCTCAAGCTGGAGCTGCATGAACGAATACGGCTTCACAGATCGGGATGGCAGCCAGCCGGACTGGGGTAAGCACTTTCTGGAGCACTACAGCCATTTGCTGAAGGAGTGAGCTATGGCGAGTTTTTCACGGCCTGCGATGTGGGGGGAAGGGCACGCCAGCATCTTCAGGGACGAGTCCGTCGCCCGCGCCTATAAGCACCGGCCTGAATATCCGCCGGAACTCTTTGACATGCTGAAGGCGCTACTGCCAAAAGATGCAGAAGAGATCTCCATTCTGGATGCTGGCTGTGGCACAGGATTCATCGCGCGCCACATGCTCGATGTGGCGGACCGGATTGATGCCATCGATTACTCTCAGCCCATGGTGGATGAGGGCAGGCGTCTGCCGGGCGGCGGTGACCCACGCATCACCTGGACCTGTGCGCCCATGGAGACCGCGCCTCTCCAACCACCTTACAGTCTGATCGTGGCAGCGGCCAGCCTGCACTGGATGCCCTGGGAAGACGTATTGCCGCGCTTTGCAGACGCGCTTATGCCGAGTGCTGTGTTCGCTATCGCTGAACCGATCAGCGGGCCGATTCCCTGGGCCGCGGACATGCGCCCGGTGATCGTCAAATATTCAAGCAATCAGGACATGCAAGGCGGCTACACCAACAAGGAACTGATCGAGGAGCTCGAAAAGCGAGACCTATTTGTTCCTGAAGGGGAGAAAGAGTCTGAATTCGTCACCTACCATCAGAGCGTTGATGACTACATCGCTTCCTTTCACTCGCGGAACGGCTTTTCGCGAGACCGCTCGGGGGATGCACTCTCTGATGAATTTGATGCTGCCATGCGACCGGTCATCGAGCCTTACGCAAGCGATGGCATGCTTAAGCTCTCACTTTCCGCTCGGGTGCAGTGGGGCAGCCCTTGCGCGCCCGTTCGTCCTGAGCTTTAGCTCTTTTGTCGCTGCCCCAACCTCAGCCTGAGCGCATTCAGCTTGATGAAACCTTCGGCATCACGCTGGTCGTAGACGTCGTCTTCCTCGAAGGTGACGTGCTCCAGAGAGTAGAGCGAGTTCGGAGATTTCCGGCCCATGACATGGACGCCGCCCTTGTAGAGTTTTAGCCTGACAGTGCCGGTTACATGGACTTGGCTTTCGTCAATCAAAGCCTGGAGCATTTCGCGTTCGGGGGAAAACCAGAAGCCGTTGTAGATGAGCTCGGCATATTTTGGCATGAGCTCGTCTTTCAGATGTGCGGCGCCCCGATCGATGGTGATGCTTTCCATGGCCCGGTGGGCGCTCAGAAGGATTGTGCCGCCGGGGGTTTCGTAGACACCGCGGGACTTCATGCCGACGTAACGGTTTTCGACCAGATCGAGCCTGCCGATGCCGTTCACGCGACCATGTTCATTGAGGGCCGTCAGGAGCTCGGCCGGCGACAGTTTCTTGCCGTCGATGGCAATCGGGTCTCCGCCTTCGAAATCAACCTCGATGGTGGTCGGTGTATCGGGGGCGTCCTCAGGGCTCGCGGTGCGCTCGAAAATGTAATCCGGTGCATCCTCCCAGGGATCTTCCAGTACTTTGCCTTCGGACGACGTATGCAGGAGATTGCCATCGACCGAAAACGGTGCCTCGCCACGCTTGTCCTTGGGCACCATGATCTGGTGCTTCTCGGCAAAGTCGATGAGCTTGGTTCTGGAATCCAGATCCCACTCCCGCCAGGGCGCGATGACCTTGATGTCGGGATTGAGAGCATAATAGCCAAGCTCGAACCTGATCTGGTCGTTGCCCTTGCCGGTCGCCCCATGACATACGGCATCGGCGCCGACTTCTTTTGCAATCTCGATCTGACGTTTGGCAATCAGGGGCCGTGCAATGGATGTGCCGAGAAGATAGACGCCTTCGTAAACGGCGTTGGCCCGGAACATGGGGAATACGTAATCGGCGACGAACTCTTCACGAAGATCCTCGATGAAAATCTCTTTGACGCCGTGCTGCTCAGCATTCTTGCGCGCACGCTCCAGGTCCTCGCCCGCACCTAGGTCGGCGGTGAATGTCACGACTTCGCAGGCATAGGTGTCCTGCAGCCACTTGATAATGACTGAGGTATCGAGCCCACCGGAATAGGCAAGAACAACCTTTTTCACGTCCATTTCAGCTCTCCTGAATGCCCCTTCATGCTTCCTGGCCATAGACCCTGACCAGAAATATTGATTGGGGCGCGGGAACGGGTATCATGCGCGCCAATCAAGGGTCAATCAGGAAAGATTGACATCTGTTCAGGGGAAAACAAGGCAAGTAGGCCAGATGGGCGACAAGATTCAGCAAATCAAGGAAGTTTCTGAGCTGACTGTGGCCTGTGATGGCGGTGGCGGTGCGCTTGGCCATCCGAAAGTCTATCTCTCGCTCGACGCCGGGGGCGAAGCTGAGTGCCCCTATTGTGACTGCATCTACAGGCTCGCTACGGAGCCTCGGCACAGGCCGGCCACCAGCTGAGCGCAAACGCCACGCATCATCCCGAGCTGCCCTGACCTGGGATCCGACTTGGCTGACGGTCACGGAGCGGATGCCGGCCCTCTGGATTCATGTCCTGGTTCGGGCCATAGTTCGGCCATGGCAAGCACGGCGAAGAACACGACGGACAAAAAGCGTGAACATCTCTATCTGATTGATGGCTCGGGCTACATTTTTCGGGCTTATCATGCGCTGCCGCCACTGACCCGATCAGACGGCACGCCGATCGGCGCCGTCGCCGGCTTTTGCAACATGATCGACAAGCTGGTCCAGGATGTCCGCGGCGAGGCCGGCGCAAGCCATTTTGCCGTGATATTCGACACCGCCCGGAAGACATTCCGAAGCGACATCTATGACGATTACAAAGCCCATCGTCCGCCGCCGCCCGAAGACCTGATTCCCCAGTTCAGCCTGATCCGTGATGCCGTGAGAGCCTTCGGCCTGCCGTCGATTGAGATGGCGGGATATGAGGCCGACGACCTGATCGCCACCTATGCGCGCCAGGGCCGTGAAGCCGGCATGGATGTGACCATCGTGTCGTCAGACAAGGATCTGATGCAGCTGGTCGGCGATGGCATCCGCATGCTGGACACAATGAAGAACCGCAGCATCGGTCTGCCGGAGGTCATGGAGAAATTCGGTGTCGGGCCCGAACGGGTGATCGACGTTCAGGCCCTGGCCGGAGACTCGGCAGACAATGTGCCAGGCGTGCCAGGCATCGGCGTGAAGACGGCAGCGCTTCTGATCAACGAATATGGCGATCTTGATGCGGTGCTGGCGCGGGCTGGTGAAGTCAAACAGACCAAGCGTCGCGAGAACCTGATTGAGCATGCTGATCTTGCCCGGATCAGCCGCGAACTGGTCACCCTGAAACAGGATGTGCCGGTCGAAGTCGGGATTGAGACCTTTGGCATAATTGATCCGGACCCTGACGTGCTTGGCAAGTTCCTGAGTGAGATGGAATTCAAGACCCTGCGGGCGAAAGTGCTGGATCGCATGGGCGTCGAAGATGTCCAGGTCGATCAGGTCGAAGAAGCCGCCGCCACGGAAATCGGCGAGGCGCAATATGCCTGTGTCACGGATCTTGCCGATCTGGATCAGTGGATTGCCGACGCCACGGCAGCAGGCTTTGTCGCCGTCGATACAGAAACCACATCGCTTGATGCGTCTTCAGCCAGACTGGTCGGCGTATCGCTGTCGATTGAGCCTGGATCGGCCTGTTACATTCCCTTGGGCCACGGCGCGGTGAAAGACGGCGAACTTGGGCTTGGCGATGAGGCGGACGACCTCGACCAGATCGACATTGACGAAGCTATTGAGCGATTGAAACCACTCCTCGAGGATCCGGCGGTGCTCAAGATCGGCCAGAACCTCAAATACGACGATCTGGTTCTCCGGCGCTACGGCATCCGGATTGCGCCCATTGATGACACCATGCTGATCTCTTATGTAGTTGACGGCGGACGAGAGCGTCACGGCATGGACGCGATGGCAGAACGCTATCTCGGCTATCAGACCATTCCGTTCAAGGAGGTGGCCGGATCCGGAAAATCACAGATCACTTTTGATCAGGTGCCGCTCGACAAGGCGACCCAGTATGCCGCGGAAGATGCGGACATCACGCTCCGGCTTTACAGGATTTTGAAGCCGCGCCTCACGGCCGAGCATATGGTCAATGTCTATGAGACCCTTGAGCGGCCTTTAGCCCCCGTTCTTGTCTCCATGGAGGCCGAAGGGATCAAGGTTGATCGCGATATGCTGAAGGGGCTGTCTGCCGAATTTGCCAAAAATATGGTCAGGCTGGAAGCGGAGGTTCATGAGCTCGCCGGTGAGAAATTCAATGTCGGATCACCCAAACAGCTCGGTGAAATTCTGTTCGACAAAATGAGCCTGCCAGGCGGCAAGAAAGGCAAGACCGGCGCCTATACGACAAATGTGGATGTGCTCGAGGATCTGGCGGCACAGGGTCACGACCTGCCGCTCAGGGTCCTTGACTGGCGCCAGTTCCAGAAACTGAAAAGCACCTATACCGATAACCTTCAGGAAGAGATCAATGAGGTTACGGGCCGGGTCCATACCTCCTATTCCATGGCGGCAACCTCGACCGGTCGGCTCGCATCCAATGACCCCAATCTTCAGAATATTCCGATCCGCACGGACGAGGGTCGTAAAATCCGCAAAGCGTTCATTGCCGAGCCCGGCAACAAGCTTCTCGCCGCTGACTACAGCCAGATCGAATTGCGTATCCTCGCCCATATGGCAGACATTCCGGCTTTGAAGCAGGCTTTCGCTGACGGCCTTGATATCCACGCCATGACTGCGTCCGAGATTTTTGGCGTGCCGGTCGAGGGCATGGATCCGAACATTCGCCGCCAGGCCAAGGCGATCAACTTCGGTATCATCTACGGCATCTCAGCCTTTGGTCTTGCCCGCCAGCTCAACATCGCGAGAGGGGACGCCAAGACCTACATCGACACCTATTTCGAGCGCTTCCCGGGCATCCGTGACTACATGGAAACCACCAAAGAATTCTGCCGCGCCAGCGGTTACGTTGAAACCATCTTTGGTCGGAAATGCCACTTCACCGGCATTAACGACAAAAGCCCCCAGCGCCGCGGCTTCTCCGAACGCGCCGCCATCAATGCCCCCATCCAGGGCTCCGCCGCCGACGTCATCCGCCGCGCCATGGTGCGCATGCCAGCCGCGTTGGCCGAGGCAGGGTCAAGTGCGCGCATGCTCCTCCAGGTCCACGACGAACTCGTCTTCGAAGTCCCGGAAGCCGAGCTTGATGCCTCCACCGAGGTCATCACGAAAATCATGGAAGGTGCCGCCATGCCGGCGGTTCAGATCTCTGTGCCGCTCACCGTAGACGTCGGCATCGGAGACAACTGGGACGAGGCGCATTAGCAGCCCGACCGCTGTCATGCCGGACTTGATCCGGCATCCAACTTGTCGGCACATAGTTTGGACCCTGGATCAAGTCCGGGGTGACGAGCGTGAGGTCGCACCACGAAAAAGGCCGGCACCAGGTGCCGGCCTTTTCTAAGCAACTGCGACTCTCTCAGTGATTATGCCGCGTGGGGGGCGGCGGCTTTTACTTCGGCGCTTACGTGGCCTTCGTATTGGCCAAAGTTGTCGATAAAGAGGCCGACCAGCATCTGCGCCTGGGCATCGTAGGCCGCGCCATCTTTCCAAGTCTGTCTGGGATCGAGAATTTTTGCCGGCACGCCTTCAAGGGAAGTGGGCACCATGAACCCGAAGTTTGGATCGAGGCGCATTTTCACTTCGTTCAGGCTGCCGTCGAGGGCGGCGGACAGAAGTGCGCGCGTGTGTTTGATGGGCATGCGTTTGCCGGTACCATAAGCGCCGCCGGTCCAGCCCGTGTTGACGAGCCAGCATTTCACATCATGTTCTGCGATCAGCTTCTTGAGAAGATCGCCATATTCCGTTGGCTGTCTTGGCATGAACGGCGCGCCGAAGCATGTCGAGAAGGTCGCTTCAGGTTCGATGACGCCCTTTTCGGTGCCGGCGACTTTTGCCGTGTAGCCCGAGAGGAAGTGATACATGGCCTGTTCGGGCGTGAGCTTTGAAATCGGTGGCATGACACCAAACGCATCGGCGGTCAGCATGATGATGTTCTTGGGGTGGGGGGCCTTGCCGGTGGTTGATGCGTTGGGAATAGCGCTTAACGGATAAGCGCCCCTGGTGTTTTCGGTGAGGCTGTCATCGTCGAGATCAAGTTCGCCGGTGTCGGGATCCATAACCACGTTTTCAAGAACCGTGCCGAACTGTTTTGTCGTGGCGTAGATTTCAGGTTCAGCCTCGGCGCTCAGCTTGATCATTTTGGCGTAACAGCCGCCTTCAAAATTGAAGATACCGTTTTCGGACCAGCCATGTTCATCATCGCCCACCAGGATGCGATTGGGATCTGCTGACAATGTCGTCTTGCCGGTGCCGGACAGGCCAAAGAAAATTGCTGCATCGTCATCGTCACCGACATTGACCGAACAATGCATGGGCATGACGCCCTTTTCCGGCAGCAGGTAATTCAGGATCGAGAAAACAGATTTCTTGATTTCGCCAGCGTATGACGTGCCACCAATGAGGACGAGTTTGCGCTTAAAGCTGATGGCGATCACTGTTTCAGACCGGCAGCCGTCAATCTCTGGATCGGCTTCAAACCCCGGTACATCAATGATGGTGAATTCAGGATCGAAGCCGGCCCGTTCCGATGCCTCAGGTTCGATTAAGAGCTGGCGGATGAACAAAGAGTGCCAGGCATATTCCGTGATGATTCGCACCGGCAGTCTGTGGGTATCGTCGGCACCGCCCCACATGTCCTGGACAAAGATGTCATGGCCCTGAAGATAGCCCTGGATGCGTTTGTAAAGTGTATCGAAATGTTCTTCGGATATGGCCTTGTTCACATCACCCCAGGCGATGTTTGCTTCATGCTCGGCTTCGCGCGCAAAAAATTTGTCTTTGGCTGATCGCCCGGTGTGCTGGCCGGTCTCGACAACGAAGGGACCGTCTTTGGCGATCACGCCTTCCTTGCGCTCGATCGCTTCTTGGTACATCCGCGGAACTTCGAGGTTCCAGTGCACGGTGCCGAGATTGTTGAGGCCGAGCCGGTCAAGTCCTGAATTGTCGATGTGGGGGCCGTTGTTCGTCAATTCCCCGTTCTCCTTTTAGCGCCGCTCAGGTTCTGGCCTGACGGGCTGGAAAAAATGAACTGCGTCCCGACGGGCCGCCGTTCCCAGCTTGTCTCTCTCGCCATTTCTTTTTGTTTAAAGGGCTTTTTTTCCGCGAAAACTTTCATGCCAGCTCCCTGATTCTCCTCACATCAAAACTGAGCGCTGACATTGGGCGAAACATAGAAGTCTTAGTTTCCCCCTGCAACCCAATTTCGCCACAGTCCTGAGGTTTTTTTAAGGCGTAGTGTCGCAGCTGCAATTGGCCGGCAGACCTGTCAGGCGGATGTGCGCAGTTCCAGCGCTACGTGGTAGAGTAAATCCAGGCTCAAGTGGAGGAGTTAGATGGCCCAGACAATTGCACTTGTTGACGATGACGAAAATATCCGGGCTTCGGTGTCCATGGCACTGGAGGCTGAAGGATATTCGGTCCGCTCATTTGCCGAGGGCGAGAGCGCACTTTTGTCTTTGGTTGATGTACCCTGCGATCTTGTGGTTCTCGATATCAAGATGCCGCGCATGGACGGCATGGAAGTGTTGAGGCGGCTTCGCCAAAGCAGTGACATGCCGGTCATTTTTCTGACATCGAAGGATGAAGAAATTGATGAAGTCGTCGGCCTTAAAATGGGCGCCGACGACTATATCCGGAAACCGTTCTCTCAGCGTCTGCTGATCGAACGTGTGCGTGCGGTGATGCGCCGGGCTGATCAGCGTGCGAAAAAGACGCCAATTGAAAATGCTCAGTCCGATGAAGAGGAAACACTGGCACGCGGTGATCTGACTCTTGACCCGTTGCGGCACTTCTGCAGCTGGAAAGATGCAGACATTGTGCTGACAGTCACAGAGTTTCTGATACTTCATTCGCTGGTCCTGAGGCCCGGCCATGTCAAGACGCGGGACCAGTTGATGGATGCGGCCTACGATGATCAGGTTTACGTTGATGATCGGACAATCGACAGTCATATAAAACGGCTCAGGAAAAAGTTCCGTGCCGTGGACGCTGACTTTGCCGGAATTGAAACCCTTTACGGGGTCGGATACCGCTACAGAGAATAAGCGCTCATTCCTGGCATTCGCGATGGGGGACATGCAGCGATTGGGGTTTGGTGAGCTGGTATGAGCGATAGCGCGGGGGACGCAGAAAAAAAGCGCGGCAGGCTACGCTACAGATTGCGGGGTCTATGGCCGCTGCGTTCGCTCATTGGTCGAATCATTTCACTGAACGTGGTGGCCCTGACGGTGCTCGCCGGCGGCGTTCTCTCACTCGGTCAGTTTCGATCAAATCTGGTGGAAGCACGAATAAACGGCTTGCTCACGCAGGCGGCTGTGATCTCCAACGCTATGGGCGAATCTGCGACATCCGGTGCCGTAAACACCCGGATCGTCGCGCAAAATGCGGCCAACATTCTATCCCGGCTTGTCGTACCCACTGAAACACGGGCGCGGCTCTTCCTGCCCCAGGGCATGCTGATCGTGGATACGCGCTCGCTCCGTCCCGATGTTATTGAAACCTATGAGCTTCCCTCTCCTGATGAAGGCAACATTCTCGTCGAGTTTGCGTCCTGGGTTTATAATCAGTTCTTCGATCTGATCGCCGGGCCTGAAGACTTTCCGCTCTATGTCGAGCCGATGCAGCAAACGGCGGCGGATTATCCCGAAGTCACACGCGCATTAAGCGGCGTCGCCGCGAGCGCCATTCGCACCAATGGCGAAGGGGGCTACATCGTCAGCGTCGCGGTGCCGGTACAGAGATTTCGGCGCGTTGTTGGCGCGCTGATGCTGACCACTGAAACTTCTGACATTGAAGTGCTGATCAGAGAAGAGCGCCAGCTCATTGCGCAGGTTTCGATGATCGCGCTGCTGGTTGCCGTACTCCTCTCAATCCTGCTTGCCAGTACAATCGCCAGGCCGGTTCATCGTTTGGCGGAGGCAGCTGAAAGAGTGCGCACCGGCGTCGGCCGACGGGTTGAGGTGCCTGACTTTACCAATCGTCGTGACGAAATTGGCGATCTCTCACAGGCACTTCGCGCCATGACGGATAGTCTTTATGACCGTCTGGAGGCCACTGAAGCCTTCGCCGCAGATGTTGCCCATGAACTGAAGAACCCGCTCACATCCCTGCGCAGCGCGGTTGAGGTTGTCGCCCGGGTGCAGGATCCGGAGCAGCAAAAAAAGCTGATGGACATCATTCTCAAGGATGTCGACAGATTGAACCGGCTCATCAGTGATATCTCGGACGCCTCACGCATCGATGCCGAGCTGGCACGCGCAGATCTTGCTGATGTGAATTTCAACGAGCTGACAGAGACGATCTCGGCATTTTATGCGGATAGGCATGATGAAGCCGGCCCGAAAATTGACCTCAGTGTCAAGGACAGGGACCTTCATGTCCTTTGTGTTGGCGAGCGCATTGGCCAGGTTGTACGAAATCTGATCGACAATGCTCTTTCATTCAGCCCGGCAGATGGCACGGTCCGGATCATTCTGGATCGAAAGGATAACTGGGTGCGGCTCCGGGTTGATGATGATGGCATTGGCATTCCGAGCGGCAAGCTGGACGGTATTTTTGATCGTTTCTATACCGACCGGCCCGCAGGCGAGGCGTTTGGCGATCATTCGGGGCTCGGCCTCAGCATTTCACGGCAGATCGCCGAGGCACATCGAGGCCAGCTGTTTGCCGAAAACAGAATCGCAGCAGACGGGTCTGTGGATGGCGCGCGCTTTACGCTGCTGTTGCCGCTCAAGGAAGTGTGATGAGCCTGTGCCACGGGACTGCGGTTGCTGTAGGTGCCAATGGGGTGCTGATCACCGGACCATCGGGATCGGGAAAATCAGATCTGGCGTTCCGGCTCATTGAGCTGGGCGCGGCGCTGATTTCAGATGACCAGACCCTGCTTTGGGCCTCAGGAGATCAGCTGTTTGGCCGCTCACCTGAGACAATTGCCGGTCTTCTGGAGGTCCGTGGCGTCGGTATCAAAAAAGTTCCCTACATCCGATTGGCGCGGATTTGTCTGCAGGTCGCACTTTTTCCGCCTGGCGCGATTGAACGGCATCCCGACAGGGCCGAAACCGAGATGGAAGGGATTCGAATTGGCTATCTTGAATTGACACCGTTTGACGGTTCGACACCCTTGAAAGTCAAGGCAGCCCTCAAAAAAGCCGCAGGCATTTAGGCCCTCGCAAAAGCGAAATCAGCCCTGTTCAGCGGATCGCAGCTTTTATGTCGCCCGCCGATAGTGTACCTAGGGCCAAAATAACCGGCTGGAAACTCATATTGGGTGGAAAACCCTTGCCGGTCGAAAGTCCAAACGGTCGGAAAACTGGGGAGTAAGAGATGATTGGCATGGTTCTCGTCACGCATGGTCGGCTTGCCGATGAATTTGTCGCCGCAAGCGAGCATGTCGTCGGTCCAATGGCCGATGTGCGTGCCATTTGTATAGATGCCGATGATGACATGGAACGGCGGCGCCAGGACATTCTTGATGCCGTGGCGGAAGTGGATTCAGGCGGCGGCGTGATCCTGCTGACGGACATGTTCGGAGGCACGCCTTCGAACCTGGCTATATCGACTATGGACAAGGCCAATGTCGAAGTGATCGCTGGCGTTAATTTGCCCATGTTGATCAAACTGGCAAGCGTGCGCGATTCGGAGTCGCTTGAGTCTGCGGTGTCGGCTGCGCAGGAGTCTGGACGCAAATACATAAATGTGGCTTCGCGATTGCTCGCTGGTGAAGATCAATAGGAGTAATCAGTGCCTGAAGCCGTAACCGAAACGATTACGATACAAAACTCGAAAGGTCTGCACGCTCGGGCCGCTGCGAAATTTGTAGAATGCGTCGGCCGATATGATGCAGACGTAACAGTGACAAAGGACCAATCCAGCGTGGGAGGTACATCGATTATGGGCCTGATGATGTTGGCGGCGTCACCGGGATCTGAGATCGAAATTTCCGCTACAGGCACAGATGCCTCACGATCAATTGCAGCCCTTGTCAGGTTGATAGAAAACAAGTTTGATGAAGATGAAGTTGCCACGAAATGACTGACACCAAAACAGACAGCGAACAGCCGACGCTCCGGTCGAAGCCGGCGAAGCCGGTTTCTCTCGAAGGGATCGGTATTGCTGCGGGTGTGGCGATCGGCTCGGCCTTTGTCATCGATAGCCGTATCGAGTTTGTACCGGAATACAGAATTTCCTCGGACGATGTGGCGAGCGAGATCGAACGCTTCCTGGAAGCTGTGGAAAAGTCCATCGAACAGGTCGCCAAGCTGAAAGAACGGGTTGGCCGCATGACGAGCGCTGCCGGTGAAGAGCTTGGTTATCTACTGGATGCCCATACCCAGATGCTGAGCGGCTCACGGTTGATCCGGGGCGTTGAAGATCAGATCAAGGGCAAGCTTCTCAATGCCGAGGCCAGCGTCCAGACCGAGATTGAAATGATCTCTCAGGAGTTCAAAGCCATCCCCGACGCCTACATTGCTGCGCGTGCTCAGGATGTGCGCGAAGTCGGTGGCAGGATTATTCGCAATCTGACCGAGACACCTTTCCACGGGTTCACAGGCTTGCCGGACAACACGATCGTTGTGGCTCATGAAGTTACCCCTGCCGATACGGCGCTGATGGATCCTGAAAACGTCGAGGGCTTCATTGCGGAAATGGGGGGTGCCGAGGGTCATACTGCCATCATGGCCCGTTCGCTTGGCATCGTGGCGGTGGTCGGTGTCGAAGATGTTGTGCACAAGATAAAGACCGGCGACACGGTTGTCTTTGACGGTGTAACTGGACGCGTTGTCATCAATCCCGACGAATCCCAGATGGCAGCTTTCGAAGCAAAACGTGATGCGCTGGCAGCGGAACAACGATCTCTGGATCAGCTTCGGGATCTCTCTGCTCTGACAGCCGATGGCGAAGCCATTCAGCTGCAGGCGAATATGGAGCTTCCGGTGGAAATGGCTGCCGCTCTCAGGGTCGGGGCCGATGGAATTGGCCTCCTGAGGAGCGAGTTCATGTTCATGAACCGGGACACGCTGCCCAATGAGGAAGAGCAATACCAGATTCTGAAGTCGCTGGTCGAAGGCATGGATGGGCGAACCATCACGGTCAGGACATTGGATGTAGGTGCCGACAAACTTGTCGAGGCACTTGATCAGGAATTTGATACATCGGCAAACCCGGCGCTTGGGCTTCGTGGCATTCGCCTCGCGCTGAAGGAACCAGCTATTCTGGACATTCAGCTGGCCGCTATTTTGCGCGCAGGCGCCCATGGACCGGTTCGCATCTTGTTGCCGATGATAACGAACATCAGCGAAGTCCAGGAAGTGCGGGAGCATCTGAGCGTGGCGGCTGAGCGGCTGAAATCTCAAAAGATCGAAATCGCTGATCCCCTGCCGCCGCTCGGCATCATGATTGAGGTTCCCGCTGCGGCGCTGGCAGCCGACAGTTTTGCGCCGCATGTGGATTTCTTCTCAATCGGCACCAACGATCTGACGATGTACACGCTTGCCATGGATCGTGGCAATGAACAGGTGGCGCATCTTTTTGATCCGCTGCACCCGGCAGTGCTCAGGCTGATCCAGATATCTACGGCAGCGGCGAATCGGGTCGGCATTCCGATTAGCCTTTGCGGTGAAATGGCGGGCGATCCGCGCTACACGATGCTGCTCCTTGGCCTTGGGCTGACCGAGCTCTCGATGACGCCGACAGCCGTGCCAAGGGTCAAGCGACGCATTCGCGGCCTTGATATGACTTCTGTCCGCAAGCATTCCATTGCGATAATGGAGCAAAATGACGCCCAGCAGATTGCCCAGATGCTGGACGATTTCAACGCCCAACTTTAGCAGATTTCCTGCCTATTTGGGCCTGAAACTCTTTTCACACCTACTATAGAACCATATAAAGATATCTTTATCCTTGCTAATTATGCGGATCTGGCGATATAAGCGCTGAGAACTGCGGTGCATCAAAGATGGATGAAGAAGATGGCTGATGACTTCAAGGTTGCTGATCTCTCAGAGGCTGACTGGGGCCGTAAAGAGATTGCCATTGCCGAAACCGAAATGCCGGGGCTTATGGCGCTTCGCGAGGAATTCGCCGGCCAGGACCCTTTGAAAGGTGCGCGGATCGCTGGCTGTCTGCACATGACCATTCAGACGGCTGTTCTGATCGAAACGCTTCTCGATCTTGGTGCTGAAGTGCGCTGGAGTTCCTGCAATATCTTTTCAACTCAGGATCACGCGGCGGCGGCCATCGCAGCGGCTGGCGAATGCGCTGTGTTTGCCTGGAAGGGCATGGAGGAAGACGAGTTCTGGTGGTGCATCGACCAGACTATCGAAGGCCCCGATGGCTGGCATCCCAATCTCATTCTTGATGATGGTGGCGATCTCACGGTGCGGATGCATGAAAACTATCCCGAACTGATGGATGATGTACGCGGTCTCAGCGAGGAAACCACCACCGGCGTGCTCAGGCTCTATGAAATGGAGCGGAAGAAGACGCTGCTGGTGCCTGCGATCAATGTGAACGATTCCGTTACAAAATCAAAATTCGATAACTTCTATGGCTGCCGTGAAAGTCTGGTCGATGGCATAAAGCGGGCGACGGATGTGATGCTTGCTGGGAAAGTCGCTGTGATTTGCGGCTATGGTGCCGTGGGCAAGGGCTCCGCCGAGGCGCTTCGTGGTCAGGGCGCACGTGTCATGGTGACTGAAATTGATCCAATTTGCGCGCTGCAGGCGGCAATGGAGGGTTATCAGGTCACGACCATGGATGAAGCTGCATCACAGGGTGATATTTTCGTCACGGCGACCGGCAACAAGGACGTGATTACGCTTGATCATATGCGCGACATGAAGGACAGAGCCATCGTCTGCAATATCGGCCATTTCGATTCCGAAATTCAGGTCGAGGCGCTCAGGAACTACAAATGGGAAAACGTAAAGCCTCAGGTCGATGAAGTGATTTTCCCGGATGACAAGCGGCTGATCCTGTTGGCCGAAGGAAGACTGGTTAATCTCGGCTGTGCCACGGGCCATCCGAGTTTTGTCATGAGCGCATCTTTCACCAATCAGGTCCTGGCGCAGCTTGAGCTCTGGAATAACTACGAGAGGTATGAGCGCAAAGTCTATACGCTGCCGAAGCATCTTGATGAGAAGGTGGCGCGCCTGCACCTCGCAAAGATTGGCGCCCAGCTTACAGAGCTGAGCACGGAACAGGCCGACTATCTCGGGCTGCCGGCGCAAGGGCCCTACAAGCCCGAGCATTATCGCTACTAGCCCGGGCTGACCGGAGCGCATAGTCTGCGCTCATGTCAGCCAAACTCACATTTGATGCCGGCAGTCTTCAGGACACCGAAGCCCTGGCAAAGCGCTTCGCCGAAGTCCTCAAGCCCGGCGATGTGCTTGGCCTCGAGGGCGATCTTGGTGCCGGCAAGACGGCTTTTGCGCGCGCGCTCATTCAGGCCCTGGGATCCGTCGAGGAAGTGCCAAGCCCCACTTTCACATTGATACAGACCTACGAGCTGCCAGCACTTGTGGTCTGGCATGTGGATCTTTACCGGATCGAAGATGAAAGCGAATTGCAGGAACTTGGTCTTGAGGAGGCCTTTGAAGAAGCCCTGACCATCATTGAGTGGCCGGAACGTCTGGGATCGCAGATGCCGGCTGACTATATCAATATTCACATGCTGGAAGTTGGAGAATCTGGGAGGAAGTTCACGATCACATCGAAGGGTAGGGCGGTAGCAAGACTATGCGAACTGGAGACATTGTTGTGAGTGCCCGCAGCGATCTCATTCAGCAGCTTCTTGTCGCCGCGGGCCTTGATGGCGCCGATCAAAGCCCCCTTGCCGGGGATGCATCATTTCGGACCTATGAGCGCATTGAGAAGGGCGCCAGAAAAGCGGTGCTGATGAACGCGCCGCCGCCGGCAGAAGATGTGCGGCCCTTTGTGGCGATCGGACACCTGCTTTGTGAATTTGGCCTGTCCGCGCCGCAAATTTTCGCAGGCGATTGTGACGCCGGGCTGCTGCTCCTTGAAGATCTGGGCGATGATCTCTTTTTTGACATTATCGGCGATGTGCCGGAAATTGAGCTTTACACGGCGGCCGTTGATCTCCTCTCCGACTTGCAGTCAAGGCCTGTCAAGAGCGAAGTTTCGGCGCCATTCGATGTAACCTATAGAATTCCTGACTATTCGGATAATCTGTTGATGGGAGAGCTTAGACTGCTGACGGACTGGTATTGCCCGCTTGCCCTTGGGTCAGACCTGTTACCTGCAACAATCGCGGAATTCGAAGCCATCTGGCGTGAGCTCCTGCCGCTTACGGATACCGGTGATCGCGTTCTCGTGCTTCGGGATTATCATGCGCAGAACCTGATCTGGCTGCCTGAGCGCGACGCCAACAGAAGGGTCGGGCTGCTCGACTTCCAGGATGCGGTCATTGGGCCTCGGGCCTATGACCTTGTATCGCTTCTTGAAGACGCAAGGCGCGATGTTTCGCCCGAAACCGTTTCTGCAATGATCGAGCACTATTGTGCCCGGCAACTGGAAGCAAGCGCGGATTTTGACCGGCAGCGCTTTCTCGATGCCTATGCCATATTGGGGGCGCAGCGAAATACCAAGATCATCGGAATTTTCACGCGGCTCTACAGCCGCGACGGCAAAGCCCAGTATCTGGACCTCATTCCCAGGGTATGGAAGCTGCTGGAATTTGACCTGATGCATCCGAAACTCTACGCCTACAAGGCCTGGCTTGATGAAGTCCTGCCTCTGGAAGCCAGGACGCGCAAACTGAATTGAAACGGCTCAAAATCCAATGCCCACTGAACGTCGACAGATAAAACGCGCCATGGTGCTTGCGGCAGGCAAGGGCAATCGCATGTTGCCCTTGACCGAGAATATGCCGAAACCCCTGATTAAGGTCGGTGGCAAAACGCTCATTGATCACGCTCTCGACCGCCTTGAGGCCGCTGGCGTTGAAATGGCCGTCGTCAACCTCTTCCACCTGCCGGAAATGATCCAGGCGCATCTCAAAGGTCGCAGATCACCGGAAATCGTGTTTTCAGACGAGACAACCGGGCTTCTCGATACCGGTGGTGCCGTCGTCAACGTGCTTGACCGCTTCGGCGATGAACCGTTTTTCATCGCCAATGCCGATGTCATTATGCTGGAAACCGGTCGCCCGTCGCTTGAACGCATGGCGCGTCACTGGGATCCGAAAAAGATGGATGCATTGATGTTGATGGCCAGCGCACCCGGCATCGTCGGTTACCGCGGTCGCGGCGACTATTTTATGGACACCATGGGCTTATTGACCCGGCGGCAGAATCCTCTCGTCGCCCCTTTTGTCTACGCCAGTACTTTCATTGCTGACGCCCGGTTCTTTCGAAATCCGCCGACATCGCCTTTTTCCAACAATGTGCTTTGGGATCGGGCGCAGGCAGCGGAGCGGCTGTTCGGCCTGCGCCATGATGGCGAGTGGTTCCTGATGGACAGCGTGCGCGAGCTTGAGGCCGTGGAGGCGGCTATGGCGGCACCGCATCGATCCAGCTATCCTTGAACGATGGTGGCCAAAGAAATTTCAAGGCTCGATGGGCCGACGATTTACACAATTCATTCCAGCGTTTCATTCGTTGATGCGCTGGCCGCCGGGGTCGTCGAACAGTATGGATTGACACCTGCCAGGCTGAGCCAGGTTCGCATTCTTGTGCCCACCAGACGTTCTGCGCGCGCTCTTCTGGAAGCCTTCGTCCGCCACAACCAGGGCGCCGCCATGTTGTTGCCGCGCGTCTCGCCTATTGGCGACATTGACGAGGATGAGGAAACATTCGCTGAAGCAACCGATGAGTTCCTTTTGGATGTTGCCGATCGCCCCGAAATTTTGCCTGCAGTCAGTAACCATGAACGACACTTCATGCTGACCAGGCTTATTCTGCAGGCAAGCCAGGCGGAAGGCTTCGTTATCGCTGGCGAGGCCCAGGCGCTGGAGCTTGCCTATGAACTCGCCGGCCTGTTGGATCAGGTGCATCGCGAGGGCGGTGATTTCGCCAATCTTGAGGACCTGGTGCCCGACCGATACGCCGCTCATTGGCAGCAGACACTTGAATTCCTGCAGATCATTACAGAGCATTGGCCAGGCATTTTGGCGGAACGTAACCTGATTGATGGCATGGATCGGCGCAATCAGCTGATGGCGTCTCTGGCGTTCCATTGGCAGGCCAGCCGACCTGAGACACCTGTGCTGGTTGCTGGATCGACGGGCAGCATTCCTGCAACGGCAGGCTTAATGAGCGTGATCGCCCGCCTGCCTAATGGTGCCATCGTGCTCCCTGGACTTGATCTTGATGTCACAGATGCTGTCTGGGACGCAATGGATGTCAGCCATCCCCAATGGGGCATGAAAAATCTGCTGGAAGGCATAAAGGCGAGCCGTCATGAGGTTGAGGCCTGGCCCCTGAAGGACGCCACGGCGCCAGAGGCAGGGCGGACCAGAATACTTTCCGCCGCCATGACACCGGTTTCACTGACAGGGGACTGGGCTGAGCGTCATGAGGTCGATCGCAATGATCTGAAGGATATTCACCTCCTGGAGGCGTCCGGTGCACGCGAAGAAGCCGGTGCAATTTCTTTGATGATGCGAGAGGTTACAGAATCTTCCGATAAATCCTGCGCCCTGGTTACGCCTGATCGCGATCTTGCGCGGCGGGTCGGGGCGGAGCTTCGCCGCTGGGGCCTTGATGTAGATGACAGTGCCGGTGAGCCGTTGTCGTCCACTTTGACAGGCACCTTGCTGCGTTTGACTGTGCGGGTGGTTGCTGAGCGCTATGCGCCAGTGCCTTTGCTTGAACTATTGAAGCATCCGTTGGTCGCCCTGGGGCAGGAGCGTGTTCAGCTTTTGACTGCGGCGCGGCGCATAGAACGGATGGCCTTACGCGGGCCGCGGCGTTCATGGGGACTGGACGCCCTGGCTGATATGATGGCGGATGAACCAGCCCTGCGCGATGTGATTGAAAGTCTACGCGAAGCACTCGGCCCTCTCGAAGCTGAGTTTGCAAAATCTGAAACAAGCCTTGCCGCCCTGATGTCGGCTCACATTGAATGCGCAGAATCTTTGGCCCGGGGGCCAGAGCAAAAAGGCGCGGACCGGTTGTGGGCCGGCGATGGGGGTGACGCAGCCGCCTCCTTGCTGGCTGAAATCATTGCCGCGGCGGACACGTTTCCGGCATTGTCGCCGCCCGCCTATCCTTCGCTGTTCAATTCCCTTATCCATCGTGCGGTGGTGCGACCGAATTATGGGATGCATCCAAAGCTCTCAATCTGGGGGCCGATGGAAGCCAGATTGCAGTCGGCAGACCGTGTGATCCTGGCGGGCCTCAATGAAGGCAGCTGGCCGCAGTTGCCAAGCGTAAGCCCCTGGATGAGCCGGCCCATGCAGGCTGATTTTGGCCTCTCTGTGCCGGAACGCCGTATCGGTCTGTCGGCCCATGATTTTGTTCAGGCAGCTGCGCGATCCGAGGTCTTTCTGTCGCGCAGCACCAAAGTTGAAGGCACGCTGACAATTTCTTCGCGCTGGCTGCAGCGCCTGCAAACCTACCTTGCCGCAGCTGGCCAGTCGCTTGGGGAAGAGAGAGGGCAGGCCTATCTCAGCTGGTACAGGGGCCTCGATTTGCCAGCCGATGTGTTGCCAGCTGATCGGCCGCGTCCAAAACCGCCCGTGTCAGCCCGACCGACGCATCTTTCAGTGACAGAAATTGAAACGCTGATCCGTGACCCATATGCGATTTACGCCAAACATGTGCTCAATCTTCGTGCTTTGGCCCCGATTGACGACGATCCGGGCGCTGCTGAACGTGGGACCGTGGTTCATCGGGCCATGGAAGAATTTGCAAACCGTTATCCAGATACTTTGCCGGAGGATGCCATGGCGGCTCTCGAAGAGGTTGGGCGGGACGTGTTTGACAGGTTCGTTGACAACGCTAGCGTTCGCGCCTTTTGGTGGCCAAGGTTTTTGCGGGCTGGCGCATGGTTTGTTGACTATGAACGGGATCGTCGCAGGATTACCCACCTTGAAGCAACGGAAGCCAGGGGGGAGATTGACTTCCCTGTCGGTGACGCCATGTTTCGTCTCACCTGTTCGGCGGATCGCATTGACGCCCATGAAAATGGCCTGTTCGACATCATTGATTACAAGACCGGCACAAGCCCAACTGATGCGCAGGTAACCACAGGGTTATCGCCTCAGTTGCCGTTGGAGGCTGCTATCCTGAAGGCCGGCGGGTTCGAAGGTATTTCTGCATCGAACATCGGGGAGCTGATCTACATCGAGCTCCGGGGCGGCCGGGAGGCAGGTAAGGCCCGCAGCATCCAAGCCGACACCAATGCACTGGCCACAGAACAACTTCAGAACCTTGTCGGACTGCTTAACGAATATAACGATCCCGAAACACCGTATCTCTCTCGCGTGGCCCCATTCTCGGACAGATATGCCGGCGACTATGACCATCTCGCGCGGCTGGCTGAGCAGTTTTCGGGCCGGGATGGAACATCCTGATGGCCGTCTCTACCCGGACTGACGAGCAATATCTGGCGGCGGAGCCTGGGGCCTCCGCCTGGGTCTCTGCAAACGCTGGCACCGGAAAAACTTACGTTCTTGTGGATCGCGTGATCCGTATCATGCTGGAAGGTGTGGCCCCTGAACGCCTGCTGTGCCTGACGTTTACCAAGGCCGCCGCCGCTCAAATGGCGAGCCGGGTGCATCAGGCGCTCAGTCATTGGGTAACGCTTCGGGATGACGAACTGGTCGAGGTCATTGAGGCCAGCATAGGATCGACGCCGGATGCGGAAAAGCTGAAGCTCGCCCGCACGCTCTTTGCCCGCGCGCTGGAAACGCCCGGCGGGCTTAAAATTCAAACCGTGCACGCGTTCGCAGAAGCGTTGCTCCGCCGCTTTCCGCTGGAGGCAAGTGTTTCACCTCATTTTGAAGTCCTCGACGAGCAGATCGTTCAGGGCCTGCTGGCCGAAGCCCGTAGCCGTGTCCTCACTTCGGGGGCGGAGAGCGCCGACAGTGACATTGCCGAGGCTATCGAATTTCTGGTGGGCAGACTTCTTGAAGATAGATTTGATGGCCTGCTGAACGGGCTTTTGTCGGCTCGTGGTGATCTGGCTGAGATTTTCTCGATGCGGGACTATGAAGATGTTGTCGCTGAGCTTTATGAAATCATTGACCTGCCGCCTGGTGTGAGTGAAGCATCTGTACTCGAAGATTTCTGTAACCCAACCAATTTCGACGAAACTGCGCTTCAAAACGCGGTTGACGTATTGGCCAACGGATCAATTACAGAGAAGAAAACCGCTGACGCATTGCAGACCTGGCTCGCGGCAGATGACAGGCCGGCAGCCTCACTAAAGCTGATGCGATACTTCGTGACTAAGGCGAAGGAGGGATGGCGGCAAAAGGCCACGAGTTCGATCTATTCAAAGAAGCTTTCGGAGGCTGACCCGGCACTTGCAGCGTTGCTCGACGGTGAAAGGGCCCGGGCCCTGTCAGCGCAACGGGCAGCTTTGAAGGCGGGCGTCATTCAGGCGACATCGGCTGCGCTGTTGGTTGGGCAACATATCCTAGCGGAATTTGCCAAACTGAAGACGGCGGCGGGCGGTCTTGATTATAATGATCTGATTTTGAAAGCGGGGGAGCTGTTGCAGGCACCCGATGTCGCGCCATGGGTGCTTTACAAGCTCGATGGTGGCATTGATCACATTCTGGTTGATGAAGCGCAGGACACAAGCCCGGATCAATGGAACATCATATGGGCAATCGCATCAGAATTTTTCTCAGGTGCCGGTGCCCATGAAGATGTCAGCGACCTTAAGCGCACTGTTTTTGCAGTGGGCGACGAGAAGCAGTCGATTTACCGCTTTCAGGGCGCTGACCCCGCCATGTTTGCGGCCATGAATGAACGCTTTCGCCAGAGCGCCGAAAATGCCGCGCGCCGGTTCGAGGCGGTGCAGCTGGAACGATCGTTCCGCTCAACACCAGAAGTACTGCAAGTGGTCGATGCAGTGTTTCACGAAGCACCCGCACGTGAGGGTGTCATGGCCGAAGATTTTGCCATGAAGCACCTACCCAACCGCGAAAACGAAGCAGGCCTGGTGGAGCTTTGGCCGGCCATTCAGCCTGACGAAAGCGTTGCCGATGACACGCCCTGGCATGCGCCCGTCGACTACGTTGGCAAGGCAGACCCAAAGGTTCAGCTCGCCGTACGGCTTGCGGATCAGATCGATAGCTGGCTCAAAACCGGGGAACAGATCGGCACGCCGCCGCGACTTCTTGATCCCGGTGACATTCTGATCCTGGTGCAACGGCGAAATGACTTCTTCGATGCCATGATCCGGGAACTGAAAGCCCGTGAAATTCCAGTGGCAGGGCGGGATCGGATGCGGCTTTGCGAGCAGCTTGTGGTCATGGACCTGATTGCCATCGGCAAATTTGCGCTGTTGCCAGAGGATGATCTGACATTGGCGGTTGTCCTCAGAAGCCCGATCTGCGCTGTCAGCGAAGATGAGTTGTTTGAGCTTGCCCACAAACGGCCAGGATCCCTGTGGCAATCATTGCGGCGTGCTGCTGATGACAGCGCACGGTTTCACGATGTCGTCGAGCGGCTGTCACCTGTTCTTGGTCAGGCGGATGTGAAGCGGCCCTTCGAGTTCTATTCAAACATTCTGAGCGACATGGGAGGCCGGAAAAACCTAATTCATCGTCTTGGCTTTGACGCTATGGACCCGATGGATGAATTTCTCGCCCGCGCCATTGAATATGAGCGCAACGCTGTGCCGACATTGCAGGGCTTTCTCAACTGGTTCGAAAAGTCAGATGTCGAAATAAAGCGCGACCTTGAACAGGAACGCGGTGAGGTTCGTGTCATGACAGTGCATGGTGCCAAAGGGTTGCAGGCGCCAATTGTTATCCTGCCTGACACTTGCGCTGTGGCCGGCGGTCGCAATGACGTCAGATTACTGCCGGCGTCACTGCCGTCACGCGCCGCCGAAGAAATTCCCAATATGGCTCGACTGAGCGAAGCGAAACTCCCGCTTTGGGTGCCGACGCGGGATGAAGAAGATGATGTGACCCACGCATTACGGGAAGGCCTCGGTGCCGAGGACACCGAGGAATATCATCGGCTCCTTTATGTCGCCCTGACGCGGGCCGAGGATCGGCTTTACATTTGCGGGTTTGAGGGCAAGAACGGACGAACCAAGGAGTGCTGGTACGATCTTGTCGCTCCGTCCATTGAGAGGCTGGGCAAGGAAATCACACTGCTGAGCGGGGAGGTCGGCTTCAGACTGGGTGAGCCGCCGGCCCTTTCAGACAAGAAACAAGTGCAAGATGACGATCAGGCTCTGGCACTCATCAACCCGCCTAATTGGGTGCACAGGCACGCGCCTGAGGTGGGACCCATGAAAAGATCGCTTCGACCTTCACATCTCGTGGGTGAAGAGCCGCCGAGCCTGAGTCCGCTCACCGAATTGGATGATAGCAGATTTGAACGCGGTCGGTTGATACATTCCATGTTACAGAACTTGCCTGTCGTGGATAGAGACAAGAGACAAGAAATTGCCGCTGAATTCCTCGAAAGACGGAAGCCTGATCTAGATGATGACCAAAGGGCGGCCCTTGTTCTGGAAACGCTGGCAGTTCTGAACGATCCGGCATTTGCAGATGTCTTTGGCGAAGGCAGTCTCGCAGAAGTTCCTATCTCAGGTTCTGTTGACGGTGCGGCGTTCTACGGGCTCGTGG
Organism: uncultured Alphaproteobacteria bacterium; assembly: GCA_965371465.1. Classification (GTDB taxonomy): domain Bacteria; phylum Pseudomonadota; class Alphaproteobacteria; order CBDUYM01; family CBDUYM01; genus CBDUYM01. The sequence continues at coordinate 55,400 of CBDUYM010000017.1, forward strand.
ATCGGCTTCTGGTCCGCAATGACGATGTGCTGGTGGTTGATTTCAAAACCAACCGGCCGCCGCCGGAAACCGAAGCCGGAATCAACTCTGACTACATTGCCCAGATGGCAGCTTATCGGGCTGCCCTTCAGGAGATTTATCCGGATCATGTGATTCGTGTGGCACTTCTGTGGACCGATGGCCCGACCCTGATGCCGATCAGTGACGACAGCCTCAACGAATACGCGGGCCTAAAGGAAAATTTCTCAACATCTTGACCTTCACTACCCCTAAACCTACATTATGAGCTAATCGCAGCCCAAAAGATATTCGGCGGATTTCAGGGCATTTCTCATCTCAAGCAGTTGGAAGGATCGAACGATGGCAACAACAAAAGTAACTGACCAGTCGTTTCAGGAAGATGTGATCGACTCTTCGAAGGCCGTTTTGGTGGATTTCTGGGCCGAATGGTGCGGTCCATGTAAGGCCATCGGTCCAAGTCTTGAAGAGATCGCAGACGAAATGGCGGAGACGGTTACGGTTGCCAAGCTCAACATTGATGAGAACCCTGACATTGCCAGCAAGCTTGGTGTGCGGGGCATCCCAACGATGATGCTGTTCAAGGATGGCGAAGTGGCATCGGTCAAGGTGGGTGCTTTACCGAAAAGCCAGATCGTCGACTGGATCAACTCTTCGATATCGTCGAGCGGATCAACGCTTCGATCTAGCTGAAACCAATTTCTGAGAGAGCGTGCTTCCTCCGGGAAGGGCGCTTTTTTTTGGGTTGGAAGTCTGGTCAGAGACGAAAGCCCGGGATGTCACCCAGAACTTCGCCAGCCAGTCGCAGGGATCCGCAAATGAGCACGCGGGCATGCTCGCCGATCCGGTCGGCAAGCAGCCTGGCCGCCGCATAGCTGTCTTCAGCGACAAAGCTTTCGATGCCAAGTCGCTTGCCAATGTCGACGGTTTCTTCAGGCAATGTCCCGGCATTCTTGCCAGGTAAGGGGACGGCGACCAATCCCTTGATTTCCGGGGCAATCGGCCGCAGGAAGCCCATTGTATCCTTACTCTGAAGCATGCCGAGAATGAGCCAGTTGTCCCGGTCACGCGGCATGCTGGCCAGGGTCTCGCCAATAATCTGTCCGGCCGCCGGATTGTGACCGCCATCAAGCCAGAGCTCGGTCCCGTCGGGTAACAGCCTGGCCAGGGGAGAACCTTCCAGCAGCTGCACACGGGCGGGCCAGCTGACGGCTCCCAGCCCTTCGCGCAGCGCCGGTTCATGAATATCCAGATCGGCAAGGCATATGGCTGAAGCAATGGCGGTGCCGGCGTTTTCAAACTGATGGGGTCCCTGCAAGGCAGGTGCCGGCAACAGGAAGTCGTGTCCCCGATTGTCGTGCCAGCGGAAACCTTCACCGATCCGTTCAACCCACCAGTCACGGTCATACATGAACAAAGGCGCGCCCACTTCATCGGCATAGGCTTCAATGATGCGCGATGCAATGTCTGTCTGAGGGCCAATGGCGCCCGGTGCCCCATGTTTCAGGATGCCCGCCTTATCAAGGGCGATCTGACTGATCGTATTGCCGAGAAATTTCACATGATCAATGCTGACCGGCGTAATGGTTGAAACCGCTGGGGTATCAACGACGTTGGTGGCGTCAAAGCGACCCCCCAACCCTACCTCCAGGAGGAGGATGTCGGCAGGCGCAGTGGCGAAGCCCTGAAAGGCGACAGCGGCGGCGATTTCGAAGAAGGTGATTTCTCCGCCGTCATTGGCGTCTTCGCAAATCTCAATCAGATCAATAAGCGCCTGATCGGAGATAATCTCGCCCGATAGCCGGATCCTTTCGTTGAAACGCACCAGATGAGGTGACGTGAAACAGTGCACTGTATGACCTTCTGCCTCAAGAAATGCGCGAAGATAGGCCACCGTGGATCCCTTGCCGTTTGTGCCCGCGACATGAATGAACGGCGGCAACTTTCTTTCCGGATTGCCAAGCGCATCAAGAACGCGTTGCAGGCGGCCGAGGGTCAGGTCGATTACTTTGGGATGCAGATTCTCCATCCGCAGAAGCGCTTCGTCGAGAGGCGTCTGAATGTCTTCAACAACGCTCATGGGCAATGTATCCGTCTCTTATGTGGGTAATGATCTTCTAACGAACTACTCGGCGGCCGACTTTATGGGTGCGTCATTTTTGTGCGACAGAAGTGCCAGCACGCGGCTTAGAGTCGCCTTAAGTTCATGCCGATGGACAATCATATCAATCATGCCGTGCTCAAGGAGAAAGTCTGATCTTTGAAAGCCTTCAGGTAACTGCTGTCGGATGGTCTGTTCGATGACGCGCGGCCCGGTGAAAGCGAGAAGGGCATTCGGTTCCGCAATGGAGATGTCACCAAGCATGGCGAACGATGCAAGCACACCGCCCGAGGTGGGATCGGCAAGAACGACAATATAAGGCAAAGCGGCCTCGCGCATCAGCTGAACGGCAATAGTCGTTCGCGGCATTTGCATCAAAGAAAGAATACCTTCCTGCATGCGTGCGCCGCCCGAACTGGAAATCATGATCAGCGGGCAGCGATGCTGCACCGCTGTTTCCGCCGCTTTCAAAATACTGTCGCCGGCAGCAAGGCCCATGGATCCGCCCATGAAGGAGAAGTCCTGCACTGAAATGACAGCTGTTTCGCCAGCAATCCGGCCAAGTCCGGTGGCCACGGATTCTTCGACTCCCGATTTGGTCTTGGCCGCTTTCAGATGTTCCGTGTAACGCTTCTGATCCCTGAATGACAGGGGATCCTCAGCGACCGTCGGCTGATCCAGGACCTCGTAGACGCCGCCATCAAACAGCGCCTTGAATCGTATCACCGGGCCGATGCGCATGTGATGGTCGCAGTTGGGGCAGACGCTTTGGCGCTCTGCCATTTCCTTGTGGAAGATCATCTGGGAACATTCCGGGCACTTGTGCCAAAGATTGTCAGGTGTTTCCCTTCGGCCAAGAACGCGGCGGATCTTGGGTCTTATGTTGTCTAACCAGCTCATGACAAATGGTTTTGCCTAATCCCTTGCTTGATGAACGCTCTGGGCCAGCGTTTTCACGAACTCTACTACATCCCGCACGGTCTCGTCGCAGCTTTTCCCCGCGCTTGCGGCATCGCCAATGCGCTTGCAAATGGCCGAACCAACAACGGTTGCATCGGCAAAAGATGCGATTTTGGCGGCATCTTCTGGTGTATTGATGCCAAAACCGACACCAATGGGCAGATCAGTCTGCTTACGCAGCCGTGCGACATTGGACTTCACGACATCGGTATCCGGTGTTGCGGCTCCCGTTATGCCGGTGATGGAAACATAGTAGAGAAAGCCACTGGCGTTCCTGAGAACAGAGGGCAGCCGCTCATCGTCGGTCGTCGGTGCCGCCAGACGGATGAAATTGAGATCATTCGCCATAGCCGGCAGGCAGAGCTCCGCATCTTCTTCAGGTGGCAGATCGACGATGATCAGACCATCGACGCCAGCTTCGCCTGCAGCGCTCAGGAACGCGTCGCGACCGAAGTGGTGTATGGGATTGTAATATCCCATCAGAATGATCGGCGTCTGATCATCGGCCTCACGAAACCGGGCGACCAGCTCAAGGGTGCCCTTGAGCGTGATGCCGGCAGCAAGGGCGCGCAGGCTGCTCTTCTGAATGATCGGCCCGTCAGCCATCGGATCGGTAAAAGGCATGCCAAGCTCAATCAGGTCGATGCCGGCCCCGGGCAGCGCTTTGATGATCGCCAGCGAGGTCTCCCGATCCGGGTCGCCGGCGGAGACGAAAGCAATGAAGGCCGAACGTCCTTCGGCTTTCAAAGCCTGAAAGCGCCGATCAATACGGGTCTCGTTCATGTGATATTGCTTCCAAGGGCATCGGCCACAGCGAATATATCCTTGTCGCCCCGACCGCAGAGATTCATCAAAATGATGTGATCAGCAGGCAGCTTGGGGGCGATTTTTCCGACATGGGCAAGGGCGTGAGCAGGTTCAAGGGCGGGTATAATGCCTTCCAGCTGGGTGCAGAGCTGAAAGGCGTCAAGGGCTTCCTGATCCGTTGCGGACACATAGTCGACGCGGCCCATGTCATGTAACCAGGCATGTTCAGGTCCAATTCCCGGATAGTCAAGCCCGGCAGAGATCGAGTGGGCCTCAATGATCTGGCCATCGTCGTCCTGCAGCAAATAGGTGCGATTGCCATGCAGGACGCCGGGCGTGCCGGCAGAGATTGATGCAGCATGTTTTCCGGTTTCAACGCCAAGACCGGCGGCTTCAACAGCAATAATCTCTATGCCGGCATCATCCAGGAAGGGGTGGAAAAGTCCCATGGCGTTTGATCCGCCGCCAATGCAGGCGATAAGCGTGTCCGGTAATCTGCCTTCTGCTTCCATCATCTGCTGGCGCGCTTCGCGGCCGATGACGGACTGGAACTCACGGACAAGTTCCGGATAGGGGTGGGGTCCGGCCACGGTGCCGATGATGTAGAACGTGTCGTCGACATTGGTGACCCAGTCGCGCAACGCTTCGTTCATGGCGTCCTTCAGAGTGCGCGAGCCCGACGTAACCGGCACGACTTCTGCGCCCAGCAGGTTCATGCGAAACACATTGGGCCGCTGGCGCGCCATATCGACTTCACCCATGAAGACGACACATTGAAGGCCAAAGCGCGCGGCAACGGTGGCCACGGCAACGCCATGCTGGCCGGCGCCAGTCTCGGCAATGATGCGTGTCTTTCCCATGCGTCTGGCGAGCAGTATCTGGCCGATGCAGTTGTTGATTTTATGGGCGCCGGTGTGATTGAGCTCATCGCGCTTAAAGTAAATCTTTGCGCCGCCAAAATGTTCGGTCAGCCGTTCAGCAAAATAGAGCGGGCTGGGGCGGCCGACATAGTTTTTCAGAAGATCATCAAGTTCCGCCTGGAAGTCCGGATCCTTTTGCGCCTTACGAAAGGCCGCTTCCAGATCAAGGATCAGGGGCATCAGGGTTTCAGCTACATAGCGACCACCATAAATGCCGAAGTGGCCTTCCTCATCCGGGCCAGTTCGAAAACTGTTTGGCATATCTGGCTTTTTGTCGGTCATGATCGGGTGACGCTAGAGCCCGGAAACCGTTTTCAGGAATCCTTCAATCAGCTCGACACTTTTGTGGCCGCGCTGGTCTTCGACGCCGGAAGATACATCAACAATGGTCGCGCCCGATATCCGTACCGCTTCGGATACGTTCGATGCGTCAAGACCGCCCGAAAGTATCCACGGCGTCTCCCAGGCCTCTTTCGCCAGCAACGCCCAGTCAAAAGGCAGCCCATTGCCGCCCGGCAGTGCCTTGTCGTCGCCTTCCGGCGGCTTGGCATCAAACAGCAGAACATCGGCTGTGCCCTGATAGGTTTTTGCGTGGCTCACATCGGACGGGCCCGAGATGGGGTTTGCCTTGATCACGGGCCGACCGAAGTTTGATTTGATGCGGCGTGTGCGATCGACGGTTTCAGAGCCATGTAACTGCAGGAACCTGACATTGGCAGCGCTCAGGACTTCTTCGATATCGTCATCTGTGGGGTCAACAAAAAGCGCCGTGGTTCTTACATATTCCGGCAGACTGTCGGTCAGTTCGGCGGCCCTTTCAGGCGTCACATAGCGGGGTGAGGGCGCATAGAAGTTGAAGCCCAGATATTGCGCGCCTGCGGCAATACTGGCATGAACGGCTTCCTCGGAATTGAGGCCGCATATCTTTGCTTTCACGCTCACGCAACTTTGGCCAGTTCAAGCGACGCCCTGATCTCGTGCGCTGCATCTGCCGGATTACCTGCTTCCGTGATGGGCCGCCCGATAACCAGATAATCCGCCCCTTTTTCCATTGCCTCAAGGGGCGTCATAACCCGCTTCTGATCCCCAGCATTGGCGCGCTCCGGGCGGATGCCTGGCACAACGATGATGGTGTCTGGTCCGCAGACTTTTCTAACACTCTCAATTTCAAAGGGGCTGCAGACGATGCCGGTGGCGCCGGAACTCGTGGCAAGTTTTGCAAGGTTCGATACCGTTTCGGCCGGGCTCAGGTTGAAGCCCATGGCATGCAGATCATCAGCGTCAAGGCTGGTGAGTACTGTGACCGCCAGGATGTTGATGCGGTGACCGGAGGACTTTTCAAACGCATCGGCCGTCTTCACTGCAGCGCTGATCATGGCTGGACCGCCAAAGGCGTGGACGGTAACGAAAGCAGGCTTCAGAGGTGCGATGGCGCGCATGGCACCGGTCACGGTGTTTGGAATGTCATTCAGCTTCAGATCCAGGAACAGAGGCAAGCCCAGACTTGCAATTTCAGCAATCCGCTCAGGACCGTTCGCATGGCAATATTCGAGCCCGATTTTAAAGCCACCCACAGCATCCATCAGGGCCCGGCCAAGACCCATGGCCTCGGCATGGTCTGTCGTGTCCAGCGCACAGAAGATAGGGTTCCTTGCGGCCTCCAGGCGTGGCATGCAGCTAAGCCTCCTTATCAATTTGGCAGTTGGCGGGCTTATAACAGAAAGCCGATTTCAGGGCCAGCAGGTCGCAGCGGCTAGCTGGCGGGTGGATCCTCGGTTTCGGCTGGTTCACTGTTCTTTGCTTCGCCCGGTCGGGCACGCGCCAGCCACGATGCCAATCCACCGATAAGGCCACCAGCTATCAAGGTCCCGAACAAAAGGGCATAAAGCGGCATAGGCCAGACATAGGGCAGGGGCCAAAGACTGAGCGTTACAGGGTCACGATTGGCAATTGCAATGACGGCAGCTACTGCGGCGACCAGTAACCAGAGGAAGTAGCGGAGAATTTTCACACTGCCGGGGCGTCAGCATCTGCCGGCGCGTCCATTCCTTTTTCGTTGAGGCGATCCCTGAGCTTCTTGCCGGTTTTGAAGTAGGGCACGAATTTCTCGCCAACATGGACGGTTTCGCCAGTGCGGGGATTGCGGCCCACACGTTCTGCCCGGTGCTTGACCGAAAAAGCGCCGAAGCCGCGCAGCTCGACCCGATCACCCCTTGAAAGCGCGTCGGTGATTTCATCGAATATGGTGGAAACAATGCGCTCCACATCCCGCTGATAAAGATGGGGATTGTCTGCCGCAATTCGTGCAATCAACTCTGATTTGATCATATCCCGTTATTCCTCGGTCGCGAATTAGCTGGCGAATTTAGGCTATCCAATGATCTGGAAACATTCTCAACACGCCTGAATTTCCGGCAGGGTGCCAAAGCTGATTCCCTCAGTCAAGCCTAAGCCTTTAAAACTTAACAACTTTTTTTGTGAATGCCGCTGAAATGCAGCGTTCCAGTGCTATTTCGGGCTTCAAGAACCAGATCTTGTTCAGGCAGAAAAAGGGCGCTCCAGCCTGAAGCGCCCCAGATTCTTCTCTGATCTGTCGGAAAACTATTCTTCTTTTGTTTCCTCTTCACCGCCCTCATCTGAAGTTTCGGCATCCGATTCAGCTTCAGCTTCCGGCTCTGGCTCGGCTTCAGCTTCCGGCTCGTCTTCGTCGGCGCTATCGCGAGCCTTGCTCATGGCCGCACCCAGAATGTCGCCCAAAGTCGCGCCGCTGTCCGAAGAACCGTATGCCCGCACTGCTTCTTTCTCTTCGGAGACCTCATGGGCCTTGATGGAAAGCGTGAGACGTCGGGCTGTCTTGTCGATATTGGTGACCTGTGCATCAATTGAGTCGCCAACAGCGAAGCGTTCGGGCCGTTGGTCGCCACGATCACGGCTGAGCTCATTTCTGCGAATGAAGCCGGTGAGGCCGTCACTACCCACGGAAACTTCGATACCGCCATCTGTGACTTGCGTAACTTTGCAGGTGACAATTGCGCCGCGCTTCAGTTCAGCCGCACCGGCAAAGGGATCGCCGCTGAGCTGCTTGATGCCAAGACTGATGCGTTCCTTTTCGATATCCACATCAAGGACCACAGCTTCGACCGTATCACCCTTGTTGAATTCAGCCAGGCTCTCTTCGCCGGGCCTGTCCCAATCAAGATCCGAAAGATGGACCATGCCATCCACGTCACCTTCAAGGCCAATGAAGAGCCCAAATTCTGTGATGTTCTTCACTTCGCCCTTAATTTTGGAGCCGACAGCATACTGCTCTTTGAAAGCATCCCAGGGATTGTCCGTGGTCTGTTTCATGCCAAGGCTGATGCGCCGTTTCGCGGGGTCGACCGACAGAACAACGACATCGACTTCCTGGCTGGTCGAAATGATTTTGCCGGGATGTACGTTCTTCTTGGTCCAGCTCATTTCTGAAACATGGACAAGGCCTTCGACGCCCGGCTCAAGCTCAACAAATGCGCCGTAATCGGTGATGTTGGTCACGCGGCCAAGAAGCCTTGTGCCAATCGGATATCTCACACCGATTTCTTCCCAGGGATCGGTCTCCAGCTGCTTCATGCCAAGGCTGATGCGCTGGGTTTCCGGATTTACCTTGATCACCTGTACTTTGATGGATTCGCCGATGTTCAGGACTTCCGATGGATGATTGATCCGTCGCCATGCCATGTCGGTAACGTGCAAAAGGCCGTCAATCCCGCCGAGGTCAACAAACGCGCCATAGTCGGTGACGTTCTTGACAATACCTTCAAGCACCTGACCTTCATGCAGATTTGCCAGAAGTTCTGCACGCTGTTCAGCGCGATCTTCTTCAAGGACTGAGCGTCTCGAGACAACGATGTTGCTGCGCGGGCGGTCCATTTTCAAAATCATGAAAGGCTGCGGAATGTTCATTAGCGGGGTTGGGTCGCGAATGGGACGAACATCAACCTGAGAACCAGGCAGGAACGCAACAGCGCCCGAAAGGTCAACAGTGAAGCCACCTTTCACGCGGCCAAAGATGATGCCCTCGACCCGCTCCTGAACTTCGTAAGCCTTTTCAAGCTGGTTCCAGGCTTCTTCGCGCCGGGCGCGTTCACGTGACAGAACTGCTTCGCCGGCTGCGTTTTCCATTTTGTCGAGGAACACTTCGACTGTGCTGCCGACATCGATTTCGTTGGGCTGGCCGGGGACGCCAAACTCATGCAGTGCCACACGGCCCTCAGTCTTCAGTCCGACGTCAATAACGGCGAAATCATTTTCCACCGCGATGACTGTGCCGGTAACGACTGTGCCTTCCAGAGGCTCGGTACTTGAGAAACTTTCTTCGAGCAGGGCTGCAAATTCATCCCTGGTCGCTGTTGGGGCGGCGTTGTCTGATCCGCCCTGGTCTGACGCAGCTTCAGCCGCGGCGCTTTGATCGCTCATTAATAATGCGCTCCAATAATCAATTATTCGGGCCTGCCGGTTGGCTCCGGCGGTCTTTAACAGTTTAGTCGCGAGATCGGATATGTCCGGACATCAGTCTCTGAGAGACGGTACACGCTCCAGCACAACTTCCTTCGCTCGCGTGAGAGAGGCCTCTATATCCAGATTCGTGGTGTCAAGCAAGTAGGCATCGTCGGCAGGCTTCATGGGAGAAACAGTCCGGTTTCGGTCGCGATCATCACGATCCAGCATATCTTTGAGAATTTCCGCGAATTGGGCGGTCTCGCCGCGCGCGGCAAGCTCCCTGGTACGGCGCTCAGCGCGGGTTTCAGCCGAGGCATCGACAAAGATCTTCACATCGGCATCAGGGCAGATGACAGTGCCGATGTCGCGGCCATCCAATACGGCACCCGGTTTTCCGTCGGGCGGCACTTTTGCAAAGTCCTGCTGAAACTGCCGGATCGCCGCGCGCACCTCCGGAAACTGGCTGACGATGCTGGTTGCGATGGAGACCCTCTCAGTCCTGAGATCATCGCGATCGAGATCCCCGCTATCAAGACTGGCGGCTATTTTTGCCCCGTCATCAACATGCGCATCAAGATCAGTGACCGCGATGCCCCGATCAAGAAGTTTCACCGTGACGGCACGATAGAGCTTTCCGGTATCAAGATGGGCGAAGCCAAACATGACTGCCAGCCCTTGGGAAACAGTGCCTTTGCCGGATGCTGCTGGCCCATCCACCGCTATGACGATGATGTCGCTCATGCAGATGTTTCTTCGATCCGGGCACCAAGGCTGTTCATGAGACTGGCAAAACCCGGGAAGCTGGTGTCGATCATCGCTGCATCGTTGACCGTAACCGGTCCCGCGGCATTGAGGCCAAGGACGGAGAAGGACATGGCAATGCGGTGATCGAGGTGGCTTGCAACGATACTGTTTTTGCTGCCAGCGGGCTTTCCCCCCTGGCCGGTTATTTTCAACCAGTCCGGGCCTTCTTCCGCAGAAATGCCGCACATTTTGAGACCTTCAGCCATGGCACTGAGACGATCACTTTCTTTTACGCGCAATTCTTCGACACCCAGCATTCGCGTTTCCCCCTCTGCAAAAGCCGCTGCGATAGCCAGCACAGGGTATTCATCAATCATCGACATGGACCTTTCAGCCGGCACCTCGACGCCAAGAAGCGCGCTTGAGCGCACAGTGATGTCGGCAACCGGTTCATCACTCTCGATACGCTCGTTTCCAAACGTGATGTCTGCGCCCATTTCCAGCAGCGTGTCAAAGAGGCCCCGGCGCAACGGGTTCACACAGACCTGCTCGATGGTGATTTCGCTTTCAGGGGTGATCAGGGCGGCGACGGTCAGAAAAGCCGCCGAAGAAGGATCGCCAGGCACATCAATGTTCTGGGGGACCAGTTCAGGCTGGCCGACCAGCGCGATTTCCCGGCCGAGATCGGTGTCGGAAATCGAAATCTCCGCCCCGAAGCGCTGCAGCAGACGCTCCGTGTGGTCGCGGGTCAAATCGGGTTCAATGATCGTGGTGATGCCCGGCGCATTCAGTCCGGCCAGAAGAATTGCCGATTTCACCTGCGCAGACGGCACAGGAAGCCTGTAGGTCACAGGAACCGGATTTTTTGCGCCGTCTACATATATTGGCAGGCGGCCACCGGATCGGCTGTCTACAGCTGCGCCGAAAAGGCGCAGGGGTTCGGCAATGCGGTTCATGGGGCGGGCTCTGAGACTTTCATCGCCGGTAATGACCGTGCCAAAGGCAGAGGTGCCGAGAAGCCCGAGAATGAGCCTGGCGCCGGTGCCGGAATTGCCAAGGTCCAGGACATCGTCAGGTTCCGAAAACCCGCCAACGCCGACGCCATTGATGACCCAGCGTGCGCCATCGTCATCGGAGAGGCGCTCAATGGAAGCACCAAGAGCGCGGAGAGCGCCAGCCGTGCGCAGGACATCGTCCCCTTCAAGGAGGCCGGTAACAACGGTCTCACCTACGCTGAGGGCGCCAAAGATCAGGGCGCGGTGGGAAATTGATTTGTCGCCAGGTACGCGAACCGTACCCGTCAGGCCGCTGGTCGGCCGGGATACAAGAGCAGACACAAATTGGTTCCTAATCAAGAAGTGTGAGCGCCAATGCGCCAAATCAGCCGGTACATATCACGTTTGGCAGGCCACAGTCATTGGTGCTGACAAATTATTACTTGCCCATGCTTGCTCTGGCCCGACCATGCTGGCTCTGGCTGCGTCGGAAAAGCGTTCGGGCATTTTCGATCTCGCCTATTATGGCTTTGACAGTACCCTGCTATCATGGCAAACAGCGGCGCTAAATTGAACGTAGGCGCCCGCCTGGTTATAGGCGAAAGCGTCAAAAGGAGATTGCCCGTGGTCAAGCCCGAATGGGGAACCAAACGCACCTGTCCTGAATGCGGTACCAGATTTTATGATCTGGGCAGTTCGCCGATCCAATGCGTGAGCTGCGAGACCGCATTTGAGCCCCTGGTTCTGCTGAAATCCCGCCGGGTCAAACCCGAAGAAGTGAAAAAGGCGCCTGTCCAACAGCCGGCGCCCGAACAGCCGGACAGTGAACTTGCAGCTTTGAAAGCTGAGGGTGTTGTCGTCGATGATGCCGATGATTTTGAGGAAGATGATAACATTGAGAGCCTCGATTCTCTCGATGAGGACGTTGCCGCGCCCGAAACCATGGTCGATGCACCGACTTCAAAGGACGACAATTGACATCCCGGGCCGCCAGCGTTCCCGATCATGGCCTGATCATGGAGTGGCCGCGGCAACCCGAATTTGAGGGGCCATAGCTCAGTTGGGAGAGCGCTTGAATGGCATTCAAGAGGTCGGCGGTTCGATCCCGCCTGGCTCCACCACACTTCAGTTTGTTACAGCCTTCAGCGCTTGCCCAGGCCATTTTCGATATTCAAATGGCCCGACATGGAAAGAACTGGGCCGCAAGCGTGGCTCCGGCGCCAGTGCGCCGCCCCAGTGGAGCCGTGCGTGCCTGCACGCATTGGCGTGAACGACCGGAACCTTGGCCCGATTCCATGAATATGGAATCGGGTCTAGTGCCAGAGCCCGAGGATGGCGCCAATCAAGGTGAACTGGACTGTGTGATAGCCGCCGTTGATCAGGAATAGCCCCATGCTCTTTTGTTCAAACAGATAATTGATGCCGAAGCTGGTGGCGACCCAGCCGAGCCCCGCCGCAAAGCCGGCTGATGTGGCAAATGGCAACGCCGGTGCCGGGCCCAGGAAGGCGGCAAAGACGAAAGCGGCAACAAGCGCCAGCACAAATGCCAGGCCCAACTTGACCACGGGATTACTCGCCTGCAGGTCTTCATCCGAAAGCCCGGCCAGCGCCTGCCATTTCTTGCCAAACAATATGGGCGAATACCATAGTCCGCCGAGGGCGAATGCCGACAAAGCTGCTGCTACAACGGCAAGAATGTTGATGTCCATAATCAGCTCCTTTGCATTTCAAGATCACGCACGCTTCTGGTCAGCAGATGCAGGATAAACGGGGACGGTAACTATTTGCTATAAATGTGTACTGTCTCTGTCTGAACAAACTTCGAGTGAAATGGATGTGTCCTTGGGCTTAGATAGGGGTGCCCGATGGGGCTGGCTTGTCTGCTTCTTGATGGATACCAGACATTGGATCTCACAACCTCAGTTTCCGGATTTAGCCAGAGGCGGACAGCAAGTCAGGTCAGCCACTAAGTATGGAAGTGCTCTAGAACTTGCGCGTAACGCCAATTTCTACTCGATGCCGTGTATAGGCGAACAGATCTATATTGGAGTCATTGCGGACGAATGTGTAGGCGACTTCTGGCGAAAATCCCAGCCATTCGATATCTCTCTTGATCAGTGTAATAGGCAGTCGATAGACCCAATCAGTCCTCTTCTTTCCGAAGGCAGCCTGCATGCCTTCAAAGGGGTTGAATGCAATATCGGGCTGGATATAGGCGATGATGCCCCATCCCAGTTCCCGATAGTAGCCGAACCCGACGCGCCACTCCGTGTTGCGAAACGACTTCTCTCTCGCGTCCTCTGCACTGATCGCAGCAAATCCCCGAAGGAAGCTGCGGCTCGAGAGGCCATAGTCCAGCTGCCCTACCAGCGTAAAGGTGCTGCCATCCAGGTCGTCATTCAAAAGGTAGTCAACGTATTGATAGTCGAACAGCCCGGTAACCCGATACTTCTCAGAGAGGTCGCGCTGATACGTGGCGCGAAAGCCCAGGCTGCGATTATATTTCTCGTGTCCATACCACCGATAGAACCCGGTAACCTGTAGCTTGAGCGAGTTTTTTGGCCAGAAGAACTCCGGGCCAAGAGCGGCTGAGACGAAAGTGTCATCAAAGTCTCTGCCTTCATATTCGCGATGATTTGCAGACATCCCGATTGTCAGCTTTGTGTTTTCTGAGATTGATGGGCTGTACTCGACGCCGCCGCCGACGACAAGACCGATACCGGAGGTCTCTTGTGCTGCCGCGTCGAGAGAGAAGGGCAGGCCGAAAATGTTGATACGTTCTTCCTCTGGCGCGACATTGATGTTGGTGTCAGGCGCCAGGGCGAGCGCGCCGCTGAAGCGCCACACGCGGCGCGCACGGATCGCGTCAATGAACTTGCGTATATTGTCCGCAACCGGCCCAGGGGGCTGTTCCGCCAGCACGAGCTGAAAGTGGTGTTCGGCGGCATCGTCGTCATGATCGAGATAGAGCGCGCGCGCCAGTTCCAGGCGCACGCGCGTCAGCTCTGGCCGACGGGCCAGGATTTCGCGAAAGAGCTCGGCAGCGTCTGCGAAGTGCTCTTCCAGGACTGCAATACTGCCAAGGAGAAACAGGACATCTGCCTGGTCACTTGCCGTTTTGCGGACAGCCTCAAGCAGCCGGCGCGCTGGATCATACTGGCTCGCAGCGATCAGCTCCCGTGCGACTTTGACCACCTCATCCGGTGCGAGCAGCGATGGCAGGTCTTCCAGGGGAACAGGATCGTTCGCTGCCCAAGCATTGGTCGCGGCAAAGGCACCGAAACTGAACGCAAGAACGGCAAACAGGAAAAGCGCAATGCATGCACGAACACCAGACTGGAATGTCACGTTTCACACACCAATCAATTGACGGTCGGTACTAATTGCCGCCGGCGTTCTGAATGGCTCGTGCCAGGCTCGACTGGAACACGCCGCTCGCACTGCTGGAAATGCCGAGAGGAACATTGACATCAAGGAAGGTCGCGTCCACCTGATTGCCCAATGTAGAGATATCTACTGTCCAGAAGCCTTCCTCCACGACACCGTCCTTGTCGAACTGGCCCACGACACCGCCGTCAGAAAGCAGGATCGTGAATGTCTTGCCTTCGATGCCGCCGACACTGTCAGCCTGCAACAGAATTTCCAGGGTGCCATTGAGAGCTGCCGTGCCGGTTATATCCAGCAGGTCGGCAGCTGTACTGGAGAACTCGACCTCCAGCGATCCCTGTGATGTCTGTACATAATCCCCATCGATATTGAATGTGCCGATGGAATTCCCGGGGGCAAGGACTCCGGCATTGGTGACGGCTCCTGCCACCGCGCCGCTGCCCTGCAGGCGCCCCCCAATCTCAACAGCAAGAGTGTCAGTCAGCTGCAAAGTGCCATTGTTTATCGTTATGAATTCAAAGTTGCCAATGGACCCGGTGACTTCTGTATTGCCTGTCGAAGACAGGGCATCAACATCAGCTCCGCCGTCAATGTCGCCGTCAATGGTGCTTCCGTTCAACAGCGCCAGAACATCATCGCCCGGGCCGAGATCAATGTTACCGAATATGTCCCCAGAGTTCGTAACCATGTCCGTCCCCTGGCTCATGGAAATGTTGCCGCTAATGACACCTCCGACCCGGTTATCTAGGACATCATTACCGAGGCTCAGTCTGATGGCACCATCAATGGTTCCAGCATTCTGAATTTCCCCAGCGGCGCCAGTCACATTCACGCTGTATATGTAGCCGGAAATTGTGCCACCATTGTAAATGTAGCCCCCAGAGAGAAAGCGAATGCCGTCTCCGTCTGCTGGCAGGACAGGAACTGGATCGTATCCGGGCGAGGGGGGTAGCCTCCAACCATAGGAAGGGGCACCGTCAATGGTTCCCATATTTTGTACTTCGCCTGCAGCGCCACTGACATACACACCGTAGGTACCACCGGAAATGATGCCTCCATTGTAGACGTAACCTCCGGCCAGGAAGCGCACACCATCGCCGTAGTCACCCTGGATAGTACTTGGGCCGTAGCCGAGTGGGATGCCCTGTCCTGGCAATGGTGGTATCCAACCAGGCGAAGAGGCACCATTATAGACGTTCCCAGGGGTTGCCTCCACATAGACGCCGTTCACGTCGCCATGGATACTTACGTAATGGACATTTCTGACCCACCCCAGACCGTTGACGATATGGACACCATCGCCTCCGGTACTCTGGATCGTTGAAGAGGCGTAATTGAAGACAGCAGCATACGCTGTCACCGGTGCCAACGCAGCGTAGCCTGTCTCGATGTAGACGCCGTCATTTTCTCCACCGAAAATTCCAATAGTGTGCGGGTTCAGGACCGTGCCGTTGCCACCTGTAATAGAGACGCCTCCCTGGATCCACCCATAATTGCTTACATATCCGCCGAGCTTTAGGGCAACGCCCAAATTGAACTGGCCAGCGATGATTCCATTGTTCCATATTCGGCCATAAACGTTGGTGATTCGGATGCCGTAGTCGCGGCCCTGAATACGGGCCAGCGTGCCGTTAAAGACACTTCCATCCGCGCCACCATTGATTGAGACGCCGTCGCCACCATGTGCAATTATGCTGCCATCCAGGCCACGATTGACCACCGAATATCCAGAGCCATACGTGCGTATCGGCCCCAGCCCGCCCATGCCGCCGCCCTCCAATTGGATCCCAGAACCAGTGTAGCTTGAAATAGCGCCCTCGTTTACGACCCCTCCAGTTCCACCTGAAATGTAAACTCCATCACCATCGGTGCTGCCGCCGAAGCTGCTGCCTACAATTTTGCCGCTATTGTATACATATCCGCCGCCACCCAGATCGATGCCGTCGTCAAAGGCATAGATGCCACCATTTCCATTTACGACCGAACCATAGCCGCTTGCCACATTGACGCCGTCCACGGCATATCCATTTATCGTGCCTCGGTTAAGGACGTATCCGCCATCCCCGCCGATAAAAACGCCTGTCCAGCTCCCGGAAATTGTGCCGTAGTTTTCAATGTATGCAGTGGTGCCAGAGCCTGCCATATCAATGCCGTAAGTCGATCCCGTCAGCACTGAGCTAGCACTAATGTTGATGTTCCATTGCTGGCCGGCAACAGTTGAATAGAGAGCAGCACCCGCACCATTGGTGATGGCTGTCGCGGCAGCAATGTTCACAGTCTCGGGGTTGGCATATGGTGCGCAATAGGTGGCTAGATCAATACCACCCAAGGCACCAGGCCCAATCACACATTGGCCGGCGGCTTCGCGGGGCAGAACAATTCCGGTCACTGCGATGCTGGCTGCCGCGACCGGTATGAGGAGCGCGCGCAAAGAAACGCCTGAAAGCAGGCTTTTGCGCAGGCTTCGGTGGCGGCACACAGACAGGCCAAGATTAACGTCAGCTACTGGCGCTGAATCTTCTACTGACCATTGCAAAGGGACAGGCATGGTCAGTTTCCGCCTGTGTTCTGAATGGCCCGCGCCAGGCTCGACTGAAACACACCGCTTGCACTGCTGGATATGCCGAGAGGCACATTGACCTCGAGGAACGTCGCGTCGACCTGATTGCCCAATGTAGAGATATCGACAGTCCAGAATCCTTCCTCCACGATCCCGTCTTTGTCGAACTGCCCCACTACACCGCCATCAGAAATCAGAATCGTGAAGGTCTTGCCTTCAAGGCTGCCAACACTGTCGGCCTGCAGCAGAATTTCCAGTGTGCCATTAAGATTGGCTGTGCCCGTTATATCGAGTTGATCCGCGGCCAGGCTTGAAAACTCGGCCTCGAGTGCGCCGGTTGGCATCTGCGTGAAATCACCATCAATGGTCAATGTCCCGATGGAGCTGCCCGGCGCCACCAGTCCTGCGTTCATGACCGGCCCTTCGGCAATGCCGTTGCCCTGCAACTCGCCACCAATGTTTACATCAATGGACCCGATCAACCGGGCATCCAGCCTGAACACGCCGCCATCGCCAACCGTCGTCTGATCAATGACTGAGATGCCATCGCGTAATCGGAACCTACCGTCGGTAACCACCAGGGTCTCGAAATTTGTGATCGCCCCTCGAACTTCCGTATCGCCCATTGACGTCATGGCATCAACGTCAGCCCCGCCATCAACGTTGCCCTCAACAAATCCGCCATCCAGCAGATCAAAGCTGTCATTGCCAGCGCCGAAAAAGATGCCACCGATGACGCTTCCCGAGTTGATAATTGTTACATCTTCCGCATAGGAAGCCCCTATGCCGCCCGATGCGCCGGAAATGATGCCGTAGTTTGTAATGACTCCGCTGTGAATGCGCACGCCGGGACCCAATGTGCCGGTAATGCTGCCATAGTTGACGAGATAACCTGTATCGGAGGTCATGCGCACGCCATCAGCGCCAGTTATCTGGCCGCCGGCGAGATTGGTGATTTCGGCGGTCCCTGTCGTTACGATTCCGACGTTGGCTCCCTCAATGTTCCCACTATTTGTTACCTGTGCGTTCCCGAAGAGGTTCAAGCCGTAGCCATTAGTGCCGGCGATGCTTCCAGCATTGTTCACGCGCGGGGCGCCTAACGCGAAGATGCCGTTCTGTTCGCCTACAATGGTGCCACTGGTCTCGTTCAGGACATAACCACCAACAGGCAGCCACACAGCAGTTAGCGCACTGGCAATAGAGCCCTGGTTGAAAATTTCCGAGGAGACACTGTCGGCATAGATGCCACTCCCGGTACCGTAGATCGAGGCATCGGCCCTATTGTAAACTGAAATGGGGGCTCCAACAGGGGATGACGACCAAGTGCCGACATGGGTTCCGCCGTTCCCGCTGATAGTGCCGTGATTGTCTATGATGGTCGTGTCAGCGGTCGTTCCAGTAACAACGGCGCTGCCACTCTGGCTCATAATCAGGCCGGCTGGGCCGTTGTAGACGGAAAGCTGCCCAGCAGCCACCAGTATGATCCCCCGTCCCTGATAGGCCGTAATCTGGCCTGTGTTTTGCACATGCACGTCAGAGATAACTGAGGAAACTCGAATGCCGCCTTCCCTGCCATAGATTTGGCCGCTGTTATAGATATCTCCGCTGGCCGCGCCGAACACCCGTAGGCCGTAGTTTCCATTGCCTCTGATCGTCGCTGAATTGAAGACGGCATAGCCCGAAGCGCCCGCATAGCTATTATCTGCCAGAAATATGCCGTAGTCATCTCCATAGATGCCACTGCTGCCAGTATTGCGCACATAGCCAGCATTTCCATCCATATGAACGCCGCTGCCTCCGGTTCCGATCACTGTACCGCCATCATTGAAAAATCCGCCACCAGCGCCAAAGTACATAGCGTTGCCTGCCGAGGCGCTGATAGTGCCGCTGTTGTAGACAGTGCTTGGGTCCTGGAAGTATATACCGCCCGGAAAATGAACGCCGCTACTCACGCCTTCTATGGCGCCAGCATTTGTAATGGTAGAGTTGCCAGCAAGCTCAATACCGTAGCTAGACCCAGTCAAGGTTGCTCCAGCATAGACTTCGACGTCCCAGATCTGGCCAACGAGTAGGGAGTACAGTCCTGCGCCGGCTGCATTGTCCACTTCTGTGCCGGCCACAACATCCACTGACTCAGGATTGGAAAGCGGAGTGCAGTAGGTGGCCAGGTCAATGCCGCCAAGCGCACCAGGCCCAATAACACATTGGCCAGCAGCTTCACGTGGCAGAGTAATACCTGCGGTTACTACACTGACTGCGAAGACGGGGATTAGAAAGGCTCGGAGCGAAACGCCAGCAAGCAGAGTCCTTCGGAGGCCCTCATTGCGGCCGACGGCGGTGCCATATTCAGCACCAGGCACTTGCACTGAACTTTGAGCAGATCCTTGTGAAGAGACAGGCGGGATGGCAGGAATGCAGTCCCATTCCATGTGCAGCATCGATTTCATTGCCTCTTGCTCCCTATTGCGACCCAACAAAAGTACCGACTGCGTGTTCGCCGCTGCCATTCAATAGCCAGTTGCCGCCAACTTCTTCTGCGCCTGGCCCGAAGAATCCGCCGTTTGAAGTCCCGCTTAGAACTGCATCGTTCGTCTTGGATGTCCCTGAGAACGTATTGCCGGTGACGCTGGTCGTGATCGTAAAATTGCGCCAGGCTGAGATCAGATCTGTCAGCACATCAAGTTTGGCCATGCCAGTGAAATTACCGGTGAGCGCACTTGTACCAAAGTTGGCATTCAGCTCTGCAAATCCGCTGACAGTGTAAATCGTCCCCGCCGTGTCAATCATTGTGCCGAAGGTCTCACCATTGTAGGTCGCTGTACCTGTCGTGGGCACAGCGCCCGGTTCGGTGCGCACGCCAAAGATGACATAGCCTGTCGCCAGATCCTCATTGCTCCCGGTTGTATCGATCCAGTTCCCGAAAGTCACATAGTCGAGATTCAGCGTCGGCTCCGCCGGGTTCAGGAGCAGGAGAACATGGTCTCCGCCAGAGCGTCGGTACACTGTGATCGACGCATCGGAATCTGCCAGGCTGATGTTCGCCGGGCCGAATGTTTCAT
>CBDUYM010000018.1:0-69981 GCA_965371465.1 uncultured Alphaproteobacteria bacterium
CACGGGATTTCTCCCACAGCGACCTCAACGCTGCGCGTCTACCAGTTCCGCCACGGCCGCGAAACCTGCGGTCAGGGGAGTAGCAAATCTCTTGGCCCCCGGCAAGCCCAGTCATAGCTCTCACTGGTCGTCAGCATCAAACCAGCCAAGTTCGTCCATCATCGCATTCAGATTTTCGCTGATATCGCCTGATGACCGGCCTTCGGCCTTCAGCGCCTCGCGCCGGGCCGCAAGATCGTTCATGCGGCCCTCCCATTCAGGCCCGAAATTTCCCTCAAGGACTGTGCGAAGCCGCCGCGAGAGCGCCGGCCCCTTGCCATTTGTCGAAATTGCGATGACCAGATCGCCACGCCGAACCACCGACACAGAATGAAAGTCGCAGAGCTCACTATGGTCCTCGACATTTACGAGGATGCCCTGATCCCTGCACTGAAGCGCTATCTCAGTCTTCAACGGATCATCAATGCCGACGATAAAAGCAATCTTCTGTGACTTGAGGTCACTTTCTGTCGGCATGCCTACCGTCACAGATAAGGGCGAAGTGGAAGAAACTTCGGTCTTTTCATCCGTGAATACAGAGACAAGTCTTGCGCCGCTTTCGTCAAGCCGCGCAAGCCTGGTGAGCAGCCCCTGGCCAGCGCCGATGACAGCGATCGGTGTGTTTTCGACATCAAGTGCGATCGGTAGCATTACAGAGCCCAGGCGACTTTTCGAGATTCAATGGCATCGGCGATCAGCTCAGCGATTTCGTCACGGCTGGTTCGGCGAATAAACTCGCCAAACAGTTCCCCCGTTTCACACTCTTCTGAGTAGAGTTCGAAAACCGGCTCCAGGATGTGTGGCAAATCAGCGGCTGAAATCTGTTCGGCACGTCGGTCACCAAGGACGCTGCCATCTGCAAGCCCGCCGAGATAGATCGCATAGCTGTCCTCGCCTTCGCCAACAATGCCGATTTCACCGGTGTAGGGCCTGGAGCAGCCGCGGGCACAGCCGGCAATGCGCAGCTTTAGCGGAATATCACGGACGTAAAATTCGTCCATTACGGATTCAAGCTCATAGATCAGCTGGTGGCGAATGCTTTCCGCGCCGGTGGCGGCAAGCCGACAGACCGGCGCGCCCGGGCAGGTTATTTCCATGGCCGACACGGGCGTCAGCTGTTCAGCGGTCCAACAGCCAAACTTTCTAAGGAGATCGCTGATCGCTGCCTTGTCGCCCACGTCAATGTCGTAAAGCACGATGTTCTGGTCAGATGTCAGAATCATGTCGAGATCGAACTGGGTGGCCATTGCCTTGAAGCCGGACATCATCTGGCGGTCCTCAATGTCGGCAATTCGGCCTGACAACATGGGGAACCCGAGCCATAGCCTGCTATCGCCCTGTTCGTGCCAGCCGAGGAGTTCGCGCGTCCTGAATGAAGGCAGGGCGGCCGGCTCAAGCTCGGTGCCAAGTGCCGTTCCGATTTCGCGGCGAAACCAGTCCGCTCCCTTTTCAGCAAAAACGTGTTTCAGGCGGGCTTCAGCTCTGTCACGCCCGGCGGCTTCACGTCTGAAGATGGAAATGGTGGCGTCGATCAGCGGCAACAGCTGGTCGCTTGAGAAGGTGCAGACCGCTGTGGCCAGTCTTGCGCCGCTCACCGTTTCAGGCAGGCCGCCGGCGCCACCGCCCAGCAACAGGAGAAAGTCCGTTTCAGTGGCGACGATAGCGATATCATTGACGAGGATGTCCGTCTGATTGTCTTCAGTCGTGCCGAGCCCGATTTTGAGCTTTTGAGGCAGCTCTTCAGTCAGGGTGCCAAACTTCTCCGCAATTCTGCTTGCCATTTCCTCAAGTTCGACCAGGCGAGGCGAAACTGCCGGACAAGAGGGAAGCGTTATGTTGCGGATCGAACTGGCCAGAAATTGTGTGGACGCGAAACCGTAGCCATCAAAAGCCTCGCTGGCGCCCTGGAGTGAGCTGGCCTCAATGCCGGGAACCTCAATGCCCTGGCGAGAGGTAAGCCTGAGCGTCCCATCGCCCCATGTTTCGGCAATGCTGGCGAGCTGAAGGAATTTGGCGGCTGCCAGGCGGCCGCCTGTCACGATCGGCCTCAGAACATGGATGGTTTCGCCATCTTCCGAGCGGTAGCCGCTGACAATGGTTTCTTTACTGGCTTTTGGGTCCTGCATGCCGGTCGTGGTCTCATGCTCGTTGATTGCGTATAGTGTTCTATCAGCCTGTCGCACTCATCTTAAGCGATTTCTGGTTAAGCGAATTTTGGGATTGTGAAGTGGTATCTGTCAGCACTATAGCCAATGCAATTGAATGGCGCGTGTCGGATCGCCTGGTCCCGTATGAAGACGCGCTGGCCTTTATGGACCGGCGCGTCGGCCAAATCCGTGACGGCGCCAGGAACGAAATGATCTGGCTCCTTGAGCATCCGCCGCTTTACACTGCCGGGACCAGCGCTTCACCTTCAGATCTGCTGGACGCCGGCCGGTTTCCTGTCTTTGACGCCGGGCGCGGTGGCCAATACACCTATCATGGGCCGGGTCAGCGTGTGGCCTATGTCATGCTGGATCTGAAAAAGCGCGGCAATGATGTTCGCCGCTTTGTCTGCGATCTTGAAGACTGGATGATCGAGACCGTCGCTGCCTTCAATGTGACAGCAGAACGCCGCGACGGCCGGGTTGGCATCTGGGTGAGCGAAGGTGCTGTAGAAAACAAAATTGGTGCCATCGGTGTGCGTGTCAGAAAGTGGGTCACGTTCCACGGTATCGCTCTGAATGTCGAACCGGACCTTGAACACTTTTCAGGCATTGTCCCTTGCGGCGTCCCGGATCACGGCGTCACATCGCTTGCCAACGAAGGCATCGTGGCGACAATGGCCGATGTGGACATTGCGATGAGGGCAGCTTTTGAAACTGTTTTTTGCCTGCACACAGAAGACGCGTTGCCTCACTGAGACACAGTCGCCCCGGGATCAAGGCTCAAGGCTCAAGGCTCAGGGTTTAAGTTCGAGGATCTCCATCAGTTCGCGCCATTCGCGCGGTGCGATGCCGGTTCCTTTCCGTGAGACTTCTTCGCCTTTCAGCATACGTTTCACGACTGCCATGGCTTTGGCAGAGAGATTAACACCGCCCATCTGATAGTTGATGAACGCATCATAAGTATGCGGAACCCATCGTTTCACGGTTTCAAGCATGACATCGGCATAGACCCTGATCTCGTACTGGGCATGAGCGTCTGCGCGCAGGGACAGAAAGTGCAACAGATTGTGAAGGTCTGTTTTCCAGTACCATTGAGTGTAGAAATTGAGCGAGAGGTTCATGCGGGCCAGCTCACGCGCCAGACCCTCTCTCGTGGGATCGATGATGTTACCTTCTTCAGTCTCATTCAGCATCTCTGCATAATGCTCGTACGAGCGCTCGGCATCCTCGCGCAACAGCTCAAGCACTCTGCCAGCATTGACTGAGCCCAGAGTGTCACCCCTGCCCTGGTGATTTTGACTGGACTGCTTTGCCAGATTTTCGGCGGCGGGCAGGTAAAATTCGTTATCGAGGATGGAATAGCGCGCGGAATATTCGTTTACGTTGGCAGTCCGATGTCTGATCCACTGCCGGGCAACGAAAATCGGCAATTTTACGTGATACTTGATCTCACACATCTCAAAGGGTGTGGTGTGGCGATGGCGCAGGAGGTAATTGATCAGGCCCCTGTCCTCGCTGGTCTTCTTGGTGCCCTTGCCATAGGAAGTCCGCGCCGCCTGAACAACGGCATCGTCATCCCCCATATAATCAATGACGCGCACGAAACCATGATCCAGAACGGGCATGGCGTCATAGAGAATTTCCTCAAGCGCCGGGACCGTCGCCCGACGGGTCTCATAGGTCTCGCTCTTTGAAGCCTGGATCGCGGCTTCCTGTTCCTGATTGACTGCCATGGCACTCCACTCATTTGCTGTGGCTCACAATATCTTGTGGCAATGTTAGCTGTGCGCACATCATATGGTCAACAGATGTGAGAGACCGGGAAATATTTGCCTGCCCCTGGGTCACAGCCCTTCAATTTTGAACGGAAAAGACTTATATATGCCGCGTCGGGAAACCGACTATGGCGATAAACGACGCTCAAAATAGACGTTACGGACCCGGGGGCGGTACCCGGCGCCTCCACCAATTAAGCGTATCAGGTGTGTCCATCTTTGAGACAGACAAAACACCACGCGCCCGAGTTGGCAGGGAATTTTTTATGGGGGCGAAATAGGATCGACGTGCGTAGTAAAGGGGTTGTCTTTCGTCCGGTATGATACCGCCGTAATGGGTCATATTGGTAAACGCCAATGATAACTATGAGGGCGAAGCCCTCCTCGCTGCTTAGCGAAAGCTAATCAAGCGCGGTCCGGGGGGCACCGGGCAACAGAAGCCCCCCACCTTTTCCCAATGCTGGCTCTTTATTCCGCTGCCGAAAGGTGCGTCTGAGGAGCTTCGTCTCCGCCCTGGCGAAGTTCGCGCACAGATTGGCGCATGATACTCCAGGCAGAATGCATGCAGAGCGCCATGATGCCGAGGCCAACGATCAGGTCCGGCCACATAGCCTGATACCGGTAAACCAGGAACGCAGCGCCAATGACTGCCAGATTGGCAATCGCGTCGTTCCGGCTGCAAAGCCAGACCGACCGCATGTTCGCATCACCCTGGCGCCAGGCATAGAGAAGCAATGCTGAAATTACGTTGGCGACAAGAGCGAGGACGCCAATGACGCCCATTATTTCAGCCACCGGCAACTGGCCACCGGACAAAGTCCGGCTGACGGCGAGAGTCAGGATCCAGATTCCCATGCCGGCCATTATTCCGCTTTTCAGGAGTGCTGCTGAAGAGCGCCACATCATGCTGCGCCCCAATACGAGCAGGGCGATGCCGTAGTTGGCAGAATCAGCAAAAAAGTCCGAGGCATCGGCGAGCAGGGATACGGAGCCCGCCTGCAGGCCGTAGAGGATTTCAACGACGAACATGCCGGCATTGAGGCCAAGTACGATCCAAAGGACCCTCTTATACGCCCCCTCCGGCGGCGTGTCGGTGTCTGCGCAGCAATCATCCATCATGAATTCCTTCGCTATCGGGCCTTGGTTCTGAAACATGGTCCATCATGTCGGTGATGACGGTTGTGATGTGATCATCCGCAAGCGTGTAAAACACTTGCTTGCCCTGTCGTTCGCCGCGCAAAATGCGGGTCGCGCGGAGCAACCGCAGATGATGACTGACCAGGGATTGAGAGAGAGAGAGCTTTTCCGCGATCGCGCCGACCGCCAAGGGCAAGTCCAGGCAAGCGATGATAATGCGCAGTCTGGTCGGATCGGCCATCATCTTGAACATGTCCGAAAGTTCTGTTGCGCGAGCTTCGTCCAAAGCCGAGAGAGCCGCCTCTTTGTTCACAATTGAAACCATTTTCACTGAGCTGCATCATTACATATGAATGAGTGTTCATATTTTCATTCGTTATGTCCGAAGAGTCAATAACGGATGTAATAATGGTAAGTTTCGGGCGCCCAGCCACCGGCAAAGCCACCGGCAATCCGTCACCACAATTCTTCGTGATCCTCTAAGCTGAGCGAATCGTTGCGTGCCTCTCTGACCGGGTGTAAACGAAGTGGGAGAGCAATTTTGGTACGCTGGCACCTCTACAGACGAACTCTCTTTCTGGCAAACAAGGAACGACTTCGATGCCGCAAGATTTGATGAACTATAACGATATGGTTCAAGACGCTTTGCGCGGCGTCGTGAAGCTTGCCCTGGAGAAAATCATTGATGATGGATTGCCAGGTGAACATCATTTCTATGTGGCCTTCAAGACAGGGGCCGACGGTGTGGAAGTTCCGCCGCACCTGATTGAACAGTATCCCGACGAGATGACCATCGTTTTGCAACATCAATTCTGGGATCTGGAAATCACCGACTCATTTTTCGCCCTCAAACTGAACTTCAGCCAGGTGCCGGCGTCGCTGAAAATTCCCTATGCGGCCCTGACGGGTTTCTTCGATCCATCGGTTCAGTTTGGGCTGCAATTCCAGTCCTCGAAAGACGCTGAGGGTGCCGCAGCTGATAAATCGGCCAAACCCGTTGAAATGGCACCGACAAATGATGTCTCGGGTGACGTACCTAAGTCAGATGAAGAAACAGATGCAGAGGTGGAGGCTGAAGCCACCGGCGAAAAGGACGAGAACAAGTCCGCCGAAATCGTGAGCCTCGACACGTTTCGCAAGAAGTAGCAGGGTTGCCCTTGCCTGCGCATGACCTTCAAACCTGCCAGTACGACACTATTTTGATCAGATTCTGAGATGGCAACGCCAGCCCTGGCGAACGGGCTGAAGCTGGAAGCAAGAGCATGGCAGAAGTTAAATACCAGGAAATGTTCCCTCTCGCCGGTGACAATACAAAGTACCGAGAGATTACCTCTGAGCATATCAGCGTCATTGAGGCCGGTGGCCACAAGGTGCTCGAAGTAGCAGCTGAAGCTCTCGAAGTCCTGGCAGCCGAGGCCATGCGGGATATGGCGCACCTTTTGCGGCCATCGCATCTGAAGCAGATTGCAACCATCCTTGAAGATTCAGAAGCGTCGGACAATGATCGATTTGTTGCCCTCACACTTCTCAGAAACGCAAACATTGCTGCTGGCATGGAACTGCCAGGCTGCCAGGACACCGGCACTGCAATCGTGTTTGCCAATAAGGGTCAATATGTCTGGACAGATGGTCAAGACGAAGCCGCTCTCTCGCGCGGCATCGCCAAGACCTATTTGACAAGTAACCTGAGATATTCCCAGCTGGCTCCTCTGGACATGTTTCACGAGGTCAACACCGGCAACAATTTGCCGGCGCAGATTGATATCCACTCGGTCGACGGAGATACCTACGAGTTCCTGTTCATTGCCAAAGGCGGCGGGTCGGCCAACAAAACTTTCCTGTTTCAGCAGACGCCAGCGATATTGAATCCAAAATCCCTGCTGGCTTTCATTGACGAAAAAATCAGAACATTGGGAACATCGGCCTGTCCGCCATATCATTTGGCAATCGTCATCGGTGGCACTTCAGCGGAACTCGCCACAAAGACCGTTAAGCTGGCAAGCACAGGCTATCTTGATTCGCTGCCGACCGAGGGCAACGATTATGGTCGCGCCTTTCGCGATCTGGAGTTTGCCGAGGAAGTCCAGAAGCTGACCGAGGCCACGGGCATTGGTGCACAGTTCGGCGGCAAATATTTCTGTCACGATGTGCGCGTGATCCGCCTGTCACGCCATGGCGCTTCGGTGCCGATCGCGCTTGGCGTGTCCTGTTCGGCGGACCGGCAGGTCAAAGGCAAAATTACCGCGGATGGCGTTTTCCTGGAACAGCTGGAAACCAATCCTGCGCAATTCCTGCCAGAGATTGACGAAACTGAGTTCGACGGCAATGTTGTAAAGATCGACCTCAATCGGCCGATGGCCGAAATCAGAGAGACATTGAGCAAGTACCCGGTCAAGACCCGGCTTTCATTGACCGGATCGCTGGTCGTCGGTCGCGATCTTGTTCATGCCAAGCTGAAAGAGCGCCTCGACGCGGGGGAAGCCTTGCCGGATTACATCAAGAACCACGCGATCTATTATGCCGGGCCTGCCAAAACGCCAAAAGGCATGGTCTCCGGTTCGTTCGGGCCAACCACGGCGGGCCGTATGGACAGCTATGTCGAGCAGTTTCAGGCCGCTGGAGGCAGTCTGATTATGCTGGCCAAAGGCAACAGAAGTCCTGAGGTGACGGAAGCCTGCAGGAAATATGGCGGGTTCTATCTCGGCTCCATCGGTGGGCCGGCGGCCAGCCTCGCTCTGAATAACATCAAGCGGGTGGAAGTAATCGAGTACGAAGACTTTGGCATGGAAGCAGTCTGGAAAATCGAAGTCGAAGACTTTCCTGCATTTATTGTGATAGATGATAAGGGTAACGACTTCTATAGCGAAATCTGAGAAGAACCATGGTCGAACCTGTCGAGTTAAAACCCAGAAGCTACGTACGCAAGAGATCCGTCACGATTGCCGGACACCGCACCAGCGTATCGGTTGAAGACGTCTTTTGGGATCGGCTGGGGGCCATCGCCAGAGGCCGCCAGCAATCGATTACGCAGCTGATCGCCGAAATTGACAGCCAACGCAGTGGCAACCTGTCGAGCGCCATCCGCGTCTTCGTCGTAGAAGAAATCGATCAGCAGCGCGAAGCATCCTAGCAGCTCTGTTCCTCTCGCTTGGCGCTTAGCGTCGTGAGACGGGTCTGAACTCTCCCGGCATTAACTGGAGCTGAAAACTGGAGCTGAACTGGCGCCTATGGGGTGCCGCCGGCCTGCCCTTCCCGCAGCCGATTGAAGAACTCGTCGAGCAGAATGCTGCCCAAGCCCGCTGGCGTGTCATTTGTCTGTGGCTGATCCGGCACTTCTGCTTCCCCCGGTCCTTCGACCTCACGGGTAGCGCGACCAATCATGTAAGTCGCCAGCTCACTGGTCCGATACGTGGTCTCGGGCGCGTCGATCGGACCGACCACGTCAATGCCCGCTGACGGAGCATCCGGAAAACTGTTGAGGGCAAGGTCCGCCGATATTTCAGTATGCCAGGCCGGCAGGTCCATGGTGCCGACGGTGTTCAAAAGCCCGCCCTCAACCGTGACATCAGTCGTCGGAATGCTGAGCACGCCGCGCCTCACGGTGATCGGGACACTGAACGGCAGGTAAGCTGTATCGCCGCCGGCCAAGGTGGAACCAATCATGGCCACAGTGTCAAAGGCAATTGAAAGAATGACCGATCCGAGCCCGCGCGGGCCGTTCGTGCCCCCGGTGCTGCCAAATCGCTCAAGCCGGGCAGACAGCGCCGGCACATCGATCCCCTTGATCTGACCACCACCGGCGACAACATGGATATTGCCGGCAAGCGAAGAGACCATCGCCTGCTCACTCCGCCCGCGCATTTCCAGCGAAACTGTGGCCGAGCCACGACCAGTCAGAACATCCAGATCCGCAAGCGCCATCAGTGCACGGTTCAGGTCCGTCTGGTCAACTTCGATGTTGAGTGCGATGCGGGGCGTGCCATTGCCGTCCATAGTGAACTGGCCCTGGAAGGAGCCGCCGAACAACTCGCCGCTCAGTCTCTCCGTCCTCAGAGTGCCGCTCCCAAGGACGATGGCGAGCTCAAGCTCTTTTGCATCGTACCCCTGGTAGAGAATTTGCTCACTCTGAAGGCTCAAACGGCCTGAGTATTCTCTCAGCCAGCTCACATCAGTTGCCTCGGAGGACCAACGGAATGGTTCGGACGCAGTTGGCGCAAATTCCTCCTGGTCACTGGAAAGGACACCGGCGCCGAAAGCGCCGGTTTGCAGCGCAACGTCAAAATTTGTAGCGCCGTCACCGAATGCAAACGACGCATCGCCGGCAACTGCCACACCTGCAAGCTCGCCTTCAAGACCTGAAAAAACGACTCTATTGTCCGACAGCTCTACATCAATCTGCAGCGAAGTTGCACCTGCATTTGGGCCGAACAGTGTGCTCCCCGCTATCAGATGCCGCATACTTGCCCCTGTATCACCGGCGGCAAGCCTGAGCGTACCGGTTAGCCTCAATGTATCGTCCGGTGCGACAATCCTTAAGGCGGCTGTTGCTGCCGCGCCAGCTTCCACAGTCACATTCAGAGCGGTGTCGGACAGCGTCCCGGCGACATCACCAGAGATGCTCAGCTCGACCCCATCTCTGATACCCAGGTCCGCCGTCTCCATGCCGACATAGTCAAGGGCTGCAGCAAGGCTGGGCGATTCAGCGGCAAAGCTGGCGCTATATTCTGGAGCTAGATCCGCGTTCCGAATTTCGCCCTGGAGGCTGCCGACGAAAGGTCCGACGACAACATCAGCGTCAATAGCAAACGCTTCAATTCGCCCCTGCAATGAGGCTTCCACAGCTATGTTTTCGCTGGCGTTCAGGAAGTCAGCGGCCGGAGAAAAGAGTTGGCTGAACGCACCGGCGCGGTTCCCCCTGAAGCTGAGCTGGAGTTCGCCTGCGAGACCATCTGAATTCTCTTCGATGGTGCCTTCGAGCGTGACGGACCCGCCATCGATGTTGGCAACGCTCAGTTCATCGATCTTCACCGCTTGGTCACCGATCACCGCTATCAGGGCGACATCATTGTAATCCATGCCGTCATAGATCAGCTGACCCGCACGTACCTTACCCTCGACGATGATCCCTTCCGGCCATGGCACTTTCACGGAGCGGAGGTCGGACTCATGGGCGTCGTTCTCCGGTCCAGAGGTGACATAGCGATCGAGGTCAATCCGATCCAGCTGCAGATCAAGCGCCATGGTTGGCGTAGCGCCGGTCGTAAGTTTCATTTCGCCAGTGACCGTCGTTCGATCAACGCTGGCATCGGTCAACACCAGGCCAAAAGCCCCTTCGCCTGCATTCACGTGTGCAGTCAGGCGCGCCGGCATCGGTTCGGTCCGGCTGAAATCGCCAGTGTCGACCCCGACGGCATTCAGGAGGCGAAGCAGATCCGCCGATCGAAGCGTGACATCACCGGCAAATCGCGCGCCACTACCCTCATTGGTAAACCTGCCCGCAAGCCCGATCTCAGACGCACCGGGCAGGGTCGCTGAAGCCTGACCCAGCACAATCTGTCCTGGTGATAGGCCTGCCTCGAAGACGACATTCTGGACAACTGCATTCTCAAACGCGACGGCATCGGCGGAGAAAGTGAGTGCGCCCGAAATGCCGTCCGGGATTGCCGGCAAGCTGATTGCAAAAGGGCTGCTGTCAGCTGGACCTTCATCTGCCGCTAACGCCGCCAGGATCGGCGCGAAATCCAGCGAAGTTGCCTGCAAGCTACCCTGAACATCCAGTATGTCGCCCAATCCAACCGTCAGGCTGCCGCGCGCCCGATTTGCACCGACTGAGACCTCGTAGCCTGCGAACGAAATCTCCTGTTCGCTCGCGTTGACTTCTGCGCCCAGAGAAAACGGAAGCGGCTGATCGATCAATGAATCCGATATATCAGCCATGGCAAGCAGCGAGCCAAGGTCAGTGCCCTCAAGAGAAAAGTTCCCGTCGAATTTTGCTGCCTCTTGAATCTCGTTCAAGTTGCCTGAGAGCCTTGCGCTCACTGATCTTGACGGCAGGCTAAAAAGCGCTTCGATCCGTATTGGCCGGTCTGGGGCGAATGTGCCTGTCGAGATCTCGACTTCATATTCTTCACCAGCAAAATCCAGACGGCCCGACACTTCGAATGGTCCGGTCCTGCCCGATGAAGTCAGGTCAAGACTGATATCGGTGAAGCTGAGATCTGTTCCTTTCGTCGGGCTCAGAAATCTTATGGCTCCCTGCCGGATCGACAAGTTTGAGACAATTACATCGAGGGCACTTTCATCCGGCGCGCCCGGCCCTTCACTGCTATCGGTCTCAGGCAATTGCCAATTGAAAGTGCCGTCGGCTTCTTCGCGAATGTTCAGGACAGGTCGGTTCAGATAGATCGTGGCAAATTCGATCCGGCCGGCAAAAATAGGCAGAATTGCAAGTCTGACTTCCAGTTTTTCAATTTCGAGAACATCGCCGATGGTAATGCCGCCGACAGTGAGAGCGGGCACCGGCAGCACCTGGAAATCAAGCTCGCCCTCCAGGTTGACGGGCTGAGCAATGATTGCTGCAAGTCCTGCTTCGATGTCGTCCCGGTAACCATTCCAGTCGATCAGGCTGAGCACAATGAGCACGCCGAGCACCGCCGCAATCATAATCGC
This sequence comes from uncultured Alphaproteobacteria bacterium, assembly GCA_965371465.1. Lineage (GTDB taxonomy): Bacteria > Pseudomonadota > Alphaproteobacteria > CBDUYM01 > CBDUYM01 > CBDUYM01. Next base: position 11,768 of record CBDUYM010000018.1, read on the forward strand.
AAACACAGCAAGAATTGCGTATTCCGCGCGCCGTACCCAGGTCACTGAGCCACATCTCCTTCTCGTGTGGTCCTGTCGCAAAAGCCAGCCTAGCAGAATCCAGGTTCCATTTGTCTGCGAAGTCCGCGGCAGCTAGACTTGCGCCATGATGACAGAAGTTACGAATCTCAATAAGGCGCGCAAGGCCAAAGCCAAAGCTTCGAGGCAGGAAAAAGCGGTAGCCAACAGGGCCCGATCCGGTCGCACAAAACTTGAGCGGAAATCAGACGAGCGCGCAGAGCGCGAGGCCGCACGCCACATAGACGGCCTCAAATTAGAACAGCCTGATCAACCTCAGGACGAGCAGGACTGACGCCAGCCAATGTCCGGACTTGATGCCACGTCCATTGAAGCTATCATCGCCAAATGACGAATAAATTCGCAAGCCCGATAGTCACACCGGATCGCCGCGTTCTAACTGAATGGGTTGATTACAACGGGCATATGAATGTCGGCTACTACACTATCGCCTTTGATAAGGCGCTTGACGATGCCTATGAAGAATTCGGGCTTGGCCCTCCCTATACAGCCACAGGCTCGTCGACGTTCGCGCTTGAAAGCCACATTACGTATGCCCAGGAAGTGCTGCTTGATGATCCGCTTCGCATCACTTTCCAGCTGATTGACTGCGATACGAAGAGAATTCACTACTTCATGCAGATGGTCCATGCCGAGAAAGGCTACCTTGCGTCGACCTGCGAGCAAATCTCTGTGCATGTTGATTTGGAAGCAAGAAAATCTAGTAACTTTCCGAGCGAAATCTATGCCGATCTGGAAACCCTGAAGTCGCAGCATTCAGAGCTTCCGCGGCCCGCCGAGCTTGGTCGTCAAATTGGCATTCGCAGAAGAGGATGATGGGACACCTCTGAAATGTTCAGGTCCATTGTGGCATGGTGGGCGGTTGCTCGCAGAAATCAGGTGTCCCTGGCACTCCTGGCCTTGCTGGTTGGGGTCCTTGCAGGTTACGCAGCCGTAGCATTCAGATATCTGATTGAAATTGTACAGTTCGGAGCGTTTGGTTTCATGGGCGAGTCTGTCGCCTCAAGAGCCGCCGAACTGCCCTGGTACTACATTTTGCTCGTGCCAACCATTGGCGGCTTCTTCATTGGGCTTTTCATCAAATATGTAATGCCTGGCCATAGATCGGTGGGTGTCCCTGATGTTATTCAGGCGGCTGCACTGAATACTGGCCGAATTTCATTGAAAGAAGGCATTGCCGGCGCGGTCCTCAATGCAGCATCACTCGGTGTTGGCGGCTCAGCTGGCCGTGAAGGCCCAATGGTGCATCTTGCCAGCACGCTGGCCCAGTTTGTATCTGAACGATTTCGCCTCGGCCCTCCGTTTACTATAACGCTGCTTGGCTGCGCAGTCGCGGCAGGTGTATCAGCTTCTTTCAATGCGCCGATTGCCGGCGTGTTTTTTGCCATTGAGGTGGTCCTCAGAAGTTACGCCCTTCGAACGCTGGTCCCGGTGTTTATTGCAAGCGTTGCCGGCGCCACTATCTGCCGCATTCATTTTGGCGACTTCCCGGCCTTCACCTTGCCGAATTATGACCTTGTTTCCCAATGGGAGTTTCCCGCATTTGCCCTGCTTGGCGCGGTCTGCGCTGTGGTCGCCATAATCTTTATGTGGAGCCTGGTGTTCACGGAAGATGTGGCGGACAGGATTCCTATTCCTGATTGGCTGAGGCCAGCTGTAGGTGGATTGATGGTCGGCGCGATTGCTCTGTTTGTGCCCGAAGTACTCGGAGTCGGCTACGAAACCACTGATGCGATATTGAAGGAGAGCTTCACGCTGCCGATATTGCTGCTCCTGATCGTGTGCAAGACAGCCGCAACATCTGTCACCCTTGCCAGCAGGTTCGGTGGCGGGGTGTTCAGCCCTTCCCTCTTTCTTGGCGCACTGACCGGTGCTGTCTACGGCATTGTCGCGCTTTGGGTGTTCCCGGATCTGAGTTCCAGCCATGGCGTCTATGCCCTGGTTGGAATGGGTGCCGTCGCTGGCGCCGTATTGGGTGCACCGGCCTCAACAATTCTGATTGTTGCAGAACTTACCGGCGACACAGAAATGACCATCGCCATGATGATTGCTGTCTCAGTGGCCAGTCTGATGACCAATGAAATTCTTGGCCGGAACTTTTTCCAATGGCAGCTCAGGCGTCGCGGGGTCCTCATTCGCGGCGGTCGAGAGCAGCGAATCCTGCGTTCCACACGCATCAAAAGTGTCATGCGCCGGGGGTATCAGCTGATGGATGGGGCGATGCATGTCGCCGATCTTGGCGTTCTCTTTGACAAGGGGGCCCATGACACGGTTTTCGTTACCAAGCTGGACGGCTCGCTCCTTGGTGCAGTCTTTGCAGAAGAGTGGCGGGCCAGGGAGCCGACTGAGGAAGACTCGAAGATCCCTATTGCCGACATTGCACGCCAGAACATTGTTGTCCTTTCTGAAGACGACAATCTGGAGCAGGCAGTCCTGCATACAGAGCAGACCAATCAGGCTGTCATGCCGGTGGTCAACAATCTTCTGGAATCAAAGGTTACAGGCTCCCTCACCCAGCGCGATCTGCTTCGCGCCTACAATCGTGTCCTGCGCCAGGCCCGTAGCGAGGAGAGTGGGGAAACCGAATAGCGTCGCCATTTCCGCTTCGCAAGCGGGCTCTGAAACTGTAGATTGGCGGCAATGACGGACGCCCCTGCCATACGCAATGAAGCGCCTCAATTTCTTGATGGCCTGAACCCCGAACAGCGTGACGCTGTGATCGCGACCGAGGGGCCCGTGCTCGTTCTGGCCGGTGCCGGTACCGGCAAAACAAGAGTGCTGACGACACGAATTGCCTACATTCTGAGCCAGCGACTGGCCGCACCCTGGGAGATTCTGTCGGTCACGTTCACCAACAAAGCCGCTCGGGAAATGCAGGAGCGGGTTGCCTTGCTGACCGGTCGGCCGGTGGAAAACATGCCCTGGCTCGGTACGTTTCACGCCATGGGAGCCAAGATCCTGCGCCAGCACGCAGAATTGGTCGGCCTGAAATCAAACTTCACGATCATCGACACGGACGATCAGATCCGCGTGCTGAAGCAACTTATCGAGATGGCCAACATTGACGAAAAACGTTGGCCTGCACGGTTTCTGGCAACGCTGATTGACAAGTGGAAGAACCAGGGCCTTGTCCCGGAGAAGGTACCCAGCCAGGAAGCCCATGTATTCGCCGATGGCAAGGGAATTGCCCTGTACGCGGCCTATCAGGCGCGTTTGAAGGCTCTCAACGCCGCAGATTTCGGGGATTTACTGGTCCATTGCCTGACTTTGTTCATGGGCCATCCGGATGTGCTGAAACAGTTCCAGAATCGATTCAAATACATTCTGGTGGACGAATATCAGGATTCAAATGTCGCCCAGTATCTCTGGCTTCGTCTGCTTGCCCAGGGCGACCACAATATCTGCTGTGTTGGTGACGATGATCAGTCGATCTACGGCTGGCGTGGTGCTGAAGTCGGCAACATCCTCCGTTTCGAGCAGGATTTCCCCGGCGCCAAAGTCGTGCGGCTTGAACGAAACTACCGATCAACCCAGAACATTCTTGGCGCCGCCTCCGGACTGATTGCCGCGAACGAAAGCAGGCTTGGCAAGACCCTTTGGACCGATCAGGAGGGCGAAGGCGACAAAGTTGTTGTCCGGGGCGTCTGGGATGGCCGTGCTGAAGCGCAGCTGATCGGCGATGACATCGAGGCAGCGCAGGTGGCGGGGCAGAGCCTGAATGATGTCGCGGTCCTGGTCCGGGCCACGTTCCAGACCCGCGAGTTTGAAGAACGATTCCTTGAATTGGGGCTGCCCTATCAGATTATTGGTGGACTTCGCTTTTATGAGAGGGCTGAGTGCCGGGATGCGATCGCCTATCTGCGTCTGATTGCGCAACCCGATGATGATCTGGCGTTTGAGCGCATCATCAACAAACCAAAACGCGGACTGGGCGAAGCGACAATCCAGAAACTTCACATCCTTGCCCGGGCCGAAGACATTCCGCTCATGCGTGCTGCCCGGCTCCTGTCAGAAACCGATGAATTGCGGCCACAGGCAAGGAAGGCGCTCAGCGCATTTCTTGAAAACATAAGCCGCTGGCAGGCCGATCTGGAAGAAATGCATCATGCGGAGCTGACGCGGACGGTATTGGATGAATCCGGTTACACCGATGCGCTGCAAAACGACAAGTCAGTCCAGGCGCCGGCGCGGCTCGATAACCTCAGAGAGTTCGTGCGCGGCATGGAAGACTTCGAAGGTATGACCGAATTTCTGGAACACGTCAGCCTGGTCGCCGAGAATGAGCAGGCCGCAACCGATGAGCGGATCAGCGTCATGACCCTTCATGGCGCGAAAGGTCTTGAATTCAAAACAGTTTTTCTGCCGGGCTGGGAAGAGGAGCTGTTCCCACATCGACTTTCACTTGAAGAAGGAGGTGCGGCCGGGCTGGAAGAAGAGCGCCGCCTCGCCTATGTCGGACTGACACGAGCGCGCGAGAAGGCCGTGATCAGTTTTGCCGCGACGCGGCGCATGTATGACCGCTGGCTGTCGCCTGCCCCATCACGTTTCATTGAAGAACTGCCCAAAGAGCACATTGAGATCGTCCATCAAGACGGATTTCAGTCCGGCGGTCTGCCCTATCTTGAGGGCGATGCGGACCGCCCGGGGCGAGGTCCCGGTTGGCGACGCATTCAGGCTCGCGGTCTCGCCAGAAACCGTGACACGGGAAGCGGGCGCAGCAGCGTGGGTGAGACAGAGGTGACAAGTTTCAATCCGGGCGACCGCATCTTTCATGAAAAGTTCGGCTATGGCGTCATCCAGGAGATCAGCGGGAACAAGCTGAAAATCGCATTCGAAAAGGCTGGCACAAAAATGGTCATCGACTCTTTCGTGTCAGCTGCCTAGTTCATCCTGCATGAGTTCTTCTGACACCTGGAAAGTTACTTTAGACATCTCAGCCGAAGCGCGGGTCGCCGCTGAGGACGCGCTTATCGAACTCGGCGCGGCCGTTGTCAGTAAACCAACTGATGATGGACGATGGCAATTGCAGGCTATCTTCGCAGGCCAGCAACAGCTCATCGACATCAGGAATCATCTGATTGAGTTCATTGGCGAAGGTCACATTGATTGGGATAGGGCCGCCAGCGCAACAGTCGCCGAGCGGAACTGGATTGTTGAATCACAGCAATTCAGGCAGCCGGTGCGTGCCGGTCTCTATTACGTCCACGAGTCCCATTCACGGCCCGGATCTGCACCTGGCGGCAAGACAATTGAAGTTGTGGCCAGTCAGGCGTTCGGCACTGGCCAGCATGGCTCGACAGAGGGCTGTCTGAAAGCGCTGAACCTGCTCCAGAAAAGCCAACGTTACCGGAACATCCTTGATATCGGGTCGGGTTCCGGCATTTTAGCCATAGCTGCAGCGAAGACCTGGAACGCAAATATTCTTGCAACTGACATTGATGCCAACGCCTTGCCTGTAGCCCAAGCACTGGCCCGCAGGAACGGCGTTGCCAGGGCAATAGGTTTCCAGGTTGCCGCCGGGTTCGATCATCCTGAGATCAGAGCGCGGGCGCCCTATGACCTGATCCTGGCAAACATACTGGCCGAACCTTTGATCAATTTTGTCGCTGACATGCGGAGGCATATCAGCGCCGGTGGCGCGATTGTGCTTTCAGGATTGTTGAACCGGCAGGCCCAGAGCGTGATTGCCGTGTACCGAGCCCATGACATGGTGCTGAAGCGGCAGCTGAGCGTTGGCAACTGGTCGACGCTGATCGTTGGCCCCCGCAGCCACGCCGGGTTATGATCCTGCTTCGGCTATGAAGACGCACGGATGGACTGGTCATGAACACCGATGAATTGCTGTCGCTTCTTTCAGAAGAGAAGTCGACCATTGAGACTGGAGAGCTTGAGAGCCTGATCTCGGGTGCCGCTGCTGCGCCGTTGCCGATTGATCAAAACCGACTGCTGAAAATATTCGGCGCGATCAAAAGTGATCCTGCAAAGCAGGCGATTATCAAGCTCATCAACCGGCGCCGCGACAGCTTCACTGAAGAAATATCAGCCGCACGGACTGCTGGCGACAGTCGGCTCAAGGATCTCAGAGCCGAGCTTGAACAGCGAGGGCTTACGGGGTTTCTACAGCCCGTTGCCGATGAACATCTTGGTGAATATGTGCCTCTTCGCGGTCGCCGACTGCCCTGGTTGACAGGGTTCTCAGGATCGGCAGGGCTGGTCATTGTATTGCAGGATCGAGCCGCAGTGTTCGTGGACGGACGCTATGTGCTCCAGGTGACGCAACAGGTTGATACTGAATTCTTCGAAACTCATCATACCGCCGACAAAACGCCTCGGGCATGGCTTGCAGATGTTCTGACGGAAGAAGACAGGCTTGGTTATGATCCATGGCTGCATACGGAAACTGCGTTGAAGGAGTACCGGGCGGTCTGCGACAAAGCCGGGGCTGAGCTGATTGCCGCCAAAGGTAATCCGATCGACGCCATCTGGGCGGATCAACCGCCGCCCCCTCTTTCGCAGATGGAAGTCCACAGCGACCGGTTCGCTGGCGAGTCTTCAAACGCCAAACGCACCAGATTGGCAGAAGACCTGCAGTCCGCATCGATTGATGCCACGGTTCTCACTGCGCCCGACTCAATTGCCTGGCTGTTGAATGTCCGGGGCTCAGATGTGCCGAGGACACCGTTCTCGCTGTCATTCGCTATACTGAGTGCTGACGCGACCGTTGATCTGTTCATTGATGAGCGCAAGGTAGACGATGATGTCGCCGCTCATCTTGGAAACAGCGTGCGACGCCATTCACCGGCCGAATTTGAGAGTGCACTCAAGAGCCTTGGGACTGCTGACAAGACCGTTGCCGTTGATGCATCAAGTGCGGCTGCCTGGATCACAGAAACTCTGGAGAGCGCCGATGCTGATCTGAGGCGGCAGGCCGATCCCTGCCAGCTGCCAAAGGCTATCAAGAACGAAGTCGAACTTGCCGGCATGCGGGCCGCCCATCGACGTGATGGCGCTGCCCTTACCGAGTTTCTGGGTTGGATTGCCAAGGCAGCTATCGGCGGTGAAGAAACCGAAATAAGTGCGAGCGATCATCTCCAGGATTTGCGGGTACGCCAGGAACAGTTTCGCGACCTAAGCTTCGATACGATCTCAGGTGCCGGTGCAAACGGCGCGATTGTGCATTATAAGGCGAGCGCTGAAACCGATGCCCAGGTAAAGGCCGGCTCGCTCTACCTTGTGGATTCTGGCGCACAGTATCTCGACGGCACAACTGATGTTACCCGTACCGTTGCCATTGGTGATGTGGGAGACGAAGAAAAGGACCGGTTCACCAGGGTCCTGAAGGGCCATATTGCGTTGGCCTCAGCCAAATTTCCAAAAGGTACAAGCGGGCCGCAGCTCGATACGCTGGCACGAAACGCGTTGTGGCAGGTGGGGCTCGATTATGACCACGGCACCGGCCACGGCGTTGGCAGTTTTCTGAGTGTTCATGAGGGACCACACGGCATTTCGAAACGCGCCGGCGATGTGGCGTTGGCGCCTGGCATGATCGTCTCCAACGAGCCCGGCTACTATAAAGCCGGCGCCTATGGCATCCGCATCGAAAACCTGATCACTGTGATCGAATGTGAAGACATGGCCGGTGCGGAAAGAGAAATGTTAGGTTTCGAAACGCTCACCATGGCGCCGATCGACAGAAATCTTATCAAGACCGAAATGCTGAGCGCCGACGAGATCACCTGGCTCGACGAATATCATGCCAGAGTCCTGGAGATCGTGGGCCCTCAGGTCGATGCAAAGACGGCGGCATGGCTGAAGAAAGCGGCTGCGCCTCTTTAGGCGCTGGCAATCTTCAGCTCTGTTCAAGCATATGAAGCCAGCCGTCTTCATCGATGATTTCGATGCCAAGTTCGGCCGCCTTTTTGCCCTTTGATCCTGAGCCGGGGCCGGCGATGACGAGATCGGTTTTCGCCGACACCGAACCTGAAACTTTCGCGCCGAGCGCTTCTGCCCGTGCTTTTGCTTCGTTTCGCGTCATTTTTTCAAGGCTGCCCGTGAATACCAGCGTCTTGCCGGAAATCTGTGATGTGGCAGCGGGCGCGACGAAGTCTTCGACGTCTACTTCCTTCATCAACTGTAAAACGATGTCGGTATTCTGGCTCTCGTGGAAGAACTCAATGAGCGCGTGAGCTACAGCGTCACCGATGCCGTCGATTGACGTCATGTCGGCATAGGAAGGAAGCTCTTCTATCAGAGTCTCAGCATCTGCAAGAGCGCCCGCATCGCGGGTCAGATCTGCGACAAGCGCCTCGGCTCGGACAAAATGTCTTGCAATCAGCCTGGCATTCCCACGACCTAAGTGTCTGATACCCAAGGCATAAAGGAATCGCTCGAAAGATATCTCCCGGCGGTCAGCTATCGCCTTAAAGAGATTTGCAGCGGAAACTTCGCCCCATCCCTCTTTGCTCTGCAGAGGCTGATCAAGCGCGGCGCTAGCCGCTTCCAGCCTGAAAATATCAGCCGGGCTTGTAATCAACCCTTCTTCAAAAAAGGCGGCTACCTGGCGTTCGCCGAGCCCCTCAATGTCGAATGCGTTTCGGGATACGAAATGCCGAAGGCGCTCGACCCGTTGCGCCTGACAGATGAGGCCGCCTGTGCATCTGCGGACAGCCTCATCTTCATCCCGGTCTGCCTTGCTGCCACAAACCGGACAGATATCCGGAAACCTGAAGCGTCGCGTATTCTTCGGACGCTTTTCGGTGACGACGCGCACAACCTGGGGGATTACGTCGCCGGCGCGCTGGATGATGACGGTGTCGCCGGGCCGGATGTCCTTGCGCCTGATTTCGTCTTCGTTGTGGAGCGTCGCGTGCGAAACAACGACGCCGCCAACTGTTATGGGCTTCAACTTCGCTACAGGCGTCAGCGCGCCCGTGCGGCCAACCTGAATGTCGATTTCCAACAGCACAGTCTCTGCCTGTTCGGCAGGAAACTTCAGAGCGATCGCCCAGCGAGGTGCGCGGGACGCCGCCCCAAGCCTCTCCTGCAACCCGAGTGAATTGACCTTGAAAACGACGCCGTCGATGTCATAGCCGAGATCAGCTCGTCCTGCTGACAAATCGTTGTATCGCTCAATGCAACTCAACAGGTCACTGCAGGGCTCCGACGAATTGACCGAAAAACCCCAGGCGTCAAAGGTGTCGATAACAGCACCCTGGGTGTCGACGGCCAGATCAGCACTGACTTCACCAAGGGCATAGGCAAAAAATCTGAGGGGCCGCGCGCGCGTTACTTCAACATCCAGTTGCCTGAGTGAACCGGCAGCGGCGTTACGCGGGTTTGCAAATTCGGCCTCATCGTTCGCCTGGCGGCCCTTGTTGAGAGCAGAGAAATCTTCGTGGGCCATGTACACTTCGCCCCTGACCTCCACAACATCCGGCAATCCTGTTGCCTGGATGGCATGGGGGATATCGCTGATCGTCCGCAGATTCTCGGTGACATCCTCGCCGACCGCACCATCGCCTCGCGTCGCTCCCTGGACAAAAAGCCCGTTTTCATAACGCAGTGATGCCGACACGCCATCAATCTTCGGTTCAGCGAAAACCTCGACCTTTTCGTCGTCGCCAAGACCCAGAAAACGCCGCACCTTGTCAAAAAAGTCAGAAAGATCGTCTTCACCGAACGCATTGTCGAGGGACATCATGGGTTTAGCATGCGTAACCTTACTGAACCCTTGAGCCGCCGCGGCGCCGACGGAATCGCTTGGGCTGTCTTCACGGATGAGCGCCGGGAACCGATCCTCAATGTCTTTATTCCGCCGCCTGAGCACGTCATAGTCAGCGTCGCTTATTTTGGGTGCATCTTCCTGATGGTAATATTGATCGTGTTCGCTAATCTCCGCAGCCAGCGCTGCAAGTTCTGCGGCCGCCTCATCTTCGCTTAGCGAGGCTACACTTTTATGGCGAGTTTTGTCACTCATTCAGCGTTCCGCCATCGATCAGTTTCGCCGCCGCAAGCCTGGCTTCGCTGGTAACTTTTGCGCCAGAAAGCATCCGGGCGATTTCTTCAAGCCTCGCACTGACATCAAGTATTTCTGCGGTTGATTCAAAGCCCTCTTCATCGCCATCGAGGCCCGACGTCGATTTTGAAATGAGCCAGTGTTGTGCCGCCTTGGCCGCTATCTGGGGTGAGTGAGTGACAACCAGAACTTGTTCTCGCAACGAAAGGCTTCGCAGCCTTTCTCCCACAGCATGGGCCGCGGCACCGCCGATACCCTGGTCGATCTCGTCAAAGACCAGTGTCTTTTCAGAGTTGGTTTTGACGGCAGCGACCTTCAGCGCCAGCATGATACGGGACATTTCTCCGCCCGAAGCAATCTTGTTGAGGGGGCCAAACGGTGCCGATGGGTTGGTCGTTATTTCAAAATGAATGTGGTCCATGCCATGAGAAGACCAATGCTCTTCAGCCTGTATGTCAATAGCCGTGCGAAATCTGGCGCGATCAAGTTTGAGGGGTGCGAGTTCCCGGTTGATGGCTTTGTCAAGCTGACGACACGCTTTGTGGCGATCCGCTGAAAGCTGCTCTGCTGCTTTCCGGTAGGCCTCTTTCGCAGCCGCGAATGTGGCTCGCAGGCCGGCAAGGTTCTCTTCGCCCTGTTCAACTTCCAACAGTTTGCCATGAAGCTCTGCCTGCATTTGCGGCAGCTGTTCGACAGAGCAGCCATGCTTGCGGGCTGCGGCACGCAGGCTGAACAGGCGTTCCTCGGTTCGCTCCAGTTCATCGGCTTCGAAGGTGAGGCGCTGTTGAGCGCTTAGCAATTCAGCTGTGGCTTCAGCTGTACTGCCCACGGCCAGTTCGAACGCCTCGAGGGTCTCGTCGAGGCCGCTTGTTGTTTCGTTGAGACGTTCCAGCCTGCGCATGACTCCGCGCATGGTCGCTTCCATGCCGCCACGCTTGGTCATCTCGCCGATAGCGTTTTCCAGTACCGTGGCAATTTTCTCGCCTTGTTGCATTTGTATCCGTCGATCCGCGAGTTCAGCCTCCTCCTCTGCCTGAGGCGCCAGAGCATCCAACTCGTCGACGACGTGACGAAGATACTCTTCGTCTGCCCGATGTTGTTCAAACGCCTGCTCGGCTTCGCTCAGCGCTTTTCTTGCACCCGTCATTGAAGCATAGGTCTGGCGGACTTCTGTCGCTGCACCACCGGGACTGGACAGGCCGTCAAAGGCATCAACAAATTCCATATGTGTTGCCGGATTGAGTAACCCATGGCCATCGTTCTGGCCATGGACTTCCAGCAGTTCCTCGCCGAGTGATCGCAACAGCCGCACGCTGACCTGTTGGTCATTGATCCAGGCCCGGCCTCTGCCCACTCCGTCGATGGATCTGCGCAACAGAAGCGCGCCGGCAGGCGCTTCAATCTCATGCTCGTCAAGAATTGCCAGGGCCGGTGCGTCCTTGCCTAACGAGAATTCGGCCGTTACCTGGGCCCGTGTTGTGCCCGGCCGGACAATTTCGCTGTCGCCTCTGGCACCGGTGACAAAGCAAAGCGCATTCATCAGGATTGATTTGCCGGCGCCTGTCTCGCCTGAAAGAACACAAAGCCCGTCACCAAACTCCATGGTCAGGTGATCTATGAGAACGACATCCTGAATGGTCAGGCGGTTCAGCATTCCGGGAAACTCGCTCTAAAAAATCCAGTCGAAAGCGTTGACAATCCAGCTGTCCGGATTTGTCAGCGGTTCAAGATCCTGAGCCTGCAGCAGTGCGTAGCTGTCTTCATACCAGTCGCTGCCTGGAAAGTTGTGACCCAGTACAGCCGCTGAAGCCTGTGCTTCAGCCCTCACGCCTATGGCCAAATAGCATTCCGTCAAACGATGCAGTGCCTCCGCCGCGTGCGAGGTTGTCTGGAAGTCGATGACAACATTTCTGAAGCGGTGGATCGCACCAAGATAGTCCCCCTTCTGCTGATAAAAGCGGCCGACTGCCATTTCCTTGCCACCCAAGTGATCCATGGTGAGGTCAAACTTCAGCCGTGCATCTGCCGCATATTCAGTTTCGGGGTAGCGCCGGATGATGTCATTAAGAGCACCAAGCGCGCTTTCGGTATTCGACTGGTCGCGGCCTACATCAACAATCTGCTCGTAGTAATTGAGTGCGATCAGATAATAGGCGTAGGGCGCGTCTCTGTTGCCGGGGTGGAGAGCCAGAAAACGCTTCGCCGAAAGAACCGAGTCTTCATATTCATGTTGCTTGTAGTAGGCAAAAGCGGACATCAGCTGCGCGCGGCGGGCCCACTCAGAATAGGGATGCTGCCGCTCCACCTCGTCAAAGACGAGGGCAGCCAGTTCATAGCTCTCACTGCCCATGTAGCGATGGCCAAGGTCATAGAGCTCTTCGACCTCGCGCTCGATATAAGGAAGCTCTGCTCTGTCGTCGTCATTACTGCAGGCAGCAAGCATTATGAGCGCCATCAACATGAAGGGCGCCGAGCCATATGCTCTTCTAAGATTTCCGATCATTTCAGTGAGGCCAATCCCATACTGTTAAACGTCATCGTTCATCCCGTCCGTCTGCCCATCACCTGGCATTGCTCTGACCGATGGCATCCGAACGGCTGCAGTATATCAGCGCAGATTGTGGCAGCAATGCCCGGATTTTGTGGCCATTTAATGAACAGATCCGGACCTTCGGCTGCTTCGCCTGGCCAGAAGGACGAATTGGAGAAAAAAAGAGGCCAGCCGGCAGATGCCAACTGGCCCCAGTTCCATGCCCTATTATTCTGTTAGTTTGCCTGCCTTCTCAGGAAGGCCGGAATTTCCAGATGGCGCTCTTCGTTGTGCGGCACAGTAAGACGATCAGCACTGGTCACGATGCCACCGATTTCGCTCTGTTCCTGCGACTGCATGGCCGATGCGTTCATGTCCGGCTCTGGGCGCGGGGATGAATCACCGAACATCGAAAGCTGTTCGTCTGATTCGATCGCTTCCATCGTCGGTTCGATGAGGTCACCCCTCCCCAGCATGCTTCCTTCTTCTGCCCGAGGGGCCTTTCGTTGCCCTGTGATACGCTGCCAGAGACTGGGGCCTCTTTTTTCCTTCGCTGGCTTAGTCTGCGCATCCATTGGAGCTGTAGCCTCAAGCTCGGCGTGTACTGACATGTCGCCATTGACGGCCGGAGCATCAATCCCATGGGTGTCGAAATCGATGTCCGGTTCGATCTCAGCACTATCCAGATCCGGCACATCAAAGATGTCCTCCTCTGCTATCAATTCGGCCGACAGCTCCGGATCAGCGATGGGCTCAATAGCGTAAGGGTTGCTGATTGGTGCCTGAACGCCATAGGAAGGGCCCAGTTCAGCCAGCCTGGAGCGAATGGGCATGTCCATCGGCTCGGCCTCGTCAGCAACCTCAAATCCGGGAAGCGATTGATCTTCTTCAGTGACCTCATCTGATGCGCCATCCTGATCGCCAAGTGCATCAGCGCCGCCGACGACTGTCAGTTTTGGCGATGCGCCTTCCTCGAGCTGGATGCCGGTGGCAACGACCGAAACTCTCAGTTCGCCGTCCAGTTCCTTCTCGAAGGTGGAACCAACTATAATATTTGCATCTTGCGCCACTTCGCTTCTGATCCGATTGGCAGCCTCATCGACCTCGAAGAGCGTGAGATCCGCGCCTCCCGTAATATTGATCAAGACACCGCGTGCCCCACGCATCGACACATCATCCAGCAGCGGATTTGAAATCGCGGCCTCCGCCGCCTCGATAGCGCGTCGCTCGCCACCTGCACTGCCAGTGCCCATCATGGCCTTGCCCATCTCGCCCATAACGGTTTTGACGTCGGCAAAATCGAGATTGATAATGCCCGGGTTCACCATCAGGTCTGTAATACCCCTGACACCTGAATCAAGGACCTGATCTGCCATCGCAAACGCATCGGCAAAAGTCGTCTTTTCGTTAGCCACGCGGAAGAGGTTCTGATTTGGAATGACAATCAAAGTATCGACATAGCGCTGGAGTTCTTCGATACCGCGTTCGGCAATGAGCATCCGCTTTGAACCTTCGAACTGGAATGGTTTGGTTACGATCCCGACGGTAAGAATGCCCATTTCCTTGGCAGACTTGGCGATCACAGGCGCCGCACCGGTGCCGGTCCCGCCACCCATTCCCGCAGCGATAAAAGCCATGTGGCAGCTACGAAGCGTCTGTTCGATTTCAGGAATGGCCTCTTCCGCAGATGCGCAGCCGATTTCGGGACGCGCGCCGGCACCAAGACCTTCTGTAATCCCAAGACCAAGCTGAATACGCTGATCAGCCTCTGAGTGGGACAGAGCCTGAGCATCAGTGTTGGCGACCACAAATTCGACGCCATCGAGGCCCGTGCGGATCATGTTATTGACCGCATTTCCACCAGCGCCACCAACCCCCATCACGACGATGCGAGGTTTCATTTCGGTGAGCTGAGGCGACGTGAATGTAATACTCATCGCTGAATATTCCTTTAAATTTTCAAGTAACCTAGTGTATCACATAATTACACTTTTTTCAACACAATCGTACCAAAACTCTAATTTTTTCAACCACTTCTGATCCATTTTCCTAATCGGGACAAGGCACCTTCCGAGGACCATTGATCTGACTGCAATGCCACTTGCGTTGAGTCTGAAATGCCGCGCGCGATGTATTGCAGCAGGCCCGCGCAGACCGAGAAAGCTGGACCGATAGTGGCTTCTGCAAGCCCCATGATTCTGATTGGCTTGCCAATTCTTACCTGCCGATCCAGAAGTGAGCTGGCCAGTTCCCGAATGCCCTGAAGCTGAGCCGTACCGCCGGTCAGCACAATTCGACGCCCAGCTACCCCATCATATCCGGCGCGTATCAGCCGCTCACGCGCGAGTTCGAAAATTTCTTCGACGCGTGGTCGAATGATGCCAACCAGCAACGACCTTGGAACCTGATTTGTCTCATGAGCCTCGGTGTCACCGATGCTTGGTACCTCAATCAGCTCATGATCATCGGAGAGACCCGCGACGGTTCCGCCATGGAGATTTTTCAACCGCTCGGCATGGCCGAGCGAAGTCGACAGACCTCTGGCAATGTCGCTGGTGATGTGAGCGCCACCTACAGGAACTGTGTCTGCATAAATCATGCTTCCGTCCATGAACACGGCGACAGATGTCGTACCGCCGCCAATGTCAATGCAAGTCACGCCAAGATCCATTTCATCTTCCACAAGACACGAGAGCCCAGACGCATAGGATGACAGGACAAAATTGGAAATTTCCAGATGACAGCGCTCAACACAGACTCGCAGATTGCGGATCGCGCCGGTTGCGGCTGTGACGACATGAAGTTCAGCACCGAGCTGGCGCCCGTAAATGCCACGCGGCTCTTTGATTCCTGCCACACCGTCGACCTGATATGAAACAGGTATGGCATGGAGAATTTCGCGATCTTCGGGAAGATCACATTTGTAAATCGCCGACATGACGCGCGCAACATCGCTGTCGCCGATCTCGCCGCCCTGCACGGAAGACTGAAGGCTGAGGCTGTGTGACACCGGCTGACCGCCGGAGACATTGACGACAACGCTTTGAACGGTTGTACCTGCCATGGTCTCGGCGCTGTGCACAGCGTTGCGGACCGAATGTTCAACGGCGCTCATATCGACGATTGATCCGTTGCGCATGCCCTGGGCATGTTGAACGCCGATACCGGTGACACGGACCTGTCCGTTGGCATCGACATGACCGATGAAACAGCAGACTTTGTTCGTTCCGATGTCGAGTGCGGCTATGGTTGTTGACCTACCAGCCATAAATGTTCCCCTATTCCCTTCCCTCGTTACGTACGCTGACCTGATCTCCGAGCTCTTGGCGCCACGCCTGCCGGCAATCTCACAACAGTGCGATCCGTGAGCCGAAGATCGATCGCCTCCAGATCCCGAAGAAGAAGATCAAAACGCTGCGCGAGATCTGCGACTTTCCGCCAGGCCTCAAGCATGCCGGTTTCCGGCAGCTTTATTTCGAGACCTGAATTCATTCGAATATTCCATCGACGGGCCCCAACGTAGGTGGCTGCGCGAACCCCCGCGGCGAGTGATGGTTCAAGATCGATCAATGCTACGATCTCAGTGGCCCGTTCGTTGGCCTGCTTGCCCACCAGCAGAGGCAGGTGAGCGAAGCGCTCGACGTTTTCTTCAGTGATGACAACGCCGGAAGCGTCGATCAGCGCGATCACTCCGTCACGCTGCCAGAGTGCGAAGGGTGTCCGCTCATGAACCTCAATATGCACATGGTTCGGCCAGAACCGGGAAACCGAAACGCTCTCGATCCAGCCGGCTCTCGCCAGGTCTTCGCTCAATGCTGCCAATGGGACTGTGAACATTGAATCGCCAATATCCACATTCACGGCGTTCAGAACTTCCTGCCGCGAAGTTTCTCTGCGACCACTCAATGTGACCTTAGCCACCGTAAAGCCCGCATCCCGGCCGACGTCGATCATAACCGCGGCCACGGCACTGACGCCGCGCGCCGCCGTGCCCGAAAGGCTGAGCCACGAAACCATTCCGACGAGCAGACCAATCATGACGATTGCTGTGCCCGTCCAGAACAGGCCTGGTGCGATACGTCCGGTTTCGCGTTCGCTGTTCCGAGCGGACATCTTGCGCGCCTTGTTCTTTCTGAATGGAGACCTGTTTATCGTCTGCATGATGCGTCCCTGATCATCCAGTCAACGAGTTCATCAAATGAGATACCTTCATGCGCAGCAATTTCCGGGACGAGCGAGAGAGGCGTCATGCCCGGCTGCGTATTGATTTCAAGCATGTAGAAGCCGCCCTCGTCGCCATCGGCTTCCGAAAATCGGAGATCAGCTCGGCTCACGCCTTTGCAGCCAAGGACCGAATGAGCTTTCAATGACAGACTTAAGGCTTCGTCATAGTCGCTCGGGCTCAGATCCGCCGGCGTCTCGTGCACTGCAAGGCCCTCTGTATACTTGGTGTCGTAGTCGTAGAAACGGCCGAGGGGTTTGACCTCTACCGCGCCAATAGCCCGATCACCCATAACGCCAACCTGAATTTCGCGTCCGGCGATGTATCGTTCAACCAGGATCTGTTTTGTGCCGTCCGCATCCTTGATGTCCGACATGGACAGGTTGTCCTCTTTGAACACCAGATAGACGCCGACACTGGATCCTTCATCGACAGGCTTGATCACGAAGGGCCGATCCATGACTTCGCCTTTGACCAGCTCGTTCCAGGTTACAACTTCTCCTGCTGCGCACCTGATGCCTTCACTTTCAAAGACCTTCTTGGCAAGAGGCTTGTTCATCGCGACCGAGGAAGCGAGCACGCCTGAGTGCGTGTATTTGCAGCCCATCATGTCGAGGAGACCCTGCACCCTTCCGTCTTCGCCGAACTGACCGTGGAGCGCATTGAAGACGATATCAGGGTCAACCTCAGACAGCCTGGCAGGCAACGTCCGGTCAACATCAATCTCATGAACCTGATATCCAAGGTTCCGCGCTGCCTCTGAGACGGCGCTGCCGGAAACGAGACTGACCTCGCGTTCCTGAGACCAACCGCCCATCAAAACAGCTAGTCTTGTTTGCTGCGGGTCAAGCGTCATGCTTGCGCCTCCCCGACAAATCTGATTTCCGGTTCGAGCAGGATGTCCGTTTTCGCGACGACGCGAGCTCTCACCTCTTCGATCAGGCTTTCAATTTCTGCCGCCGAAGCCTGGCCGGTGTTTTCTATGAAGTTGCAGTGCTTGTCTGACACCTTGGCGCCGCCGATGCTGAGGCTGCGGCAACCCGCTTCTTCAATCAGCTCCCAGGCACGCTTGCCACCGGCTGCCGCCGATTTCGGATTCTTGAAAGTGCTGCCGCCTGTCCGCGTATCCACGGGCTGTGCGTCTGTACGCTCCCTGGCAATTTCCTGCATGCGCTTCCGGATGACGGCCGCGTCGCCCGCTTTTGCCGCAAAAGTTACCTCGACCACAATGTCAGATGTGTCAATAGATGAAGCCCGGTAGTCAAGGCCCAGCTCAAGGGCATCCCTGGTCTCAATCTTTCCGTTCCTTGCGACGATGACGGCTTCGCTCAGGACATCAGAGATCTGACCACCGAAGGCGCCGGCATTCATGGCGACGGCACCACCGATGGTGCCTGGAACACCGCGCAGAAATTCGAGCCCGGTCAATCCGGCGCGGCCGGCGGCAGAGGCCACTTTCACATCCAGTGCCGCTGCACCGGCAATGATGTCCGTGCCGCTGACAGTGATTGCTTCAAATGCCTTGCCAAGAATGATAACGACGCCGCGCACGCCGCCATCGCGGACCAGAAGATTGGAGGCAGCGCCGATCACCATTACTGGGATTTCTTCGGCGAGGGCGGCGAGAAAGTCCTGCAGGTCGAGCGTGTCCGACGGCCTGAAGAGAACGTCTGCAGGCCCGCCAACATTGAACCATGTGCGCGCCGCCAAAGGCTCGTTCACACGGATTTCACCGCGGGCACGGGGCAAATTTTTCTGCCATGCACATGAGGAAGATGTTTTCACTGGCCCCCTCCTTCAGCGCTTCTGGAGTCAGCTGAGCCAATCTGCTGAAGCGCCCCGGGCAGCGCATTTGCCCAGGCCGATATGCTTCCCGCACCCATACACAAAACTGTGTCACCTGCTTCCGCGATATCGGCAATCAGGCCTGGCAGCTCGTCTTCACCCTCAAAGGCAACAACCTGGCGATGGCCGTGATCCTTAAGAGCCTGGACCAGATGGTCGCGATCATATCCTTCAAGCGGCATCTCGCCCGCGGCGTAGACCGCTGAGACAAGGACGATGTCAGCATCATTGAAACAGGTCGCGAACTCTTCAAAGAGGTCGCGCAGACGGGAATAACGATGTGGCTGAACCACGGCGATAATGCGGCCATCGGTGACGTCCCGCGCGGCATTCAGAACTGCCAGGATTTCCTCCGGGTGATGGGCGTAATCATCAATGATGCTCACACCAGCTGCTTCGCCGACGCGCGTAAACCGGCGGCCAACACCGGCGAATGAAGAGAGGGCTTCGCGAATGGCACTTTCCTCAAATCCCATCTCAATGGCGACAGCAATGCCGGCGATTGCGTTCAGCATATTGTGCGTGCCGGGCATGGGAAACGTCATATCCCTATAGGCGAAATCATGATCCTGAAAACGGACTTCGACATCAAAATGGGTCAGCCCATCTTTGTAATACGCGTTCATGCCGCGCACATTGGCCTGCGGCGACAGGCCGTATGTAATCACCCGACACTCACTGACCTGGCCAACCAGACGCTGGACCTCGGGATGATCAATGCAAAGAACAGCAAAGCCGTAAAACGGAACATTCTGTACAAATTCCTGGAATGCAGCGCGTTCCGCGTCAAAGTCGCCGTAGAAGTCCAGATGCTCTGGATCAATATTGGTTACAATAGCGACTGTGGACGGCAGCTTGACGAAGGTTCCGTCTGACTCATCTGCTTCAACGATCATCCATTCGCCTTCGCCGAGGCGGGCGTTGGTGCCGTATGCATTGATAATGCCGCCGTTAATGACGGTCGGATCGTAGTTCGCGGCATCAAAGAGTGATGCGACGATGGATGTCGTGGTTGTCTTGCCGTGGGTACCGCCGACACTGACGCACCATTTGAGGCGCATCAGCTCCGCCAGCATGTGAGCGCGCGATACAACCGGGATCTTCTGATCCCGCGCAGCAAGGACTTCAGCGTTGTCTTCTTTCACTGCCGACGAAATGACGACAACACTGGCGCCACTGATGTTCTCCGCAGCGTGACCGATGTGAACTGTGACGCCAAAACCCTGGAGGCGTCGAACATTCGCGCCCCGGGCAATATCGCTGCCCTGAACAGTGTAACCGAGGTTGTGCAGAACCTCAGCTATGCCGCTCATGCCTATTCCGCCGATGCCGACGATGTGAATGGGACCTATGTCGAAAGGCAGTTTCATCAGGCTGTTCCGGTCCCGCTTACTGACATTTTGTTGGCTGATCTATCAAAAGGGCGGCTCTCATCACTAGCCTCCTGCGCTTCGGCGTTCGGCACCTCGGATCGCGCCATGCCCTCGACCAGGTCGGCAAGGTCAGCCGCCGCGTTCACGCGTGCGATGGCACGAGCCTTGAACGAAGCACCAACCAGCAACTCTGGCTGCTCGATGAGCTCGCTGATCTTTGCTGCAAGCTTCTCCGGCGTTGTTTCAGCCTCGGTCATGAGGCAGGCCGCACCGGCATTGACAAGGAACTCAGCATTTGCTGCCTGATCACCATCGACGGCGCCTGGCAAGGGAATGAGAATCGAAGGGCGACCAGAGATAGCGAGCTCAGCGACGGTCGACGCTCCGGATCTCGCGATGACGAGGTGCGTTTTGGCGAGCCGCACGGCCATGTCATCAAAAAAGGCCTCAACGTCTGCTTTGATGCCGGCGTTTGCGTAAATGTCTCTGACCCGATCAATATCCTCAGGCCTGCTTTGCTGCATGACATCCAGTCGTGTGCGGAATCCCTTCGGCAAACTCGCGAGCGCTGCGGGCACGAGATCGCTGATGGCTCGAGCTCCCTGACTGCCACCAAAGACAAACAGATGCAGGACTTCGGCGGCGGCGGCGCTACCGGTTCTGGGCACATGATAGGTCTGAGTATGGAGGGCAGCGAGTTCGGTCCGGACCGGATTACCAGTGACCACCGATTTCGCTTTGGCCGCGGGGGACATGAGCGACACTTCTTGAAAAGAAAGAGCTATCTTCTGCACAAAAGGAGTGACGGAGCGGTTGCCTCGCCCGAAAACCGCGTTTTGTTCGTGAATGCAGACAGGAATGCGAAGCAGGCGAGCGGCAACAATGGATGGGAAAGCTGAGTAGCCTCCGAACCCGACCATAGCCATAGGCTTTGCTTTTCTCAGGATGCCAAATGCCTGAATGATGCCCATCATGATGGGAAAGACCGACATCACTTTTCCGATCATGCCCTTCGATGTCGGCGTGCCGGCGCTGATCACATGATGCGTGACCTCGCTGTATCCGTTTCTGTATTGCTCACCGCGATCGTCTGTAAGGACGAGAGTGGCGATGCCCCTCGCGCTGAGCTCTGATGACAGGGCCTGTGCCGGGAATACATGGCCCCCTGTGCCGCCTGCTGCTATTGCGATCACTCTGTTCATTTCAACTCTCCTTCGCTTCATGCCGTAAGCCTGGGGCCAGGCTGTTTGCGGGTGAGTGACAGAACCATGCCCATGCCAAGAGCAATTCCCAGCAGAGACGAGCCACCGTAGCTGACAAATGGAAGTGTCATGCCTGTGCTGGGTAATAAATTCAGATTGACGCCGACGTTGACGATTGTCTGCACAGCGAATTGTGTCAGTAATCCCGCAAGTGCCAGAACAACGAACAGATCCCGTTCCATTGCAACGCGGCTAAATCCACGTGCGATGACATAAGCAAACACCGAAAGCACCAGAAGACATGCAAACAGGCCGTATTCTTCTCCGATAACGGCGAAGATGTAGTCTGAGTGCGCATCAGGCAGAATGTTTTTCACCTGCCCCTCTCCAGGTCCTTGACCAAACGCACCGCCGCGGACGAACGCATCGGTGGCGGTATCCATCTGGAAAGTGTCACCGCTGGCGGGATGAAGAAACCGATCGATCCGGCTGGCCACATGGGGCAACAGATAATATGCGCCGACAACGCCAGAAACACCGAGCGCACCGAGCGCGACCGTCCAGATCAGAGGCAAGCCCGCCAGGAACACCTGCACGCTCCAGATTGCAGTGACAAGCACGCTCTGGCCGAAATCAGGCTGCATTACCAGCAGGCCGATGACAATTGCCAGAAGGGCTGCACTTAGTTTGCCACCCGGAAATTCCGGGTTGCGCAGGCGTTCCGACAAGAGCCAGGCCGAAGCCACAATGAACAGGGGCTTGACGAATTCAATCGGTTGCAGCGAAAAGCCGGCGACGGACAGCCAGCGACGGGCACCGTTCAGCTCTGGCCCCCAGCCGCTGGCGAAGCCGAGCGCGAACAGAGCGACAACCAGACATGGGACGGCCAGTCTGCCAAGCATGTCTGCAGGCATCAGCGATGCAGCAAACATGATGATCAGGCTCGGACCGATGAATATGAGCTGATTGATGACAAAATGATATGGACCAATGTCGAGCCGAATAGCCACGGCAGGTGACGCCGCAAAGGTCATCAGAAATCCGAACGCCAGCAGCAACAGAATGCCCGCCAGCAGCCAGCGGTCGATGGTCCACCACCAGCCACCGACCAGGCTTGTATCTGCGCGACTAAAGGCGTTCATCGTGCGTTCCCCGTCGCGAAATTCATGACATAATCCTTGAACGCCTCGCCGCGTGCTTCGAAGTCGACAAACTGATCGAAAGATGCGCAGGCCGGTGACAGCATGACGACCAATGGATCAGCCGCTGTCTCTGCAGCGCTCAGGCTGTCCCGAAGCGCGCTTTCAGTTGCAATCTGAAGCGTCTCATCCACTTCACAGGGAACGACGCCTTCCAGCGACCTGCCAAATTCGGGGCCGGCCTCTCCGTAGACATAGGCTTTTCGGATGTTGCCGAAATAATCACTGAGCGCATCAATGGTTTCGCCTTTGGGTCGCCCGCCAGCAATCCAGTAGATGCTGGAATAGCAGGCAAGAGCACGGGCAGCGGCGTCCATGTTTGTTGCCTTTGAATCATTGATGACATCGACCGAGGCAAGCCTTGCAACATGCTCCATGCGATGTTCAAGGCCCTGGAATCTCTGAATGCCGGCTATGATGGCGTCCTCAGGAATACCAATAGCTCTGGCCGCCGCATAGGCGGCTGCAACATTCTGCCAGTTGTGCTTGCCCGGCAAATTTGATGTTTGATTGAGGTCGGTCACGATCCGCGAATTTCCGTCCGTTTTCGTCCGGAGCAGACCACCTGCGACCTGGACATCGCAATCAATGTTGTCGGCCAAGGAGACACCGACAAGGGTGGGTGATTCATCACGTTCCATGTCCTCAAATATTTTTCTGCAGTAATTGTCGTCAAGACCAACAATGGCGGTCTTGTCCGGCGACTGTTGTTTCAGGAGCCTGGCTTTCACTTTGGCGTATCCGGCCATGCCGCCATGGCGATCAAGATGATCGGGCGTAATGTTCAACAGAACGGTCACGTCGGCATTCATGGATGGCGTGAGATCAATCTGATACGAGGACATTTCGATGACATAGATCCCGCCGGGTCCGGTTGTCCTGGAATCGAGAACAGGTGTCCCGATGTTGCCCGCTACGACCACCTCTTTCCCAGCCTGAGCAGCTAACTCGCCGATCAGGGCTGTGGTGGTTGACTTGCCATTGGTGCCGGTCACAGCAACGATGGTTCGATCGTTTGTCGCATCAGCAGCAGTAACAAAGAGCTCGATGTCGCCGATGACCGGACAGCCGGCTTCTGCCGCCTGCTTCACTACGGGATGCGGGGCCGGGTGTGTCAGAGGTATGCCAGGGCTCAGGACCAATGCGCTGACTTCACTGAAATCCATGACATGTGGATCCTGCAGTGTCATGCCCAGCGCGGCGGCTTCGGCTCGCCGGCTGTCTGCATCGTCCCAGGCAAGCACGAGTGCGCCGCCGGCCTGCAGAGCGCGAGCCGCCGAAAGCCCGCTGACGCCGAGACCAAAAACGACAACCGTGAGGCCGCTATATTGTGTGACTGGGATCATGGGTTCTCAGCTACCTCAACTTCAGCGTTGCAAGACCGGCAAGTGCCAGCATCACGGCTACGATCCAGGTGCGAATAACAATTGTCGATTCAGGTATGCCCTTTTCTTCATAGTGATGGTGCAGCGGTGCCATACGGAACACGCGCTTGCCGGTCAACTTGAACGACAGAACCTGAACGATTACAGAGACGGTTTCGACCACGAAGATGCCCCCAACAATAGCAAGCACAAGTTCATGCTTTGTCGCAATGGCAAGGGTGCCAAGCGCCCCGCCGAGAGAGAGGCTGCCGGTATCTCCCATAAAGACCATGGCCGGGGGCGCGTTGAACCAGAGAAATCCAAGCCCTGCCCCGAGCAGCGCGCCGCAAAATACCACCAGCTCCCCAGTGCCGGGCACTGCATGGATCTGAAGATATTCAGCGAAAACTGCGTTCCCGACGAGATAGGCGATTACACCGAAAGTCCCAGCGGCAATCATGACTGGAACGATGGCCAGTCCATCAAGGCCGTCTGTAAAATTAACGGCATTCGCACTGCCGACAATGACGATTGCTGCAAACGGTACGAAGAAGATGCCCAGATCAAGCAACAGATCTTTGACAAACGGAAGCGCCAGCTGGCCAGACTGCTCAGGCGACGAAATCGACATCACCCAGAATGCCGCGAGGCATCCAATGGCGATTTCAGCAACAAGTCTGACTGAACGAGGCAAACCATCGCTGGAGCGTTGTGTGACTTTCAGGAAGTCGTCCGTAAATCCGATAACGCTGAATGAAAATGTAACCAGAAGAATTACCCACATGTAAGCGTTGCTCAAATCCGCCCACAGAATAGTCGCACCAAAGAGAGAGATCATGATAAGGAAGCCGCCCATAGTGGGCGTCCCAGCCTTTTCAATGATGTGAGATTTCGGGCCATCACTGCGAATTGGCTGCCCTTCTCCCTGCATCGCCTTTAATCGCCGAATGATGTAAGGGCCCAGGCAAAAGCTGATCAGAATTGCTGTCATCACGGCGCCGCCGGTGCGGAACGTAAGATAACGGAACAGATTGAAGGCAGAAATCTGCTCGCTCAGGGGATAGAGGAAGTAGTAGAACATCTACTGGCGCCCTCCTACCCTATCGTTGCCGCGAAGTTCGCCGTTGGCCCGCAGATGACGCACGAGCCTGTCAAGGCCAATGCCCCGGGAAGCTTTGACCAGCAGCACATCGCCGTCGCGGATCGCGTCCTGAACGAGCTCATACAGGTCTTCAGCTGTCTTTGCCTTGCCGCCAAGTCTGGCAGCAGGCAGAACGTCGATCAGAGCATCGATTTCAGAACCACATGTGAAAACAAGGTCAACGCCTGATTTCGTGATGTGGTCTTTGAGATCGCTGTGAAATTCCGTACTGGCCTCGCCCAGTTCAAGCATGTCGCCAAGGACGGCTATCCTCCGGCTGTTCTTGTCAACGTCTCGGGCGCCCAACGACTGCAAGGCCGCGGCCATTGAGGTTGGGTTTGCATTATATGAGTCATCAATCAACGTATACGAACCGTTGTTGAGGTTGACGCGGTATTCGTTGCCCCTGCCCTTCGGAGGCTGGAACCCGGCCAGTGTCAGGCCCGCCCGGCCAAGATCAGCACCGACGGCATTTGCCGCGGCAAGCACGGCGACACTGTTCTCCACCCAGTGTTCGCCTGCCGCACCAATTTTGTAGGTTATCCGGTCGTTGCCGATCTCAGCGCGAACGCAGCTAAAGGTCTGGCGTGCTGCAGAATCGAGAATTCGCGCCACGGCCTCGTCACTGCGGCCGAAGCCAATAACAACGTCAGCGCCGGCGGCCTTCGCCGCTGACGCCATGCCCGCGTAATATTCGCTATCCGCATGAATGATCGCCGTCCCGCCCTTTACAAG
This sequence comes from uncultured Alphaproteobacteria bacterium, assembly GCA_965371465.1. GTDB lineage: Bacteria > Pseudomonadota > Alphaproteobacteria > CBDUYM01 > CBDUYM01 > CBDUYM01. Next base: position 37,472 of record CBDUYM010000018.1, read on the forward strand.
GCCCAGGAATATTTCAGACTTGGCGGCTGCAATGTCGGCCAGAGATTCAAATGCCGCCATATGGGCAGGTGCAATCCTGGTAATCACGGCAACATGAGGCGCCGCCATTCGGGACAGAGGTGCAAGCTCGCCCGGATGGTTCATGCCAAGTTCCAGAACTGCAAACTCGGTGTTCAGGGGCATACGCGCAAGGGTCAACGGGACGCCCCAGTGATTGTTATAGCTGAGCACGCTTTTATGAGTGCGGCCGTTTTCAGCCAATACGGCTGCCAAGGCGTCTTTTGTGCCGGTTTTGCCAACACTGCCGGTGATCGCGATGACCTTCGCGGTGGAACGCTCGCGGCCGGCAGTGCCCAGCGCCTGCAATGCCGCAAAGGTATCCTGAACCGTCAAAGTCGGCCCAGCTGACTGGGCGGCTGGTTTGCTGATGATTGCAGCGGCGGCACCATTCTGGAATGCAGCAGTGACGTAGTCATGGCCATCAGAATTCGGTCCGGCAATTGCGATAAAAAGATCGCCGGGCTCAGCCGTGCGGCTGTCAATAGATACGCCGGTAATCTGGTCCGTTGCCTTCATGGCAGCGGTCCATTGGCCCTTTGTAATGGCTACAAGTTCGGCCCCTGACCAAAGAGTGTCACGCGTCATCAGCGACCCCCCCGGCCAATGCGATCCGCAGTTCTTCAGCATCGTCAAAAGGCAGGACATCGTCGCCAATGGTTTGACCTGTCTCATGGCCCTTACCCGCGACCACAAGAACGTCACCGGAAGCCAGCGCGGAAACAGCCATCTGGATTGCCGCCCGTCGATCGCCAATCTCCTGGATGCGGTCGCCGTCGCCACCGTGCATCCCGCGCAGGATATCGTGCCTGATAGCGGCAGGGTCCTCGGTCCTTGGATTGTCATCGGTTACAATGATCTGATCGGCAAGACTGTCGGCAATGCTGCCCATTTCGCTTCGCTTGCCCTGGTCGCGGTCTCCACCACATCCGAAAACCAGACTGAGGCTGCCTGGCGCATGCGGCTTTAACGTTTCCAGAATTGTCCGGAGCGCATCAGGAGTATGGGCATAGTCGACGAAGACAGGAGCGGCGTTACCTTCGCCGAACTCGCGATTGCCGACCTGCTGCAGCCGGCCTGGTACGCCTTCCAGCCACTCAAGGCGCGACATTGCGTCTTCCACCTGCGCGCCGCATGCCACGGCCAAAGCAGCGGCGATGACAGCATTGTTCGCCTGAAAGGCACCAACAAGTGGCAGTTCAATGTGGAAATCTTCATCAAAGCAGGTGACATCAAGAACCTGACCAGAAGAAGTTGGCTCGGCCAAATTGATGATCATGTCCTTGCCGGCAAATCCGGTACTGATGATTTCGATGCCCCGCGCCTGGCAAGCGGTTTCGATCGCTTTGGATGCCGGATCATCAGCATTGATCACCGCTATGCCGTCTTCGCTGAGCACTTCACTGAAAAGCCTCGTCTTCGCCGCCAGATACTCTTCGAAACTTCCATGGTAGTTCATATGATCGCGCGTGATGTTTGTGAATGCGGCAGCAACCAGATTGACGCCATCCAGACGGAATTGGTCAAGACCATGGCTTGATGCTTCGATAGCGGCGTAGTCAACACCGAGATTGGCAAGATCGGCCAGAGCGCTGTGCAAAGCGACAGGATCCGGCGTCGTGTGCTGCAACGGATTTACTGAGTCCGGACCTATTGCGCCAAGGGTGCCGACAGAGCCTGCCGCATAACCCAGCCCTGCCCAAATCTGGCGCACAAAATCGGCAACTGAAGTTTTGCCATTCGTGCCGGTAATGGCGACCACGTTTTCAGGCTGAGCGTTGAAAAATCTGGAGGCCATCAAAGCAAACCGATGGCGCGGATTCTGATCTTCCAGGACGTAAATACGGGGATCATCAAGAGAAACGTCAGGGGTTGTCAGTATTGCCACAGCACCATGGTCTATCGCGTCAGGTATGAACGCCCGCCGATCAACATTGATCCCCGGAAAAGCGGCGAACAGAAAGCCTGGTTTGACAGTTCGGCTATCGTCAGTGAGGCCAGTCACATCGATTGCTGCTGCCTCGCCATTCCCGCCAATAAGCTCAGAAAGACGCATCCGGGATTACCTCATCAAACTGATTGGAATGACAGGACTGTTACTGCTGTGGTCTCTATCGGCGCTGCCCAGATCGGGCTCAACACCAAGCAGAGGCGCAATCCTCTGAATGATTTTGCCGACTGCAGGTGCCGCGTTCCAGCCGGCACCGGCAAAGCCGAAAGTTTCGGTTGTGCCTTTCGGTTCTTCAAACATGGCGAAAACGGCGTAGCGTGGTTTGTAGGATGGGAAAATGCCGACAAAAGATGTAATCAGTGAATTCCGACTATAGCGGCCTGATGTAACGCGTTCTGCGGTACCTGTCTTGCCGCCAACCGAATAGCCAGGAACATCCGCCTTGCCACCGGTGCCGCGCTCGACCACTTGGCGCATTAAAGCGCGCATGACCGCACTGGTCTGTTCGCCGATGACTCGCTCTCCCGGCAACCGGTCCTCGGTCCGATCAACCTTCAGCAGTGTCGGAGCGATCTTGAAGCCGCCGTTGGTCAGAGAGGAAACCGCGGTGATGACCTGCAGCGGCGACACTGCGATGCCATGACCGTAGGCTGCTGTGATGGTGTTTATTTCGCGCCATGTTTCGGGTTGCAGTGGATAACCCACTTCGGGCAGTTCCAGATAAGGACTGTCGAGCAGCCCAAAACTTGCGAGGTACGATTGCTGCACATCCGCGCCGACTTCAAGGGCCATGCGCGCCGAGCCTATATTCGACGAGTGAATGTAGACTTCCAGAACCGTGAGCCACCTGTTCTGTGGGTGATCATCATGTATCGTGAACTTGCCGACATGCATGGGTCCAGTGGCATCGTATTGATTGAAGATCGTGGCCGTGCCGCTATCAAGCGCCATCGCCACGGTAAATGTCTTGAACACTGAGCCCATCTCGTAGACGCCCAGCGTTGCCCGATTGAACCGCGAATTTCTGCTCGCCCGGCCGGCATGATTCGAATCGAAGTCAGGCAGCGAAACGAGGCCCAGAACCTCGCCGGTAGCGACATCCATGACAATGCCGGCGGCACCGACCGCCTGGAACTTTTCCATGCCTTCGCTAAGCGCGCTGTGAATGGCATGCTGGACACGGAAATCCATGGACAGCTCAAGCACATCCTTCGTGACGCCATTCACAACAGGTGTCGGCCTGGCGAGCCTGGCCTCGAAAAATCGTTCGGTACCTGAGATACCGACATTTTCAGTGTCAACGAAGCCAAGCCAATGAGCTGAGAGATTGCCATGCGGATAGACGCGCTTTTCTTCCCAGCGAAAAGCAAGGCCCGGAAGGCCCAGACTATTGACCGCCGCATGCTCACTCGGTGTGATACTGCGGCGCAACCAGACAAATGATCTATCAGACTTCAGCCGTGCCTCAATGGTTCCAGCGTCAAGATCCGGAAACACGGTAAAGAGCTGGGTGACGGCTTCATCAACATCCAGGATTTTTCTGGGGTTGGCAAAAAGGGAAGCGGTCCGCAGATTGTTGGCCAGCATTTCTCCGTTGCGATCAACAATGTCAGCCCGTCCGAGAACAACGCCTGAAGTCGATTCCCGTGCAATACGGGGCTCAGCGGCGACCGTAAAGAGCATCAGATCAAACAGGCGCACCGTCACCACAACGAAGCAGGCAACAAGCAGGCCCAGAACAACAAACACGCGCTGCCTTGCACCGTCCCGAGAGACACTGTCGCGAAACATCGCCACATGACGTGCGCGATCATGGCGCATCAGATCGGCGCCGATCAGGTGATTGTCTCTCATTGTGCCCATGCCCATGCCAGTCTCTAGCGCAGTCTGACGCTCACAGGTCTGATCGGGCTGGCATCGGTTTCTTCAGTAATCGGATAGTCCACAAGCTCGAGTTTTCTGTAGGGCAGATCATCAATCATTATGATCTGATTGGTTACAACAGGACCAAGGCCGAGATACTTGAGGGACAGCTCATCAAGCCTTGCGGGCTGGTTGAGATAGCTCCACTCCGCCTGCAATACACGGATCTCTTCCTGGTCGCTGGTCAGAGCCTTGTTACGGGCAGCAATTTCCTGCTCCATCTGACGGACTTCATTCTTCATGAAATAAAGGCCTAATGGTGTCAGAACAGCCAAAAGAAAAAGTACAGAGGTGATCAGCTTCATGATGCTTCCTCCCAGAGCTCAGCAAGCGGGCTATCGGCGATTGAAATTTCTGTACGCATGGCGACGCGAAGCCGTGCCGAGCGGGCGCGAGGATTTGACGCGCTCTCTGTGGCAGCGGGCTTCCTGACTTTGCGGCCAATCAGTTCGAGAAGTGGTGCCGGGCGGGAAGACGCGACAAGGGGTAAATGACGCGACCCCTGCCCGGCACTTCCAGAGACTTCCCGCATGAAAACTTTTACGATCCGGTCTTCCAGGGAGTGAAAGGACACGACCGCCATTTTGCCACCTGGGCGTAAAAGGCTGGTCCATGCTCGAAGACCGGATTCCAGTTCGCCAAGTTCATCATTGACGTAAACTCTGAGCGCCTGGAAGGTGCGGGTTGCTGGATGGAGTTTGGATGCGCCGCGGCCATGTACGGCGCGGCTGACGATTTCTGCGAGCTCGGATGTGCGCTCAATCGGCGCATGGTCACGTGCGCGAACGATCTCTCGTGCGATACGGCGGGAACGGCCTTCGTCACCGAACTTGAAGATGATATCTGCGATCTGCTGTTCAGAGAATTCGTTGACGACTTCTGCAGCCGTGACTCCGCCCGAAAAAGTGTCCATGCGCATATCAAGGGGCCCGTCACGCATGAAGGAAAAGCCGCGCTCGCCCTCCTCCAGCTGATACGACGATACGCCCAGATCAATGGCAATCCCGTCGACCTCTTCAACACCTTCGTCGCCGAGAAGACGGTTCGCCTCTGAGAATCTCCCATGCAGGAGCTTCAACCGCCCCTCATATCGCGCCTCATCCGCGCGGCCACGTTCGATCGCCGCCCAGTCTCGATCAATCGCGAGAACCATGCAGTCCGCACCGTCAAGGAGCGCGCGACTGTAGCCGCCGCCGCCATACGTGCCGTCCAGATAGGTAGCGCCATCGCTCGGCGCCAGCGCATCAATGATTTCGGCCAACATGACGGGCACATGGCCCGGCTCACCACTGGGCTGGGCCAAGGCATCAGTCATCGCTGATTCCCCGGCCGCCCCATGGAATGGAATCCGGGTTTTCCTTGGTCCACTGGCTCGCTTCCTCGAAGCGCTCCTGATAGGTTTCAGGATTCCAGATCTGAAACGTCTGGCCCAGGCCGACGAATGTGGCGCGGTCGCTGATCCCGGCGATCTTCATCAGATCAGCCGGGATCAGGATGCGCCCCTCGCTATCAAAGTTCAGCGGTTGAGCACCACTGAGTATCGATTTTTCGAGCCGTTCACGCCGTGCACTGAAGGGGGGAAGTTCGTTGATGGCGTGAGAAAGCTGCTGCATAAAATCTCTACCAGCACCCTCAATCGAGTCTCTTTGAACGGAGGGAAAAACGATAACGCCGTTGAAAGGTTCATTTGAAAGCTCGGCGCGAAACAGAGCCGGAACGGAAACCCGCCCCTTCTTGTCCACCTTGTTGGTCACAGACGACATAAAAAGCGCCACGGACCTGCTCCCATAAGAGTTCAACCAAAGTCTCAACGGCGTCCCCTGACACAAGCCCTGAACTGGGCTTAAGCCTGTTCAATTTGGGACAAGATGGGATAGCATGGGGATTTATGGTAGTCAATGGGATGATCTGGTAAATCCTTGGAAAATCAGCCTTTTTTCGACTTGCAGCGGCTAAATTTCAGAACAAAATGGGAACAAGTACGTTACAGATCACAATCCGGGCGCTTGATCTGTGAAATCACAGCCATATGTTCTTTATATGTTCTCGTTTGGTAGGGGAATTTGGGGGATTCCTGAACTGAATCGGTCTCGGCTTTGGGAACGCATGGGACAGCGCCCAGCCCCGGCGAGCTGGAAACTATTCAGGAAATGGCGTCAGACGGTCTGTAAGCCGGGTTCTGTCTCCGGCATCGCCAATTTGATACCGATCGATGACCATTCATCTGGGACGGCTGTTACCAGCCGCCTCGCGCAACCTACCCGGACGTCGGCCCGAAAACAGACCTGGCGACTTGCGCCGCCGCGCGTCCCTATTCGGTCTTGCTCCCGATGGGGTTTACCATGCCAGCGCTGTTACCAGCGCTGCGGTGCGCTCTTACCGCACCCTTTCACCCTTACCTGCACCCGAAGCTGCAGGCGGTTTGCTTTCTGTGGCACTTTCCCTGGGGTCGCCCCCGCCGGGCGTTACCCGGCATCGTGCTTCCGTGGAGCCCGGACTTTCCTCCCCTGCCCGACAAGCGGGCAAAGGCGGCCATCCGACCGTCTGACAGAATGCGTTTAATCCTGCATCAAGGGGCCGTCAAGCCATGGCCAGCAAAGCCTGCATAATGCGAAGCGTCTCCTGATCAGCCTCGCCGCTGAGATTCCAGGGCTGAAAATGCCTCTGGAAGGCAAGAATCTGCTTTTGGCCCACTTCATCAAGAACGCCCGTCCTGGCATGCGGCGCGTAGCCAAACTCTTCAAGCAAAGTCTGAAGAGTGGCGATTTGCCGAGTCAATTTAACGGGTTGCAACAGGTGCTTTGCATCGGATGTGAGCACCTCAGCCCCTTCATCCGATGTCTCAACAGTGCCTTTTTCGGGAGTCTTATCTTTAACTTCTCTCATTTCTTTCAGATTTTGAGTCAGCTCGGCTGCCGTTTCTTCATCTGATTTCTCAACAGTGCCGGAATTTTGAGTCATCTGAATCGCTTGCGCGCCTTCGTTCAACCTCGCCTCGGATTGCGGCCACAGGCCGATGCCGGCAGCGGCCAGCCCCGCCCAGTCAAATAACTCCCCCGGATCCTGCTTCCGATCCGGCGAAACGTCCGAATGACCGAGCACGTGACGCGCCGGAATGGGGTGCCTGCCCAGTATTTCGAGGCTGAGCTCGACGAGAGAGGTCATTTGAGCGACCGGATAGGCCCGATATCCGAATTCATGCCCCGGATTCTGGAGTTCAATGCCAATAGACCGGCTGTTGATATCCTTATCTCCCCGCCAATAGGCGACGCCGGCATGCCAGGCGCGACGGTCCTCGGGCACAAGTGCATGGACTTCGCCCTCCTCAGCAATCAGGTAATGGGCGCTTACGTCTGCGGAAGGATCACAGAGGCGATCCAGAGATTCCTGGAGCGTCGGCAGGCCTGTGTAGTGCAGGATGAGCATGTCAATAACAGCGCCATCGGGACGCGCATTGTGGTTAGGGGATGGTGGTGACACAGGCATGGCCACAGCCTGAATTGAGCTCAGCGAATCTGCAAGTGCAGATGGTCGCGATCTGGCCTTTAGTCAGTGAGTCCCAAGTCCCTGACAAAATCGGCGTCTTCGTCGTAACTGCCCGGATCAAGGACATCAATCACAGCTGCCTTAACGACATCCGCAATCTGGCCGCGGCTCCATTCACGGCTTTGCGGCAGCGCTTCCGACAGAGTGACTGAGACAGAGCGCCGTGCGATCGCACCAGGCGTCCTGTAAAATGCCGGGATTCGCACTCGAAATACGCGAGTGCCCCAGATGCCAACGCTCCACGCCAGCACGCCTGCTGAAACTCCCCATATGCCCCAGTAGAATGTGCCGATGAAGCGAAACCATTCAACTGCAGCCCACGTTACCAAAACAAACAGCAGCGACAGTGCCAATGACAGAGACAGCGGTCGCTGACAATGGGTTCCACTGAGACTTGGGAATTTTGCTTGGATCGCTGTCCAGAGAGTCACCTGACTGACATCGGCCTTGTCAGCGAGCATCCTCAAGTTGGTGTCTGGTCGGATCTCGTGGCGCTGCACAGCGAGTTCATTGAGAAGCAATTTCCTTAAATCATAGAACACATGCTGAGTGGGGCATACTCCAGGAGGTGCTGCAGATACCTTCTGATGTATCAATTCAATGAGCTTCTTCGGTGTATCCACTGATTCTGCTTCGGCATTCTCGATTGCAATACCGAAGGCATTCTCCATTCTGAGAACCAGCTCTATGCTCTCAAAATTGCGATCAGGAATGAATGACTCTCTTGGCTTAGTCATTTCATAGGGCCGTACTTTCGTTGTACACCAGCTCCTCAAAGTATAGGGCCAGCAAAGCAAAACGGCCAGGGCCGCAGAATGCTAGGGCTGTTCACTTTCCTCGCCAACTGAGAGAAGACCTGAGAACAGTGGGTACAAGAGCGAAATGGCAATTCTGGATCGATCGCGGTGGCACGTTCACGGATGTTGTTGCGCGTGCGGATGATGGCAGCATTGTCACCGAAAAACTGCTGTCTGAAAACCCCGGCCAGTATGCGGATGCGGCAATTGAAGGCATCCGGCGGATTCTCCGTGTGGACGGCTCGTTGCCGATCCCTGCGGCAGAGATCGAAGCGGTCAAGATGGGCACTACTGTGGCCACTAATGCTCTTCTTGAGCGCAAGGGCGAGCCGACGGCTCTTGTCATCAACAAGGGGTTTCGCGATGCCCTGCGCATCGCCTATCAGAATCGGCCTGACATTTTCGCCATGGAAATCAAGCTGCCCGAACAGCTTTACAGCCATGTCGTGGAAGTCGATTGCCGGGTCGACGCAGATGGGGCGGAGCTTCAGGCGCTCGATACCGAAGCCGCGCGGGCTTCGATGCAGGAGATCTATGACAAGGGCATCCGATCAGTGGCGATTGTGCTTATGCATGGCTACAGGTTTCACGATCACGAAATTGCTCTTAAAGCGATTGCCGGACGCATCGGTTTCGAGCAGATTTCTGTTGGCCACGAAGTCAGCCCTTTGATGAAGATCGTTGGCCGCGGGGACACCACGGTGGTTGACGCCTATCTGACGCCAATTCTGCGCCGCTATGTGGACCGGGTGGCCGATGCCCTGGGCGACGTCAGGCTTCTCTTCATGCAGTCAAATGGCGGACTGACGGACGCTCACCAATTCCAGGGGAAAGACGCCATCCTGTCCGGGCCGGCAGGCGGTGTTGTCGGGGCGGCCCGAACCGCTGCGGCTCTCGGTCATGATCGGATCATCGGCTTTGATATGGGCGGCACGTCGACGGATGTGTCGCACTTTGACGGTCGGTTTGAGCGAACCCAGGAAACACTGGTTGCCGGCGTCCGCCTGAAGGCCCCGATGCTGGACATCCATACGATTGCGGCGGGGGGCGGCTCAATTCTGTTCTTTGATGGTCAGCGCATGCGGGTCGGCCCGGAATCGGCCGGCGCTGATCCGGGACCTTGCGCCTATCGGAAAAAGGGGCCGCTCACTGTAACGGATTGCAATGTGCTGCTTGGCCGCATCAATGCGCCATTTTTTCCCCATGTATTTGGCGAGGATGCCGATCAGCCCCTTGACGAGGAGGCTGTAAAGATCGGTTTTGCGACGCTCACGAGCGAAATCAACGCGGCTACTGGACGGGAATTGAGCGTTGAGGAAGTCGCCGAGGGATTTCTGAAAATTGCCGTCGAAAACATGGCCAACGCGATCAAGAAAATCTCGGTCGAACGCGGCCATGATGTGACGCATTACACAATGGCGTCGTTTGGCGGTGCCGGCGGTCAGCACGCCTGTCTGGTGGCCGATGCTCTCGCCATACCCAGAGTCCTGATCCATCCCCTGGCTGGCGTACTGTCGGCCTATGGTATGGGGCTCGCAGAATTGAGCCGCATCTATGAAGAGGCTGTCGAAGCCGAGATAAGCGAGCCAATGTTTGGTGACCTGGACAGGAATTTCGGCAGGCTTGAGGAGCGGGTGATCGCCAGCCTCAATTCTCAAGGCGTCGAAGGCGACAAGATCAGCCTCACGCGCCGCGCTCGCATTCGATACCTTGGCACAGACACGTCACTCGAGGTCATTGCGGAAAACTTCGAAGCTGTTCTAAGCGCATTTGCCAAGGCACACAGACAGCGCTTTGGCTTCCTTTCGGATGGCACGGCGCTGATCGTCGAATCAATTTCGGTTGAAGGCACTGGTGGCGGCCTTGAGAACGACGAGGGGGCGATGACCGAAACGCTGCATGGGTCACCTCCTCCCACCCACCAGACAACCCGGATGTTTGCTGTGGGCCAGTGGCGGAACGCAGAAATATACGAACGCACCTCGCTTGCGCCCGGCCATTTCATCAGTGGCCCGGCGGTCATCGTTGAAGACACCGCAACAACTGTTCTGGAGCCCGATTGGGCGGCGGAGGTTCTGGCGGACGGAAGCCTGCTGCTTCAGCGAACAGCCGCCCTGCCCGCGCGCACAGCGATCGGCACTGATGCGGATCCGGTCATGCTGGAAATATTTAACAATCTGTTTATGGCAATCGCAGAACAGATGGGTGTAACTCTTGAGAATACATCACATTCGGTGAACATAAAGGAAAGGCTCGACTTTTCCTGTGCCATCTTCGATCCAGCTGCCAACCTGATCGCCAATGCACCGCACATGCCGGTGCACCTTGGATCTATGGGCGAAAGCGTAGCAACCATTCTGAACGCGCATAAGGGTGCGATGGAACCAGGCGACGTATTCGCATTGAACGCGCCTTACAATGGCGGCACACATTTGCCAGACATAACGGTTATCACGCCGGTGTTTCTTGAGCACAAGGCAGGCTCTGATCCCGACTTTTTTGTCGCGAGCCGCGGGCATCATGCCGACATCGGTGGGATCACACCCGGGTCCATGCCGTCAACATCTGTAAGTGTCGATCAGGAAGGCGTGCTGATCGACGATTTCCAGCTGGTGTCGGTCGGTCAGTTCAAAGAGACAGAACTGCGTCAGCTGCTTGGCGCAGGCGCATGGCCCGCCAGAAACCCGGATCGCAATGTTGCCGACTTGCGCGCGCAGATAGCCGCCAATGAAAAAGGCGTCCAGGAACTGTTCAACATGGTCGCCCAGTTCGGCAGCGATGTTGTCCATGCGTATATGGGGCACGTTCAGGATAATGCCGAGGAAGCAGTTCGCCGGGTTATCGAAGTTCTGGAGCCCGGCAGTTTCCGCTACTCCCTCGACAACGGCAGCGAAATCCGGGTCCGGATTTCACTCGACAGAAAAGAGCGCACGGCCGTGATCGACTTCACCGGCACTTCGGACCAGCTGGACAGCAACTTCAATGCGCCCTCGGCAGTCTGCAAAGCAGCTGTTCTCTACGTTTTCAGATGTCTTGTGGCCGACAACATCCCGATGAATGCAGGCTGCCTCAAGCCCCTGACGATTGTCATTCCTGAAGGCTCAATGCTGAGCCCGAAATTTCCGTCAGCCGTGGTCGCTGGAAATGTCGAGACATCCCAATGCATCACCGACGCTCTTTTCGGGGCGCTTCAGACAATGGCAGGCGCCCAGGGTACGATGAATAACTTCACCTTTGGCGATGAGCGATGGCAGTATTACGAAACGGTGTCTGGCGGTTCCGGTGCCGGCCCCGGATTCAATGGAACCTCTGCAGTTCAGACACACATGACGAATTCCCGGCTGACTGATCCTGAGGTTCTCGAAATGCGTTTTCCCGTCCTGCTCGAGAGCTTCACCATTCGAGAAGGTTCCGGCGGACGCGGCGCGTTCCATGGGGGTGACGGTACCGTCAGGCGGATAAAGTTCCTGGAACCAATGACAGCATCAATTCTTGCCAACAATCATATTTGCGCGCCCTTTGGTCTTGAGGGAGGCGAAGACGGCAAGTCTGGGTGTTGTTATGTCGAGCGCAAAGACGGTCAGACGGTGCGGCTGTCATCGTCGGATGTGATTGAAATGCGTGCCGGAGATACGTTCGTGATTGAAACGCCAGGTGGTGGTGGCTTCGGCAGGGCTTAGATCTCTGATTTCTGATTTTCGGCAACATCTGCGCCACCGGCTATGTCGGGATGTCCCTCGAGCGCATGTTTGCGGTAGACCGAAGGGGTCACACCATGAGCTTCCTTGAAGGCACGGTTGAAGGGCCCGAGCGACTGATAGCCCACATCCATAGCGACGCCGATGATCTGCTTGTGGGACAACTCCGGATTACTCAGCTCTTCGCAGGCGGCTTCGATTCGGAAGTGATTGAGGAAACTTGCAAAGTTTCTGTAATCGAGACCGTGATTGATAACACGCCGCAACACATAGGATGGCACCGCCAGACGCCGTGAAAGCTGGTCAATTGTCAGCCCCTGCTCTTTAAAGAACTCCTCATTCTTCATCAAAATGGTCAGACGATTGAGGACCACATGATCACCACTTTCGAGTGCAGCCTCTCTTTCGAGAGGTTCATTCGGTTCGCTGAGAAGTTCGGTATGCGGTTGCGCGACCTGTTCTGCTTCGTCCTCCGGTGCCAGCACACTGCCGAACACGGCCGTGCGCTGCGGGGCAAGCCCCCAGGCCACCAGCATGACAATGAAAAGCAGCGAAACCGTAACAATGATTTCGAGAATCTGCTCCGCCGTCAGGGCCGGAATGCCGAAGAGCGAGACAACAGCGACAATGTTGAATGCCGCCGCTATGCCAATCAGGGGGAGCAGGATCGAGAGCCGAATTTGATGCCTGGTCTCCGCCATGTCTGAGCCCAGTGCAAAAAAGGCGATATAGAGCACGAGGCAATTCAGAACGATGATGATGCCAAGCCACGTCAGCTGGAAAGTAAGCGCGAGATCCTGCCGGCCAGCCGGGTCAAAGTAAATGCTGGCAAAATATCCACCAAGCATCAGCGCCAGGACGCCAAACTCCTGCGGACGGACGCTGTAACCTTTGACGCTGACGCCGCCCAGGAAAACCAGCCGGAACCAGATTATTGAACCGCAGCCAAAGAGCATGATCAGACTGATGGGAAAGCCCTGGCTGATCGCCCCTTCAGCAAGTCCCGCCTCAACAAGAAGCGCGCCAGCCAGGATCAGCGAAACGGCGATGCCAAGACGCCCCTGGATCGTTCTGTTGAACGAATAGGCGAACAGCACAGCCGCCAAAATCAGACACGAAATCTGGGCGGTGACCGTCCCGACAATGTATGCTTCTGGTGCGATCACTTCGACCCCCGCCCTGCCTCAATCAAGACAGCTGGCAGAAACCCGCAGTGACTTCCGCACATCAACGCGGACAATGAACTCACAAGCAAGAGACCTCTGAAATCAATGCAGCCCAATACATGGCTGGTTGCTACTCATAAACTCAAATCGCTACAAACGGGCATGATAACCCTGGCTACATCTTAAACTAAGTGAAGGCTTTGGCCTAGTTGCCTGGAAAAGTGGGAGTTTTGCAGGGGTTTCAGCTTGCTAGGTGAAGGACTGCCCGCCGCATCTGTGGCTTCTGTGCTACTGCATGCATATGCCGCACAATAGCTTTCTACTTAGGGCGCTTCGTAGTTCAAGTTCGGCGACAGCCATTGCTCCGCTTCGCTGACCGGCCAGGCCTTTCGAATGGCATAATCTTCAATCTGATCCCGTTCGATCCGACCGACGCCGAAATATTCCGCATCGGGGTGAGCAAAATAGTAGCCTGAGACAGAAGCGGCAGGTGTCATGGCAAAACTGTCTGTCAGCTCAATGCCGGTTTTCGCCGTAGCATCCAGCAGAGCAAAGAGAGCTTCCTTTTCTGTATGATCGGGGCAGGCAGGATATCCGGGAGCTGGACGTATCCCCTGATAGCTCTCGCGAATGAGATCTTCATTCTCTAGGTTCAAGTCATTTGCATAGCCCCACAGGTCGTTGCGGACTTTTGAATGCATATGCTCTGCGAACGCTTCGGCCAACCGATCCGCCAATGCCTTCAACATAATTGCGCTATAATCGTCGCCTGCCTGTTCGAAGGCGCGCGCTCTGTCAATCACGCCAATGCCGGAGGTCACCGCGAAGCCACCGATGTAATCATTGACGCCCGAACAGCGGGGCGCCACAAAATCTGCCAGCGCAAAATTCGCCCGAGTGTTGGTACGCGGCATTTGCTGACGCAACGTGTGGATGACCGCCCGGACCTCTGTGCGGCTGTCGTCCGAATACACTTCGATGTCATCGCCAATACTGTTCGCCGGGTATAGTCCAACCACCGCGCGAGCCCTCAGCCACCCTTCCTGGATGATCTGATCAAGCATGCGATTGGCGTCCTCGAAAAGATTCTTCGCGGCATCGCCGACAATTTCATCTTGAAGGATTTTAGGGAAATTACCGGCCAGTTCCCAGGTTCGGAAAAACGGCGTCCAGTCAATAAAATCAGCAATCGTCGAGAGAGAGTAGTCATTAAAGGCTGTCACACCGGGACACTTCGGCACCGCTGGATGTGTGGTTGACCAGTCGATGGCGAAACGGTTCTCACGTGCATCTTCAATGCTGAGCCGTTTCGGTGTCGCCACCCGTTCGCGATGCCGGCTCTGGATTTCAGCATAGTCATCGGCGGTCTTGCGCACAAAGTCTGGTTTCTGCTCGGGGCTGAGAAGAGCGGCGGCAATGCCAACCGCTCTCGAAGCATCTATGACGTGCACGGTCGGATTGCTGTATTCGGGTGCAATTTTTACTGCAGTGTGGACCCGCGACGTTGTCGCGCCGCCGATCAGCAATGGCACCTGGAACCCTTCGCGATCCATCACGGACGCGACATGGCTCATCTCCTCCAGAGAAGGCGTGATAAGGCCAGACAGGCCGACAAGATCAACGTTCTGGGCACGTGCAGTTTCGAGAATAGTGTCGGCAGGCACCATGACGCCAAGATCGATCACTTCGTAATTGTTGCAACGCAGAATGACGCCGACAATGTTCTTGCCGATGTCATGAACATCGCCCTTTACCGTTGCCAGCAGGATCTTGCCAACGCTGCTGACATTGCCTTCTTCGCCTTCATCTTCCATGAATGGCGTGAGGTGGGCAACGCCCTGCTTCATTACACGCGCGCTCTTCACGACCTGCGGCAGAAACATTTTGCCAGCGCCAAACAGATCGCCGACCACACTCATGGCACTCATCAGGGGGCCTTCAATGACCGCAAGCGGTCGCGCTGCCGCAAGGCGGGCTTCTTCCACATCTTCGACGATGTAATCGGTAACGCCATTGACCAGGGCATGCTCAATCCGATCTTCGACAGAAGCTTCGCGCCAGCTGAGATCCTCTACTCGCTTGATGGCTTCACCCTTGAAGGCTGCCGCTGCTTCGATCAAGTGATCCGTCGAGTCCGCGCGACGATTAAACAGCACATCCTCAATGGCTTCTTTCAGATCAGCTGGCACATCTTCATATAGGGATAGCTGGCCCGCATTGACGATACCCATGTCCAGACCGGCCTGAATTGCATGATACAGGAACACAGCATGAATGGCTTCGCGAACCGCATTATTGCCGCGAAACGAAAAAGAGACATTGCTGACGCCACCCGAAACGTGGACCAGGGGAAGAGCCTTTTTGATACGCCGCACAGCATTGATAAAGGCAAGGCCATATTCATTGTGTTCCTCGATGCCCGTTGCAACGGCAAAAATATTGGGGTCGAAGATGATATCTTCGGGCGGAAAATCGACGACATCGGTCAGAATTCTGTAGGCCCGATTACAGATTTCAAACTTGCGGTCTTCAGTGTCGGCCTGGCCTTCCTCGTCAAAGGCCATGACAATGACAGCAGCGCCGTAGCGCTTTACGAGTTTCGCCTGATCTATAAAGGCAGCTTCCCCTTCCTTCAGGCTGATTGAGTTGACAATACTTTTGCCTTGCACGCATTTGAGGCCTGCTTCAATCACTTCCCATCTGGAAGAATCAATCATGATTGGAACCTTTGAGATATCAGGTTCTGACGCAATCAGATTGAGAAAGGTCGTCATTGCGGCTTTGGAATCGAGCATGCCCTCGTCCATGTTCACATCAATGATCTGAGCGCCACCCCGCACCTGCGTGCGCGCCACCTTCAGAGCCGCATCGAAGTCGCCGGCAAGAACGAGCTTGGCAAATCTTGCTGAGCCCGTGACATTTGTCCGCTCACCAATATTTACAAACAGGCTGTCGTTCGACATCGTGAAAGGTTCCAAGCCACTCAGCCGCATCACATGATCTCTAGCCGGCACTTCGCGCGGTGCCACACCTGCCACCGCCTCAGCAATCGCCGCGATGTGTGCCGGTGTCGTGCCGCAGCAGCCACCAACCAGATTGAGGTGCCCACGTCTGGCCATGGCGCCGATCAGTTCAGCCATATGTTCAGGCGTGTCGTCGTAGTCGCCAAACTCATTCGGCATGCCAGCATTTGGGTACATACTGACCGGCGTCCAGGCAATGCGCGCGAGATCCTCTGTATGAGCCATGATCTGGTCTATGCCGAGGGCACAGTTGATGCCAACGGCAACCGGATTGATGTGATTGATTGCGTTCCAGAATGCCTCAACCGTTTGGCCGGACAGTGTCCTGCCCGCAGCGTCGTTTATTGATCCAGAAACAATGACAGGAATGTCGCGATCTGTTTCTTCCAAAAACTGAGAGATGGCGAACAGGGCAGCCTTGCAGTTCAGCGTATCTATCACCGTTTCAACCAGAAACAGGTCTGCGCCGCCATCAGCGAGACCCTTCGCAGCCTCATAGTACGATGCTCTCAAGCCTTCAAAGTCGATACTTCGGGCGCCCGGATCATTGACGTCAGGCGAGATCGAGGCGGTCTTGGTCGTCGGGCCCAGTGAGCCGGCAACGAAGCGGGGCTTAGAGGGCGTCTTCTTTGACCACGCGTCTGCGCTCTCCTTGGCGAGGCGGGCAGATTCATGATTAATCTCGTAGGCATAGGCGCTCAGGTTGTAATCGCCCTGAGAAACAGATGTCGCCGTAAAACTGTTGGTCGTCGCAATGTCTGCCCCGGCTTCGAAATATCCGTCGTGAATTTCGCGAACGATGTTCGGCCGTGTCAGAACCAGAATGTCGGTGTTACCCTTGATTTCTGTTGGCAAGTCCTTGAATCTTTTTCCACGGTAGTCTTCTTCCGAAAGCTTCAGATTCTGAATAGTAACACCCCATGATCCATCCAAAATCAGGATGTGGTCATCCATAAGAGCATTCAGTTCAGCACGTATGTCGCGTCCGTTTGTCATGACGCTAGTGCCGTGGCCGCAGGCCGAGCGCGTGACAGATAGCATAGCTAAGGTCTGCCCGGTTCAATGTGTAGAAATGAAAGTCCTTGACGCCCCTTGCCTGCAGATAGCGACTTTGTTCAATCGCAACAGTCGCAGCGATCAGGCGTCTGGTCGTCGGATCATCGTCCAGGCCCGCAAACAGCTCACCGAGCCACCTCGGCACATCGGCACCTGCTCTTTCCGCCATGCGCTTTGCGGCGACGAAATTCGATACGGGCATGATTCCAGGAATGATTGGCGCCGAAATTCCCGCAGCAAGCACCTTGTCGACAAAACGAAGGAACATATCCGGATCGAAGAAGAACTGTGTTATTGCACGACTGGCACCAGCCGCAACTTTCGCCTTGAAATTTTCAAGCTCGCCAGCTTCTGATACTGCGTCCGGATGGCCCTCAGGATGAATTGCGACGCTGACGTCAAAATCGGCAATCCTGCGAATCCCTGCGACAAGGTCTGCAGCGTTTTCGTATCCACCAGGATGCGGCGCGTAAGCTTCTTCACCACCCGGCGGGTCGCCCCGTAAGGCGACGATATGCCTGACCCCGGCATCCCAGTAGGCTTGCACAATCTCATCAATCTCGGCGCATGATGCCCCGACACATGTGAGGTGGGCGGCCGGCTCAAGATCAGTGTCCGTCACGATGCGCCGGACGGTATCGTGCGTCCGGTCACGGGTCGAGCCGCCGGCACCATAGGTGACTGAGACGAAACTTGGCCGCAGCGGCTCAAGACGCCGGATTGAACGCCACAGCGTCTGTTCCATTTTCTCTGTCGCCGGCGGCGTAAACTCGAACGAGACTCTTGGTGCCTCATGTTCTGCAAACAAGAGCGAAGTAAAGACCGCATTGTCGATATCGTCGAAAGTGCCCATAAGTCCTTCCAATGCCATCTAAACTGCTTGTTTCTCACCGCACCACAGAGATACGGTCAGCTCCTGCCCGATTAGATGGCGGACGCCCTCCGTTGCAATGTGCAGCGTTTCCAGCCAGCCGTTTATTTCTTCATCAGCAAAGCCGAGCCTGCGATGGGCATGCTCCTCGCGCAGCTGTTCCTGCTCATGTGGTGCAAAATCTGCAACCAGGATGCGCCCTCCGGGCGCCAATACACGAGCAGCCTCCTTGAGAACAGTGCGCGGGTCTTCTGCATAATGAAGTACCTGGTGCACGACGACCCGGTCGAATGCGCCATCTACAAATTCAAGGCCATACATGTCGCCTTGCTGAACGCGGCAGTGCCTTGTTTTCGGGCCTGACAGATTGGCACGCGCGAAATTCAACATATCGGCACTAAGATCAATGCCGACGCCATGCTGGCAGTGAGGGGCAAAAAGCTGCAGCATTCTGCCGGTGCCGGTGCCTATATCCAGAACGTCACTTACCGTCTCTTCGCCGAATAGTTCGAGCAACGCATGCTCAACGGCCTCATCTTCCACATGGAGGGAACGGACTTCGGCCCAATTTGCTGCATTTTTCCTGAAGTACGCAGCCGCTGTGCTTCGCCACTCTGCGCGGACGGCATCAAGGCGCGACAGATCGCGAGCGCAGACCTGGTCTTCAAATGGCAGCAGATCGACAAGCGTTTCTGCCAGATGAGCTTCGGGCCCACTATCCGCCAGTCGATAATAGACCCATGTGCCCTCCTGATGCCGATCAATCAGGTTTGCATCGGTCAAAAGCTTTAGATGACGCGACACCCGGGGTTGCGACTGGCCCAGAATCTGGGTGATGTCCGACACTGTGAGCTCACTGTGAGCCAGGAGCGTCAAAATGCGGAGCCTTGTTGGCTCGCCCGCGGCGCGCAGTCCTGAAAGTAGTTTCTCCATGCTTCACAGTCGCTCTGAACGTTTGTTAAAGTGTCTCAAGATCAAACGAGTGAACCATTTATCACAGGTTTCTCTAAATATAAACATATATTTATATTTAATATGAAGGCAAAAATGTTGACCCGGTTACATCAGGTCTGGGGCCAGATGCAGAAACATTGTGAAATGTACCTGAAAATCATATTCTGAGTTGGTTTCAGGTACATCGCAGCTTTGACTTGGTAGAAGCTTGAAGTAATGTTCGCCGCAGTCTGTGGGTAGGTGAAAATCAACAATTCATTCTTGGAATCGATGCTGGCCAAATGAAGAGCAAGAGCAACACAACTACCCGTTTCAATTCCCGGGTCGTACTGACACTGATTGCAGCTCTGGCGCTCGGCGGCTGCGCTGCAAAGCCGCCGGCGGACGACCTCGCCGCAATTGCCGAGTATGAAAGCACAAATGATCCACTGGAACCTATCAACAGGGCCATGTTCGAGTTCAATCAGGAGCTGGATCGCGTCATCTTGAAGCCCATCGCAACCATCTATCGGGACAAGCTGCCGGAGCCGGCTCAAGCCTCAGTTCTGAACTTCATGCACAACATCGACACGCCGATGAATTTTGCCAACGAAGTCTTGCAGCTGAAGCTGAAAAAGGCAGGAGTCTCACTTTCACGATTCGCCATCAATTCTACGATCGGCGTGGCTGGACTTTTCGATCCGGCAAGTACGCTTGGCCTGAGATACAATGACGAGGATTTTGGTCAGACACTGGGCCGTTATGGAGTGCCCCCAGGCCCCTATCTGATGGTGCCGGTTCTCGGCCCTTCAAATCCAAGGGATGGCTTAGGCGATCTGGTGGATGCCTATTTCAACCCGATTGGATCCGTGGTGCCGATCGAGGTGCGCGGCGGAATCTCAGTTGTGAATTTTGTCGACAGCCGATCCCGCAGCATTGAGCTGCTCGATGAGCTGGAGAGGACTTCACTGGACTTCTACGCAGCCGCAAGAAGTGCGCTTCGCCAAAGACGCCAGGATGCGGTCGAAAATGACGGTGAAGGCGGCTCTGAAAGTGATGAGCTGGACCTTGAAGGCTTTGACTTCGGGGATGATTTTGACGACGAACTCTGAACCTGGCCCGATCCCTTTGTGCAATTCCTGTTAAGCTGATAGTAAGGTTTCAGGTGGCATGATCTACTCTGTTATTTGGACCCGCTACGCCCGGAGATTGTGAAATGAGCCCGAGAGAGACAAATTCAGCCTCGCGCATTGCCACAGCTGTTCTTGGCGCGATCCTGATGCTCGCAGCAAGCTATGGAGCCCACGCTCAGACGAGTGAAGTCGCTGAAGGGTCTCCGTCAGCCTTTGTGCATGAGATGGCGAACCATGCGTTTACCATTTTACGAGATCAGAACCTGAGCGTCGAAGAACGCGATCTGGCATTCAGATCGGTTTTCCTTGACGGATTTGATGTGCCGCGAATTGCCAAGTCAGTACTTGGCCGTCACTGGCGCCGGGCAACAGATGAGCAGCGGACTGAGTATCAGGATCTGTTTCAGAACTACATCATCGCCACCTATTCTTCCCGCCTCGGAGAATTTTCCGGATATTTCTTGCGCGTGAAAGCCGAGCGATTGTTCAACAAAGGCCGCTCTGTCGTGGCCAGCGAGATTGTCCGGCCTGACGGAGGCGAGCCCTTCCGTGTCGACTGGGGCCTCCGCGAAAACGAAGGCGCCTTCAAGATTGTCGACGTGAAGATCGAAGGTATTTCAATGACCATCGCTCAGCGTGAAGAATTTGCAGCCGTCATTACAAACAATGGCAATCAGATTGAGGCGCTATTGGCGATTCTGCGTGATCGGGTTGAAACCTGGCAGAATGGCGGCCCGGTCGAAGCAACCGCAGCTTTGTTTGAAGAAACCAGCGCTGACTAGACTGACTTACTGAAACGTTTGAACTTTATCCGATGGGGCTGCTCCGCGGCAGCGCCGAGGCGACGTTTGCGATCCGCTTCATAGTCAGCATAGTTCCCTTCGAACCACTCAGCATGGCTGTCGCCTTCAAAGGCCAGGATGTGGGTGGCAATGCGATCCAGGAACCAGCGGTCATGGGTGATGACCACAACACAGCCGGCAAACTTCAGCAGCGCCTCTTCAAGAGCGCGAAGCGTATCCATATCGAGATCATTGGTGGGTTCATCCAGTAACAATACGTTTGCGCCGGACTTGAGGACCTTCGCCAGATGCACACGGTTTCGCTCGCCTCCTGAGAGCTGGCCGACTTTCTTTTGCTGGTCAGTCCCTTTGAAATTAAAGCTGGCGACATAGGCGCGACTTTGAACTGAACGCTTTCCCATTTCGATCATGTCGAGGCCCTCGGACACTTCCTCCCAGACAGTGTTCTCATCATTGAGGGCGTCGCGTGACTGATCGACGTAGCCAAGTTCAACAGTCTCTCCGATCTTGAGTGTGCCTTCCATGGGTACAATGTCACCTGCAAGATGGTGAAACAGTGTCGTCTTGCCGGCTCCGTTTGCACCGATGATGCCAACGATACCGCCAGGCGGCAGCATGAAGCTCAGGCGCTCTACAAGCAGCGTATCGTCAAAGCCCATGCTCAGATCCTCCGCTTCAATGACGATGTCGCCAAGCCGCTGGCCAATTGGAATGACAATCTCGGCGGCTCCACCGCCCTTTTCGCTGCTCTGCTGCAGAAGCTCATTGTACGCACTGATACGCGCCTTTGATTTAGCTTGCCGCGCTCTTGGCGACTGCTGAATCCACTCGAGTTCCTCTGCAAGTTGACGCTGACGTCCCACCTCTTCCCTCTTTTCCTGCCCCAGCCGCTTCTGCTTGGCCTGAAGCCAGCCGGAATAATTCCCTTCGAAGGGGATGCACTGGCCTCGATCAATTTCAAGAATCCAGCCAGCAACATTGTCGAGAAAATAGCGATCATGAGTGATGGCAACGACCATGCCCGGATACTGCTCCAGAAAATGTTCGAGCCAGGCCACGGATTCCGCATCAAGATGGTTGGTCGGCTCATCGAGGAGGAGCATGTCGGGCGTTTCGAGAAGAAGCCGCGTCAGGGCCACGCGCCGCCGCTCGCCGCCTGAAAGAAGTGTTACATCGGCATCACCTGGCGGACAGCGAAGTGCATCCATTGCGATGTCGATGGTATGTTCGAGGTCCCAGGCGTCGAGAGCATCGATCTTTTCCTGAAGGTCCGCCTGTTCTTCGAGCACTGCTGCCATTTCTTCATCATCGAGGGGTTCGGCGAATTTCATGCTGACTTCGTTGAACTTGTCGAGAAGGGCCTTGGTCTCTGCAACCCCATCCATCACATTTCCGAGAACGTCCTTGTCAGGATCCAGATCAGGTTCCTGAGCCAGGTAGCCGACCTTGAGACCGTCAGCAGCGAAAGCGTCGCCAGTGAACGATTTGTCCACGCCCGCCATGATTTTCAGTAAGGTTGATTTGCCCGCACCGTTGTCACCGAGAACACCGATCTTCGCACCCGGCAAAAAGTGCAAGTGTACGTTTTTCAGGATCTGGCGACCGCCAGGGAAGGTTTTTCCAAGATCGACAAGGGAATAGACATATTGAGGTTCAGCCATTCAGGGATCCTTGCACTTTCGGTCAGCGGTCAGCGGTCAGTTTCTCGGTCCAGGCAGGTTCTTTACAGCCTCTGCCAAGGTCTGTTCAAGAGTCCTCTCCCGGTCGATGGTCTCTCGGGTCTCGGCAGCAAACGGTGTTTCAGCCAGAAGAGCGAAAATGTCGCCTGCACCTATATGGAAACCGGCCGTCACATCTGCCGCGGCAAAAGTTGCGGCGATTTCATCCATTTCGCCAATCCAGCGCCCAGCATCAGCAGGCAACCTCGGGATCACAGCATTTGCACGCTTCAGGAGTTCCGGCTGGCTGCCGGCAAATTCTGCCTTCAGATCATCCCAGACGCCAAGCGACATGGCCGCCGTTATCACGGCAGTGATCAGGGAATTCGTTCCCTTGGTCAAGCCCGCGTAGCACATCTTGATGGCCGAAGCGTGCCCGATATTTTCACCGACGTATTTTATGTCCATGCCGGCGCCATGAAATCTTTCAAGTTCCCTCGCATCCGGGCCGCTTACGTAAATTCGCGTCAGCGCTGGTGAACGCCCCGGCGCACCACCAATGATGCCGCCATCACTGTAAAGACCACCTGCCTGGACGATAAGCTCAGCATTTTGTTTGCTGGTCTCAGGAGAGATCGCATTCAAATCGGCGAAGTGGCGGCTGATTCCCTTTGTCGACAGGATTTTGGCAACGTCTGCAGCCAATTCCGGCGAACTTTTCGGCGGCAGGATGGAAAGGATAATCCCGCCCTCTTCAACTGCCGCATCAAGCGAACCAGCGTCCCGCATGCCAGCCCGCTCGGCAAGCTCGTGCGAGTAAGCAGAACGTCCTTTGAGTGAAGTGACAACTTCATAGCCAAGTGAGCGAACCGCCTGTCCGACACCGTGACCCATATCACCGGGACTAATGACTGCAACGGTTCCCTTGTTTTCAGACATGATCAATCAGTTCCTTCTATATTGGGCTGAAGCGGGAGATCGCAAATCAGGGCCTTTTTGTC
Source organism: uncultured Alphaproteobacteria bacterium (assembly GCA_965371465.1). Classification (GTDB taxonomy): domain Bacteria; phylum Pseudomonadota; class Alphaproteobacteria; order CBDUYM01; family CBDUYM01; genus CBDUYM01. The sequence goes on from CBDUYM010000018.1 coordinate 61,088, forward strand.
AAAGACAGCACCGATAAGAATCTTGTCATTGTAACTCGCTGCCACGCTTGCAGCAGACAAGAGCTCTTCCGCAATGTCGAAATCTTTCACCTCTTCCATCAGCATGCCTTCCGTCAGAGCAAGAGTCGGTACAACGATGACACGGCTGGGCGCCTCGAAAAGGGAAGGAAAAGTGGAATGAAGCAGAAACCAGAATTGGCTGGGATGGGCACCGATCAGCAGTGCCTTTTTTTCAGGCCCGTCCCACTCAAGATTGTCAACTGCGGCGCTCAATTGAAGTGTTGAAACTAGCACCAGACTGCCAGCATCCTGTGGACTGATTTCGTAGGTGTGAATCCGGTTCGTCAAAGCTTCGCCGACGAACAGATGGGTGCCGTCTATGGCCATGCCGTTGGCGAAACTGAGTCCTTCTGCCACCGTTTTGTAATATTGCCCGTCAAAGTATCTGACTTTGGAGGCACCCTCCGCTCCCAGCACTGTCATGAGCAAATTGAGGTCGAAATTGTCAGATGCATAGAACTGCCGCGGGCCGACAGCCACTAAATCATTTAGCCTGATGCCGCCGGGATCAGCAACGCTGTCAATGCGATGCAGGACGGCTTCGTTCTCATCGATTGCAAATATCTCGACGTAAGACAGATTGTTGTCTTTGGTGACTGGATGGGAGATTACGAAAAGCAGATCCATTTCATCGTCCCGCTTCAGCATGCTGATACCATGAGGGAAGAAATTTCCGTTGTAGACGCCTTCCGGCACTATTCTCATTTTCTCGAGGACGGCGCTTTCGTTTATCCGCAATCTGTAGATCCCACCGAGTTCCGACTGCCTGGCAAGATCATCCGGTCCAAGCTCGGCCGGGGGTCTCAGTGTCACTGTTCTGTCGAGAGCCGAGATGTAGGCGATGCCATTTTCGGCATCGATTGTGATGTCTTCGGGTCCGGCGAAGTTGGGAGCCGTCAGGACACCGGCTTCGCTGCAAACGGGTGGCCAGCCGGCAAGGGCCGTCACCGGGCCAGATATCGTACCGGCCGTCAACAGACAGAACAAAACCAACCACTGTCGCACCACGCTTCTCATGACAGCTACTTCTCCCTGGGTTAGGTTTGAGAGTCTAAAGATATGACCCTTATTCTCAACTTCTTTCTTTAAGGATGCTTGAGGTTACAATGCGGAGGAAGGCTCGGCGATGCCAGAGAAATTAAAGCTGGGCGTTTTTGGACTGGGCCGGGGATTTACGCTCGCTGCGTCTGCAGAGCTCGCCGGCATGAAGATAAACGCCCTTTGTGATCGTGATGAAAAACGGCTCATCACCGGCGGCACAAGGTTCATTGGAACGGTGCATGCAGACTTTGAAGACCTCTTGAGCGCTGACATCGATGCGGTGTTACTTGCCAACGACTTCGATGATCACAGCAGCTTCGCTGTCAGAGCCTTGCATGCCGGCAAGCATGTCATGTCAGAGACCACAGCCTGCACTTCGCTTGAAGAGGCCAAAGAACTCATAGCGGCGGTCAGGGAGACAGGTCTTCTCTATCAGTTTGCTGAAAACTACGCTTTTAAGGCCCACGTCAGGGAAATCGCGAGACTTTACGGTTCGGGCGAGCTTGGCGAGTGTCAATATGCCGAATGTGAATACACGCACGCATTGTCGCCGGAAGAACAGGCGTCATTCGGCGCCGATCCGGCACACTGGCGGGCGCAGGTTTCACCAACAGCTTACTCAACACATGCCATCGCTCCCCTGATGGCAGTTACAGGGGCAATGCCCCTCGCCGTATCGGCGAGCCTGGTGGGAGATACAGCTACGGTGATGCTGATCCGGATGAGTGACGGCAGCCTGCTGAAGTCATTACATGGATTTTTGCAAGGCGAGCAGTGGTCCGGCTGGTCCTGGCTTCGCGTGCATGGCACGAAGGCGCTTGCCGAAAATCTCCGGCACGGTCCATCGGCCAAAGTCCGGTTTCGTCGCGAAGCCTGGGTCACGCGCGCTGACACCGCCACAGATATGATACTTGATGCCGATCCGATAGAACGCCCGAACATTGATCTCCCCACAGAAAATCTGGATGATTTCCTGATGTGCGAGAATTTTCAGGACAACGTGGACGCAGGTGAAACACCCTTTTTTGACGTTTACCGGGCGACGGCCGTCTCCCTGGTCGGGGCGCTTGCCGGGAAATCTCTCGAGGAAAATGGTGCCTTCATCGATCTTCCGGATGTTCGAAGTCTTTAGAGCTGAATTCCCATCCTGAGATGAGCTGGCACACCGAACTCTTTGTCGAGTTTTGGCACGTATGATTCTACAAGCACTTCCATCCCCATTGCACGATAGAAATCAACTGCAGGATTGGTCGCATAGACGTCGAGCTGAACCTGTTTGAAGCCTTTTTCCGCAGCACGCTCGAAAGCGTTTTCGAGAAGCCTGCGACCAATGCCGAGGCCCTGGGCTTCCGGCAGGACACTGAGCGTTCCTACGTACCAGGCCGTCTTGTCAGGTTCGGGCAGCAGCATCTCCACAAGAACAGTGCGCTCAAGATAGATATCTGTTTCGTGCGGAGAGAGGACTTTTCCAATGTGAACGAAGCCCTGTGATCCCCGAGCACCCTCTTCTTCGCCGGGATAACCTATCTCAATACCGACCAGCCGCGCATCCCGTGAAGCCGCGAAAGCAGCCCGATATGTCCAGAAGCCGTCTTCGGCCTGCCAGCATGTTTCAGCCACGCGGCGCGCCAAACCTCGATCATCGTTCAGCAGGCATTTGAAAATTGGTGGATCGGTTTCATAGATGAGATCCGCCGCCACGTCAGGATCGAACGGCTTTGATACACGACCGTATCTGATGTTTGCTGAGCTGTTCAAATGGCTGACTACCATGCCTCGACCCCGGCAAGCCTTTGGCCGAGGTCTGAGAGTTCGGCCCGTGCGCCTGGCTCCGGATTTTCCTGGCCCGCAACATTTTGCCGGAGTGCCCAGGCCGGTGCACGTTTTTCGAGGAATTCGGACTTCAACGCAAGCCGGGCTGCGCCATCTCCTGCGGGCTGCATGGTCACATACTGAACGAACCGCGGTTCGCTTCCGTGATTGAGCTGGCCGGTATGCGGCATTTTTCGACGCCAGATAACCAGACTGCCAGCTTTACCGCCAATGGCCAGTTTTTCGACATCGCTCACATCAGGCCGCCTGATTTCTTCATCGGTTTTTCCGGCAAGCCAGCTTTCAAGGTTCTGGTAAATCTCAGGTACGACGATAAAGCCGCCCTGATCGGCAGGTGTGTCAGTGAGATAGACAAGACCCTGCACATTCGGCCCGTCTTGCCGCGGATCACCGTCCCAGTGAACTGGCGCTTCCCTGATTTCGTCTTTCCACCCTGAAATCGGCGCTTTGAAGGAAACACGGTCAACCGATGACCAGAGCTTTTCTGTGCCGTAAATGTCAGCAAAAATGGCATGGACTGGCGGCAGCTCCCTCACTGCCCACAGTGCCGGATGGTGATGCAACGGCACAATGCCGTGCCCTTCGAGCTGTGGCCTGTACCAGGATTGACGATCCTCGCGATCAATGCCAAGAAATTCACAAGTCGCCACAATCACCCGGTCGCGATGTTCTCTTGGAACCACATCAGGTATGACCACCCAGCCATGGTCGTCGAGATGAGTTCTATGTTCGTCGGTCATCAGGCTCATGAAGAAGTGGCTCCTGCCGGTTCAGCTAATATCTTCAGCCAACACTCTGGCTATATCCAATACTCTGGCCAGAGCATAATTCCACAGCTATCGTTCTGCAAATGACCCGGCAAGCCCTTATTTCTCTTGATCTTGGCACCACCCGACTGAAAGTTGCTGCGTTCGATCCTGATGGCGCCCTTTTGGCGATTAAATCGGCACGCCACCAGGATCATACCGCAGGTGAACAACGCTGGCAGGACGCAGATCAGTGGTGGTCAGACGCCTGTCGCCTGACGAAGGAAGTTCTGCAACTGCCGGCGATGAACGCCCGTGAAGTGCTGGGCGTGTCTCTGTCCGGCCGAGGTGGCGCAGCGGTGTTTGTTGACGGCAAAGGCACCGTTATCAGTAATCCCTGGTCGGATCAGCGCCATAGCGATGAAATGCAGGAACTGGTGGCCTGGCGGCGCGCTGGCGGGCACCTGTCAAACTACGCTGCCGCCCTGATGGCAAAGTCCATGTGGCTGGCACGTAATGAGCCAGAGAAATTCCAGCAAGTAGCGCATGTCCTTTACGCCAAGGATTTCTTGATGCTGCGGCTGACCGGGCAAGCGATTACGGATCCCACCTCTTCAGCCGACAATGACCGGTGGGATGAAAATGCCGTTCTGGAAGCGGGGCTGCGGCCTGACCAACTGCCCCGGATCGCAAACCCTTGGGAAATTGGCGGCACGCTCAGCATGGAAGCCGATGCGGCAACAGGATTGCCGAATGGAATGCCTGTGGCTGTTGGTGGTCATGATGGTATCTGCGCGAACATCGGTGCGGGTGCCGGAACTCCCGGAACCTATGCGATTACGCTGGGCACGCATGCCGTTGTCAGGACAGTTACTGTTACAGCACCCGATGGCGCCTATCGCTTTTACGGCCTGCCACCCAACCTTCATGTCATTGGCGGCAATGCCGTAATGGGCGGCCGGGCGGCAGACTGGTTCCTGGACACCTGGACTGAATCCGACGAAGCGACGCGGCGGCAAACGTTCCTGGAAATGGATGCCGAAGCTGACCAGGTCGCGCCCGGATCAGATGGCGTCCTGTTTCTGCCGTTCCTTGCGGGTCAGGTCGCACCGGAAGCACGGCCTGGCGCCAGCGCTGTATTTGCGGGCATGCATTCACGGCACCGTCGCGGTGAACTATATCGAGCCGTGCTGGAAGGCGGCGCTTTCGCCGTTCGCGCAATTTTTGACCAGATCGTTCAATGGTGCGGTGAACCAGAGCTTTTGCGGCTGACCGGCAGCGGAGCTCAGAGCGCAGTCTGGTCTCAGATCATCGCCGATGTTCTGAACCGGCGGATCGAAATGTCCGACGAAGCCGTGGAGGCTCGCGGTGCGGCGCTTTATCTGGCGGTTGCTCTCGGCCTGCATGCAGATACAGAAATCGCAGCGGCGGCCATGGTGCCGATCACGGCAACGAGATCACCGCAACCGGATGTCGCCGAATCGTATGCCGACATTTACCGACAATGGCAGGCGCTTTCAGATGCAACGAGGCCGCTCGACCGGAAGTAACCTCTAGAGCTTTTCTTCAAGAATCAGACAGACCGGGCGTGAAATGCTGGTCGTCTCTGAAACTCTGGTAAGCCTGCCCGAAGATTGATCAATGGCGAAGCTCACGATCTGATCGGCGTCGCGATTGGCAACAAGAAGAAACTCACCGGCGGGATGAATACAGAAATTTCTTGGGTGGCCGCCGCCGGTAGGCGTGTGCCCGACCAGCGCTGGCAGGCCAGTGGCCTGATCGATTACAAAAATGGCGATGCTGTCGTGCCCCCGGTTCGAGCCGTACAGGAATTTCCCATCCGGCGAAAGGTGGATGTCGGCGCAAGAGCTGGTCCCGGTGAAGCCTGGGGGCAATGTAGATGTCTGCCCAATCAGATCAAGCCGACCTGTTTCAGCAGCAAAGTCGAAAGTCAGGATCTGGTTCGAGAGTTCGGTGATCAGGTAGCCGCGTGTCGATGTATCATTGAAGACGAAGTGCCTTGGCCCGGAGCCCGGCGGGCAGTCAACATCAAGTGCCGGGACGCGCCGGAGCAATTGTCGTTTGCCGGCGCGCTGATAGGCAATGAGTGCATCGGCGCCAAGGTCTGGTGCGAACAGACAGTCACCGTGGCCCGGCACCGCAACCGAGTGTGCATGGGGACCTTCCTGGCGCCCTTCATCCGGTCCATGGCCTTTGTGATTGAAGAGTGCCCTTCTGGCTGAAAGTTGACCGTCGGCTTCAATGCTGAAAGTGGCAACCGTGCCGCTTCCATAATTTGCAACAATCACGGCGTCCAGATCCCGGTCATGGATCAGATGACAGGGATAGGAACCGCCTGTCGACTGCTGATTGAGGAATTCCAAGGCTCCATTGCGCCGATCGAAGGAGAAAGCAGAGACGGCACCGGCTGGCTGGCCATTGGCCTCGCCATTTTCATTGACGGCGTAAAGACAGTCCTCATGCGCGGCAAGGAAAGACGGATTCTCCGTTTCGGCCAAAAGTTCGACGCTGCCGAACGTACCGGAACGGGCATTGAACCGGGCGCGATAAATTCCTCTCGATGCGCCGCCATCTGTGTACGTTCCGACAATCAGCCAGTGTTCCTGCATGTTTGACGGGCCCCTTCCCTTCATGCAGTGTAGAACCAATCGCGGGCAAAGAGCTATGGGCGGGTACATCGCAAACCATGACGACAACGCTGATTAAAGGTGGCAAAATATTTGATGTAGAGTCCGGCACCAGTACGTCCGGCGACGTTCTCATTCGCGATGGAAAAATAGCGGCACTGGGCCTTGTCGAAACAGAAGATGCCGACATTGACGAACAGATTGATGCCTCGGATGCCTGCGTCGCCCCGGGTTTCATAGATCTCCACACTCACGTTTTCAGCCATCCTCTGTTTCAACATTCCAGGCTGCAAGCCGACAGAATTGGCGTAACTCAAGGCGTAGCCTGTGTGATTGATGCAGGTTCGTCCGGACCGGCAACCATTGATGCCTTCCCGGAATTTGTGCACAAGACGCAGGAAACGCGGGTCTATGCGTTTGTAAATGTGGGCTCGCCCGGCCTTCCCAATCTCGGCGGCGGGCACTCCTCACGCCCTGAACTGGTCTCGCTGTCTGGCGCGGTGGAATCGGCTGAACGCCATTCTGACTGGATTGTCGGAATCAAGGTGCTTGCCAGCGCATCGCACACCGGCATGTTCGGCATCGAAGCCGTCAAGATCGGCCGCAAAGCTGCCGACCTGACGGGGATGCCTCTGATGTGCCATATCGGAAATGCGCCGCCAGTGATCGACGAAGTGCTGGATATGCTGGCGCCCGGAGATATTGTCACGCACAGCTATCACGGCAAGATCGGCGGTGTGCTTGGCCGTAACAAAAAAGTCCTGCCGGCCTTCAAGCGTGCAGTTGAGCGCGGCGTTATTGTTGATCTGGCTCACGGGAGGTCATCATTTTCGTTTGCCACATGCGAAGCTGCGCTTGATCAGGGCATGCCGGTTCACTGCGTTTCAAGCGACCTGCACCTTGGTAACGTAGATCGTTATGTCGTATCACTCGCCAGGACCATGACCAAGATGCGGATGCTGGGTCTGACGCTGCATGATGTTGTCAAGGCGGTGACGCTGACCCCTGCAAAAGCCATCGGCATAGATCAGGATGGTTTCGGCGCCCTGAAAGTGGATGGACCCGCGCACATCACGCTGTTTCGCGAAGTGGCCGATCCGATCACCATGGAAGATGCTGAAGGCGAAGAACGATCGTCCGAAACTCAGATTGTCCCTCACATTGTATTTGTAAATGGTCAGCGCTACGACACTTCGTCGCCGCTCTAGAGGAACCATGGATGGCCAAGGCATACGGAAATCTGGACATCGCACCGGTCATCAATGCTGCCGGTAAAATGACCGCGCTCGGCGGAACCGCGCAAGCCCTGGCTGTTGCAGATGCGCAGTCAGCGGCCGCACAGTGGCATGTTGATCTTGCCGAGCTGAGGTCGCTTGCTGGAAGTCGCATTGCTGAAATTACCGGGGCTGAAGCCGCCAGCATTACGACCGGTGCCGCCGCCGGGATTGCAATCTCGGTGGCCGCCGTCATCGCCGGCATCGATACATCAGCCGCCTTTCGGTTGCCGTTGACGGATGGACGGCCCAACAGAATTTTGCTTCAGGCTGGACACCAGGTGAACTTCGGGGCTTCCGTTGAACAGATGATCCGGCTTGGTGGTGGCGATCCTCAGATCATCGGATCTGCGGCTGATGTGCCGGTCAGTGCGCTTGTGGATGCACTGGCTGATACATCTGAAATCGCTGCATTCCTCTTTGTCCAGTCCCATCACGCGGTTCAGGAAGACATGATTCTGCTGGATCAGGCCATTGAGCTTTGCCACGAGGCCAAATTACCGGTGATTGTTGATGCGGCAGCGGAAGATGATCTGACACGCTATATTTCATTGGGCGTCGACCTTGTCACCTATTCCGGCGGAAAAGCTATTGGCGGACCCACAACAGGCTTCATTGCCGGGTCAGAAAAACTGGTTGAGGCCTGTGAGCTGCAGACGCGCGGCATCGCCAGAGCCATGAAAGTTGGCAAAGAACAGATCGCGGGCCTGATGACAGCGCTCGAAACTTATGTAGAGCGCGACGTGCTCGCACTCAATGCAAAATGCGACCGGGTCAACGAGATCATTCTCGCCGCCATAGCTGGTTCTGCAGACCTCGCCGGTCATATCCGCTCGGACGAGGCAGGGCGGAGTATTGCACGCGTGGCAGTTGAGGCAGCGGATGGCGGCTTCGATATTCGGGACCTGGTGTCATTTCTGGCCAGCGGATCTCCTTCCGTTCGCACAAGGAACCATCATCTGGATGAGGGCATCGTTCTTTTTGATCCGCGAGAGGTGTCTGAAGATCAGGCACATATGATTGCCAAACAGCTTTCGAAGTTCGAAAGTTGAGTATTACTCACACTTGCCAAGGAACCTTCCCATGAGGACCTCTGCATTTTCGTTTGCCGCCATCCTGTTTCTGGCAGTTTTTCTGGGCTCAATGAGCCCTGTCCCGGCGCAGTCAGTGGGAGAAATGGCCTTTTCGGCCGCTGAACGCCGGATTATTGCGGACTATTATGCGGCGAACTATCGTGATGCCGACGACGATGGAGACAGCATCGGCGCCAGCGAGCGCGGCCAGGGCAAAGG
>CBDUYM010000019.1:0-64139 GCA_965371465.1 uncultured Alphaproteobacteria bacterium
ATGGGCCAGGCTTTCTCTCAGTACCGCCGTTAAGGTTCCGTTCAGGCGGACTGGGTTCAGCTTGCATGAGTGAACTGGCGCTTGGAACAGAAATCTCCTAACCTCCACTCACACATCTTTGACTGGGACGCGCTTGGGGACGAGCTTGCTTAAGGAACAACATCACATGACTGGTAAATTTGCTGCGATTTCTCTTGTTTTGACGCTTCTGGCGGGCATCGGTTCCAGCCTTGCCGAGGAACGGAAGAAAATGGAACTGCTGGATCCGGCAGACGGACCCTGTCTCTTTCTGCTTGATGAAGATTTGAATGAGACCGGCAGTCCGGTTAACCCGCCCTGCGAACTCGGCACCATTGTCGTGAACGCCGGCGATCCCATCAATGCCGAAGACCGCGAGAAATTCGGCCTGCCAGCGCCAACATCAGGAACTACCGATGAGGCCACCACAGAGGCCAGCGAAGAGGCGAGCGCTTCCCCCCGCGAAGCCGGCTCAGGCATGGCAACGGGCCGCCGCCAACGTTAGGATCGCAACACCAGGCTGACAATACTGGGCTGGCAGCGCCTCCGACCTCACGCCCAGGGATCGAAATCACCAATACTCCAGAAGTGACCTTCGGGGTCACGGCAGCCGAAACCGCGGCCGCCATAGTCCTGATCGACAATGTCCATGACGATCTCGGCGCCTGCTGCTTTTGCTGTTTCGTAGGCTGCGTCTGCGCTGGCCACGACGATGTAGGGCGCCTGGGTTTCGAGATTGCCAATGTCACCCGGCATGGTTATCTGGCTGTCGTGTTCCGTGTCTCCGTAGGGGCCGAGCATGAGCATGCCGCCACCGAGCACGAGTTCAGCATGAACAATCCCGCCTTCATCGTTGCGGGCCACGAGATGCTCCGAGAAGCCGAACGCATTTTTCAGCCATTCAAGTGCGGCTTCAGGATCCCGGTATCGCAATCCCGGTATAATGGTTGAGTTCATATTCTGTCTCCCCTGACAGGTCATCGATAGGGCTACATTTGCGAATCAATCTCATCTAAGCTAGCACCCTTGCTCGGTAAGGAGAATGAAAATGGCAGAATTCATGATGATCATGAAGGCGGACAGTATTTCCGACGTCAAAGACTGGCAGGCATACATTGAAACACTCACAGGCTCCGGCAAGTTCAGGGGCGGTAGCGCTCTCGGAAATGGTATTCGGGCCCGCAAAGCTGCCCCCGATGAGGCCGACGACCAGGCCGACGACAATAGGGATGGCTGCATCGTTGCTGGCTTCATGCGGTTTGAAGCCGATAGTATGGCAGAGGTCAGCGCGCTGCTCCCCGGTAATCCGGCTTACGAGGCAGGCGGCGAGATAGAAATTCTTGAACTGACAGAAGACTGAAGCAGCCTGCAAACATCCGTTTGGGAAGTCAGAAATGAAAAGAGTATTAGTTTGGGTGAAGCGGATTTCCCTCACTCTTGTTGCTTTGCTGCTCACAGCCATGGGCGCCGGGTTTACCTATGAACAGATTGCCCGCTCAGCAGCAGAGAGGAATTTCCCGCCTGAAGGGGAGCTGATTTCCGTTGGCGGCCACAAGCTTCACTTCGTGAGAAAAGGTGAAGGCGGGCCCACGGTGGTCTTTGAATCCGGCCTTGAACGTGGCGGGCATTTGCCCTGGTTCAGGGTCCAGCATGAAATTGCCAAGGTTACAACGACCCTCTCCTATGACCGGGCCGGCATATTGTGGAGCGAACGGGGCACGAACCCGAAGTCTGGTGCCGCCATGGCGACGGAGCTGCATGCTCTTCTTGAAGCGACGGATGTGCCAAAGCCCTATATTCTGGTTGGTCATTCCGTCGCCGGCGTCACATCCAGGAGCTTCATCGTGGACTATTCAGATGACATTGCCGGCGTGGTTATGGTCGATGCATCCCACCCCGACCAGATGCAAAGGTTGCTGGAACTCGGTCGACCCACCGAGGCCCCGCCCCGCCTGCTGATGGAAGCAGCCAACTCTCTCGGCATACTGCGCCTCCTGCTGTCAAACACCTATCCCGGCACCATCGAGAGCGACGCCATAAACCTGCGGGCCAATGCCCTGGCGATCAGAGGCATATCAGGCGCCCTTGATGAAATGATAAATCTTCCGCTGCTGGTAGAAGAAGCAGCAGCCATTACTTCCTATGGCGACATTCCCCTGATCGTGATTACAGGGGCTGCGCCTGATCGTTTTGACGGCGAGGACGACGAAGAATTGCGGGCGCAGATACCGATCATTTGGGGAGAGCTGCAGGCGGACGCACTGACGCTTTCGAGCGACAGTAAACAGGTGCTCGCCATCGGCAGCGGCCACTATGTGCAGCTCGAGGAGCCCGAAATCGTAATCGATGCGATCAGGGAGCTGATTGAACGCGCCATGCCCTAGGACGAGGTGAGAAGAGCGCAGGCTTGACGCGCACAACCGACAGCGCGAGACTTTCCCGAAAGAGGGAGACACATCATGGCCATTTCATATGATCTTTCAGCAACCGCATTGGAAGGTTTCCGCATGCACGAAGGGGCTCTGGAAGGCCCGGTTCGCACGCCGAGAAACTCCGCGCGCAGTGCCGGTGCCGGCTCCATTCATGATGACGCGACGGCGCAAAAGCTCGGCTTCCGTGGCGGCACGGTGGCAGGCTCCCTCCATATGGAACAGTTCCCGCCCCTGCTGACGACGATATTCGGCCAGCGATGGTTCGAGACCGGCGGGCTCTCGCTCTATTTCCGCTACGCCACATCGGATGAGGAACAGGTCCAGGCATTCGCCAAAGCGCCGGCAGCGGACCTTCGCGACGCAAGTGATGGCCAAATCGAAATCTGGATGGACGACATGGACGGCCATCGGATCTGTGACGGCACGGCATCCGTGGGCACGCCCGACGAGCCGAGCGCGCTTGCCAAACGCCTCAAGACCACGCCCGAGCCCGAAGACATCCGCATTCTCGAGGCGCTCAAGCCCGGCCATGAAGGCGAGCCCGTGAAAGTGCGCGCGAGCCAGGAACGGCTTGATGCAAGGCTCAATGTCATCACCGAGCCCATGGCCGAATACACGGATGCCTCCCCCTACGGCGCCCCCGCATTGCCGCCGAGCATGATGGTCCAGACTATCCGCGTGGCCGAACACGGGCTTCTCAAAAGGAACTCAAACTACGGCGTCGGCCTCTTCGGCGCGATTGAAGTGCAAGCCCTAAAGGGCCCCGTCTTCGTTGAGAAGGACTACGAAGCCAGAGGCAGGATTTTAGCCGTGAGTGAAACACCGAAGACGGAATATTTCTGGTACGAGAGCATTCTCGCCGACCCGGAGAGTGGCGAGGACGTCGCCCGGATGATGATGATGCTGAGATTCATGAAGGCAAGCTCGGATTTGTGGAAGTAGGGGGAGCAAACAGACTGCATAAGCTGCCTTTAGTCGCGAATTCTCTTCGCTCACATGCTACCCAAACAGCTGTAGGTCATTTCGATTTCTTTCGGCAGAAGAAGGAAAGTTCTCTTCGCCGCCGCGGGATCCGTGGCAAGCGGAAAAAAGGCTATCACTGCGACTTGAGCCTGTGGCAAATGCTCGTGACTCGTTTTCGCTGTGTAGGTGCCACCCAATGCCACTGACCGCGAGCCGATTTCCAACTGTTTAATTTCGCCAAGAACTTGACGATATAGAGCTCGCCGTGAAACCGGTTCCACTTTTGCTAGGTCCTTCGATGGACCGAGGTCTGATATCACGAACGACACGAAATCCATGGTTTCAACGAGAGCAGCACCTTCTTGTTCGAATGCCGCGCCAAGCCTGGCAGTGTCGACCAGGTAACATTCTGAATTTGCAAGGCTGCGAATTTGCCGTTGCTTGGTGATGGGGCTGACATCGACGGCCACGCGGTCCGAGAATAGTTCCATGCTCCTGATGCTTGCAGCTGCGGCTTCGTGCTCCGGCAGCGGGACTCTTGGCCTAGTGAAGTCTCCTTCATCATACCCTAAGGCGACCGCGACCCGATCCATGCTAATGTCTCGCACCACCTCGCCACGCTCGATCCTCTGGACTGTCGACAAAGATACCGAGGCGAAGCTGGCTAGGGTTTCCTGTTTCCAGCCCATCACGCGCCTCTGCCAAGTCACAAACATTGCCAGAAATTTCGCAGTTGGCTTGATTGCAATTCCATTTCTTGCACAGTCCTGTATCCAAGCCCGTTCAGCTTCTTGCTCAGCCTGAGAAGAATAGCTTCCTTTGTTTGAGCTCATTTGCTTGCCTCATCGTCTCTGTTTCAATGTGGCTCCCATCATCTGCCGTTCACCAGGCCAAAGAACGCCAGAAAACCCTTCAGCACTAGAATTTTCTCGCAAGCACATTAAGCTATCTGACTCACATGCCAGCATAGACATGTCAGATGATGATATTGGCTGAGTTTTGCTCAGGAATTCGGTGGATAGCAAAAAAGTACCAAAATACAGTCATTTAGTGTACTAGCAAGGCATCAAGTGCCACGCAAGGCCACAGGCAAATCCCGCCGGACATCTGAGGCAAGATTGGCACGGCGGAAGCGACATCCAGCCGGAATGCGACAGGATGCTTACACCTGCTGATGTTCATAGGGGTGACAGACGTCAATTCGCGCCGACGGGATGCAAGAGAGAAGAGGAATACCATGCGGATCGCTGACATCGTTAAAGAGTGCGTCCTATTTGTCGGAACCGGTGAACCCATCAATGAAACAGAACAAGTGGTGACGTTACGAGGAACCGCATTTTTTATTGGCGTTCCATCTGAGGAACACGACGACCGATTCTACACCTACATCGTCACTGCAAAGCACGTATTTGACATGCTTCCCCTGGAACACGCCTTCTTGCGAGCCAATTTGAAGAACGGTGGTGCCAAGGTCTTGCCGTTGGACAAGTCACATTGGCACTTTCATCCATCTGACGTAACTGCTGATGTTGCAATGGTTCAAGTTGGAGTCGGAGAGGACTTGGACTACAAGTATATTGCGCCAGACTTAATCATCGGCTCTGATGCATTGGCCGAAAATGCCGATATTTCAGGAATAGGGATTGGAGATGAGGTCTATACTGTCGGCCTGTTTGCACATCACTTCGGCGCCGGGCGAAATATTCCAATCGTCAGAGTAGGTCACATTGCCATGATGGACGAAGATTTAGTACCAGTACGTGATGGTGATAAGACCAAGATGGTAGAGGCAATTCTTATTGAAGCGCGTTCCATCGGGGGCCTCAGCGGCTCTCCTGTATTCGTTCGTTCTTCAAACGCGATGTCCACCAGCGGCGCGTTCCTTCTTGGGATGGCATTAGGTCATTGGGAGGTACAGACATATACGATTGATGAGGCCGTAGCCCAAGAGATAGAGCCAACTGATGCGTCTGGCAAATTAACCAGCTCGATGAATAGCGGAGTGGCACTGGTGACACCTGCCAAGAAAATCATAGAGACCCTAATGCAGCCGCTGCTCAGAGAAGCGCGGAAAAAAGCCGATCTAGTTGCCGCAGAAAGCCCAGCTGCATAACTTTTTCTTGAAACAAGCAATTTCGTAAGGACCGTGCAAGCCAGTTCAGACGCAATTCTGGATGCTTCGATCGAGATGGGATGCACAGCGATAGTGCGTCACATGCCTGCCTACCAGGGATCAATATACGGATACTTCTTCCCCGTCCTTGGCTCCACGGGCGGCAGGCGCTTCAGGCTGTTCGCGATCCAGTCGCGTGTGTCTGCCGGGTCGATCACATCATCAAGCCCCCCGCCAACTGCCGAATTGATCGCCTTCGCGCCTTCGTAACTTCTGGCGACGCGCATGTCGAATTCGGCTTTGCGTTCGTCGTCGTCTTCTATTGCGGCGAGCTCGTTTCGGAAGCCGAGTTTGACCGAACCTTCGATGTTCATGCCGGCGAATTCGGCGGTGGGCCAGCCGACTGTGAAGAAGCCGACACGGGCGGATGCGCCGCACATGGCCTGGACGCCGAGGCCGTAGGCCTTGCGGACGACGACACCGAACAATGGGGTCGTGAGGTTGGCGCCGGCGTTGAACATGCGGACGGAATGGCGGACGAGCGCGGTTTTCTCGTGATCGGGGCCGACCATGATGCCGGGGCAATCCATCAGGCTCAGGATCGGGATATCGAAGGCATCGCAAAGCTGCATGAACCTGGCACCCTTGTCTGCGCCATCGCTGTCAATGGCGCCGGCGAGGTGGTGCGGGTTATTGGCGATGACACCCATGGGTTTGCCTTCGACACGGATGAAGCATGTAATCACACCGATACCGAATTTTTCGCGGATTTCGAGAACGCTGCCGACGTCGGCGATGGTGTTGATGATCTCGCGCATGTCATAGAGCCGGAGGCGGTTTTCGGGGATGACGTGGCGCAGGCGGCGCTGATCCGGCGCTTCCCAGTCAGATATCTTGCCCTGGAAATATGAGAGGTATTTCTTGGCGACATCGACCGCTTCTTCCTCGTCTTTGGCCAGGATATCGACGACACCATTTGGCACCTGGAACGACATGGGTCCCACTTCTTCGGGCGTGTAGATACCAAGCCCGCCGCCTTCGATCATGGCAGGCCCGCCCATGGCGACCGTGGAGCCTTCCGTGGCAATAATGATGTCGCAGGCGGCGACCAGCGCCGTGTTGCCGGCAAATGTCCGGCCATTGACAATACAGACCAGGGGAATTAGCGCGCTTAACTTGGAAAACTGGGTGAAGGTGTAGGTATCAAAGGCAACGCCCGGACCTGTCGCGTCGTCACCGGGCCTGCCGCCGCCGCCTTCGCCAAAGAGCACTAGCGGAATGCGGAAGCGCCGGGCGAGATCGAACATGCGATCCTGTTTGTAGTGATTCCTACCTCCTTGCGTGCCTGCGAGCACGGTGTAATCGTAGTGGACCACCATGGCGCGCGCGGCTTCCTCGCCAAAGAGATCGGCGTTGATGGTGCCCATGCCGGCGAGCAGGCCATCGGCGGGCGTGTTCTTGCGCAACGTTTCCATATCGTGACGGCGATGCTGGCGGGCGACAATCAGTGGCCAGTATTCCTGGAACGAGCCTTCGTCCATTAATTGCGCGATGTTTTCGCGCGGCATGCGGTAGCCAAAGCCTTTGCGTTTGGCCACGGCCTCGGGCCTGGCGGCATCAAGGGTCATGGCGTGGCGCTCGTTGGTGAGCTGCAGATCAGGCCGGATATAGTCGAGATCAATCTCCGCTTCAGCTTTCAATGCATCGACGTTTACTTCAGCTTCTTCAATGAAAACAATGGGATAGCCTTCCAGCACCACATCACCTTCGTTCATGGTGATCTGGCGGACAATACCGTCGCGGTCGGCCTTGATGATATGTTCCATCTTCATGGCTTCGACGACAGCGACCTGCTGACCTTCCCGCACTTCATCCTCTAGCACCACATCAAGGGAGACGATGGTGCCCTGAATGGGTGCCGCCACACCGATGGAACCATTGGGTCCGGTCAGCTCAGGTGCTTGTTCGGTTTCGCCATTGGCGGCCTCTGCCGCCTCTGCGGCCTTGACCTGGGCGTCATGATTGAAAAGCGCCAGGGGATCGGTGCCGTCGACGCGGGCACCGGCAAATCCGGCATCGGCGGCATTTGCCTGGGAGGTGCCAACTTCGACGAACCTGGCGCGGGCTTCAACGGGTGCGGCAAGCTCCACCATATGTTCATCAACCCATGTCGTGTGGACGGCAGAGGTGCCGAAATCCTCATGGGCGAGGATATTCTGCAGGAACGGAATGTTGGTGCCGACGCCTTCAAGACGGAACTCGCTCAGGGCCCGTGCGGCACGGGACGTCGCCTGGCTGATGTCAGGCGATGGCGAATGCACAATCACCTTGGCCAGCAGACTGTCAAACGATGTGCTGGTTTTGTATCCGGCATAGCCAAAGCCGTCGGTGCGAACGCCGGGGCCGTTTGGTGCTTCGTAGGCCGTCAAAGTGCCGCTGCCGGGCCGGATGGAGCCGTCTTCCCTGATGACATCCATGTGGACCCGCGCCTGAATGGCAACGCCGCGGGGCCTCGCCACATCGGGGTCATCAAGGCCCAGATCAGCGAGGGTTTCGCCTTGTGCCAAACGCAGCTGGGATTGCACAAGATCGACGCCGGTGACTTCCTCGGTCACGGTATGTTCGACCTGGAGGCGGGCGTTGGCTTCGATAAAGATAAATGGCTGGGCACCCTTGCGGCCGGAATCATCGACCAGGAATTCGAACGTGCCGAGGCTTGAATAGCCCTGTTTCGCGGCGAACCGGACCGCTCCGTCAATGATTGAAGCCCTGATCCCGTCATCAAGATCCACCGCCGGTGCGATTTCGACAATTTTCTGGTAGCGGCGCTGCAGAGAGCATTCACGCTCACCAAGATGGATCACGTTCGACCAGTTGTCGCCGACGATCTGAACTTCGATATGGCGCGCGCGGGTGAGGAATTCTTCGACGTAGACATCGGGCACTCCAAAAGCTGAATTGGCCTCGGACCGGCAGCGCTCGTAGGCTTTTTCAATCTCGTCAGCTGATGTAACTGCACGGGTGCCGCGACCACCGCCGCCGGCAAGCGCTTTGATGATCATGGCGCCTTTCTTGCCGAGAGACCTATAAAAATCTTTGGCTTCATCAAGGGAAACGGCATGGTCGATGCCTTTGAGCACAGGCACATCAGATTCTATCGCCGCCGCACGGGCACGCGCCTTGTCACCGAACAGCTCAAGATGTTCGACAGCGGGACCGACGAACGTTATTCCAGCCTTTATGCAGGCCCGCGCGAAATCACCACGCTCGGCGAGAAAACCGTAGCCCGGGTGGATGGCATCGCAACCGGCCTCCCTGGCGGCGGCTATAATGCCCGCGCCATCGAGATAGGCAGCCGGCCCCTTGCCGACAAGCGCCACGGCTTCGTCGGCGACCCTGGTATGCAGGCTGGTGGCATCATCCTCTGAGTAGACGGCGACGCTCGGCAATCCAAGATCGGCGGCGGCGCGCGCAATGCGGATGGAAATTTCTCCGCGATTAGCAATGAGCAAAGCATTGAAGCTCATCAAATTCTCCCCAAAACTGTTTCTTTTCTGGCCCGATTATCCGGCCATATTGCTCAGCCGTCCAGATCGTCGAGTGTACCTGTTACACCGGCGGCGACCAGTGCCTCATATTCAGCATCGTCAATGCCAAGTTCAGCCTTCAGAACTTCACGGCTATGCTCGCCGACACAAGGTGCTGGTCGCAGTGGCGCGGAAGCAGCCCCGGAAAACCGCCACGGTCGTCCCGGCAACCAGGTCTTGCCGGCTTCAACATGGTCAATCTCTGTCACAAAACCTGATTCCCTGAAATCGGGGTCCGGCAGGCTATAGAGTTCGTAAAGGGGTGCCACCCTTGCCGCATTGATACCAAGCAAGCCAAGGGCGTGATCCGCCTCGCGGGCATCCTGCCGCACGGTCCAGTCGGCGATAATCGCATCAAGTTCTGCCTCGTTGGCCTTTCTGGATGCCATCGAGGCAAATTTTTCGTCGCCGAGCCGTGGGTCGCCGATGTGATCTGCGAGTGCCCGGAACGCGGCATCCGTATCGACGGCGATGGCCAACCACTCGCCGTT
Source organism: uncultured Alphaproteobacteria bacterium (assembly GCA_965371465.1). Classification (GTDB taxonomy): domain Bacteria; phylum Pseudomonadota; class Alphaproteobacteria; order CBDUYM01; family CBDUYM01; genus CBDUYM01. Next base: position 9,605 of record CBDUYM010000019.1, read on the forward strand.
CTTCGCATCGTAATTGTTGTGAGGCGACATCCTGGGATGATGGTTGCCACGGGGCTGCGGCAGACGCCCGGTTGCATCGTATTCGACCACGGCATCGCCACAGATAGCTGTGATCGCCTCCATCATCGACAGATCAACACGCTGCGGCTCGCCGGTCCTGTCGCGATGGTTCATGGCCGCCAGCAATGTTGCCACCATGAAGTAACCGGCAATGGGATCTGGATAAAGCCCGCCAGTGTTCATGCCCTGGTCACCTTCGTATCCGTGAATGGATGAAAGCCCCGCCATGGGTTCAGTCGTCGCGCCATTCGCCGGATACTGCCAATAGGGTCCCTCAGTCCCGTAGCCGGAAATTGAAGCCCAGATGTAGCCCGGTCGTAACTCATGGAGTTTCTCGAGCGTAATGCCCCAGGACGGGATCACATTTGGCCGGAAATTGTCTGTCAGAATGTCAAAATTCGGCAGCAGCTTCCACAGGATCTCGACACCCTTTTCCTGACGAAGATCGAGAGTGAACTCCCGCTTGTTCAGGTTGACCGAATTATAAAGCCCCTGGGTGTTGAGCGCATATTGCTTGCGATTCTCATCGCGAATGCCTTTGGGCACCAGGGCTGCGGTCCGCCGCCAGACATCCGGCCTGTGAAGCGCGCCGACCTGGACAACGTCGGCACCCAGAAGTGACAAAAGCTGGGTACTGAAGGTGCCGGACCATGCCTGCCCGAAGCTCAGGACACGCGTCCCGCTCAATGGTCCTTCGGCCATGGCTTCGGGAGACATGGCCTCCAAAGGCAGTGGCTCAGTTTTGCTGCGGGCTTCCTTCGGCTTCGCTGCGATCTTCGTGCGATCCTGATCAAGCTTCGGTGCCGGTGAAGAAAGCTTCCAGGGCGACGGCGAAAGTGTTGCGATCGCGCCAGCTGCCCGCGTTTTTTTGCCTTCGATCTCTGTTTCCACAAGGAAACCCCGGGCGGTGAGCTGATCGTCATTCACGATATCGTCAATGTCCTGCAGAACCCCGACCAGGCAGCGAAGTTTGGCAAGCGAATGAAAAACATCCCAGCGATCAAGATTTGGCAAGGTTCGCGCCATGCCGAACACCACTTCGCGAAGGTCCTTTGAATGGCGGCCAAGATCGGGGATCAGTTCCTCGACATCAGCAAATTCTGGCAATTCGAGTGCCTTCATCGCCGGACCCCAATTTCGGAAATCGGCGATCCCGAAATTCATCCGGCCGTCCTTCAGATCAAAGAGCACACCAGGCGCGCCGCGCGGGCGACCACCGGCCGGGCCATTGGAAAAGCCGACATCTGCATAGATGGATGCGATACCCCAGGGGGCGACAGTCTGAGCAAATGCCTCGACCTCAGCCACGTCGGCAAGCTCTGCGGTGTCAGTTTGATCCCGACGCCGAAGCGCAGCCGCAGCCGCTATGTAACCGGCAACACCACCTACATAGCCAGCCTGATCGTGGGGCATTTGCAGGGCTGGCTCATCCTTCAAGCGATTGATGTAGGACCATCCGGTCCTGGCCGAACTGGTCAGGTTGTTGCCGGGCCGACCTGCAAGGGGTCCGGTCAATCCGTGGGCGGTAACCGACAGATGTACTGCATCATTTGAAAGTCTTGAAAGCGCCGATGCGTATGGAGCGGATGAAACAGGGTCAGCTGAAGTAATCACAACATCTGCAGATGCGATCAGTTCGCCAATCTGATCGAGGCTGGAGACCACGATGGACAGTTTGTTCCAGTTTACATAGGCATGAAGAACGGAACGTTCCGCGCCAGGTTGATCATCAAGAAAGGGTGGCTCCCGCCTGAGAGGATGCCCCTCGGGCGGCTCCGCCAGGATCACCTCGGCACCGAAATCGCCAAACAGGCGCGCGGCGAAAGCACCGGAAAGCCGATCAGACAGGTCAACAACCGAGAGGCCCGCAAATGGTGTCGTCACTTTTTCGAAGCCCCCCGGCGCTTGGTCGTCCCAGTTCTGGCGTTATGCCGCCTGATGCCTGAGTACGGTTCCAGCACGCACTCCGGTATGTTCACCGTCACGGACATTCACCTGCCCATTGACGATGGTTGCTTTATAGCCCGTGGACTTCTGAATGTAACGCGGGGCATTTCCAGGAAAGTCCCTGACCAGCTCCGGCTGTAGCTCAGCCACGGTATCGGCATCGAAGACATTGATGTCTGCACGCATGCCTTCCCTGATCAGCCCTCGATCCTTGATGCCCATGACGCGGGCCGGAACCGATGTCATCAGTTTGACGCCGTCTGCCAGTGAAAAGAGACCGGTTTCGCGGACCCAGTAGGAAAGAATAAAGCTCGCCCAACCTGCATCCATGATCTGTGACACATGCGCGCCGGCGTCGCCAAGACTTGGCAGGCATTGCTGATGGCGGAAGAGATCGCCGAGCTCCTTCAGGCTCCGATTGAACATATGGAAATTGAAAAGAGCCTTGCCGTCCGTCTCGCGGGACATGCGCAGGAACGATTCTGCCCAATGCTCATCAGCCGCATGCGCAATCTTCGCCAGGCACTTGTCCTCCGATGGCGCATAGTCAGGTGAAGGTCCAGCGCCGAGGAAGTAGACCTGTTCCATGGGAATGCCAGTGGCATTCGGGCGTTTCGCCTCTTCAACGAGTTTCTGGCAAGTCGCAGCATCATTGATGGCGGCCAGGCGACCAGCAAAATCCAACTCGCGAACTTCCCGCCAGGTGCCACCACCAACCGGAAGGTTTGACTGCAGACCGAACAGGAAACCGGATCCGCGCACCTGTGTGATCGCGGTGATATCCTTGCCTTCAGAGAATTTTGCAAGCCGAGCGGCCTGGGCTTCGCCCGTGCCTTCCTCAGGCCCGGTTCCGTAACTGAACAGGATCCGGCCCTTGGTGGTTTCTTCCATCTTTGCGAGGACTTCAAAGTCAGCGCCAACTGCCTGCATCAGCGCATCCCGGGGGCCAATGGCCTTGGCAATTTCAACGAGTTCAGCCGGATCGGCAAATGTTCCGGGAATGGAACGCCCGTCGGCAAGCTTGTGAGGTGCATAGCGATTGGTCGAAAATCCAAAGGCGCCGTCATCAACGGCGGTGCCCACGATATCGGCCATTTGCCTGCGTTCCTCATCAGTGGCCTGTTCCTCAACAGCGCGTTCTCCCATGACATAAAAGCGCACCGAACAGTGACCGACCAAGCCGGCAACATTGATCCCGGGGTTGAGGCGTTCAATTGAATTGAGATATTCGCCGTAATGCTCCCAGTCCCAGGGCAGTCCTGACAGGATGGCTTGTGTTGGAATGTCTTCGACCGTTTCCATCATGCCGGCAAGCAGTTCCCGATCATTGGGCTTGCAGGGCGCGAAGGTGACGCCGCAATTGCCCATCAGAACAGTTGTAACGCCGTGCCAGCTCACCGGCGTCAGGGACGGATCCCAGCCGATTTGTGCGTCAAGATGGGTATGCAAGTCGATAAAGCCAGGCGAAACTGCCTGGCCGGCGGCATCAATTTCCTCTTTGCCATCGTCCTCAACGGTGCCGACTGAAGTGATGATGCCGTCATCTATGGCGACGTCGCCAGTGAATGGTTCATTGCCAGTGCCATCAACAATCAGGCCACCGCGAATTACTATGTCATGTGTCATTGTTCTCTCCATGAAATGCTGCGCGAACGACATTAGAGCGAGACCGGTCAGAGGACAATTCCAATCTGCTGTCGTTTCGAGCGGTTTGTTGGTAGGAATGCCGCCCTGGGCAAATCAGAGGTGGAGATGACGGCGCTTGAGTTACAGGCTTATCTTGATCGCCACGCGCAATTCAGTGGATGGACGGGGGAGTGGCTCGGCGTGCCACTGGAATTCAGATTGTGCCTGACGAGCGAGGTGCCGCCAGTTAAGTTTGTTGGCTCTGTGCGCGCTGTGGTCCTGCGGCAGGAAGAAGTGCTTCTGGTGCATGGTGAGGTGCCCATGCTGAATGTCGGTGGCAGGCCGGAAGCTGGCGAAACACTTGAACAGGCTCTTTTGCGCGAGGTTGGGGAAGAGAGCGGCTGGCTCGTCTCCCTGATCGGTATCATTGGATTCGTGCACTCCCGCCACCTTGACAATCAGCGACCGGACTGGGGCAGACCTGCTCCGGACTGGGTGGATCCGATGTTCGCTGTTGAGGCCTCAGGTTATGATGAAAATCTCAAGCTGCCGGGCGAACACCGGACCGAGCTTGTTGCGGCCAGCGAGGCCGAACGCCTCGGTGTCGAGGAAACAAATCTGAAGCTGCTTCAAGAAGCTCTGCGACTGCGCGCAGAAAGAAAAGATTGATACGCGAACTCTGAGGGACTGCTCAGATTGGGCGTGGCGTCTGCGTTCTGTCAGTCAGCCGTGCCAGCTCGAGCTCGGCTTCCACTTTTCTTGCCTCGGCTTCTGCGATTGCAACTTCCTGCTCGAGTTCGCTCTCCCGCATGCGTTGCCAGACCTTGATTGCCACGATGCCTATCACCATGGCAAACGGCGCGACTGCCACGTAGACCCATGATTCCATGTCCAGTCCTCCAGAAATAGTGCCTTCGCTGATGCTAGCACCGACTGGCACCAGTTCCAGAAAATTGTTGCCCGCCGGCGCCCAGCTTCGATGATGCTGGAGTGGATTCTAGGCAAAGGGATCCGTTCCGGTCATCATGAATGGCGCGACCCGCTCGGGATGGGCATTTTGTTCTTTGTAGGGGTAGAGGTTTTCGCCGAGAATTTTCCTCAACTCAGGATGTTTTTCGATCAGCTCTTCCGGCACTTCGCCTTCCCAGTGGTGAATGGGGCGCATGTGCATGCGCATGAAGACCTGCACCAGCGTGACGCGGAGACCGGGATTGGTCCGCGGGACGGAGCCGTGCCAGGTCATGCCGTGCCAAAGCGCAAGAGAGCCTGCTTCTGCAATAAGGGGTACTGTTTCGAAGGGCGTTTCGTCGAGTTTGGTCTCGTGGGGTAAAGTCGCGCGACCAAAGCGGTGGCTGCCCGGGACAAATACTGTCGGGCCGTCTTCCGCCCCTGTGTAATCAGTGCAGATCCATGAAGCATTACACATATGGGCGATGTGACCGCCGCCCGGCGGGATGCCGTGGGCGTCGCTGTGGAGGCCGAGGCTTCTGCCGCCGGGGGGTTTGATAATCCATGTGTGACCTGACAGAACGGCGCTTTGGCCACAAAGCCAGCGGACCAGTGTCAGCATTCGGGGATTTGTAGCGGCTTCGATGAATGCGTCATCTTCCTGCAACAGATACCAGGAGTTTTTGCCGGTGTCGCGCTGGTGCGGCTCGTCCACAAGATAGTCATCGACGTGGACGCCATTCCTCTTTTCGCAGGTATTCAGGATCGCATTCCGAAGCCGTTCGGCAAAGTCTTCTGAGGCACCGATTTTCTCGCGAGGGACGATCGTAAGACCGTAGGCCTCGAGCTCCAGCGCATGTCTCAGGAGATCGTATTCCTCAAGTTCTTTCATCAGGGGATCGACGTAGGGCGACGTCCCATAGTCCGCGATACTCATTTTCAGTCCTCTCTAGCCTTTATAGTGATCTGCAGAAGTCTTCATGACCTTCCGCGACATATTCTTCTGGATGCCAGAACCGACTTTGCGATCATATTCATGGAAGTCAGATATCTTTGGCATTTTCACCTTGTCGCCGGCGGGCTCTGTGTCGAAGAGACTGAGATAGCCCTGCGGCGCGCCTGCCCGCCTGCCATAGTCCGGTGTTTTGCCCCATGGCATGACATGGTGGACGTTCATGAGCCTGGAAAACCTCATAGGATTGCGGGCAAGCGCCTCAGCTGTTGCGGTCTCGCGGAAGGCTTCCTGGGTCTGCATATGCGGGCGATTGAACATGCCCAGCACCATCAGCCGTAACCCGTCAGATTTCTTCGGGTAGGAACCATGCCAGGTGTGATCTCCCCAGACAATCATGGATCCGGCTTCGGCTTCGATGGGATGCGAATGCTCCGCCCAGTACTCAGCCTCCTCTGATGAAGGCAATCGACGCCAGCGGTGACTGCCGGGTACGAAAGACAGGCCGCCATCATCTTTTGAGTAATCCGTGACCAGATAGTTGAAATTTGCGCCGAAGGTCTCCACGGCCATGGTCGGCATGTCAAACTGAGCCCAATCGGCATGGACCGCCGTACTGGCCTCGCCCTTTCCTTTCACCCAGGCATCGCAAAGGCTGAGCACACAGTTTGTACCGACCAGCCACTGGATGAGGCCAAGCGCCGCCGGTGTCAGCACCAGCTTTTCAAAAACCGGGTCGTCCCAGAGCACAAAACGCAGCAGCTCCTGGCCATCGGAATAGACATCTTCAAGGTCGGTGGGCTTGCAGCCTTTCCGATCGCTTGCAACACGAAGAACGGCCGCCTGGACCTCCGCCAGCTGTTCAGGCGACCCCACCTTTTCCGGCGGCAATACGGTGAAGCCAAAGACTTCCAGCTCGGCCAGATGCTCAAGCAGATCAAGCTCCTTGAGTTCGCGATAGAGTGCCGGCGTGTCTTTTGCCGAAGGCCAGTCTTCGATTTCCATAGTTCAAAGTTCCTCGTGCTACTGACTTTGCCAGGAAGTCTGGCAATTTCCGGAGAGTTAGACAACAGGCGCAGTGCCAGAACAGTTCACCTTGTTCAGATGGCATCGGCGTCGCTATGTTATCTTCAGCGGGATTCAGGATCCATCAGACGCGAATTTCGGGAGAATATATCATGCGCATCACGCCTGTTGTATTGATCACAAGCCTAATCACGCTTCTGGGTGGCCCGGCTGCCTGGGCTCAGGATCCCCAATCCGGAACCGTCACCGATCCTGATGCCGTAGCCGATACGGAAGCTGGCAAACGGCCAGGCCGCGCCGCCTATGGCGACATCACACTGAAGCGCGGCGTTATTGAAGAGGGCGGCAGTACCGAGGCACAGATCGACCCACCATCCCTTGACATTGTCACCGGACCTGCCGGTGAAGAGATCTATCCAGAATCTGAGTCAGATCCCGATAGTGAAGAAAGCCTGGGCACCGTCGCGGGCGGGTTGGAAGTCAGAGGCCAGGGCGTTGCGGACAAAGAAGAAACAGAAGATCGATGAAAATAGATCTCCGACTTGTTCAGCCACGTGCTGACATCCTTGACTGGATTTGACCGAACATTTCATCGTCACGGTTAGACAAGGAGGCGCAAGCTGGAGCCACTGACCATGGTGTCTCTCAAGAGTGCGGGCCTCCAGAACACACCGGCAGCCACCGGCATCATGTCCTCTGCTGGTCTCGTTGCCAGATATACGGCCAGATTCTCTTGGCCTGAGAGTCTGATGATCGGATTCGGCATGGTGGGACGCGCCGAATTTGCGCTCGTCGTCATGGACATCGCCTATGTCCAAAATCAGATTCTCAGTGAAGAGGCATTTTTCACGCTGATGACTACCGCGTTTTGGTTGAATGTTGCTGTTCCAATAACAATCGCCCTATGGAAGCCGTTTCTCACAGAATCGGAGCTGTAACTCAGTGAAGTCAACTGTGGAGCGGCACTCATTGGGCTGTGAATTGTTCCTGCATACCGCCCGCGGTACTCTGATACTCGTTTAAGTTGATGATAAAAAATAACTTGTCGTCCAAAGTGAGGTCGATCAACTGGACGGCCTTTGCCATCTGGCGTAGAATTTTGGACCCGTGAGAGAAACGATGGATCTTAGATGCTTTCATTCAGAGATACGCGAAATTTTATAGGTCAAACTCGCCTGGCTACTTCTGAAGTCGAACTCAAGGACCAGTTCGCCGCTTTCATGCGTGATGCAGGCGTGGAGTATTTCGCTTGTGCATCATTCTCAGACTTCAGCCGCCTGCCGGAAAATCAGCTACGACTAAACAACATTGGACGCGACTGGGTTACCCACTATGGGACCGAAGAGTACAAACGCAAAGATTTGGTCATGAAGGCGGCAAAATCCACGTCAGTTCCATTTCTCTGGCGAGACCTGGCGGCAGAAAACGATCTGTCATCGACTGAACAACAGATTTTTGATGAAGCAGCCGACATTGGTATGGAAGAAGGGATGACAATTCCTGTTCATGTTCCCTCGCGGCCGACAGCCGTTGTGAGCGTGTCCGGGGCTGATCCGGACTTCTCTGCAGACAGCATGAATGCTATCCACCTGGCGGCGATATACTTTCATGACGCGACCCTGAGACTGGCCAAATTTAAAGCCCGCAAAGATGCGCTTTCGCGAAACAGCCTCAGCCAGCGGGAGCAGGAATGTCTGCGTTGGGTCGCCGGCGGCAAAAGTGACTATGATATTTCTACAATTATTGGTATAAGTCGTAGCACTGTACACTTTCATGTGGAAAGCGCGAAAAAGAAGTATGGAGTCGCCACCCGCGTTCAGGCTGTGGTCCGGGCGATCATTGAAGAGCATATCGATCTCTAGAAGATGTGGGTGATGGGCCCCTGAATTCTATGCGGAAAGTTCGGTTCTCAGTTGTAGTGCCGACGCCAACCTTCAAATCAAACAAGAAAGCAACTGGCTAACTAGCCAGGTTTCACGAAATCCGTCAATCACGGACTGTTCCCGGAGATAAGAAAGGGACAGGTGCAACCGTGATTGATGTGGTCTTGAATGAAAATCGCGAAATGTATGCGCGTGAGTTAGAGGAAATGTACAGGCAGCGGCACGACGTCTTCATAAAGAAGATGGGCTGGAAATTGAAGTCACAGAACGGCCTGGAAATTGATCAGTACGACACGCCAAGTTCCATCTATCTTCTGGCGCTGGAAAACGGGGTCAATCTGAAGGCTTCGGCAAGGTTAATTCCGACGACTGCTCCGCATATGATGATCGACCAGTTCCGGGACTATTGTGATGATGAGCCGCCAAGAGGTGAAAGCGTGTGGGAGTGCTCGCGCTATTACAATCTTGCTCGGCGTACTCAACGCGAGGCCGGTGAGCTGACGTTTGGCAGTGAGATCATTTGTTCCATGGTGGAATTTGGACTGCTCTATGGCATAGAAGAGATCATTTTCTTTACCAATCTCGCTGTTCTGAGCGGGATTGTAGACGGCGGCTGGGAAGCCACGCCGCTCGGTCTACCGCAAAAAGTCGATGGCCAGACGAATGTGGCCTATTCCCTCAGAGTGTCCGCCACGTCGCTACAGAACTTCCGGCACGCACGTGAAATTTCAGGGCCTGTCATACAGCTCGTCCGTGCCGCCAGAGCCGCGTGATCCACGCAGTCTCTTACTGAAATCAAGAAATCAAGAGATCAAGCGAACAGGGAAAACTCAATGGCACATGGAACCGCACAGATTATAGAGTTTCCAAAATTCGAGTTGATTGAGGAAGAATTCAAGGGCGCGATCGTACGCCTGGCCTATGCAATCGCCGCATTGCCCAACGATGAAATCGAAAGCATCGTTCAGCTTGTCGAGATGATTTCAAATGACGGTGGAGAGTGACTGATCGAGTTTTAGCGTTGGGTCAGGCGCCGCGAAATTCTTGATTCAGCCTGGCGCTGTGGAGCTGGCGGCCTGCGAGCCGCCAGTCTGCGATTCAGTGTGCATGAGTGGCTCGGCTCGGCTCGTCTCTTGTGAGCAAAGCCAGTGCGGTTCACCTAACTGGCACGGTATCTAAGATGCCTTGCGACGTCCGCCGTTTGATTGGCCATCTGACTGTGCAAGCGTCTTTACCAATTCAAATACCGCGTCACGCTGGCTTTCGGAAAGCTCACTGAAATACCGGGCCAGGCGAAGTGTTCGCGTACCAAGTCCGGCATTTTCGTCGCTACCACCTTTTCGGCTATAGCCTTCGAAGAAATAGGAAATCGGTACGTTTTGCGCCTCGCTCAAATCGAAGAGACGGCTGCACCCAATGCGATTGGTGCCCTTTTCGTACTTCTGGACTTGCTGGAATGTAATGCCCAAGGCAGCACCCAGCTTTTGCTGGCTCATGCCAAGAAGAATGCGGCGCTCGCGAACGCGCTGGCCGACATGCACGTCTACTGGATGAGGGTGTTCTGAACTTCTGATTCTAGGCATGATGTTTGTGCTTTCCTCCGCAAGGATTGATCTACCGGCTACCTACAGTGCAACTAGACCCGTATAACAAAGCCATCTGTACGGTGAATCACTCGATCACGTCAACTGACATTCAAGGCGATCCATGCAACCGAATTGACAACGATAGGCAACGATAGTCCTAGATTCGCGGCGTGTATGCTGTCAAATCTACCAGTTCTGCAACTTATATGCATGCAGTACTTGTTCGCTGCAAGTACCACCAGTGCGGGAAATTCAGTGATTCCGGAGGCCTTCATTGAGAGCTGATTGCAAAAAAGGCCCAGCAAGCCGGGCCTTTCGCAGGATTGATTGAGCGCCCGATGTCAAAAATAGAGTCGGCTCAGGCTTTCGGCAACGCAGGCAGGTTTCTCCTGACCTTCCACTTCAACCTTGATTTCACTCATAAGTTCGAGGGATCCGTTCTTCTCTTCCACGCGCTTAAGCTCACGAACTGACCTGATCTTCGCGCCTACCGGCACAGGAGACGGAAATCTCACCTTATCGAAACCATAGTTGACTGTCAGTTTCGGTCGCGGGCCCTGCGGCGCCGCTGGCTCTGGAGCTGCCTCGCTGCTGCGCCCAACAAGGCCCATAATAGAAAGCGTCAGCTGGCCATGGGCGATAGGACCACCGAAAGGGGATTCCTTTTTGGCCCGTTCCACATCGACATGGATCCATTGATGATCGCCAGTGACTTCGGCGAACTGGTTGACGCGATCCTGTTCGACTTCAAACCAGTCGCCTGGCGTTGAGCGCTGACCAATTCTCTGGTCATAGATTGCTTTGGCTTCTTCCAGTGCGGACATGATGCTCCCTCTTTCAAATTTATTGGCTGAATCGTTGTTATCTGAGCGTAACCAATTACGCCTTCCGGGCCAACGATTTTAGGCGGCCAGATTGGTTCTCAGGCATATCCAAATGCCTTTATGTAGGGCATCAGAAGTTCCAGATGAGGCTCAAGATATCCTTCGTAGCGTCGCCACCGCCCGCTTGCCCGTTTATAAATTGGTTCAGATACCTGGTAGTAGCTTGGCGTGTTGATGCGGCCTCGCCGGGCCGAAGTCTCGACATGGTGCAAAACCTCGTCGTGCCATTTGAGACCAAGGAACCGGATCAGGCTCCTGGCCGTGTTCTCTGGATCGGCAACCAGATCCTCGTAACGCAGTCTGTGCAGTGAGATCGGCAGCGCTTCCTCATACATAAGCCAGAGACCCATCACTTTGTCATAGAGTTTGGCGGCATCTTCGAGGCCGAAAAAGTTCGCCATTGCCGGATTTGGTTCAAAGGCCTGCATGAAACAGCTGAGAATGACATCACAGGGATGACGAACCGCCAGAATGAACTGGGCATCGGGGAAAATTTTCAGAATGAGTGGAATCTGGATAATGTTGAGAGGGAACTTATCGACGAGCCGTTGACCAGGAGACAGTGTGACAGATCGGGCGACCTCAGCCTCGTAAAGTGTCTTCAGACGGGCAATGCCGTCCGCCGGCATTTTGAGGAGTGCCGGTCCATAAGTTCCGGGGGGCCCCGGAAATTCGGCTTCCATTACGGCGACAGCAGGCTTTTCTTCCATGGTTTTGACACCCGGGTGACCATCGAGAGTGACATCAAGCAAGGTCGTACCGGATCGCGGAAAGCCGACTAGGAATATCGGGCCACCGGTTGACACGCCAGGAGCGTTTTCGAAGGCGGTGGCGAACTCAGCACGAGCGGCAAACTGAGTCAGATTTTCTACCTTCGTCTGGAAATAGGTTTTGTCCACATTGCTGTATTTCAGGGCCTGAGCCGCCAGGCGGTTACCGGCAGCGAAGCTCTCATAGGCTTTGACAGCATCTCCCGAGCGATCAAAACAGCGTCCAAGCTCCATTTCAATCTGTGTGCCAATGTGGCGACGGACGGGCTGATCCCTGATCGCCAGCAGTCTGGCGAGAGCTTCATCCAGTTTGCCTTCGCGGCGATCGCACTTTGCTGCAACCAAGGCAAGTTCCGGATCGTCGGCAAACTGCTTCAGGCCCTTTGCCAGGACTTCTCGTGTCTCATGCATCAGATTCCTTTTTTCAAACAGGTTCGCAAGATACGCGTAGGCAGTTGAACTGTCCGGCGAGAGGCTTAAGGCTTTCTCATAGCAAGCAGCGGCCTTTTCCGGTTCGTCCAATCGGTCGTACACAATGCCGAGATTACCGATGGCCTCTGAATAGCCTGGCCGGATTGCAATAGACCTTTCAAGCGCGACAACCGCTTCGTCGTATTGGCCCAACCGTTCCAGCGTGTTGCCAAGATTGTTCCAGCCTTCTGAAAATTCAGGGCTCGCGTCCAGCGTTTTACGGAACACACTCGCGGCTTCGTCGAAGCGACCCATGTCAAACAGGACCGAACCAAGATTGGCGAGCGATGAAAGGTGCGCTGGATCGTGTAACAATGCTGTTCTGTAGGCGTTTTCCGCTTTGATCGGTTCTTCGAGAGCCTGCTCGGCGTTACCAAGATTGAACCAGGCTTCGGCATAGCCCGGATCAAGATCAAGAGCGCGCCGATAAACTTCCTTTGCCTCTGCTGCCCTGCCCTGTACGGCAAGGGCATTGCCAAGATTGTTGATGGCCCGCAAATGGTCCGGCGCCAGTGCAAGGGCGTTTTCAAAAGCGGCCTCGGCGGCTTTCATGTTTGCCATGGCGGCCTCTGCGCAACCGAGGCCGTAGTGAAGATCGGCATCATCAGGCCGGACCTTCAGCGCCCGACGGAAGATGTCTCTGGCGCGCCTGTGGTTGCCTGCCTGCTCGCTCAGACGCGCGAGGTTACCGAGCGCTTCCGGATCCGCGGGATCCTTCTTCAGCGCTTTCGTGAGCGCGCGTTCCGCCAGTTTCAAGTCGCCTATGCGGGAAAACGCTACTGCTGCCAGATTGAGCGCCTGGAGCGGTAACGCGGGTTCCCGAAGGAGCTTCCGGTAGAGTTCGGCGGCCTCGGCGGTCCGACCGGTCCGGTGAAGCGCAACAGCCTCCTGCAGCAAACGTTGTGCTGCTGGTGCAAGTGTTTGCTGAGAAGATTTCGGTGTTCTGGCCATCCTGGGCTGACTGGATATCTAAGCGGCTGGGAAGAGTTTTTCAGACATGGGCGCGATCGCCGAAAAGCATTGTAATGTTGATGCGCCGATTTTCGTATCCGCTCTTGAACCGGATCGCATCGGATTCATGAAACAGATCAGAATGAAACATCAGGGCGCGGTTCTGCCGGTGGGGAACGACTATGCTGCCCTTGTCGTTCGCATCAAGAAAAGCGCGGATCTTTTCCGGTTCGTTGTTGTAGGAATCAAAATCCCAGTCTGCTGGTGCTTCAGCCTTGTAGACAATCAGCCCGCCTCTGTCTTCATCGAGATTGGCGTCGTCCGGTGTGATCCAGAAATTGACGTTTACAGCTGCAAAATCCGCATGCGCACTGATCCCGGTCAGAGTGGAGTCATACTTGTATCCCCAAAGCTGACGCAGCGGATGATCACCAATAACACGCCGCATTTTCGCACGAAGCTCCTCTGCGATTTGCACAAGCAACGGACAAAAGAAGCCGTCATCCATGTAGGCACCCATATAACCGCCAAAGTGACTGAAGTCATACCAGAAGGTTGACTCCATACAGAACTTTCTTAGCGAAGTCAGAGCTTCCTCCGTCAGGAGATTGTCAAAAAAAACTATACCCGGCGCTTCGGCCTGATAGCTCGCCACGAGTGCGTCGCCATCAAGCTCAGGATTGACAGCCGGGCCATTCAGCGCTGGGGCATCGACGATGTGCGTCGCGCGATTGTACCAAGGCGCGATCCTTTTGATTTGTTCGGGCGTCAGATTGACCATGAAGTTGTTTTGAGACGCCCAGTCAATCTCCTGTATCACTTCCTCAAATGCCTGCTGGGCCGGCACCATTTCGTCCGGCAGTTCACCTATCTCCTTGAGGTATGCAAACTGCTCCACATCATGACGAAGTTTCGGCAAACTGGTCATATTGTAGGTTGCCAGGGCCGGATTGGTGGCGGCGTCCTGCCGTTTCAATCTGAAGCCCTTTTCAAGATGCACAGCAGCTTCCATAGGATTTGGGTCAGGGCGATTGAGCTTTGCAAAGCCCAGATTTGTGTGTGCGACGGCATAATTCGGGCTGACCCCAATTGATTGCTCAAAGTGAGTAATAGCCTGCTGCCATTTGTCTTGCGCCGCATTCGCGTTCGCCAGCTGAAAAAGTGAAAGACTGTCATCTGGTCTCGCCCTCACGACTTCTTCAAGCAGCTCAGCCGCCTTTGCAGGTCTGCCTGCGCGAAGCAGCGCCATGGCAAAATTTCTGAACATATCGGCATTGCGACCGCCGAGCGTCAACGCCTTTTGATACGCCTGCAGGGCTTTTTCAAGTTCGTTCAGATTCAGGCAAACGTTTGCCATGCTTTCCCAGTATTGGGGATTGTCAGGGTTGCTGCGAATGGCACGTTCCAGCAACTGAAGTGCAACCTTCATGTCACCAACTTGCACACCAATGCTGGCAAGCCCGTGAAGCGCTTCGCCGTTGGCTGGATCGCCGGACAGAACTTCACGATAGAGCCGGTCAGCTTCCTTCAGATTGCCGGCTTCATGGTTCTGTAGGGCAGATGCGTAGGTCGTATTTTCAGCCATGCCTGTCTGTGTTTTCTATAATTCGGTGCGCTAAAGATCGTCAACTCGCACTGTAACCTGACGGCGCGCCTCATCAAAGCGATAGAGCCGACCTGCCTTATGGTCAAGATAGATGTTGGTATCATCTTTGTCGAAGTTTATCCGCGACATGATGCGACCCGTGTTCCAGTTGACGCCAAGAACCGTTAGCACATCCCTTGTCCGTCTTCCCCGACCCTCTTGAATCAGTGTTACATACCAGCTGTCCCGGCCTTCTGAGAAAGTCGGCATTTCACCATGTTCAGCGAGCTGCCGGTCCATAATGTCCGGATCGCCAAACAGAATTGACCACTGCAACAGATTGATGTCCGGATCAAAGGCCATGATGTGATGCTGCCCACGAAGAATGAGATCAGGTTCGCCCAGCGATGCGCTCAGCGGCATGTCTTCAAGGGTCAGGCCGCTTGAGCTCATGCCCAGCATGCCGCCGCCGCCACTTGACTGACCTGCACTGTTTGTCTGCGAGAACCCGCCACCGATGCTGAAGCCGCCGGACTTTGCCTTGAACTTGCCATAGGTTCTGAAAAACTGAAGGGGTGTTTCAAACTGAGGACTGCCGAGCGAGAGGTTCAGCCCAACAATGCCCTTGGCATCAGCAAACATGACCATGTCACGTTGGTGGTCTATGACAAGATTTGTAATCCCATCGCTTACATCGCTGTAACGCCACAGTTCCTCTCCGCTTTGCCGATTGAGAGCAATGACTGCTAACGGCGAAACATCCTTGATCTCGCGTCCATCCGTCGACACGCCGCCGAGCCTGGCAATCAGCCGATCGGGTAACACCCTGATTTCCATGACCTGAGGAGAGCGCCGAATTCTCTCCTGCCAAATTCTATTGCCGCTGGCAAGGTCAAACGCGGAAAGCGTTCCTTTACCAGCGGCGTAAATCACATCGCCATCGATTACCGGAGCAGCATAGCCAGCGATTACTTTTGCCCGCAACGTATCAAATTCGGATTGCCAGTTTATATTGCCTGAATTGAGATCGATAGCGTGCAGCCCAAGCCAGGGGACATAAAGCGTCCCGCCGGCAATGACTGGTCTTGGATAGGCTGGCAGGCTGAGGCGGTTCCAGATTGTTGATCGGCTGGAGCTGCCAACGGTCTCAAGCTGAGTGCCTCTGTTTGCATACTTGATCAGCCAGCGCTGTGCGCCAGAGCGCATGTTGTACGCTGCAAGGTAAAGGCCTCGTTCATTCCTTGGACCGTCGTCAACTTCATAAACGCTTAACAGGAGATTGGCGTCGCCAAGTGGAACAAGGCCGACCAGTTCTCCTTTGAAATCACTGAGCTGCCAGACCGTTCGGCCAGTCCTTCGGTCAATCACTTCAAAGCTGTTGGGCGTTGTCGCCAGCGCGCGCCGATCACGGCTTCGCAGACCTTCTGGAATTGCAGAGGGAACCAGCAGTTGACCGGTGCCTTCGATCTCCAGAATCAGCGAACGCGATTGCGGGCGAATGTCTGAGCGCCGCCAGCGTTCTTCGCCTGATGCGGCATCCAGAAGACTCAGGGTGCCTTCAGTGGAAATCAGCAGCGAGCCGTCGGCCAGCACCTTATACCAGTCCGGTTTGGGTGAAAGGCTGATACTCCAATTGGCTGTGGCGCTTCCCGCACCAGCGCATAACAGCAACAGAATAAAGGCAAATCTTGTCATCAATCGCGGTACCGGCATTACACTCTCACTATACTGTTAGCTCTCTGACAAAGTGGCGGAAAAGGGTGGGAGTCGAACCCACCGGGCACGTATGTCGTCCCCCATCGGATTTGAAGTCCGTGCGCTCCACCGGGATGCGAGCCTCTTCCATTGGTGTCATATTTTCACTCATTCGCCGGCCGGGCAAGTTCTGTCATCTTGCTCAGAATATTTCGTCTGCATTGCCGATAATCTGACGAAAATCACCGCTCCGCCGCGTCAGTCCCTGACGATCAAAAAATTCCAGCAACTGAATCACCAGATTGCGGCCAATGCCTGAGGCATCGCGAAAGTCACGTGCGGTGAACTGTGCGTGCTGCGATCCAGAAGCGAGATCCACAGCCACTTCAGCAAGCTGGATCACCGCTTCGGGTAATAGATAACGATTGCGGGCCACACCGACGACCCAGCCGAGTTCCGCTGCACGGCTCATAAAGGCCCCCGTCTCCTGGGCCGTGATCTGCAGTTCTTCAGCAAGAGCATGGAGAACGGGCGGCTGTGCGAGTGCTGAACCGCTGGTCTTTTCCCTGAGTAGACCTTCAACACGCTGCCATAGATTTTGGTCAGCGCTGGTTGGTTCCGGCCGATGGCCGTGCAGATGAAGACGGCCGGCGCTACGGATCATTTTGCCCTCGTCGATCAGCTCTGCCACTGCGTGCTCATGGAAGGCTTGAGACACGCGCCTGCCATGAGCACGCAGAAGGTTCCTCTGATCCGGGCCCAGATGGTGAGGCTCGCGCGCGTGCCATGATGAAAGGTTGGCGATGATCTCATCCTTCAAGGCCCGAAAGCGTGCCTTTTGCAGGCCGAGGTTCTGAGCGGACGACTGAATACGGTCCATTTCGGTGGCGTCGAAAATACTTTCTGCTTCTTCCTTGTCGAGGTTCCGCGCAAGAACAAACTGGTTCAGATCCAGTCCGAAGTCCGAGAGATCAAGCATTGCGGCGAGTGCTTCAGATGGGTCTGGATTTTCCATTGCGTCGACAAGGGCAAGGCGTTCGGGTTTGCTTCTCCCCCTCGGCGGAGAGAACGGATCAACGATCCTTCCGCCAGCTACAGTCCTGCTGGAAGACTGATTTCGAAAGATCATGTAATCGCCGAAGTGGCCCAAAATGGGCTCGTCTGTGACAATCTGAACCTTGGCGCTCTCGCCTGGTTCGATACTGCGCCCCTCGAGAACAGCAACGCGCCCATGGGCATGTTTTGCCGCCATGTGAATGTGAACTGGCGTTCTGTGACGGAGCGGGCGGCTCTCAGATTCGAGGACCTTTATCGTTACATCAAAACGGTTGGAAGGAACGTTGAGGTCTGGTGCAACGGCCCAGCAACCACGGCTGATCTCACCGATGCGCCCGGTGACGCCGACAATGTTCAGCGCGGTACGATCCCCTGCCTTTGCAACGACCGATTCCCTATCCTGCACATGGATGCCTCGAATACGGCAGGCTTCGCCTGAGTCTGACAGCACGATCCGGTCACCAACCCTTGCAACACCTGCAAATACTGTGCCGGTGACGACGCGGCCGACCCCGGGAATACTGAAGTTCCGATCAATAGCCAGCCTGAAGCCGCCTTTGCCGGCACGCGCCGGCACCAGGTGCTGAAGGCGGACAATCTCGTTTTTCAGCGCACCTATGCCCTCGCCCGATTGTGCGATTGTTCTGATGATTGGCGCACCCTCAAGGCTTGTCCCACGAAGAAGTTCCTGCACACTCGCCTCAACCTGTTCGGTTTTTTCGTTGTCAACAAGATCGGACTTGGTCAGTGCGACGACGCCTTTCGGCACCGACAGCAGATCAAGAATTGCCAGATGCTCACGTGTCTGAGGCATGACGCCGTCGTCTGCGGCAACAACCAGCAGAGCCGCATCAATACTGGCGACACCTGCCAGCATATTGCGGATGAACCGTTCATGCCCCGGCACATCAATGAATCCGACAATGTCATCCCCTTCCAGGGGCATATAGGCAAAACCCAGTTCAATGCTGACGCCTCTGGATTTTTCTTCAGGCAGGCGATCGGTTTCGACGCCCGTCAGTGCCTTGATAAGCGCTGTCTTGCCGTGATCCACATGTCCTGCGGTCGCAACAATCATAAGCCCGGGGCCAGCTGGCCAAGTTGATCGATAAAGGCCTGCTCGTCAGTCAGACAGCGCAAATCAAGAAGTAGCGTGTCATTGTGAATACGACCGAGCACAGGGATCGGCAACTGTCGTAAGGCTTGCGACAGGTCCTTGAGTATCCGGCCTGTCGACTTTTTCTGCGGCTTGGGCGTAACGGCGAGGGCGCAGCTGGCCAAAATCTCAACGGGCAGCGAACCGCTTCCGATCTGACTGCTGCAGGGCGAAACAGTGACCGTGGCAACGCTATCGAAAGCCTTTGATACTTTTGGCAGAAGCCGCTCCGCCTGAACCTGGATACTTGCCTGCGTTCGACTAAGAATATCAATTGCTGGTAGACGGGAACGGAGGTCTTCCGGATTCAGATACATCCTCAAAATGCTTTCAAGCGCGGCAATCGTCATCTTATCGACGCGAAGGGCACGCTTGAGAGGGTTCTTTTTGATTTTCCGGATGAGATCTTTTGAGCCAATTATGAAACCGGCTTGCGGGCCGCCGAGGAGTTTATCGCCGCTGAATGTCACGATGTCGGCACCGCCGGCTAAAGTTTCGCCGGCCGTTGGCTCATGCGGCAGGCCAAAGGCCGTAAGATCCGTGAGCGTGCCACTGCCAAGATCACAGACGAAGGGAATGTCATGCTCTGATGCGATCCGGGCGAGTTCGCTTTCAGGCACCGAAGCCGTAAATCCTTCAATCGCATAGTTGCTGGCATGAACCTTAAGGAGGAGCCCTGTTTTCACAGAAATTGCGCCGATGAAATCTGCGGCGTGGGTGCGATTGGTTGTGCCGACCTCGTGCAGTTTGGCGCCGGCGCGGGACATTATGTCCGGTATGCGGAAGGACCCGCCAATTTCAATGAGCTCGCCTCTCGAGACCACGACCTCCTTTCGCAGCGCCAGACTGTTCAATACGAGAAGGACGGCAGCTGCGTTATTATTGACAACCGTTGCGGCCTCCGCGCCCGTGAGGCGGCATATCAGCGCCTCAAGATGATCGTCACGATCGCCGCGTTTGCCTTTTTCAAGATCATATTCAAGATTGCTGGCGGTCAGGGAGACGCGCCTGATAGCGTCCAGCGCCTCCTCCGGCATGGGTGCGCGGCCAAGGTTTGTGTGCAGAACTGTGCCGGTCAGATTGAAGACAGGCCGAAGACTTGGGCTCAGCAGACCCGTGATCTGGGAGTCCAGGGCGGCAATCAGGTCGTGCCGCGTGGCAGGTTCAGCACCTTCCTTCAGTTCATCTCTTGAGGCCGCAAGAACGGTGCGCAGGGTTTCGGTGACCAGTGGTCGACCGTGCCTGGAAATAAGTTCGGCTACCTCTGGCCAGTTAAGAACACTGTCCACAGAAGGCAACACGGCCATCCGGGAATTCTGTTGTTCCGGCATTGAAGCGAAACATCCTTCGTTTCTGTTGTGTTGGCGGAAGCCTAGGTGGGCGCAGCAATCCCGTCAACTTTGCCGGAGCAGGAGATAGTCAGCCGCAGACTTGCTTGTTATAACAGGCTAATCAGCATTCTGGGGCCAGGGAGTATCCTTCTATGAACAGCATCGAAATACCGCAGCGGACGTTGATGGGCCCGGGTCCATCGGATGTCCATCCCCGGGTCCTGGCCGCCATGGCGCAACCGACTGTGGGCCATCTTGATCCTGTATTTGCGGGCTTGATGGAAGAGATCAAGGATCTTTTGCGCTATGCATTTCAAACCAAAAATGAGCTGACGATCCCGGTGTCGGCGCCGGGATCGGCGGGGATGGAAACCTGTTTTGTCAATCTGGTTGAGCCTGGTGACAAGGTCATCGTCTGCAAAAACGGGGCCTTTGGCGGGCGCATGGAAGAGAATGTAAAGAGATGCGGCGGCGTCGCAGTTTCCGTCGAAGATGACTGGGGCACGCCAGTTGATCCCAACAAGGTGGCTGATGCATTGAAGGCCAATCCTGATACAAAGGTGGTCGCTTTCGTTCATGCGGAGACGTCAACCGGGGTGCAAAGTGACGTGCAGGCGCTGTGCGCTCTGGCCCATGAACATGACTGCCTGACCATCGTTGATTCAGTAACCGCCCTCGGCGGCATAGATCTCAAAGTTGACGACTGGGGCGTGGACGCTGTTTACGCCGGCACCCAGAAGTGCCTGTCCTGCCCGCCGGGCATTTCACCGATCAGCTTCAATGAGCGCGCCACCAAGGTCGTTCAGGAACGGGAAACGCCTGTCCAGAGCTGGTTTCTCGATCTCAATCTTGTCATGGGCTATTGGGACGGCGAAGGTGGCCGCACCTATCACCACACTGCGCCGGTCAACGCGATGTACGGTTTGCATGCCGCTCTCTCAATGCTGAAGGAGGAGGGTATTGAGAACGCTATCAAGCGCCACGCCCAAATGCATGATGCGTTGAAGGCCGGGCTTGAAGCCATGGGGCTTTCTCTCTTGGTCAAAGAGGAGCACCGTCTACCACAGCTGAATGCGGTTTCAGTGCCGGAAGGCGTTAACGAAGCTGAGGTGCGGAGCACGCTCCTCAACAGATACAGCCTGGAGATTGGCGCGGGCCTTGGTGCATTGGCCGGCAAGATCTGGCGCATCGGCCTGATGGGCCAGAGCGCCAGCCTGAAAAACGTCATTCTCTGCCTTGCTAGCCTCGAAGAGACGCTTTCAGGCATGCAGGCCCCGATCAACAAGGGCGTCGCTGTCGCAGCGGCACAGGCGTCACTGCAATAGCGAGGTGAGACCGGCCAGGATGATCATGCGTTACCTGACGCTGTTGATCCTGGCTGTTGCCCTGTCATCCTGCGCGCCCACGGTTCAGAAGCTGGGCCATGCAGGCATTGAGCCTGACCTCACGCAAGACGGTTTCGTGATGCCCGACGGAACAGTTCTGCCTTTTCGATCCTGGCGGCCAAGAGCTGATACGCGTGCAGTAATCGTCGCTGTCCATGGGTTCAATGATTACTCCGACGCGTTCACATCTGCCGGCACTTATTGGGCCGATCAGGGAATCAGCACATACGCTTATGACCAGCGCGGGTTTGGCCGGACTGCCAGCCCTGGTATCTGGGCAGACAAGGATACACTTGCGTCAGATCTCAAAATTGTCCTCAAGCTTGTGCGCGACGCCCATCCAGAGACGCCAGTGACGGTTCTGGGGGTCAGCATGGGGGCGGCCATTCTGATTCATACATTCTCAGACAGTGAAGACCATGCCGCTGCGCCCGACGGCATTGTGCTGGTCTCGCCTGCCGTCTGGCATGGCGGCATCATGAGCCCCATTTACCGAAGTCTCTTGTGGCTTGGCGCACACATAATGCCGGGCAGGACGGCGACAGGGCGGAACCTGAACCGCCAGGCGTCTGACAATATCGAGATGCTGCGCGCACTTGGCCGCGACCCACTGGTCATTAAGGAAACCCGGATAGACGCTGTCTATGGACTGGTTGGGCTGATGCGCCATGCTTACGGCGAAGTAGAGGCGATGCCCGGTCCGGTGCTGGCTCTTTACGGCAACAAGGATGAAATTGTGCCGGTCACCAGTCTGAAAGGTATCGAGGCACGGCTGCCACAACATGACCAGATCTGGTATGCCGAAGGTTACCACATGCTGCTTCGTGACCTGCAGGCGGAAACCGTTTGGCGGGACATATCGGACTGGATCACCAGTCGTGAATAGCTAAGTCTTCACACAGTCAAACAGTGTATTGATGGCGATGACCAGAGGCTGAACCTCGCTGGCAACCAAAACAGCACTTCGAGGGGCACAGATCTGATCCATGGTCTGTGTAATAGCGTCCATGATTTTTTGCGCCTCACCGGCTGGATCGAGCATTCCCTCAGCTCCACGCTCTGTCCGTGAACCGACGGCGTTGTATCGATTGTTTTCCATCTTGAACGTTCGCACCTGGAATGACGCGTCATGGAGGTAGGGATAGTCGACTTTGGCGTTACCAGCACATCCAGCCAGGATGAACAAAAGAAGCGTTGCAGCAATTCCGATCCGCCTGAGATCAGCCATTGGCTGGCACCCTGCCCTCGATGGGATAGGCGGGATCATTGTATCCGGGTGTGGAAGGATGTCCGAGTGGGACCAGTTCGTCGACGAGTGCCTCGTCTTCCTCGGTGAACGTATAGTCAAGGGCCGCAACATAGTCGCGCCATTGTTCGATGGTGCGGGGCCCTGCGATAGTACCTGTCACCATGTCGTTATTGAGAACCCAGCAGACGGCAAACTGTATGGGCGTGATGCCCTTTTTCTCGGCATAGGCCTTGATCACATGCGAAATTTCAATGGATTCGTCACGCCACTCCGACTGCATCATGCGGACATCTTTGGTTGCCGCACGGGTTCCTTCTTCAGGCTCCTGACCAACAACATACTTGCCGGTCAACACGCCTCTGGCCAAAGGGCTGTAGGGGAAAACACCAATGCCATAATGAGCGCAGACCGGCAGCTGCTCCACTTCAGGCAGGCGGTTCATGGCATTGTAATAAGGCTGTGAAATGATCGGGTGGTCGATGCCAAGGTTGTCGCAGATACGCACTATTTCTGCGATTCGCCAGGCCTTGAAGTTGGAGATACCAAAATGCCTGATTTTGCCAGTGCGAATGAGATCGCCAAGCGCGCTTATAGTCTCTTCAAGTGGCGTCGAGAGGTCTTCCTTGTGAAGATAGAGAATGTCGATGTAGTCGGTGTCAAGACGGCGCAGCGAGTTTTCGGTTTCCTCGAGCAACCATTTGCGGCTGAGACCGCCCTGGTTGGGCCCATCTCCCATAAAGTTGCAGGCCTTGGTCGCAACAATCCACCAGTCGCGATCTGTCTTGATAGCCGCACCTGTAACCTCCTCAGACCTGCCGCCATTGTAGGCATCGGCCGTATCGAGAAAATTGAAGCCCGCATCCCGGGCTTCGTTAATGATCTGTTCTGATGTTGCTGCGTCCGTGCGGCCACCGAACATCATTGTGCCCAGGCACAGGGGAGACACCTTGAGGCCGCTCTTGCCAAGATTACGATATTCCATTGTATCTGCTATCTTTCCTCAGTCGTCGGAATTGCCGGTGAAAATTATCCGGTCCCGCATGCCAGTGTCGTAGTCGATGCCATCTGCTGTCACCAGTGCCGCCATTGGAAATTGCGAGACAATCATGCCTTTCTTCTCCAGCGCCCGAAAGACGACTTCGTTCCGAAGGCCGGTGGCGTCACGCTTATATGTAACGCCTTCGCCAATGTGGAAGTGATCTCCGTGGGGCGCCGGAAAGCCGGAGACCAAAACAGCCCCGTCATCCTGCTCAGTGCCGGTTTTGGCGAGTTCCTGCAAAAGCGTCAATGTCTTCAATTGAAGCTTGTTCAGTTTCAGTGGGTTTCTTTTGGGCGGCATCCTGTGGCTTTCAAAAAAGCTGATCCGGGGGGTCAAGACTTCTGGGCATCATCGCAAAATATAAAACGCGTACAAGCTCAATCCGTAAACAACCAGGACAGCGGCTGAGTCATAACCCATGCCGAAAATGAGCTGGCGGCGCCGCACGAGCAGCCCGATGACGTAAATGGCAGTCACAATGATGCCGGACACCAGGGCAAATGCCGCTGATGCGTCCAGCTCTGAAAGCAGCACGCGCTCGCGATAAAAGATGTCCGCCGGCAAAAGCAGCGCCAGCAGAATGAGATTGCTGCCGAAGATGTTGGATATGGCCATGGTGTAGGCGCGAAGCCGGACGGCGGAAATAGTTGTGGAGAGCTCCGGCAGGGAAGTCGCTGCGGCCAGGACTGTGACGCCGATGAAACTTGAGCCCAGACCGGATTGAACAGCCAGAATCTCGGCAAGGTCGACGAGCAAAACTCCTGCAAACAAAATGCCCAGGACTGCCAGCGATGTGAACGCATAGAGCCGGCGGTTGCTCAGCGCGGCTCTCTTCCCCTCAGCATCAGATGCGGCGGGGCTCGCGTCCGTTGGTAGTTCGACCGGATGCCAGGCCGCTTGTTCGTCATAGTTACGAAGGATCATAATGGCGAAAACATAAAGAATGGCCAGCACGACCACACCGATTCCAACCTCCATCAGAAGCATTTGGTCACCAAACCAGGTAAGGCCGAGAAGCAGGGCCAGGAGCAAGATCAGGATCGCCCCTTCAAGAACCGGCGTCGGTTTCCGCGGATAAAAGGTGATGCTGACGTGGACAGCTGACGCATCGGCGATCGCCAGCATCGCTGTCTGCAGCGTGATGCCGCCAAACATGTTGTTCAGCAGAAGTGCCGGGTTGTTCTGGATAGCCGCCGACAAGGTGGCCACGAGCTCAGGCAACGAGGTAGCGGCTGCGAGAAAGACAAGCCCCATGAGCGCCCGGCCAATTCGCTTTCTGCCGGCAATTTCGTCGGCGTAGTGGGCAAGCCGGGTTCCCGCCAGCCAGACAAGTGCTGCGGCCAAAAGAAACAGGATCAAATTGACCCAAAGCGGAAGGCCTGCGAACAAATCCAAGGTCATGGGCAACTATTGTTCATGGGCAAGAGAGGGTTGATTGATATCATTCGTTGGATCAGCCTTTGCAGGGTAGTGTCAGCATAGCTATGGGACCAGACAGTCGGCAGGGAGACAAGCCCGAAAGATGACATCACTTCTGGCTGCACAATCAAAGACGGCGCTTTCGAAGGATGAATTGCGACGTGTATGCGATCCGGCGCTCTTTCGCTTTAAGACGACAGACGATCTTGAGCCTCTGGTTGATCTGGTGGGCCAGGATCGCGCTCTGGAAGCCATTCGCTTCGGCACCGGCATGCCAAGGCAGGGCTACAACCTGTTTGTTCTCGGCACGCCACGATCAGGACGCCATGACGCGGTCCGCGCATTCCTTGACGGCCTGGCATCCGGACAAGCGGCCAGCGATGACTGGATTTACGTTCATAACTTTGAGATAGATCACAAACCGAAGGCTATTCGGTTGCCGGCCGGAACGGCGGTGCAGTTTCGGGATGCAATGAGCGCACTTGTTGACGATCTTCGGGCTGCGCTGCCATCACTGTTCGAGAGCGAAGAATATCGAAGCCGGCGTCAGGCCATCGACGACAGCTTCGAGCAGGCGCAACAGGCAGAGTTTGACGAGCTGCAGGCGAAGGCACAGAACGACGGTATTGCCATCCTGAAAACTCCCATGGGATTTGCCTTGGCGCCTGTGGACAACGGCCAGGTCATCAAGCCGGACGCCTTTAACGCGCTGCCCGAGGAAGAACGAGGCGCCATCGAAGCCAAAATCAATGCCTTGCAACCGGAACTCCAGAACGTACTGCAGAACCTACCGCATCTGGAAAAGGAACGGCGACGTGCAGTCCAGGAGCTCAATGCCGAGCTCGCCGAAATGGCCGTTGGTGCTTCCATTACGGATGTCGAGCAGGCATTTAGACAGTTCGCAGAATTGGCGACATATCTCTCTCAGGTGCGCCACGACCTCATAAAACATGCCAACGTATTCCTTGAACACGCAACAGCAGAAACTGCCGGCAACAGTTTTGGTTCGCCTGAGCATATCCACGATGATCCACGTATCAGGCGATATGCCGTGAACGCCATCGTTGCGAACAGTGCGCATGCTGAAGATGGCAGTTCGCCCAATGGTGCCCCGGTCGTCTTCGAGGCAAACCCGACACTTGCCAATCTCGTGGGACGTATTGAGCACATTTCGCAGATGGGTACCTTGTTGACCGACTTCACACTCATAAAGGCCGGCGCCCTGCACCAAGCCAATAGCGGTTATCTGGTGCTTGATGCTCGCAAGGTGATTACAGAGCCTTTTGCCTGGGAGGCGCTTAAGCGGTCTTTGCGAAGTGAGACCATTGAAATTACATCGGCAGCGGAGCAAATGAGCCTGGCCAGCACGACTTCTATCAATCCTGATCCCATACCATTGAAAGTGAAGATCATCCTGATCGGCGAACGACTCGAGTACTATTTGATGTCTAGCCTGGATCCCGAATTTCAGGAACTCTTCAAGGTCGAGGTCGATTTTGATGACGAATTGGAGCGGACAGACGAGAACCTGCAGCTCTATGCCCAGATGGTCGCTACGCTGGCAAAACGAGAGAATTTGCGCGCCATTGATGCTTCCGGTGTCGCGAGATTGATCGACGCTGCAACGCGCCTGACGTCTGACTGCGAGCGCCTTACCCTGCGTATCGGTCCCCTTGTGGACCTATTGTCCGAGGCCGACTTCTATGCAGCTGAAAGAGGAGCGGGCCAGATTACCGCCGAAGACGTTGCCCGTGCCACCGCAGAGCAAATCCGAAGAGCTGACCGCATCCGGGAAACCTCCCATGAAGGAATCACACGAAACACCATCCTGATCGATACAGAGGGCGAGGCCGAGGGTCAGATCAACGGCCTGTCAGTGCTGTCCCTTGGAAATTACGCATTCGGCCAGCCGACGCGGATCACGGCGCGCGTACGTATGGGCAGCGGCACTGTCGTCGATATTGAGCGCGAAGCAAAGCTTGGCGGCGCACTCCATTCGAAAGGCGTTCTCATTCTGTCGAGCTTTCTCTCGTCACACTTTGCGCCGGATGCACCGATTTCCCTTTGGGCAAGCATTGTGTTTGAGCAAACCTATGGCGGTGTCGACGGTGACAGCGCATCAAGCGCCGAACTTTATGCACTGCTTTCCGCCCTGGCAGGCGTGCCGATAAAGCAAAGCCTTGCTGTAACCGGATCAGTCAACCAGATCGGGCAGGTTCAGGCCATTGGCGGCGTGAATGAGAAAATTGAGGGTTTTTACGACATTTGCCGGGAACGTGGCCTGACCGGCGAGCAAGGCGTCCTCATCCCGGCAGCAAATGTGAAACATCTCATGCTTCGCGAAGATGTTGTAGCCGCCGCCGAGAACGGCCAATTTCACATTTATCCTGTCAGCACAATTGACGAGGGAATCGAAATTCTGACCGGTGTGAAAGCAGGCGAG
Source organism: uncultured Alphaproteobacteria bacterium (assembly GCA_965371465.1). Classification (GTDB taxonomy): domain Bacteria; phylum Pseudomonadota; class Alphaproteobacteria; order CBDUYM01; family CBDUYM01; genus CBDUYM01. Next base: position 37,067 of record CBDUYM010000019.1, read on the forward strand.
CGCGACGAAGATGGAGCTTTTCCCGATTTGACTTTCAATGGATTGGTGGAAGCAAGGCTCTATGATTTCGCTATGAAGCGGCAGAGCTTTGGCAAGGACAGTGCCAAGAAGGGTGAGGACGACAACGATGAGTGATGCTGACGATCCTGGCCAGCGCCGTGTCCTCGTCGGCCTTGGTGTCTCTGCTGATGACGAAGCTGTGCTCGATATTGCGGCAAGTCTGGCCGCCGCGATTGGTGCCCAGCTTGCTGCCCTGTATGTCGAAGACATAGCGCTGCTTGACCTTGCAGAACTGCCGTTTACGCAAATTGTTTCGGCCACCAACAGGCCGTCACCTGCTCTGACCCGCGAAAACATGGAAGCCGCGCTTCAGCGGGAGGCAATTGCATCTCGCCGGGCGGTTTCGGTCTACGCAGAGAGAGTTCAGGCGAGCTGGTCGTTTGGCACGGTTCGGGGATCAGCAGAACAGGAAATTCGATCAGCTGCAGCCAGCGGCGACATTGTCGTGGTGCGGGCTGCCGCCCATGAGACAAAGGTTGTAAACCTTGTTGCGCGCGCGCGCTCAGCGGCAGCAACGGCAAGTGGCGCTGTCGTCGCTTTGTCAGCGCCGACCGCACTCCGTGGCCCGGTGGTTGTCTTCGATGATGGGGACGCCGCGGGCAGTAAATCGATTGAGCTCGGCTGCGCGATTGCTTCAGCGCGAAAGACGTCTCTCGAAATTCTGGCTGTTCCTGTAAGCGATGAGCAGAATCAGGCAACGCTCGAGCGTGCTCGTCGGCTCACCGATGGTCAGAGCAATTGTCGAATTCGGCTGTTGGCGAGCGCTGCAACGGCAGACATATGTGAGGAACTGGAGCGCATAGCACCTTCGTTCATTGTTGGCGATCTGTCAGGCGCACCGTTCGGTTCAGATGAAGAAGCCCAGGAACTGATCAATCGAGCTCATGCGCCTGCCCTGCTGCTGGTCGGCTAGCCGGGAAGAAAGACGCCGACCAGCAAGAATCCAACGCAAAGGACTGCGCCGGCGACCGGAACGATCAGCGGTACCACCAGAACACCCTCGCCGGCCGCTTCACCTTTCAGTTTGAGCCGGATCAGCGCAAGATTTACGAGCGCAAATACCACAAGTGTAATGCGCGACGTCATCTCGGCAAGGCCTGCCAGAGAAAAAGTCATGGCAAGAACCAGAATGATGGCTGTGGTGATCACCGTGGCCATCAACGGTGTCCGGGTCCTCGCGTTGACGCGGCCGAACCATGCTGGAATTGAGCCCTGCCGAGCAAGCCCATAGATCACACGGGCTGCCATCAGTATCTGGATGATCGCGCCGTTCATTGTTGCAATAATGCCGATCATGCTTATGACAAGCGGTGACGGCCCGGCGACAAAGCCAGAAACATAAGCGAGCGGCGCTTCTGAAGCAGCAAGGCCCTCGATCGGTGTCGCGAGAACGGCAACAGCGGCGACAAAAAAGTAGAGGACAGTCGTGATCGCCAGGGTAAAGAAGATTGCACGTGGCATTGTCCTTTTGGGATCTTTCACTTCCTCGGCCACGTTCACCATATCTTCAAATCCAATGAAGGCGAAGAACGCCAGAAGGCCAGCCCCCATGACACCGGTCCACACCTGAATATCAAATAGAGGCGGTATGACTTCGCTCATTCTCAGGAAAAGGGCGGGATCGGCAATGAAAGCACCGCCCACGATCATGAGGAGCCCGACAGCTTCGATAATCGTGAAGATGGCGGCAATAGTCAGGGATTGGACGATGCCCCATGCCGCAACAGCACCCAGGGCACAGACAATCACAGGAATGAGCACCAGAGGTGGGACGTCGATGAATTCGCGAATGTAACCAGCGGTGCCCTGGGAAATCACTGAACTTGAAACCACGCCGGCCAAAATCACCATTAGGCCGGTCAAGACAGATAAGCTGCGTGAATTAAATCCAGCGCGCACATAGGCTGCCTCACCGGCACTGACGGGAAAGCGACCGCTTAGCTCCGAAAATGAAGCGGCCGTGACCGCCATGACAAAAGCCGCAATGACAAAAGCGGCAGGAGCGTATATGCCCGCCCGCGCAGCCGTCGCACCAATCAGAACGTAGATACCTGCGCCAATCGTTGTGCCAAGACCATAGAAGATCAGCAGCGGCAAGCTTATGCTGCGGTTGAGGCTGACCTCAGGTTCATCCATGGCTGGTCCCGATTGCGCTCAGACTAGCGAGTTTGTGTTGCGAAACTGATTAATCCACTTTGAACTCTGATCCTGCCGCACCGATGCCGGTTTCAGAACGCACAAATTGCCGCAGGAAGTTCTTCGCCTCGTCTTTGGCCTGATCGGAGCGGTCAATGAAAGAGAAAAACCAGATGCCTGCGAACGCCACACTCATTGAGAACAGAGCTGGATATTCATAGGGGAAGACAGGCTCTGCATTGCCAAGAATGCCAACCCAGATTGTCGGTCCCAGGATCATCAAGAGCACGGCAGTGCCGAGGCCAAGGAACCCGCCGATCACTGCCCCACGGGTCGTCAATCGATGCCAGTACATGCTGAGGAAGAGGACGGGGAAAATGGAGCTTGCTGCGATGGCAAATGCAAGCCCGACCATGAAGGCGATATTCTGATTTTCGAACAGGATGCCAAGCATGATGGCAAGAACGCCAAGGACGACCGTGGCGATCCTTGAAACCCTGAGCTCGTCTTTTTCGTCGGCATCGCCTGGCTTGAAGACATTTGCATAGAGGTCATGTGACACTGCCGATGCGCCTGACAGGGTAAGGCCGGCGACCACGGCGAGAATGGTGGCAAAGGCCACAGCCGAAATGAACCCGAGGAACACATCGCCGCCCACGGCCTTCGCCAAATGGACGGCTGCCATGTTGTTGCCACCAATCAGGCCACCCTCACCCGTCAGGAATTCCGGATTGCCGCCGACGAGAACAATCGCACCAAAGCCGATGACAAAGGTCAGAATGTAGAAATAGCCGATGAAACCCGTCGCGTAGAAGATGGACTTACGGGCTTCCCTGGCATCTGCCACGGTGAAGAACCGCATGAGAATGTGTGGCAATCCAGCGGTGCCAAACATCAGCGCCAGACCAAGTGAGATGGCGGAGACAGGATCAGCCACAAGGCCGCCCGGTTCCATAATGCCCTGATGGCTGTCATGCATGGCAACGGCAGTTGCAAACAGGTTCTCGAAATTGAAATCGAAGATAACCAGCACAGCAACGGCCATGAATGTCGCGCCGGACAGAAGCAGGACGGCTTTGACGATCTGCACCCATGTGGTCGCGATCATGCCGCCAAAAAGCACATAGAGGGTCATGAGAATGCCGACAAGAACCACAGCAAAGCTATAGTCGAGGCCAAAAAGAACCTGGATAAGCGTACCTGCTCCAACCATCTGGGCAATCAGGTAGAGAAGGACGACGGTGAGCGATCCGCAGGCCGAAAGCAAACGGACGGGTGCATTCTGTAGCCGATAGGTCACCACATCGGCAAAGGTATAGCGGCCAAGATTCCTCAGGCGTTCAGCCATCAAAAACAGGATGAAGGGCCAACCCACGAGAAAACCGATTGAATAGATCAGCCCGTCAAACCCCGATCCATAGACGAGCGCTGAAATGCCGAGGAATGACGCCGCGGACATATAGTCACCCGAGATCGCCAGGCCATTCTGAAGACCCGTAATGCTGTGGCCAGCGACGTAAAAGTCCTCAGCTGATTTCGTGCGTTTTGATGCCCAGTAGGTAATGATAAGGGTTACTGAGACAAACAGCATGAACATAATGATGGCCGTGATATTAACTGGCTGCTGTTCAACAGCGGCTGCAAGCCCTTCCTGCGCTGAGGCGTCCGCGACAAGACCAAGGCATGCGAAAAGACCAAGCAAAGACACTTTGTGGATCATATTCAGTCTTCCAGCTCGCTGAGGATTTCTTCGGTCATGGGATCGAATATCCGGTTTGCCCGGAAGACATAGAAGCCTGTGATCGCAATAGCGAAAACAATAATGGCCAGCCCAACAGGGATGCCCCATGTGATGACGCTATCTTCGGTGATGCGCCTGCTGAGAATTTCCGGCCAGAATCCGAGAACAACAATAAAGGGATAGTAGACAAACAGCATTGCTATGGAGAGCGTCCAGCCAAGCCGGCTTCTTCTGCGCGACAATTCCCTGAAAGTCGGACTTTCGTTTATTTTTTCAGCGACATGCTGCTCCATACTGGTTCCCCCCGATGGGTGCTGGTGTTCCTGAGCAAACTGACTTTAGCCAGTCGTATCGGATTTCACAAACGGCATTGGTGAAGGCTGCGTCTGCCTCTGCTGAGGTGCTACTGTGGTGGCGACGGACAAAGGGTCGGCGAAACATGGAAATTCTAACGCAGGTTCTGTTGCTTCTCCTGGTCGCAAAAATTGCTGGCTGGCTTGCGCAACGGGTCGGCCAACCGGCCATGGTCGGCGAAATTCTTGGTGGAATGGTACTTGCCCTGATAATCGCCCTGTCGGCATGGCAGATCCCGATTGTAAGCGATTTGCCTAACTCCCAGGTCGCCGAATATGGCATGCAGATCGGCATATTTTCGCTGGTTCTCTCGGCAGGAATCGACATTGAACCCGCTGAGATAAGAAAGCGCTCCGGCCCTTCTTTCTTCGTTGCCATCGGTGGTCTCCTGCTGCCCCTCGCCCTGGGGGCGGGCCTAGCATGGATTGTCATTCCAGATGGGCAACTGAAAATGGCTCAAGCCTTACTCGTTGGAATAACACTGTCGATTACAGCGGTGCCTGCCACCGTTGCCATGCTCACCGAGTTGAACCTGACCCACAAGACAACCGGAGAGACAATCCTTGCGGCAGCTATATTTGACGACGTCATTGGCTTGTTCCTGTTGGCGATCCTGCTTGCTGTCATGGAGGCGGGTCACGTTCCTTCTCTGATCGATTTCGCATTGCTGGTTCTGAAAGTAGCCGCCTTTTTTGGCGTTACGATCGGACTTGGCGTCAGAGTTTATCCGGCAGTTCAAAAGCGCATGCGCGCACTTGATCTCGCGGCAGTCGAATTCAGCGCCCTCGTTCTTGTAGCGCTCTTCTATGCCGTGCTTGCGGAACTGCTGGGTATGCACTGGATGATGGGCGTTTTCATGGCCGGTCTCTTTTTCGAGCCGCATCGCGTCGGTGAACTGGCGCACAGCGAAATGAAGATCATTGCGAGCGGCATTTCAGCAGGTGTCTTTGGGCCAATATTCTTCACAGTTATTGGCCTATGGGTGTCCTATGAAGTGATCCTGAATGCACCATTTCTGGTGATCGGATTCATAACCGTCGCGATCCTTGGCAAGGTCATCGGTTGTGGCGTTCCCGCCAGACTCAGTGGATTGGATGGACGCGATTCGCTGATCGTTGGCTTCGGCATGTGCTCAAAAGGCGCGATTGAGCTTATTGTCCTCAGCATTGCCCGGGAAGGTGGCCTCTTCGTCGACGCTGGGCGGGATGGCACAGTCGTGTCCGAGCTTTATTCCGCTCTCGTAATGATGGCGATTGTGGTAACTCTGCTGACCCCGGTTCTGCTTAGACTCCCCCGAAATAAGGCTGCCCATGACGACGTATAGAATTCGCGACATCCGGACAGAGGACATCGATCATCTGATCAATGTTGTCGGCGCGGCATATGATCACAACAAGAATCCGGCCCGCTGGCCGGCAATGGAAGCTGGCGTTCGAATGGGAAAGAGGCTCTGTGTGGTGGCAGAGGAAGAGGGCCTGATTCTGGGAATTTGCTCCCTCATTTTTGAGTCAGACTATGGACCTTTTCGCGACGCAGATATTCCCGAAGTGAATGCCCTCGACGTGATACCGACGGCTCAGAACAGAGGCATTGCAACAGCTATTATTACGCACCTGGAAGACCGGGCAAGAGAGCTTGGTTACAAAACCATCGGAATTGGCACCGGCCTGTTTGCTGATTATGGCCCGGCCCAGCGCCTCTACATCAAGATGGGATATGTCCCGGACGGTAGAGGAATTACCTACGGCGTGGATCGGGTGGCGCCGGGTGCAATGATCCGGATTGATGATGACGCGACCCTGTGGATGACGAAGGCACTTCCGGAATGAGCGCTGTTCCCCTGCGTCTTGGTTTTCTGGCCTCCCACAATGGCAACAATATGCGGGCAATCGTCGAAGCGTGTGAGCTTGGTCTGACCCGCGCGACGCCCAGGCTGGTTATCTCCAACAATCGGGATTCGACTGCTCTCGCCTGGGCACGAGAACATCGGTTGATTGCCCTTCATATCAGTGGCAAGACGGCTGGGTCCGCTGCATCGGCTGACGTAGCTATTGCCTCAGCCCTCGCCGCTGCCGACGTGAACCTTGTTGTTCTGGCGGGTTATATGCGGCTACTGGGGCCTGAGACGCTGGCTCGATTCAGTGGCCACATCCTCAATGTCCACCCTGCACTTCTGCCTAAATTTGGCGGCAAAGGGATGTACGGCGAGCATGTCCACCGGGCGGTGCTCGCCAGCGGAGACAAGGTCAGTGGCGTCAGCATCCATATTGTGACGGCTAAATACGACGAAGGGCCACTTCTCGGGCAGGCGAAAGTCCCTGTGGAAACTGGTGATACCGTCGAAACTCTGGCCCGTCGTGTGCAGGCAAGGGAAATGACCTTCTTTCCGGAGATCATAGAAGCCATCGCAAAGGGCGAGATTGATCTCGACGCCGTGGCCGCAAGCTTGTAAAACGGCGGCCTAACGGGACAAAGAACATCAGGAGCTGTCCTCAATGACTGTAGAAATTCCCTTCAACAAAGAGCTGGAAGTCGAGTACGGCGTTGCCGATCAGGTTTCGCCCCTGATCCGGCGTGTGGTCGCCAAGAACCCGAGCGCGTTTACGTTCAAGGGAACCGGCACTTACATTCTGGGGCAAGGCGAAGTTGCAGTGGTCGATCCTGGACCCAACATGCCTGAACATGTCGAAGCCATTTTGAAAGCCGTCGCAGGCGAAAAAGTAACGCACATTCTGATCACCCATACCCATGCTGACCATTCTCCGGCTGCGGCGCCCCTCAAGGAAGCCACTGGCGCCACGACCTATGGCTATGGCAAGCACGGTGCGGGAAAATCTGAAGATGGGATACAGATCGAAGAAGGCGGCGACATGGATTTCACGCCCGATGTTGAAATTCGCGACGGCGACATTATCGAGGGAAGCAACTGGTCGGTGGAATGCGTCTACACGCCCGGCCACACGTCGAATCACATGGCCTACCAGCTGAGAGAAGAAAAAGCATTGCTGACCGGCGATCATGTCATGGGCTGGGCAACATCTGTCATCGGTCCACCCGATGGCGATATGGCGCAGTATATGGATAGCCTGAGAAAGCTCTTAAGCCGTGACGACAGTATCTACTGGCCCACACATGGCACGTTCATCGACAAGCCGAAGCCCTATGTCAAAGCCTTCATCGCCCACCGCGAAGACCGTGAAGATCAGATTCTCGATTGCCTGACCAATGGCCTGAGCACGATCAGGGAAATGGTCCCGGTGATGTACAAGGGATACCCCGAATTCATGTTTCCTGCTGCTGGACGATCTGTCTTCGCCCACATGATCCACATGGCCGAAACCGGTCGCGTCACATGTTCCGGCGAGATTTCAATCGACGCGAAATATGGCGTAGCAAGTTAGCTTGCAGCCTATTCCGCTGCCGTCGCTGTGGGCAGCACATAGTCCTTGAACTGGGCCCGCAGCGTCATTTTCTGAATTTTGCCGGTCGCCGTGTGGGGAATTTCGTCAACGAAGACGACATCGTCTGGCAGCCACCATTTCGCGACCTTGCCAGTCATGAATTCGAGAACTTCTTCGCCTTTCAGGTTCTTGCCGGCCTTGCTGTCGGCACGGATCAGAATCAGTAATGGCCGCTCGTCCCACTTGGGGTGGTGAACACCAATAACCGCGGCTTCGGCAACCGCCGGGTGGCCGACGGCCAGGTTTTCAAGTTCGATCGTGCTGATCCACTCGCCACCGGTTTTGATGACATCCTTGTCCCGGTCCGTGATCTGCATGTAACCGTCCGGATTGATTGTCGAGATATCACCAGTATCGAACCAGCCATCTTCATCAAGTATCTGTCCGCCCTCGGTTTTGAAATATTCTCTCACGACCCAACCACCGCGCACCTTGAGATGACCAAAGGCAACGCCGTCCTGTTGCAGCGGCTTGTTATCATCGTCGGTGATTCGCCATTCGATGCCGAACAGGCTTCGGCCCTGCTTCACTTTGACATCAAGCTGCTCCTCTTCGGACAGCTTCTGGGTCTTCGATTTCAGCTTGCCAAGACTGCCAAGGGGGCTTGTCTCTGTCATGCCCCATGCCTGCAGAACATCAACATCGTACTTCCTCTTGAAGGTATCAATCATCGTACGCGGCACGGCAGAGCCGCCTATGACAACGCGTTCCAGCCGATCCAGCTTCTTGCCGCTGTCTTCCAGGTACTGGAGAAGGCCGAGCCAGACGGTTGGCACAGCGGCAGAAAAAGTAATCTCCTCGGTATCCAGAAGTTCCCAGACGCTTGGGCCATCCATCTGGCTGCCCGGGAATACAAGCTTGGCGCCGACCATAGCCGCGCAATAAGGCAGCCCCCAGGCGTTGGCATGAAACATTGGCACGATCGGCAGCACGTTGTCAGCCTCGCCCAGTGACAGCGCGTCCTTGGAATTGGCGGCATAGGTATGGATGATGTTGGAGCGGTGCGAATAGAGAACACCTTTTGGGTTCCCCGTGGTGCCCGAGGTATAGCACAGGGAGCATGCTGTATTTTCATCAAACGTGGGCCAGGTGAAGTCGGCGTTTTCTGCTGCCACGAGATCTTCGAAACAGATGGCGTTCTTCAGCGACGTCTCCGGCATGTTCGAATGATCGGTCATGATGACGTAGCCCTCAATCTTGGGCAGGTCGTCGGCAATACTTTCCAGAATTGGGATGAAGGTCGCATCAAGGAACAGGAAACGGTCTTCGGCGTGATTGAGAATATAGATGATCTGATCTTCAAACAGTCGCGGGTTTACCGTGTGGCAGACGCTGCCAATACCGGATGTCGCATACCAGACCTCAACATGGCGGAAGGAATTCCAGGCCATCGTGCCGACGCGGTCGCCATACTTGACGCCAAGCTTGAGAAGGGCATTTGCAAGCTGTTTTGATCGGAGCTGACAGTCCGCCCAGGTGTAGCGATGGATGGAACCATCCAGCATGCGCGTAACCATTTCCCGGTCGCCATGGGCCTCAGCGACATAGTCGATCAGGGATGAAACCAGTAAAGGGCGTTCCTGCATCAGGCCAAGCATCGGGTACCTCGTTTCCTTAAATCACTGCTGATGGTCAATTGTCATCACTTCCCCATAACATATTCGGGACCGGCCCTTACCATATTCGGGACCGGAAAGACGGGAAACTGCATTCTGAGCCTTGGTATGCTCACGAATTCTGAGTAATGTTTTGCCATCAAGCTTTTCCTGATGCGCTGGAAGGAGTGAAGAAATGGTCGGTCGGGCTCTTGCTTTCATTGTCGCTGCCCTGTTGGCTGCCACCTTCAGTTCGGCTTCAGTTCAAGCCCAGTGGGCGCTGGACAATGAGGCCTCAAGAATTTCGTTCGTTTCGGTGAAGGCCGGCGATCTTGGCGAGGCACACTACTTCAAACGTATTTCGGGCGAAATCGATGGAGATGGCAAAGTTGCTCTGGAAATTGACATGGCCAGTGTCGAGACTCTCATTGATTTGCGCAATGAACGGATGATCAACTTCCTGTTTGAAGTTGATCTCTATCCTGTTGCAAACATCTCCAGTCTGATTGACATGAGCGACTTTTCAGATATGGCAGATGGCGAGCAGAAGACCGTGCTGATTGATCTGGTCATTATGCTCCACAGCGTCAGTCAGCCGAGCGAGGCCGAAGTCGTTGTGACGCGTCTGGCGCCCGGTAAAGTCCTTGTAACCAGCCTGGACCCGGTCATTCTGGATGCAGCAGATTTTCTGTTCGCCGGTGGCCTTCAGAAACTACAGGAACTTGCGAGCCTCGACATGATCAGCATGGCGGTGCCCGTAACTTTCCAGCTCGTGTTTGTGCAGAAATAGAAAAATTACAGGGAACCTCTTTATGAGTGATGCACCTCTATCGAACGTGGCCGCGCGTGACGTGAATGCCGTGCTGCACCCTTTCACAAATCTGGCGGTTCATGAAAAGACCGGGCCGCTTGTGCTGGAGAGTGGCCGTGGCATCTATGTGACGGACTCAAGTGGCAAGGAATACATTGAGGGAATGTCTGGGCTCTGGTGCACGTCCCTTGGCTTTGGCAATGAAGAACTTGCAGAAGTGGCCGCCGAGCAGATGAGAAAGCTTCCCTACGCCCACATGTTTGCCGGAAGGAGTCACGATCCCGCGATTGAACTCTCGGAACGGCTCAAGGACCTAGTGCCGATGGATGCATCGAAGATTCTCTTTATGGGATCTGGGTCCGAGGCAAACGACGCACAAGTTAAGCTGATCTGGTATTACAACAATGCACTTGGCAGGCCCGAAAAGAAGAAGATTATCTCGCGCGACCGGGCCTATCATGGAACGACGATCATGTCGGGCAGTCTGACCGGCCTTCCTGCCACTCACAATGATTTCGACTTGCCTGTTAAGGGCATTCTGCACACGGATTGTCCGGATTTCTATCGCCACGCTGAGCCTGGCGAAACGGAAGAAGAGTTTTCGGCGCGTCTCGCTGAGAGCCTGGATCAGATGATCCAGAAAGAAGGTCCCGATACGGTTGCCGCCTTTATCGCTGAGCCAGTGATGGGGGCTGGCGGCGTGATCATACCGCCGGCTGGTTATTTCCCGAAAATTCAGGAAGTGTTGAGGCGATACGATGTCCTGATGATTGATGATGAGGTCATTTGTGGGTTCGGTCGCACCGGCAAAATGTTCGGCGCTGAAACCTTGGATATGGAGCCGGACACAGTGTCGATGGCAAAGGGTCTGTCATCAGCCTATTTGCCAATCGGCGCCATCGCAGTGCCCGAATTCATGTATCAGGCTTTTGTCAGCGAGAGCGAAAAGCTAGGCACTTTTGGCCACGGCAGCACTTACGGCGGGCATCCGGTTTGCGCTGCAGTGGCGCTCAAGGTCCTCGACATAATTGAGGAGACCAACCTGCTCGATCATATCGCGAGGGTGGCAAAGCAGTTCAAAAAACGAATTGACGGATTCAGCGACCATCCAATGGTTGGTGATACGCGTGCCGTGGGTCTTTTGGCGGCAGTGGAATTCAAAACTGCAGGCGCTGGCGTCTACCTTATGGAACGCGCACAGGAGCATGGCCTGATTCAGCGCGCCATGGGAGACATCGTTGCCTTCTGTCCGCCGCTCATTATCACAGAAGCCGAGGTCGATGAGCTCTTTGACAGATTTACACTGGCAATGGATGAAACAGAAGCCTGGGCGTCGAAAGAAGGGCTGATCTAGCGGACGAAATCGACGCGGAAAGTCAATTCCTGTCCGTCGTGTTCCGTAACCGAAATGTATTCGCCTTCCTTGAAAGCGTGAGCGGCAAATCGGAAGATGGCTTCATCATCTTCCTCACCTGGCTCATAGGAGAAAGCCCAATAGCCATGCCGCGTGTGATGCAGCTCTCCGGTCATGTCATCCTCGCCCTGCCAGAAGCGATGGACCGTGCAGTCTTTGCGGCTTTGCTTCCAGCCATCAAGATCAATATGTGCTTCAGCGTTGAGAGGCGCGTAGAACTCATAGCCGCGATCTGAGTTACCATTTGGAAAGTCAGCGCTTCGTGCCAGCGACATGCGAATGTGACGGAGCATGGCTCGTTCTCCTCAGTCAGAAAATCAATGCGCCATGAATACTGGCACAGGGGACTCGTCCAGAACTGTTTGGGTTACGCCACCAAATACAAGCTGGCGGAAGCGGCTATGAGTGTAAGCGCCCATAACCAGAAAATCGCTGTTCATTTCCTCGACTTTCTCAAGAAGCGCTTCACCCTGTGATGTAACGCCTAGTGGCGTAGCATGCGCGTCAGCACGGACACCATGCCAGGCGAGATAGTTGGTTACCGCTTCCAGGTCCACTTCTTCGACACCGTCGTTAATGATGCAAAGCACGTCAACAGTTTCGGCAAGTCTCAAAAGGGGCAAGGAAAACGCCAATGCCCGGGCAGCCTCCGGGCTGCCGTTCCAGGCGATCAACGCATGGTCGCCCCATCGTCCGCCCCGAATTTCCGGCGGCACGACAAGCACTGGCTTGCCGGTTTCTAGGAGCACGGTTTCCAGGGCAATCGGAGGCAGCACATCCTCTTCCGGCTGTGGGCGAGGAACTACTGTCAGATCCGAAAGGCGACCGCGACGGGCAAGGTTTTCTGATTGGGCGCCAACGGTTCTTGCCGAGCTTGCAGTGGCTTTTTCAAGATCCCCGGTGATTTCATCACGGCCAACGACATCGACGCTTTCGCTGGCGCATGTATCGTTGAAGACGCGCTTCGCCCGGTCAATACGTTCCTGGGCGTCCGCTTCTGCAGCTTCCAGCACACCCTGAATCATGGCGCTGGTCATGCCTTCGCCAAGATAGGTCAGGCTCTGCTTCGGATCGGCGCCCGCATGATGACCGTCAACATGGGCGTTTAATCCCTTGGCCAGCTCCAGAGCGACTTTGAGCGGGAGGCTCTTCTCGTCTACTCCATCGAGCGGTACAAGGATTCTTTTGACTGCCATTTGTCTCTCCTGCTGTCGTCTTTTTTTGATCTCATGGCACACACGATGCAAGTCATATCATATCAGGTCAATGCCTGTTATTGCGCTGGATATTGAGCCCGCGTCAAAAAGACACGCCGATCTAGAGGAAACAAATCAGGGGGCAAATGTCGCGCGCCGTTCCACTATACCTTCAGGATCTTCATGGATGATAATTTCAGATCCTGGAAATGCGACCATGAGCAACTCTTCGACCTCGTCTGAAATTGAGTGGGCCTCCATCAGTGTCATCGAACCATCCAGCTCGAGATGCAGCTGAATGAAATTGAGAGTTCCTGACTGGCGCGTTCTTAGATCATGCATGTCCTTGACTTCAGCATGCGACAGCACGACTTCGCGAATTCTTGCCCGATCAGCATCCGGCAACTCACGGTCCATCAGCACATCATAGGCAGCCCTGACAATTGACCATGCGGCGTAAAGGATCATGAAGGCCAGAACGATGGCTATGATCGGGTCGGCCAGATCGAAACCGTATACGCCGGCGAGAATGATCGCAGCGATAACGCCGGCATTTTGCGCAAGGTCAGCAACGTAATGCATAGAGTCAGCCGAAATTGCAACGGACCGTGTCACTCGCGCAACGTATCGCTGGAACTGTACCAGGCCGAACGTCACGACCATGGAAAAGATCATCACGCTGATGCCGATTTCTGCATTAGGCAAGGCGACAGGATTTGAAAAGCGCGCGATGGCCTGAACACCGACAAATACGGCCGAGGCCGCGACGAAGAGGCTTTGGCCAAGACCCGCAAGAGCTTCCACCTTGCCATGACCAAAGCGATGCTGACGATCAGCTGGCGTCAGCGAGCGATGCACAGCGATCAGATTGATGAGCGATGCAAGCACATCAAGTGCTGAGTCCATGAGGGAACTCAGAAGTGACACGGATGAAGTTTCGAGCCAGGCAAACAGCTTGCCTGCGATCAGTACCGCCGCCACGGTGACGGATGCGTAGGTTGCCGCACGCATGAGCGCTGCCTGCCGCTCCATCGGCACAATTTCTGTGTCCTTGATCTGGGCGTCTGTCACGGATAGAGGCGGTCGTGCCGCCACGGTGCGTCGGAAGTCGGCGCTTCCCTGGTAAACACATCGCGATCATGGAGCCTGGAGACTCTGTCCTGCCAGAATTCCATGTGATCGGGCATCAGGCGGTAACCGGACCAGAAGTCGGGCCGGACAACCTTGCCGATATTGAACCGGGCGGCGTATTTGGCGACCGCTTTCTCAAGCGCAAAGCGGCTCTCCAGAACCGCACTTTGCTTCGATGCCCAGGCACCAATCTGGCTGCCTTTTGGTCGGGTCTCGAAATACTCGTCCGCTTCTTCGTCGGTGACGGCTTCAACAATACCCTCTATGCGGACCTGGCGTTTAAGGATCTTCCAGTGAAAGCACAATGCGGCATGTGGATTGCCAGCCAGATTTTCAGCTTTGCGGCTCTCAAGATTTGTGTAGAAGACGTAGCCGCCCTTTTCAAAGCCCTGCAAAAGCACCATTCGCGCCGAGGGCCGGCCCTCTGTCGAAACGGTGGCAAGCGTCATTGCATGGGGCAGGTCTTCACCCGAAGCGTTGGCCTCTCTCATCCAGTCGGCGAACCACTCATGGGGATCACGTGTCCCCTGGTCGGTCTCGGTCTTTGTCTCTGCGGCCATGCTTGATCCGGACTTTCTGTTGTCGCGGTAATTTGCCGTTTGGTGCTGAGCCTAGCACGGTTGGTGTATCTTTGGATGGCATCCTTCAGTCGCTTGTTGTAACCATGCCAAGGCATTCATTCTCCTTGGCTTTCGTTTGGTGTAGGATGCCGCCCGAACGACGTAAATTCAGAATCAGCACTGAAAACGGTGCGGACAGTGACATGACAGAACAAAGCAGTTTGCTGGCCGGAAAAAAAGGCCTCATCGTCGGCGTTGCAAATGCGAGATCCCTGGCCTGGGGTGTGGCGCAGGCAGCCCACGACGCCGGGGCCGAACTCGCTTTCACCTATCTTGGTGAAGCGCTCAAGAAGCGCGTTGTGCCGTTGGGCGAATCACTTGGCAGTGACATATTCCTTGACTGTGATGTCTCCGACGAAGCGTCCATGGATAGCGTCTTTCAGGTCCTCGGCGAAAAGTGGGGCAAGCTTGATTTCATGCTGCATGCTGTTGGTTACACCGACTCAGCTGCCCTTCAGGGACGCTATGTCGATACGACAACGGAGAATTTTCTCAACACGATGAACATCTCCGCCTTTTCTCTTGTCGCACTGACCGGGCGGGCAGAAAAGCTGATGACCGCAGGAGGCTCGATCGTCACGCTCACTTACATGGGCTCGGAAAAAGTGATCCCAAACTATAACGTTATGGGGGTCGCAAAGGCAGCGCTGGAGGCTAGCGTGAGATATCTGGCCGAAGATCTTGGCAAAGACAACATCCGTGTGAATGCAATTTCGGCAGGTCCGGTTCGTACGCTGGCAGCATCCGGCGTGCGCGACTTTCACTATCTGATGAAGTGGTATGAGTACAATGCGCCGTTACGGTCGGCAACATCCATCGAGCAGGTGGGCAGCTCTGCGGTGTATCTCATGAGCGATCTGTCGTCAGGTGTAACAGGTGAGGTGCTTCACGTGGACTCGGGATATCATGTCGTCGGCATGAAAGCGTCAGATGCACCCGATATTTCAACCGTCAGTTAAGTCCGAATTTTCTGGTAAACGATCATGTCACATAACAGTTACGGACATCTCTTTCGTGTAACAACCTGGGGCGAAAGCCATGGGCCGGCAATCGGCTGCGTTGTTGACGGCACACCGCCGAACATTGAGCTTGATGAGAGTGACCTGCAAATCTGGCTTGATAAGCGCAGGCCCGGACAGTCCCGCCATACGACACAGCGGCGCGAACCCGATGAAGTCAGAATTCTGTCTGGAGTCTTCGAGGGCAAAACGACTGGAACGCCGATTTCCCTGATGATCGACAATATCGATCAGCGCTCGCGGGACTACAGTGACAGTAGGGATGTCTATCGGCCAGGGCATGCCGACTACACTTATGATGCCAAGTACGGCATCCGGGATTACCGGGGTGGCGGCAGAAGTTCCGCACGCGAAACTGCGATGCGAGTTGCAGCCGGCGGCATAGCGAGGAAAATTCTGGGCTCGGATATCATCATTCGCGGCGCGCTGATTCAGGTTGGCGAACACAAAATTGACCGCGAGCGTTTCGATTGGGATGCCGTTAATGGCAATGAATTCTGGTGCCCGGACAAGAAGATGGTCGCCACCTGGGAAAGCTATCTCGACGAAATCCGCAAGGCGGGAAGTTCGGTCGGCGCGGTGATTGAAGTTGTGGCATCCGGTGTGCCGGTCGGCCTGGGCGCACCGGTCTATGGCAAGCTTGATGCGGATCTTGCCGGCGCCATGATGTCCATCAACGCTGTCAAAGGTGTAGAAATCGGCGACGGCTTCGCTGTCGCATCCCTGCACGGCGAAGAAAATGCAGATGAGATGCGAGCGTCCGGTTCCAACACGAAAGCACCGACCTTTTTGAGCAATCATGCCGGTGGCATCCTCGGTGGAATTTCGTCCGGCCAGGATGTCGTGGCTCGGTTTGCCGTGAAGCCGACATCTTCGATCCGTATCCCGAGACAGACAGTGGATACCGAGGGAAATGAACGTGATGTCGAGACCACAGGCCGCCATGATCCTTGCGTCGGTATCCGTGCAGTGCCGGTTGGCGAGGCCATGATGGCTGCAGTGCTCGCCGATCACATGCTTCGCCATCGAGCGCAGAACGGCTAGAGCCTAGCGCGTGAAGCTTGCGACAAGCTCCACTTCCGACGACCAGACGAACTGATCAAGCGGCTTGACCCAATCGAGCTCAAAGCCGCCGTCAATCAAAGTTCTGGCATCACGTGCAAATGTTCCTGGATTGCAGGATACAGCCATGATCCGCGAGACATCAGCGTGCGCCAGTTCTGTTGATTGAGCACGTGCGCCGGCTCTTGGCGGATCGAAAATGACCGCATCGTAGCGATCAAGTTCTTTGGCAGTCAGCGGATCATCGAAGAGATCGCGCAGTCGAGCGGTCATGCTGGCCCCGGCACGCGACGCGGATCGCTCAAGAGCACCGGCAGCAAGGGCATCGTGATCGTAGGCATGGACAGAAGCCGAGCTTGATACCGGGACCGAGAATGTGCCACAGCCTGAAAACAGATCAGCCACCAATGCTTTACCCATATTGAGGTCGGTAATGCCCTTGATTACGGTCTCAATCAGGAACTCTTCACCTTCCTCGGTAGGTTGAAGGAATGCAAAGGGTGGTAGCTCGACCGTGAACCCGCCGAAGGTTCGGCAGGGCTTTCGTTGTTCGCTCACCAGCTCATCTGCAAAAGTGACTCTTGCGAGGTCCAGATCATTGGAGAGTGCTGCAAGAGCTTCCCTGACCCTGAGGTCCAGTTCAATTTTGGTGTCTATGGAAAGATCAACGCCGCTGTCTGTTTTCAGAATCTTGACCTGACCTTCAGCCCCGTCCGGGAGGAACTCGCTCAGGGCGTGGCGAAGGGTCTGGACCAGCTGGAACAGTTCCGGCAACAAGACGGGGCAGGCCTCAATATCGACAATTTCACGGCCCCTCAGCCGATGGAAGCCAAGCGTTGTCCTGTTCTTCTGGACCGAAAATGACAGAGCTGCACGCCGTCTCGTGCCTGAAGGGACGAGACGGATCTGATCCACGTGGTCGGTCGCAATGCCACGATGAGCCAGTGCACCCACGATGCGGTCACGCTTCCAGGCCGCATAAACGTCGTCTCGCATGTGCTGAGCGATACAGCCACCGCAAACTTCGAAATGCCGGCAGGTCGGGGGCTGGTGTGATGTAACCGACTTTTCGTGCCCGGTGACGCGGGCGCGACGGGGCTTGCCCTTACCTTCCGCAATGATTTCGGCTTCCACAGAATCGCCGGGAAGTGCAAAGGGTACGAATACCGGTTCGCCATCATGGATCGCGATGCCATCACCACGGGCGCCGATGTCACTGATTTTCAGATTGACCATTTTTCAGGTCAGGCGCTGCGGTCCGTTATCACTGCCTGCTTGCCAAGCGCCTCAAGTGCGGTTCTGACGATATCTGGTGCCGCCAGTCCGGCCGTTTCATACTGCGCGGCAGGCGCATCCTGCTCCAGGAATCGATCGGGCAACATCATGGGGCGGATCTTAAGACCGCTATCCATTGCGCCGGACATTGCCAAATGCTGCATGACATGGGCGGCAAATCCACCAATTGAGCCTTCCTCGATGGTAATGAGAACTTCATGGTTCCGGACCAGCCGATCTATAAGGTCCGTATCGAGGGGCTTGGCAAAACGGGCATCGGCAACGGTGGTGGAGTAACCAAGGGCTGCAAGCTCATTTGCCGCATGGAGACATTCCTGAAGCCTGGCACCCAAGGACAGAATCGCGATGGTGCTGCCTTCGCGTAAAATCCGGCCTTTGCCGATTTCAAGGGGCACGCCCACTTCGGGGATCTCAATGCCGGTGCCCTCACCGCGCGGGAAACGGAATGAACTTGGGCCGTCATCAATCGCCGCGGCGGTCGCCACCATGTGTACAAGCTCGGCTTCGTCAGCCGCAGCCATGACGACAAACCCCGGCAATGTGGCCAGATAGGTGACGTCAAACGAACCCGCGTGGGTCTGACCGTCGGCGCCAATCAAGCCTGCACGGTCTATGGCAAATCGAACCGGCAGATGCTGAATAGCGACATCGTGGACGACCTGGTCATAGGCGCGCTGCAGGAAAGTCGAATAAATTGTCGCAAAGGGCTTCATGCCTTCAGTGGCAAGACCTGCAGCAAAAGTTACACCGTGCTGCTCGGCAATACCGACATCGAATGTCCGATCCGGGAACTCTGCACCAAATTTGTCGATGCCCGTGCCGCTTGGCATTGCAGCCGTAATCGCGACGATCTTCGGATCCTTCTTCGCCTCCTTGATCAACGCATTGGCGAAAACCGATGTGTAACTTGGCGCGTTTGGTTTGGATTTTGACTGGGTGCCGGTGATGACGTCGAATTTGGACACCGCATGAAGTTTGTCATCCGCGTCTTCCGCCGGCCCATAGCCCTTACCCTTTTGTGTCACCACATGAACCAGAATGGGCCGATCTGTGACAGCATCGCGCACGTTCTTCAGGACCGGCAGAAGGTGATCCATATTGTGGCCATCTATGGGTCCTACGTAATAAAAGCCAAGTTCTTCAAAAAGTGTGCCGCCCGTCGCCATGCCGCGGGCATATTCTTCGGCACGCCTTGCGGAGCGTTCCACCGGCGCGGGCAGTTTCTGGGCAATCACTTTCGCTATGTGGCGCAGGCTGAGATAGGATTTTCCCGAAATTATTCTGGCCAGATAAGCGCTCATGGCACCAACCGGCGGCGCGATTGACATGTCATTGTCGTTCAATATGACAATCAGTTTGGTCGAGCGCGAACCTGCATTGTTCATGGCTTCATAGGCCATACCGGCACTCATGGCACCGTCGCCAATCACAGCCACAACATGACGTTCATCTTCCTGCAGCTCTGACGCCACGGCCATGCCGAGGCCCGAGGAAATGGATGTTGAACTGTGAGCGGCACCAAAGGGGTCGTATTCGCTTTCAGCCCGCTTTGTAAAACCAGACAGACCGCCGCCTTGGCGCAACGTTGACATACGTTCCCTGCGCCCGGTCAAAATTTTGTGCGGATAGCATTGATGGCCGACATCCCAAATCAATCGGTCGTGAGGGGTGTCGAACAGATAGTGCAGCGCCACGGTCAGCTCTACAACACCAAGCCCAGCGCCAAGGTGACCCCCGGTTTTAGAGACAATGTTGATTGTGTCGCTGCGCAATTCGTCGGCCAGCTGGCGCAGCTGACCGGCTTCCAGCTGGCGCAAATCTGCAGGGAAATTGATCGTGTCGAGAAGAGGCGTCGCGGTCGTCATCAAGGGTCGCTCCGTGGCGGCAAGTGCTTAACTGCTGCGGGTTATAGCAAACTGGGCCAAGTCGCGCAAAAGGTCCGCTTCCTGGCCAAAGATTGAAAGATGGTTGGCAGCCTGCTCAGCCAGCATTTCAGCTTGCGTGCGCGCCCTGTCGGCACCCATAAGCGCGATCAGGGTCGCCTTGCCCTGGCCTTCATCTTTGCCCACTTTCTTGCCGAGGGCATTCGCATCGCCTTCGTGATCCAGAAGATCGTCCGTAATCTGGTAAGCAAGCCCCAGATCATGGGCATAAGCGTGAAGTGCGTGAGTGTCGCTGCGTGATCCTCCACCCAGGATGGCACCGCATTTGCAGGAATAGGCGATCAGAGCGCCGGTCTTCAGTTGCTGTAACCGTGTAATCGCACCGATATCCAGCTGATGGTTCCGTGCATCAAGATCGATGACCTGTCCGGCAACCATGCCGTGGGCGCCAATCGCCCGGGCAAGTTCCAGGACCAGATTTCCTCTCACGAAACTGTCCCTGTCGGTCAAGGGATTGGACAGAATTTCGAAGGAAAAAGTCAGCAATGCATCACCGGCAAGCACTGCGGTTGCTTCATCAAACTTAATGTGAACCGTTGGCTGGCCGTGCCGCAACTCATCATTGTCCATGCAAGGCAGATCATCATGAATAAGAGAATAGGTGTGCACGCACTCGACGGCTGCTGCAATTCGAAGAGCCGAAGCCCGTCGGCCTTCAAACATCGCGCAGCTGGTCAGAACCATAAACGATCTGAGGCGCTTACCGCCACCAAGGGCAGCGTAGCGCATGGCCTCATGCATTTTGTTTTCGGGGCCGGATGGGACCGGTAGCAATGCATCAAGCTCGGCAGCCACGGCATAGCGGCAATTTTCGAGAGCGGTCTCAAGTGCTGGCATAGTGTTTTTGTACCGAACTATTCGACGGCGAACTCTTCAGTGCTGAGAGCTCCGTCACCATCTGTCACGATTTTGTCGATTCGCGCCTGGGCGTTTTTGAGCTTGGCATCGCAGTGCTGTTTCAGCTGCGCACCGCGGCTGTAGATTTCGATGGATTTTTCAAGATCAACATCTCCTGATTCCAGCTGCTGCACTATTTCTTCAAGCTCATCGAGCGCGGCCTCAAAAGACATTTTCTGGATGTCGGCGGGAAGTGTTGCATCAGCATTCTTCGGGGCCTTGGCCATAGAAATGTCCTTTCTTCCGGTTCAGGCGCTGGCCAGTACATCGACATGGTCGCCGACGCATCTGGCCAAGGTGTCCAGATCATACCCCCCTTCAAGGGTCGATACGACCATGCTGTTGCATTGGCGCTCAGCAATATGAAGAAGCTTCTCCGTAACCCAGATAAAGTCTGCATCTTCAAGCCGGATACCGCCGATGGGATCGTTGGCGTGGCCATCAAAACCAGCCGATATGATCAGCAGGTCAGGGCCGAAAGCCTTGAGGCCCGGCAACAGAACCGATTCCCAGGCATCTCTGAAAACCGTGCCGTCAGCATTTGCAGGCAACGGAGCATTACAGATGTTGCCCACGCCCTGCTCAGCAATAGTCCCTGTGCCTGGATAAAAAGGGAACTGATGCGAGGACGCATAATAGAGGCTCGAATCGCGTTCAAACATGGCCTGAGTGCCGTTGCCGTGGTGAACATCGAAATCCACAACCGCGACTTTGCCGATGCCATCAAAGGTTTGCGCGTAGCGCGCGGCCATGGCGGCATTGTTCATCAGGCAAAAGCCCATAGGCCGATCCGGCTCTGCATGGTGGCCAGGGGGTCGGACGGCGCAAAACGCATTTTTGGCCGCCCCTTCGATCACACTTTTGACAGCATCGCAGACCACACCTGCGGCCTCGAGAGCCGCCTTCGCCGATCCATGAGAGGCGAGAGTGTCCTGATCAAGCTTTATGTGGCCCTCAGCCGGCAGGGATTGCTGCAGATTTTCAAAGTAGCCAGCCACGTGCACAGCCTCGATCTGATCTGTCGTAGCTGGCACCGAAATGCCTCGCCCGAGAGATTGAAATCGCGGATCCGCCAAGGTGGATTTTACAGCTTCCAGTCGCCCGGCTGATTCGGGGTGGCGACCACCAGTGTCGTGATCAAAGCCGCTTTCTGGAAGATAGAGTTTCGTGGCTGCCATCGCGTCCTCTTGACCGCCTACTCAAAGATCTGGTCTGGATCCATATTTGCTTCGTCGTGGATGTCAGCCTGACGATACTGGTTGACTCCATCGCCGTCCATTTCGCGAACAATCTTGCCGCGATAGATCAGGCAGTTGAGGTGGGCGAGCCCCTCACCCGTCGCCGGGAACAGCGAGGGCCCTATGATCGGCTTGTCAAAGACAGCGGGGAAGATATCGACAACCGTTTGCGGCGTTGCGCACAGCTCATACAGCTTTGCCATTGCCGTTTCATGACGGTCAATGAGTGCGGAAATGCGTGAATGGAGGCCATAAAATGGCAGATTGTGCGCCGGCAGCACAAGCGGGTCCGCTGGCAAGCGCGTGCGGATGTGGCTCAGGCTTTCGAGCCAGTCACGCAAAGGATCCGCTTCAGGTTCCATGAAACTGACGCTCACGTTCGATGTGATCCTTGGCAGGATCTGATCGCCTGAGATCAGGACGTTCAGTGTCGGGCAGTAAAGGCAGGCATGTTCCGGTGAATGGCCTGAGCCAACCACAACTTCCCATCGATTGGCGCCAATCCTGATGATGTCGCCATCCTGCATGCGGCGATAGGTCTGCGGGCCCTCCGTCGGCTGCATGTACTGGGCACCGGGTCCACGCCTGTGCGCAGGCTGCTTTTCCTTGGAATTCGGATCAGGCGGGGCCATGTGACGCATGGATTCCAGCCGTTTCTGACTGACGCCGGCAGATTTGAAAAAGCCCTGCATCAAGTCGCTGCCGCGGCCTGCCCCACCAAACATATTCATTTTCGAGAAGAGGTATTCAGTCCGTGTCATCCAGAGCGGTGCTGAGAAGCGTTCCGTCAGCCAGCCCGCCAGCCCGACATGATCGCCGTGATAATGGGTGACGATGACCCGGGTGACCGGTTTGCCGCCCATAAACCCTTCGAACAGCTCTTCCCAGATTTTCTTGGCTTCATCTGATGGCACGCAGGTGTCGACAATGGTCCAGCCATCATCATCTTCCAGAAGCCAGAGATTGATGTGATCAAGCCCGCCCGGCATGGGCATCCTCAGCCAGTGCACACCAGGTGCCATCTCCTGTGGCTCAGTCGCCTTCGGCGGGTCTTTGTAGGGGTAGTCCAGTCCTTGTACCAATTTGGTGCTGCCTTTCAGCTGAATCAAAGTTTGCGGCACCTTAACGGACCGGTTCGTGCTGTCAAACCCGAGGCTGGCATACTGATGAAGTTTTTACTTTCGGCCACCTCGCCCTACACTCATTGAAAACAGATATCAGGGAGACAACCGGATGAAAATTTCTGGCTACGACATCATGCACGCCGACGGCGGGCGGTCATTCTCATTTCTCAAGATCACGACGGATGAAGGCATCACCGGCTGGTCTGAATTCTGGGGCATAAACGAAATACACAAGCGCATGGGTGTCAGCGCGGTTATTGAAGCGTTGCTGATCCCCCTGAAGGGACGCGATCCGAGAGACGTTGAGCGCATCACGGCTGATCTCTACACAGCCACAAGGCAAGCCGTCGCTGGCCT
Source organism: uncultured Alphaproteobacteria bacterium (assembly GCA_965371465.1). GTDB lineage: Bacteria > Pseudomonadota > Alphaproteobacteria > CBDUYM01 > CBDUYM01 > CBDUYM01. The sequence continues at coordinate 60,522 of CBDUYM010000019.1, forward strand.
CAATCAACAAGCGATCGCAGCCATTCAAAATGCGCTCCTCGACATTACGGCGAAGGCACTTGATGTGCCGGTCTACCGCCTTTTCGGCGGGCCCATTCGAACCCGCATCCCACTCTACTGGTCACACTTTGGAAGCAATCGTCTGCGGGCATATGAGCTTTATGACGAAAAGCAGATCACGACGCTGGACGAATTTGCAGCCCATGGTCGCGATGCCAAGGAAGCTGGATATCTGGCGCTGAAAACCAAGGTTCATTACTTCGATGACAAAGGTGGGACTGCCTATTTCCCGTGCTTCGGCACGGAAGCGGGCGCCCCTGAACTGAACCTCGAGCCCAAGATCCTGAATGCCATTGTCGATCAGATGGCGGCGCTTCGGGATGCCGTGGGCAATGACTTTGATCTCATCCTGGATGTGAATTCAAACTTCAAGGCCGATGGCCACATCCGCATCGCGCGCGCATTGGAAGAATTTAATCTGCGCTGGCTGGAGGTTGACGTATTTGATGCTGACGTCATGGCGGACATCCGGCAGCGTTCGCCCGTGCCCCTTGGTGGTGCTGAGATGATCTGCACGGCCAGAGAATTCAAGCCGTTCTTTACAGCCAAAGCGGTTGATGTGCCGCTGATCGATGTGCCATGGAACGGCTTCATCGAATCGATGCGTATCGCGAGCCTGGCCGACGCTTTTGATATCAATGTCTCGCCGCACAACTTCATCAGCCATCTGTCGACTATGATCTCCGGCCACTTTGCGGCCATTACACCCAATCTTCAGGTCATGGAGTTTGATGTCGATGAAGTGCCCTGGCATGGCGAGTTTTTCACCGAGCCCCTGCCCCTTGAAAACGGCCATCTGGTGCTGACAGAGAAGCCAGGCTGGGGCATGGATGTGAACGAGGAGGCCGTGCGGGAACGGCCACCGCGGGTCAAGATCGGCTGATCGCTACGCCTGAGGCGTAACCAGATACTTCTCACCTGTTGCCTGACGACCGTAGCTCAGGACGGAATCAAGCGTCAGCATATCGGGCAGCGACACTTCCTTTGTGTAGCTTGAAGCAAAAGTGGTCTTGATTTCGTCCGCAACTCTTTGCCGCAACCTGTCTGCTTCTGCAGCGCCGATCTTGGCCATGAACGGTGTCAACAACCAGCCACCAAGGCCCCAGGACATGCCGTAAGCACGATTGAGGGTTGTTGGTGCGCGTTCCAGGCCACCGTAGATGTAGACCTGCTTGTAGGTTTGCGAGCCATAGCGGGACAGCCCGTCGCCGGAACGGCTGGCAGCAACCTCCATGGCCGCCAGAACGTCAGAGGCAAGCGTGCCGCCGCCCGTTGCATCAAAGCCGATGGTGGCCCCGGTGGCGGCCAGCGCGTCAACCAGCTCATCGCGGAAGTTCTCAGACGTGGAATTGACAACATATTTCGCGCCAATGTCCTTCAGAATTTTTTCCTGCTCCGGCTTTCTGACGACATTAACCAGATCGATGCCGTCTGCAATGCACAGTTTCTGGAGCATCTGACCAAGATTTGATGCGGCGGCTGTGTGCAGAAGCGCGGTGTGGCCCTCTGCGCGCATGGTCCCGCACATGCCGAGCGTGGTGAGCGGATTGACAAAACAGGACGCCCCCTCTTTCGCTGATGTGCCTTCATTCAGAACAAGGCATTCGGCGGCCTTGACGCAGACATACTGGCCATACATGGCGCGACCGAGAACAGCGATGGTTTTGCCCAGCAGGGCCTGCGCCTTGTCCGACGAGCCAGCCTTGACGACTTCACCGGCTCCTTCATTGCCGCAGGGCAACGGGTGGTCGATGCGCGCCTTCATGCCGGCAAAGAACGCCGGCGGGATCGGTGCGGTCAGAACTGTATCGCCGCCCGAGCCCGAAACTTCGGCTTTCGTCATGTCAGCGCCACTGAAGACGAGGCCCAGGTCCGATGGGTTGATCGGTGCCGCTTCGACCCGGACAACAACTTCGTCATCCCCTGGATCAGCCACAGGCACGTTCGCCAGTGACAACTGGAGCTTCCCCTCCGCCAAAACGTTGGAACGCAGCTGTAGGCCTTCACTTGGGGCATTGCCTGCCATGTCGTCTCTCCCTGAATTCTTTTTGGGACCTCTGCCGCTACAGAGGTTTCAATTTCTGCCCACAAGTTACCCGGACACGGCTGAAAGTAAAGCTGCCAGGTTGCCTTCAGTCAAACGGGATGTTCACATGGTGCCCATCGAAGCTCCAGAGGGGGATGGGAGAAAATGCGTCAGCTCGTATGCATGATAGCGGCTCTGGCTCTGTTGGCCTGCGAGGAAGTATCTGACGCCCCCGAGCTGGTCAGCAAGATCGAGATTTCAGACGAGGTAGCGGGAAAGTTTGAAAGAAGCTGCATCCTCTGCCATGTCAACGGCGAAGGCGGCGCGCCCAGGATCGGACACATCGACGAATGGCAATCCCGCCTTCAGCAGGGCAGTGAGGTTCTCCTCATACACACCATCGAAGGCTTCAATGCCATGCCGCCGCTTGGCTATTGCATGTCATGCGAGCGTGAAGATTTTCAGGCGATGATTCAGTTGATGACGGAGGACAACTGATGCCCCGGCTGACCCGTCGTCACTTTATGGCGAGCAGCGTCCTTGCGGCTGCATGGACGGCACTCACCCCCGGCGTCATGGCACAGAGCGCGACGCCCTGGCGGAACTGGTCCGGCGGGCTGAGCGCAAACCCCGCAGGTCGATTTGCGCCGTCGAGTGAAGACGAACTCATCGAATTTCTGAAATCCAGCATTGGCAAGCTGCGCCCCGTCGGCTCGGGACACTCGTTTTCACCGCTGGTGCCCACGGATGGACATCTGATTGTCATTGATCAGCTGTCGGGCATCCTGTCCGATAACGCCGGGGCCATGCAAACCACTATTGGGGCCGGAAGCCGTCTCGGCGATCTTGGCCCCCTGCTTGATCAGGCTGGCCAGGCCATGATGAATTTGCCAGACATTGACCGCCAGACCCTTGCCGGTGCAACGGCCACCGGTACGCATGGCACAGGAATCAGATTCAGCAACCTTTCGGGTTACGTCAGGGACCTGCGACTGATCACACCAGCAGGCCAGGTGGTTGAAGTGAACGAAGCCTCAGATTCTGATCTATTCGATGCCGCTCGCGTCAGCCTTGGCGCCCTCGGTGTCGTGACCCGGATGACAGTGCAAAACCGATCACCCTTCCGCCTCAAGGCCCGGACCTGGATGCAGGAGACCGAGGAAGTGCTTGAGAATTTTGATGCCTCGGCGGCTGCTCATCGCCACTTCGAGATGTTTCCGCTGACCCACTCGGACTATGCATCCGTGCTCGCCATTGATGAGACGGATGAGCCGGTCAACAATCCCATCGCTGAGGACGACGGGTCCGCCGGTGCCTTCGCAGCCCTCGCGCTGGTCCCTCCGTCCATGCGTCGCCCTATTGTTAACGGAATTGCGGCACTGAGCGAGCCAAGCGAGTTCGTCGATCAGTCCTGGAAAGTGCTCACCAATATCCGCAACAGCCGCTTCAATGAAATGGAGTATTCGGTACCCGTGGAAGCGGGTGCTGACTGTCTGCGAGAAGTTCTGAAGACCATCGCTGACAAGAAAATC
>CBDUYM010000020.1:0-60666 GCA_965371465.1 uncultured Alphaproteobacteria bacterium
TGTGCAAACAGCACTTGATGGCTTGATGGCCGACCGCACGACGCTTGTCATTGCCCATCGCCTGGCGACCGTAAAGCGGGCCGACAAAATTGTCGTTTTCGATGAAGGTGAGATCGTCGCGCAGGGCACCCATGAACAGCTTACCCAGTCGGGCGGCCTCTATGCCCGCCTCGCATCCCTTCAGTTCCATGATGCACCCGCACCGGCGCCGTCACTTGTCAGGGCGAACTGAATATTCCTTCACACCCGATTCCATATTCATGGAATCAGGCCCAGGTTCCGGTCGTTCACGCCAATGCGTGCAAGCACGCACGGCTCCACGGGGGCGGCGCACTGGCGCCGGAGCCACGCTTGCGGCTCCGACCATTTGAATATCGAAAATGGTCTACCGCTGCGTCAGCTTGAATTCAATCCTGCGGTTTCGTTGCCGGGCGATGCTGTCGTTTCTTGGATCAAGGGGGTGATGCTCGCCAAATCCTGCGGCGACAAGGCGTTCCGGCGTGACCCCCTGAACGATGAGATAGTTTGTCACCGCCAGTGCGCGCGCTGTTGAGAGCTCGAGGTTGGAACTGAACGCTGTTGTGCTGATCGGGATGGCATCCGTATGTCCGTCAACGCGCAGAATCCAGTCAACGCTATCCGGAATCTGCTGGCTGATATCGTTGATGATCAGGGCCACCGCGGCAAGCTCCCGCTCAGCGGCAGGCCGTAACATGGCTGAGCCTGAAGCAAAGTAGACGCCAGCTGGAAGAATAATTCGCTCGCCAATTATCTGGATGTCATCCCTGGCGCCCAGGGCCGAGCGAAGTTGCGCCAGGAATTCTGAACGGTATTGCTGCAACTCCTCCACTTTGGCGGCAAGGGCTGAATTCAGGCGCCGGCCGAGATCGGCAATGACCGCCTGGCTTTCACGATCAGCGGCTTCGGATTCGGCCAGCAGGGCATCGATCCGGGCAAGCTGTTGTCGAAGGGCTACGATCTGCTCGCTCAGAAACGCGATCTGGATCTGGGCTTCGTCACCGAGCGCATTGGCTGTTTCCAGATCTTCCTCGGTCGTTTGCAGGGAACTGGCAAGCGTATTGATACGGGCTTCTCTGTCCAGGACATCGTCCGTCAGAGCCCGAATTATCGCGCGCCGTTCATCAGCTTGCGTATTGGCTGTGTTCAGTGCCGCAGACAAATCTGCAATGCTCAGCCTGAGCTCGTCATTGGCAACACGTTCCAGCGAAAGCAGGCTGCCAAGCTCGCTGAGCTGGCTGTTCAGCTGCCGCAGCTCCTCATCGCGACCGGAAAGAGCGTTGCCCAGATAGAATTGGGCGAGCGTGAAAATAGACAGGAGAAAGATGATCACCATCAGCAAAGTCGCCAGCGCATCCACGAAACCAGGCCAGATGTCACTCGACATTCTGCTCCGGCCGCGGTTGCGTGCAATGCCGGCCACCGCTTACGTCCTGTCTCGGTCCGCGAGCGCTGATACGGCGCGGGTCAGCAGTCTGATCTCGGACCTTAGTTCTTCGATGACGCGATTGCGCCCTTCTTCCTGATCCTTGACAAGTTTCTGCATGTGAACATCAAGATTTCGCAAATGCCCTTTGCTTGCTTCATCAAGCCCGGTCTCGGTGTCACTCACTAATCTGTCATTGAGCGTTGCGATATGCTCAGCCAGCTGCATCAGGGTCGAATTGGTCGCGGTGCGGGCTTCCTGATCGCGGCCCTGGCTGGTTTGTAAGGAACGGATAGTCTCCGCTGTCTGTTCCAAAAGGGCTGTGACATAGGTTGGGATGCTGCCGTCACCTTCAGTGACCGCGCCGCCGACACCTCCGGTGGCCAATGTGGTCAGGCCCGACAACCATTCTTCCAACTCGTTATAAAAACGGTTCTGAGCTGAAGAAGCCTGCAGGTCAAGAAAGCCGAGAACCAGAGAACCCGCGAGGCCAAAGAGAGAAGAACTGAAGGCCGTTCCCATGCCGGCAAGAGGGCCCTTGAGGCCGGTTTTCAGATCTTCAAACACAACGCCGAAGTCAGCTGATTGAACGCTCAGGCTGTCAATAGTGCCGCCGATAGAGCCAATGGTCTGCAACAGTCCCCAGAAGGTGCCAAGTAGGCCAAGGAACACCAAAAGGCCGATCATATAACGCGACAGGTCGCGGGATTCATCAAGCCGCGCCGAGATACTGTCGAGAATGGAACGGAGTGAAAGGGCTGACAGGGAAACGACCCCACCGTCGCCGATCATGCCGGCCATAGGCGCCAGCAGGGAAGGCGGCGTTCCGGCAACTCCACCTGCGCCTGGCCGGCGCAGTGTATCAATCCACTCAGCCTCGCGGCCAAGTGAGAAGAGCTGTCGACAGATGTAAACGATGCCGATGATCAGCACGCCGCCAATCAGGCCGTTCAAGGCAGGGTTTGCAAGGAAAGCGTTGATCAGCGCTTCCAGCACAAAAGCGCTTGCCGCGATTACCGCCCCAAGGAAGACAAGAATCCGGGTCAGAAATCGCTTCGGGCGGGTCATCATGAAAGTAACCTCGTATGCGGCAACCAGACTGGATGAGGCTGATGAAGCCGAGCCTTCTCTCTAAGGGGGCGTCTAACCGGTTGTTAGAATTATGTCGACCCGGTCGGGCAGGCCGCCGTCCTCAGCTGGGCCGAGAGCCCTGAGATCAACCCGGGTGCTTCTGATGCCCTGTTCGATCAGAAAGGAACGAACCGCCAGTGCGCGCTTGAATGAGAGCTTGCGTGCAGAACTTGATGAAGAATCCGTTGGGGCAGCATATGACCTGACCTGTAACCTTCCGGCGAGTGTATCCATGCGAACAGCAAGCTGAGTGAGCTGCTGCATGGCTGTGCTGGTCAGCGTGTCGGATTGGCCCCGAAATGCGAGCTGCATAAGCAAGTCATTATCGCCGGGGACGTCAGGCGTCACCGCTACTTCCGGCACAGGCGTGATCGCTGCCGCAGGCACAGGAGCGGCATTTGCAGTTTCCACCGGCTCCGGATCAGCGGCAACCTCGGTTGTCTCTATCAGGGATATTGGCGCCTGTCGTTCGGGCTGCAGGCTGGTTGTAGCGACCGGTGCCGGCATTGGCAGTGGCCGCGCGGTGGGCACGGTATCGAACACTGTCCCTGCCGAGGCGCCTTCGGACGAGTTTGAATCCGAATAGGGTGCCGGAGCGGCGGCGTTCGCTGAAGCACTGCGGCCGCTGCCACCTCTCAATTGGTCAAGGGCTGCCCAGTTTACCTGAACGCTTTCCTGTGCTGGGTCCGCCGCTTGCTGTGTAAGACCGGGCACTGTGCTCAGCAGGATGAAAGTCACAGCCAGCGCTGCTGCAACCAGGAGTGGGGAGAGGAAAAGGTGTCGTTGCAGATGTGGCGCTGCCAATTTTTCTGTCTTGATTGTTGCCATCACAATATCCAGTCCAAAGCTCCCTACCCGTAACGCCACGTCCTGATTTCCGGGTTCTTCGTTGTCGCCACATTGGCTTCTCGCATCATCCTGAATTCAGAATGCGTTGATGCGCCTGGCCGACCTTTGATGTCCCCCTGGTACCATCTCTCTGGTACCTGAGGGGGTACCATAGCTCGCGCCAATTATGAGAACAACCATGATCAAGAATGTGGCCGAAGAAGGGCCCTGCCGAGATCAGGCTGGCACGGTAGCCAACGTGTCTCTCAGTGCTTTCATTGCAGCGGAATGAAGTTCTGTGTTCGCAGCGAACAGACCCTTCTCGTCGTACCTGGATGACCCGTCAGGCGCGGTAACCATACCTCCGGCTTCCTGCACAAGCAGTGCTGCAGCGGCATGATCCCAGATCGATGTGTCGGGGAACCAGGCGGCATCAAACCGGCCGGCCGCCAGGTAGGCGAGCTCAAGCGCAGGGCAGCCGCTCACTCGGACGCTGCCGAATGCGTCTGCAAGGCCAGGTGCGCTGTCGGCGCTGAATTCCGTGGCCAGCAAAGCATCGCTCGGGTTGCGGCGAACCGACGCTCTGAGACGTGAGCGGTTCAGCCAGGCACCTTCGCCCTTTTCTGTAACAAATGTTTCATCACGCGTAACATCATAAATGCAGGCGCCAACGATTGCGCCGTCTCTTGCAAATGCAATGGATGTGCAAAAAAAGGGCACGCCCCGTTCAAAATTCGTAAGCCCATCTATGCCGGCGATGATCCATGCATTTCCCGAAGCAGGGATCTTCGGATTTTCAGAATTGTCGCTTTGATCTTCAATCAGTATCTGGGCCGTGCCGCGGGCATTTTCCAGCTCTTCGACCAGCCGCCCATTGGCTTTTTCAAGCGCCCTGGCCGCGAATGATTTTGGTGACTTTCTTGAAGTCTGCAAATTCTGTAGCTCACCAAAGTCGCGGGCAACAGACCGTGAAGCCTTGCGTGCCGCGGCAGAAATCAAGTTGATGAGTGGAGAGCTAAGGGCCATCGCGGTGCCTACTTTTCAGCGCGCTTGGAATAGCTGCCATCTTCCGTCGTAATGATTATCTTGTCGCCGATATTAACGAACGGCGGAACCATTGTGCGGACACCATTTTCCAGCACCGCCGGCTTGCTGGACTTGGCGGCCGTCTGACCTTTTACCACGGGCTCTGTCTCGGTGACTTCCAGTGTCACCGTGTCTGGAAGCGTCACGGCCAGGGGACTTCCCTCGAAGCTTTCGATCATGACGTTCATGCCTTCAGCCAGGAATTTCACCTGCTCCCCGATCAGATCAGCGCGAAGTTCGATCTGTTCGTAGTTTTCGTTGTCCATGAACGTATAGGCATCGTCAGCCCCATACAGAAACTGATGCTCTTTCTGGTCGAGCCGCACACGCTCGACAGATTCTGAGGCCCGGAAGCGTTCATTCAGCTTTGATCCGTTTCTCAGATTCTTGAGCTCCACCTGCGCATAGGCTCCGCCCTTGCCAGGCTGAGTGTGCTGGATTTTTACGGCCTGCCAGAGTTCGCCCTTATGTTCAATCACATTGCCGGGCCGAACTGAGTTTCCGTTGATTTTCATTCTTACGACTTCCCAAAATGCTTTCCGTCAGGCGCTCTCCTGACAGGCGCCGAAGCTAATAACAGTTTGAGGCCTCGAGTTCAATTGACGTTCCGGCAACTAGTGGCGAGCCAGACCTAGGCGTCCCTGCTACATTCAGCGATCACTTCGTTGAAGCCCCTGACCGCCGCGTCAGGCCCCTCTGGGTGCTGCCAGACACCTGCCGAGACTGCCAGGAAGTGAGCACCAGCCTGAATGAGCGGCGCCGCGTTCTTGATGGTGATGCCCCCGATTGCCACGCAGGGCACATCAAGCAGCCCGGAACTCCATGCCAGGATGTCCACATCCGCCGACGCTTTCGGTACTTTGGTTGTTGTCGGAAAAAACGCCCCGAAAGCTATGTAGTCGGCGCCCTGTTCGCCAGCAGTCATGGCCAGGTGCCGGCTGTCATGGCAGGTCACACCGACCACGCCATCTTCGCCGACCAGGGATCGGGCCGTCTCATAGTCTGCGTCATCCTGACCTATGTGGACCCCATCGGCACCAGCCTGGGCGGCCAGATCGGGCCGGTCATTGACGATCAGCAGCGTATCATGGTCGTGGCAGACCGGCAGAAGGGCCCGCGCCGCCGCAACGATTTCGCCATCGCTTGCATCTTTCAACCGAAGTTGAAGGGCGGCAACATCTCCGGCCCCCAAAACGCTGTCCAGGAGAGTCACGAACTTCTCGATCTCAATCCTGTCGGGGGTAATCAGATAGAGCCTGCAAATGTCAGTGTCGTCGTTCATTTTCTATCCAGCGCATGGCGGCCTGCATCGGGTCGGTTTCGGTCTCGAGATCAAGAGCCTTCAGCGCGACGCCCATGAGCTTGCCTCCGGCATTCGTGACAATCGAGTTCAGCTTCTCTGTCACCTGATCATCACCGTCAAAAGCGATCAATCGCCAACCCGCGTTCAGTGCGGCGAACACAATGTCTGCCCGATCGCCGCAGTCAACGATGTGGTCAGTTACCAGGCTCTCCTTGCCCTGAAGGCCGGCTTCAAGAAGAGCCATCATGTAACCGGGTCCTCCGGCAAGCGCTGCGCCGACCGCCGTCATGAGATCAATATCAGCGCCGACGCTTTCTGCCGCTTCACATGCGAGCCGCACATGGTCAAGAGTTCGAAATCGAATGATTGCCCTGCCTGTCAGGCCGCTTCCTTCTCACTGGCTGCTGAATAGTCACCGCTGCGCGCAAGCCCGTTCATGTGGGCACGGTGAGCCAGCGTGGCTTGGGCTGCAGGGACGTTTTCGGCTTTTCCGGCCCAAGCCTTCAGCGCTGACTGCTGAAGCGCTCTGCCGTAGGAAAACGAAAGCTCCCAGGGCAGCGAGGAAGTCGAAGCGTTCATGGCATTCAGATGAGCCGTTGCCTCCTCTTCGCTCTGGCCACCGGAGAGGAAACAGATCCCCGGAACGGCAGCCGGCACAGTCCGCCTGAAGGCTTCAATGGTGCGTTCGGCCACTTCGTCCACGCCAGCACGATCGGGGCAATCGGTGCCTGATAGAATCATGTTCGGCTTGAGGATTGTGCCTTCCAGCAAAATGTCGTGTTCAGACATTGCCGCATACAATGCAATGAGCGAGGCCTCTGTCGCCGCCTGGCAGCTCTCCGCAGTGTGGCTGCCATCCATCAGAACCTCGGGCTCGACAATTGGAACCAGGCTTGCTTCCTGGCACAATGCGGCATAACGGGCGAGGGCATGAGCGTTCGCATTCATGGCCAGCTGGGTGGGCTTGCCATGGGCGATGTAGATCGTTGCCCGCCATTTGGCGAATCTGGCGCCAAGCTCATAGTATTCACTCAGGCGATCTCGAAGCCCATCCAGACCTTCGGTCACGGTCTCGCCGGGCGCGCCGGCCAGGGGCTTGGCACCTGTGTCCACCTTGATGCCGGGGATCACGCCCTGGCCAGAGAGAATGTCGGCCAGCTGACGGCCATCGCTCGCGGCCTGGCGGATGGTTTCGTCAAACAGGATGACGCCGCTGATATGATCGGCGAGGCCGGCGGTTGTGAACAGAAGCTGGCGATAATCCCGACGGTTCTCTTCCGTGCAGGGAACATCAATGCTCTGCAGGCGCTTTTCGATGGTGCCGGTGCTTTCGTCGGCGGCGAGAATGCCCTTGCCTTTCGCGACCATGGCATTTGCAGTTGCAATCAGTTCTTCATTCGACATGTGTATCCCCTCAATCTCATGCGACTGTCAGGCCTGAAGCGCCTTGATGCCCGGCAGTTCCTTACCCTCCAGCCATTCTAGGAATGCGCCGCCTGCTGTCGAGACATATGAGAGCGACGCTTTGACGCGCGCCTGATTGAGCGCTGCGACCGTATCACCACCTCCTGCCACGCTCAGGAGCTGCCCTTTGGTTGTGAGGTCGGCGACCCGCTCTGCAACCGCAATGGTTCCGCGATCAAAGGGTGGCGTTTCGAATGCCCCCAGGGGGCCATTCCAGATCAGAGTGTGAGACGACTCGAGGGCATCTGAAAAGAGCCGGATCGTCTCGTTGCCAATGTCCAGGATCATCCCGTCGTCGGGCGTATCTTCGGCGGCCAGATTTTCAAATGGCGCGTTTTCCTTGAATTCCTTCGCCACCAGCCCATCGACGGGCAGCAGAATGTCGCAGCCACTTGCCTTCGCAGAATCAAAAATTTCGCGAGCAGTGTCGGCCAGATCATGTTCACACAGGGACTTGCCGACCGGCTTCCCGAGCGCGTTCAGAAAGGTATTGGCCATGGCACCGCCGATGATCAGCCGATCAACTTTATGAACAAGATTGCCAAGAAGCGCTAACTTGGTGCTTACTTTGGCACCGCCGACGATAGCAGTGACCGGGTGGGCCGGATTGTCGAGCGCATGGCTAAGCGCCGCAAGCTCAGCCTCCATGGCCTTGCCCGCCGCTGAAGGCAGCACCCGGGCGATGCCTTCTGTTGAAGCGTGGGCGCGATGGGCACATGAGAACGCATCATTCACATAAACGTCACCAAGTTCAGCCAGCGCTTTGACAAACGCCGGATCATTGGCCTCCTCGCCGGGGTGAAAGCGTGTATTTTCCAGAAGCACGATGTCACCGCTTCCCAGCGCTTCGATGGCCGAAGCGGCAACGGCCCCGATGCAATCCCCGGCGAAACTCACCGGCAGCCCAACGGTCTCGGAAAGCGCATAGACCACAGTGTCGAGGCTGAGAGCAGGGTCACGTTTACCCTTTGGCCGGCCAAAGTGCGACAGCAGGACAATGCGAGCGCCCGCATCGACCAGCGTCCGGATGGTGGGCACGATGGCTTCAAGCCGCATGCGGTCGGTGACCTGGCGATTGCCATCAATGGGCACATTCAGATCCACACGTACAAGGGCGCGCTTGCCGGTCACATCCAGCTGATCAAGTGTCCTGATTGCCGTCATGTTGCTCTAGCCGAGCTTACTCAGGGCAACCGCGGTGTCGCCCATGCGGTTCGAAAAGCCCCACTCGTTGTCATACCAGCTCATGACACGAACCAAACGACCGCCGACGACCTGGGTCTCGCTCAGATCAAAAGTTGAGCTCGCCGATGTATGGTTGAAATCGACAGACACCAGCGGTTTGTCATTGGTCTCCAGAATGCCCTTAAGGGGCCCTTTGGCGGCCGCCTTGATGATCGCGCCGTTGATCTCTTCGACGGTGGTTCTCTTCTTCGCGGTGAAGCAAAGATCAATGAGAGAGACGTTAGCTGTTGGCACACGAATGGAAGTGCCATCAAGTTTGCCGGCGAGTTCCGGCAACACCAGACCTACTGCTTTGGCGGCACCAGTTGATGTCGGGATCATGGACTGGGCAGCGCCACGTGCGCGATGAAGATCGCTATGTAAGGTGTCCTGTAGGGCCTGATCTCCTGTATAGGCATGAATGGTCGTCATGAAGCCTGCACTGATGCCGACTGCCTTGTTGAGCACCTGGGCGACAGGTGCCAGGCAATTCGTCGTGCATGATGCGTTCGAGACGACCCTGTGGCTCTTCCTGAGTTTGTTGTCGTTGACGCCGTAGACGATCGTCGCGTCGGCGCCCGCTGAAGGCTGGGACACCAGGACCCGCTTCGCACCGGCCTTCAGATGTGCCGACGCAGCCTCCTTCGACGTGAAAATGCCTGTGCATTCCATTGCCACATCGACTTCCAGCTTGCCCCAGGGCAGCTCAGAAGGATCACGTTCGGCATAGACCTTAATCGGGCCCGCACCCATATTGATGGACGACTTCGTGGCTCTGACCTTGCCCGGGAATATGCCGTGGACGGAGTCATATTGCAGGAGATGGGCATTTGCCTCGGCCGAGCCAAGATCGTTGATGGCAACGACCTGAATGTCTTTGCGCTTTGATTCTGCGATGGCTCTCAGAACGAGGCGGCCGATACGGCCGAATCCATTGATCGCAACTCTGGTGGGCATCGTACTTCTTCTCCGTCAGTTAGAGCCGCTCTATGGCGCGGCTACAAAAGTTCTTCGGCTTTCTCCCTCACGGCTTCTGCTGTGATGCCAAATTTCTCGTAAAGGACCTTGAGCGGTGCCGACGCGCCGAAGCTATGCATCCCAATGAACGCACCGTCTACACCAATATATTTGTCCCATCCCTGCGCTGCCGCAGCTTCAATTGCGATGCGTTTTGTTCCCGGCCCGAGCACTTCGCTGCGATAGCTTTCTTCCTGCGCATCAAACAGCTCAAGGCACGGCATTGAGACAACTCTTGTAGCGATCCCCTTGCTCTGCAAAAGATCCCGGGCCGCCACTGCGATTCCGACTTCTGTGCCGCTCGCCATCAATGTTATCTGCGCTGCGTCTTCTGCCGCCAACAGTTCGTAGCCGCCTCTGGCGGAGCGATTTTCGTCCACATGTTCGGTCCTGACCGCATCAACGCTCTGCCGCGATAAAGCGATCAAAGAAGGTGTTTTCGCACTCGTGATCGCCAGAGCCCAACACTCCATCGTTTCTACAGCGTCAGCGGGCCTGAAGACATTGAGGTTGGGCATGGCTCTCAGGCTCGGAATGTGTTCAACAGCCTGGTGGGTCGGACCATCTTCGCCAAGCCCAATGCTGTCGTGGGTCATGACGTAAATGACCCTTTGTTCCATCAGCGCAGCCAGCCGAATGGATGGACGGCAATAGTCCGTGAAAACCAGAAACGTACCACCATAGGGAATAATGCCACCATGCAACGCCATACCGTTCATAGCAGCGGCCATGGCATGCTCACGAACACCGTAATAGATGTAGCGTCCGGAAAAGTCGCCTGCGGACACGGGCTCGGTTTCCGCTGTCTGGGTCAGGTTTGATCCTGTCAGATCCGCAGAGCCGCCAATCGTCTCGGGCAGGACTCGGTTGATCACTTCGAGGGCCATACGCGAGGCAGCACGCGTCGCGACTGCAGGCTGGTCAGCGGCAAGTTTCCTTTTTTCCTTGTTCACTGCCTCCTCAAAGCCGGCGGGCAGCGCACCGCTCACAACACGCTCAAATTCCGGCTTGTCGTCGCTTTTGGCGAGGCGTGCCTGCCAGGCTTCGCGATCCGCCTGCCCACGAGCACCAACCGCCCGCCAGGCATCGACTATCGAATTAGGAATTTCGAACGCCGGGTGCGGCCAGCCAAGCGCTTCACGCGTCGCCGCGACTTCTTCTTCGCCAAGGGCAGCGCCATGCACAGCTGATGTGCCCTGCTTGTTGGGCGCGCCATATCCGATGATGGTCTTGCAGGCAATCATTGTCGGCCGGTCACTGATGCGCGCCTCTTCAATGACCGCCGCGACAGCCTCCATGTCATGGCCATCCGTTGTCAGCACGTGCCAGCCCGAAGCTCTGAAGCGCTCGGCCTGATTGTCGCTGACCGAAATGTCTGTGGGGCCATCAATGGTAATCCCGTTGTCGTCGAACAGCAGGATCAGCTTCGATAGTTTCAGATGTCCTGCCAGAGATATGGCTTCGTGGCTGATGCCTTCCATCAGGCAACCGTCTCCCGCCAGAACATAGGTATGGTGATCGACCAGATCGGCGCCAAAGCGGGCCGCCAGAATCCTTTCGGCAATCGCCATACCGACGCCATTGGCAAGCCCCTGACCGAGCGGCCCGGTCGTCGTCTCAATCCCGCCAGCCACGCCGTATTCGGGATGTCCGGCAGTTTTTGAGCCCCATTGCCTGAAGTTCCGGATCTCGTCGATGGTCATGTCGGCATAGCCGGTCAGATGAAGCAAAGAATAGAGCAGCATTGATCCATGGCCTGCGGACAGGACGAACCGGTCCCGGTCGGGCCAATCTGGATCTGTGGGGTCAAATTTGAGGAATTTTGAAAAGAGCACAGTTGCCACATCCGCCATGCCCATGGGCAAGCCTGGATGCCCCGAATTGGCAGCCTGAACCGCGTCCATGGACAGAGCCCGAATGGCGTTCGCCATGTCCAAACTGGGGACTTCTGATACGCTCATTCCTACCACCCTCAAACAGTTCGCGTGTTTGTCTGATCGCCGCAAATTCAAGTTGGATGCAAGCACAGAACCGGCGTGCTGGCTGGCGCCACAATGCCCAGAGGCAGATGTACAGTCAACCCTGATCTGGCTATAGTCGGCTGAAAAATTGCTGATCAAAAGCTTCGCACGCTGATCAGCGCAGGAAACTATTGTCTTGCTCTAATTGTGCCCTAAAGAGCCTGGCGATTGACGGGCAAAGCAAGCTCGGATTATGGTGTGCAGAGCTTGCTGGAAACTCTTCGCTGCGATCCAGATGTTGATTTTGAGATTTTCTCTTCTCAACTGAACTGGTAACTAAACAGGTTCCGCCCATGGCAGATGTAGAAGATGCAAAGGACCGCCTTCAAAGCGCTGTTGATGGCCTCGAAGCGGCGGTTGGTGAGGTCGCCGGCGCTGACATTCGATCGAAGGTCGCGGACCTTGAACAAGTCATCGAAAAATTGACTGTTGATCTGGATTCAAATCAGGAAAAACACCAGGCACTACAAATTGAGTTGACTGCAGAAAAGGAACAGTCTGTGAAGCTTCGCGACGCTGTCCTTGCTGCGGCCAAAACCGTTGACCGGCTGGTTGAAGAGTTGAACAAGCTTCTTTGACCCAAACTTTTCGATGATCCAGATTTTTCGATGAACAGGACTTTTCGATTTGGAATCTGCAATTTGAGCCTATTCTTGCTCGACCAAGGAACTGCCTATGGCTGAGGTTACAATTACTGTCAACGACAATGACTATGTCGTCGCATGCGCCGATGGCGAGGAAGCGCATCTTCATGAAGTCGCCGCAAGAGTGAACACAGAGATCGAAGGGCTCATCGAAACGGTTGGCCAGGCCGGCGAAGCACGCCTCCTGCTGATGGCGTCTCTTCTGTTGGCCGACAGGCTCCAGGATCTTGGGGACGGCGCGGAAACTGGCGATGACGGTCTGGTTTTTCTGAACCGGCCTGAAACCAGGGAACTGGACACTGTAGCGGCAAGCGCCATGCACTCCGCAGCGCAGCGAATTGAAAATCTTGCCGCCAGCATCAAGAAAACCTAAGTTAGGCGGGACGGGTACTGCATAGTTCGCCAGGTTAGCAATCCCTGGGGCCATACCGTTCTCTAGGGAGCTGTCCCTGACTGGAATCGTGGTTCCGGATACACGGCACCCACCTGCTTAGGCAGGCCACAGAGGATTCAATCACCAGCGGCTGAAGTGGTCCCGTCACTTTTGCTATCTAAGATTGATTGGGCATTCCGGCTGCTTCAAGGTACCATGGCACCCATGCCAGACGCCGAAGACGTAGCCGAAGACGTAAAGGGCCCGGGTCCTGACAACGCCCCCGTTACCGACGACGCTCCCGTGTCCGAAGACGCTCCCCTGTCCGAAGATGCCAAGGAAAAAGATGTAATCCGCAAGGCGGCTTTGGAAAATCGCCTGGCACGTCCCGAAAATCCGCGGGATGCATATGTCTTCGTGCAACGCTTTCATGAGGGGTTGCAGTCTCGGCTCGAGCTTGAACCAGATACGGTCGTTGCTGGCTACTGGGCTGTTCGCGGCGAAGCAGATCCTTCCATGTTGCTCGAATATTTGCGTGGTCTTGGCTGCCTGATCGCGCTTCCCCGCCACGATCCTGAGACCCGAGAAATAAATTTCCCGATCTGGGTCGCGGACACGCCTCTGGTCGAAGGTAAGAACGGCATATATATGCCGCCGCCTAATGTACGCCTGTTGATGCCTCAGATTCTGATTGTGCCGCTTTTGGCTTTCGACCGTCAGGGCCATCGCATCGGTTATGGCAGTGGATACTATGATCGCTTGTTCAGGCTATGGTCAGACAAAGCCAGGTCGGTGGTCACAATCGGTCTGGCGTTTCACGATCAGGAAGTTGAGCGGATTCCAAGCGAACCACATGATCGGCCGCTTCAGTGGATATTGACTGACGAGAGTGTCATCAAGGCCTGATCGTGATGGCGTCGCACAGGAAAGCGTGATTTCAAGCACATTTCGGGGTATATTCTGGCTCAGATCAAGGGCGTCACGTATTGCTTGCCGTCTCTTTACATCTGGCGCCTTGGGCGCTCGGCGTTGAACGAGGTATTCATAACCCATGGCTGGCCATTCCCAGTTTGCGAACATTATGTATCGGAAAGGTGCGCAGGATAAGAAGCGTGCCAAATTGTTCTCGAAGCTTGCCCGGGAAATCACCGTTGCAGCCAAACTTGGCGCGCCGGATCCAGACCAGAATCCGAGGCTTCGCTCAGCCATAATTGCCGCCCGGGCTCAAAACATGCCGAAGGACAATATAGCCAGGGCAATCAAAAAGTCTGAACCGGGTTCAGGCGAGAGCTATGACGAAGTCCGCTATGAGGGGTTCGGGCCCGGTGGGGTCGCGCTGATCATTGAAGGTCTGACCGATAATCGCAACAGGACCGCCTCCGAAGTTCGGTCTGCCATGCAGAAGCACGGAGGCAACTTGGGGGAGAGCGGCAGCGTCGCGCATCAGTTTGTGCATTGCGGCGCGGTGACCTATCTGGCAGAAGCGGCTTCAGCCGATGATATGTTTGAAGCGGCCCTTGAAGCAGGTGCCACAGACTGTGAATTTGATGTGGAGACCGGGCATGCGATTTTTTGCGATGCCGCGGAGCTTCACCAGGTCAGAGCCGCTCTTGAAGAGAGCTTCGGCGAGGCAACCGGCGCCAAACTCGTCTGGAAACCGCAAATGTCAGTGGAATTGGGCGCGGACCAGGCAGAGACCTTGCTGAAAATGCTGGAAGCGCTGGACGACAATGACGATGTTCAGAACGTCTACGGCAACTATGAAATTCCCGACGAGATTTTTGCGAAACTAACCAGTTAGGCCATCATCGTATGCGCATCATGGGGCTCGATCCAGGGCTTAGAAAAACCGGCTGGGGAGTAATCGAAGCCCATGCCGGCAGAATTTCGCACATTGCAAATGGTGTTGTGACATCGCAGGTAACTCTCTCTCTTGCCGAGCGCCTGCTGCAGTTGTTTGATGGCCTCCAGCAGGTCATTGCGCTTTGGGCGCCTGAAGTGGCGGCGGTGGAAGAGACATTCGTGAACAAAAATCCTGTCTCGACCCTGAAGCTCGGCCAGGCCCGAGGGATCGCGCTGCTGGCACCCTCGATAGCCGGAATAGCAGTTGCAGAATATGCACCGAACAAGATCAAGAAGACAGTTGTTGGTGTCGGCCATGCCGGCAAGCAACAGGTCGACGCTATGGTAAGAATGATGTTGCCCGGAATCACGATCAAGAATGCTGATGCGGCTGACGCCCTGGCGGTTGCGATCTGCCATGCCCATCATATGGATCAGCCGACATTGAAAGTGGCGCGTCAGCTTGGAGCTGAGACCGCTCAGGCAGGGTCCGACTGATCGATGATTGCCAAACTCACTGGAAAACTTGATGCCATCGGAGATGATTGGCTGATCATCGATGTGAACGGCGTTGGTTACATGGTACGCTGTTCTGCACGCACCTTGGCGGCTCTGCCACAAACTGGATCTATCACCGAATTGATGATTGAAACGCATGTCCGGGAAGATCACATTCATCTTTATGGGTTCCTGACGGCGACCGAACGTGACTGGTTCCTGCACCTTCAGAATGTCCAGGGCGTCGGCACCAAGGTAGCCCTGGCGGTTCTGGATACTCTGGACGGCGAAGATATACGCCAGGCAATCGCCACAGAAAATGGTGCAGTCCTGACCCAGGCCAGCGGCGTTGGGGCAAGACTTGCCCAACGCATTGTCAATGAGCTCAAGGGCAAGCTTCCTGACACCGGCCCGTTTACAGTCTCGACAGGCAAGGCCCGTGCCGATCTCACCGGTGCCGCTGCCGTCCAGCGTGATGCGATCTCTGCGCTTCTCAATCTGGGCTACAGGCAGGCAGAAGCGGCGGGCGCGGTGACCCGTGTTGTCACTGAACTTGGTGAAGAAGCAAGCGTTGAAGATGCAATCCGACAATCCTTGATGGAGCTGACTCAATGAGTGCAGATGCTTCAAAAGGGCCCGATGATCCTGGCCGCCTTATCAGCCCGGAGCTCGCCGACGAAGACACTCAAATTCTAAGTCTTCGCCCGACGCGGCTCGAAGAGTTCATTGGTCAACGTCAGGTTCGGGAGAATTTGCGTATTTTCATTTCAGCTGCATCAAAGCGCGGAGATGCGCTTGACCATGTCCTCTTTTACGGACCACCGGGCCTTGGCAAGACGACGCTGGCGCAGATTGTTGCGCGCGAACTTGGTGTGAATTTTCGGGCAACATCAGGGCCGGTGATCTCAAAGCCGGGCGACCTCGCCGCAATTCTGACCAATTTGCAGGCCAATGATGTCCTCTTCATAGATGAAATTCATCGCCTGAGCCCGGTGATTGAGGAAATTCTCTACCCTGCCATGGAAGATTATCAGCTCGATCTGATTATAGGTGAAGGTCCTGCTGCCAGATCGGTGCGGATCGACTTGCCTCCCTTTACCCTTATTGGTGCAACCACACGCACCGGGCTGATTACCACGCCTCTCAGGGACCGTTTCGGCATCCCGCTCAGGCTTAATTTCTATTCGACAGAAGAGCTGGAGCTGATCGTTCGGCGCGGCGCCGCCATTCTGGAAATGCCTCTGGATGACGAGGGCGGCAAGGAGATCGCCAAGCGCTCGCGTGGGACCCCACGGGTTGCGGGCCGACTGTTGCGGCGGGTCCGTGATTTTGCTGAAGTCGGTGGCGATACGCACATTGATGTTGAAGTGGCCGACAAATCTCTGTCGCGCCTCGAAGTGGATAACCTTGGCCTCGACGCAATGGACCGCCGTTATCTCGGCATTATTGCCAGCAATTTTGGTGGCGGACCGGTCGGAGTGGAAACCATCGCCGCTTCTCTCTCTGAAGCGCGTGACACATTGGAAGAAATCATCGAGCCCTATCTCATTCAACAGGGCTTCCTTCAAAGAACGCCGCGGGGGCGCATGTTGAGCGAGGCTGCCTTCCGGCATTTGGGACTGACGCCGCCAAAACGGGACGCGAGCCAGCTTGATCTCCTGGATCAGGCGCCGGATGACGGGGATGACAGCTGAATGGAAGAAACAATTACATCTGTTGCCCTTCAGGCTGGGGAAGTGGATTTCTCAATATTGGGAATGTTCCTCGGTGCAGATGCCGTCGTGAAGACGGTCATCTTGATCCTTCTTGGCGCATCAATTGGCTGCTGGGCGATCATCTTTGACAAATTCCGCCGCATTCGCAAAGTCCGGGCGCAGGCGGAAGAATTTGAGGAAATGTTCTGGTCCGGCGGCGCCCTTGACGACCTGGCCGAACGCATCGGCCAAAGTGCAGATCATCCTATGGCTGTGCTTTTTCTTTCTGCAATGCGTGAGTGGCGGCGATCAGAGGGCCAAAGTGATCGTGGGTCGGGCAGTTGGGCCATCGGCATCCATGAACGGCTCGACAAAGTGATGCAGGTCACCATATCGAGGGAAATGGAACGGCTGGAGCGTAACCTCGGCTTTCTGGCCACAGTGGGCTCCACGGCGCCGTTTGTCGGCCTGTTCGGAACGGTCTGGGGCATTATGGACAGTTTCCAGGCTATCGCCGCCAGCCACAATACAAGCCTGGCAATTGTGGCGCCGGGCATAGCTCAGGCATTGTTTGCAACAGCGCTCGGGCTTGTCGCCGCGATCCCGGCTGTGGTCGCCTACAATAAGTTTGCCAATGACACCGGACGGTTCGCCGGCCAGCTCGAAAGCTTCGCAGATGAATTTTCGGCCTTCCTCTCGCGTCAGCTATCAGAGAGGAGCTGAGACGTGGCAGGCGTTCAATCCACCATTGGCGAGCGCACCCGAACAAGGCGTGGGCGGTTCCAGCCCATGTCCGAAATCAATGTGACACCATTTGTTGATGTAATGCTGGTCCTCTTGGTCGTATTCATGGTCACCGCACCATTGCTTGCTGTGGGCGTGCCGGTCGATCTGCCACAAAGTGACGCGCAGCCACTTTCGGAGGAGCAGGAACCGCTGACAATAAGTGTCACCGCCGAGAGGCAGATTTTTCTGCAGGAGACAGCCATCGAGCTCTCGGCGCTGGCTGAACGGCTCGTCGCCATCTCTCAGAACCGGAAAGACACACGGATCTATGTCAGGGGCGACAAGGATGTCGACTATGGCACCGTCATCGAACTGATGAACATCGTAAATGGCGCAGGCTTCAATCGTGTCGCCCTGGTGACAGAGAAAATCGACTAGTTTGACCGAAGGACACTGTCGTGACTAAGCAGATGGTCACATTGAGCACACTATGTCATGCAATTGTCTTTACGATTGTAACCTTTGGCATACCTGACCTGTTCTCGGGTCCGGATGCATCAGCCACCATCATTCCTGTCGAGCTTGTTGCGATCGGGGACGAGACAAACATTACGACAAGGCAGGCCAGGCCCAGAGAGAGGCCGGCGGCGCCACCAAGGCCGGAACCCATAGCGCTGCGTGAGGATGCGGTCCCACCCCCGGACGCTGTGCGGCCCGCCCCCGCCGCAGAACGGCCTACAGCACGCGCCCGGCCTCGTGAACGACCTGATCGACTGCGCCAGCCTGATTTTGATTTAGGCCAGATCGCTGCCCTGCTGGACAAGAATCGTGAATCTGCGCCTGCGGCAGAAGAAGTCGAAGTAGATGTTGCCGTCCCGGTGCAGTCGCGTCAGGCCGCCATCACCGATGCGGCACGTTTTACGTTGAGCGAACGTGATGCCTTGAGAGCGCAGCTGTATGGCTGCTGGACCGTGCCGGCTGGTGGACGCAATGCAGAAGACCTGGTTATCTATGTCGAAGTTGCGCTCAACAGGGATGGTACATTGGCCCGCGCGCCAAGACTCTCCTCATCATCTCTCCGTCGGATGAATGATCCGTTCTATCGGGTTGCCGCGGAAAGTGCATTGAGAGCGGTGAGAAAATGCGAGCCCTTCAGATTGCCGCCGGCCAAGTTTCAGGAGTGGCGGGATCTGGTGCTGACCTTCGATCCAAAGGAAATGCTGAATTGAGTAGAATTAACACGAGCGTCGCTGCATTCTGGATCAAGAGGGAGACTACGAAGATTACGTATGTTTTTGACAAGTTCTGGCTTTTGGCCTTTTTCGCCGCTGTGGTCATCATTGCGCCAAGGCCGGCGCTCGCGCTTCTGGAAATTGATATTACACAAGGGAACATGGAGCCCATCGCTGTTGCGGTGCCGGAATTCTACGCCGAGCGTCCTGGCGAGAGACAGATGGGTTATGATCTCGCCGAGGTCATTGCCGCCGATCTCAGACGTTCGGGGCTGTTCCGCCCCATCGACAGGCAGGCCTATGTCCAAAGCCCGGCGGCCATTCAGCTTCAGCCAAGGTTTCAGGATTGGCGTCTCATCAATGCGCTGGCGCTTATATCCGGCAAGGTCGAGATGCAGGGCGACGGTCGGATGCGGATCGAATTTCGCCTATGGGACGTTTACTCGGAACAGCAGATGAGCGGCATGGCGTTCCAGACGACCGGCAGCAACTGGCGCAGCGTCGCGCATTTGATTGCTGATGTCGTCTACCAGCGGCTGACCGGTGAAAGCGGCTACTTTGATACAAGGATCGTCTACGTTGCCGAAAGCGGCCCGGCCCTCAATCGCCGAAAGCGTCTTGCCATCATGGATCAGGACGGTGCGCAAATCCGATATCTCACCTCAGGTAACGAGCTTGTTCTCACGCCACGTTTCTCCCCTACAAGCCAGGAGATCACCTATCTTTCCTATTTCAATGACAAGCCACGCGTCTATCTCCTGGACATTGAAACGGGTCAGCAGGAAGTGCTGGGCGATTTCCCGGGAATGACCTTTGCGCCGCGGTTTTCACCCGACGGCACGCGCGTCATTATGGTGTTGGCACAGGACGGCAACTCAGACATATTCACAATGGATCTGCGGACCCGTGTGATCGAACGGCTCACCACTAACCCCGCAATTGACACGTCGCCAAGCTATTCACCTGACTCGCGGTTTATTACCTACAACTCCGATCGTGGCGGCTCTCAGCAGCTCTACGTCATGAATGCGGATGGTTCAGGCAGTCACCGTATATCGTTCGGACAAGGCAGATACGGGACACCTGTCTGGTCACCCCGAGGTGATCTGATTGCTTTTACCAAGATCGCCAATGGCCGGTTTTTCATTGGCATCATGCGGCCTGATGGGACCGGGGAACGCCTTCTCACGGAGAGCTATCGTGATGAAGGCCCGACATGGGCCCCGAATGGTCGCGTCCTGATGTTCTTCCGCCAGACACCCTATGACGACAATGGGGGCGGGGGCGAGAGCAGTCTTTGGTCCATAGACCTCACAGGATACAATGAAATCCGCGCAGTGACGCCCGGAGCAGCCAGCGATCCCGCTTGGTCCCCCTTGATTCACGGCCAATAGCGACATATAGTCGCCTGAAGAAAAAGGGGCCGGAATTGATCGCGAAAAATTGATCAAAGTGATTGGTCTTGGATTGAAAACAAACACCTTGGGTGACAAACTTCTGGGAACGCTTCAGTTCTTGAAAGCGTAAAATTCACGGAAGCTGGATAAAGGGAGATCAAGATCAATGCGCCTGACACGAATTAAGCAATTTACAGCGGCATTTGGGGCGCTCCTTCTGATTTACGGGTGCGCGCCTGCAGCGGATGACGATGTAACGCCTACAATTGGCGGTGATGCGACCATACCGGCGGGCGGTGCCGGCGTCGGCACAGCAGTAGTTGAACAGGTGGATGTATCCGACCTTATCGCCCAGGCGGGCAGCAGGGTCTATTTCGGCTTTGATCGCCATGATCTTGATGCTGATGCAAGGGCCATACTTGTTGCTCAGGCGGACGTCCTGAAAGCAAATGGCATGTCCACCATTACGGTTCAGGGGCACTGCGATGATCGCGGCACGCGGGATTATAACCTGGCGCTTGGCGAACGTCGGGCGAATGCGGTGAAAAATTATCTGGTGGCGCTGGGCGTTGCAGCAGGCCGCATAGACGTCATCAGCTACGGTTTCGAAAGGCCTGCAGTCGTCGGTAGCAATGAAGCTGCATGGGCCCAGAACCGGCGCGGTGTTACGGTCATTAATTAGTCACATTGACCTGCAATTTTTCGGGCCGCCCTTCAAAATGTCGGGCGGCCTTTGTTATGGCAAAAACAGTTTCGCCTGAACCAGACAGTCGCCACGCCAGGCAGCAGCAAAGATTGAAGGGATCGGACGTTTGATGAGATACGGATCCTGCATTTCACTTCTGATCGTCTTCCTGACGGCAGTGCCTGTCGAGATGTCACTTGCACAAAGCAGCGAGGCAGCGCTTGAGCGGCGCATCGAACGCCTCGAGCAGGATCTCAATGTCCTGCAGCGCGATTATTTCAGGGGGCCCGGCGGCGCTGGCAGTCCTATCGAGCCGTCAGCACCTGTATTTGACAGTCCCGGCCAGGCGGCCAACGTCGAGATTCGCGTCTCATCACTTGAAAATGAGATCCGCAGGCTCACCGGTATGATTGAAGAACTTGGCCATCGAATTGGTCTGCTTGAACTGGCATCCACAAAGCTTATCGAGGATGTGGAATTCAGGTTGCGTGAGATTGAAGGTCGGTCCGGCCTCTTAAGCACAGACGATGGCTCGGCTTCAAGGTCCACGCCAGACAACTCGACGCCCGGCGCTATGCCGGGGGTTACGCTTGAGCCTGACGACGGCATCAGCGCGAGCGCTGGCGATACGCAACAGGCCGCCCTGGGATCGACTGCCGATGAACGTTACAACAGTGCGCGCCGGATGATTGCGCAAGGCCGTTATCAGGAAGCGGAAACTGCGCTGCGGGGCCTTCTGGCCGCCTTCCCGGACTCCGAGCTGGCACCGAACGCCCAATATTGGCTCGGCGAGACCTATTACGTGCGTCAGCTCTATGAGGAAGCCGCATCCGCATTCGTGACAGGATTGCAGGACTACGGTTCAAGCGGCAAGGGCCCAGACTACATGCTGAAGCTGGGCATGGCATTGATTGGCATGGGCAACAAGGACGATGGCTGCGCTGCCCTGGCGGCATTGCCGGACCGCTACCGGAATGCTCCAGAACAGATCAGGGAACGTGCCAGGGACACTGGTCAGCGCTTCCAATGCCCCTGACCTGCGCCCAAGGTCTCTCGGAACATTTTTCTGCAGCAATGGCTGCCATCGGCAACTTTGAGCCCGCTCCAGTCCTCTGTTGTGCCGTCTCCGGCGGTAGTGACAGCCTCGCCCTCACGCTTCTCCTCCACGCCTGGGTCCGGCCATCTGGCGGGCAGGTCATCGCACTGACGGTGGATCATGGCTTGCGATCGGCCTCAGCTGACGAAGCTCTCAAGGTGGCGAATCAGCTTGGCACCTTTGGCATCAGACACATCACGCTCACGTGGAAGGGTGCCAAGCCCGCAACTGGCGTGCAGGCGGCTGCCCGCGAAGCTCGTTACAGATTGATGGCCAGGTGGTGCGAGGATCAGCATATCCTTCACTTGCTTACAGGCCATCATTCGGGCGACCAGCTTGAAACGCATCTCATGCGAAAACGGCGCGGCAGCAGCACCTTCGGCCTGGCCGGCATGGCCCCGGAACGACTCCTTTCGAACGTCCGTCATTTACGTCCTCTACTGGGCACAGACCGATCGGATCTTCGAGCCTTGCTGCGTGAAAACGGAGTGCCCTGGATTGAAGACCCGAGCAATGATGACCAGCGTTACAGCCGCGTACAGGTGCGCAGAGAATTGGAAAATTTCCCGCCAGATGCACTTCTTTCCCTCGACAGTGAAATTACAGCCCATGCTGCAGCGCGTCGGAAGCTCTCGTCAACAGTCGCGACAGCCCTTGGCCGATCAGTCTGTCTGTCTGCTTGCGGCTATGCCCGCCTGAGTGTGACTGATCTCTTCGAGCATTCATCAGAAGTCGTTGAGCGATCGCTTCTCAGGCTCATCATGACGATTGGGGGCAGGCCGTTCGCGCCAAGGCTTGCAGCTCTGAGAGCGTTGTCCCGACGTCTTCAACGGCCGGGCTTCAGGGGTGCGACCCTTGGCGGCGTGTCCTTCAAACCGATAGCGGACGGCAATGCACGAAGGACCATGATTGTGACGCGCGAACCGCGCAATCTTCCGATCCACGCAGAATTTGAGCAAAATTCAGAACTTGTCTGGGATGGCAGGTTCCGGATCAGACCCGATAACGGTGGCGTGGCAGAAGAAGGCCTGAGCGGTCTACATATTTCGGCGCTGGAACAGCATGGCTGGCTTCAGGTCGGGGCAAGCATCAGAGACCAGATTCCGCATCGTGCTGCTCTGAGCTTACCCGCTCTTTGGCGTGGTGCAGAAGTTCTGGCCCTGCCCGGCTTACTTCTCGGCCAGAAGCAGGATCAAAGCTCAAATTTGCCTGTTTCGATGACATTTGCCCCTCGTCATCGTCTCGATGCCGCCTAAGAATCGGCTTATTTCTGCTTAAACCTATGAAAAGCGCCAGATTCAGCCTGATCTGCCCGGTGCCGGAAAGCGGATACCCTTGTTTTTTCAAGTGAATTCCCTATGTTTGGCTTAAGGGATTCAGGGCTCACCAAAGGGCGCTCAGAAGGGATATGAAGTGAACAATTTCGGCAGAAACCTTATCTTGTGGGTAATTATTGCGATCCTGCTGGCGACGCTATTCAACATGTTTGGCGGCTCCGAGCCGCAAGGCAATACGGGCGTCAAATACTCAGATTTCCTCTCTGACTTGAATGCCGGCCAGATTGAAAGCGTTGTCATCCAGGGCGAACGTCTTGATGGTGTCTTGCGGGACGGACGCAGCTTCTCGACAAATATCCCACCGAATGATACCGACCTGATCCGCACGCTCACTCAAAAGGGCGTGCAGTTTGAATCCGTGCCGTCTGATGAAGGCAGCCCGACATTCTGGGGTGTGGTTCTCTCGTTTGCGCCAATGCTTCTTTTGATCGGGGTCTGGATATACTTCATGCGTCAATCGATGGGTGGTGCCGGCCGAGGTGGGGCAATGGGCTTCGGCAAGTCGCGCGCGCGGCTCCTGACCGAGCGCCAGGGCAAAGTCACCTTTGAAGACGTGGCCGGCATTGATGAAGCCAAAGAAGAACTTCAGGAGCTGGTTGAGTTCCTGCGAAATCCGCAGAAATTCCAGCGTCTGGGTGGCCGCATTCCAAAGGGCGCCCTCCTCACCGGCCCGCCAGGTACCGGTAAGACCCTTTTGGGTCGCGCAATTGCCGGCGAAGCGAACGTGCCGTTCTTCTATATTTCGGGCTCAGACTTTGTTGAAATGTTTGTCGGGGTTGGCGCCAGCCGTGTCCGCGACATGTTTGAACAGGCCAAAAAGAACGCCCCCTGTATCATTTTCATAGACGAAATCGACGCCGTTGGTCGGCATCGCGGGGCCGGTCTGGGCGGCGGCAACGATGAACGCGAACAGACCCTGAACCAGCTGCTCGTGGAGATGGATGGTTTCGAAACCAATGAGGGTGTCATTGTTATTGCGTCAACGAACAGGCCGGATGTTCTTGATCCTGCACTTCTGCGACCCGGCCGCTTTGACCGTCAGGTCGTCGTGACAAACCCGGACATTCTGGGCCGTGAGAAAATTCTCAAAGTGCATATGAAAAAGGTGCCACTCGCATCCGACGTACGCACCCGTGTCATTGCCCGTGGAACGCCGGGCTTCACGGGGGCAGACCTCGAGAATCTCGTTAATGAGGCGGCCCTGCTGGCTGCCCGCAAGGGTAAGCACCTGGTCACGATGCAGGAGCTGGAAGAGTCCAAAGACAAAGTCATGATGGGCACAGAACGCCGCTCCCTGGTAATGACCGATGACGAAAAGAAGCTGACGGCCTATCACGAAGGTGGACACGCACTTGTGGCCTGCCATTGCCCTGAATCCGATCCGATACACAAGGCGACAATCATCCCAAGAGGCCGCGCTCTCGGCATGGTCATGCGCTTGCCTGAGCGGGACAATTACTCGCAATCGAAGGCAAAGCTTCTCGACGACATCACCGTGGGGATGGGCGGCCGCGTGGCCGAGGAGATTATTTTCGGGGTGGATATGATTACAACTGGTGCCTCTGGGGACTTCAACATGGCGACCAAGATGGCAAAAGCGATGGTTACGCAATTCGGCATGTCCGATGTGCTCGGCCCCCAGTCCTATGCCCAGAATGAGGAAGAAGTGTTCCTTGGTCACTCTATCGCCCGACAACAGAATGTGTCGGAAGAGACAGCCAGAATAATCGATTTGGAAGTGAAGAAGATCATTGATTCCTCCTATGCGCGCGCAGCCAAAATTCTGAACGACAATATTTCTGATTTGCACAAGATTGCGAACGCACTTCTCGAATATGAGAGTCTGTCAGGCGAAGACATCGACGCGGTCATTGCCGGCAAGGCTCTGCATCGCGATGAACCTGAGGACGGAAATGACCTCGCAGAAGCTGCATCGACGGTTCCCACGTCTGGTCACACGCAGACAGAAGATCCAGACGATTTTGGCGGCATGGAGCCTGAGCCACAACCTGGGACCTGAACGGTCTCAAGGCCAGTGATGGGGGTTTAAGCTTGACCCCGGATATTCCCGAAAATGCGCTGCTTTATGTGCGGCCTGCTGGCCCTGCGTCAGAGGTTCTGTGGCGGACGCCGGATCAGCCTGCTGATGCAAAATCACAGAAACTGTCTGCTGGCGAATGTGAACAATGGCTGGCCCAGCTCTCGGGACCTCAGAAAGTGTCGTTCGCGACAACGCTTCGGGCTCTGGAGGCGCCATGCGATGGCCTGAAGTTGGCTTCAGGCCGGGAACTCTCGTTTCGCTCGGGTCCACTGCTGATGGGAATTGTCAACGTGACGCCCGACAGTTTCTTTGATGGTGGTCGGCATGCCTCTGCCGACCAGGGCGTCGCTCATGCGCATCGACTGATCGACGAGGGCGCCGACATTATCGACATAGGCGGTGAATCGACACGGCCAGGTGCTGAAACAGTCTCTGTCGCGGAAGAACTTGAACGTGTCTTGCCGGTGATCGAAGGCCTCAAGGATTGCCCGGTTCCCGTTTCGATCGACACCCGTCATGCTGAAGTCATGGATGCGGCGATCAGCGCCGGTGCCACGATCATAAATGATGTATCCGCATTGCGATCTGATCAAGACAGCCTGGATGTGGCTGTCAGGCGCGGCTGCCCGGTTGTGTTGATGCATGCGGGCGGCGAGCCACAAACGATGCAGCAGGACCCGCGCTACGATGATGTGCTCCTCGACGTCTATGATTTTCTCGCGGCACGCATTGATACCTGCCTGCAGGCAGGAATCCCGAGGTCGCGGCTTGTCGTTGATCCGGGTATCGGATTTGGCAAGACACTCAGCCACAATATGGCCCTGATCAACGGGTTAGGTCTCTTTCTGGGCTTGGGCTGTCCCGTACTTTTCGGCGCTTCTCGAAAAAGCTTTCTGGCGAAGCTTGGTGCGGGTCAAAGCGCGGAAGAGAGGCTGGCTGGTTCTCTGGCCGTTGCCATGCGCGCAACGGCGTTGGGAGCAGGTATTCTGCGCGTCCATGACGTGGCGGAAACCAGGAAGGCCCTGAATGTCTGGATGCATCTGGCCGATGCCTGATAGACTGTTGAGTGAAACGATGTAGGAATATGGCCTATGGCAAGGACGCTTTTCGGCACGGACGGCGTTAGGGGACGAGCAAACAGCTTTCCCATGACAGCTGAGATTGCCCTGCACCTCGGCAAGGCAGCCGGTCAGCAGTTCACCAATGGCGACCACCGGCACACGGTCATTATTGGCAAGGACACGAGGCTCTCCGGCTATATGATTGAACCGGCACTGACTGCAGGCTTTATCTCGGTCGGCATGGACGTCGTTCTTGTCGGTCCGATGCCGACACCGGCCATTGCCATGCTGGTCCGTTCCATGCGGGCAGACCTTGGCGTCATGATTTCCGCCTCCCACAATCCGTATCATGACAACGGCATCAAGTTTTTCGGACCCGACGGCTACAAACTGTCTGATGCCGTCGAGAGCGAGATTGAGGAGCTGGTTCAAAATGGATTTGATGAAGGCCTTGCCGCTTCGGACGAGCTCGGCCGCGCCAGCTGGATGAACGATGCACATGGTCGCTACATCGAGTTCGCCAAAAGCAGCTTCCCGAAGGGCCGCACATTGGACGGCATGAAAATCGTAATCGACTGTGCTCACGGGGCGGCCTACAAGCTTGCACCGACGGTTCTGAAAGAACTTGGTGCCGATGTCATTGCATTGGGCGTGGAACCGAACGGGTTCAATATAAATGACGAATGCGGT
The DNA here is from genome assembly GCA_965371465.1 of uncultured Alphaproteobacteria bacterium. Lineage (GTDB taxonomy): Bacteria > Pseudomonadota > Alphaproteobacteria > CBDUYM01 > CBDUYM01 > CBDUYM01. The sequence goes on from CBDUYM010000020.1 coordinate 26,835, forward strand.
TCCACTTCACCGGAGCTGATGGCGGCGGCAGTCCTCGACAGTGGGGCCGACATTGGCATCGCCCTGGACGGCGACGCTGATCGCGTGATCCTGGTCGACGAGAACGGTCAGATCGTCGACGGTGATCAGCTCATGGCGATGGTCGCCAAACACTGTCTGGACGAAGGCACCTTGCGCGGTGGCGGCGTCGTTGCCACGGTCATGTCGAATATGGGTCTAGAGACCTATCTGGCATCCCTTGGCCTGACACTGGCGCGTACGCAAGTCGGTGACCGGTACGTCGTAGAACATATGCGGGCCCACGGTTTCAACGTGGGCGGCGAACAATCCGGCCACATCATCCTTTCTGATCTGTGCACCACAGGGGATGGCCTGGTTGCCGCGCTCCAGGCTCTGGCGGTGATTGAAGAGGGCGGCCGTCCGGTCAGCGAAGCTGCGGCACTGTTTGAGCCTGTCCCTCAAATCCTCGAAAGCGTCAGCATTATAGCCGAGGATATCCTTGAGAGACCGGCCGTCAAAAAGGCGATCAGAAGCGCCGAGCGAAGCCTTAACAACAAGGGTCGCCTGCTGATCCGCAGGTCCGGTACGGAGCCTCTGGTTCGCATTATGGGCGAATGTCCCGACGAAGATCTGATGCGCAGCGCCGTCAGCAGCATTGTTGACGCCATTGCAGGCGCTCAGTAGCGGTCGGCTGCAATGAAGGGCCGCGTTCTGGTAATAGCAGGCTCAGACTCGGGAGGTGGCGCCGGCCTCCAGGCTGACATCAAAACCATCACCGCGCTTGGCGCCTATGCTGCCACAGCAGTTACAGCTGTCACTGTCCAAAACACAGTAGGCGTGCAGGATGTTCATGCGATCCCGGCGGATATCATCAAAGCCCAGATCGCGGCGGTGCTTGAAGACATTGGCGCCGATACGATCAAGATCGGCATGCTGGGCACAGCGGAGACGATTGCAGCGGTTTTCGGCGCCCTGAAGGCCAGCGCTGCCAAGATTCCCGTCATTCTCGATCCTGTGATGGTGGCGACGTCCGGTGATCGCCTGCTCGAAGAAAGTGCGATCACGCGCCTGAAGGCAGATCTGTTCCCAATGGCGGAAATTGTAACCCCCAACATTCACGAAGCCGCTGCACTTCTTGACAGGGCGGTTGGGACGGCCGAGGAAATGATGGCTGCCGCTGAAGAAATTCAGACCCTTGGTCCACAGGCGGTCCTTGTAACCGGTGGCGATCTTGAGGGTAGCATTCTCTTTGACATCCTGTCTGACCAGGACGGCGTCAGCCTCTTCAAGTCAGAGCGCATCAACACCACGAGCACTCACGGAACCGGCTGCACGCTTGCATCTGCAATTGCTGCCTCCAGGGCGCAGGGCCTGGACCTTCGGGACTCCGTTGATCGGGCCAGGGCATTCGTCCGCGCTGCGATTGCCGCCGCTCCTGGCCTGGGCCATGGAAACGGCCCTCTCAATCATGCCATCACTGTCAGACCGTTCGAAGCCTAGATCACGCGGCCGCTCTTTTTGTCGGCCGGTTTGCCAGTGCCAGGCCTACGACGACAAATCCCAGCGCGACGAATGCGTTGGAACCGGGCCTCTCACCCAGAAAGATGAAACCCCAGGCGAGAGCCATCAAGGGCAACACATAATTGATAGTGGCAATGAACACCGGACCGGTGCGGCCAATCAGCCTGAAAAAGACCAGCGTCGGCAGCGCCGTACACCAGATACCCTGAACACCGATAGCGATCATCGCACTGTTGGACGGCGAGAACGAGCCGATCGGGTTAACGATGAGCATGGCGGGCAGCATGATGAAGGCGGCGACAAGCATGGAAATAGTGCCGGAGACGAACGGAGACTGCGGCGGCATTCGGCGTGCAAGAACGGCATTTATTGCGAAACAACTCGCACCACCGATGATCGCCAGAAGATGCAGGAGCGAGAAACTGGATCCGGAGAAAAGCCCCTGATCCGAGATCGAGGGCGCCAAGAGAACGCCGACACCGGCGAAAGCACAGAGGAGGCCCAGGATGCGGTTCAGCGTCATCTCACCGTCGTCTGTGAACATGCGCGCCAGGACGATGGTGATGAAAGGGTTCACGGCCATAAGCAGGCCGGTAAGCCCGCTTGGGATTTCTGTCATGCCCCAGCTGATCAGGAAAAAGGGAAAAGCGTTGCCAAACAGGCCAACAGGCACCAGATAGATCCACGATTTCAGGTCTCGTGGCAACCTGAGCCTCATCCAGAACATCATGATAGCTACAACGCCACCGCCAATGAGGAGTCGCGTGACGGTGATCGCCAGCGGTGGCACAGTATCCACCGCTATCGCGATGAACATGAATGATGTGCTCCACATGACGGCAAGCAGCATCAGTTCGCCAAAGTCCTGCGGGCTTCTCTTTTCCAAAATCGTGAATTCCCCGGGGTCCGCCAGATGAAGGTGCCAAGCTTGACAGGCCTGCTCGCGCTTCTCTAGCCTTTAATTAACAGCCCAAAACGGCAAAAGTTCAAAACAGGGGAAATATCATGGCCGGATCACTGGACGGTAAAGTAGCACTGGTTACGGGATCAAGTCGCGGCATCGGCGCAGGCATTGCATTGCGCCTAGGCATGGAAGGCGCCACGGTCGTGGTCTGCGCGCGCACTGTTGTCGCAACCAAGCCTGGCTTGCCAGGCACGATTCAGGACCTTGCAGACGAGGTCGAAAAAGCTGGTGGCAAAGCACTGGCAGTGGCGGCGAACCTGACCAGCCAGGATGACCGCCGGAATCTCATTGAAACTGTGCATCAGGAACTTGGTGGCATTGACATTCTGGTCAACAACGCCGCCGTTCTCTATCCAGGGGCATCCGCAGATTTTCCCGAAAAACGCTACAATCTCATGTTTAATATTCTGGTCCAGGCGCCTTTCGAGCTGGCCCAGGCAGTCATTCCGGACATGCGCGAAAAAGGGGCAGGCTGGATTCTGAACATCTCATCACGTGCAGCTATCCATCCTGAAGGCCCACCTTATCAACGTCGAGGCGGCGGTGCCGTCTATGGCATGACCAAGGCGGCCATTGAGCGCTTTTCAACCGGGCTGGCGGCGGAACTCTATGATGACAACATTGCGGTGAATGCGCTTTCGCCAAACCTGGTTGTGGCAACGCCTGGTCAGATGTTCGGCCGCGACTATTCTCAGGAAATGATCGACCGCGCTGAAAAGACAGAAGTGATTGCTGAAGCCGCACATTATCTTTGCAGCAGTGATCCGAAGGAAGTAACGGGTCGCATTACTTACAGCATGGATCTTGTCAAGGAAGCGGGCCTGACGCCGAAGCCGCTTCCGGAGATTGATCAGCTGGGTGAGAAGGTCCTCCAGGGCTAAAGCGGACGAGCTGCCAGCTGACCCGTCGCTTGCAACGAAACAGTCACGCAAGCAAATCCTTCAGGGCTGACGAAAATCGCGTCACATCCTCATCATTATTGTAAAGATGAGGGGTGACGCGCATGGACGCACCGCGGACGCTGACATAGATATTGCGCTCGGCAAGCCTGGCGGTCAGATCCGCCGGCAGCCCCTGATCGCTGGTCAGAGACAGGTAGTGCGGCGCCCGCAGGTCGGGCGCAACGGTCGTCAGTCCGAGCGATGCCACGGAATGTGCGATCTGCGCTGTCTTTGCGGCCAGGGTCTCAGAAATGTTGTCTGGGCCCCATTCAAGAATTTGTCGAATGGCTTCACTGGCCATGGGGACGAGCACAAAATTTGATCGTTCGCCCACATCATAGCGTCGGGCACCGGGCTGGAATTCGTTTCGGTAGTCGATCAGCCTCGTGAAGTCCTCCGACCCTTTGCGCGTGATCCATCCATGTTCCAGAGGTTCGCCATCCAGATACTGGTCCGCCACATACAGAAAACCCATGCTGTAGGGGCCAAGCAGGTGCTTGTAGCAGGGGCTCACCAGGAAATCTGGCTGTATCTCGCGAACATCAATGGGGACAACGCCGCAGGACTGGGCGACATCGAGAACGAGTGCGGCACCCTGATGGCGACAGGCTTCGCCAATCTGCTTGAGATTGAGCAGCCCGCCATCTACCCAGTGGCAGTGGGGCAGGGCAACAATGGCCGTCTCTTCCGAGAGTGCATCCAGCACCCCAGCCGTCCAGTCAAAGTCCTGACGGCGCCCGATGGTGATCATGTTCAGCTCACGTTGTTCCGCAAGGCTTTGCCACGGATACACGTTTGAGGGAAACTGTTCAGCCAGCGTGATGATGTCGGTTCCGCGAAATTTCTGCAGATTCCGACTGGCAATGGCCATGCCGTAGCTTACAGCTGGAATGAGCGCAATGTTCTCGATACTGGCACATATGAGGTCGGCAAACCGTTGCCTGCAGATTTCGACATCAGTGAAGAAATCCTGCGGCGTGATCTGCCATGGGCCGGATTTTCGCCTGATCGCTTCAATGCCTGTATCACGCACCGAATTTGGGATGGGTGACATATAGGCGCAGTTCAGGTAGGTGACGCCTGCCGGAATGTCGAACAGGTCGCGCATGTCTGGCAGCAATGAAATGGCAGATGTCTCCCATTTTCTGTGAAGATCTGCGACTAATCAGCATATTCCGCTCAATGTCAACGTATGCGGATTGCGGGCAGCAGCCATGCATTGGCCGCCACCTTGCTGCGTTGACAAACGCTTTTTCACTTTCTATACGGTGCGTGGGCCACATCCCCCCAACGGGATGCAACTATTCTGCAAGGAATAGCCATGACAAATAGCGTACCAAGGCCGGAACTGCGGCCACGCAATCCAAACTTTTCCTCCGGGCCAACATCGAAGCGTCCGGGCTGGACTTTACAAAATCTCGATAGTGCTCTTCTTGGCCGTTCACATCGTTCGGGCCCGGCAAAAGCACGCCTTCTGAGTGCCATTGAGCGGTCGCGTGAAATTCTCGGCATACCGGCAGACTTCCGCATTGCGGTTGTTGCCGGATCCGACACCGGCGCCATCGAAATGGCGCTCTGGTCACTTTTGGGCGCAAGAGGTGTCGATGTTCTGGCATGGGAAGTTTTCGGTCTGGATTGGCTGAGCGATATTGTCAAACAACTGAGACTTGACGATGTGCGCGAATTCACTGCCCCCTTCGGCAAAATTCCTGATCTCGATGCGATTGATTCGGACCGCGACATTGTATTCCCCTGGAACGGCACGACTTCCGGTGTTTGCGTGCCGAACGGTGACTGGATCAGTACTGATCGTCAGGGCCTTACCATTTGCGATGCAACATCGGCAATATTTGCCATGGACCTGCCGTGGGAGAAGCTGGACGTTACAACCTATTCCTGGCAGAAGGCGCTCGGCGGTGAAGCGGCACACGGAATGCTTATACTATCGCCGCGTGCCGTTGAACGGCTTGAAACCTATACGCCGCCATGGCCGTTGCCGAAGCTTTTCCGGATGACCAAATCAGGCAAGCTCATCGAAGGTCTATTCCAGGGTGAGACAATCAACACGCCATCCTTGCTCTGCCTGGAAGATTATCACGACGCCCTCGACTGGATTGAGGCGATCGGTGGGCAATCGGCCGCCAGGGCGCGCAGTCAGGCCAATCTGGCAGCACTTGAAAGCTGGATGGAGACCTGCGACTGGGCCGCTTTCATGGCCGCGTCGGAGTTCCGTTCCTCAACCTCAGTCTGCATAGAAATCTCAGACCGTTGGTTTACCGAGCAAGCCAGTGACAGAAAACAGGCTCTGCTGAAAGAGCTGGGCGCCCTCCTCGAGGATGACGGCATCGCCTACGACATTGTTGGACATAAGTCAGCACCGCCCGGCCTTCGCGTCTGGGCTGGCCCGACTGTGGAGCAGGCAGATATCGAAGCGCTGCTGCCCTGGCTTGACTGGGCTTATAGCGAAGTCAAGTGCACACATACTGCCGATTTAGAGCAGCAACAGATTCAGGAACCATATGATGGTTAAGGTACTAATTTCGGACAAAATGAGCCCGCGCACTGCCGAGATTTTCGGCGAGCGTGGCATTAATGCCGACGAAAAACCGGGCATGAGCGCGGAGGAGCTCCTTGCCTGTATTGGTGACTATGATGGTCTGGCAATCCGATCAGCAACAAAGGTGACATCTGCCGTATTGAACGCGGCAGGGAACCTGAAGGTCATTGGGCGCGCGGGCGTCGGCGTGGATAATATTGACATCAAGGCTGCCACAGAACGCGGTATTTGTGTCATGAACACGCCCTTTGGAAACTCGATTACGACCGCGGAACATGCCATAGCCATGATGTTCGCCATTGCGCGCGATATCCCGGCAGCCAACGCGTCAACTCATGAAGGAAAGTGGGAAAAGTCGCGCTTTATGGGTGTCGAGCTCACCGCCAAAACCCTTGGGGTTATGGGTTGTGGCAATGTCGGTTCCATTGTCGCGGAGCGCGCGCTTGGTCTTAAAATGAAAGTATTGGGATACGATCCCTTTTTGTCCGAAGAACGGGCAGCCGATTTGGGCATCGAGAAAGTGATGCTCGACGACTTATTAGCACGGTCCGATTTCATCACCCTGCATTTGCCCCTTACGGATCTGACCCGCAGCCGCGATAATCTTCGCGCCGAAAATCTGGCAAAGACCCGGAAGGGTGTGCGGATTATCAATTGTTCCAGAGGCGGCCTCATTGATGAACAGGCACTGAAAGAAGCCATTGAGTCGGGTCATGTGGCGGCAGCGGCCCTTGACGTGTTTGAACAAGAACCGGCGACAGACAGTCCTCTCTTTGGTATGGATCAGGTTACAGTCACGCCGCATCTTGGTGCGTCAACACGCGAAGCACAGGAGAATGTCGCAATCCAGGTCGCCGAACAGATGGCCGACTTTCTTCTTGACGGCGCTGTCAGCAACGCGATCAACATGCCTTCCGTAACAGCTGAGGAAGCGCCGAAACTTAAGCCCTATATGGAACTTGCAGAAGAGCTCGGCAGTTTTGCTGGCCAGATCACGGAATCGGGCATTCGCGCCGTCCGCATTGAATACGAGGGCAGCGTGGCTGAGCTGAATACAACGCCGTTGACTGCTATCGTGCTGCAGGGGCTCCTAAAGCCGCTTCTGGAAAACGTGAACATGGTCAATGCACCGGTGATCGCAAAAGCCAGAAATATTGACATCACGGAGGTAAAGCACGAGCGCCCAGGCGACTATCAGACGCTGATGCGCCTTGTCGTGACCACAGAGCAACGCAGCCGGTCTGTTGCCGGCACTCTTTTCGCCGATGCAAAACCCCGTGTCGTGGAAATCAGCGGCATCCAGATAGAAGCCGAGCTGGGCACGCACATGCTTTATGTCGCAAATGATGACAAACCGGGCTTTATCGGCAGCCTGGGCAGCACGCTTGGCGAAGCCGGCCTCAATATTGCGACTTTCCATCTGGGGCGAGCGAAAGCCGGTGGTGATGCCATCGCACTGATTGAAGTTGACCAGCCTATTGACGATGCTGTCCTTGATAAAGTATGTGCACTGCCCCTGGTCTATCAGGCGAAGACACTGCACTTCTGATTGTCACAGGCCCCATTGTCACAGGCGATAACATGACCGACGATTATGAAAAGAGAGCCCTGCTGCCCGAAGGTTTTCGGGACAAGCTTGCCCCGCTGGCGGCACAGGAAGCGCGGCTGCTGCTGGATCTGGTGAACCTGTTCGCTGGTCATGGCTATGAGCGCGTCGATCCGCCACTGGTGGAATTCGAAGACAGCTTGCTCGCGGGTCCCGGTGCGGCTCAGGCAGAAAAAATGTTTCGGCTTATGGATCCGGTGTCCAAGCGCATGATGGGCGTGCGATCCGACATGACACATCAGGTTGCGCGCATTGCCAGCACAAGACTGAAGGGTGAGGCGCGCCCTTTGCGTTTGTCCTACGGCGGTCGCGTGCTGCGGGTTCAGGGCAGCCAGCTGGAGCATGATCGCCAGAGATCTCAGGCCGGGATTGAGCTGATCGGCAGCGCCAGCGCTGCAGCCGAGGTTGAGGTTATTACAGTTGCTATTGATGCCCTGAACCATGTCGGCATTTCAGATCTGAGCGTTGATCTGGCCCTGCCTGGCCTTGCCAATGCCCTGGGTGCGGAGTTTAGCGTCATGGATGCGGAAGCTGCCCTTGAGAAACTTCGTGCCATCAAACTTGATCAGCATGGAATTGATCTGATTACAAACCTGTCTGAAATTGTCGCCGCGGTGAAGCTGCGTGAACCGGACATAGGTCTGACTATTGATCCGTCTGAGATAAGGGGCTTTGAATATCACACTGGAGTTGGCGTCACATTGTTTGCCAGAGGATCGAGGAGGGAAATCGGGCGGGGCGGCCGCTATAGCATCCGAGCGGACGATGGCACGGACGAACCCGCCGTTGGCTTGACACTCTATACTGATTCGCTTGCCCAGGTCCTGCCGGCAACTGATCCTGCAAAGCGCATCTATCTGCCAAAAGGCACCGATCCCGCGGAGGCTAGTGCGTTGCGTGACGATGGCTGGCAGACCATTCAGGGGCTTGAATCTGAGGCCACGATGGATCAAAGTCCATCGGAAGAAGCGCTCAGGCTTCGCTGCTCGCACATCTTCCAGGCGGGTGACATCCACCAGCTCTAAATCGAATCTGAATTCTGATTTTATCAGGAGAAGTGTCATGGCGAATGTGACCCTGATCGGTGCCCAGTGGGGTGACGAGGGGAAGGGCAAGATGGTCGACTGGCTCAGCGAACGGGCCGATGTTGTTGTCCGTTTTCAGGGTGGTCACAACGCCGGGCATACCATCGTCATTGACGGCAACGTTTACAAACTCCACCTCCTGCCATCAGGCGTTCTCCGCCCGGACAAGATTTCATTTATCGGCAACGGCGTTGTCGTCAGCCCCTGGGCGTTTCTGGAAGAGGTCGAGACGGTTCGCGGACAGGGTGTGGCGATCAGCCCGGACAATCTGCGCATCGCCCATAATGCAACGCTCATATTGCCGCTTCATGCGGAACTTGATGAGCTGCGCGAAGACATCAATGACGGTCAGCACATCGGAACAACACGCCGTGGCATTGGCCCGGCCTATGAAGATCGCATCGGTCGGCGGGCTGTCCGCCTGGCTGATCTCGACGACCTTGACGGCCTGAGATTGCGTCTCGAAGAGGTCCTCAGGCATCACAATGCCCTCAGGCGCGGCTTCGGCAGGCCCGAAATTGAAATGGATGAGGTGCTTGAGCCCCTGATCAAGGTGGCTCCCGACATCTTGCCCTATGCCGATGATGTAAGTGCCAGGCTCGATGAATTTCACCGTCGCGGTAAACGCATTCTGTTTGAAGGCGCCCAGGGCGTCATGCTGGACATTGACCACGGCAGCTACCCTTATGTGACCTCATCAAATGTTGTTGCGGCACAGGCAGCTATCGGTGCAGGCGTCGGGCCCGACGCCATTGGACATGTCTTGGGAATCACCAAAGCCTATACGACCCGTGTGGGCGAGGGTCCATTTCCGACAGAACAGGATAACGAAATCGGTCAGCTGTTGGGTGAGCGTGGCCACGAATTCGGCGTGACAACCGGCAGAAAGCGCCGATGTGGATGGTTCGATGCGGTCATGGCGCGTCAGGCCATGCAGCGGGGCGGCATCAAAGGCATCGCACTGACCAAGCTTGATGTCCTTGATGGCATGAAAGAGCTCAAGGTCTGCACTGCCTACAGGATCGGCAACCGCGAGATAGATTACTTTCCGGCGTCCGCCAGGGAACAGGCGCAGGTTGAGCCCATGTACGAGACTTTTGAAGGCTGGGCCGAGAGCACTGAGGGTGCGCGCAGCTGGGCGGAACTGCCGGCAGAGGCCGTCAAATACATTCGCCGTATTGAAGAGCTGGTCGGTGTTCCAGTTTCCCTGCTGTCAACGAGCCCTGAGCGGGACGACACGATCCTGGTCAAAGATCCGTTTGAGGATTGAGGTCTTTTTATTCGTTCGTCCTTCGACAAGCGGAGCACGAAGGGGTTGCGCCTAATTCGCCGGCAGCAATCTCTGCTCCTGCGCGGCCGCCATCATGGCTTCCTGCAGTTTTTCGAAAGCACGCACTTCGATCTGGCGCACACGTTCCCGGCTGATGTCGTAGACCTTTGAGAGATCCTCAAGGGTCACAGGGCTGTCCTTCAGACGGCGTTCAGTCAGGATGTGCTGTTCGCGATCATTCAGCACACTCATGGCGTCGGCCAAAAGTTCGCGCCGCTGATCAAGTTCCTCATGATCCGCAAGAGCAGTTTCCTGATCAATCTCGTCATCGACCAGCCAGTCCTGCCACTCAGCGTCTCCTTCACCGTCTTTGCGCAGGGGCGCGTTCAAAGAACTGTCGGGGCCGGCGAGACGCCGGTTCATTGTAATCACGTCCTTTTCAGGTACATCAAGACGGCGGGCAATTTCAGTTACGTCTTCGGGCTTCAGATCGCCATCATCAATGGCATCGATCTGCCCCTTGATTTTGCGAAGATTGAAGAAGAGTTTCTTTTGCGAGGCTGTCGTACCGATCTTCACCATGGACCAGGAACGCAGCACATATTCATGGATCGCCGCTCTGATCCACCACATGGCGTAGGTGGCAAGGCGAAATCCTTTTTCTGGATCAAAGCGCTTCACGGCCTGCATCAAGCCAACATTGCCTTCGGAAATGACGTCCGAAATTGGCAGGCCATAGCCCCGATACCCCATGGCGATCTTGGCCACCAGACGGAGGTGGCTGGTCACCAGTTTGTGGGCCGCCTCAGTGTCCCCATGTTCGGCATAGCGTTTGCCAAGCATGTATTCCTCTTCCCGGCTGAGCATGGGGAATTTGCGAATTTCACCGAGATAATGGCTAAGACCGGAATCCGTACTGAGGGTCGGGAGGTTGGCTGTGGCCATCGCAGTATCCCTTTCTGTTCAGCGGAAGTGAGCCACATGAACAGTGGCTCCAAATTGAGGCAATCAAATGGCCCTTCTGGCTCAATCTCTCAGGTTGATCTGAGAGCATTGAGGAGGGCCTTGAAGTCATATGGGGGTTCCGCCTCGAATTTCAAGGTTTCTCCCGTCACAGGGTGCTTGAATCCTAGAATACGGGCATGCAGGGCCTGACGGTCAAAATCACCAAGAATTGCCAGTGCCGCTGTCGAAAGTGAGCTTTTCCGCGCCTTTCGGGCTCTCCCGTAAACCGGGTCGCCAATGATGGCGTGGCCAATTGATGTCATGTGCACCCTTATCTGGTGCGTCCTCCCGGTTTCAAGACGACACTCGACCAGGGCCCCGACATTGCCCAGAATCTCCAGCACGCGGTAATGAGTTACCGCGTGACGGCCTTTGCCCTCAAGAATCGCCATCTTCTGCCGGTTAGCAGGACTTCGACCGATATTGGCTTCAATGGTGCCGGACGTGGGCTGCGGCAGCCCCCAGACAATGGCGGCGTAGGCCCGGTTAACGCTGTGATCTGCAAACTGAGCCTGCAGGCTTTCGTATGCCGCGTCGGTTTTGGCGACGACCATCAGGCCCGACGTGTCCTTGTCAATGCGATGGACAATGCCGGGACGCTTCACGCCACCGATGCCGCTCAGGGAATCCGCGCAATGGGCCAGAAGGGCATTTACAAGCGTTCCGTCCCGATGCCCGGGCGCCGGATGCACGACGAGCCCCACAGCCTTGTCAATCACGATCAGTGCGTCGTCTTCATAGACGACCTCGAGATCCATTGCCTGGGGCTCAATCACATAGTCTTCCGCTTCAGGGACATGGATACGGATCATCTGCCCTGGTTTGACGTTGAGCGCCGGATCGGTGATGACGACTTCGCCGCCATCGCCGAATAAACTGACGCGTCCGTCGCCAATCAGGTTCTTGATCCGTGTCCGGCTCAGCGCTTCCAGATGATTTGCCAACATCCGGTCAATGCGCATACTTGCATCGGCCTCGTCAACAACGACATCGTATGTCTCATCACTCATTTTGGAAAAGAACCTCTGCACGATCCATGGCCCAGCCTATCACACAAAATGAAGCGCTCTTGAAGCGCATCGTCATTGTCCTCGGCGTGTTGCTGGTGCTTGGCACCATTGGCCTCGTGATCGCCATCATTCTGAAGCCTTCGGATCCGACTGTTCCCGGATCTGACCTGCCGTCAATCGGCGGCGTACAATCCGACCTGCCACTGGTGTTGCCCGCTCTTGAAGGCCGCGAAATAGTCGAGACGACCATCGAAGGCGGGACCCTGCTGCTGCGTCTGGCGGGTGGCGACGGCGCCCAGGAAATCTGGGTCATCGACATGGCCACAGGCGACATCGTCCGCAAGTTCGGCTTCAACCCGGACCCATGATTACGATCCCAAAGAATGCCGTTGATCTGATGCGTATCGAGGCGCTCGCCGCTTTTCCCGCTGAATGCTGTGGCCTCCTGGTTGGCCATGGGGCGGGCGATGATGCTCATGTCACGCGTATGGTCCCCGCCGAGAACATTCTGGCCGGCGAAGGCAACGACCGCTTCGAGATCGACCCCGGTTTGCGCCTGCGCGTCCAGCGCGAACTCAGGGGCACGAATGAGGACATCATCGGGTTTTATCACTCCCATCCAAACGGCTCTGCGATCCCATCAGCGACGGACCTCGCCAATGTCCACGAGCCATCTCTGATCTGGATCATCGTTGCTGTTGACGGCGCCGCTATTGCTGACATGAAAGCGTATAAACCAGCCTCAGATGCAAGCCGCTTCGACGAGCTGGCCGTTGAAATGATCGACTAACAGTCCGCCGACCCCGATCAGGGCCGCGACCCCACAATTCACTTGATCCATGCCGCCTCTGGCCATATGTGTTGGCTCTTCAGCGCATGCGCCACAGTCCCCTTCGTCTAGTGGCCTAGGACATCGCCCTCTCACGGCGAAAACACGGGTTCGAGTCCCGTAGGGGGCACCAGGGTATCTCAAAGTCCGTCACTCCCTGTACCCCACAGAATGCTTGAGGTCCAGATTGCTGGACTAGTAACAAACGGCGGCTATGACCCATCTCCTGCCTAAGCCCTCAGGCATTTACTATTTTCCACGAGCCGCACCGGAAGCTCTGCATGTGAAATTCAGTGCAACAAAAGCATCATGAGGTCGCCTGGAACAACAGACACAGGTGAAGGCAAACGTCTAGCCAGCGAAATGTCATCAAAAGTAGCTCGCGAGTTTCAGCTTGCTTAGATTGGCCATAGTCTGACGGATGACGAAATTGAACGCCTAGCTAAAGAATGGGTCCATGATGAAGGTCCGGGCTCGCATCAAGAACGGTCACGACATGTCAAAACAGTGGAGTAGCAAAACGCGTGGATAAGTGCACGTCAGCGATGTATCATTGTTAGAAACTGGGGATCTCAATGGCGTTAGACTTCTACGACTTCTTTAGCGGATGTGGAGGCACGAGTTTGGGCATGCAGAATGCCGGAATGAATGTTCGCTTCGGGCTGGACGTTGATTCAGACGCTATGGATACATATCAATTGAATTTTTCGAAGGCGAAGTTTCTCTGTGAAGACATTCGAAATGTTCAGGTAGAGGATCTAGAGCCTTATATAAAGCGTCGATACAATCGCCCAATAATATTTGGGGCATGTGCTCCTTGTCAGCCGTTTTCAAAACAGAATGGATTCAGAAATGGAAGGGACAGTAGGAGAGATTTGCTAGGGGAGTTTCACCGATTTGTTGAAGCCTTTTTGCCTGAGTACATATTCATCGAAAACGTTCCTGGCCTTCAGGCAATCAACAACCATCATGGTCCTCTCGCTAGTTTTCAAAGGCTGTTGAGAAGATTGGGCTATTCCTTCGATCAGAAAATTGTCATGGCATATCATTATGGAGTGCCACAACGGCGTCGTCGCCTTGTTCTAGTCGCCAGCTTGTTGGGGCAGATTGACTTTCCACCTCCGACAAATGGTCCAAAGTCAGAAAACCCAGCCCTACCTACAGTGTGGGATGCAATTGGTCACTTGCCACCTATTCGTGCTGGTGAGACACACTCCACAGTTACTAACCACCGCTCTGCCATGCTGTCCCCAATAAATCTGGAGAGAATTTCCTCGACCCCAATTGGGGGCGACAGAGCCGATTGGCCAGACGAGTTACAGCTGGGTTGTCACCAAGGACACAAAGGTCATACGGATGTGTACGGAAGGTTGCACAAAGACCAGCCTGCCGCGGCACTGACTACTAGGTGCATAAGCCTTTCAAATGGACGATTTGGACACCCCACTCAAAATCGAGCAATTAGCGTGAGAGAAGCCGCTAGTATACAAACATTCCCAATGAGCTTTTCATTCTGCGGGAATCTGAACTCAATGGCTCGACAAGTAGGGAATGCTGTTCCTGTCTCAATGGCGGCAGAATTTGGAAAGGCAATTGTTCGGCACTACAAGAGCTCCAAAAGAAAAAGTGAGCGCGCGTAATGGCGAGATTCCAAGTCAGAGCTCGAACCGTCGATATGCTTGGCCGACAGCAGATTGCTGGCATTCCTACAGCGATCAGCGAGCTGTTTAAGAATGCACACGATGCTTACGCCAAGAATGTAGAAGTTGACTATTTCAGGGACGACGGCCTGTTTGTGCTGCGCGATGACGGGATGGGCATGACCCTTGAGGAGTTTGAGCAGAGGTGGTTGACTCTTGGTACGGAGAGCAAGCTTTCATCAGCAGGGCTCAACCCTCCGCCTCGTGACCCAAGCCAGCCTTCGCGCCCGATCTTGGGAGAAAAAGGCATAGGACGGCTCGCAATTGCGATCATTGGATCACAGGTCCTAGTACTTTCAAGGGCTAAGGTCAAAGGCAAGCCAAGTCGGAAGGTAGTAGCGTCTTACATTCATTGGGGCATATTTGAATTACCAGGCCTGAATCTTGAAGACATTGTCATCCCGACCCGCGAATTCACAACTAACGCATTGCCCAATGAAGACGACGTGAAAAGTCTGGTCGAGCAGTCGATTCAAAATTTGGAGCTGCTGGCACCCGATACAGACAAGAAAAAGGTCGCCAAAATACTTAAGGAGATGAGCAGTTTCAACGTTGATCCTATGGAATGTTCCGAGTACTTGGGAGATCCATCGTTGGTCAAGAATGGGTGCGGAACTCACTTCTACATTTTGCCTGCCGACCAAATAATCAATGACGACATCGATGCAAGGCGTTCAAACAGCAATGCTACTCGGTTTGAAAAGAACTTGATCGGGTTTACAAACACAATGTCTCCGAAGGCGACGCCCCCAGTCATTATTGGGCGATTTCGAGATCATCGGCACGAAGGCGAAGCAACGGAGTTGATCGGTGACACGGCGTTTTTCACGCCAGAAGAATTTAAAGAAGTGGACCATCACTTCATTGGACGTTTTGACAAATATGGTCAGTTTCAAGGCACTGTCGGGATTTACCAGATGGAACCCGAAGATTACGTGTTGTCTTGGAATGACAGCAAAGGCAAACCGACCGAATGCGGCCCCTTCAATCTTTCATTCGCATACATGCAGGGAACGGCAAGAGACTCTTTAGTGCCACAACCAGAGCACTTGCGGCTAAAGAACAAGTTGGATCGACATGGCGGTCTCTACATTTACAGAGATGGAATCCGTGTGCAGCCATATGGTGACTCGGATTACGATTGGCTCGATATAGAAAGAAACAGGACACTTGGCGCAGGTTACTATTTTTATTCTTATCGTCGAATTTTCGGTGTCATAGAAATATCGAGGTCTGCGAACTCGAAGCTGATGGAGAAGGCTGGTCGCGAAGGGTTTCGTGAGAATGTCGCCTATAGACAGCTTAGGTCCATCCTAATGAATTTCTTTGCTCAGACAGCAGCGGACTTCTTTCGCGAAGAGGGCAAGTATGCAGATCCTCATAGCGAGAAGAAGGAAGAGCTTAATAGAAACGCTGAGATACTTCAGAAGAAAGCAAAGCAGGTCACTCAGAGAAGAGCTGCATTGCGCAGAGAACTAAGTGCTGCATTTGAATTGATCGATGAAGGCCGACCCGAAGAACAGGCCTTAGGTTTGTTGGAATCAACGCAAGCTGAAGTCGATAGGGCTCTTGCCAAGAAGGGGTCGAAACAACAAAAAGCTCTTGCCCTTATGCGTCTGGAGAAAGAGGCTAGAGCGGATTTGATTGGCTTCCATAAGGCTCTGATTGTCACGCGGCCGCGAGGCGTATCTCTCTCTCGGCAACTTTCGAATGAGTGGATTGCCTATTCCGATCAGATGTCACGACTTCAGACTGAGCTCTTTGAGCCTAGCGAGCGACTCTTGGAAACGCTGGTCAGTGATGCTGCAAGGAATGCCAAAATTCCTCTGGATGACTTTTCCAGACTTGATTCTGCTGTCATGCGAATTGCGGATGATACGCGCAAGTCGATACGCCAAATCCAGAGAGATGTCGATGCGGTAAACAAGGGTCTTGGTGAAAGGGTAAGGACGGAGACGCGCGATAGCTATAGAGCAGTGAACCATTTGGTTGATGAAGTTGTCTCGGAGCTGGAAAGTCTGCAGCGCTCATCTAAGTCTATGGGTTCATTGTCTGATGTCAGGGAGGATCTCATCAATAGGATTGTCCAAGTTCATGAAACCGAACGGGCGAAATTGGAGCGGCTCCGCGATCAGCTAAATGAAGTTAGTGGCATCTGGGATCAAGATGGCTACAGCAGTGTGGAGCTCGTGGAAGCAATGGGTGAGGAATTGGAAGAGCTCCAGGTACGCCAAGACGCCGACCTTGAATTGGCGCAAATTGGGCTAGCGCTGAGTACGGTGAGTCACGAATTTGATAGGACGGTCGGGTTGCTCAGAAGCGGCTTGGCGAAACTGGGAGCATGGGCCGATGCTAATCCAGATCTGCGGGAATTGTACAGCGAGTTGCATATCAGCTTCGATCATTTGGACGAGTACTTGGCTCTGTTCACTCCGCTGGACCGACGAATGCATCGGACGGAAATCAAGATCAAGGGTAAGGAAATTCTGGAATTCTTGTTGAAACTCTTTGAATCTCGATTGGAGCGGCATGAAATTACGTTGAAAGGCACGAAGAAGTTTGTAAACTTTTCAATTCAAAGTTATCCGTCTTCAATATATCCTCCCTTTGTGAACCTGATAGATAACTCCATATTCTGGCTGCAGCGGAACAGAGAAAAGCCCAGAGAAATTTCTCTGGATGTAGAAGGCGCTGACATCCTTGTCTGTGACAACGGACCGGGCGTTAGCAGAAGAGATAGCGAGAATATTTTTGCTTTGAATTTCTCCAGAAAGCCTGGCGGCAGGGGTATGGGCCTGCATATATCTCGAGAAACATTAGCAAAAGTAGGGCTAAACCTAACATTGGACCAGAGCAGCCCTTCGACAGGAGCCGTCTTCAGGATTTCGCCAGAATAGAACGGTTGATGTTACGAAGGAGCAGTGATGGCGTCCGAACCCAGTCTTTTCAGCAGCCAGCAATTGATGGCAGTGCAAGAATTTGCGCATACCATGATTGTTGTCGATGACGAAGCAACACAGTCCCCGGAGGTAGAGCCACAGGAAGCAGCATCAGCTCTCGAAAGACCAACAAGGTTGAGTCGTTCTGGAAAGAGAGATGCGTCAAATGGCACTACGAAGGAGTCGCCGACACAGAAGGGAATACACTCTTTCGACGCCAAGACTGTTATCGACAACGCAATGGATCTTGGCATTATTTGTTCAGTCATTCGACCCAGAGAACGAGAGAACTTTGGTTCGAGAGTAGTCAATGCTGCAAGAAGTGCAGATATTGTTTGTCTTGACTGGGAGATTTCTGATGATGGCGGAGACTCTGCCACTGCTATTGTTAGAAAAATCGTTGAAATGGATGGCCGCCAAAACGGCAGAGTACGACTGATAGCTATTTACACGGGAGATAGTACAAATAACGTCATTCTGAAAAAGGTTTGGGAAGCAATCTCGGACAAGTTCAATGACACCCATCGTATTTCTCGCGGCCCTTTAGAAATTCTCAGTAGCAGTGGCCTGAAGATCGTCTGCCTGTTCAAGTCTCACGGTGTCCAATTGTTGCCGCCTAGAGACCAGAATCAGCTTCCAGAGAAAGACTTACCCAGAAGGCTACAACGCGAATTTGCCACAATGATCGAAGGCATCCTTCCAACTGTTGCCATTGCAACTATCGCGGCAATTCGTGCCTCAACCCATCATGTCCTATCACGGTTCAATGAGAGCATGGATGGTCCGTACTTCCACCATCGAGCATGTATTCCTATTCCTGATGATGCAGAGGAATATGCTGTAGATGTAGTGTTGAGCGAACTGAAAAGTGCAGTTGATAGGCGCGGAATTGGCCAGACATTTGCGGGCCGGGAGGCCATCGAGGCTCGGATTTCAGATCTGGCCGGTGATGAAGCAAAGTTTCAGCTCAACTACCTGAAAAAAAACAAGCCTGCTTCGTATGGTGTGACTGTTCATGACACAGTGCGGCTTGTCACTGATGGTCTGAACGGAGGGGAGGTCACTGCCTTACCCAAACAGCCAGGAAAAGCCCAATTTGAAAATCACTTCACTTCTCTGTTCAGCAACAACTTGGCGTCGGCACAGAGTTCGATGCAACATTTTGCTGCTCTGACTGGCGTCCGAGCATTCCCTGAAAGCTATCTGCATCTTCTGAGTAAGACCGAGCCGAGGCTTGGACTGGGAACTATCGTTAAAAGTGCGGACGGTAACTTTCTGCTTTGTCTCCAAGCGCCATGTGACTCCGTCAGACTGCAAGGAGTGGAACCATTTCTTTTTGTTCCTCTGGAGCTGTCGGATACAAACCCAGATCACGTGGTTCCATTCAAGGCAAGAGGCAAAGACTGGGACAGTATTGGCTTATCCTGTTCCCCCTATACTCTAGCAACATCAATTGGCTTCTTGGCATCGCCAGAAACGAAAACCGTCATCGCAAAGAAGATAGCTAATCGATCGAACGTGCATTTTGAAAGTAGTGATAGGGGAACATTTCGCTGGATAGCTGACCTCAAACCTCGGCGTGCACTTCGGACTGCTCAAAAGATTGGGCAAGACATGGGGAGATTGGGTTTCGATGAGTTCGAACCGTATCGAACAAAGTGACGCCTAGAATTTTGGTATCTCCGCTACCGGATCGAACAGGCAACAGAGCAATTCTTATGGACCTAAGGGTTGCGAAATCCAGTTGCAAATCCTAAGAGCCTGATCCTTCTGATTGATGACCAAGGAGAGCTCATGACTTTCGGTTATGCCCGTGAGAGCACATCTCTTCAGAATACAGGCGCACAGATGACCGCATTGCACAATTTGGGTTGCGAAAAAATCTATGAAGAAAAAGAGTCAGGCTCGAACTGATCCCTTCCCTTACTACACGGGCCACTTGGTAATTTGATGAGAGACGATCACGTCGTTGTGCACCGACTGAATTACTCTCAAGGTCAGGGGGCTGTCATCCCGTCCCATAGGGGCACCAGATATAGTTATAGCTCGTAACCTTCCGATCCAATTGGGTCAGCATAGCTGCCCAGGTCAACATCCCGGACCTTTTCTTTCTACGTAGCACCTCTGACGTTACTCTGCGACAGCGCCATCGCGAGTCGCTGAGCTGCGACTCGACATTCAGAACCCGAAGGGCTCGAAATCGGGCCTGATTTCCACGATCCCTGAGCGAAACTCCTGGGCTGGAACACTTATTCAGATTTATCCACCGCTTTTGCACAGAAAAACCTTCCGTCATGTGAAGAAAGTGGCGAATTCTGTTCACCTGTCCTTGCATTGAAGCAAGCCTGGGTGGACTATCTAGGTGCAGGTGGAAATCTTCGGATAGAAGCTTGTGGGGCTGAGAAGAAAGCAAATGCTTGCCTCGAAAGCAGAAGCTCTTCGGAGCGGAAGCCTGAGAAAAAAGCGTTAGCCGACGGACCAGTTCCAGAGGTGTCAGGGGTGCCCTTCGGGGTGCATAGCTAGGGCTCGCGTCCAAGCACTTGATGCCTCTATTTTTTTGCCTGAACCGCAGCCGATGCGCTTTAAGGGGGCTTCAGGAACGAAAGAGCCCGACGTGCCGTTGATGGCTTCACACCAATACACGCCGGGCTTCTTCGTCAGGGCTTGATCATTTCTGATCGAGATTAGCTAGTCGCGTCCATGCACTAACGCCAATGCGAATACCACCTCGCAACCGACACGGTCAACTAAATTTTGTGGGTGCGAGGCGTCACAGCACTACATCTAGTGCTCAAAGCGTCAGCTTTAGCGGCGAGCCATCCATGGTGACGCCGTGCACTTCCATGCCGCTACCATCGAAGTTCGCGACTATCTCGGCGCGTGCATCGGCATCAGCCACCGCAAGACCAGTAGACAAAGCGTCAGCCAGAGTGGCGGTAGGCGCGATAACGCTGAGACGTCGATAAAAGCTTGCCGGCCGACCGGTAGACGGACTGAACAGGTGATGAAATTTGCCGGTCTTCTCGAAAACTGTCCCGATCGGCTCTGAAGTAGCGATGGCCCGATCCGTCAAGGTAACAGTATCGCCGCCTGGGCGGAAATTCGAGCCAAGGCCGATCCGCCAGGGTTCGCCGCCTGCCTGATTACCAAGGCCACGGAACTCGCCCATGTCCACCAGAACGTTCTGAAGGCCGGCACTCTTCAGGACCATGGCAATCCTGTCGGTGATATAGCCCTGTGCGATGCCATTGAAGGTAAGCGCCATGCCGGCTTTCGCGAAGGCTATTGACGAGCTATCAACGACGACTGATTTGTAACCAGTAGCATTCAGGGCTTTCCTCACGGCTGCTGCATCTGGGCCGCTGCCTGTTGCGGGGCTTGATGTCGTATCATTGAAGTGGGCGTCGTAAAGCTCCCAAAGCGGCTGCACCGTCGGATCAAACGCGCCGCCGCTTGCATGGGATATGCTCAAGGCCGTGTTCAGAAGGTCGCGAAAGTCTCGCGGGGCCGCATCCAGACGACCGATCGCATTCAGTTCGCGAATACTGGATGACGGGTCGAACAGGCTGAACAGCTTTTCAAGCCGTCTCAGTTCGCGAACCGCATCCTCAATGATCGCTTCAGCTTCCGACCTGTCAGGATGGACAATGCTCAGGCTTGCCTCGGCACCCATGGCCAGCCCCTGCCACTGCACCAAAGGTGAGATGTTGGCCAAAGTCCTGAACGGCAGCGCAGCCAGGCCCGCTGCGGTCGCCAGCATGGTCAGGACACGCCGACGCTCGACCTGCCTGTTCCCTGCCACAGTCTGGAAATCCTGATCTGGAATTTGATTGTCCTCCGGCATTCAAACCGACGGCTGAATGGTCAGCGCCGCATCCCTGTAGCACAACAAACCTATCTGCAGGATGAACAATTTCGGCGGAACCGGTCCCACCGTCAAAACGGCAAATCAAGCACGACCTGGATTTCCGCAAGCATCACCCTTCGGATATGGCAGAGTTCCGGCACCCCGTCGGCTATCGGGACGCCAAGTGCAGAGATGATCGAGAAGTCGTAATCACTCTCATTCTACAGCCTCATCTGTTTCCTCTGACTTCTCGGCAAGTAGCGTGTAGACATCAAGAACGCCAAGCGTTGCAAGGGTCGCATCGACGATGGAACGATCCTGCTGGTCAAGGCGCTCCAGCTCGTCCTGAACGTCGAGGCGGGCAGCTTCCTTGTAGGAGCTGGCCCTGAAATTCGTCATGCCATATCCGAAGTCCACATCAAAGTTCTTCGCACCCTCGAACAAAGCGTCCCTGTTGGCTGCCAACTGGACATGGAACCGTGCGATCATCTCATCGAACATTGGGGCGAGCGTCTCCGGCACCTCATCATCGGGCAGCCAGATCTCATCGTCACTTTGCATCTCCCAGAGCTTTTCCTGAAAGTCGAGCATGCCGGGCCCTCTGTCGCGCACAGCGCGAATGGCTGCCGGGTCAACACCAAAATGGGCTTTCATGGCGCCAAGCAGTGTAAAATCCGCAAGGCAGGGCCGGTCGCCGAGCAGGAAAGGATGACGGAGAAAATGTAACTCCATCAGGTCCAGGAAATGTTCGAAGCGGCCCTCAATCTCGGCCGCCTGCGCTGGCTGGGCTCCGGTTGCACGTGTCGCACGCTGACCAAACTCAGCCGCTATTGTCTGCCCGATCCGTCCTGCTTCGGACGCCTGCTCCTTCGTCATGTCGGCCTCAGAAACGCCCAGAACGAGGTTGGCTGCAATGGCGCGGCCTCTGACATCCGCTGTCTCGGGAAAGTTCCAGCGATAGTGAAGCGCGGGACGTGTGAACCACTCATCGAACCAGTTTTCAAGCACAAGGCAGGTAATTTTCTGCGCCGGTGATGCGGGAATGATTGGCTGATCGGGAAATCTGCCGTTCATCAGTTTTGCAATTGGCGTTGAATCCCAGAGCATCCATCCTTCCGGGGTCTCGACGACCGGGATCATATGCGTGCCCGCCCGTGCCTCCAGATCCGCTGAATTTTCAGGCGTCTTGAAAATAAGCTCATGGGGCACGGCCATGTAACGAAAAAAGCCTTCCACTTTCCGCGTGAAGTAGGACGGTTCCGCCCCGTAAATCCTATAGATACCTTGAAACATGCCGTCCCTCTTCTCATTTGTCAGGGCAGTTTAGGCGGCGACGGGTAGCCACGCAATCAAGGATCAGTTCCCGGCTTCGCTGACAAACCTGAGAACAGGGAACAGATTTCGGCGCTGCCCGGCGCTCAACAGCGATGCGGGGGCCACAGTGGAGACAAGTTCTCTCTCCGCATCGGCCAATGACGGCAGATCAGCTTTCTCCGCCATTGCCTTCGAGACTTTTCCGTAATCCCAGGGATACCAGAGCAGGTCATGGCTGTGGCTTTCGGCCTCGGTTTGCTCCTCACCCCAAATCACACAAACACGCTCCAGGAGTGTCTTGGTGCGCTGAAATTCCCGGCGGCCGACATCGCCATCCAGGCCAAGGGCAATTTTCACACTGGCACCAGGAAGGCCGGGATTTTCACTCACAACTTGAAGAAATTCCTGCCACTTCTGGCCGCCTTCGCCGGCCGAAACAAGGCGAACATTTTCCCTGGCCAGGACCTGAACAGCAGGCCAATGACGCGACGTGACCAGCGTATTGCCACCGCGAAAGAGCTTTAACAGAACTTTGTCATCATCTGCCGCCAGCGCCTCCGACATATCCCAGGCCGGGACATAGTCCCATGAGAAGCCACGGGTCCTGATCGGTGCGCCTTCCAGCAGATCGGCAATGCTCGGGATGTCGTGTTGCCCCTGTATTGGCAGCATGCCGTACCGTGCGAGCGCTTCGTGAAGCCGCGTTTCACCCGCCCTGGTCACCGGTTTCGCTTTTGTCTGGGCCATATGTTCTGCCAGCTGTTCGGCTTATGCCTCAATGGTTCGCGATTTTCGCACATTAAGCGGGCCCTGTCTCACAGCGCGCGCATGAAGTTACCCTGTCATTACAAAGGCTTGGTCTATCTCTGTCGGCGATGCAAGAATGGCCTCTTCCTTGCATCAACCTCTGTATAAAGGGGCTGGATAAAGGGGGCGGGATGTCTTCACAAGAGGAACTGCCGAAGCCTTCACGGCTTGCCATTTTCAGGAACCGGAATTTCCGGCTCCTGTGGGCGGGCGGTGCTGTGTCACAGTTCGGCGATCAGTTCTATATGATTGCCCTGCCCTGGCTGGTGCTTGTCATTACCGGCGATAACGCTCTGGCGCTTGGCAGCATAATGGCGGCAGCAGCCGTTCCAAGGGCCGTCTTCATGATGTTCGGCGGTGCGCTGGCGGATCGCATCTCGCCGAGGGTCATCCTGATCGCATCTGCCGCCGCGCGTTTCTTGCTGGTCGGGCTGCTTGCGATCCTGGTGCTCACCGATCTCATCGAACTCTGGATGCTCTTCGCACTCGGCATCAGTTTTGGTTTCGCAGATGCTTTTGCGGCGCCCGCGGCGTCGGCCATCCTGCCGCGCATTGTGGACGACGAGCATCTGGCGCCCGGCAACGCTCTTTTGCAGGGGACATTTCAGGTTTCCGGCATCATCGGTCCGGCCGCTGCTGGCCTTCTGATCGCGTTTTTCGGCTCCGATCTCTCTGCGACATCGCTTGATGCCAATCTCCAGGGTGTCGGCATGGCGTTTCTCGTTGATGCCTTCACCTTCATCATCCCAGTCGTCACGCTCTATCTGCTGCGGCTGCCGGGACGAGAGCCAGGTGAAAGCGTTGATGCTGGAGAGAATATTTTTGCTACCATTGCCAGTGGATTGCGCTTTGTCATTGTCCGTCCCGCGTTCCGCGCAATGCTGATCCTGATTGCTCTTCTTAACGTTTTGACAGCCGGGCCAATGGCCATCGGCCTGCCCGTCCTTGCCAAAACAGAATTCCCGGAAGGTGCGGTGGCCTTTGGCATACTCATGAGCGCATTTGCCGCCGGCTCGCTGGTTGGCGCGGCGCTGGGTGGCGCATTGCCCAGACCGAAGCCCGCCCATTTCGGAACTGTCATATTTCTCATTGCGTCGGTCAGCGGCCTCGGCATCGTTGGCGTCAGTCTTTCACCAACGGTTGCCATCGCGGCGTCTTTCAGCTTCATAGGCTCCATCTTCAACGGCTACACCAGCATTATGCTGATCACCTGGTTCCAGTCGCGAACGCCGGCGCAGTTTATCGGTCGGGTGATGAGCCTGATCATGACAGCGTCCCTCGGTCTGGCGCCTCTCTCGATGGCAGTGGCGGGTGCTCTCATTGTCTACGATGTGCGCCTCGTCCTGGGTGCAAGTGCGGGTCTCCTGAGCCTCGGAACGCTTCTCGCACTGGCGAGCCGGACTATTCGCATGATGGATGTCGTCGGCACCGAACCTTCATCACCCACCCAGCCTTGACCCGGCACGCAGCGAGGTGTAGACCCGGCGTCCCTTCTTCAGAACCTTTACCACTTGGCTGATGGCGGCGATTGCCGCCATATCGCAGGAGGCCGAATATGCAGCATTCACCCGGCCCGCTGATCCGCGTCGAGGGTCTCCGGAAGACTTTTCGCGTGGCCGAACGCGACCCTGGCATCTGGGGTGCTGTGAAGGGCCTCGCCATACGTCGTTACCGGGAAGTCGACGCCCTGAAGGGGGTTTCGTTTGAACTCAACCCAGGTGAGCTGGTCGGCTACATCGGCCCGAATGGCGCTGGAAAATCCACCACTATCAAAATTCTCTCGGGCATTCTCCAGCCAACAGCCGGGAAATGCGACATCGGCGGCTTCACGCCCTGGACTGATCGCATCCAGCATGTCGCTCGTATCGGTGTTGTTTTCGGCCAGAGAACCCAGCTCTGGTGGGACCTGCCGGTACGCGAGAGCTTCGATCTTCTGCGTGATATTTACCGCGTGCCCGAAGCCCAGTATCGGGAAACCGCTGATCTGATGATCGGCCTCATGGGGATTGAAGCGATCCTCAATACACCGGTTCGCCAGCTTTCCCTCGGTCAGCGAATGCGCTGCGATATTGCCGCCGCCATGCTGCACCAGCCGACAATTCTCTTCCTTGACGAGCCCACCATCGGCCTTGACGCCATTTCAAAACTCGCTGTCCGTGACTTTATCAAGGGCCTCAATCGCGATCACGGCGTGACCGTAATCCTCACCACCCATGACATGCATGACATCCAAGCCCTTGCAGATCGCGTCATCGTCATCGGCAACGGCGAAATTCTCCAGGACGGAACTTTTGAATCGCTGCGCGCAGAAACATCGGATGAGCGTCGCCTGATCATCGATCTCACAGAAGAAGTGGACACAGCCATCGACATCGATATCGAAGGCGTTACATCAGTCATCAACGAAGCAGGCCAGATCGAAATCGCCTTCGACCCCAATAAGATCAGGACTGCTGATCTCATCCAGAAAGTGACATCCGAGCACAGCGTCCGCGACCTCTTCATTGATGAGCCGCCAATTGAGGAGATCATCGCACGCCTCTATGAGCGTCACGGCGCAAGCGAGGCGTAGCGCAATGATCGCAACAGCACTTGCACCCTACCGGGCACTTTTCGGGGCGCGGTTTCGCTCCCTGTTGCAGTATCGCGCTGCCGCTCTTGCCGGTTTCGGCACCCAATGCTGGTGGGGGGTAATCAAAGTCATGGTGCTGGCGGCTTTCTACGCCTCGGCACCTGGCGAGCATCCGCTCACACTCACCCAGGTTATTACCTACACCTGGCTCGGACAGGGGCTGCTCGGGTTGCTGCCCTGGACCGGAGACGGTGAGCTCCAGCAGATGATCAGAACCGGCAACATTTCATATGAGTTCCTGAGGCCCGTCGACGTCTATGGTTTCTGGTATGTCCGTGCGCTCAGCGGCAGAACGGTACCAACGCTCCTGAGGCTGATACCCATGATCCTGCTTGTCGGCGTCACACTGCCTCTTGTGGGCCTAGGCGACTGGGCTCTGAAGCCGCCATCCGGCTGGCAAGCCAGCGGCCTTTTCGCCATTTCAATCACCGCGACCCTCTTGCTCTCCTCAGCTATCACAACGCTGATCAACATTGCCATGCTCTGGACCGTCTCAGGTTACGGCCTCAACAATCTTGCCATGCCGCTGGTTACGATCTTCTCAGGCATGATCGTGCCGCTGCCGCTGTTTCCAGACTGGATGCAATGGTTTCTCAACATTCTCCCGTTCCGGGGCCTGGTCGATGTGCCATACCGCATCTATTTTGCTGATCTCACCGGCATTGACGCCGCACTGGCCATTGCGCATCAGGCCGGCTGGACGATTGCACTGATTGTCCTCGGGCACTGGCTCATGGCACGCGGCATGAAGCGCATGGTGGTGCAGGGGGGCTGAATGATGAGCATCGCGGCGATCAGGAATGCGTTCTGGCTCTACTACCGCTACATGGTGGTTTCCATCCAGTCACAGCTTGAATACCCGAACAGCTTTATCATGCTCTCTGTTGCCCAGTTCCTGAACACCGTTGTCGAGTTTGGCGGTATCTGGGCGCTGTTTACCCGCTTTGGCACGCTGGGCGGCTGGACACTTGCCCAGATCGCTTTCTTCTACGGCACCGTGAACGTCGCCTTCGCCCTCTCCGATGCCATAAACCGGGGCTTTGATGTCTTCGGCCCGGAATATGTGAAGACCGGCAACTTCGACCGCATCCTTTTGCGCCCGCGCTCCACCATACTCCAGCTGCTCGGCCATCAGTTCGTCATGCATCGTGTCGGCCGGCTGCTTCAGGCGGCGATCATTCTCGGCGTCGCCATCACCATCCTCGATATTGACTGGAGCCTGTGGAAAGTCGCCCTCTTCTTCTTTACCATTGCCGGCGGGGTCGCCTTTTTTCTCGGTCTTTTTGTCCTTGGCGGCACGCTCGCCTTCTGGACCGTCGAAAGCCTCGAGATCATGAACACCGTCACCTACGGCGGCGTCGAAGCCGGTCAGTACCCGGTCAGCATCTACAAGGACTGGTTCCAGAAATTCCTGATCTACGTCGTGCCGCTGGCCACCATCTCCCACTTCCCCATCGTCGCCATTTTGGGCGTGCCGGACCCGCTGGGCTCACCGGTCTGGTTCCAGGTCATGGCGCCGGGAATTGGATTCCTGTTCCTGATGATCACGTTCCGCGTCTGGCGCTTCGGCGTTAGCCACTACACGAGCACGGGGAGTTGAGTGCGAACTAGACCGCCCCAAACCCCCCAATCGCTTCCAGAAACACTTCTGCATAGGCCTTGACCTTCGCCGCACCGACGCCATGCACATTTTCGAACGCTGCTCTGTCAGCGGGCTTCTTCCGTGCCATGTCGCGGAGGCTTTTGTCGTGGAAGACGACGTAGGGCGGGACGCCGCGCTTGATGGCGAGTGAGGTGCGAAGTTCGCGGAGGTGGTTGAAGAGGGCTTCTTCGTCATCGTTCATGGGCGTTTCTGTCTCGGGCATGCGGGACGCACGGGCTTTCCGCGGTGTCTTCAGGGGCGCTGTGACATCCGTATGGAGGGAGACTGTTTCCTCTCCCCGGATCACTTCAGCCCCCTTTTCGGTGACTTTGAGCGAGCCGTATTCGCTCAGGTCCGCCGTGATGATGTTGGCGGCGAACAGCTGACGCAGGATGGATCGCCATTGCGGGCGTTTGAGGTGCGCTCCGGACGCGTATTCGGTGAGGCGGTCATGGCCCTTGTCGCGCATCGTCGCGGTGTCGGCGCCGAGCAGAATATCGATGATGTGCTTCTGGCCGTACCAGCCGCCTGTGGCGGTGATCGCGCCCAACAGAAGTTTTGCGGGCTCTGTGCCATCGAAGAGCTCGGGCGGATCCTTGCAGACATCACAGTTGCCGCAGGGTCCTGACTCTTCGCCAAAATACCGGAGCAGCATCTGGCGGCGACATGAAGTGGCTTCGGTGTAGGACAGCAGCAGATCAAGGCGCTGCAGGTCGACGCGTTTTTTGTCATCGTCCACGTCCGCCTGCATGATCATGCCGCGCCGTGTGCGAATGTCGGCAAAGCCATAGAACATGACGGCGCGCGCAGGCTCGCCGTCGCGACCCGCCCGACCGATTTCCTGGTAATAGTTCTCCATGCTGGCGGGCAGGTCAGTGTGAAACACAAAGCGCACATTCGGCTTGTCGATCCCCATGCCAAAGGCAATGGTCGCAACAATGATGACGTTGTCTTCGGCAATGAAGCGTTCCTGGTTCCGACGGCGAACATCAGCGCCGAGGCCGGCGTGATAGGGCAGCGCGGTGTGGCCATTGTCGCAGAGCAGCTCGGCATAGTTATCAACCGACTTGCGGCTCAGGCAATAGACGATCCCCTGTTCGTTTTCATGTTCCGAGAGGAGAGCCAGAAGCTGCTTTGCCGGTGTCGCCTTTTCACGGACATCAAGGGATATGTTGGGCCGGTCAAAGCCGTGAACGAATGTTTTTGAGCGGCCCGCAAATAGCTTGTCCGAAATGTCCCGGCGGGTCGCCACATCGGCGGTCGCGGTAAAGGCGCCCAGCGTTGCCGAGGGGAACCGGTCCTTGAGCTCATGCAAGGCGAGGTATTCGGGCCTGAAGTCATGGCCCCACTGGGAGATACAATGGGCTTCATCGACAATGATCATATTGGGCGCAAGTTTTTCAAGAGCCACCAGCATGCGCGGCGTCATCAGGCGCTCAGGTGCCATATAGAGGATGCTGATCTGGCCGCTGACGACCTCCTGCCAGATTGCCACATTCTCATCTCTTGGCCGTGCACTGTTGAGCGCTGCTGCATTCACGCCATTTGCCTCCAGCGCCGCGACCTGATCCTGCATGAGGGAGACCAGGGGCGAGACGACAATGGTCAGCCCTGAACGCAAGAGCGCGCTCAGCTGATAGCAAAGGCTCTTGCCGGCACCGGTGGGCATGACAGCGAGGACGTCTGTGCCATCAACCAGGGCATCGACAATCTCCTCCTGACCAGGCCGGAAACCCGTGTAACCGAATATGTCCTTCAGGGCATCCAGTTTCTGTGGTGCGAGAGAGGCGTGGGGCAAGACAATTATCCGCGTGAACATCTGAGACTTCAGACCCTATCGCCGGTTCTCCGGTGATACAAGCGAGCTATACAGCGGGTCCGTTCCCGGCTAGAAAGAGGCCGATATATTCGGGTGCGCGGGAGGTGCCCTTGGCGATGCCTGGAAAACGTTATCTCATGCTTTGCGGATCAGATCTTGGCTATAAGGCCAAGGGGGACGAGCTCAGACTTGTGGCCCCCGGCAGTTCCGATATGAACGGCTACATAAGTCAGGATGACGTCGATTTTGACCGTGTTTTCTTGGCACCGCTGAAGTCTGGACAGAAGCTCGACATTATCGGCGCAGGATATGATGCCCTGCTGAACACGATTTCAGACGGCGATATAAACCCTGTGACGCTGGAAATGGCCAGCCATGTCGTCGAGGCCTCAGGCCTGCCCTGCATCAATCGCCCCGCCCATGTCATGCGCAGCACCAGAGACGGCACGCACAACCTCATGGCTGATGACGAAATCATGTTGGTCCCGACGACCCGACGGGTTACCGGCGGCGCACTTGAAGCTTTTGCGCGCAACCTGAAGGCAGCGGATATGAAATATCCGGCGCTTCTCAGACCCTGTGGCAGCCATACCGGCCGCAACCTTGATGTCTTCGATGACGCCGAAGCGGCGGTTGGCGCAATGACAGAAAGATCAGCGAAGTTCGGTGGCCGTTTCCCGGATCATTATCTGACGGAGTTTGTCGATAGCCGATCACCAGACGAACTCTATCGCAAGGCAAGGTTCTATGTAATCGATGGTGTGCCCTATATTCGACACTACATGGCATCGCCGGAGTGGAATGTGCATATGTCGGTGCGCAAGGATTTCATGACGGGCAAACCGGATCTGGCCGCCGAGGAGCAGGACTTTCTCACGAACGCTAACGAAAGGCTGGGCACTGATCGCCTGGCCTCCATCGAACGCCTTGCGGCAAAGTTCGAGCTTGAGTATTTTGGGATTGATTGCAATCTGCTGGAGGATGGTCGGCTACTGATCTTCGAGGCGAACCCGAACATGAACCTTCTGACCCAAGGTGGAACACCGGCTGAATTTGCCTATCTTGATGAGCGTATCGAGGCCATTCAACAGGCCGTCATCGGGCTTCTGAACGGATGATTTCAGCCCGCTGCCTTTGGCGGCCCTTCGAAATGAACGGCCCAGGTCCGACCCGCTTCCACGTCTTCGCGCGTAAACTTCGGGCGCTTCACACTGTTTCCGATGATGTTGGCGAGCAGCGCCTGAGACAGGGTGTTTCCGGGTTCTAGTTCAAGGGCACGTTCCACACTTGCTCTGGCCCGCGGAAACTGACCCTGCGAAGCCTGAATTTCCGACATCAGGTTCAATGATTCAACGTCTTCGCCGAACGTCATGGCAACGCGCAATATGGCGGCAGCCATGGGGAAGCGACCGATGCGCATGAATTCCCGCGCGACATTTTGCTGCCAGGCGGGATCAAGCGCGCCAGCAATGGCCGAGCGCCGGAATGAGATTGCAGCTTCGTTGAAATTCTTCATCGCCGCCAGAGTCTGGCCGCGCAATAGCCAGCCTGGCGCATGGTCGTATTGGGCCTGAAGGCAGGCTGCCAGTTTCGTCAGTGCCGGCTGAAACTGATGGTCTGCAAAAAGCGCGCGCGCTTCATGGAACAGAGTGTTCGCCGGCGACAGGTTTTGATCGGTCATAGACATGCCATCACTCTACCAGCATGTTGATCGCCATGGCGAGATGCAGTGGATTACAGTTTGGGATGAGGTGCCCGGGCAAGGCTGAACACTGGGCTGAAGACTGGGCCACACACTGCCTAAAGGTTTTTGAATTCTCGCCTGAGCTGCGCTTCCCGTGAAGTAATATGCGTTTCCATCTGACCGATGCGGCGTTCCATGTCCTTGAATTTGAAGGCCAGGCCTTTTGCTGTTTCGGATGGCTTGACACGCACGTCGCGCCAGAATCGATCTTCCTTTTTGTTCTTATAGAGCTCACGTGGCTTTCTCGGCAGCAGCCAGGCAGCCATGAAATAGGCGATGACCACCCAGGGGGAGAAGATGAAGGCGCCAATGACCATGACAATTCGAACGACCGTTACGTCAAAGCCATAGTATTCGGCGATCCCGGCGCAAACACCGCAGATTTTGCCTTTCCTGGGATTCTTGTAGAGACGGTTCCTGCGTGGCGTACGAGGCTCGAGCTCATCTGCATAGTCGTCTTCCAGATACTCGTCTGAATCGTCATACCTTTTGCGCGGGCTCATTTTTCTTCCTTCCACTCAGGTACGTCTTCTTCAATGATGCTTTCCAGCGTTACGATCCGGTCTTCGAGGCGTTGCGCGCTTTCCCAAGTATCCGATAGCACCTGTTCATCGGTGGAGGTGACGCCACGCTGGGATCGCCAGATGGTGACATAATGAAAGATGATCCAGAGCGGCGCAACAATTGTCAAAAACAGGATCAACAAGACAAAAATACTGCTCGACATGATCTATTCTCCTGCGTCCGCTTCTTTGGTGCCAACTTTGGCTTTAGCCTTGGTGGCGGCAGGCTTCTTTTCACCTGCTACCTTTGACTTGAGCGCTTCCAGCTCGGCTTCGATGGCTTCATCCCGTTCAAGATCCAGGATTTCATCATCAAGCGACCTGGCGTGCCCCACATCATACGCCTCGGTTTCCGCTTCGACCATGTCGATTCGGCGCTCCATTTTCTCAAAGCGCTCGAAGGCATCTTCAACGCGATAGTCCTGGAGCCTTTCACGCACGCGCAACGAAGACTCTGCTGTAGCGACCCGTGTGGTCAGCGACTTCTGCTTGGCACGTGCCTCGCGCAGTTTCTGTTCAAGCTGCTGGATGTCAACTTCATGCTTTTGAAACGCCTCCGCCAGATGGCCCAGTTCCTGTGACAGATAACCAGCTGTCTCTTCAAGCTTTGCTTTTTCAAGGAGCGCGCCCTTGGCCAGATCGTCTCGATCCTTCGACAACGCGAGTTCCGCCTTCCGTTCCCACTCGTCCTGGGCACTTTCAGCGCGGGTCAGCTTCCGCTCGATATCTTTCTTGTCGGCGATCCCGCGTGCGGCACTGGCGCGTACCTCTACCAATGTGTCTTCCATCTCCTGAACCATCAGCCGAATCATTTTTTCTGGATCCTCGGCGCGATCGAGAAGGGAATTGAGGTTCGCGTTGACTATGTCTGTCAGCCTTGAAAATATACTCATGACCGTCTCCTTAATGCTGCTTTCTGTTCCAGGAAATTACTCCCGGAATCTGCGCTCCATCTGACGTTGCTGCCTAAATCGAGCCTATCGTCGGCAGGACAACGCTCAGGTAGGCTGTGACGCTCAAAAGTATCGTCAAAACAGTTGCCGTAACCTTTATAGCTTCCTGAACAATCATTTTCGATCTCCTTTTGGTCGCTGTTCGCTGTAAAATGCCGTATTCACGCTAATTAATGCAGGAGCCATGCCAAACCGGCGCTGTTTTATTAACTATCTAATATATAAGGATAAAATTAGCCTCAGGGAAATCGAGCGTATCCGCTCCATGGCCTGCAAAACCAAAAATTGGTCTTTTTCGCTAAAAGTTGCCTATGGCGGCATCTGAAGCCGCGGTGGCTCTCGTTCCGGTCTTTAAAGAGCGTCCGTCCAATTGGCCACATAACCCCCGACCTGGGTCCATGCTTCTGCCTCGGTGATCCCCGCGCGCTTCAGCACCTGAAAGCCGTGATCCCCCGTTTCAATGAGCTTGAGACTTGCTCTTCGACCAAGGCCTTTGACCATCGGCTTCAACAGAGACATGTCGGCCAGAGGGTCCCTGGTTCCTGAAACGAACAGCATCGGAACCTTCACATCCCTCAGATGTTCGGCGCGAGCGCTGTCAGGCTCACGCGCCTGATGCAGGGGAAAGGCCAGCAACAGGAGCCCGTCAACATCGGGAAGTGGCTCTGCCACCTGGGCAAGCGTCGTCATTCGGCCACCCATGGATCTGCCACCGGCTATCAACCGCAGGTCAGGGCAGGCCTGTCGGGCCGCGGCAACGCCATTTCTGATGGTTTCGAGAAGGACTTTCTGTCCGTTCAGTCCGCCGCCGCCCGCTTCAGCATAGGGAAAATTGAAGCGAAAGACGGCAACGCCTGCGCCGGCAATCGCCTCGGCGTTCGCTACCATCGACGGATGGCCAATGTTGAGGGCGGCCCCATGAGCAAAAGCAAAGCACCATTTGGCCTCTTCCGGCCTTAGAAGAATTGAAGATACCCGGCCCTTTTCCTCGGTTGCGATGAAAGTGCTTTCTGTGCGCTTGATTCCCATGGTGCAGAGGTTAGACGCTCAGGCACAAAATGCGCAATCGGCCAAAGACGCACCT
>CBDUYM010000021.1:0-57658 GCA_965371465.1 uncultured Alphaproteobacteria bacterium
GCCTGTGAGCGCCCATATGGGCCCTCTTGGGATGCCTGGCCTCACCGCCTACGGTGGAATCCTCGAAATCGGCCAGATCAAGGAAGGCGATACAGTCTTTGTTTCAGGTGCTTCCGGTGCAGTTGGCAGCATGGTCTGCCAGATCTCGAAGATCAAAGGCTGCGAAGTCATCGGATCAGCCGGTTCTGACGCCAAAGTGGATCATCTGAAGAGTGAGTATGGTGTCGATCATGCCTTCAACTACAAGACAGCCTCCGCTATGGCTGAACTGCCGAAGGCCGCGCCAAAAGGCATTGATGTCTATTTCGATAATGTCGGCGGCGATCAGCTCGCAGCGGCCCTGATCCACGGCGCAGTTGGCGGGCGCATCGCGATCTGCGGGATGATTGCTTCGTACAATGATGGCGGCAGTGCAGCGACCGCGGGGCCAAGCCTGAATACCCTTGCTGTGACAATATACAAGCGCCTTACGCTCAGGGGCTTCGTGGTTACGGAATTTGAACCCATGAGATCGCAGTTTCTGACTGACATGGCGGGTTGGATCAAAGACGGGTCCCTCAAGTATCAGGAAACTATCGTTGAAGGGCTTGAGAACACGCCAGAGGCATTCACAGGCCTCTTCACCGGCGCCAATGACGGCAAGATGCTGGTGAAGCTGGGAGACAGCATCTGACGTCGATGGATGAGAGGGGACCATGACAGACACCCCGGCAGCGAAAGAACAGGGCATCGGTCGGCTGTTGCGGATCGTTGAACTGTTGCGCCACCCCGATAAAGGTTCGCCATGGATGCGGGAGAAAACGCCGCGAACTATCCTGAGCTATACCATTGAAGAAGCCTATGAGCTTGCTGATGCTGTAGAACGCGGCGATACCGAAGCGTTCAAGGATGAATTGGCAGACCTGCTCTTCCAGGTCACATTGCATTCGCGTATGGCCGAAGAACAGGGCCACTTTGATTTCAACGATGTCGCACACACTCTGTCGGACAAGCTTGAACGTCGCCTTCCCCACATATTCGGTCGCATGGTGCTCGAAGAAGGTCAGACCGAAGCCGAAGTCTGGCAGAACATCAAGGAAGGCGAACGAAGTGACTTGGCCCAAACCTCCGGGCGGGCACTTGGTGCACTTGATGACATTGCCGGCAGCCTGCCGGCCATTCGACGGGCAGAGACATTGCAGATGCGTGCCTCGCGCGTCGGTTTCGATTGGCCCGATCACAAGCCGGTGCTTCAGAAACTGCGCGAAGAAATCAATGAGCTCAGTGCGGAGATTGAGCTCCATGAAAATCAGAAAGCCATTGAAGACGAGCTTGGCGATGTGCTGTTTGCAATTCTAAACCTCGCACGTCACATTGATATAGACCCCGAACGTGCACTGGCACATGCAAACTCGAAATTTGAATACCGATTCCGCTATATGGAAGACGCGCTTCGCGAAAAAGGTCTCAAGCTCGAAGATCAATCTCTGGATGTGCTTGACGCGCTGTGGGAGGAAGCCAAGGAAACTGAGCTCGATCTATAGGGGATCAAGCCCCAGAATACTTCGCACACGATCATTCACAGGCAGGTTCGAAGACACAATTAATGGCCCCTCAAAGAGATCAGGGCTGTAATATCTTCCATCCCATGTAGCAGCCAGACCGCCAGCTTCCGCCAAAATCAGGTTCCCCGGAATGTGATCCCAGGGCAGAAGCCTGTTATAGAGCAGAAAGTCCCTGTCCCCCTTCAGGAGAGAGACATATTCCCACGCTGCAGCACCCAGCGGCTCATGATGACCAAGTTCCATCAATGGCTCGACTTCACGTTTCAGCTCGTCCGGAAAATAGGACACATAGAGAGCACCCTTCGGTTCATCCGGCGCTGCCTGCTGATCAAGTGTCACTGAGGTACCGTTCAACAGTACCCCCGCACCAAGTTCGGCAACACTAAGATCACCTGGCAGGGGCGCATGAATCCAGCTGGCAACGGTTTCGCCGCGGTAGACCAGAGCGATCATAGTGCCAAATCTCTGGTCACCGCTGGCGTAGTTCGCGGTCCCGTCGATGGGATCAACCGTCCAGAGCGGCACTTCAAGCTGTCTGTCGCCCAAAGCGCTCTGCAGTCTTCTCAGTCCGGCGGGAGAAACATCGCTTGATTCTTCGCCGATAACTTCGCTGCCAGGGACAAGCCCCTGGAGACGGCCGGAAAGCATGGTTTCAACGGCCCTGTCAACGACTGTGACAATGTCGCCTGGTGCCTTCTCCTCAATGTCCTCGGCCGACAGGTTCTGGAAGGCCGGCAATGTGAGCTCGGCGGCAACTTCCATGAGCAGTGCGCTCACGTCATCGAAATTTCTCTCTTTGAAGACAAGCATGATCTCGGATTGTGTTCCCTGATCCGCTGGAGAGTTGCTTTGCGCGACAAATGCTAATCTGACAGCATCCCGTCAGTTGCGATCAGTCAGTAACATTTGCGTCAGGAGAGTCAACGTGATCAAGAGATTAGTCAGGCCCTGTAATGGTCTTGCCATTTTTGCAAGCGTCCTTGGAATTCCACTAACCGCCGCCAACGCGGGTTGCGCCAATATCGGCAATTTTCACGTCTGCATCTATTATATTTACGGGGAGTGGGAAGTCTGGATCTCTGAAGGAAACTTCACCGTCTCAGGGTAGCTTTGGCCAGCAAAGCGCTGCCCAATTGTCAGGGTGCCAAAGACATGCAAGAGTGCTCTCCAGATGACAATAATTTCGCTTCGGGGAGCAAGGCAAATGGCAGAGGCATATATTGTAAGCGCAGTCAGAACCGCCGGCGGTCGTAGAGACGGCAGGCTGAAGGGCTGGCACCCATCTTCACTGGCCGGCCAGGTCCTGAACGAGGTGGTTGACCGGGCAAAGGCCGACCCGGATCTTGTGGAAGATGTCGTTATGGGCTGTGTTAGCCAGGCTGGCGAGCAAAGCAGTAACGTCGCAAGAAACGCAGTTCTGGCGTCAAACCTGCCGGAGCATGTGCCGGCAACTTCTGTCGACCGCCAGTGCGGCTCGTCTCAGCAGGCACTTCACTTCGCGGCTCAAGCCGTAATGAGTGGCACCATGAATTGCGTTATCGCGTCCGGCATCGAACACATGACACGCGTGCCAATGGGCCTGGGGGTATCCCTGCCAGCGAAAGAAGGGTTTGGCGTCCCCAGCGGGCCGGAGATCATCGAAAAGTATAACGGCGGCGGATTTTCCCAGTTCGTCGGCGCTGAAATGATGGCCAAGAAATACGATATTTCGCGGGAACGTCTGGATGAATATGCCTACAACAGCCATCAAAAGGCGATTGCTGCGACACAAGGCGGGCTCTTTGATGAAGAAATTCTTGCCCTTGAAATAACCACCGAAGACGGCAGCAAGGAAATGCACAAAGTGGATGAGGGCATTCGCTTTGATGTGAGCCGTGAAGGCATCGGCAACGTAAAGCTGATTTCTGAAGACGGGCGCATAACAGCGGCCACTTCCAGCCAGATCTGCGATGGCGCTTCGGCGGTCATGGTCGTCAACGAAGAGGGCCTCAAGAATATGGGCGTCGAGCCTCTCGCGCGGATCCATCATCTAACGCTGATGGGCGGGGATCCTGTCATCATGCTGGAGACACCCTTGCCCGCCACCATGCGTGCCCTTGAACGGACCGGCATGAGCGTTGATGACATTGATCTGTTTGAAGTGAACGAGGCATTTGCATCGGTCCCTGTCGCCTGGCTGCAGGAAACTGGCGCTGACCCGGACCGCCTCAATGTTCATGGTGGCGCTATTGCCCTTGGCCATCCGTTGGGCGCATCCGGCACCAAGCTCATGACCACCCTCGTCCATGCCCTGAAGGCAAAGGACAAGACGTGGGGCCTTCAGACCATGTGTGAAGGCGGCGGGCTTGCAAACGTGACAATTATCGAGAGGCTGTAGACGTCTGCTGAAAGCGCATTTGATCTGATTGGGGGCTGATCTGAGTGGGGGCCGGAGTTTCAGCCAGTGCTCTTTGACGTCAGGCCCTCACGGCGATGGCGGGCAAAGCCTTATCCCGGTCGGAAATGGTCAAACCAGCGGATGCGTACCTGATATCCTTCTTCGGTATAGGCCAGGAGCACAGCATCCGTAGATCGGGAGTATGGGCTCCTGTAGTTCTCAATCAGATAACGGGATTGCCGGATTGAGGCAAAACCGGCGACGCATTCGGTCGGATTCCTGATCGCCCAACTCTCAAGCGCCCTGTACGCCGCCCTGCCAAGAGGGCCCGCAATGTCCTGACCACGAAAATCAGGAGCAATAAGAACGCGATAGAAGGCAAATCGTTGTCTCAGTTGGGGGAAATCCTGCAGCTCCACTGTGGTCACGCCGGCGAGCGCATCACCATGATAGGCCACAGAGCTGAGCTCCTTGGCGCGGTTCTCGGGCGATGTGTCGGCCGGAAGCTGCAGGGTCCTCCGCCAAAGTGCTATGGCGTCCTGTTCAAAGCTGGCGTCGTTGAGCTGCCAGGCCCACTGATGCGAAATCTCAGCCATCTCTTACCCAGCCTCCCCTTGCTCCCAGAAATACCATTGATCGCAAGCCAGGAAAAGTGTTCAGCGCTTCCTTGACGCTGCTCTGACGCTGACATGCTGGCTGTGACGTTTTGCTGACATCGCCTGTCGATAGTGGCAGGTGTCGCAAAAGGTCAGCATTTGGCCGGTGGCGACGATCATTGGCAAGAGGCTGAGCAAGATCATGAAAGAATTCCAGGAAAACACTGACAATGTCGTAATTCTGTTTCCACTGAGGGCAATTTCCACCAAATCAGCCCGCATTGCCCGACCGCGTCAGCAGCCAGCGAGCGCGCCTTCTGTTCGCCGCAGCGGGCTTGGTCGCGGTCTCTCAGCCATCATTCAGGACCTGGAGACGCCTGACTACGACAGGCTGTTCCAAAATTCCGGCCGTGACTTCTCCTTGGTGTCCGACGATCACAGTTGACGGCATCACATCCAAAAAAAAGGGGCTTCCAAAGAAGCCCCTTTTCCATTTCTGCAGTTTCGCAGTAGCTACATCATGCCGCCCATGCCGCCCATGGGATCCATGCCGCCGCCGGGCATACCGCCCATGGCAGCGCCTGGCTCGTCAGGCACATCAGCAATCATGGCTTCCGTTGTGATCAGCAGACCGGCGATAGAGGCCGCATCCTCAAGCGCTGTTACAACAACTTTGGTCGGGTCTGTAATGCCAGCAGCGACAAGATCGCAATACTTCTCTTCCTGGGCATCAAAACCAAACTTGTAGTCTTTGTTTTCGAAGATCTTGCCGGCAACCACGGCGCCATCGACACCTGCATTTTCAGCAAGCTGGCGGACCGGCGCCTGCAGCGCCTTCTTGACAATGCTCACACCGACATCCTGGTCACTATTGGCGCCAGTCGTCTTGTCGAGCACCTTGCCAGCATGCAGAAGCGTTACGCCGCCACCGGGAACAATGCCTTCTTCCACGGCCGCACGGGTTGCAGCAAGTGCATCTTCCACACGATCCTTGCGCTCCTTGACTTCCACTTCCGTAATGCCACCGACCTTCAGGACAGCAACACCTCCGGCAAGCTTGGCCAGACGTTCCTGCAGCTTCTCCTTGTCATAGTCTGAAGATGTTTCCTCAGCCTGTGCGCGGATCTGGTTGCAGCGGGCTTCGATCTCTTTTTTCTTGCCGCCGCCGTCGACGATTGTGGTTTCGTCTTTCGATATGTCCACTTTTTTCGACGTCCCGAGCATGTCGATGGTCACGTCTTCGAGCAAAATAC
This sequence comes from uncultured Alphaproteobacteria bacterium, assembly GCA_965371465.1. Taxonomy (GTDB): domain Bacteria; phylum Pseudomonadota; class Alphaproteobacteria; order CBDUYM01; family CBDUYM01; genus CBDUYM01. Next base: position 5,771 of record CBDUYM010000021.1, read on the forward strand.
CAAGCTCTTCAGAAATCACCTGACCTGATGTCAGGATTGCAATGTCCTGCAGCATGGCCTTGCGACGATCGCCAAAACCAGGCGCCTTCACAGCGGCTACCTTGAGGCCGCCACGCAGGCGGTTGACAACGAGGGTTGCAAGGGCTTCGCCTTCAACATCTTCAGCAATAATCAGAAGCGGCTTGCCTGACTGCACGACCTTTTCAAGGATCGGCAGCATAGCCTGAAGGGTTGAAAGCTTGCCTTCATGAAGAAGAATGTAAACGTCTTCCAGTTCAGCCGTCATCTTGTCGGCATTGGTAATGAAATAAGGGCTGAGATAGCCCCGATCGAATTGCATGCCTTCGACAACTTCGACTTCCGTTTCAAGGCCATTGGCCTCTTCCACAGTAATCACGCCTTCATTGCCGACCTGCTGCATGGCCTCAGCCAGAAAGTTCCCGATCTCGACTTCGCCATTCGCTGAAATTGTCCCGACCTGAGCAATTTCCTCGCTGCTGTGGACCTTGCGCGAACGCTTGCGAATCTGGGCGATCACGGCCTTGGTCGCAAGATCAATGCCGCGTCTCAGATCCATCGGATTCATGCCAGCTGCAACAGCCTTCATGCCTTCGCGGATAATCGCCTGAGCAAGGATCGTCGCCGTGGTTGTCCCGTCACCGGCAATATCGGCGGTCCGGGAAGCGACTTCACGGACCATTTGGGCGCCCATGTTTTCGAACTTGTCAGCGAGTTCGATTTCTTTGGCGACCGTCACACCATCCTTGGTGATCCGTGGTGCGCCAAATGCCTTGTCGAGCACAACGTTGCGCCCCTTGGGGCCGAGTGTGACCCTGACCGCATTGGCCAGGATATCCACGCCCGCAAGCATGCGCGTGCGAGCTTCTACGTCAAATTTGACTTCTTTAGCAGCCATTTATCAGGGCCCCCTATTCAATAATTCCAAGAATGTCGGATTCACGCATGATCAGCAGCTCTTCGCCGTCAATCATCACTTCCGATCCGGAATATTTCCCGAACAGGATGCTGTCACCCTTTTTTACATCCAGCTTTGTTATGGTACCGTCTTCGGCTCTGGCGCCTGATCCAACGGCAATGATTTTGCCCTCTGAAGGCTTTTCCTTGGCCGTGTCAGGAATAATGATGCCGCCAGCAGACTTTGCGTCCTCTTCAATCCGGCGAACAAGCACTCTGTCGTGCAAAGGTTTGAATTTCATTCATTCCCCCTGTTGTTAAATTATTGATTTATCAGGAGAATGCCAAATTGCTAGCACTCTCAATCGTCGAGTGCCAGTTATATAAGGAAGGTTATCCACAGCGTCAATAGCCAGTGGCAAATACTCACGCTACGAGTTCAGTTATTCACTTGGGCAGACGCAACTGCGCAAGCAACGAAAATGATCACTCCCAGCCCAGCCTGCGGCTTATGTCGCGTGAATTTGTTGCTGAGCTCCCCCGGTCCCACAAACGCCTATCGTTACGGCGAAGCAGTCTGAATTTGGTTCTCAACAAAGGTAATCCGAAACGGGAAATTGTTGTCACCGGCGTGCGTACAGGCAGGACGCTGGCCCACTTCTTTTGCAGATACCGATACGCATCTGAATAAGCACCCGAAAGGCTCAATACTGGGACACTGTTGTGGACCACCGGAGAATTCAAAAGATAGCAAGCCAGCTTGCTTTGTGTCGCCGTCAGGGCAATGTCAGAGCCATACAGGTGAAACCCCGGCAGGCCCTCATCAAAACGGATTTGTGCACGCCGATTAACGACAAGGACGATTTCGTCGAAGCTAGAAATCGTGGTTTTGGGTTCGCAATCGAAGAGGATTTCTTTTTGCAGGCCGCTCGAAAAAACATGGCCGGCCTGGGTGCCCGAGGCCGTAATGCCAAAGCTGCCAATAAGTGCCCAGTTGGGATCATCCCGTTCCAGCGTTTTCAAAAGCGCCAGAAGCGCGTCACTCCAGCCCGGCGGAAAATAGATGTCCTGGTGGGCAAATACGGCAACCGGTTTGTCGGTGGCATCGAGGAAAGCATTGTAGGCTGACGAAGCCGATAAGTAGCCCTCGCGTATGTCAAGCAAGGCGCCGCTTGAACCAAAAATGCTGCTCTGCAAGAGGTTATTTTCGAGAACACCTCTGTTGTTTACAGCCGCCGAAAAACCGAGCTCATCAAATCGCATCGAGCGTACCTATACAACCGGTCGGGTCAGTCTGGCCCGCCCCGTCGTCAGGCCATAAATGATGTGTCGCTTCAGGCCTGTCGGCGGCGCTTTCAGTGCGCGGCGAACACGCCTGCTTCCTCGCCATCTTTGAACGCCACGACTTGAAAACTCTGACTCTGGCCGGCCATTTCCATGCCTGGCGAACCCATTGGCATGCCCGGAACTGCAATGCCCGTGACGTCGGGGCGCGACGTCAAAAGTCGCTCTATATCCATCGCCGGGACATGGCCCTCAATGACATAACCGTCAATGAAGGCCGTATGACAGCCCATCAACGAGTCCGGGACCCCCGCTTCATGGCGAACAGGTTCAAGGTCTTCTTCGATATGAATAACAACATCATATCCAGCCTCCTGCATCCTGTCGGCCCAAGCCTCGCAACAGCCGCACCACGGCGTCTTGTAGACGACCAGCTCCGACGCATGTGCCGCACCGGCAAGCACAAAGAAAGCAATTGCAAGCACACTTCTGGAAAGCGCCATTTGTTTCGATCCTATCTCTGGGTCAGTTCACAACAGCATCATATTGTGATTCAAATTTCTTCAGATCAGCATCCGCCAGACGAATGTCGAGCGCAATGCCGTTTTCGCTGTCATTTCGTTCTATCACTTCACCGTGGCGGTAAAGCCAGGCCAGCGCCGCGCCTTCGGCTGGCATCAGCATGATACTGTGAATGGTGTCAGACGCTGAAAGACGTGCATCTATCGCTTTCAGGAAAACGTCGATGTGCTCACCTGTCCTTGCAGATCCAAGAATGGCGTTGGCCTGCCGGGCAGCCTGGTTCTCAAACAGCAGAACATCATCCGCATCAAGAACATCGGATTTGTTCCAAAACTCGATGATGTCGGCTTGCTCCGCAATTGTAATACCAAGGTCTTCCAGTACACTGCTGACGTCTGCGCTTTGAGCCTCTGTGTCGTGGCTTGCAATATCCCTGACATGAACGACGACATCAGCATTCAGCACTTCTTCCAAAGTTGCCCGAAACGCCGCGATCAGATCATGTGGCAGGTCGGAGATGAATCCCACTGTATCTGACAGCACGATTTCGCGCCCCGACGGCAGTTCAAGGCGCCGCATGGTCGGATCCAGCGTCGCAAAAAGCTGATCTTCGACGAAGACGTCTGCGCCTGTCAGCTTGTTAAAGAGTGTGGATTTCCCCGCGTTCGTGTAGCCCACGAGTGCAACAATCCCATAGGGCACCTTGCTTCGGCCTTTGCGATGAAGGGTCCTCGTTTTCGTCACCTGTTCCAGTTCAGATTTCAGCCTCGACACACGATTACGAATAGCGCGCCTGTCAGCCTCAATCTGCGTTTCGCCGGCACCTCCGACGAAGCCCACGCCGCCCCTTTGGCGTTCAAGATGGGTCCAGGATCCCACCAGACGTCCCATCTGGTAGGTCAGATGCGCAAGCTCGACCTGCAGCCGCCCTTCATGGGTCTTTGCGCGCTCGCCAAAAATCTCAAGGATCAGGCCGGTTCGATCGATTACTTTCGTGCGCCATGCCTTCTCAAGATTGCGCTGTTGAATTGGCGACAACGTACCATCAAAGATTACAACCTCGATGGCTTCCTCGTTCATGGTCTGAAGGGCCATCAGCCGATCGGAAATTTCCTCGATCTTCCCTTTGCCAAGGAATGCAGCGGGGCTGATCTTGCGGATCGGTGCGATCACCGTATCCTCAACGATTACGCCGATCGCTTCAGCAAGCCCCTCAACCTCAAGCAATCGCGCTTCAGGCGAACGAGCAGGTTTCCCACCGCCCAGATGTCTGGCAGTGTGGTGAAAGTCAGGCTCTATGATCAGGGCACGGGCATGTGCGACGGATTGAGTATCACCGTCGCCATCGCCGTCACTGTTCCCGATTTCAAGTCGTGCTTTGGCTTGTTTCTTCAATACGCCCTGCATTTGCATCTGCGGCCGGAGCCGCATCGTCGCCTTCACTGGCCGCTTCGCCCTCTTCCTCATAGAGCTGAATGGGCTGACCAGGCATCACTGTCGATATGGCGTGCTTGTATACGAGCTGAGAATGACTGTCACGCCTGAGAAGAATACAAAAATTATCAAACCAGCTGACAATGCCCTGCAACTTCACACCGTTTACCAGAAACACTGTTACGGGCGTCTTTTTCTTGCGGACGTGGTTGAGAAAAACATCCTGAAGATTTTGTGATTTTTCGTTCGACATGGAGGCACCTTTATTCTTGTTTTGTCCTGCCATCACCATGCGGCATCCAGCGAAAATCGGGCCGTGCCGCATTTGAAACCCTACCGTCCATTCGGTCAGAGCAACACTGATAATACTCCATTTAGAATTGATTGAAAGTGCCTCAACACTGGCCTGAAACCCAACATATCCAACAATTCTAGTAATTCTTGGCAGCCATTCTGACCTAACTCGGCTCCAGAATGTCTTTCCCCTCGAAGAGACTGCTGATGGCGAGGCCCGCTTCGGTCAGTTTTTGCGGGGCGCCCTCGCCCCTGTAGATGATGCTGAGAACATTATTCACTGTCGCCCCCGCTGCCCTGAGCGCTGTGGCTGCATCGATCACTGCCCCACCTGTGGAAACGACATCTTCCACAATACAGACGCTCCTGCCAGCAACCGAACAGCCTTCAACGATCCGTTCGGTGCCATACTCTTTACGTGACGCGCGGACCGAAACAGCCGGCAATCTTGATGCGAGAGAGACCGCTGTGACCAGAGGCACGCCACCCAACGCAGGCCCCGCCAGAACTTCGGTCTCTGCCGGGATCAGAGCCACCATTTCCTTGGCTATTTCGGCCAGAAGGTCCGGATCCGAGTAAAGTGCGAACTTGTCGAAATAGTGAGAAGCAGTTCTTCCGGAACGCAGCCTGAAGGAACCTTTAAGGTATGCGATCTCGCTGATTCTTTCACCAAGTGTTGTCATTCCCGGCGCGCCACCAACATCGCCCTTGCGGTGTCGGCCGAATAACCAAGCAGCCGCATGGAAGGCACAGAGAGTGCGCCGCCGCAAACAAGTATCATGAATATCCCGGAGCCAATGAACAGGTATTCGATTGAGTAGAGGTCAATTGCCCAGCCTGCAAATGCCATCGAGATCGGTGACATGCCCATGGCGGCAAGCATGACAACACTCATGGCACGGCCCAGCATGCTGACTTCGACCCGTGTCTGCATCCACACCATGAAAAGGACCATTGTGTAACCCATAAAGCCACCAAAGATCGCGAACATGGTCATGAGACCGTAGAGGCTTGTAAAAACGCCTATTCCCATCAGCGCCAGACCACGAAAGAAAGCGAGGCTGATCATTATGGGGCCATAGGTCTTCTCACTGGGCACTGGCAGGAATCCGGCCAGCAGCGAACCAACCGCGGCCCCGGCTCCCGATGCTGTGCCCAGCAGACCGAGCAGCGCCGCCTTTGGCATCCCGCCGGCATCGGCCCTTGCTTCAGCCATCAAAGGCGTGCCGACCATCTGTGCGCCAACGCTGAACATCTGCGACAAGGCGATATAGATCATGAAAGCCCGCAACGGTGGATCGCGCCAGATATAGACAAGTCCGGCTCGGATGTTTTCAAGAACGCCACCCTCAGCGCGCTCGTCTCTTAACGGGCGCATACCCAACAGAAGAAGCGCCGAAAAGAGAAATGTCCCGGTCTGAATCAGAAACGCCCAGGCGTAGGCCTGAAGTTCCTGGACAAACGGTATCGCCTCTTTCATTTCCGCGAACAGGTCATAGCCGCTGAGAATTGCAATCGTGAAGCCGACAATTCCAGGCGCGAAAGCCTGAACCACCTGCTGAGTTCCGCTGTTTAGTGCATTAGCCGGGGGCAGATCGCGCTGCGTGATGAGTGATGGCAGCAGCGCCATCTGCGCCGGGAATAGGAACGATCCGATTACGCCTGTCAGGATCGAGAACGCATAGAGCAGTGGAATACTGACTTCGCCAATCCAAAGAAGGTAGGCAAAAACTGCAAACGAGACGGCAAAAGAAATCCGTGACCACAACATAACGCGAATTGGCGACAGCCGATCACTGATGGCCCCGCCAAAAAGCGTCAGCACGATCCTGGGAATGCCACCTGCCGCCATCACCAGCCCCAGCGTCATGGCATCATCCGTCAGGGAAGTAATCAGCAACGGCATTGCGATGAACGTGAAATTGTCGCCCAGAAAACTGATCGTGCCGCTCAGCCAGTAGAAGATGAAATTCCGCTGACCCATGACCTCCGCTTTCTCGCGGAAAGTGGTCTTGCGGCGCATATCGTCCTCTGGCGCCTCAGCTTCAGACCCCAAGTCATGTTCAATTGTCGACATGGTTTATCTCTGCCAGATGGCAGTCATGGGGTCAATGAGCCCCGATGAACGAAGAAAAGGCGTGATGCCTATTTGCCACCGAGGGAATGCTCGCGGGAGGTGGCATCTGCTACGGTGTGAACATGCGCATGAGGTTGCCTGTGCCCGAGAATTTCAGCGGCATGTTCCGGCGTATACCCCAGAAGCCGGATCGACTTGTTCCAGAGTGCGCCAACGGCCACCACAAGCATGATGATGCCGCAGCCGTAATAGAGAGTCTCAAGACCCTTCGACATCTCCGCTGTGCTATCGCCGTACATTCCGATGATGACACCGGCGAAGGCCATGGAAAGCGGCGCGAGCCCCATCATGGCGAACATCATGACGCTCATGGTACGACCAAGCATGCTGATCTCGATACGCGTCTGCATCCAGGTCGAAAAGAGCACCGATGTGTACCCCATGAACAAGCCGAAGCCTGCAAACAGTGCCAGTGTGCCGTAGAGCGTGGTCACATACCCGAGGCCAAGCAAAGTGAAGCCGCGCATCATGGCCATGCCCATCATGACCGGACCATAGGCTCTCTCACTCGGCATTTTTGCAAAACCGCCATAAAGCGATCCGATAACGGCGCCGGCTCCCGATGCTGTCGCATAAAGACCGAGGGCAACGGCTTTGGACCCGAGCCCGACATCTTCAAACCGGATCTGTCCCATCATGGGCTGGCCAATAGCCTGTGCACCCATGCTGAAAAACTGTGACAACGAAATATAGATAATGAAGGCGCGCAACGGAGGATCACGCCAGACATATTCAAAACCTGCCCAGATGGACCTCAGCATGCTGTCCTCTCGCGACGCACGTTGGTCAAGCTTGACGCGCAGCCAGGCAAGCATGATCGCAGAGATTACAAAGGTTCCCGAGTTGATGACAAAGGCATAGCCATAGGCGACCAGTTCCCGTTCCGGATCACCGACAAACTCGCCTTCGGCCATGATGTCGTAGCCTGACAGAATTGCGATAGTAAAACCGACGACTGCCGGTGCGAAACTGTTCAGCACCTGATGCGCACTGTTATTGAGTGCGTTACCTGCCGGCAGGTCCTTCTGATCCAGAATAGCCGGCATCAACGTCATCTGGGCCGGCCACAAAAAGGATCCCACGGCCCCGGTCAAGGTTGCCGACACATAGAGCATCCAGAGTTCCATCAACCCACTCATGCACAGGACCGCCAGCACAAGCTGATTGCCCGCCATCACGTAACGCGCAAACAGGATCATCCGAAGCGGCGAAAACTTGTCGATTAGCGCCCCGCCGAACAGCATGAAGACGACACGCGGAATGCCGGTGATCGCCATCACCATGCCTATGGCTATGGGATCATTGTTGGTCAGGTTCATGATCAGAAGCGGCATCGCGATCATGATGAACATGTCGCCGAACCAGCTGATATTCCCGCTGGCCCAGTAGATCAGATAGTTCCGGTCCCGAAAAAGCTGAAGCTTCTCCCGAAAGGGTATGTCACGCTGCATCTGGCTCTGCGGCCCCTCACCCATGCCTGTCGGGGGCCCTGAAATGGTAGACATGGCCTAAAGGTTTACGGGAGCCTGAGCAGCCGGTCAATGCGCGCGATCAGGACCACCGCAAGCGCCATTGCTACTTGCCGCCCGTCTCTTCCGGTTGCTCGAGGGGCATATCGGGCATGCTGCGCGAGCGCATGCCTTGCATACTGTGGGCACCCATTGGGCGCCCGGCCATCACGCCCTTTTCCTCGGCGATGTCCGTCGGCAATTCTTTGCCCAGCATCCGGGCTGCGTCATGGGGTGTATAGCCGAGAAGACGAATTGATTTTGAGAACGACCCGCAGATCGCCACGAAGATCATCGCGCATCCGGCGATGAAATAGAGCACCTCAAGGCCGAAGGCTTCGATCCCCCAGCCGGCAAGGGCCATGGAGACAGGCATCAGTCCCATCATGGAGAACATCATCACGCTCATAAGCCTGCCAAGCATACTGATGGGCACCCGCATCTGCATCCATGACATGAAGAGAACCGACGTGTAACCCATAAAGAGGCCAAAGCAGGCAAACAGCGCCATGACGCCATAAAGACTGTCGATGAAGCTGAGACCGAGCAATACTGAGCCGCGCAAGACGGCCATCAACATCATGACGGGGCCATACATGCGTTCAGATGGCCTGACGACGAAACCGCTGAACAGCGATCCGAAAATAGCGCCTGCACCGGTGGCGCTGCCAAACAGGCCGAGAGCTGCAGCGGCCGGCATAATGCCGACCTCTTCAAACCGCTGAAGCGCCATGATGGGCTGACCCACGGCCTGGGCGCCCATGGTGAAAATTGTCGAACACGACATGTAGATGATAAAAGCCCGGAGTGGTGGGTCACGCCACACCATCTCGAACCCTTCCCAGATGCTCCTGAGCATTTTCTGGTCGCGCGACGCTGTCGGTTGGGTCGCAAGCCTGAGCCAGCCCAGCATGATGGCCGACACAATGAAGGTCCCGGTGTTGATGAAGAATGCGTAACTGTAGGCAACCAGCTTCTGTGCCGGATCGCCAGCAGTAGCCGCATCAGCAAAAATGTCATAGCCGGACAGATAGGCCAGCAGGAATCCGACAATGGCCGGCGCCATACTTTGAATGATCTGATGTGCGCTGCCGTTCAGCGCATTACCAGCCGGCAGATCCTCCATTTTCAGAATGGACGGCATCATGGACATCTGTGCCGGCATGAGGAACGAGCCAAGGGCGCCCGTTACGACGGCAAACACATAGAGCATCCAGATCTGCATGACGCCGGAAAATACCAGGATCGCCAGACAAAACTGGCTCACAGCCATCACGTAGCGAACCAGAATGACGACCCGCAGCGGCGAAAAGCGATCAATGAGGACGCCGCCAAAGAGCATGAAAAGCACTCGCGGAATGCCGGTTATGGCCATCACTGTGCCCATGGCGGCCGCATTGCCATCTGTAAGATGCATGACAAGAAGCTGCATGGCGTACATCCCGAAGATGTCGCCCAGGAAACTGATGTTTCCGCTGGTCCAGTAAAGCAGGAAATTCGTGTCGCGGAAAATCGCCACCTTCTGTTTGAAAGTGGTCTTTCGCTGCATTGGATTGGGGGAACCTGGTCCGCCGAAATCGCCGGCGCCGCTTTGCATGGATGACATGGGCCATTTTCTACGTGACTGTTTGGCAAGGGTCAATGCGTTGACACGTCGCAAGCACTATTTGGCTTGATTTGCTGCAGGAAAAGAGCGGAACATGGCCGCCAAATTGAAATGGGGAGAGAAATAGTGAATGCCGAAGAAGCCAACAAGCTCATTTTGGAAGGTGAGAAGTCACAGGCTGTTCGCAAGAAACTGATCCAGCGGACAAGGAAGTCAGCTGAAGTACGCGATCTTGGCAAGGAGGCGCTTGCCCAGGAGGTCGTGGGGACCGTTGATCTGCCCCATCCCATCTATATTGACAGTGCCGATGGACCATATCTCACCGATGTCGATGGCAACCAATACATTGATTTGACGGCGGGCTTTGGGCCACATGTCCTCGGCAACAAGCCTCAAGTCGTTGAAGAGGCACTTCTAAGCCAGATCAAGAAGGGTTGGCATTTTGGCATTCCGAGCGCCCCACAGCAGAAGCTTTCAGCCCTCATCAAGGCTTCAAGCCCCTCCGTCGATCATGTTGTCTTCGTCAATTCAGGCACCGAAGCAACCATGTCCGCTATCCGTGCCGCGCGCGCTTTCACAGGCAAGATGAAAATCGCCCTCTTTGACGGCAGCTATCACGGCGTCCACGACTATGCGCTGGTAAAAATCGATCCGAAGAGCCCGCGCGACAATCCGACGACAAACTTTCTCGGCAACGGCATCCCGCCGACAATACGCGACGACCTGACGGTGGCGCTTCCCTATCGCAACGAAACAGCTTTCGACATCATTCGTGAAAACCAGGATGATCTCGCCGTCGTCTTGATTGAGCCTGTGCAAAGCTCCAATCCGCGCCTTGAAGTGAAGGACTTCCTCCACGAACTGCGGGCCGTCTGTGAAGAGTGCGATGTTCTTTTCCTGGTCGATGAAGTCATCACCGGCTTCCGTCTCGCCTATGGCGGCGGCCAGGAATACTTCGATCTGAAGGCCGATCTGGTGACCTATGGCAAGGCCATCGGCGGCGGCTTGCCCATTGGCGCCGTTGGTGGGCGTCAGGCTGTCATGAACGTGTTCTCCGGCCGTGACGATGCGCCATTCATTTTCACCGGTGGCACATTCAGCGGCAACCCACTGACCATGTCAGCAGGCATCGCCGCTACCGAATACATGCGCGACAACAAGGATGAGATTTACCCCCATCTCATGAACGAGACCAATCGATTTGCCGAGGAGGTCAACAGCTTTTGCAGTGACCGTCAGATCCCGGCTCGCATCATGAATGCAGGCTCCCTGTTCCATCTCATTTTCACCCAGACTGACGTTGAGACTGCCCGTGATATCCCCCGCGACTGGGCTGTCGCAGAACGGGAATTCTATCTCCACCTTCTCGGCCATGACGTCATCATTCCGGGCATTCATCTCGCCTTTTTCTCGTTCGCACACAAATCTCAGCATGTGGACAAAGTAATTGAAGCGTTCAAGAATTCCTTCGAAGACCTGCGTTCCGATGGTCTCATCTAACCATCAGGGGCATTCCTGAATGAGGATCGGCACACCGCTCTCACCCACCGCAACAAAGGTGATGCTGCTTGGCGCTGGTGAACTTGGCAAGGAAGTCATTATCGCGCTTCAGCGCTATGGTGTCGAAGTCGTTGCTGTGGACCGCTATGAAAACGCGCCGGGTCATCAGGTCGCGCATCGTTCGCACACCATCGACATGACTGACGGTGCAGCGCTCAAGGAACTGGTCCTCGCTGAGCAGCCCCACATCATTGTTCCCGAGATCGAGGCCATTGCCACCGACATGCTCTATGAGATTGAGCAGGAAGGCCTCGCAGAAGTCATTCCAACGGCCAGAGCAACTCAACTCACCATGAACAGAGAAGGCATTCGTCGGCTCGCCGCGGAGGAGCTTGGCCTCCTGACCTCTCCCTATGCTTTTGCCAGCAGTGAAGAGGAGATCCGGCAGATCACAAAAGGCCCAATCGGATTTCCCGTGATCGTCAAGCCGGTCATGTCGTCGTCCGGCAAAGGCCAGAGCATGATCCGGCGGCCCGACGATGTCGCGAAGGCCTGGGACTACGCGCTGTCGGGCGGCCGGGTGTCGGAGGCCCGCGTCATCGTCGAAGGCATTGTCGACTTTGACTACGAGATCACACTCCTCACTGTCCGCAGCCAGGCCACAGACGGCAGCATTGAAACAAACTTCTGTGAACCCGTGGGTCACATCCAGATCGGCGGCGACTATGTCGAAAGCTGGCAGCCGCAACCGATGGCAACCGTTGCCATTCAGCGCGCAAAGGAAATTGCCGGCACGGTCACATCAGCCCTTGGTGGCCGTGGCATCTTCGGCGTCGAACTCTTTGTCACGGGTAATGATGTTTTCTTCAGCGAAGTCAGCCCGCGCCCCCATGACACCGGCATGGTCACCATGGTCAGCCAGTTCCAGAGCGAGTTTGACCTGCATGCCCGGGCAATTCTCGGCTTTCCGGTTTCGACATTCCTGAAAGAACCCGGTGCCTCCGCCGTCATCTACGGCGGCATCGACAAGGAAGCCATCGCCTTTGACCGGGTGGAAGAAGCACTGCGCATTCCAGGCACAGAAATCCGCCTCTTCGGCAAACCAGAGTCATTCAAGCGCCGCCGCATGGGCGTCGCCCTCGCGCGCGCAGAGACAACCGATCAGGCGCGCGAGCTGGCCAAAAAGGCAGCTGACATTGTAACGCCACTGGACCCTCTGGCGATTGACTAGATCACCTCAACAGTCATCCCGGGCTTGACCCGGGATCCAACTTTCTTCTTGAAGGCAGAGCGCCTCAACTCAAGTTGGACCCCGGGTCAAGCCCGGGGTGACGAAGTGCCTTCAGATCTCGACACCTTCCAGCTCCAGAAGAGTGCGCTTGTTCGGCAGCCCGCCGCCATAGCCGGTCAGCGATCCATCGGCGCCGATGACCCGATGACAGGGAATCACGATGCCTATGGGATTGGCGCCGTTGGCAGCGCCCACCGCCCTTACCGCATTGGGCCGACCGATCTGAGCCGCGATCTCACCGTAAGTCTTTGTTTTTCCGTAAGGAATTGATTGAAGTGCGGTCCAGACGCTCTCCTGAAATTCGGTGCCCTCTGGTCGCAGTGACATGTTGAATGTCGTTCGGTCACCTGCCAGATATGACTGCAGCTGCTCAATTTCTTCTGCGAATGCTGCCGCATCTTCTGTCCAGCCTGGATGAGGGCCTTTTTCTTTTGGCCCGTTCAGCAGGCTTATATATCTGATACCTTCATCATCACCAGCGACCATTACCGGCCCCAGCTCGCTCGCAAATATGCAATATTTCATTTCCGTGTTTTCCTTTCGACAATTTCTGGATACTGCCGCCAGAGATGCAGCGCCGCATAGGCCCGCCAAGGTCGCCACGATTCAGCACGCAGCAGCAATTCCTTCGGTTTCTGGTAACCCCACTTGTCCCCGGCCACTTTCAGAAGCGCAAGATCTGCCTCCGGAAACGCATCCGGATCGTCAAGTACCCGGAGCGCCATGTAACTTGCCGTCCAGGGCCCGATACCAGGCAACCCAACAAGTGCAGCCTGGGTTTCAGTGCTTCCGCCACTGGAACTGAGATCAAGTCCGCCGTGCTCGACAGCATCGGCAAGGGCCAGAATTGTTCTGGCGCGCGCTTTCGGCAGGCCGAACTGATCTACTGGCACGGCAAGAAAATCTCCAGGCGTCGGAAAGAGTTTTGTCACGCTGCCGCAGGCGAGTTCCGGCGGCAAATCCTGGCCATGGGTGTCTGCAAGCCTGGCAGCCACGGATCTCGCAGATTTGACCGAGACCTGCTGGCCAATAATGGCGCGTACGCCGATTTCGAAACCGTCAAAGGCACCGGGGATGCGCTGGCCAGGCATTTGCCTGACGAGCTTGCCAAGATCCTTGTCGCGACCAAGATCCGCCGAAATGGACATGGGATCAGCATCAAGATCAAAGAGCCTGCGGACCCGTTTGATGACATCCGGCAGGTCAGCTGGTCGCGCGCCCCTGAGCGTCACGGCGACAGTCCGGTTCTCCGGATCGTGTCGCGCCTTCAACATTGCGACCCGGCCGTTCGTGCGAAAGCTGCGCCGATAGGTGGCTTCGCTGATATCCTCGACGCCTGGAATGGCACGATCCCCCAGAAACGTCAGCAATCCGTCCCAGTCAAAGGGCGGCCGATATCGAAGGTTCAAGGTGACATCGTCACCGGTGTCGCTCTGTGGTTCACGCGTCTTTCTGATTTCAGTAGGGGAGCGCTGCCAGGTTCTTTTGAACGCTGCGTTGAAGCGCCTGATGCTGCCGTAGCCGGACGCCTGGGCGACATCTGTCATGGGAAGCGTCGTTTCATCCAGCAGGCGTTTTGCCAGCTGCAGTCGCCGCGTTTCTGCAACGACCTTGGGACTGGCGCCCAGATGAGTTCCAAAGAGACGCGTCAGGTGTCGTGCCCCGACGCCCAGTCGATCTCCCAGATCTTCGACACTTGCGTCATCAAGGAAACCGTCCTCGATCAACCGAAGGGCGCGCGTCACCGTCGTTGATGTGCCGTTCCAGGCCGGTGTCGCAGGCGCGGATTCGGGACGGCATCGAAGGCAGGGCCTGAAACCGGCCGCTTCGGCAGCTGACGCAGACATGCGGAAAATGACGTTCTTTGCCATGGGAATGCGCACCGGGCATACAGGCCTGCAATAGATGCCTGTCGTCTTTACGCAAACGAAAAAACGCCCGTCAAAGCGCGGGTCCCTTGCCTGCCGGGCCCGTTCACAGACTTCATCTTTCAGATGCTGATGTGTTGACGCCATATCGCACTTCTCCATAGTTCAGGAGAAGTCTCGCAGATCGAAGGTGAAATGTCTGGCCGGATTCGGACTCGGTTACAATCCACTCAAAGCTGAGTGTCTTCGAAGTTCTCGATTGCTGTAACGGTTCTGCCTTCGATCTCCACAGGCTCGCCTTCCATCACGCCGCTGTTCCGCGAACAGAAATAGTAGCTGTCAAAGGTCGCCACCCTGAAAATGGCCACGACGGGCTCTTCGACAGCTGGATCGACGAGGCCAACTTCCACGCGATGTGCCGAACCGTCCTTTTCGTAGTCCACTGCAAAAATCAGGTCGTCCGCCATGGGCACGCCCTTTTCCTCTATGAACCCTCGAATACTGAGATAGGTGAAGTTCGGGTTCTTGTCCCCGCCTTCAATGGGTACGAATAGTTTCATTCGGGATTTCTTCAGGCGCTGAGCCGCTGAAATTCAGCTAGGACTTCGTCGGCATCGTCAGCCGGCAAGGTCGCAATCCGCGCCTCAATGGCTTGCCGTTCATCATCACGTCCTGCCAGGGGCACAACATTGGCTTGATACTCTGCGATCTTTTCCCAGACCGGCAACACGATTTCGCTGCCATGCTTCGTGCCGCCATCGGCAAGCTTGAAGGTGAAGTTGCAAAGTTCTGAAATCCAGGTCACCAGATAGCCAACATGGCTTGCCTCGTCTTCCTTGATGCGATCGACCAGATCGGCCGCATGATCCGCGGCCTCACGCCGATCCTGAAAGAGATCCGGATCGCGAATGACATCTGTGCAGAAATTGAAAAAATGCTCTGCGCGAATTTCAATCATCAGAACGTTCATGAGTGATTTGATAACGCCCTCATATTGCTCGGGAATATCCGGCATTTCTCGTCCATCAGCGCCCGGACGCCCGCCGCGACCCCCGGGTTCAACCAACGGAAAGGCCCCTTCTCCGAAGATCAGATCGCGAACCGCAAACCACATGACATCATGGCCGCCCTGACCAAGTTCCTCGCAGCCGCCCTCGTCATAGCCATGCGCCTTGAACAGACCTTTATTCAGATGAGCTGTAGCTGTATCGGAAATATCCTCGACAACGATCTCCTGAAAATCCGGTGCGACAATGTCGGCAAGCATCCGGCCTCGTCCTTCAATGATGCCGGTGATCGTCAGTGAATTCCAGAAACCCTGGCCAATACCGTTGCGGATCAACAGACTTTGCTGGGCGAATGTTGGAAACGATCCGTGCTTCAGTAATTCAGTTGTCACATCAAGCAGCGTCCCGCCGCTCTCCTTCAGTCGCTCTTGCCATGCATGAATGGCCGGCCAGCGGTTCAGCGTTCTCGGCGAGCGATAGGTACCGTCGGCGAGGAACCCACCATGCAGGCGCACGCCATTTTCATAATGCAGCTCGGCGTAGGCATGATCAGAGAGGATTTCATCTTCGGAGTATCTAAGCTTTACCATCTTGTTCCCCATAGGGTCATAAATTCAAATTCCTGCCGATGTTATCAGGGGTTTGACAGGAATGCGATGATGCTTTCAATGGCTTGTGGGTCCTGGCGCAAGAACCCATGACCCCCTTCAAACAGTTCCATCTTTGATCCTGAAATTGCCCGCTCAAGCGCTTGCTGATTGGCCACAGGTGCCTGATCATCGTATTTTCCGCCACAGATGTAGGTCGGTACGTCAATCGCTGGCAGTGCTTCCCAGCAGTCATGCTCGGCCCTCGCCTGAAGTTGCCGTCTGGCGCCCATTCGGCTTTCTGTATCGGTAGGGATACCTGCACGCGTTTTCGCCATGGCCGCTGCCTCATCGGCCAGTATCTGGCTGTTGGCCTTTTGCCAGGCACTATCTCGCCGATTGTCGACGACGCCAATGCGAATGGCTGCTGCTTCCTTCGGCGGCAGGCCGATCAGTTCATGCAGCGGATAGGATGAACCACCTGCCCCGCCAGACGAAGTGCAGGCAAGAACAAGCCCCGTCACTTTCCCCGGATGCCGTTCAATCAGACTGAGGGCGACCATCCCGCCGAAAGAAACGCCCATGACCGTGGCATCGGCCCATCCGACCGCGTCAAGAAGGGCGGCTGCATCATCGGCGTAGTCTGCCATCGTATAGGGATGATCGGGTTTGCCTGACTGGCCAAGCCCCCGCTGATCGTAGCTCAAGACTTCAAAATTCTCTGGCAGTTTGCCATCGAAAACATTTGGCCTGACGCGCAGATCACCGCCTGTACCTCCGATGTACAAAAGACGCAGGCCGCTGCCTTTTGTCTCGTAGTTGATCTGAATATCGCGGCATGTTGCAAAGGGCATCTTTGAGCACCTCCTGTCAGGACGGCAGTATTCCAAAAAAAGGGCGTCGGGCACAAGGCCCGACGCCCGCAAGGTTTAACAACCCGCTAGAAACCGGAAGTTTCGCTCCTAGAAGGAGCGCGCGATCGTTCCGACAATGCGCCCATCTACGAGATCATTATCGCCAAAAAAGTCAGCGTCCGACATGTTCGTGTCGTAGTAGGTCAGGCTGAAATCAAAACCCGCAGCGGACACGGTCGCCCCAAGGCTCCAGTCGGTGTAATCAAACGGACCCTTCAGCATCTGTCGACCGAGATGCGCATCAATTGTCAGGCGATCAGCAATGGCTGGCCAGGAAACACCTCCCGAAAGATAGGTCGCATCACCGGTTTTTCCGAAAAATTCGGGCGACCAGTTAATACCGCCGCTGACGCTGACAGGACCAAAGTCATATCCGCCGTTGCCCTGCAATTCAACGAAAGCATAGTCGAGCGCATTGGCTGACCCTGGATAGTCATAATAAATCACGCCGACATCGTAGCTGAAATCATTGATGTCACTTGCATAGCCTGCGTAATAATCGAGTTCTACATGTGCCTCGTCACCATCGCCAAAATTCAGATTGGAGCCCCAGATGCCGGCATAGAAGCCATTGATGCCGATATCGACACTTCCCTGAATTGCAGGCTCTTCCAGTGTCTGGCTAATGCCTCGATAGACATAGTCAGAAGTAATTGCCACAGAGCCCGAGGCTTCAAAGCCATCGGCGGAAGCAGGCGTTGCAGTACCTACAGCCAGCAGGCCGGCGACGCTGGCAAGTATTGTTGTGCTCAATAAGTAAGACTTGATGCGCATTGATTTCTCCGATTTTCTAAAGATTACGCCCCCGGGCAGGTTAATCCTGCCTGGCTCGCTCAGAATAATGCGAATTCCATGCCAGAATTGATCCAATTGATTTATTAGCGTTTTGGGGTGCCGCTATGCCTGCCAGACATACGACTGCAAGGATTTAAGCCACACTTTGCTGCCAGTTGCCTATATTTTGCGCAAACAAACCGGAAAAATCCTGGAGGGGACAATATGCTGAGTACGATTGAGCGGCTTGAATCTCAAGTCCGAGGCTATGTGCGGGACTTTCCGGCAGTCTTTGACAGGGCAATAGGCTCCACGCTGTTTGACACGGAAGGCCGCCGATACATCGACTTCTTTGCTGGCGCCGGGGTTTTGAACTATGGCCACAACAATCCGCAAATAAAGGCGGCGGTTATGGCCTATTTGGCTGCCGACGGCATCGTCCACAGCCTCGATATGGCGACAGCGGCGAAAGTGAGGTTTCTTGAAAAGTTCGAAGCAATCATATTGAAGCCTCGAGGTCTCACATACAAAATCCAGTTTCCAGGACCAACCGGTACAAATGCCGTGGAGGCTGCGCTGAAGCTCGCACGGAAAGTCACCGGCCGAACCAATATCGTGGCTTTCAGCGGCGGCTTCCACGGCATGACCCTGGGCGCCCTTGCCGCAACATCAAATCCAGCAAAGCGTGCCGGCGCCGGAGTGCCTTTGCCCAATGTAATTCACATGCCCTTTGACGCCCCGGCAGCAGGAAATGAAAATACACTTCATAATCTCCGAAACTGGCTGGCGGAACATTCATCAGAAGCCGAGTTGCCCGCGGCTGCCATCGTCGAAACATTGCAGGGTGAAGGTGGGATAAATCCGGCATCTTTTGACTGGCTTCGTGAGCTTGCTGACATTTGCCATGCGAACGGCACACTGCTCATCATTGATGACATCCAGATGGGTTGCGGCCGCACTGGACCGTTCTTCAGTTTCGAGCCCGCCGCGATCACTCCCGACATTGTTTGCCTGTCCAAAGCGATCGGCGGCCTGGGTGTGCCCATGGCGCTTGTCCTTATGAAACCGGAGCACGACATCTGGAATCCAGGTGAGCACAATGGAACTTTTCGGGGCCACAATCTGGCATTTGTGGCAGCAGAGGCGGCGCTTGACTTTTGGCGTGACGATTCCATGGAGACAGATACCGCACGAAAAGGCGCACTGATCTCCGCACACCTCGCCAGCATCGCGGAAAATTTCGAAACAAAAGTCGTTGCAACGCGCGGCAGAGGTTTGGTTCACGGACTCGAAACAGTGCATCCGGAAGACGCTCGCCAGATCTGCCATGCAGCGTTTCAAAAAGGCCTGGTGATGGAAACCTCCGGCGCTGAAGGTCAGGTTGCCAAGATCATGCCAGCCCTTACAATCGAAAATGCAACGTTGAGTGAAGGTCTCGGCGTTCTCAATGAGGTGGCCACGGAAGTTCTCAGATGAACCCGCAACAACAGCTCGCACTCCTCATACCGCTGGCGCTCGTGGCACCTTTGTTGCCGACCATCGGCGAACCCTTCCTTTGGTTCGAAGCCTATTTCCACGAAGCCAGCAAAGCTTTCGTTGTTTTTGTGGCTGGCGGTACGCCGCTTGAATTCCGCGTTGAGTTCGGTGGCCGTAGCAGCATCGAATTTCGTGGTGCAGATGAAGCATTTGTTCTGATTGCCGGATATCTGGCGGCCGTTTTCTGGAGCCTGTGCATGTTTGTCGTTCCTTCAAGGACATCTCCCTGGATGAGCCGATTAAGTGCCCTTGCCATCTTGATGTTTGTCAGCATCTGCTGGCCCCTTTGGGGTGTTGGCGGCGACACACTCGCAATCGCATTGATGATCGACGCAATTATCATTGGCATTTTCTACTTCCGCCATTTGGGTTTCGTCGCCAACATCGGAAAATTCCTTGCTGTGCTCCTGTGCCTCAGCGGCCCACGTCTGTCCCTCATGAATATGCTTACAGAACAGCAGAGCCTTGCTGATGATATAGGTGCCGCCCTGCTCACGTCGCCCATAGCAGTTATTGCAATCTGGAGCGGGCTATCCATCATGGCTATTGCAGTGATGTTTGCTCTGGAGGCGGCAAGTGCCGCCAGAGCGACGAGCAGAATCTAGCAACACCCCTTCACTTCAACGCCATTTCTTGTTGCAAGGCCTGTCCCCGGTTCTAAGATGCCACTCGAGCGACGCATCAGAGCATAGGTGGACCCAAATCAAAGCGTGGACATTACATTCGCGCCGGCCGGTTCGCCGCAACGTATCTTTCGGGATGGTCTCATCTCTTGAGGAACAGCAGATGGAATTCATTAATCTACCCGATATAAGGGATGATCTTGTCCATGAAGGTGTCGAGCTTTTCGCCAAAGCGAAGGCAGAGGGGCGTGAAATGTCAGCGGACGAGCGTGTTAGAGATGAGGAAATTGATCTTCTTCTCAGAAAGGTCGCGGCTCAGATAAAAAGAGATGAGCAGACTTATGGCAGATCGGTCCACTTGCGCGTCAAAGCAACAAATGACAATGCAAGAGGGAGTGATCTGGATCCTGAAGCCTTCATTTACACTTTAACCTAGAGAACAGATTAAACAGACCAACAGGGAAACAAACAGAATGAGATTCGAAGAAGTACACAAAATTGGGGTACTCGGCGGTGGCGTGATGGGTGGCGGCATTGGCCAGGTTTTGGCAATCGGTGGATTGAATGTCGTGATCCGCGACCTCACAGACGAGGTCCTCCAAGCCACACATGACACAATTTTTGATAGCCGCTGGGGCATCAAAAGAAGTATCGAGATTGGCAAACTGCCATATGACAAAGGTTCAGATGCGCTGGAGAAAATCCAGCTGACAAAAGATCTGGCGGACATGGCGGACTGCGACTTCATTATTGAAGCCGTTCCAGAGGATATTGAATTGAAGCAGAAAGTTTTTGAAGAACTTGATGGCATCGTCAAGCCTGAGGCGATTTTTACGTCAAACACTTCTGGGTTTGTCATTGAAGAACTCGCCAGAGACGTGTCCGACCAAAGGAAGACACAGTTTGCCGGCATGCATTTCGCCAGCCCGGTGCCGGCCATGCGGATGTGCGAGGTTATCTACACCCCTGACACGTCACAGGAGACCATTGACACCACATCAGCTGTGGGCGAGGCCGGCGGCAAGGTCATCTGTATGGTCAAAGACATGCCTGGCACATACGGCTTCCTTCTCAATCGCATATTCGGCGCCGCCAGGCGAGAGGCGCAGAAGATTGTCGACGACGGCATTGCCACGCAGGAAGACATCGACAAGGCCATGATGACCGGTCGTAACTGGCCTGTTGGTTTCTGGAACTCGCGAGGAACGCGGACCGGCTGGAAGTAGCTTCTGCCACTTTCTTGACTTTCGCCTGGAGCCTTCAGCGGGCTCCGGGCCATGAGAGTGAAGATCGCCTCATTTGATCCAAAGCAATGAGGCTAGGCTGGCTTCTATGGCTCCTTAGGGCGATGAACATACTTCTCATCAACCCGCCATGTGGGCCGCGGACAATTGGGCTCAAGTTCCTTGCCAAGATCGAGCCCCTCAATCTGGAACTGATCGGCGCAGGTGTCGGCGAAGGCCACGATGTCCGGCTGGTCGACATGGAAGTACGACCGTCAGATCTGGCGGAAATGTTGGATCATTTCACACCTGACATCGTTGGCATAACCAGTGAAATCGTCCATGTGGAAACCGCATTGGACGCTTTGGCGCAAGTGAGACAGGCGGCACCAGGCTGCCTGACAGTCGTTGGCGGGCATCATCCTACTTTGTGCCCTCAAGACTTCAACGACCCGCTGGTTGATCTCATCGTTATTGGCGAAGGCGTGGCGACTTTTCGCGAAATTGTAACCACCAGAGAGGCAGGCAACAGCGACTACGGGAACATCAAAGGGCTGATGATCACGGTCAACGGCGCCCTTGTTCCGACCGCCCCGAGGCCCCTCCCCCTCGACCTGAACGATCAGCCCATGCCTGACCGTTCTCTAGCCGACCGATACCGCAGCGATTACTTTTATCTCTTTGAAGACAGCGTGGCAGCGGTCCGCACATCGACAGGCTGCAGCTTTCCGTGCATTTTCTGCTCCTGCCGTGTTTACTCCCAGGGGAAGTTCATCCCACGCGCGCCAGAGCTCGTGTTTGAAGAAATTCGGAACCTCAGCGAAGACTTCGTCATGTTCTGTGATGACCATTCCTTTCATGATCCGGAACGGATGCGGCAGCTTGGCCAAATGCTGTTGGATGAAGGGATCGAGAAGCGCTACTTCGCCTATGCAAGGGCAGATTCCATTGTTGCTGACCGCGATGTCTTTGAACTTTGGGCCCGCGCGGGCCTGAGCCTTGTCATGACTGGCCTCGAAGCCATCGACGAGGAACGCCTGAAACTGACCGGTAAACGCACTGATCTTGCCACCAATGATGAAGCCCTGCGCATTCTTGATGATCTTGGTATTGGTGTCAGCGCCGGGTTCCTAGTCGAATCCCACTTCCAGAAGAGTGATTTTGACCAGATTCAACAATATATAAAGGACCGCCCGGCCATCACACTTGCAGAATTTACGCCTCTGACACCGTTCCCGGGAACACCTCTGCACCAGCGCGTGGCGGACCAGATCCTCACCGAGGACAGGCAGCTTTACGACCTGCAGCATTTCATACTACCCACCGATTTACCGCCCAAGGAACTTCACAGGCTGATGATGCGGCTTTACCGGCAGCTGCTCTTTCGGATTATCCGAAAACTTGATCTGTGGATGCCTCACAGGCTTTTCTCAAGGGCTGGGCGACGCGCCCTGAAAGGCCTTTTCCTGAACTTCAAAGCATATCGCAGCGCTCATTCACATCTGCCTTTTCGAACTGAAGCCTTAAAATAATGAGCTCCACACTGCCGATCACTTATCTGGGCTGGTCAGGCTTTCAGATCGAAGTGAATTCGGACACAACAGTTTTTATCGACCCGCCACACGGCACTGCCCTTTCCAGCCACCGAAACGTGATCGTACTCATTACACATGGCCATCCAGACCATGTCGGCGGCATATCGGCTTGGCTTCAGAAAAATGAACTGCCCGCCGCCATGACAGTTATTGGGTCGCCGCCGCTGATCCGCTATCTCGGGAACAAGCACAGCCAGACAACGGCACAATTCCATGCCATCGCTCCAGGCGAAGATTTGATGTTTGCCCACGGCATCACCGTTTGCGCCATTGAATGGACGCATATGGGCCACATCCCTACTGAGCCTGGGAACGCCCTTTCTCACGTCGGCGGCTTTTTACGACATCCGTTCAAAACACTTGGCATTGTAGCAGCTTCGTTGCGCGGTCCGCCAAGCTCGCCCATGCTGGGATTTTGCATAAGGACAGGCTCAGAATCCCAGCTCCTCTGCTACGGAGAAGGTATTCACCGAAACGTCAGCCGCAGCGAAGTGCGCGCTAACATTGAGGCCCTGGCACCACTTGTAACCATGTTCGCTGTCGAGCCAGAGGATGTCCCACAGCTGCCCCGGATATTGAATGATGCAGGCATTCAAAACGCCATCATCTATGAGGCACACGCAGGATGGCGGCGCCACTTTGGCATCGGGAATGTGGATCTTGACCAGCTCTGCGCCACGCTTGCGGCAGCGGGTATCACTGCAAGAACACCCTAATTCGGACCTGTATCCTGGAACTCACCGTGGCGCCCCTTGCCAGACGCAAAACGCTTTGCTCCAGCGCGCGCTTCGCCTGAACGCAAAACTTCTCCCCCCAGTTCGCTCTCCATTACCAACGCTGCCTCTACCGGCATGTCCCATTGTCTGTAAGACGATAGCCGGTCACTTCGCATGCACATCTGAGGAAATTGAGTAAGTAATTGCGCAAGTTCCAATGCGCCATTCAAAGCTTCGCCGGGCCCTGTCAGCCGATTGGCCAGACCCATCATGCGCGCCTCCTCTCCTGAAACGCTCCGGCCAGTCAAAATCATATCGAGCGCATGGCTATGACCGATCAGGCGGGTAAGCCTCACGGTACCGCCATCGATCAACGGCACGCCCCAACGCCGACAGAACACGCCGAATTCCGCGTTTTCTGCCGCCACCCTCAGGTCGCACCAGAGCGCCAGTTCAAGTCCGCCAGCGACGGCAAAACCTTCAACTGCAGCAATAACTGGCTTTGACAACAGCATCCTCGTCGGCCCCATTGGTCCATCGCCGGATCGCCTCGAGCCGCCTTCAGTCGTGCCCGCAACCTGTTTGAGATCAGCGCCAGCGCAAAAACAACCATCTGAACCGGTGAGAATGGCTACCTTCAGCTTGTCGTCCGCATCGAAACTCTCGAACGTCTCCGCAAGTTCTGTCGCTGTTTCGCTGTTGACAGCGTTTCTTGCCTGCGGCCGGTCAATCGTCACAACGGCAATTTCATCTCTCGTCTCAAGAATTACGTTTTCCATTGTCGCACCTCACCTCTTTCATTCTTTTCAGCCACGCTAGCACGGCATTTGCCACCGTTGCGAAACGCAATTTCCCGACATATTCTCAGCTAAGACGAGCGCGCATCAGTTATCGACTGTCTCCTTCCGCCAGACGGAGATTCAATACAGGTAAAGGAAAATCCAATGGCAGATTTCTACAGCGATGGAGCCAGAACGCTGCAAAAGGCCTTTGATACGGAGGCACTCGCTGGGCTCTTGCAAAAGACTATTGTCCATGACGAGTTTTCAGATTCTGACAAAGCCTTCATCGAGGCTCGGAACTGTTTTTATCTGGCAACCGTCGATCAAGACGGATTTCCACAATGCTCATACAAGGGCGGCGCAACGGGTTTCGTCCGCATATTGTCAGCCTCCAGTCTCGCGTTTCCGGCCTTTGATGGCAACGGCATGTTCCTCAGCGCAGGCAACATTCGCGACACCGCGAAGGTCGGCATGCTCTTCATCGACTCGCAGCAACCAGACAGGCTGCGCGTCAACGGCACAGCGTCCGTCAATCTCGATGACCCGCTCCAGGACGAGTTTCAGGAAGCACAATTCATTGTTCGCGTAGATGTACATCAGATATTCATCAATTGTGGGCGGTACATCCATCCCACAGTGCAGCAAAGCCAGGCCGAACATGTGCCGATGGCAGGCAAGAAGACACCGAAAGCGGACTGGAAAGAGCTTGAGTTCTTCCGCAGTGTGCTCCCAAAACCGAATTCAGACTTATAGAACGCAAAACCACGCTTCCCCGTAATCTAGTAAGTTACTGGCCGACGCGATTTGAAATGAACGGACATAAAATCAGCTTGACAGGCGAAGTGAGGTAACCGCAGGCTGTCATTGAACCGGGAGGTCGTATGCGTCATGGACCACCTGTTCAACGCCAGGGTAGCATTCCGAAGTTAAATGCATCCACTTGCCTGGGCCTGCGTGCAGGGCCTCGCAGGTCGCACTATGGGGACATCATGAAAATCATCAAATCAGCAGGCCTTGCCTGCATCTCAATGCTGTTCGTCTATGCAGCTTCAGCCGAAGCCATCAAAGGCACCAATTTCCTTGAGACCACGTCACAGACCGTCACAGAGCTCGGCAACGGCCTGACAGCAACGCAACAGGCTCAGACCGGCGCGGCTGTCGCGGCGAGCGATAGCGACATTTTTGCTGGTGCAACTTTTTATTGCGTGGCCACAGTCATCGCCAATTCAGAAGGCGAAGTCAGTTCGAACCTCGGGCATTGCATGACCGCGCATGCCAACGGCGAACTGACCTGGCTTTGGTTTAACGGATCAAACGCACTTGATGGTAACTGGGGCTTCCTCGATGGCACAGGGGGCTTCGAAGGCATTGAAGGAACCGGCACCTTTGCCAACGATGCCGACGGAAATGGCACGTATGAGGGCAACTGGCAAATCGCTGCTGAATAGCCACTCATCGGCCAAGCTTCACCGCTGACTGCCTGAAAGAGCTCACAATCCATGGGCCCTTTCAGCAGCGGCTATGGCATGAGCCCCAGAACCCATTGGATCATGCCATCCAGGATAGTCGGATTCTCGATCAGATAGACCATCGCGACGATAACAAACACGAGCCAAAAGTAGGCAAACATTCCTATCCTCTTGGAACTACCCAGGTCTTTCTTGAGCTGCATGATTTCATTGTACAGATAGGTCATCTCATCATGCCGCGCGGCACCACTATCTTCCACAGCCGCAAGAATTCGGCGCTCACTTTTTTGAACGTCTGCACGAATTCGCTCTGACAGGCTGCTATCTGTTTCGCGGCGCAAATGGTCCCGTTCCTGGGAGCGGTCGTCCTGCTCTGCAGCTTTCGCGGGCTGAGATGCCGCCAGTATCTCGCTCCTGTGGCCGCCAACCTTGAGAGGCTCGTCAAACTCACTGTCAGAATCGGCCATTCGCCCTCCATGATTCTTTTCACTGTGCGAAGCAACGGACGTTTGAGAGGCAACGAAACTGATTGCAGATCAGGCGCTTTGAACAGGCCTGGCCCGAACAGTATACACTTCGGCAGAAAAGATCGCAAAAGCTGCCGCTGTCCTGCTTCAGCATTTTCGCCACAAACATCGAGCGCAATTAGCGTTTTGCGGTGCTGTATTCCGCGCGGTGCAGCAGATGCTCTCAAGCAATTTCGAGTCCAAATCACGTTACAAACCGTGCCGCTTGTGTCAGTGCATCTGTCGCAATTCTCAAAATTGACAGTGGGCAGAGGTCAAATTCGGCCTGGCCGTGACGACGCTAACGAAACTTTTCCTTCGAATCATCGCCCCGATTCTACGCCTCTGACAGGTAGCCTTGCCCACCTTCTAACTATACTGGCAAGCTACATTTATACTCTCTTTTTTTGTAGCACTCGGCATGACAGGCCGTTGACATGGAGATCGAACAGCTGACAGTCTGATGACGCTGTGGGGGCATAGTGAGCCCATGCGAAGTACCAAAAGGTGAGCACTCAGAAACCTGAGACGCACACACAGCGAAGGTAAGACACAGCTATGAACATTGATACTGGCTCAGCCCTGCTGGCGGCAATTTCTGATCAATGGCCACAAATAGTGCAGTCATTGACCGACGATGATGTAACACCAATCATTGCAATTCTTGTTGGATTGATGGTTCTTCTCACATTCCGCCTTGTGATGAGAAAAGTTGAAAGAAAGTCGAGACTGAAGGCCCGCGAGATAGATATTAAGGCAGACCGGTCCCGAAAACACATCAACAACCGGTTTTCCGGCTCAAACTGACCTCTTTTGCTCATACGCCGATTCCGGTCGCTCTGACTCCGAAACTTCGCCTTCTTTGCGGCTGAAAGAAAATGGCTCTTCAGACCGAGTACGATGCATGAAGGTCACGTTTACCCGCCGTGATCGCCTCAGATACAATGCGAAGAAATCAATCGTAATTATTCCGCCAGCAAAAAAACCGAGCCCCTGCCAGAATCCTAATGAGATGAATGCCGCAACAACGGCGAGCGGATAGGCTGTCCAGGAACAGAATATTGCAATGTCCGGCATTCTTGGATCGACGCGCCTTGTCAGATAGATGAACGGCAGCTGCAGCGCGAACGCCATTATGATTGGTAATTGCCGCAGGAAATTAAACTCTCCGAATATAGACCCCAAAGCTGCGGGAATTGCAGCCGCGGCAGCGCCAAGCATCGCGACAAATGCCCCGAGGTACAGGAGCCCAAGGATGCCGCCTACGCCATACAGCGGATGCTTTTTCGCCTCCTCTTGCGACACTTCAGTCCATTCAGGGTGATAGACCCGCTGAACAAGGTTAAGGAAGGCAATGACAGGTGATTTGTTTTCTGTCCCATCAAGCTCGAAGGCGCGATCATCAGGAAAGAAGATTGTCAGCAAGGCTTTGCCGATATTGTCGCGAATATAGACGCGGGCGCTGTCCAGCTGGACGACAAAAACTTCCATCCAATGGATCGCCGGCCGCTGCCTGACCCGCGCTTTTCGTTTTCTGGGCTTTCCGACTTGCGCCATAGACCTCGCCCTTTGCCCCGCTGAAACGCCGCACTGAAAACAATATAACAGGAAGTCAACGCGGCGGCAGCCCCACATCCGTGATTCAGATCCGCGCATCTCTCCATGCATCTCGTCCCTCAAGCTTCCAGTCTTTTCATGTATTTAGCGTTCTGTGAAATTTCTGCCAGATTTTCTGGCATCTCGCAGGTCCGCTCTCTGTCTGAAAGCAGACGAATTCAGAATAGCCGCAGAGTGTCCGCTGCTGACCCGTAGCGGACCTGCCATATTGCCCCGAAGGCACGGTTCCGGGCCTCTTGTGACCGGTTCACAATACTAGCCATTGATGCGGAAATGCTCGAACCATCTGATGCGAATTGAAAAGCCGTCACGCGTGAAGCCGACGTGAACCAGCTGCGCGGATCGCGAGAGGGGGCTTCGATAACTATCGATCAGATGCTGCGACGTCCGGATCAGGGCGAGCCCTGCAAGCCGCTCAGCCGGATTGTCGATCGACCAGCGCTCAAGTGTGTGCCAGGTCTCCTGAACCATCGGCAGCATCACGCCCTTGCCACGGAATTCAGGGTCAATGAGAGCCCTGTAATAGGCGAATTTCTCCCTCACCTGATCGAAGGGCCTAATCACGGCAGTAACGACGCCTGCCAGTCCGTTGTCGACATATGCCACAGACGAAAGCTCAGCAGCACGATCTCCCGGACGCGTGTCCGCTGGCAAGGCGTTCAGTCGGGTCCAGAGATCGATTGCATCTCTCTCGTAGCGAGGGTTGGCAGCTTTCCATGCGGAGCTGGCTACGATTTCTTCCATAGCGAGATTATAGTCCCGTTGCAGGTCCATGGATACATGGGCCGCATACTTTCAAAGGTCAAATATGCCAATAGCGAGCTCCCCCACGGAAATCGAATGAATCCGCGTCCGGTCCTGACCCATTGCGGACCTTGACCTTCCCCCTTAGTACACCACGGGAGGCTAACTCCCTTTGATGCGGCGAGCATCCAGCCGCAGAGCAGCGCGTCACTACAATCGGCTTCAACATTTGCAGGCTCGAACTTGAAGTGGCACATTTCCGATCCAACGAGGAGAGAATTTGCATGGCAGAAGTAGAGCTAGACGACTTTCGTTTCGTTCCTGCGTGGCGCCTCGACAATCCTGTCATCAAGCGCGATGCAACAGGATTCTGGAACGACCTCAATGTCTCACTGGCAAGGGACACTCCTGAGACACGTGCGAACCAGCTTGTCTTGATTGCCTATGACAGAGACAAAGTCGCCGGTCTGGGGACAGCCGAGGTCATTCGGCTCACGGGCACCCGCCATGACTTCGCTGCCTGTCGGGTGCTGGTTGCGCCTGCCTACAGACGCATGAGCCTTGGCAGGAACATCACAGGCCGGTCGTTTGACCTTATTGAAGATCGCGCAAGGAAGCACCCGGAAGAAGGAGTCGCGGGCGTCGCCAGCATATGGGAATCGCGGGCTGAATTCTTCGACGGCAAGGTCACACCAATCTGGGACTATGGTTCCTTTATGGACCCACCGCAGGAAAGAGCCCCCCTTGTTTTGTGGGCTTACAGGCCAGACGGTGAAGAAATCTATTTTCGCTGGTTTGAACACATTTCCATTTAGGACTGAAACCGGAAACCCTTGAAGTCCGCTTGTCGCTAGGCCCAAACCTGAAAGTCGCTGAAAATTGCCTGAAATGAGGTCCAGTCCTGACCCAATGCGGACATCCAGGCACCGCCCAACACTCGCGGCTTCCATACTATTCTGTCGCAATATCGGCAGACCCATTGTTCCGCTACCATGCCGAAGTGTGGCTTCAGATCTGAACCTCAGACCCTGATATGGCCAAAAAAACGCGTCCAGACATCCAGGCCATCCTTGGTAAAGCTGGTCAGAACAAATGGCTCGGTCGCCCTTGGCGGGATTAGTTGTGCGCCGTAGTCCCAGATCGGGCTTCTTCGCTTGCCATAGAACTCTGCGCGCCCTTCCCAGACGCCGGTTACACCTATGAGACCGCGTTCAGGATTCTCACGCGCCCATGCCTCGATGATTTCTACCGTTTGAAAAGTTATTTCGCGCGAAATGTTCTGTCGCCGGAACTCGGGGTCTACGAGATATCGATAGTAAGCCATGGGACGGTGGTATACGGGATCCTTGCCTGTGTAAGCTGTTGAAAGACCGACAATTCGATCGCCAATCCATGCGGTGGTGACAAGCTGGTCGAGCCGCTTTTCCGGTTCAATGCCATCAGGCAATACTTCAAGGCGCCGCCAGAATGCTAGGGCTGCGGATCGCTGCTCTTCATCGTTTGCAGCCCACGCATTCAGAATATTCAGTTCGGTCATTCGAGCGTCCCGCTTATTGATGGAAAGACGCAGTACTGTCAGCCCAACCGAGAGCTCGTACACACACTAACATCGGCACCAATTTGACACAATTTTGCATGGTTCCTCGGGTCAGCGAGTAGCAGCGCCTTCGCGCTCAATAGAGCTGGCCCGATCCAGTCGTTCCGTGCAATCACGGAAGTATAGCTGAGAGCAGACCAAAAGGGAGCCAGGCCTGCAGATCGACAGGGCGGTGGTAATGCCTCGTCATAATCTCCCAGCGCAGCCTTGGTATAGGACTCCGAAGCGGCCCCTTTTTAGGAGCACGCCTTTTGTGGTAAGCGAAATTGGAAAATTGCTGCCCCGTTTGATACCTGCAATCGGCTTCAGCAAGATCTATGAACTGAGGAAAGTCACTTAACATATTGAAAAGACTGGTAGGCTGGAGGGGATTTGAACCCCTGACCCTTCGATTAAAAGTCTATTTTGGCGGCAGGTACATTACAGTACCACCAAGGGACATTTCCGGTTTTGAGGGCTTTTCCGCGTTT
Organism: uncultured Alphaproteobacteria bacterium; assembly: GCA_965371465.1. Classification (GTDB taxonomy): domain Bacteria; phylum Pseudomonadota; class Alphaproteobacteria; order CBDUYM01; family CBDUYM01; genus CBDUYM01. Next base: position 36,290 of record CBDUYM010000021.1, read on the forward strand.
GTATCCCTTCATTTCCGCCAGTAATGCTCTAGTACGCAAAGGAACATTGACGCACAATGCAATGCAGGCTATCTGTGACCCCAGTGTGACCCCGAAAATCACCAGAGGGAAAATCAAATGGTCCAGAAAAAGCTGACGAATGCCACAATCAGGAGCCTGCCAACACCTAAGACAGGGCGCGCGGAATACCCAGATGACCTGGTGCCAGGGTTGAAGGTTCGTGTCTCGAGCCGGGGCGCAAAGTCCTGGACGTTCCGCTTTCGTGTCGATGGTCAACAGCGCCGAATGACCCTTGGCAGCTATCCAATTCTTGGCCTGGCCGATGCGAGGGAACTGGCACGCGGACATCTGATAAAAGTTGGAGCCGGTACGGATCCCATTGCTGAGAAACAGCTGGCAGAAGAAGCGCTCGAGATTGCCGAGCGCGAGGCTGTCACCCTGTCCGTTGAAAGCGTCATTGATGAATTCATCCAGAAGTTTTGCGTAGAGCAGAAAGAAAATAAGGGTGTCGATGAAACCAGGCGCGTGTTCGATATTGACGTGATCCCATTTTGGGGCGGTAGGGATATACGCTCAATTGCCAAGTCCGATGTGATTGAGTTGAGAGATAAGGTATTCGAGCGCGGTTCGCCCGTTCAATCAAATCGTTTCCTCTCGCAAATGAATACATTTTTGGGCTGGTGTTCAAGCGAGGACAAAATTGATTTTAATGTGGCGCGTGAAGTGAAAAAGCGCGGCAGGGAAACCCGGCGCGAGCGGGTTCTGAGCGATGATGAATTGAAAGCCATCTGGATTGCTTGCGAGAAATTGCCTTTACCCTTTGGCCAGTATGTCAGGACGTTGACGTTGACGGCAGCCCGCCGGAGTGAGATCGCGAACCTTGAACGCGACGAAATCATGGCTAGTGCTTGCTTGCTGGCATTGCCAAAAGAAAAGACCAAAACCGGAGTAACCTATGAAGTCCCGGCAGGCCCAATGGCTCAAGCCATCATTGCCAGCCTGCCCTTGCACAATGGACGATATGTTTTCAGCACCACATCAGGCAGGCGTCCAATTTCAGGATTTAGCAAGGCCAAAGCAGAACTCGACAGGCTGTCAGGTGTCGAGAATTGGACTTATCACGACTTGAGACGAACGGCAGATACCCGGATGAACGAAATGGGTGTCAAGCCCCACGTTGTCAGCGCAGTTCTTTCGCATAAAGTCCAGGGCATAGAAGGCGTCTACAATCACGCATCCTACCGCCCTGAAAAGATCGCGGCTATCAAGCGATGGGAGGCTCACATTAAGCGGGTGCTATCCGGCAAGTCTGGCAAGTCTGGCAAGGTGGTGGCAATCCGATGACCGGCATAGGGAATGAGAGAGAGGCAGAGACCAAAACTGGCGTCATAGATTATGATGAGTGGTTGAAGGCTGCTGCTGAAGCTAAGACAGCGGGCGTTTCTGTCTCTATGTACGACACCCCAGAAGAAATTCGGAGCTTCATTGTACAGTGGAAAATGCTTAGTTTCTTTGCTCCCGCTCTGAGAGCAACCGAGGCTATTATCCATGAACTTTGTGGAACTGTGGGAACAGAACCAGCATATTTTCAAGTCCTGAGAGATCATGACGCGAAAGATCCAGCGAGTTTGACGGCAGCCGTGGAGATCGCGTTCTTTCAAGCTGAAATGGCCAAAGGCATAAGCGAAGCCGAACGCTTGCAGACTGCAGCGAGGCGAACTGATGAGTCGCTGGCGGAACTGTTTCCCGCGCCGGCAACTACGTTGCTGGAACTGGCTCACTCTCCCACCAGTCCGAATACTGACTTAGATGCGGCTGTAAAGTGCGTGCGTCTCGCATTGAAGCGCTGGCCAGTAGCAATAAACGGGCCGAAAACAGGGAGACGGGCAAAGCGCAATCTCAAAGCCTTTGCCTATTATATGATCCCTGTTGCAGCCGCAATAACTGGCGAGATTCCGCCAGGGACGGTAACGGATTGGGGAGGTAGCACGGACTGGATGGATTTATATAGGGCCGTCTGGTTGACCCGCTACCCTGACACGCCACCCGAGAAATTTCCCGGTGATCGCACAGCGGCAAAGATTCTTGCTTCCTGGAGACTGCACGCCGGGAATTAATAGGGCGGACTTATTTCATTACTTCGCGTTAGACACATAACCAACATTAGCGCTCACTGACGGCCATTGAAAACCTGTAACCAGGGATGAGACATGGCCAACATTGCTGAAGACACCCTTGACGACCCCCTATATTCATCGGAACGAGTTCGCGTCGAGTTGGGCATCAAGAGCTTGATTACGCTGAGGCGGCGCAGGAAAGATGGCAGGCTACCAGAGCCTGTTATTATTGGCGGGCGCTGCTACTGGCGAAAATCTGTGATCGAAAAAATCAAAAATTACGGAGATGGCACTACTGTACGCTTGCCGGGGGAGACAGGTCATGCAGCCCCATAAAAAGTGGCCCCCGCCAGTAGGAGCTGACGAAGGGCCTGGTAACTTAAGCGGTAGCCAGCCAGAACCTACTCCAAACCATAGCGAAATTCAAGACACGGTACTTGTTGGTACTGTTGCGGCTGACATCATCGCTGCGCTCAGGCTGCAACGCTTCACTGAGGGGGCGACATGAACGCGCCCTGGACCGCCAATGATATCGTTCAAGAGAATGCCGCTTGTGAGCGGGAATTGAAGCGAGCCCTGGACTGGGCCTTACCGCCATTACTCACCATGACAGCGCGGATTAAGACCAAACCAAACGGGACATTTTATTACTCAGACGCGGGTGATCTAGCAACATTATGTCAAGTGGAAGATCGCCTGGGCCTGCCTTTAGACGTTGTGGCAGAGCTTCCAAGTGGGCATTGGCATTTGCGCAAGGGCCTTGGTGTAATCCTGGGCGTGCCATTTTTGAGCTATTGCGAAAGCTATGAACAGCCGTTACCAATTTTTTGCACGCCGCAGTCTTTTGTTGACCATGGTGGCAAGGGTGTCGTTGTTCTGAATTGGGACAGCCCGGTCTCTGAGATATTCAAGGGTGTGCCGGTTTTGCAATTTGAAACACGTGGCTTGCATGAGCGGTACCGGGAAACGCTCAAGCGCTCAATGCCCCGTTCGGAACTGATGGCATGACCAAAGCCCCAGTTTTCAATGAGACAGGCTGGGAACCGCCCGCAGGCAGCCGCCTTGCAATCCAGGAAGCGCAAGACAGCGGCAGCAATGGTGATGAGCCAGATCAATTCAATGACATCGGCAATAGCCGCCGGCTGATAGCTGCCAGCGGCGACGAATTGCGGTTCGTCACTGGGCTAGGCTGGCACGTCTATGATGGGCGGGTGTGGAACCAGGACGAAATGAGCGCCCGTATATTCGCTCAAGACGTGGCACGGAAACTATATGACGAAACCATTGATGGCAACTTAACGGGTGTCGCGCAGACTTGGGCCAGGCAATCAGGTAATCGCCCAAGGATTGACGCCATGCTGACAGAAGCCTTGCCGCACCTGGCAATGGAACCAAGCGAACTAGACGCTGATCCAGAGCTTTTCAATGTCGCCAATGGTGTCATCAACTTGCGCACTGGTGAACTACAGCCGCATAACCGGGATCTGTTTCTTAGCAAGATATCGCCCGTTGAATTTAATCAGGCCGCCACTTGCCCAAAGTTTGATAGCTTCTTGCAGGACATTCAGCCGGATCAGGCTGTGCGGAAATTCATACGGGAATTCTTTGGCTACAGTCTCTATGGCCACCAGGACGAACAGTGCCTTGCATTCCTTCATGGGGCCGGCAGTAACGGCAAAACCACGCTGGTTGAGGCCCTGGGATACATTATGGGCTCGTATGGCGTTGCACTGCCATTCTCAACACTACTCACCAGCGACAGTACATCATCAAAACCTGCTCCAGAGATTGTCAATCTGCGCGGGGCCCGTAGGGCAATGGCCAGTGAACCGGACAAGAACCAATGGCTTTCGGAAACCACCATCAAACAGCTGACAGGTGGCGATACGGTAAGCGCGAGGCTTCTGTATTCAAACAAGATGATCGAGTTTGTGAACGTGGCAACGCTATGGCTGTCCGGAAATCACAAGCCAGCTGTGAGCGGCACGGATTTAGGAATCTGGCGTAGAATTCACTTGGTCCCGTTCAATGAGACCATATCGGAAAAGGACCGCGACAAGACAATGCCAAGCAAGCTTCGCAAGGAAGCGGCTGGTATTCTGAATTGGGCCCTAAAGGGCGCGCGCATCTATGCCAGCGAAGGCAAGCTGAATGTACCCGATCAGGTACAAGTGGCTTCTGAGGAGTACAGACGCGAAAATGATCCTTTGGCAGAATTCATTGCCGAGGCAATCAGTCCAGCAGCGACACTCAGTGTACAGGCAGGAAATCTATTCGCGGCTTATGAACAGCACTGCCAGCAGAACGACATCATTCCTATGGCCATACAACGCTTTGGTAGGGTATTCATTGAGCATGGGTACAAAAAGGAACGGGTCGGCGGTAAGACCTGGTATCGCAACATCGAACTGAAACCAGAGTTTGCACCTGAAATCCCTGCATCGGTAAATACCCTGTAGTATCATAGACTTAACCCTGTGCCCATGCAGTTCATGCAGTTCATATGCTAACTTCCCTATACACGCATATGCGTAGTTTGGTTTGGAATAGCCTGATCCGCATGGACAGCACCAGTGGCAGAGCTAAATTTAGCTGTAACCCAGCTATGGACATAAGCAGATAAGCCACTACCGCAGAGCCGTTACCAGGTGAACTGACCAAGCCAGTACCAGCTGGTACAAAGGCGAGGCTGAGACAGGGGCAGTAACCAAGCCAAGGCTGTAGTTGTGTATGGGCTGACTGGCTGACGGCACCTTTATTCTCGGTGCGATGTTGATGAGCCTGGAAAACTGCCTGACCTGTCAGCGACCGGCACAAATCTCGCCTGTCTGTGACCCCATCGTGACCCTGTATCGGCTGCCTGCCTGGATTATAGCGCAGGCTATGGGATACAGGGGCTAGACCCTTCGATTGAAGATCAAGTGGCCACCTACAAAGAGGCCCCGGCACCCACCCCTCACCTCTAGCTCATATAGTGTAGTTGGTGTGAGTTTATCTCAGCATTTTGGTGCTTATTTGGCTAACACTGTTGCCACCCCCGCTGAAAATATATCCCGCTCGCTACATATGTGACCCGTAGTGTTCCGTAGAGTACGCGTATCCTTTACTGGAAGCCAAAAGTCCGCAGTCATTTCTTGACATTAGGTGGGCCGCATGGAACCCTTGGGGTAGCAAATGAACAAATGGATTTGGAATGGCGCAGCTTGATGAATATGGGGAGCGCATCCCCTACGGCTTGAACCGGAAGCAATACAAATTCGGTGTAGAGCTGGTTGAGACTATGCGGTGCGGGCGCGAGAATAAGAGCAAAGCAGCGCGAGCGGCTGGCTACAAGGGATCGGCCGAATCCCTGCGCACGACAGGCAGCAGACTTGCCCAGCATGACGGCGTCAAAAGGCTGGTTGCGGAGCTTCATCGCAAAATGGTGGAGGGGGACGAGCTTGGCGACCTGACAGCCTCGGAGGTGATCGGTAATCTGCGCGACATCGCCACCAAGGGCAAATCAGAACAGGCACGGGTTGCTGCAAGCGTGGCATTAGGCCGGACGCTGGCTTTGTTCACGGACGTTCTGGAAACGAAGGAAACGCGGCCTATCCAGGAACAGCTTACCGCCATGACCAGCCCTGATATTCGCGGGCTGGCAGCCACGCTGATTGCTGAACTGGACAAGCGCGGCGAGCCCTATGACAACATAATCAGCATGGAGGCAGTTAGTGGCTGATCTACAAACACGAATGAAACGCGCCCGTGGCTATAATCAGTTGGTCTATGAGCGACTTCACGCGCCGGGTAAACGCATCTTCAAAAGCAGCAGAGGCCAAACGCAGCTGGCTTTCGAGCAGGCGCATCGAGTGCTACGAATCGTGCGCTACTTTACATTTGAGAGGGTAAGCTTAAGGAATTTTCGGAATAGATTCTGAACTTCGCCGGTTGGCAGGTCTTGGTCAGCCCCTTCTCTCCGATGGTAGAATAAATTCCGTAGTTTGTGAGCGCGCGTGAATATTTCTGCGTCGGCAGCTGCACAATCCAGGTCAAGCACGCATGCGACAGCAAAAAATTTATCCCTCAGGGCGTATTGACTTGATTTCATTTTCCGGAAATCACGTTCCCACTCCGGCACTGAACTGTAATTCGATTCAAAAAGATCGACCCAGTCCTTCCAATTGCGTCGCCACAATATGTTGACCAGAAGCTCCAGCGCCGCCCACGCCGAGATGAAGCTTCGGACGTTGTCGGCCACTGTAGTCTGAGAATGAACAAAAATCGAAACAGCAGACTCCAGATTCGAGTCAGCTAACAACGCCGGCAAATGTGCGCTGGCTGAGTCAAGTGTGCCCTCTGTGAGGACGCTTGAAATCAGAACAGAGACATGCCCCGCCTCGAATGTTCTTGGGTACAACACGAAGCCATTGCGACCTTTGACGTGAATACCATCTTGTACAAATCGGATGTCCGGTGAGGCGTTTGCATCATTTAAGGCCAACGAAAGTGCAGTGGCTAGGCTGTGCGAAGGAGCTTTGTGGTGAACACGATACTCATTCAGATCGATCGCATCGAGGCCCCAGCCTATATTTCCCAGACATCGTGCACTTTTGAGTTCTGGCGGACTTATCAGCTCACCACTAGCCCTATATATGAGCCAGCATCCGTGAGATAAATTGGCACTTCGGCGAGCCTCTTTAACAGCCTTTACTTCTCGCCTGAGGTTGCGCTTGAAGGTACGATCTGAACCAAAAAGTAGGACGCTGGCGCGGTTTAGATAGGTTGAGAGTTTGCCGAACTTCCTTCGGCCGTTAAAGCCCGTCAGCATCAGGACTGCAATAGCAGTGCTACTGTCCATGTGCATACAATGGCTGTCCCAATCATTTGTAAGGAATACTTCAGCATCCTGAAGTGAAGACAGGAATACTGACAACCGATCCGTTTCGGACACTTGAAGTTTAACACCTTGAACAGAAAATATAGCCTCATATTCATAGGTGAACGGGCCACTGCCCTCATCGATGGCTGAAGGCTTTATCCTTCCCAACTGTCTTAACTTTTGGAATCGTTCTTTAAACAAATTCAGCATCGCAGATCCCCCTACCAAAGGTTTCGCATTGTCATGGCCCATAGCGGACATCGAGCTCGCGATCAATGAAGAGGGGGCCAGCGCGAACCTCTCCCTGAAAATGACGCAACGGCCCCGCTGGCTTGGGCTGAAGAGGCCTTTTTTGGGCCATGGAATCCTGTATGATCAACGGATGCTTTGCGCTTCGGCGCTCTGTGTGCTCGTAGCTCAGCTGGATCAGAGCACAGCACTTCCAATGCTGAGGGCGGGGGTTCGAGTCCCCCCGGGCCTCCGGCTTTATCACTCGCTATCTCGCTCAGAGCTTTCTTCTGTCACGGCCACCAGTTCGAGTGCGACCTCTCTCAGCCGTTCGAGCTCTGCTGTTGGAACAACTGTGTAACCGCCATCTTTAAGAGCCTCACGGAACTCTTTGATGTAGGCGCCACCATCGAACCGGCCGGCGACCTTCTCAGCTATCTCGTCTATGGATTTCATCATTCTCTCTCCGGCCGGAGTTGTAGCAAGTTGTCTAGCTTTCTGGCATTACATTGAGTGGCTGGGCATACTTCATCAAAATTGGCCTGGGGAATCTCAAAGCACACAGAGCGGCAGGCAGATCACAAACTAGGTACCAAGCATGGCTTCGCCAAGATTCCTTCAATCAAAAGAGCTTATGCAGTCATGGAGAGTCGTTCCATGGATAATTCTCATCGGATACGTTGTATTAATGGGCGTCATGCCTGCGTTCTGGCATTGGCCAGAAGGGGGACAATTGGTTGCCTTTTGGGAGCGATTTCTGCCATTGCATATTGGATGGTTGGCACTGCTGGGTGGCACCACTAGCCTGAGAATTGTTGAGTTGAGAGAAGAGAGGGCAAGGGAGCGCAAACGCATTGCGGCACTAGCTTTCCTACCTGAAGCGTTCAGCGAACTCTGTGGCTATTGTGAGAGAAGCGTTGAGCTTTTGGGGGAAGCACTGGAAAGAGCGTATGGAGCACAAAATAATCGAACGCCATTGACAAACCGGCCTCCTGAACTGCCCCCTCTATATCGGACTGTTTTTAAGGATCTGGTTGAGTGGTCAGTGCCCGATGTGGCGGAATATCTCTCTCAAATCCTGGTCAAACTCCAGGTTCATCAAAGCCGTATGGCAAGCCTTGCGCACCGCTTTCGCCCAAACGTCAGGGTGATGGTGGTCCTACCGCCGGAAATTCATGCATACCTGATGGCAATTGGCACAATTAGGGGTCTCATCAACAAGAATTTTGAGTTTGCCCGAGGTGAAGGCGAATTCGATTCTTCCCAACTTACAGGCCAAGAATGTCTCCAAGGACTTGGTATTGATCGGTTCCGTTTGGCCAATTACAAAGAACTCGAGGACTTTGTCACGCAGAGATTCTAAGCCAAAAAAGTCGATCTCAGTTTCAAGAACGCTGTCATTGGCCGTCATTCCGCATGGAAAGTCTATCATCTAGTACTTCCTCAATGCCCCTTTTCAGCGCGGCATGAGAGTACGTAATACAGCTCGAAAAAATCTGGCAAGAATTGCGTTTCAATGCCCCCACCCCATGGCCCCTTCGAGTACTAGTGCAGCTGGCGCGAGTTTATCCAGCCCATTTTCAAACGCACCTTCGGCCATAAATTCAATTCTGAGCCAGAAAGTACCCCCTATAGGAGGAGATTTCTTGAGGGTCTTCGTTTCGGCACCATATCCATAGTGGAGGTCCGCTTCCTGCCCGAAAGCAGACAACCTGAGAACAATCGCAAAATGTCTGCTTCTGACCCATAGCGGACATTAGCAAAAGAGATTGAACTCGTTTTCATGGGTTGTTTCCTAACGACGGAAAGTGATGATGGAATAAATGAGGACTGCCATATAGACCAAAAATATCCGCTCAGCATGAGGTTGAAAATTGGTTGTCTGGGACAGGTACATCTGGAAAAAGCCCCCAGCAATGGCGACAAATCCAACCAGATAAAGAGTGCATCCGATGCCGATACCGAGGATCGCAATCCAGGTTCGGTCTCGATATTCATCGGTCTCCACACCTGTGCTGATGGCCAGGAAATAACTGCCGACCAGGGAAATGACACCACTTGCAGAGTGAGCACCGACGACAAGCGCATAAGCAATCAAGGCCGCCAGAGGGCTATCAACCGCACGCCAGGTTTCCGCCTGACCCGGTGTGGTCATGGACATAACTGGTCCGAGATCGCTTGCATTCATGGAAAAGTTTTGCAGGCCATCAAGGCCGTGAAACAATTCGTTGAGGCCGACCCCCGCGACCAATATTGCGGCCAGATATCGCTCAATTGCCATCCCACAACCCTTTCCCTTGTTTCCTGTTGAACTGGCTGCATCGAAGCATACACTGGACATACGACAAATACGGATCACTTTACCACGAGAAGAATACCCACTCGCATCGCGAGCCTAATGCCTGCTTATGGCTAACTGCGGACCTGAAATTCCCTGAATTCAGCCCGTATTTTGGTCCGGTTCTGACCCAAAGAGGACGTCAACGGTCCGAGATTGCGCATCCAACTCAGCAACCTCTCAAGAATACTACGGCGCAGAAGCCGATCCCCCGGGAACGCTCTGGTCCTTCTCTTTCGAGGCTTCTGTTTCTTCCTTCGCTGCCTCTGCCCCCCTACGGCTCGCCACAAAATCGCGGGCCGAGGCCAGAGCAGGACTCCAGAGCAATTCAGTGTAATCATCGGAGGGCGCAAACTTGACAAAGCTGGAGTGGGCATCTTCGAGTTCCCCGCACCCATCCACCAGCAGAGTAAGCACCGCTTCTTGCCGTACTTCGTCAAGAACCTTATCAATGGCAGCAAACGCTTCAAGCAATGTGCGCAATGTGCGGAGCGTCAAGTGTCCTCTGACCAATTTCTTGGCACCCGGAAGCGAGCCAAATTGTCCAAGATGGGTCAAGTAAATATCCGGGCTGTAGCCCAAACTGGCCAGAAGCGGTGGGGCTTTAACCGGCTGAGACTCACGGCCAAATCGATGCAGTGTCCTTGCCATGCTGCTAGCCTGAACAAAGATCGTCTCAATTTCAAAAGCAAGCGTGCGCGCAACGTCCTTCATATTTCGCTGCCTCGCACGGTGCTCAAGCCACATTTGCCCGAACATCACCAACAAGAGCGAAGCGAAGCCAATTGCCGCTGCTACCAGAATGACATTGTTCGAGTGCCAGCTCGCGAAGTCAAAGAAACCAAGTGCCGGTACTACAACAGACACCAACTCGTCGCCCCCAAAACTTGCCAAAGCCGCTTCACTCATGTTCGCCATGCTGGGGAGGTTGCAGTGAAGCCTTCGCACCGTCAAGTAGTGGCCGTTGAGATCAACGCTTTTCACGCCGGACGAATTTCCGCTTTTGGCTAACAGCGGACGTCAGAATCGTGAAAATTGAGGTCCGCTTCTGACCCTTTGCGGACATCAAAGCATGTAGCGCAGCAGCATCGGTCTGACACTTGCGCGGTATGCTACAAGTGAGAAAGCAACTGAGGGAGGTGCATATGTTGAAGCGATTGCTGTTCCTGCCTTGCATTTTCATGCTCGCAACTGCCGTATTAGCGCAGGTCGATATCGAACTCCTGCGAAGTGCAGAGCAAGGCGATCCGGCAGACCAGTTTGAACTTTCAATGCACTACTATTTTGGAACAGGCGGGTTTGATGAAGACCATGCAGAGGTGGCCCGATGGCTGGCTCTGGCTGCTACGCAGGGCTATGCACCGGCCCAGCATCAGCTTGGCATAATGTACTACACTGGTGCTCTCGGTGCCGCGGCCGCGGGGGACTGGGTAGAGGGTGTGCGTTGGTTTACCCTCGCTGCAGAACAGGGCTATGCAGACGCACAATTCTCTCTCGCGTTGGCTTACGGAAGCGGCTTGGGTGTGAACTGGGATGAAGTGGAGTCCGTACGATGGTTCAGATTGGCCGCTGAGCAAGGCCACCCGAAAGCACAATATAGTCTGGGCCTTGCGCATCAATATGGATATGGCGCAACCCGGGACCTGACGGAAGCCATACGATGGTACGAAATGGCTGCAGAGCAGGGCCATGCGGCGGCACAGGGCCGTCTGCAGAAGCTCAGTGCAGACTAAAAACTTCCGAACGTGTCGCCCTGCCTGACAGCCATAGGGTCTGGCCAGTCGGGCTGAACAGCCATCAGACGCGACGCCGGTTAAGTCCGCTTCTGGCTATAAGTGGACATCCTGAGGGCTCTAGGCGGCTGTCCGCTTATTGCCTGTGAGCAGACATCACCTGTGCCAGCGCCTTTGCCGGCGGTTCCCCTGATCATTCTGTTATTTGCGCAAAGCCTAGCCGGGAAAGAGGGTTGGGGCAAAGACCCAGCTGTCCTCCAGAATTGAAGTCCGGCCGCAGACCCTCTGCCTTGTATCGATGTTCCAGTCATCAATTTACTGTGAGCTGCCGCAAGTCCGACCACTTGCAGCTCTGATCATCAACAGATGCTGCTACCATAAACGCTGAGCAGCTTTTCATTAGCACAGGTGTCGGGGAGGCACCTGAAGGGGGAGAATATGACTTTAATCTACAAAATCTTTAGCTATCTCGGCATTATGAGTGTTGCCGGGGCATTCATTTACGGCTTTCGCTATGATCCGGCTGCACCCATGATCAACTATGCCTGGAATCTGGGTCTGTTTTGTGCCTTCTTCTTCGTTCACGCCGTGATGATGCAGCCCTGGTTCAAAAAACTGATCACCGGCGGCCCGGAAGGTGGCCACGGTGAACGGCGGACCTATATCATTGTCGCGATTGTTACTTGGCTGGCCCTCTATGCCGTGCACTTCCCGGTGCCGGGCCCCGCTCTTGTGTTGCCCGCCTGGGCCGGATTTCTTGGCCTCTGCTTGGCGCTGCTCGGTTCATTTGCCGCATTGGAGCTCGCCGATTTCGAGGGCCTCAATGGTACCATTGGGGCTCCAGGCAGCGACCTCGCTCTCTCCCTTTCACCTGATACACCCCTGATGACAGAGGGGGCCTACGCCCGCGTGCGCCATCCAGCCTATCAGGGCTTGCTTCTCACGTTTGTGAGTACTGTGATCATGCACCCGACCATGGCGCAAGTCTTCTGGGCCCTAATGGTAGGTTTGACTATTCTGGTATTTGTCCCGATTGAAGAGAGTCAGCTCAGAAAATCGAGAGGCGAAGAATACGCCGCTTACGCGAAGGCGACCAGATACCGCATCATCCCCGGCATCTGGTAAGGGAGCGTTTGGCCGGACACAGCCTGCTCACTAAGCTTTGCTTTCCGCTTCGATCTCTGCTGCGAGCCGCTGCAACGTGGCTGTATTCTCGTCGGTCAGAGCACAACTTTGTCAGTTTGGCCAAAGACCCTCAATAGCAGCAATCAATGTGCTGCTCTGATCTTCAGGAGCAATACCCCATAGCTGACTGGTCTCTCTGATGTCTGCTATTGGCTATAAGCAGACCTCAAAGTCGCTAAATTCAGCCTAGATTCTAGTCTGCTGCTGACCCATAGCGGACATTGATGTCTGATCAATCTGCTCAGATATGAAGCCCCCGGCGCGCCAACTGGGTCTTGTAGCGGGGGTGATCATGGAGAGGCTGGAGCGCCATGTTGAGATTCCCCGCCCTTGGCGTGCGGCCGGTTCTTTACACCATGCCTTCGAGCCGACTGATGGCGCCACCGGCGTTCGCTAGGCAAAGTAGGAAATAGCAATCCAGATCAGCATCCCGCACAAAGTCGCGTCTTCAATAACACCAGCAACTATGCGAGCGTTATCCATGCTGACTACTTCTTCAGGTCTAACATCCATAATGTGTGTAGTGGACAGGTCGGCTTGCAGTTGCTCAAGCAATTGAGCAGTGGATGCTGTCAGCACAGTATCTGATCCACCATCAGATTGCTGAAAGTGCTTCAGCCCGAGGGTGCCTAGGATCGTGTTCCGAAGCACCTCTTCCCCACGATCGAGGTTGATGTACACCGCATAGATCAGCACGAAGACAGATCGTTCAAAGAATGCAGCATCCCCAACGGCGTAAAACAGCAAAAGGAAAATCGGCGTGAGAGCGAGCTTTCTCGCACCGTGTAGCAGTTTGATAGGTCTCGGCATTGTTTCTTATCCAGGTGGTTTTAATGATCAGTGAAAGGCGAGGATAGAATGAAGTAGATAGTTCGCCTCAATCCAGGCCAAAAACCGCACAGGACTACGTATGCTTATCCTGCAAAGAATCCTGTCAAAGCTCCTACGCTTCTTGACCAGGTAACGAAAAGTGCGAGCCGGAATTTCGGGCTATGATTACTGTGCTAGCGGGTGAAATGCGTGACATCATTCAACTGTCCAGCTGCGCAGCACCTACAATCTGTCATGCTCCCCTAAGTTTCTGGTGGAAATCGGGCGACCTGCCCGCAATCTGATCATTGATTTCAGCAATTTCATGCCAGATGTGGAACGCAGAAGTGGAGATAGCGGCTGCTGCAATTACGATTGTAAGAAATAATATGTCCGCATGTGGAATATCGATCGCCCAGGAATCCGGCGCGAACTGCACAAAGGCAAGTGCTCCCATACCGATCCAAAATATCGCGCGCCACATCTGTATGTATCTGAAAATAATCAAGGCAGTTTCCTCCATATCTAATGTGAGTCAAGGCCCCCTCTTCCGCATGGACGCCGGTTGATCCCAATGCAGCCAATGGCTGAAATGGACTGCAACAGGATGACCGTAGCAATTTGTTCTTTACGAGAGAATCTCTGATTACTCGAGACCGGACTGCACTTGATTGGTGCGTGTTACAGGACGCGGCAGACCAAGCCCAATTTCTGATTGAGATCAATTGGACTTCGGAGTCACGTCAAAAGTTACCGTATAAAATCGGGACTCAGGTATGGAATCAAAATCTGATTGAGAATTGCTCTAGCAGCTGTTGGATACACCACTTCAAACGGCCTAAGGTCTTCGTCAGACAGAGACACTATTTCGCGATCCTTCAGCCTCTTCAGATAGATCAATAAGTCAGGTGTAGAAAGATAATAGCTGGCCACTGCCCAAAGGGTCATCCTATGTGCAGCCGGTTCATCTCTGTCATCAGCTAGCAAAGCCAGTGCCGTTGCAGCTCCGTCAATCGCGACTTTTGCTCTTTCCAGTGCAAACTCGGTGCTTAGTATAAAGTTCATGGCCCTGCCGGCGTTCTCTTTTGTAGTGGGAAGCATTTCTGATCGCTCGGCTTCTAGCCAAGCAGACTGTTCTGGCGACAGTGTGGGTATGGCGCGATTGATTGAATCGATACGTTCACTCAAACCGTGTGCCATGAGATCTCTTGTTAAAGAATCTGGCGGCTTATCGGAAGTGAATCCCTCAAACCAATCTTGAGCTAGGGAGACACCTGGGGCTGCCAAGCTCACCAAAAGCAAAACATAACTGATGAGTGTTAGAACTCTGATCTGCATTGATCCATCCACATGAGGAATACTATGCGAAATATACATTGAACTATCCCCTAAATGCGCACCGCTAATGATGAGTCTGCTTCAAGCACACCTGGTTGCGAAGTTTCACTTTTGTGAAGGTTTGTCAGGAGGCTGTAGATCGCCATTAGCGATGCCTTCCGCGAATGCTTCGCGCCACTCCAGATCTGGGTATCTAGCCTCTCCCAGCACACTGTTTAGGAATGATGAATAGAGCAAAGGCGTTAGGCCCATATCGCCATTGATCGCTGGTTTTAGACCGATCCGTTTGCGACATGAGTCTTCCTCAGCAACGCTCATGGCATGGATAAACGGCCAATACCAATCTTTGGCCGCTACGGGATTGTAATCATTAAGTGAGATCCTGCATGCATCCATCGTTTCTGCCATCCAGTAACCCCTAAGGTACAGAAGCTCAACCATTCCCAAGATCTCATCAAAAGAAGGTGCGTGTTCATAGGCGTGGAATATCTCCCTTAGCTCATCATCCCGCTGGACGATCTCTGCCAAATGGGGCTTAAGCTCTCCAGTAATGCCCTGCGTGCCTAGAAGCCCAGTCGAGTCTTCAATGTCTGGGTCTAGGAGAAGCACTTGATATTTTGACATCAATATCACCGCATCTGCAAGATGTTGGCGGCATTGGTGAACAGGGCTATCAGATCGAACAATTTCTTGCACGCAGCGCCCTATGTCGGCCGCAAACACAGAAAGATTTTCCTTTCTGATACGACTCTTTAGGCAGGCGGATTCAATTACGGTGTGGGATCGTTGCATGGCGGCTTTGTAGACCGGATCACGTAGCAATTTCGGTAACATGAAGAAGTCGATTAATGTCGTGAATATTCCCATTGTCCCTGACGCTTAGGCTGCACAAACTGAGAAACGCACTTTGCAGCATAGGCTAGCCGAGATCGCATCTGAAGAACAGACAGCCCTTGTGATGGTTGTCCGTCTCTCGATGTCCGCTATAGGCTAAGAGCGGACGTCAGAATCGTGAGAATTGAGGTCCGGTCATGACCCAAAGCGGACATTAAGAGGATCAAGTTGAAATCATCGAACCAAGCTTCAGCGGCTCTGAAATCAAAAGGGCGTGCGCGGGTAGAACCTTCGCAATGAGGCGAGAATCGTGTGCCAGGCCTACGGCACTGAGTTTCTTGCGCCAGCAGCGAAAGAACGCACCTGACTCAGCCAGAAATCACCTGCAGAATCAATTCGTTCAAACGCCTTCACGTGGGGCGCTTCTGACACAATTATCAGATATT
This sequence comes from uncultured Alphaproteobacteria bacterium, assembly GCA_965371465.1. GTDB lineage: Bacteria > Pseudomonadota > Alphaproteobacteria > CBDUYM01 > CBDUYM01 > CBDUYM01. The sequence continues at coordinate 52,180 of CBDUYM010000021.1, forward strand.
GCTTGCCGATCTGAAATTGCGGCCAGACCGAACAATCTCCTTCGATCTGAGATCTCCCGCCTAGCGGACGCCAGAAGGCACTAGCACTATGGCCCGCAAAGTTCTCAGACCGAATTTCCATTGCTGTCTCAGCAGACATCAATGAAAAAGCATCGAGATTTGGTCCAAGTATGTTTTCCATAACATCAAATTCATAGAAAATTCCTCGCCGCTCGAAACCCGTATTGCCAACTCTGCCTCGTTTAATGACATCCAGCAGCATTTCAAGTGAGCTTTGGTGTTGGTTTTGGGCACCGCTCTGAACGCTTGACATCAATTCTCCACGTCGAGCAATAACCAAGTATGCGGCACTTGCACGCTTGAGAAGTTTCTCTGGATCTGAAATTGCCGACTCCGGTAGCGGTTGACATGCCATCGAAGGTACAGGGGCCCAAAGCACGCCCATTAGAAAACCGAGTAATCTGAAACATTTCAAAGTCAACATATGGCAGGCTCTTTCCGCATATGTGTGAAGTGTAGCCACAATACTCTGATGCCTCAAACATCCAGATGACAGGCTCCAGGGAAAGCTCTGAGCGACAGCTCAGCACCGATGTCCGCTCTTGGCTAAAAGCGGGCCTCAGAATCGCAAGATTCAGGTAAAATGCTGGTCCGCTCCTGACCCAAAGCGGACGCCGACGGATGAACTATTGTCGTATTTCCAGACGAATGATGATCCCTTCAACATGCCATAGCCTTACACCCATTCCTTCCTGCAATGGCCCACCGCATGGGACTATTTTGTCAAAGCCGCCCTCAAAATAGTAATTTGAATAGGCGAACTCAGCACCGTTGAGGCTAAATCTCTCAACGGTTGGACCGTCTACTTGCCTAACTCCATTCACAAAAGTGATGGCTCTTCCTGACACGCAGAGTTTGGCAGGAACGAAATCTGTGATTACACCTTCCAGCTCAGAGTAGGATTGGTCCTCGTATGCCTGTGCTAGCGTGGAGTACTGCCGATACGTAAATAGAAATGCAATGACACATGAGATAACTGCTGCGCCAAGAAGCATTTGGCCGAAAAACTTTACAATTTTAGGTGTCAACTGTTGCCCAGACAGTGTTTCAACGAGCGAGCTCAATGGTCTAACTGAAGCTATTTGCATGCGATACCGAATGACAACCAAGCCAACGAGCCCAAACACCAATAGGAAGACCAGGGCAAACCACCAGTGGCGAAAGCCCTCTTCCATGAAATCAAATTCTACAATCCATTCCATCAATCGTACCCAAGAATTCTGACTGAGCCATCCCGCTTGCTGGGTGTATGAAAGGCTCTTTCTGCATATGTGTGAAGCTTAGCGGCCCTGTCGGCCATTTTGATTGAGGTATCCAGTACGTCATCCGCATAGTCCCGCATGATGTCATCGCAGTTGTCTCTAATCACATCATCATCGATCGGCCAATGGTCGTAGTCGAGAGCCCGGTCAAGCCAGAACAGGGCAGGGAATCTGATTTCGCAGTCTGGCGCATTTGGGGTCGCGTCAAACTGCACTCGCAGGCAGTTCATGGCGCACTTCAGGTTGACCTTCGTGAGCACGAGGTCAAAAGCCATCCAAGATCCTTTCAGTCAGATACATTCAAAACCTGCAATGTGGGGCCCCTGACCTCAGTTTCAGGGTCTGGCCGGTATCAAAACATAGCGGCCAACGATGTTCATCTGTAGCTATTCAAATGGGCGACTGAAGTACGTCAGCGCCCAGAGGGCGATCAGGTATACACTCAGAAGTGACTGGATGCCGGAGGTTACCTTGACCCAGCCGGTAGCCTGCACTTCATAGTCCTTCGGGTTGAGCCGCGAGAGCCAGTTGCCAATGTTGAGATCACGCCATCCGATGCGGAAGGTCGAGAGAAGGCTGAAATAAAGACCCCACGCCGGGATCATGAGCCCCCGCGCATCGACCGCCAATCGCCTCCCGTCTGGATTACTAGCCCGGCTTTCATCCTTGAACCAGACCCGCCAGATGGCAGCCTTTTCCGAGATGGGTACGTTCGCGGCGACCATGTACAAGAAAGCAAATCCACCGAGAAGAACGAAGAGAGCGCCGATACTCCGGGAGGGCTCGGCTCCAAAGTCCGTCAGCCATCCCCCGAAAATCCAGGTCTCGATAAATATTGCTGGTGCCGAAGACGCGGCTGAGAGGACATGCTTTCTGAGAGCGGACATAAGCGCTCGCTCTTGTGTACGCAGGCCGGCACTGCGAACCTGTGCTCGTAATTCGGCAAGCCGTGACGTGTTGACAACGATGATCCGGCTGAGTCCTTGTGCGCCTGTAAAATCCATGGAGCCAAAATTGGCCTGGTCGAGGCTCGTTAGTGAAAAATCTGTGCCGATAAGTGTTGCGCCAGTGAAGGTTGCAGTTCGTACATCCATGCCAAGACTTACAACCTTGAGATCCGTGGTCATGAGATACGCACCCGTTAGATCCGCGCCAGTGAGATCCGCGCCAGTGAAATCCGCGTCCGTGAGATACGCGCCCGTGAGATCCGCGTCACTGAGATCCGTGCCTATGAGCTCCGCGTCCGTGAGATCCGCGTTACTGAGATTCGCGCCCGTGAGATCCGCGTCCGTGAGATCTGCGTCCGTGAGATCCGCGTCCCTGAGAATCGCGCGCCTGAGATCCGCGCGCCTGAGAACCGCGCTGATGAGATTCGCGCCGAAGAGAGTCACGAACCTGAGATCCGCGTCACTGAGATTCGCGCTGATGAGATACGCGTTACTGAGATCCGCGCCGATGAGATTCGCGCCCGTTAGATTCGCGCGCCTGAGATCCGCGCGCCAGAGATCCGCGCGCCTGAGAACCGCGCCCCTGAGATCCGCGTCCCTGAGATACGCGCCCGTGAGATCCGCGTTACTGAGATACGCGCCGAAGAGATTCGCGCCCCAGAGATCCGCGTCACTGAGATTCGCGCCAAGGAGTTCCGCGTCCCTCAAATCCGCCCCCTCGAGAGGCGCGCCCGAGAGATCGCAGCCGGGGCACTCTTTCGTCTCCAGCAGGCGACGGAGATCGGCCTCTTCATATGCGCGGGCGGCGGTGGCGCAGACGCACAGAAATGTGAACATGGCAATAAATAGCGGATGCCGCATGATGGTTTCCTCCTACAATCACAGGTCTGCGATGGGGAAGACTTTACACGGGCACGGGGTTCCGAGCCAGGAAACATCGATTGGCAACTTAAGTGGGCTGTGTGGGCGACACGGTCACGCTGAGGTCTGCATTGGAGGTTGCAATGGAACACCACGAGAAAGGCAGCTGCAGGACCACAAAGACAGATACAGATGCAGGAACACGAAGGCACAAAGGAAGCCCACAAGGACAACTCCAATCGAAGCTGAGGATTGCCCCTGGTTACATACTCTTCCTCACGGTGATTCGATCAGAAGCAGATAGTGTTTACACCACGCTGGGTGCCGGTGACCCCACAGGCGAGCCTTCGGCTCATATGACACCCCCTCCAATGAAAGGCCCCTAAAGCGTCCCTCATCAGTTTCAGGCATGAGGGCGTAGCCCGAATGGCTACTGTCAATGAGAAGACATTTTGGGGGTTCATGTTTTGGGTGCCCCCTTCGGGGATCATCACGGAGGCGTCAGCCGGAGTGACACCTGTGGGGCACCAGAGGTAATCCTCATGCACTGGCACGCATTAGATTACCCGAACGAAGCGCGTTACCGCAAAGATTCAGCTTTACGGGAACCGCACAGATGACGCCTTTTGCCGAGCGCATCCGTAACGCTTTCATCAACAGACGCCCCCGGCCATCTTAAGGAGAGAGACAATGACGACTACAGAACAGGCAGAAAAGATTGCGCTAATTCAGCAGGAAGCTGCTGCAGGTAATCCCAGGGCAATTGCTGCACTGGACCAAATTGCGAAGATCCAAAAGACTGCCGATGCCGACTACATTCTGGGCATGCCAGACGGTGATTTTGAGCGGTGGATGGAAGACAACAAAGGCCCGATGCGCAGTAAGCCTCTGACTATCAATTCAGCCTGATTGAGCAAAAGGGCAACCGTAGAGGTCAGTATTAAGGTGCTCTATGTCTAATCTTTTGGGGGCAGGTCGGCAAAGGGATTGTCAGAATTGTATGATGGGAGCCCCTCAAGCGGCCCCTGGGGTTCGTCACCTGATGCACCATGTTAGAGGTGAAGCTGTAGGTGAGGTCCGGCCCGGTGAAGAGATGGTTCAGGGCATTGAGGGCGTCGTCTTTTTCATAGCCGAAGCTGACGGTGGCGCCGGTAACACCGTTGTAGGCCACACCCTCCCGCCGAGAGAGATCGTCGTAGCTGTAGCTGGCCAGCACCGTCGGGCCATCCGTGATGTCCTCCACCCGGTTCATGTCATCGTAGGTGTAGTTGATGGTCAGGCCCGACGCATAGATGAGCTCCGTCCGGTTGCCGCCACGGTGGTGTACTGATTGAGCCGGTTGGGCACATAGGCTTCGCTCAGCGCTGCATCCGGTGTCCACATGGAGGTGTCGTCGCTGATGGTCTTCGAGATCAGTTGATGCACATTGTTGTAAGCGAAGTCGTAGGTGAGGGCGGGTCCTGTGAACAGGTGATCGAGGTCCGAGAGATCATCATCCGCCTCATATGCGTAAGCAACAGTGGCACCGAGGCCGTTGTTGTAGGCAACCGATGTACGCCAAAGAAAAGCCAGTAATCAGTATCGGCAGAGTGACTCTAAATTCTCTTGTATGCCATTCTGCATCTGAAGATTACATCAAAGGGAGTACGAAAGCCGAAAATGATTGCCATGATCAGAGTTGGCAAGGCAAGGAACAATATTGGAAAAATGAACAGGCTTCTGAAAAGTGCGAAGGATCTCCGCAGCGGCTCATCCTTCCTGCTGACGACTGTCAGGCCAGATATTGCCATTGCTGGAGTAGCGCTCATGAGAAATAGCGGCGCGATGATCCAATAGGCAACTATAATCAAGATCTGCATCCACCCGAAGAAGTTTGAGTGCGCATAGCTCCCAAATCCAAATGCCCACGGCACCAGGCTCAAGAGATTACCTATGAGGCCCGGCGCCATTGAGTCAATTAAAACGACCATCAACTGGCGAAACTTCGTTGGCTCATTCAATGAATTCGTTCCTGTCCAATTTTATCTCCAGCTCTTCAAGCAATTGCCCTGGATCCGGACTTTCTAAAGTTGCCTTTACCGATCCAAATGCCTCGGCTGAGACGATAGGACTTTCTGTAGAGCCAAGGCTACCCAATCCCCCTCCCCAATTTTCTAGTTGTTAGCCCGTCCCTCTGAGAGCGCCATGGAAGCCCGCTGGCAGGCGGAAGGGCGTTCCGGGGGGGAATATGCCCAGGGATATCTTTCCCTGGCCTGTGACCCCAGTGTGACCCTGACGGCACCACTTTTGATGAAACTGGTAGGCTGGAGGGGATTTGAACCCCTGACCCTTCGATTAAAAGTCGAATGC
>CBDUYM010000022.1:0-53010 GCA_965371465.1 uncultured Alphaproteobacteria bacterium
AGATTCGTTTAAGCTCTGGCGCGTGTTCTACAGAATTCTGTCGCTTCGATGAGCGCAGCCGCTGCAAATTCTTGAGGAACCAGTCGCTTGCCATATCGGAGCCCTCCTGTTAGCTCCTATCCAGATGTCGTAGCGCGTTCCGGGAGGAAACTTGGTGATTGAAGATTTTGTTGTCAGCAAAGCATGTCTGCTTTTGGCTAAATGCAGACATCACAGCTGAATCTGCGATTTCGTCTGCTTTCAGCCATTAGCAGACATTAGGCATAGCTGCGCGGCAATATGTAGAGTCGTGCAGTCCATGTCTGGTAAAGGGCCGGTCGCGATGCCTACCTGCCGGCTCTTGAAAAGACCATTGCGGCGATCCCGAACATCGGCACACCGATCGACACAAGGGCAAGTGCTTGCGGCCAGAGCTCCGCTCCGCCCGATCCCTTGAGAAAGATACCCAGGATGACATCCATGTAGTGACGTAGCGGGCTGACGAGAGTCAGTGTCTGCAAAACGTCCGGCATACTCTCTACGGGCACAATTGTGCCCGACAGGAACATCAGCGGAAACAAACCAAAAAAGCTCAAAAGCAAAGCCTGTTGCAGTGTTCCACTGACGACGCCAATGAAAACACCAATTGCGATCGCACTTATGAGAAACACAGACGTTGCGCCCAGAAACAGCAGCAGGCTCCCGCGCATGGGAATTCCGAACCAGAGTACAATCAGAAGACTTGGGAAGGTCGCCAGAACTCCAATCGCCATTGTCGGAAGAGTCTTTGCGATAAAGAGTTCGGTGGTTCCAATCGGTGTGACCCTCAATTGTTCGATGGTGCCCGTCTCCTTTTCGCGAACGATCGACGCGGCCGGGTAGATGACGCCGACGAGAAAAGCTGCGAGCGCGACCATGGAGAGCAGCATGAACGAGGTGTAGGACCGCGTCGGATTGTACCACACACGAATTGAAGGGCTGACACCCGGCGCCGCGCTCAAGTGGTTCACGCTCAGCCCAGCCTGAAAGCGGCTGACAATCTCAATAGCGTACCCGCGCGCCTGGGCCGCGACGTTGGAATTGGAACCGTCCAGAAGGAGCTGGACCGTTGCTGTCTCGCCGCGTTCAATGTCGCGCTGAAATCCCGCTGGGACTATGAGTGCGACCGCCGCTCTGCCATCCTGTAACCACTCGGCGGCTTCTTCACTGGTTGCAACCGGTCCGGCTGAAAGGAATGACTCAGACACTGCGAAACTCTCTGCAAAGGCACGGCTCGCAGGTGTGTGATCAAGATCGACGGTGGCAAGCAAAACGTCACTGGTTTCGATCGAGAGGGCGTAGGTACAGATCAGGACGCAGCCGGTGTAGAGGTAAAAGATCAACCAGAGCATCGTCCGGTCACGAAGAAGCTGGATCGTCTCCTTTACGAGAAGACCGCCTAACCGGGCCAGCATCACGCCACCTTCTTTCTGAAGCGCCAGACCGCCAGACCGAAGATTCCGATCGTGTAGAGGAAGAGAATCATGAAATTCGGCCAGATTTCGGGCAGGGCCGCGCCCTTGAGGACAATGCCTCGCGAAAGATCCACGAAATAGCGAGCCGGGAAGATCCGTGTATAGAGTTGCAAAACCCAGGGCATCGTAAAGATCGGAAACAGAAAACCCGAGAACAGAAAAGACGGCATCAGGGTCATGATCAGGGCCATCAACATGCCGGTAAGCTGAGTTTTGGTGATCGTCGAAACAAGGAGGCCAATGCCAACCGTACAGAACACGTAGACCAGCCCCGCGGCCAGCAACAGGTTCAAATTGCCCCGCAGCGGTACTTCGAACCAGGCAAATCCGGCTATGATGACCGTTACAATTTGCAGAAAAGCAATGATGCCGTAGGGGACGAGTTTGCCGGCGAGAAACTCCGTTGCCGAGAGAGGCGACGTGAATACTTGCTGGATTGAACCCGACTCCTTTTCGCGTGTGATGGCGAGCGCGGTGAGCAGAGGTGGGAATGCCATCAGAATCACGCCGAAGAGGCCCGGGATCACATAGGCAACGCTCTGCAGGGAAGGATTGTACCAGACACGTGTCTCCAGATTGACAAGTGAAGGAACCTCCGATCGATAGCCAGCGACAATCTCGGATGTATATGCCGTGATCAGATTCGCCGTAACCGAATACGTACCGTCGATCAGAACCTGCAGGGGTGCAGGGCTGGCTCCTGTAAGGGCCTGGCTGAAACCTGATGGAATGACAAGGACAATCTTGATACGCCCTTGCTGGAGATCGTTCTCGACCTGCCGCTCACTGGTATAGGATTCCTTAAGTTCAAGATAACCGCTGCCTGTGAAGCGATCGACCAGTTCCCTGCTTGCCGGAGAACCATCCTGATCGAGAACTCCCATTGCCACATCTTCGACGTCAAACGAAATCGCGTAGCCGAACAGGAAAAGCATGATCAATGGCATGAGGAGCGCAATGGCCACTGTCACAGGGTCCCGGACGATGTCTTTTTTTTCCTTTCGGATGACGGTAATGACTCTTGCCGGCTTCATGCTGCCTTCTCCACGTCTGCCGGGAGCCGGGCGCGCTCTCGTTCGATATAGGCAATGAACGTGCTCTCGACAGAGTCAGTTGAGTCAATACCAATAGCCACTTTGAGTGCATCAAGATCGTCCAGGGCGATCAGACGCCCTTCATGCATCAGACCGAGGCGGTCGCAGTAGTTTGCTTCCTCAAGATTGTGAGTCGAAACGAGCACCGAAGTCCCGGCTTCGGTGAGCAGACCTATGAGCCGCCAGAACCTGAATCTGGCGATGGGATCGATACCTGACGTTGGTTCATCGAGAAAGAGGACTTCGGGCCGATGGAGAATGCTGCAGGCGAGTGCAAGCCTCTGGCGCAGAGCGCCGGAAAGCTCGGAAACAATAGAGTTCTTGCTGTCGTAAAGGCCGGTCACACGGGACGCCCATTCAATTGCTTTCCTCGCATTGCCGCCGCGAAGTCCATATGCGCTTGCGAAGAAAGACAGGTTTTCGCTCATCGTGAGATCGGGATAGAGAGAGAAGTGTTGAGACATATATCCGATATGCTCTCTGAGCTTGCGTGACTCCTTCGAAACATCAAATCCACTCACCACGGCAGTTCCTTCCGATGGGGAGAGAAGGCCACACAGCATCCGGATCAGGGTCGTCTTGCCGGCGCCATTAGGGCCCGCAAGACATACAATTTCGCCCGCTTCTATCGACATGCTAACAGAGTCTACCGCTGTAAAACTGTCGAAGCGGCGCGTCAACGCATCTGTCGAAATAACGATGTTCGAAGAAAATTTGGTGCCCTGCGAAACATCGATCGATTGTACTTGCGCAGGCGTGGCTGATGTCGAACCTGCTTCGATACGCGAGATTGCGAAGATGTCTTCCATCGACGGCTCGACAGGTTCTACGTTTCCCATTCTGGCAAGTTCATCCTTCAGATCGTCCGGCAGACGGGTCACCTGACTTGTCGTAAAGCGGACTTCATGCGGTCGCCATTGCACGCTTGTTACGTCAGGGCGCTCATGAAGCAGCTGTTCCGCAGATGCAGGATCATCTGAAAGTACTCGATAAACCGCTCCTTGAGCCCGGCCTCTGAGTTCGTCTGGCGTTCCTTCCGCAATCGCCTTCCCCTTGTCGAGAATCACGATTTGGTCGCAGCGCTCGGCCTCATCCATGTAGGACGTGCTGAGGACTATCGTCGTGCCGCCCTGACGATAGCCTTCGAGCATTTCCCAGAGGTCGCGGCGTGAGAGCGGATCGACCCCGAGGCCTGGTTCATCGAGGATGAGAAGGGGCGGTCTGTGAATCAGGTTGGTACACAGCGCCAGTTTTTTGCGCATGCCACCGGAGAGATTACCTTCCCGGCGCTCGAGAAACGGTGTCAGACCAGCCATTTCCAGCAAACGAGTTCTCTCTTCTGCCGAGTCTTCCCGATCGACGTCCCGTATGCCGGCTGCAAAATCCAGGTTCTCGTTCACTGTGAGGCGTTCATACAGTGTGAAGCCCTGGGCCATGTAGCCAATATGCGGTGCAATCTGCGCAGCCTGCCGAACACTGTCGAAGCCGAGAACGTGGCAGTTGCCCTCAGATGGATCAAGGATGCCGGCCATCATCTGCAAAAGCGTTGACTTGCCCGCACCATCGGGCCCGATGAGGCCAACGATCTGGCCAAGCTTTATGCGGAGCGTAACTCCACGGATCGCCCAGTTCTTGCCATATCTGCGCCCGAGCTCCGTCGCATCGACCACATATTGAACATCGACCGGCACCTTGTTCGCCTCACTCAGGAACAAACAAGCGATCGGGCCAGCCGATACTTGTATCCCAGAGGAGCCACGCGTCAGCAGGCATGCCCGGTTTCAGAATGCCATCGTCGTTGTCAACCGACAGCGTCACACCAAAGACGGTTCTGACTCTTTCTTCCGGCATATGTATGTCATGTGGCGTGAACTGGGCCTGTTGATCCACCCGCTTGACTGCGCCATCGAAAAATCGCTCCGGAAACGCATCTACGCCAATCCTGGCCTCAGTGCCCAGCGTAACTTTCCCGATATCGGATTCCGGTACATACACTTTGAGTTCGATGTCGGTGAGATCAACGATGACAGCAATGGTTTGGCCAGTCTGGACGTATTCACCTGCCTCCACGGCTCTGACAAGAACTGTCCCGCTGACAGGCGCGATGACACCGGTGCGCTCGAGCCGGTTTGCAAGCAACTGAATCGTGGCCAAGCCGGCTTCAATACTGTGCTCCAGCGCCTCTACTTCGGCCCGGTAAGCTCCAATGTTGCCCCGCGCTTCCTGCCAGGCGACTTCTGCCTGCTCGAGGCGCTGTGGCGTGACCGTTCCGTCGCTCTGCAGGTCGCGGTAACGCTGACGGTCGCTCTCGGCAACCGACATATGATGTTGCCAGACTTCAAGGTTGAGCGACGCGCTTTCCATCTGGTGTCGAACTGCCTCAAGCTCGGCTTCGGCCCGTACGATCTGAATCCTCAGATCTGCGTCGTCGATGGTGATTAAGAGATCGCCTGCTCGAACTACTATGCCTTCGACGAGATTACTTTCGAGCACGCGTCCCTGGACTTCAGCGGCAACCTGTATCTCAATGCCCTCGACGTGGCCATTTCCATAGAGAAGCTGTTCGGGCAGCGGCTCCGGGCTGAGCCAGACGTAAAGACTGTACGATCCGCCAACGATCGCCGCTATGATCAGTGCCGTCCAGAGAAGTGTCCGTTGCATGGCGCCCTCTAAAGAAATCCGGTGCTCAAGCCCGTTTCGTCATTCTCGTACCGCCAGCCTGAACAGACAATAGCAAACCTTCAGAGGACAATGCGGCACGCCAACATGGCGATCAGCCCAGACGAGCTCTTCACGCTACTTTGCGTGGCTCGCCAGTGTCTGCTTGAGTTTCTCGAATTCTGCTTCGTCGATCTCACCGCTGGCAAAGCGCTCGCGCAGAATGCTCCGCGACTTGTCCTCCTCGCGATGAGCGTCGTTCGGCTCACCTGTTCGTATTACACCGAGCGCTCGCAGGACAAGGACTACGACGACAGCGGTGATGACAAGGACCAGGATCATAAACAGCGGACCAAAGATAAATCCGCCCCACCCCATTGATTCCATCATATTTCCATACTCCCAGGGCTGGTAATCCGTCCCTTGTTGGGTAACGGCTTCATTTCGTGCCCTCCGTTAATGTCATCAAGCGGCTTTGAGCTCGGCCAGGATGGTCTCGGCGACATCGCTTGCTGTCTCGTGCAGCTCATTCGCCGGCACATCGCTCACTTTGAACAAGTCCCCGTATTTCTTGTGGATTTTCAGGGTATCAAATTGCCTGATTTTCTCTGCATCGACAAGGTTCTCCATGACGCGGCCAAGGCATTTGAGAAAGCAACCGTCGACCATCACGACCTCATCTGCGTCCTTGAGCCATCGCGTCATCGTTGAGTGCGGGACAAGAAATGCTTCCGCAAAACAGGCGCGCGCATAGCCGTCCTGTTCGCCGACGATGTCTGCAGCCACGCGCGCAATCTCACCACGCACACACGGTCCCTCACAGGCGAAAACCGGGATCTTGCCATCTTCGATGTTCTGCTTCGCCCATGCCTCGCCAGCAGGGCAGCGCCCGGTTACGCCTGAAACCTTGAGTTCAAATTCGGGGCTGGATAGTTCTGATTTGACCATAATGCTTTCCTCAGTGACGGGTTGAACACGGAGATTTCTTCAGAAGATGCTGACCGCGCGGATATCACTGCCAACGCGCGTCAGCATTGACCAGTCTCAAGTGTGGCCATCTGTCGCAAGCACGGACTCGAGAACGTCCGTTTAGGGTCATGATCGGACATGAATTTTCGCGATTTACGGTTCCGCTAATAGCCAGAAGCGGACGTTAGGGGAATACAGACGAGTCTGGCGAAAAACTCAGCCTTTCTGAATTCAGGGCCACTATTTCCGCCGAATGCTCCATGGCTGCGTAATTACGCCGCAGCGGAATTGACGAAAGAGGCTGTAGGCATAGAATGGTTATTCGGTGAAAACTGGATTTTGACGATGAGCAGGCTAATTTCGATTCTTGCGATGCTGGCGCTTCTTGTTCCCACTCTGGGTACAAGCGCAGTTGCGTTGGCGGCGGCTGGCCAGAATGTTCCTTCGGCCGCCGCAGTTGCCTGCGATGAGCTTCCTTCAGATGCCAGTTATCTTGTTGTAGCTGCTGCGCACGACAACGGTCTGTGTGCCGAATCTCAGAAGTGTGCAGTTCATGCCGGTTCCTGTTGCCCCTCTATGATGTCCTGGAGCGCCGATGTCAGTTCGACCTTTGGCTCCATTCGCAGCTCATCTCACACGCTGCCTGGCCGAGCCGCTTTGAATGGCATCACACCGCCGTCTCACAGCGGACCTCCCAAACACACAGCCTGATCTTCTGCTCAGTCGAGCAATGACGCCTTGATGCCTTGCATCAGCCACTCATTGCTATGCCATTGAGCCGAGATTTTCCCTTCGAGAAGCAATAGAGGCCAATGGGCAAAGTCGCCGTGCGCGCATCGCCCCTTGGTGAGAGAGGAAGCACAGGTGTCCGTATTTTCAGTCCGAATGAGTGTGAGATTATTCACTCACTGCATAGCAACCATTTTCCTGGCAGCATTTCTTACGAGCAATGCCGAGGCGCAATCTGGAGATAGTGTCGCAGGCCCAGCCGTCGTCCTTCAACTCACCGCTGCCATCGAAGAAGCGCTCACATCAAATGGTCGGCTGGCCAGTGACGTGACGCGGGCCGAGGCGCTCACACACGTGCCGCCCCAAGTCGGTACTTTGCCAGACCCCATGGTAAGCTTCAGGGCCGCAAACTTGCCTGCTGACAGCTTCAGTACCGGTCAGATCAACATGACCCAGATGCAGATCGGCGTTACCCAGGCCATTCCATTTCCAGGGAAATTGAGATCGCGCCGTGATGCGGCCCTGAGTGATGCAAGAACAGCGGAACACAGAGCGTCCGAAACAAGACTAAACCTTGTTCGGGATGTCACCAGATTGTGGTGGCGTGTTTTCTACCTTGATCGAGCATTGGATGTCGTTGCTGCCAATCAGGAACTGTTGCGACAGTTCATCCGGTCCGCCAGAACCAGGTATTCCGTCGGTCAGGGCCTTCAGCAGGATGTATTGCTGGGTGAATTGGAACTCAGCGGTCTTATCGATCAGGAGATTTCACTCCACGGTGTCAGCGAGGCTGAGGAAGCACAGTTACGGGCTCTCCTGAACAGGCCAGCGGGCAGTTTTCTGGCTTTGCCTGATGAAGCGATCACGCGACTGCCGCGCATCGGCCCGGCGGATGAGTACTTCGAGACAGCAAGAACCAAGAGACCTCTCCTCCAATCTCTCGCCACCAGAATTGATGCCGCCAGTGCACGACAAGAGCTTGCCGAACGCAATTTCTATCCTGATGTCAATTTGAACGTTGCCTATGGTTTCCGGGGCGGCCACCCGGAGTCTCTGGGTGGCAGGCAGCGAACCGATCTTGTATCCGCTGGCGTTTCTTTCACTGTGCCCGTCTTTCTTGAACACCGCCAGCGCGAGGCACTGAAGCAAAGATCGGGGGAGCTTCTTGCCACCAGATATACAGAGCAGGATGCCAGAGCAGCAGTATCAGCAGAAATCAGTGCCGCCATTTCAGCCTATGAGACAGCGCGCCAGCGCGCAGAGTTCATTAAGGATGGGATCATTCCGCAAGCCAGGCTGACGCTTGAAAGCATGCAGGCGGGATATCTCGTCGGTCAGGTGGATTTCCTCAATCTGATCCAGGCCCAGATCAGGCTTCAGAACTTCGAACTTGAATACTGGAATGTCGTCACTGATGCTCAGCGCAGTCTTGCTTCCCTTGCAGCAGCCATCGGCCAGGAGAAGTTCGATGAATAGAGTGCAAATTTTCTTACTGACCACTGTTGCCATCATCATCGGTATCTCCATTGGGTACTTCATGGGCCAGTCGAGTGATGATCAGACAGGTGAAATGCTACGGGCGGAAAATGGCGTCGATAGAGAGCCTCTGTTCTACCGGCACCCCATGAGCCCTGCGATCTCGTCACCCGTTCCTGCGAGGGACGAAATGGGCATGGACTATATCCCGGTGTATGCTGATGGCCAGAGCGATGGCCCTGTGGGCACTGTAACAATTGACCCCGTCACACTTCAAAACATCGGCGTCCGGACCGCAATTGTAGAGCGCCAGACGATCTCATCCGAGATCAGAGCGGTTGGACGCATTGACTATGATGAAGACCGCCTTGCCATGCTGCATCCAAAGACCGAAGGGTGGATTGAGGAAGTACTTGTCAGCCGTACCGGTGATCCTGTCGAAGAGAATGAGGTTCTGGTCGGCATCTATGCGCCAATGCTGGTCTCAAGCCAGCAGGAATATCTGCTCGCGCTGTCAAATCATGAGGCCCTTCGGGATTCAAGTTTCGAGGATGTTCGCGAAGGCAGTGAAGAACTTGTCCGCCTTGCACGCGAACGATTGACACTTCTCGATGTGCCGGAGCATCAGATCAGGGAACTGGAAGAAACCCGTGAAGTCAGCCGCATTCTGCACATCCACTCACCCTTCGAAGGCGTCGTTCTGACAGTCGGTGCCCGTGAGGGGCAGTACATTACACCCCAGACAGAGCTTTATCGCATAGCCGATCTCAGCCATGTCTGGGCATACGCAGACATCTATGAATACCAGCTGCCCTGGGTCCAGGAAGGCGATCAGGCGGAAATCAGAATTGCAGCGCTGCCGGGCCGGACGTTTCAGGGCGTCATCAGTTACATTTATCCCTTCGTGGAACGAACAACCCGAACCGTTCGTCTCCGGATGGAATTCGACAATCCCGACGGCATCTTGAAACCCAATATGTTCGCAGACGCCACAATCTTCCCCAGAACCGAGGTGGAAGCACTGGTCATTCCGACGGAAGCGATCATTCGCTCCGGCATCACTGAACGTGCCTTCGTTGTCCGTGAGCCAGGAAAGTTCGAGCCTCGAGAGATTGAGACAGGTGTCAGGAGTGGCGGTCTTGTTGAGGTCATTTCGGGTCTGGAAGCTGGTGAACGTGTTGTTGTCTCCGGTCAGTTCCTGATTGATTCAGAATCTTCCATCCGTGAAGCGGCTTCAAAAATGATGGAGCCAGGCTCCGCCGATGTGGAGTCCCCCGATCATGATTGAAGCCATCATAACAGGCTCCCTCAAGAACCGGTTTCTTGTCATTCTTGCGGTCCTTGTCGCCGTCGCGGCTGGCATCTGGGCAGTGGCGACCACGCCTCTTGATGCCATTCCAGATCTCTCCGACGTGCAGGTCATTGTCTTCACAGAGTTTCCAGGTCAGGCACCGCAGGTCGTCGAGGATCAGATCACCTATCCGCTGACAACTGCGATGCTGGCGGTTCCAGGCGCCACCACAGTTCGGGGCTATTCATTTTTCGGGCTGTCATTCGTCTACATCATATTCGAGGACGGCACGGACATTTACTGGGCTAGGTCGCGCGTCCTTGAATTTCTGAATTTCGTCGGAGACCGTTTGCCTGACGGTGTATCGCCCTCCCTTGGGCCTGATGCGACCGGCGTGGGCTGGGTGTACGAATACGCAATTGTGGACAGAACCGGTGAACATGACCTTTCGGAATTGAGATCAATTCAGGACTGGTATCTGCGTTACGCACTTCAGACCGTTCCCGGTGTGGCAGAAGTAGCATCGATTGGCGGCTATGTCAGGCAGTACCAGATCGAGGTAAATCCAAACGCGCTCGCCGCCTACAATATTCCCCTGTCCCGCGTACGAACAGCGATTCAGCGATCCAATCGGGATGTCGGCGGACGTCTCATCGAAATGGCGGAAACCGAATACATGGTCCGGGGTCTCGGGCTCATCAGCAGCATTGAGGACATCGAACAGATTGCGCTGGCAAGCAATGCTGATGGCACGCCCGTCCTGCTCTCGGACGTTGCGAACGTGCACCTTGGTCCTGAGCTTCGACGGGGTCTTGCAGAATTGAATGGCGAAGGAGAAGTCGCGGGTGGCATCATCGTCATGCGCTACGGCGAAAACGCACTGGAAACCATTGAAGGTGTGCGTCTGAAGCTCGATGAGCTGAAAGCCGGTCTGCCACCAGGTGTCGAGATCGTGCCAGTCTATGATCGCGGCGCCCTGATCGAACGCGCTGTCGACAATCTGAATGCCAAACTGATTGAAGAGTTCATCGTCGTAAGCCTGGTCTGCATCCTGTTTCTGCTGCATATCAGATCAGCCTTTGTGGCCATTGTGGCATTGCCCATCGGCATTCTTCTGGCATTCCTGGTCATGCGCTGGCAGGGCATCAATGCCAACATAATGTCGCTTGGCGGCATCGCCATCACTGTGGGGGCCATGGTGGACGGGGCCATAGTCCTCATAGAAAACGCGCACAAGCGCCTAGAGTCAGCGCGGGAAGATGCGGGTGGCATACTCAGCCAGTCACAACACTGGGAGACCATTTCACTTGCCGCCCGTGAAGTCGGGCCAGCGCTGTTCTTTTCGCTGCTGATCATCACGTCAGCCTATGTCAGCGTGTTCACCCTGCAGGGCCAGGAAGGTCGGCTGTTCTCGCCGCTCGCCTTCACGGCCACTTACGCCATGGCCGCAGCGGCGGGCCTTGCTGTAACACTGGTGCCAATACTTATGGGCTATTTCATTCGCGGCAGGATTATCCCCGAAGCGCGCAATCCATTGAATCGCGCACTTCACTTTGTACACAGACCAGCTCTTTCGCTGGCCATCAGGTGGCCCCGTGTGACGATTGCAATTGCTCTTTCGATCCTGGTTGCAACCGCTTGGCCTTTGTCTCGCATTGGCAGTGAATTCATGCCGCCTCTTGATGAAGGTGACATTCTCTACATGCCAACGACCTTCCCGGGTATTTCCATCACCAAGGCTCGCGAGCTGTTGCAGCAGACCGACAAGATCCTGATTTCGTTCCCTGAAGTCCTGTCCGTCTTTGGCAAGGTTGGCCGCGCGCAGACTGCCACTGACGCCGCACCTCTTTCCATGATCGAGACCATTATTCGCCTGAAACCGAGGGACGACTGGCCTGATCCTGAAAGACCGGTGCGTGATCTGACAGATGCAATGGATCAGGCAATCCGCTTTCCGGGGGTTGCCAATGCCTGGACATTTCCCATCAAGACCCGCATCGACATGCTCTCCACCGGCATCAAGACACCTGTTGGCATCAAGATATCGGGGCCTGATCTTCATGAGCTTGAGCGCATCGGGACGAGGATAGAAGGTGTTCTGAAACAACATCCCGACACTCTTTCGGTATTTGCAGATCGTGCCGCCGGGGGTTACTTCATGGATGTGAAAATCGACCGCGCCGCCATCAGCCGATATGGCCTGTCCATTGGCGATGTCCAGGATGTCATCCAGTCCGCCATAGGTGGCATGACAGTCACCTGGACAATTGAGGGCCTCGAACGCTATCCCGTCAATCTGCGTTATCCGAGGGAGCTCAGAAGCGACCCGGAGGCCATCGGTCAGGTGATCATCCCGACACCCACAGGCATGCAAATTCCACTGGCACAGGTGGCTGACATCAGCCTCTCGCGCGGCCCACCAGTCATCAAGAGCGAGAACGCAAGGCCCAATGCCTGGGTCTATGTTGATCTCAGGACATCTGACATCGGCGGGTTTGTGGCAGAGGCGAAGGAACTCCTGGAGCAACAGGTTACGCTTCCCCCTGGTTACATGATCAGCTGGTCAGGTCAGTTTGAATATATGGAGCGGGCAGCAGAGCGTCTGAGGATTACAATTCCGGCAACGCTGCTGATTATCTTTCTGCTTCTCTATCTGAATTTCCGGAACCTCGCGGCCCCTGTGGTTGTCATGCTGTCGGTGCCCTTCGGCGTCATCGGCGGCGTCTGGACAATCTACTGGCTTGATTTCAATCTGTCTGTCGCGGTCGGCGTGGGATTCATTGCACTTGCAGGCGTCGCGGCAGAAATCGGCGTTCTGGTGCTCACGTTCATCGACCAGGCCATCGCCCGGAAGAGGGCGAGCAAAACGGATGGCACGGGTCTCTCGTCAGCTGATATCATGGAAGCCGCTTTCGAAGGCACATCAGAACGGGTCCGGGCCATAGCCATGACAGCGACCGCAATTGTGGCGGGCCTCATACCCATTATGATCGACGACGGCACTGGCTCTGAAGTCATGCAGAGGATCGCCGGTCCCATGGCGGGCGGTATGCTGACGGTCACTATCCTCTCGCTGCTGGTCTTGCCGGTCATCTATGGACTGGTTCTGCAGGCAAGAGAACGCCTCTTCCCGGTCCCGCCCCGCCAGGACGTAAGTTGAGTATCCATTCAAGAGAAGAAACCAATGTTCGAAATTGTCCCAAACTGGCACCCCGTGTTTGTGCATTTCACGATCGGTCTGTGTCTTGTGTCGGTGGCCCTGTTCACCGTCGCCATCCTGTTCCCGGCCAGATCGTGGCGGGACTCGCTGCTTGCTGCGGCCAGATGGAATCTGTGGATTGGGGCCGGCTTTGCAATTGTAACAGTCGCCGCCGGGCTCTACGCCGCCAATACCGTCGCACATGACGACCTGTCTCACAGCGCCATGATTGACCATCGCAACTGGGGACTGGCCGCAATGACAATCTTCATTGTGTCTGCTATGTGGCTGGGGATCAGAGAACGCAGAGGGAAGTCCATGACATCCCTTGTCCTTGTGCCGCTTTATGTCGGGGCTGCCTTGCTCACTGTCACAGGATTGAAGGGCGGCGAACTGGTTTTCAAGTACGGGCTGGGTGTGGCGGTTCCCGCTGTAACCGCTGAAGACCACATTCAAGAAGCGCCCGAGCCAGAAACAGATCACAATGCAGACGGCCATGTTCACTGATCGAACGAAAGGGAATTGAGATGGGCTGAGCATGATATCCACACCGGCCCTGCCGGCCTGCCGGATGTAAGATTGGAAGTTCATTTCTTGTTCAGCTGTCTCGTTGACTGCAGGCGCCACAGTTCTGCTGTTCGCCTGTGCCAGACCAACGAATTAGGATAAATTGAGGTCAGGAGTCCTTACATTCCAGACTTTAGATCCGCAGCACTTTCTTGTTCCACAACGAGTGTACGGCTCTGTCCCAACAGACTTCTTGCAATTATGTCTGCGCAGATGTCGGGAGCCCACAGCCAAGGGTGATGACTGAACCCGTCCAGGACGATGAGCTCCCAGCGCGGAAATGCGCTGACAAGCTGTCGAACTCTCTCAATCGGAGCCGTATCATCGTCTTCCGAGTGGATACAAGTGACTGGAATCTGCATCGGAAGCTCTTTTGCATCGATCATCAGGTCGTGGCGATAGAGGACTTCCCACAGGGATGTTGTTGATGAAAGAACATTGTGTTTGACAAGATCTTCCGTGACTTCTTGTGGATACTCGCTGAATATTTTTGGCAGCAGTCGGCCTGCGACGCGACGAGTCAGCATGCATGTCAGTGCAACAGCAATCATGTTGGTATTCAACCAACCACCTGGCGCCTTGCGCATCCACTTGTAGGCTGAGCGTTCATTGCCAAAGAAAGGCAGGCTGAAAAGAACGAGGCCGTTGACTTTTCCAGGGTAACGCGCCGCATAAATGAGCGCCAATGCCGCACCCAGGGAATGTCCAACGAGTGCGAAGTTTTCGTAGTCACACAAGACTTCATGTAACGCTGAAATGTGCCTGTCGATCGTGTATTTCTGCCAGGGCCTGGGAGAGTCACCGAAGCCAAGTAGATCCACAAGCAATACGGGTTCCGGGAATTCGAGACTTGCTCCCCTGCAGCTCCAGTACCGGACTGTACCACCAAGGCCATGCAGGAACACTATCGGTGCACCGCTGCCGGTCAACTCCACTACGTTGAGTTTCCCTCTTTCCATTTCTCCGACCAGCCCGATTTCAGCTCATGGATCCTTGCTTGATGCCCTTTCTGACACGCAATATCGTACACCCCATATGGTTACAATGGTCAAAAAAGAAATCCTGGGTTTTGGAATCACGTGCTTCAGTGATGATGTTCCATCTTGTCCACAGGGGCTGGACGAGAACGCAGGAAAAGCCATTCCAACAGAAAGACGAGAACAAGGACAGCGACTGCAATGATAACGATCAGTGGATCGGTACTGGCCTTCATCATCAGAAACGATCCGAGGATGACTACATCGAATGTGATCGCAGAAACGAGAATAAGAGCGTTGGCATGTACTTCCTCCCTGAGGTGGCGAAGAACGCCCCAGTGGATGCCAATGTCCATGACGATGTAGAAGATGGCACCAAGGGATGCAATTCGGCTCAGGTCAAACAAGATCGTCAAAATCATCGCGATCACAATCGTATAGACCAGCAGGTGGCTCTGGAGCGATCCTGGCATTCCGAAGTGTCTGTGCGGGATCAACTTCATGTCTGTGAGCATGGTCAGCATGCGCGAAACCGCGAACACGCTAGCGACTACACCTGAGGCTGTTGCAATGATCGCGAGAGCTACAGTGAACCAGAGCCCGTAATCGCCCAGGGCCGGCCGCGCGGCTTCCGCCAAAGCAAAGTCCCTGGCCGCTATGATTTCAGACAACGAAAGATTGGCGCTAACAGCGAGGGCGACCAGCAGGTAAATGACCGTACAGATCGAGATTGAGATGACAATTGCGCGCCCGACGTTCCGGTGCGGATCGACAATCTCCGATCCACTGTTCGTGATTGTCGTGAAGCCCTTGTAGGCAAGAATCGCCAGCGCGAGTGCGGCGAGGAATCCGCCATATGATTGTTCCGCTACATTAACGCTGGAGGGTTCAAAGAAAGTTCCTGCGACCCACAGGCTGACGATTGCAAAAATTGCAATTCCTGCGGTCTTGGCCAATGCCATCAAGAACGAAAAGGCGCCGACCAGACGATTACCGGAAACGTTCACGACAAAGGCGAAGACGAGCAGGCCGACTCCCAGTGCCGGAACAAGAAGGGTGTCTCCTTCAATGTCGAAAAGCTGGAGCGTATAGGTCCCGAATGTTCGAGCCACCAGGCTCTCGTTGATGACCATGGAGAGAGCCATGAGGACGGCGCATGCACCCGTTACTGTTCCAGGACCGTAGGCCTTTTGAAGAATCATCGCGATGCCGCCGGCCGACGGGTAGGCGTTTGACATCTTGATGTAGGTGTAGGCGCTGAAGCCGCTTACGACCGCCGCAACAAGAAACGCAAGCGGGAACAAGTTTCCGGCCAGTTCAGCAACCTGCCCCGTCAGGGCAAAAATACCTGCGCCGATCATGACGCTGGTCCCCATTGAGACCGCGCCAACAAGCGTCAGGCTGTTCGGTTTATATTCGATGCTCACCTGATTGCCCCCCCTGACCATCATGAAAGAGAGCTTCGTAGATGGCAAGAAGGCCCGCAGGGAAGGCCACTGGAGACGTATGCAGAGACTGTACGCCAAATGGCCATACTGTTGTTTGACCTCTTTAATGTACGCGGGCCGTTGTCGGCTCGAGATCACTCCTCAGAACTATCTTGACCTTGCTGCATCATGCCGGGCATGCCGTCCCCTACCTGCATTTGCTCCATACAGTTTTGCATGTGAGCCATCATGCGCTGACGCATTTCCTGTTGTGCCGTCTCGTCGGTTGATCCAGCCGGATCATGCCGCATGCCCTCCATTTCTTCGCCTTCGCTCATAGGCATGCTCATGCAGTCACGCATCTGCGTCATCATTTGATCATGCATCTGTTGCATGTCCGCGGGCATTTGCATCATCTGTGGTTCAGTCGTCTCTTCCTGTGCTGTTGCACAGCTGGAAGCAATGATGAGTGTAGTCAGAGCAATAGCTACGCCGACCTTTTTTGTAAGTCGTCTGATTTCCATCTCGATCCCTCTCATCTCTTGCAGATCATCCACTGTCACTTGGTCGGACGGGATGATTTGGAGGTTTCTTATCGTACTAAAACACAGTCTCAATTAGTCACGCAATGTTCCTTGTCGTTCTGATACTCCGCCTGGCTTGTCCTTACGACGGCCATCGTCCCATAGTGGCCCTAGTCCCTTGGTTCGCCATGGGTATGACGGGTCACATGTTGCTACCGATCTGGGGGCCATGACCTGGACAATGAAAGCTGCGGGATTCATCCTTGAATGTCTGCTCTGGGTCAGAAGCAGCCGTTTCTTTGAATCTTGCCAATCCGTCTCCTTTCCCGCCAAAAGCGGACCCGCATCGCCAGCTCTAATGCGATGCGTTCAAGGAACCTGCGGGCTGTGCAGTTGCTGCTGGGCCATTCGAAAGTCGAGAGCACGGTCCGGTATCAGGGCATTGAAGTCGATGATGCGCTGGCGATCGCTGAACAGGTCGAAGTCTGAGCTGCAGTGAGCCATTGGGAGCAGGGCATCGTTCCTGCTCCCTTTCCAGGATCCGGGTTAGTTCCGATAAGTGAAGATTATAGGAGGAAATGTTGAGGCGTGCCGTTGCCTCTTCTTCTGACAACGGTCACCCATTTAATAGGGCTGCAACAAGAACCATTGAAACTGAGCCACTAACACCAACAACAGTTTTCCTGACGTCGTTCAGGCGATCAGCTCTCCAAGACAAATGCAACAAACCTCAGAAAATATATCTTTTGTGAGGAAAGAAGGTCCAAGTTTCAGAGAATAGGATCGAGGATCAGCAAGGGTTAGAAGATAGTTCTCGCGGCACAATTGTAACTTAAATCATTACACTAATGTAGTCCAAAGGATGGGCTTTCTAGTGGGTTTAATGTGAGAAATGACGGCCCGCTTGAGGACTCGAAAGTTACTATGAATTGGGCTATTGCGCAGAATCTCATGTATGATACAGAAGCCAACATTGTCTTGGAAACGCTTGCCAAATATGGATTCTGTTGTACGCTCAATCTATAACCTTTGTGGTTATACACTGTTAGCAGTTCAAAATTGACATTTTGTGAGGTTTTCTGTGAAACAAGCGAAAGTGCCCACAGATGCAGAGTTCAAACGCCTACTTGCGGTAGTCGCTGGCAGACGTCATGCTGCACGGAATTCGGCAGCAATACACCTCAGTTACTTATGCGGATTCCGTGTCGGCGAAATTGCATCTCTGAAAGTGGAGGACGTTTACAACGAAGCCGGCGAAGTTACGGACCGCATCATGCTGTCGGCGCACAACACAAAAACCAAAGAAGCTCGTGCTGTGTTTGTGTGTACAAAGCTGAGGAGAGAGCTTCAGTCGTATTGGTCAAATCGTGGAAAGCTTACTTCGATGGGTGAGCCATTCCTAATGACGCAAAAAGGCACTTCTTTTTCTGCCAATACTCTTTGCCAGCTCTTTTCAGACATGTACAGACTTGCCGGTATTTCTGGATGTTCAAGTCATTCAGGTCGCAGAAGTTTCATATCAAATTTATCCCATGCGGGTGTGTCACACCGCGTCATTATGTCTCTGAGCGAGCATTCTTCAATTAGTAACCTACAACGATACGTGACTTGCACTGATGAAATGCAGCGGAATGCTGTTGAAGTGCTGTAATGATAGGCGGTGTAGTCAGCTTGTGCAGTTTAGAAACGCAGCCCTAGAAAACGGGATGAGACAGTGACCTAAGTGCATTGTACTGCTCACTGTCAATCATCGTTACCGATTGGGGTGCCCCGTACAAAATTCCCTGTTTCAATAGGATGTCGAGTTCCAGCGCAGGCTCCAGCTGACCACAATGCAAAAAACTAATTGCGACGACACCACCAGACGAGGCGTTGAAGATATTTTCAAGCTCGGTGGCAGAATAGACAGTTCTCTTTGCAGTCACCCGCATCAGCGTGTCTAAGTCATGGACTATGGTCACATCGTCTATCATCCCGATATTTGTCAGCATTTGGCTTTGCACGTAGCCCGGTGCTCTGGTCATGTAGAACATTGCGATGTCGCCAGCCCGCATCGATCTCGTGTTTGTATTGCAGACATACACCTTCCGAATACTGTGGCCTGACGCCAGAACCGTCGCCCCACTTGGCCCCCAATCCGGGCCGTCAGAAGCTTCCACCAGTGGCAAGGGAACCAACGGAGTCGACTCTGGGAACAGCTTGGCATGGAACTCTGCATGCACGGGAATGACATATTTATTCACGCCATCACCTTCAATGAAATTTGGGTAGGTTCTCGTACTGGTTTCAGCTGCCGTCAGTCCATTCTGTTCATCGGCGTTCAATTCGAATGACTTAGCAAGAACTACTTCTCCGTCGAAAATGCCAGACTGGGCAAATCCGTAGGACTCGAAGAAGTGAATCAGAAATTCGTGTTTGGGCAGTA
Organism: uncultured Alphaproteobacteria bacterium; assembly: GCA_965371465.1. GTDB lineage: Bacteria > Pseudomonadota > Alphaproteobacteria > CBDUYM01 > CBDUYM01 > CBDUYM01. The sequence goes on from CBDUYM010000022.1 coordinate 18,830, forward strand.
CTGTCACGTAGACCTGTTCGTAGTCATTCCGCGCAGCATGCCAAAGCACCTGTTTCAGCAGCTGCTCTCCGAGTTTCTGGCCTCCGGACGTATCCTCAATCTTGAATGTGCATAGCTTCAATATCGAGCGCCTGGTTGTTTGAAAAGGAACGTCCCCTGGTTCTTCTGGTTTGACAATTCCGATGCCGACGATCACACCGTCATGTGACGCGCTCCAACAGGCTCTATGTTCCTTTTGGCACTTTTCAAACCATGCCGGAAAACCAGGGTAGTCGCTCTTGAGAGTGTCGAAAATGGCTTCAGTTCCAGCGATCTGATAGCACCTGCCAGACGCAATACTCGGCAGTGTGACGTCTTGTGGCTCGTATGCCTGGGTCAGCCACGACACTGCATCAGCAACACGAAATACTCGATGAGAGAGTCCGGCGCTGTCTGCTCTCCTGTGCAGTCCATTGTCCTCAGACACAAGGAAGTCAGCTGCATTGGATACGTCAATTGCGTGCAACAGCTCGCAGTCTACGCGATCATTGTCATTGCGAATTGCACCGTACCTTAATGTTAGCTCATCATCGGTGTGCTCCGGAATACCTTCAATCTTGGCGAATTTTTCAAGTTTGGAGAGTGTAATGGCCTTTCGGCGGGTGTTGTTGTCCCGATCAACATCTTTGCGCTGCACTTCATGGATGTGGAGCCCAATACCGTGCTTGTTAGCAAGCTGTGACAGCTGGGCAAGTGACAGCTCGGTCTTCTTATCGTCTTCAAGCCCGATAAGGATATTGGTGTCAAGCAAGAGCTTTGGTAAGGCCATGGTCTAGAAGCTCTTTGCCACCATCATTGAGGTAGCGGTAGGATTGCGGGGGAGAGATTGAGAAGACCGCCTGAAGGTCACGGAGGCTTAGCAGAGTGGGAAACTCAATTGGGTTCACCAAGTGAGCGGCAAAGCCGCTGTCCGTCTCATGGAAGTAATCGTCAAACTCGACTCTTGTAACACATGCCTTAGCTCCCACAGCTTCCCATGCGGTTCGCACCCTAATTTCCGACACCCTCATAATGGAAACGCATCCGATTACAGACTTGATGGGGCTAGAAGCATAGATGAGCGCCAACGTGTTCGGAGCAAGACTTTTGGGAAATCGCCGTCGCAATTCGACCGTCTTCGTACCCCCTATGATCTGAATCGCGTATCGAGGCTTTACACTGAGCAAAATGGCATTTTGGCTGGGTTGAAATGGGCTGGCCGCATTCTGAAGCATAGAAACCTCGTCTTCTTGTTTTTCAAAAGTGTATCACACCTGTCTTCGGCCTGATGACTTACACTCCCACGCCTTATTCCAGTTTGCATGAGACGCTCGCTATGTGGAGGTCAATGATGACATGATGCGGAACGCTGGCTATGAAGGAACAGGCCAAAGTTCAATGAGCCATTCCCCCGAAGTGAGTACCAAAGCGGAGTAAACTGAATGAGTACGCTCTACAAAGTCGATGGAAATGAACTGATACCTGTGCCTCGACAGGGGCTCGCCAGAGAGGAATTGTTGGAGGATTGGATTGCCAGGGACCCATCCATCATTGGGCTCGACGTGCTGGTCCTCGGACGCCAAGTAGTTACTGGTTTTGGCAAGAAGATTGACATCTTGACTCTCAGCCGCGACGGCGACCTGGGCGTTATTGAACTGAAGCGAGAGAGAACCTCTCGCGTTATTGTGGGACAGATTCTTGACTATGCCAGTTGGGTTTCGAACCTGACCACGAAACAAGTCCATGAAATAGCCTTGGACAAACTTGGAGGCAGACTAGAGGCAGCCTATCAGGAACGGTTCGGAACGCCGCTACCTGAAAATCTCAACAGCGATCACAGTATGATCATTGTGGCGAGTGAACTGGATGCATCATCGAAACGAATTGTTGAGTATCTGGCAGAGGAACATGGGCTCAATATCAACACGGCGTTCTTCAACGTGTTCGACGATGATGGACAACAGTTCCTTGCTTCCGATTGGCTGATGGATCAGGAAGAAGTCGTTGCCCGCGCTGAAAGCCGACAGAAGCTGCCCTGGAATGGCGACTACTACGTAAACGCTGGCCACGATCCTGACGTCCGGAGCTGGGAAGATATGCGCAAGTTCGGTTTCATTTCTGCGGGATATGGAAGGTACTTCTCAAAGCGATTGGATCAATTGGAGAAAGGCAGTCCAATCTACGCCTATCATCCTGGGGCGGGCTACATTGGATTTGGCATCGTGCAAATGCCATCAGTCATGTCCCATGAGTTCAAATTCCCTGATGGTAGCACTCTCGAAGATGTGGAACTTGTGCAGCCAGGTGTTTTGCATGATCCCGATGATCAAGAAATGACAGATTACGTGGTGGCAGTTGATTGGCAGAACACAGTTCCAATTGCAGATGCAAAGACTTTCACCGGCGCATTCGCCAATCAGAACATTGTCTGCATGCTTCGTGATCCTGCCACGCTAGACTTCCTCGCAAAGAATTTCGGCAAGGCCAACTAGAGCGACGAGACATGATTGAACGCAATACAGTCTTCATACTAGGAGCAGGTGCTGGGAAGGATGTCGGGATGCCGCTGGGGGACGATCTCAAACAGCAAGTTGCTGAGCTGCTTGATTTCGGGTTTGGCACAACTGCGGAAGAAGCTGTCGTCGACCGAAATGACATCGTTTACGAACGTAGAGTCTTTGACAGTGCGGTGCATAGGGTGCTTGTCGAGAATCGCCAAGACTCGAACCGGCACAGACAGTGCGACGAGGCGATGAAGGCGATTGTGAAGCATATGCCAGCAGCACTCTCCATTGACAACTTCATCCACAATTACGCGGGCAATGAGTTCATTAGAGTGTGCGCAAAACTTGGAATCGCAATCTGTATCATGCGCGGAGAGCGGAAGAGTGCCCTAAGGAAGCATTTTGGCGACAAACCGGATGCAAAGAGCACAGCGAAGGTTGGGACTAGCTGGCACAACGTACTGTGGCGGATTCTCTCGACAGGTCACCAGCTGTCAAACATCGGAAACACATTTGAGAACACCGCTTTCATCAATTTCAATTATGACAGATGTCTTGAATTCTATCTCCACAACCGGCTGGACGGTTTGTCTTTTGGTAGTGACAGCAAAACTATCCGACCTGATCTTCCTCCCATACTGCACCCTTATGGGACCGTCGGAGAAGCTGCCTCTGATCTGAAGTCAATCGATCAGTCCTTTGGTGCGCAATTACTTGCAGACGGTCTGATCAGTGCGGCGGAACGCATTCAGACCTTCACTGAGGATTCAGAAGTTACAAATGATGTGAAGGCAATGCGCCACCTCATTCACAGAGCAGAAACCGTCATTCTATTGGGGTTTGGATTCCATCAGCAAAATCTGGATTTGATTTCGCCAAATATGAAATGCAATGCCAGTCAGATTTTTGCTACAACGCTGAAGGTCCCCGCGACGAGAGTAAGTGGAATCAAGACGCAACTGGCAACCTTTCTGGGGCGGGAGTCCGGTGGGTTGAATCCACAATTTCATGGGACGGATTGCGCCGCTCTTCTGACAGAAATCGAAGCATCTATTCAGACATTTGGCACTCGACCGCAGGCCCGGCGATAACGATACCGATTGCCGTCAAAGGAGTCAGCTCCGAGGCGGACGTCACTGAATCTATTGCAATGAAGTCCAGAACCCAGTCATGCGAGTGATAAGAGGCGAGGCAGTTTCACATTTGCCAGCCTGGTAGATGCAGTAGAGACCGGGAAGTGGCTAGAAAGTGAGTGAGCTGACTCCGCACGGGCCAGGTTCCCGATGTTCCCAACGCACAGAACCTACGAAAATGGCCAATTCGTTAGATTAGGCAGTAAGGGTCTGACTCCATTGGAGTTCTGCAGTCTTCACTCTGAGTGGCACAAACAGAACCCACGAAAAGACCGGCAATCGAAACGAATTGTTATGTTGTAGCAGTAACACCTTGATCTGAAACATATGATCTCTAAATCATATAGATGCACAGCTTCGTCGCTAGCAAGGTTGATCTGTGTCGCGCACATCACCATTTAGAACCAATTGTTGGATGCAGCAAAGTTCGTTCCGAGCATGTACAAGCCGCTGTGCACATCTAGTACGCTCCAACCCTCATGACCAACGTGGAGTTCCCGGAACAAATCATTGTTCACGTAAATCGAACCCGGTTCATAGGCCTCGTCATCAAGCTCATTTCCTGAAGGCGGAGAGTTTAGAAGGTGGCCCCGGTGTAATGTAGTAAGTGCACGAAAGACCGGGCCTCCTGGCGGCAACATGACCTCCGTGTTTTGCATTTGGGCGACGAGCGGGAGATTCGAAAACAGGGCAACCATGAACATTGCAGTCGAGTTCCAGCTACCAATGTAGCGAGGCCTATCAGGTGAGATTACGCCACCAAGCCAACGATTCTGAGCCCTAACATACTGGCTCAATGTCTCCGGTAGCTGGTCTGGCAAACGTACTCTTGAAAAAAGCAAATGACCGCCCATAAGTGATTGTTCGATTGGGTCTGGCCCGCGTTCATTGCCGTAGCTTCGCGCTACATCCAGATCATCCTGGTTCCAGTCTTCAAGCAAGTTGACTGCTGCTTCCATGAACGGAGCTCCGCCACGGGCAAGGTGCCCCCAAGTCAAACCCATTGCAAAGCAGACGTGCCATGGGTTGCGATCAGAGAGCGCAGCCAGATTTTCGAAAATTTCTTCGTGGCCCATGTCATTAAGCAGCTCTCCGCTTTCATGCAGCAACTCCTGGACTCTGGTTCTTGCAGGCCCGCCGCCCTGACCACCCCCGAGATCGCAGAGTGCATTGTATCGTCGTTGCGTTTCGTTTATGGGCTTAGGAATTTTCATGTGCGGTTTCCTCTAGGACCGAATGAACTCTTGCCTCAAGATCCGCCAAATCTTCACTACTTATGTTGGCAATTTCTCCTACTTGCATGCTTCAACGAACTCGGAGAAATCGGCGTAGTACATCCACTGTGCCTTGCTAACATTCTTACGAGACAGTAGGTCTCTCCACCTGCTCATCACAGCGGGATCGGGGTCAATAACAGTGATGGTCTCAAGGCCGTAGTTGTTGAACTCCTTGAACAGGGCCGAAGCAAGTGCATCAGTTGGAGGAAGCGAATAGCCACAAAGATATAGATGTTTGCACTCGTGCAGATATTCACAGGCCATTGTCCAGAGAAAGCGAAATAGTTCAATTGATGTAATCGGTTTGGATTCAAGGGGGGGAATTATGCATGGCGAGACATTGTCATCGGGACTCGGACACCCAGTTCTTCTGAACCAAATATCTTCAATATTCAGAGGATCGGTATCATCAAGTTGCTGACCAATCATCTCTGCAAAATCATCTGAATGACAGTTCCAATTCACGGACCCATGAAGCTTGAGGAGGAGAGGTGAGTCCGATCCACCACTTTTCGGCAATGATGTTTGCGAAGGTTTGAGATTCGAAAAGTAGAGATCCTTCAGTGCGTGCTTTTCCAATAGGATCTTGTCAAGCACGTCATCATAGTTAAATGTGATGATTCTATTGCTGGTGTCTTTTCGATTGAAAAATACTTCCGAAAAACCTTCATACACTCCCTCTCTTCCGGGCCTCGCGCTCCTGAGCCGGTGTGTAATCAGATGTGCCAAGTGATTCATGAACACTTCAAACTCAATTGAATTGCGGCTTCTTCTAGGGCGGATCGCGCGTACGAATTTCATATTCGCGGCATGAGTCAAAATGGCTTGCTCTAGCCCAAGACTCCCAAATTGCTTGTGGTCGCGCCAGCCCTTCAGGACCGTTGATACGGAACCATTGACCCAATTAGGTCTTTGGCGGTTTAGCTCTGAGATCACCTTAGTAAAATGTTTGTCAAGCGGCGTTTGCTTCGTGGGAGGCTGCTCAGAAGTGAAGGAAGCCCGCGGCCTTGTAGCAGCGAATGAGGCCCCTGCTCCCAAGACAAAAAGATTGTTCACGTTGAGTCGGTTCTGCTTATTTCGCATCGCTAAACCCCAAACACTTTCATGACTTCGTCTCCAAAGTGGTTGATGACCTTCACGGCAAACCGCCCGCTCTCTGGTCTTGCAGACGGGTGCGATGTGTCGCGGTACTACACGTCGTAATTGCCCGTGAGCCTGAACCCAAGAGCGGGTGAACTCAGTTTCGAGCCCGAACGATACGTTCTATTTCTGGCAACTTCAAATGGTATAGAGGCCCCAAGAGCACTTTTTCGCCACCTCAAAAGGGAACGTGCCTGGCCGGTGTTTGAGCTGGCGAGGGCGAAACTGGCAGGCAATAATCTGCTGACCTGACCAGCTACCAGTGGGGCACTTGTCGGCATTGCCACCTGGATTTAGTCCCATCCTCGAGTGTCTAGTTCCGATTATATCGGTCGACCATTTCGAAGGAGGAATGTCCGGTTTGATGCTTTACCTCCCAGATTGGCATGCCATAGGCCAATGCCGAAGTGACATACCCCGCCCGCAGGGAATGGCTGCTGTAACCTTTGGGATCAATCCCTGCCACCGCAAGGCGCACCTTCAAAATGTGCGTCACGGTCTCCGGCACAAAGGCTTGGCAGCCCATTCGATTCGACTTCAAGATCGATCGAAAGATCGCACCTCCCGTGAGTTCCGATGTCTGCTGCCAGACCTCCAAGGCGTGAACCGGGCATGCAACACTTGATCTTGATATTGCAACAGATCGCCCTTTGGCGAACTGATCCGCTTTGCTGCGCGGGATTCTGATTACGACATTTGCATCTCCAAATTCGATGTCCTCAGTGCTTATTGCCACCAGTTCCGAACGGCGAAACGCCCCATGAAACCCTGTCAGCAGGAGCGCCCGATCCCGCAAGCCCCTGAGATCATCTCCAATCGCGGCAACCACCTTCTCGAGATCTTCAATGAGTAAAGGCTTCGCCTGAACCGGTGGCTTCCCATGGACCCGTCGAATGCCTCTCATCGTCCTGCGCACGAGATCATCCAGGGTGGGGTTCTCGAGCCCCAGAACGCTGTGCCCGAAGCTGATGGCCACCACCCTGCGCATGAGGGTTTTGGCTGCCAGACTTTCAGCGTGAGCCGCAAGATACTCGGCGATTATCTGTGATGTCGCAGGTATCGTCCCGCCCCATGCCAGGAAGTGCGCGAGATCGCTCCTGTAGGCCCGCCTGGTGGCCGGAGCGATAGATGCATCCAAGTACCTGGCGAGAGGGGTTACATCGCCGCCTTGGCCTCCTGACGAGTCCAGAGGCAGGATTGCATCAAGAAGCATCGCCGGATCGATTGGTTCCGATAATATTCCTTTATCGGAAGTAACAAGTCGCAGTGGATTCTCTGCAAGGCTGGTCACTTCAACTAATCCGTTTGGCCAGGAGATGGCATGTCTTCGAGAATTTCCGCACGAACGGCATCAAGCTCAGGCATGCGTGCACGAACCGCATCAAGCAGTCTTTGGTGATCCTGCCGGGGAATGTTGCGGGCCTGGAGGTCAGCTGAAATGCCTTTTTCCTTGAGGTCCCAGAGGAAGGTGTTCGTCTGTTCGTTTTGAAGCTGGGCGCCATCAATCAGGAACACGGCAATAGAGAGTTCGGGAATAGTAAACCTCTGCAGACCGCGAGTGATGAGCTGCCATCTTCTGATGGCGACCTTGCCTGCCCGCGTGTGGAGAGGATCGAGAGCCCAGGTGGGGATGCCCTTGATGCTGATACTTCTTGGCACGTCATCTTCTACTGGCTCCAATGTATCAGCTGAGTTCAATTCAGCCATCAGGGGCAAGAGAAGGGGCATGGGTTCACGGCCGCGCTTCAGGGCAATTTTGCAGGCTTCAAGTAAAACTGGATCAAGCTTCATTTTGAAATAGGCCGTGAACAGCCGATCCGGATCACCTGGACGTGTGGGGATGCGCCGCAATGGAAATCTGTCAGTTCCTGCAAGAAGGCAGGCGGCAAGGGCCCGATCTTCAACACAATTGTCTGCACTGAGAAGGATTTCTTTGAGATCTGAATCTGAGGTCCGCGCGAGTTTTTCGACGGATCCCCGGCAATCCGGATCGAAAGAAAGGATGGCGAGTAGATGGTCCAGAGAGCGGGATTTTGCCGCCACGCACATGCGTGGCACCAGAGCGCTGATCACCGCCAAATCGCCGCCAGCAGCCCGTCGCCATTTGGCATAACTACACACAGCAACGACTTCGATGACGATGCCGGGATCGGCAATGCCGATGTCCTCAAACAGGGTCACCAGTGTTCGGCGCCAGAGCATCTGACGATCAGCCTGATAGAGGGCCAAACCAAGGGTCAGGGCGAACGCGCGTTCGCCTCGCCTGACGGCCTTCTGATAGCCAGATGCCAGGATCCATTTGTCAGCTTCTGGCAGCGAGATGTGTTCGGTCATCTGGATCTGGGACCGTGCGATGAGGTCAGCGATCGCATCGCGTATGGACTGAAGGTTCGGCATGCTATTTTCTCCCACTGAACAAGGTTCTTCTCGCCGTCGGACGATAGGCTGAGGACGACCTCAGGCAAGAAAAAGACAAGAAGTGTTGACGTCCGGGAGATAGATTCAGCGTACCACCGTAATCTCAGGAGTTCCTGGAATTGCGATACAGACGAATGACCTATTGCAGCAAGATAGGGGGGTCGGTATACTCGTGGGACGCAAATACCAAGGAGGGTCGGCGAGCGCTGGCCCTCCTTTTTAGTGTCAGGCGCTCCACCAATGCTATTGGAGCAAGACCATGCGTCTACTTGATAAATTGCCGTGGCCGGGGTCGGATGAGAACAAGCTGGTCTGGGAGCGAGCCTTCCAGCGAGAGAGGGCGCGAAGGAAAGCAACTTACAAACCATCTAAAGACCGCTACAGCTTTGGTCTTGGAGTAGCTCAAAAGCGCAGCGGCGAGCTGGCTGAAAACTACTTAGGAGTCACCCGTGATGAAATCCCGGATGAGGTCAAGGAGGAAGCAGTTGCATGGACCGCCTTGATGAAAGCCCTGGGGGCCGCGAGGCTGAAGCTAAAGCAATCGATAGAGCAAGGCTCATACACCCCCTTGCTCACCGCTGCAGAAGAGAAGAAGCTTGAAAAGATGATTAAGCAGAAGCCATAGCGTTAGACGGCATTCGGAGAGAATTCCGGACGGACAAATGCTACTTCAGTCGATGCATTACGTTCGGTGCAGGTATCAGGCACTCATTATTTTGAGGTCGCGCATGAGCTCCCGCGCAATTGTCTCGTTGTATTCCGTTATTCTTCTGAAAGGCGTGAACAAGAGCTCAATCAGCCACCATAAGCCAAACCCTCCCCACGTGATCCAGAAGAGGATACCGAGTCCAACACGGCCTAACAGGAAATGCTGGATCGGGAACACAAGCGCAATGACAAAATAGAGCGCCTTGCTCCTTCGTTTCCGCTTGTAATCCTCTTCGAACGTAACCTGCTGCGGGGGGCTCAAGGTGCCCAGGGACTGTCGTATCGATGCAGGCAGGTCGTCCTGGATACGCTTGGCAACTACCAGTTCAGTGCTCATCTTTGTCTCCTTATATGCGTTGGGATCAGGTGAGGTCCCCTTATATGCGTTGGGATCAGGTGAGGTCCCCTGCCTCGCCACAAAATTGGCTTTCAGACCGGTCGTTGCCTTCTAATCCTGGATTGAAGTCACCAATCCATCCTGAAAGTAGAGGTAGTTGCTGTCATAGCTTGAAGCGCGGAAGACCCACTGCTCTCGAACTCCGTATGCTGTTGTCGTGCGATTAATGTCTCTGGGAGCCCCCCAAGCCGCGCGCGCGGCGCACGGGGTCATACCAATTGTCACGCGGTTCCGGTCAATTGCGGACCACGAATTCTCGTGCACCAATCCGCGGCGGCTGATTTCGGCTTTGACCTCGATCGCTTGCATGCCGGTATATCCGCGCACTCCGAAATAGAGCATTCTGCCGCCATAGCCATGGCAAAGCTGATTGTCAGTCAACGTGAGAATCTGTTCAGGAGACAGCGCCGAAGGTGGGCCAAATGCGCCACCAATCCCGCAGGAAGCAGCCACCAATGCCAGTAAAGCGATACCAGAGAATTTAACTGTTACCTGACTCATTATCCCTTTCGAACGCTTCGATGCGTTACCGGCATGTGACGAAGGGTGTCGTGTAGCAGCGCTACAGTACGTTAAGAAATATCGATCATCAATCAATATACGTAGTGATACTAAGCCTATTGTCAAATGCTTAGTGTCACTCACTGTTTCATCGTCGACCCCGCCTGTAAGTGCAGATAGGGAGGCGAATGATGACAACCCTTTCACAAACCTTTGGGCGACGGCTGAGAAGTGCCCGGCGAAGCAGTGGATGGACGCAAGCAGAACTTGCCGAAAAGGCGGATCTGTCTCTGGATATGATCGGCCAGATCGAGCGCGGTCAGGTCAATCCTTCATTCAAGACCATTGAAGCCCTGTGCGATGCGTTGGAAATCGATCCCGCATCCTTGTTCTCTTCGACTTCCGGCCGGAAAACAAGATCAGGCCGTGATAGGATCATTCAGGAATTGCTGAACACACTCGAGGCATCGAATGATGCTGATCTCAAGTGGATCCGGCAACTGGTCACTCAAGCGTTGAAACATCCCTGAACTTGATCGCTTCAAGTCCAAAGTACGACAGCCAGCCGTTTAAGCAAAATCGGACACAGTGCAATCTATTGCGCTGACACGAGATCCAATCGGTTCTTCAAATAGGCTGGTTCAGACAATTGCAATGAATCCATAGTCCCGATAATGTCCGACATGCGATCATCCTGTAACGCTTGGCGGCCACATCCAGGGCAGGCTAGGAACTCTCTTTAAACCAAGGAACCTGCAAACCAGCCTCCTTCTCCTTGCCGGACTGACGAGCCCTTACTAGGGCAGTGGTGCGGTGTCTGACATCAAAGTAGTGAATATATATGCCGGTAACTGCATCTCATCGTAATACAGACCTTGCCCTACTTCTCTCCCCATAGTTGATATTCTAATTCCCGCCAAATCTTGTCGTTTTTAGGCCCTGTTTTCCGCCATTTTGGGAGGTCTTGTCCCATACTGGCTCTACATTTGGTATTTTTTGAGGGTCTTTGTCGTTTATCTGTCGTGTGATTCAGACGACAAGCCTTTTTCGGGAAAAACGACAGTACAATTCAGCTATCTTCATTGTCCTTCGAACAAGAGATCCAGGATGTCTTTGTTCACTCTATGCCAGAGGTATTTTGTCCCAGTGCAATCAACTGCACTGCGGAGTACTTAATAAGGTTCCTCTCCAAGTGCAGTTGTCTGCACTCTGACCAAAATGCCCGACTTCAGGAATCTCTTTGGACGATACTAATTATGTTACATGTAGAGTGAGATTCGATGGGACGTTCATGGAACGTGTAGCCGGGATTCTTCAATCTTCAACTTCATATAGATACTAAATCTCTAAACTTATTTTTAGAGAGCATTCTTTACAGCGGTATCCCTCGTAAGTGTTGGTGGACAACGGTTTGGACAGATCTTCAGAGAAATTCCTTTTGTTAGTTGAACATTTCCCGGGCCCATCATTCAAGTAGCTCGTTCCCCTTCTTTTTGCCCTCCAGAGTAAGTTTCAGCCCCTTTTTCTCCAGCAGCCCTTCAGCCTTCAAAGCCTTGCACCAACCTGACATTGTGCCTGCTGAAACACCACATTCGGCGGCGATTTCCTTTTGAGTTTTGAAGGAGCTTGTAACCATCAATTTCAGAACTTGGTATTTCGGCTGGTCACCATCGCCTGAGACTGCGAAATTCATGAAATCTCCGTCAGCCGTCATTCGTACGGCAAATCGCGATGGGGAGGGCGGCAGCCCTCGCGTAGCCGTGAAGTCGACAATGAATTTCGTCTTGTCAGTGGGGTCCTTTTTCAGTGCGACAATGGTGTCGACGAACCCTGTGAGGCTACTGGCACCACGAGGATTTCGTCCACTGTGTCCACTATGGTGGACCAGAAGGACGGTAATGCCTGAGTGTTTGAGCCTCGTCAGCCATTCTATGAAGGATTGCAGCTCGGCCGAGCTGTTGTCGTTTTCATCTGGACGGGGAGCCAGGCTTGTCAGCGCATCTACGATCAGAAATTCGATGCCCAAAGCCTCAATGGCTTCTGTCACCGCTGCCTGGTCTTCAAGTTTGGTGAGATTGAGTTTCGGACGACCCTTTTCGTGGAACGATTCGCTGGGTAATACACTCAGGTCGGAATTCGGCGGGCCAATCTCACCAAAGCGCTGCTTTACCTCTGAACGACGCATTTCCCCTTCAAGAAAGAGAGCCTTCAGAGGAAAAGGGGCATTCCACCCCAGAATGCTGCCGCCTGCAGAAACCGCGTCAGCGATCGCCATGCTCAGCCAGGTCTTGTTGGATTTGGCGTGCCCGTAGATAAGAGTGATCGTTCCCTGGTGCATCCAGTTCCCGAGGACCGTCTTCGGTTCTTCAACCTCCATGACGGCGAGCTGCTCAGTCGTCAATATCAGGTCAACAATGGACTTCTGAGCTACAGAGCCGACCTTGCTACCATGCATAGTCAGAATCTGTTCAAGCACAGCAACCTCTTCGGAGCCTATGAGATCAATGGCTGCGGGCCATCCGGTTGTTGCTTCGCCGGCACATTTTTTTTGGTAAGTGGATTGTGCTGCGGTCCCTCTGGCCATGTATTCACTATCGCCGGCATATCGTGCAGCCTGAATTATCATGTGCTGGGCCTCTTCAGCAGTGAATTTGGCATTCAAAAGCCCGCCGGCTGCGGCCAATGCGAAATCCTGTCTGTGACCTGGATACTTCGGCCAGATCGTGGCCAGGCCGCACGCAACCGCAAGTCGGCGGAAGGCCGACTCCAAATCCCCTATTGGGACAACTGAAGGCACGCCGCTCGCAGCCGCACTGAATTGGCGTATGTCGCCATCAGGATGGGCTGATGGTGGGCAGTCCAAGAGTTTCTTTCCAGATCTCAGCTCAAGCAGCATGCCCTGCCCCGATGGACCGTTCAGCGAGAGTTGCTTGATCTCTGCGGCATCAGGGCTTGAAAACACATAGTGCCGCGCATCTGAACATCCGTGCCCGAACACAAAGCCGGTGGATGGCAAAAAGCTTGGCGCGAGCGCAATTGCTACAGGTGAATCCAGATCGACATCCACGAGCCCAGATGGGCCGAGCAAAATTGCCACGCCCCCATCGCCGGCAAAATGTTCTTGCAAGTTGAGCTGATGGGGTTCGAGGGTTGACCAGCCAGCGAGATGCGATCCCTTGCCACCAGCAATTGAGGGAACGACCACCCAACTCATTTTGTCATAAGCTTCGGCTGCTTCAATCACACTCTCTACTTCTTGAAAGCTGGTGGTGGCAGCCTGCTTCCCAGGCGGTGAGCTTGGAATCTTACTCATCAATTTTTCTCCATGAAATGCTGATGCCCACAGACCCCCAGCTTTTGAAGCTGGCCTGGTAGTGAGAGGAAATCTGGTGGGAAGAGCTGCGAGAGAACTCTCAGCGTCAAATTCAACAATCTTCGGATGTCGAGTGCCGCAATCGTTCTGTGAGCCATGCCTCCAGATCTGAAATCCGATAAAGCACCACACGAGGTCCGGCCTTGACGTACGGAGGGCCATCGCCGCGAAGTCGCATCTTGGCGAGCGTAGATGCCGACAAGTTCAGGTAGAGAGCCGCGTCTGCAGGTCGTAGGTTTGCTTGCTTAGTGTCCATTAGAATCTCCTGGTTCCTTTGATGTCAGGGTGCAACCAAAGAGGCCAAGCTTCCAGTGGCGACAATTCGTGGAGTTTTCACTACAGATCAAATTCTTCGGCTGTCAGGTTGATCCCGTCCCTGTATCGTGAGATCCAGAAGCGACCGCCCTTCTCTGCTTTGCTGATCTCGCGAACCACCTGCCAGTATCTCGACTTGATTGTTTCCGGCCTCAGTCCCGCAGGCGTTCCCTTCAGAGCCATCGGCGCGAGCTCAAACGATTCCTCAAATGAATTGCCCTCTGCATGGAGCTGTTGGACAGCGCGGTATATCATCAGGTCCTTTTCTGCCTCCAGGTTCTTGGCTTGATAACTTGCAGTTCGGCCACGTCCCTTGCTTGGGTTCAGCGCGATGTGATCGTTAATTACGCTGATGTTTGCTGCGGCCAACCAATCCGGTAGCACCTTGCCCAAATCGTGACAGATCTGAAGCGCTTCAATCACAGCCCCAAGGTTTCCGCAGGCAGCGGCCTTCCTGAGGTCTTCCAGACGTTCTGCAGCAAAGAAGATCAAAGCAGCGTCTGTCTTGAATATTGAAACTTCAGCAATCTTGCTGAGCATCGCTCTTCTCCTTTGTTGGTCTCTTCGCTTGCATACGCCCTGGTTACTCTGTCATCTGCTTTCTGCCGTTCATTGCCGCAGCAATTTCGTTTGAAATGACATTGCTCGTGTCGCGCATTGACTGCTCGGCCAGGTGCACGTAGCGGTCTGTCGTCTTGAGATCTTTGTGTCCTAGCAAACGCCCAACATATGCAATGGAAACGCCGGCTGAAATCGCTGTGCTGGCATAGGAATGCCGCAGATCGTGCAGTCGCAGGTCCCTGAGCTTCGCTTTCGTACGCACCCAATCCCAGATCTTCTGAAGGCCGGCAAACGGCAGGTCATCTGTTCCTGGAAACACATAGTTGCATCCTTGACGCCGCCTTATCCGTTTCAGCTCTGCAATTGCTTCCTTCGACAGAACGACCACTTTCGGACCCGACTTGCTGTCTGGTAGCCTCAGATAGCCGTTGTCCCAATCAATGAAATCCCATTCGAGGTTCAGCACTTCACTTCTGCGGCAGCCGGTAAGGATGAGGAGCTTGATGGCGGCCAAAGCATAGGCATTTTTGCCTGCCGCTTCTGCACGATCCAATGCCTGTCCCAACCGGTGGAATTCGTCCATTGTGAGAAATCGTTCGCGCTTCTTGTCCGGAAACCTCTTCACGCCGTGTACGGGGTTTGCATCGACGTAGCCTTGCTCCTTCGCAAAAGTAAAAATGGCTCCCAAGAGTCCAAGTGTGCGAGTTGCTGTGCCCTGTCCCCCAGTGACGATGGATCTTCCTCTGGAGCCAGTCTTTTCGTCCAAGGCCGTGCGGCCAGCTGCAACATCCTGAAGGAAGCGCCCAATATCAGATCTGGTTATTGATCCAGCCCTGTGATCGCCGAGAAGCGGCTTGATGTGGCGCTCAATGCGGCCCTTGTCTGTCGCCAGCGTCGAGGGTTTCTTCAGCCCGCATCCTTCAAGCAAGTAGAGTTCACAGAGATCCTTCACCAGCGGATCGCTGGAACCGGTGGCGTGCCGTCGAGGGTCCTTGCCATCGGCGAGTTCGCCAAATCTTTTGGTGGCTGTGCGACGGGCCTTATCAGGCGTGATCTTGCCATGTTGACCCAACGTCAGTCTCTTGGTGCGCCCATGGTGCCGGTACTGGATCAGATACGTCTTGCGGCCTGACGGGTAAACACGAAGGCCAAGGCCGGGAAGGGCATCGTCCCAAATGAAGTATTCCTGCGTGCCTGGCTTTGCTGCATCCACAGTTCTTTTCGAAATCTTGGTCATGATGCAAACATCTGCACTGCGCTCTTTTTGATTTTGAAGACAATCCGGAAGCATATAGGAAGCAAATGGAAGGAATTCGGAAGCAATCAGAGGAACCTTACGGAACTAAGGTTGTCCTTAAGTCATTGTTTTATACATCTAAATATTGTTTCTGGCAACTGGCGGAATCTCTAGAGCGCTGCCCTCCGAAGGCAGAGGTCGCAGGTTCAAATCCTGCCGGGTGCGCCAAATTATTCATGCTTGGCATCTTTTGGAATCATCCCATCCGACCTCACGGAGTCTCTGTTCCTGCAAGCAATTGCTTGGTCCGCGCTTTCTCAGGCACCGGCGTGCTGGGGATAAAGATAGGCAATTTGAAGTTGCGCAGAGTCTGAGCTAATGTCCGTGTCGTAGATGGATTAGCCTGCGCTCTTTGGTGGGGACTTGGATTACCAGCTTGCCCGGTACAAAACCGGCGGCTTGAATTCTTTCATTGGTGAAAGAGCCAAAGCCAGGCTGCCGAATACAGAGTTGGGGAGGCACGAGTGAACGCCGACAGTTCCGTCGCTCAAGTAAGGCCCAAGAAACTCGCGCTCGTCTGCTCGGTGACGCTAGCGAGCACCGTCGGTGTCGCCCCATTTTGCCTCATGTTGGAGAGCCCGAGACTCATTGCTGTCCTCTCGGCCCTTGCGCTAATCGGCGCCTGGTTCAGAATCAGATCATTCGAAACCGCGGCCACGGAAGAGCCAGGATTCGTCGCGTTCGTCTTCGGTACTGTGGGTGCCATGCGTCTCCCCGCCGGAGCCGGGATCATCTGTTTTCTCTTGTACGCCGTCGTCTACGGTCTGCTTTGGGTGCTCGGTTTGGGTGCCGAGCGACTTGAGTGGGACGTCCCTGACCCCTCGCGCTACGCGTGGTACGCGAGCGCAGGTATAGCGGCACTTTACGTGCTACTAATGGCGAACACGTCGGCTAGTCGGCTCGCAACGCAACTGTACCCCGATGCGGGGGGCTTGCGTTCGGCTTTTTTCGCCCTCATGACACATTCAGCTCGCGACGTTGTGATGGGACTGAGTGTAGGCCTGGCCGGCCTCGCAATCTATCTGCTCGTCGTGTGGTGGACCGACATCACGATCTTCACTTGGTGGACTAACTTTCTACTGACCGCCGCGATTGGTGGCATGACCGCCCGGCTAGAGCGAACGGGGCCCCTGGGCCGCGAAAGTCCACGCGAGACCAAGTCGATTCAGGCGGTAAAACGGCTGTTTGAGGCGTGCGGCTATGAAGCGGTGGCTGCGCCGCGAACGGGCCAGCCATCATTCGACCCGTTGCTGGTAGATCTGGATCTACTCGCCATGGGTCCTGAACGGGCCTACGCTGTCGATGTTGAATCATCGTCGACAGCGGCGTCGGGCGTTACTCGTAAGGCATACTCCAGAGTGGAGCGTGCGTCGCGGTTTGCGGCTACGAACCTCTCGGAAGACCTGCCCAATGCAGCTTGGGTGATTGGTGAGTACCTGCGTGATCGGAATAGCAGGTCCGTTCCCGAGGTCGAGCCGATGGTCGTCGTCGTAGGTCGCGAAGCCACCGATTTTGAGAAATTCATCTGGACAGGCAGCGGGATTGGATTGAGCGAGATTCCTGGTGATGGTGTGGAGCGGATCCTCGCCTTCGACGACGAAGAGGACGTCCGTGACGCAGCTCGCAGGTACTTGGGAATTTCTGTGTCTAAGAGTGCAGAGGCGGTGTGAAGTGCCTATCAGTCTGACATCAAGCCTGAGCTCGGCTCAATCGGTGACAGATCGCGTGATCGGCTCGACAGCGGCCAATCTCGCAGCGTTCGCAACACCCGCGATTCCGACCCTAGGAGAGCGAGCAGATGGACTCGCGGAAATATCGCTACCGGACGCAACGACGAGGAAGCTTCGCGCTGGCCTCGAACCGCTAGGGTTCAATATCCGTCAGGACCAGATCATTGATCCGCTCGGCGGTGAATTCCACTACACGCTTGTTCATAAGAACGATCGGGCACGCCGACTGATTCGCTTACCCGATAGGATCTTGACGAATCCCAATCAGAAAAATCGACGGCTGGTTAACGAGGTCAGAGATGGCTTCACCAACAAATTTTTCAGGGAGGGAACGGAGATCAAACTCTACATCTTCCACGGTGAGAACCCCCATGGGACATACAAGCTCCTGATGGAACAGCGCTGGCCAGAGCAACATGGCATGCGATCGAAATTTGTGCCGCTGAGCGAGGTCGACGATCTCGATACGATGTCCGAAGATCTTCGCACCCATTCCGTCCGCCTGATGTTCGACTTGGAAGGGCAAGAGAAGCCTACGCCAACCACCAGGCCGTGGAGCAAGATTGACTTCTCCGAACATTTGGACCTCATCAATCTAGTGGCCGACGTGCCAGCATTCCGGGACTCAGCAGCGGCCGGGCGCCGGTCACTGGTGGAGTCCGCAGGCACTGTTAACATGTTCGCCGATTTCGATTTCCACGGTTCCCCAATCGAGACCGCCAGGCGTCTGTTGTTCGAATTGATCGAGAATGAACGCCTTGGGCCGTTCCTGACCGTGATTCTCTCAATGCCGGACCTCAAGCCGGAGTACCAGAAATTCATCGAATCTTTGTTCCAGCGATACGATCTCTAGGAGGACCGAGGCTATCGACCAGTTTCTAAAAGTTCCTGAGCGTACCCGATTGACCGACTTTATTGCTGGGCTCTGGGCTATCAGCGACGGAGGTGCCTACGGTCGACGCAGTTTTCTACAGGACGCGGCGGGACTCGGCCGTTTTGTGGGTGGTATCGAGCTGCAGGGCGGCGCTCTCCTGTTTGCGCGTGATCTGGTTGGGAAACTGGAGCGCTTCGGGCGGCTTCCGGACCGTCCAACCTACCACGCGCTTGGTGCGCTGCTCGACGCGGCCATGGGACAGGGTGAGGTCGGGGGCGACGAGGCTACGTTTGTCGCAGGCGTGATCGTGCGGTACTCGCTGGTGGCGGATCCAACGTACCTGCGGCAGCTAAGGGAGAGACACGGAGTTACTGACGACGTTCTAGTGCAGGCGCCACCGGAGGTCGTCGCGCCATTGATTGACTCCAGTCAAATGGCCGAGAGCCCGGACTTTGAGCCGGCTATCGCCGATGAGTCCAGCCTGGAAGCAATCATCCATTCCGAGGACAACTTTATCGATATGTCAGTGCTCCGAGAGGCGCTCTACTGCGGCCGGGCGGTGGGACGGATCGAAATACCGGAGGGGACAGCCAAGGGCACTGGGTTTTTGGTCGGACCCGATCTTCTGCTAACGAACCAGCACGTGCTCAAGCACCAGGATTATCTCGAAGAGACGGTTGTGAGCTTCAACTTCATGCACGACAGATCCGGCGTGGAACAGCCTGGCCGCTTCTTCAAGGTTAGCAAAGACTTCTATCACGTGAGTCCAGCCGAGGAGCTTGACTACGCGCTCGTGCGTCTGATGGCAAAGCCTCTGGAGGGGATTGCCGCCAAGGCTGACGACGCGTTGCTGGACATGGCTAAACTGGCGGAGAGCGGAAAACACAAGGGCTATTTGCCGTTGGCACCGGTGGTGGTTCCCGAAGGCAACCGGGTCAACATCATTCAGCACCCCGACGGTGATCCGCTGAAGGTGGTTCTGACCCAAAATCACGTCGTCAAGTGGACGCCTTCAAGGATCCAATACGTCGCGGACACGATGCAGGGCTCTTCGGGATCACCAGTCTTCGACAGCCGGTGGCAACTCGTAGCGCTCCATCATAGTGGACGGCCGTATCCGAAGGAGTCTGCTGGTTCTACCGTGAAGAAGGCCTGGAAGGGCCGGTTCCGGGTGAACGAAGGCATTCCTATACGTGCCATTCTGGAAGATTTCAAAAAGCGCGGTATCGAGCGGTATCTGCCGCGCGATTAACTTGAGGAATTGAAAATGGAAGAGTCAACGGGCCTCTCGCAGATCGTGACAACGGGTTGGGTAGTGATTGGGATCTTACTGAGTCTGATATTGCCTATAGCGGTTCAGACGTTGAAGAAGGCGAAGGGACTGGAGGATTTGGAGAGTAAGCAGCCGACACTCAGCCAACGTTTCAAAGCGGCGTGGGAAAAGTACGGGGGAAACCGATATCTTGGAATCGCGGCTGCCGCCACGGTGGTCGCGGTTGCGCTGGTGTTCCTGATGGGCCTCGAATTCTCCATGGCGCGCGATGCAGCTCTTGCCGGCTTTGCCTGGGAATCTTTTGTTAACAAGCTGATGGTTTCCGAACCGGCCTGAGACTGCCGACCGATTGGCCAACGGATCCGTCAGCCTGCGGACCGAGGAGTGCGTTAGCCACATTTCAGGTTGTCGTCAAACTCCTAGTTGACCAATGCGGGTACCTTCCCCACATCACGCCACTTTTCGATTAATCAAAGTGAACGTCATCTACGCTTGTTGCCATTTGTTGCCACAAGCAAAGGTCAATTCACCAACATTCGGTCCGCCAGCTTGGAAATTTGGATAGTGAGCCCAGACGCAAGTTGTTGATATGATTAGCATTACGCGTTCGCCAAAATCAATAACCTGCCCTCCGAAGGCAGAGGTCACAGGTTCGAATCCTGTCGGGTGCGCCAATAGAAAAGGTCCCTATATAGGGGCCTTTTCTATTGGCGGGCTCCTTCAGATACGAACCTATCGAGCCGGAGCGGAGCGCAGGCGGCGAAGGGGCAACGGCCCGCCGCCAATCCTGCCGGCCAGCGTTGTCAAGGCGGTCCATGAAGATCATCTGAATTCCGACCTGCATTGACTGCGTCGTCTGTTGACTATTGAAATGTAACGGCATGTGCAAGCATTGCACCAATCAAACATGCCGCAAGGGGATCCGGATGATCTACGCCATAGAAACGTTTCAGGTTCAACGACAGCATCACGCATCTTTTCTGCGTTTTGCTGAAGACGCCCTTTGGCCGGCCCTTGAGGATCAGGACGCGATGCCGGTCGGGCTCTGGTCGGTGATCCTTGGCGGACCTGAGAGACTGTTCATGATGACGCGCTACAACGATGTCGGTCACTGGCTCGATTGTCAGGACTGGCAGAGTGACTTCTGGCAGGGCAAGGGTCCAGCGGCATTGATCGAGAACTCGGATGCCATGGTAATCAGGCCAATTACACAATCGGAACCCGATGTCGCACCAGAGGCAGAACCCGGCATCTACACGGTCCGGACCTTCCGGATCAACATGAGAAAAGATCTACGGAAATTCATTGACCTTTCGGAGAACAAGTGGTGGCCCTGGATCCGGCTGGGGGAAGGTGTCAGACCGATCTGTCAATGGGCCACTGTGATCGCCGAGGCACCGCGCATTCACATGATGACCCGCTACAATGACCTGTCGCACTGGGAAGGCCATCAGCTCGGCAACCAGCGGCAGGACGAACCTGATCCCGAACTGAAGGAGATCTATGATCAGGCCGTGGTGGCGATCAGGGAACGAAGCCAGATTGTCGAAGAAACCAGCGTCAAGATTTTAAAACCGTTGAGCAAGAGATTGCCCTGAGCAACCGCTCAGGATCTGCAATGACAGAGACGTACAAATACTTCGCCTTCATCAGCTATTCGTCCAAAGATGCCGTTTGGGCGAAATGGCTGATGAAGGTGCTGGAAGGCTATCGCGTGCCCAGACGACTGGTGGGTACGCTGGGCCGGGACGGCGAAGTGCCCCAGCGCATGCGGCCCATGTTTCGGGATCGCGACGAGCTCCCCACATCATCAGATCTTGGCAGCGCCATTGGTGACGCGCTTGAGCAGTCCCGCTATCTGATCGTCATCTGCAGCCCGAATTCAGCGCAGTCCCATTGGGTCCGCGAGGAGATCAAGGCCTTCAAGAAAATGGGGCGCGCCAATCGTATTCTGTGTCTCATCGTTGACGGCGAACCAAACGTCTCCGAAGGCGCCGGGATCGGTGAGACCGAAAGCTTTGCGCCTGAATTACGCTTCGATGTCCGCGAAGACGGCAGCCTCTCCGACATCCCCGCCGAACCCATTGCGGCTGATGTGCGCCCCGGCATGGACGGCAAAGAGAACGCCAAGCTGAAACTGATCGCCGGCATTCTCGGCGTCGACTTTGATTCTCTCAGGCAGCGCCAGAAAAGACGCCAGCGTCAGCGCATGCTGCAATTTGCCGCTGCCGCCATGGTGGTGCTCATCGGCAGTGCGTTTGGCTACATGCAATACCGCGAAATACAGGATCGGGGCTTTATAGAACAATCCCTCGCTCTGGCCGCCGACGCACGCGAGGCGGTGGACGCAGAAGATTACACCAGGGCAATATCACTCGCCCTGGCAGCCCTGCCCGCTGACATCAAGAATCCGGATCGCCCGATCATGAACGAAGCAATCAACGCTTTGCAGCTAGCGCTTCACTCGACCGATCAGGTGGCCGTTCTCGCCGGGCATCTGGGGGAGCTGGATAGAGAAAAATCTTCCAGGCTGGCAGGATTTGTAACCAGCCTTGATGCTTCAAGATTTCTGAGTTATGCGCGAGATGGCAAGATCATTCTTTGGAACGGAACGGAATTCACCAAGATTGCTGAATGGCAGAAATCGGAATTTACAAGCAACGCCTGGTTTGCGGATGGTGACGAGAAAGTCGTCATTCGATCGAAACTGGACGATGATCGCATCAGCCTGACGACAATGAGCGCTGAAACCGGCGAGCCGCTGACTTCATTCGAGTTCTCCCACAACATGCCGCCTGAACATTTCTGGCCTCAACTCGACCCTTATCCTGTTGGCGACGGATTGACCACCGGCAGCTTTGAGTGGAATGACGTAAGTGAGACTATGCTCATTACAGTCCGCAATGTGGAAACCGGAGCTGTTCTGGACAAGATAAACATTGGACAGGACTATACTATCAATGACGCAATTCCACTTGATGATCATCGGATCATACTTTTCAGACCCAATGATGCAGCGATCTATGACTTGTCAACTGGCCAGGTGACGGCTCAGTTGAGTGGTAGTGACCAGCTGGACTATTTCAACAATCTGACTGTTGATGACGCAGGCGACTACGCGGCGGCGTACCGGGACAAAATACTCTACCTCTGGCGTCTCTCTGACGGCGCACTTCTATCGCGTCGGGAACGCAGCTATGTGGACGATATGGTGTTTACAAAAAGGGGCGGTTTCCTGCGCATGGAAGGAGGCTGGCTCTCTGCCGAAGGCGAATTCCTGAATAGGGAAGGCGAGGAACTCAGTGAGCAAACCGTCCTCGACCTCGGGCTGCTGTCAGGGCGCGAACTTTGGCTGATAGAACAGGATGATAGTTTCAACATTTCCATCAAACAGCGCTATGGAAACTGGCAGAGCCGCAGCTCAGGCTTTGAGGCCGGCGTCGGAAGGG
This sequence comes from uncultured Alphaproteobacteria bacterium, assembly GCA_965371465.1. Taxonomy (GTDB): domain Bacteria; phylum Pseudomonadota; class Alphaproteobacteria; order CBDUYM01; family CBDUYM01; genus CBDUYM01. The sequence continues at coordinate 41,798 of CBDUYM010000022.1, forward strand.
CGGCGCGCTCACCCACAGGAAATCTCTTCTTTGTTATAGAACTGGGTGGACGGGTCACCATTTTTGATCGCCCGACATCGGAAAACACTAGCGACGATGCTTTGATCCCGGAACCTGTGCACAGTTTCACTCTTTCAGATTTCGGCGAAGACTCTGCCCTTGTCGACCTGTCCTGGTCGCCGAACGAACGGTTTCTGATAGAGAGACACACGCCGCCTCTTTCGATGGAGGAAAATGACACAAGGCCGCACCTGCTCCTGCACGACCTGGCGGCCGGGGGAACCGTCTATGACAGTGCTGAGCTGAACCTCGAATACATAAGCAATCTGCGTTTTGTGGCCAACGACAGCGAGGTGTATTTTCAGAGCTCGCGAGGATTACATCGATGGGATTTAGACCTGCCGACTATGTCGGCAACACTCGTTCTGGATGACGCCGTATTATTTCCCGATGAACAAGACCACATACACGACTTCGCCATCTCAGATCAGGAAAATCTCTTGGCCATTGTGACATACAGGGGCGCCGTAGACCTGTGGCAGCTTGGTGGTGACAGCCTGATCGATACAGTTCCTGCTCATCTGAGAGACGGCAACAGCGACGACTACACCTGGTATAAGCCCTACAAAATTCACTTCGACACCGAAGGCGGCAGACTGTTTTTTGTCAACGACTCTGACCCAATAGAATATTGGACCTTGAGCGAGCCAGAAGTGCTGTACCAGTTTGAAGAGCAGAGCGAGGGTGATGATCTTTTCGTTTGGATGGCAACAAACGAGGTTACATCCATAGGTCAGTACGGTGATTCGACCCTCACTTATGACATTGAATCAGGGAAACTGCTTTATGCGCTTGACGATGTTGAGATCATTGTCCCACACGGAGAACGCGACATCTTCCTGACCATGCCGGGCATATACAGTGCCAACCAAACGGTTCGCCAGCACCGTAGCGGCGATGCATTGGCTGAACTGTCCTGTTCCCTTAGTAACAATGGGTATGGCGGGCCTTTTGACACTTTGCGGTTCGCTCTGGATGGCAAATATATTCTGGCAACGGCGTTCGATGTCTTTTGCGTCTGGGATGCTGAAACCTTTCGCCTGGTCGCACAGCATCAGGTCATGGGATCAAACGGGATTGAATATGTTGAAATTGATGATGAAGAACATCGTGCAGTTACGATTGATGATTCAGGCCGCATCACAAGCTGGGCACTCTTTACCGACCCTGTGGACCTGATTGACAGGGCCCGCAAATTTCAGGATCTGGTCACGGCGCCCTGAGCTCAGGTAAGAAGCTCAATCACGAAATCGGAAGACTTCTTGAATTGGCGGCCTCCATCGGATACCAATTTAGCGGGTTGATCATCATATGGAGTACCAAAAGTGGCAGACACAGCGGAAGTAGACCTTGGATTCGATCCCGATGCGCTTCGTGAAAAATATGCGGTGGAACGGGACAAGCGCCTTCGGAACGACGGCAATGAGCAGTACCAGGAAGTAAAGGGTGACTTCGTCAAATACGTTGATGACCCCTACATCGATGAAAAGATTGAGCGCGAGCCCCTCCATGATGAGATCGACGTCGCTATCCTCGGCGGCGGGTTCGGCGGACTACTGGCGGCGGTCAGGCTTCGCGAAGCGGGGATCGAAGATATTCGCTTCATCGACAAGGCTGGAGACTTTGGCGGCACATGGTACTGGAACCGATATCCAGGCGCTGCCTGCGACATTGAATCCTATGTTTACCTGCCGCTCCTTGAAGAGCTCGATTTTATGCCGTCGCAAAAATATGTCACGGCGCCGGAAATTCTTGAGCATGCCAGGTCGGTCGCCAGAAGATATGGCTTCTATGATAACGCCTGCCTGCAGACCCGGATCGAAGAACTTGAATGGGACGATGCTTCGGCTCGCTGGATCATCAAGACCGACCGGGGGGATCGGATGAAAGCTCGCTTCGTCTGTATGTCATCTGGCCCTCTCAATCGACCGAAGCTTCCGGGCATTGAAGGCATCTCAGACTACAAGGGGCACACGTTCCATACAAGTCGTTGGGACTATGACTACACCGGTGGCGATGCCTATGGGAACCTCACAGGTCTCAAGGGAAAGCGTGTCGGCATCATCGGCACGGGCGCCACTGCCGTTCAATGTGTACCCCATCTTGGCGAAGCGGCGGACAAGTTATATGTCTTCCAGCGCACACCGTCTTCCATCGACGTACGAAATGATCACTTAACGGATCCGGCCTGGGCCAAAAGCCTGAAGACTGGCTGGCATAAGGAGCGGATGGAGAATTTCAATACCCTCGTCTCCGGCGGCTATGCCGAAGAAGACCTTGTAAACGACGGCTGGACCGAGATCATCCGCAATCTTCTTACCATGGTGAATTTCAAGGACGGACCAAAGCTTTCGCCCGAAGAGCTCGCCGAAAAAATGGAGCTCGCTGATTTCCAGAAAATGGAACAGATCCGCGCCCGCGTTGACGAGGTGGTCAACGACCCCGCCACTGCCGCCTCGCTCAAGCCCTGGTACAGGCAGTTCTGCAAGCGGCCATGTTTCCATGATGGCTATTTGCAGGCGTTCAATCTGCCATCCGTCGAACTCATCGACACCGATGGCAGGGGCGTCGACCGCATCACCAAGAATGGTGTTTTCGCCAACGGTCAGGAATTCGAGGTGGATTGCATCATCTACGCCACGGGGTTTGAGGTCGGAACCGGTTACACCCGACGCTCTGGCTACAACCTCATAGGAAGGGAAGGCATCAGCCTCAACGAAAAATGGGCGGGCGGCATGTCCACACTTCACGGTCTTCAAAGCCATGGCTTTCCGAACTGTTTCATCATCAGCCCATCACAATCAGGCTTCACAGCTAACTACCCCCACGCCATGGACGAACAGGCCATCCACATAGCCTACATCATCGAGCATTGCCTTGGCGGCAATGTCCGCACCGTGGAAGCAAACAAGGAAGCCGAGGATGCCTGGGTCGAGGAAGTAATCTCGCTCGCGCGCTTTAGCGAGAAGTTTCAGGCATCCTGCACGCCCGGCTACTACAACAACGAAGGCAAGCCAAACCCCCTGAGTGCGCGGAACGGCAGCTATGGGCTCGGCTCGGTCGTGTTCTTCAAGAAAATGGATGAATGGCGCGAAGACGGTACCTTCGAAGGCCTTGAATTCGGCTAGCTCCCGGTGCGCGGAAATCAGACTCCCGATCAGAGGTCGTCGCGGGGCTTGGTGAGCACCGGCCAGTAGAGCAGACAAAATCCGATGAACGCTGACGTCCAGAAGAACCCGGAAAGCCAGAGCGCAGGTCCGCTCCAGCTGTCCAGGAGCACAGCGCCGATGCGGCTGACGGCGGCCAGCGAGATGCAGACAAACAGCAGGGTTGTGCTTGACGGGCTCGTGAGCTCTCTGCCGGTATGGCCGAGCGATGCGCGGGTCATCACCGCCATGATCATCGTGCCGAAACCGCCTATGGAAAGGGCGTGAACGGCGACGCTTTGCGGGATCGTGAAGACAAATGCCGAGAGACCAAGCAGCCCGAGCCCGACAACGATCCAGCCATAGCCAAGATGGAGCGCCCAAAGCAGGGGCTCTGTCAGGATCTTCTGGGGCTTCCATCTCAGGAGCCGCACAGCATGTAGTGCCGCACAGATCAACGTAACCACAGCGGTAACCTCGGTCTCCGGGCAGAACACCTGAAGTGCTGCCGCGACCAAGAGCGACACCAGCGCAATTCTGTCAAACGGGCCCATTGGAGCCGGCAATGAGGGCTCGCCCTGTTTCATGAGCCAGTTCTGGGTAAAGCTTGGTACGATTCTGCCACCGATCAGCGCAACCAGCATGACTACAGTATAAAAACTCAGCCGGAGCCCAACGGGCGCCGTGCCCGCCAGTCCGACAAGCTCCGCATGAACAAGAGCGTCACCAGCGGCGAAGAGCGTAATCAGACCCAAAACCGGAAGATTTCTGAAATTCCGACCCGCCAACAACTCGCGACAGATCGTCGCAGCGAGGAGGACGGGAAGTGACATGTCAAGGAGTGCGCGCGTCCACGGTTCAATCTGGTCGCCGGCGAGGAATGCCAGGCGTCCGGCCATCCAGGCAAGCCCCAGCACCAGGAGCCGCCAGCCTCGTACCGGCAACCGTCCGGTCCAGTTCGGAATAGCCGTCAGGATGAACCCCGTGATCGCCGCCCCGACGAAACCAAAAATCATTTCATGGCGATGCCAGAGCTGGCTGTCAGCCTGGCCTGGCAGGGCCAGTGCATTGTTCAGAAACAAGAGCCAGAGCGGTATCGAAAGGGCTGCAAAAAGTGCCGCTATGAGGAAGAAGAGGCGAAAGCTGTTCTGCAGCAATATGGGTGTTTTTTCAGCGCGGCTCAGTGTCATGACATCCTGCTTTGTCTGCCTGTGATCAACTCATCCCATCGACTGCCTGGCACAGTATAACGCCGATTTCTCACGCGCACGATCCCGCCTGGCTGAACGAAATCCGGGCCAGCAATCCGCTCATAATGCGTTTGATCAATGTCGCCAAAAAAGGTGCCTTCTACCCTTACACCATGCGGCAAGGCTCCGCATGGCACTAGTATCAGGAGAAGAAAATGAAGATTAAGGGAAAGGGCGCTATCGCATTCGCGATCAGCATCGGTCTTGTTGCAGCATTTGCTGGCAACACGCCAAGCGCAAGCGCTGAAGAGGTTTTCACGAAAACCTTTGATGTTTCGGTCGACAAGCAGACTTTTGCGGCTTGTGTCGAGGAACTGGATCAGCTTGCAGGCGGCGGCGTTGGTCAGGCCGCGGCATCGGGACTTTTGAGCACGGACTCTCCGTCGGCATTTGTAAGCCCACAGTCACATGAAATAACCATTGTTGGCGAAAAGGCCGGCTCCACTGTGACCTGGGTCGCACCTGTTTCATGGGACAATGAGACATTGATCGTAGACGCGATCGCTTGCGCCAAGGACCGTGAATATGTGGCCTGGATTGAGCAGATGAAACCGGAAGAGGAGCGCATTCGCCTCGAGCTTGAAGACCGCGAATCCGTGCCTTTCTTCACCGGCCCAATCGCCAGAGCGACATTTAATTCAGACAAGTAGATCTGAACAGAAGAGGGCTGAGCAGAAATGCGAGTGTGGCAGCGTTCCCTTCATGGTGGTCTCTTTTGATCAAGGTCAAACAGGCCCTGAGGAGCGTTGCTAACATCTGATCAGGAAAACCAGGTCGGTTGATTATTATGGCTTTCGATTGGCGTCTAAAAAATAACGGCATTGGACCAGGGGTCCAGGCTGAAAGCACTCGCACATCTCGTTTTCACCTGAGGAGGATGAGACATGAGCGTTAACTCATCTGCGTCCGCACACTGGTGGAGCTTTCATGCCGAAAAGGTCGAGCTCCTGTGGATCATCATCGCATTCATTCTGGCTCTGACCCTATTGTTTGGGTTGCTGGTCTGGTCCGGCTACGGCCAGCACAACCTTCTCAACGGCGCCTTCGCCGACGGGGCCGCACCATTCGAAGAAATATCAGGTGGAATGGATCAGGTTTAGTTGATCACGCCGAGATCTATGTCGACACTGTCGCACCGGTTCGCTTTGGCCAGCTGATCAAGAGACTCCATCAGCTCATCAGCGACCTGATCTTCATAGAGAATATCTATGGCGACGAAGTGGTCCACCAACAGCCGTGGAGGCCCTCCCTGAAGGCGGCGAACTTCATAGGTAAACAGGCCGCGAATAATACCCTCCAGCTCAAGCTTCTTGATGCCATGAACCTGGTCCGCCCGACACTCGTCGGCTAGCCAGTCGCTGGCAAGCGCAATCCAGCCGTCCAGCGAGACGCCGCGCCGAATTTCACGAATCAAGGGATATGCCGAACCGAGCTGATCGACCGGAAGATCAGAAATCTCATAATGCGCGATTTGTCGCATGCCATGCTCCAAATACCACTTGGCCTGACCTTGAGGCGGGCAGGGGCGTTCCGCCGTGATTTCAATCAAAGATCCGGCGGATGCGTCAATCCGTCACTTTTACTTGTTTCGAATCTGTCGTCACATGGCCTTATCACAGCCCAGTAATGGCCCAGTAATGGCAAAGACAGCTGCAACGGGGGAGCCAGAATGTACACCGCAAACGCCGAAAACCCACACACCGGCCGGTCTCAATCTTCATGGCCTGACGGCACGGTTCAGCGACCACCCGGATGCGAAGAGTGTGAAATCCGCCACTTGGCGATCTGTTCCGCTCTCAAAGACTCGGAAGTCCACAATCTCGATAACATTGTCAGGCAGCAGAAGTATGTTGCGAAGCAGATATTGTTCGAAGAAGGCGAGACCGCCGATCATGTGTTCAATGTCGCCGCTGGCACATTGAAGCTGTACAAAATGCTGCCCGATGGGCGTTGCCAGGTCACTGGTTTCCTGCATGCGGGCGACTTTCTCGGCCTGTCAGCTCATGGCACTTATTCTTACGGTGCGGAAGCCGTGACCCCGGTCATGCTCTGCCGTTTCAAGACAACTGAACTCCGCCACCTGTTTGACGAGTATCCTCAGCTCAGGGAAAAAATGCTGGAAGTGGCGAACGACGAACTGGCTGCCGCCCAGGAACAGATTCTCCTGCTTGGCCGCAAAACACCGATCGAGCGTCTTGCTTCTTTCCTGCTGATGGTATCGTCAAAATTCAAGGAACGTGACCTGCCCGGCAATCCCATTGATCTCTCCATGAATCGAAATGACATTTCGGACTATCTTGGTCTGACCATTGAAACCGTAAGCCGGGCGTTCACCAAACTACGCAATCAGAACGTCATAGAGCTGCCTGAAAGCAGTCATGTCATCATCAAGGATGAAGATCGCTTGAGGGAGATCGCGGAGGAAGGCTAACGCCTGCACCTGCCCGCAGCGCACTGGATCTGGCGCCTGCCGGAATTTTGAATTTTCTCTGCGCCACTATGTCGCTGGATAACTCGCTGAATTCTGCCACTTTCAGCCAGTTGGTTGATCGCGATCAACGTAGTTTCACCCCTGAAGACCAATAAATTCAGTAATGAAAACAGCCTACACCTGAAGGCGGATCAATTGATGTCAGCTGCAGCCCCCAGCGCCGAACTGATCGCAAAGTATGATGTGAATGTCCCACGTTATACGAGCTATCCGACCGCCGTGCAGTTTCACGACGGCATCAACGGCGAAACCTATGGCGACTGGCTAAAGGATTTACCCACCGACGCTGACATCTCGGTTTATGTTCATATTCCTTTCTGTGCGGCCATGTGCTGGTTTTGCGCCTGCAATACAAAAGTCGTCGCCCGCAACGAGCCGGTGGCCAGGTATACCGATATCCTTCACCGGGAAATCGACCTTGTTGCTGCGGCCATGGGCCATGCACCACGCATGTCCCATATGCATTGGGGGGGTGGTTCGCCGACCATGCTGAAGGTTCAGCAGTTCGTATCCCTGTTCTCCCACTTCCGCGACGTTTTCAGTTTCACTGAGGATGCTGAAATTGCCGTCGAACTTGATCCGCGTATCACGGACAGTGCTTACGCAGCCGCGCTTGCAAAGCTCGGTGTCACGCGGGCGAGCTTCGGTATTCAGGACTTTGACGATCAGGTCCAGGCTGCGATCAATCGCTTCCAGAGCTTTGAAAGGACCGCCGAAGTCATTGATCAGTTCCGGAGTGAAGGGATCAACGGCATTAACCTCGACCTGATCTATGGTCTGCCCCGCCAGACAGTGAAGAGCCTCACCGACACGGTCAAACGCTCTGCCGGCCTCAGGCCTGATCGCATCGCCATTTTCGGCTATGCCCATGTCCCCTGGATGAAGACCCATCAGAGGCTGATCGACGAGGCCACCCTGCCAGACGGTGCCGAACGGCTGGCCCAGTTCGAAGCTGCCCGCCACGTGCTGGAGGAAGAAGGCTATGTCTCCATTGGCCTGGATCATTTTGCACTGCCCGATGATCCTCTCGCTGTGGCGCATCGGAACGAAACTCTGCAACGGAATTTTCAAGGTTACACCATAGATCAGGCGCAACACCTGATCGGCTTTGGCGCGTCAGCCATCGGATCTTTGCCGCAAGGCTATCTGCAGAACGCAAGCGACGTCCGTACCTGGACCCGAGCAATTGAAGCGGGCGAGCTGCCGATTGTCAGAGGAGTTGCCTACGCCGGCGACGACGTGGTTCGCGAATATCTCATTGAACAGCTGCTTTGCTATCACAAGGTCGATCTGGTGGAGATCGCCCGGAAATTCGAACTTCCTGCAGGTTACTTCGATCGCGAACTTCAATTGCTTCAGGAGCTTGAGGCCGACGGAGTCATCTGCGTGAAGGATCAGCTGGTCAGCGTGACTGAAGTCGGCAAGCGGCTGATCAGAGCCGTTTGTGCGGTCTTTGACAGCTATTGGAAGCCCGCCGCCCAGAAACATTCAAGAGCCATCTAAACAACAAACTCTGTTCGGAAAGAAGAGACAATGACCAAAGGAAGCAACAGAAGTACTCGGAGATTTACCGGGATATTCGCAGCCTTTGTAGCGTTCGCGTGCACAATCGGGGCAGGAGCTTTGCCAACAACCGCTGCCGACACCATCAAGGAAGCCATCCAGGGCGGCACAATCATCATGAACGCGCGCGCGCGGTATGAACATGTTGACCAGCAGGGCCTTCCGGAAACAGCAACCGCCTATACCATTCGGCTGCGGGCCGGTTTCGAAACAGCTGAGTTCAACAATATGAAGGCGCTGGTGGAAGTAGAGCATGTTGAAAGCCTCGGCAGTAACTACAACAACACCAGGAACGGCAAAGTCACACGCCCGATCATCGCCGATCCGCAGACCACCGAACTCAATCGGGCACAGCTCACCTTTTCCGGTTTTCCCAGCAGCAAGGTCACTGTCGGCCGCCAGCGCATCAATATCGGCAACCAGCGTTATGTCGGGGCCGTCGGCTGGCGTCAGAATGAGCAGACATTTGACGCCCTCCGGTTTGACAATTCGTCCATCCAGGATCTGGGTTTTACTTACATCTATATGGCCAATGTCAATACTATCTTTGGTGAAAATCACCCGACGAAGGATAACTTCAAACTCGACGGTCATGTCGTGAACGTAACCTACTCGGGCTTGCCGGTAGGAACCTTTGAAGGTTACTTCCTGTCTCTTGACTACACGGATGCGGTGGCTCTCAGCACAACCACTTATGGGCTCCGGCTGTCCGGCACGCAAGCCATCGGTGACGCCGTAAAAGTCAGTTATGCTGGTGAATATGCCCATCAGTCCGATCTTGGCGCCAACCCATTCAGTTATGGTGTCGACTATTTTCTGGTCGAAGGCGGGCTCGCCTGGAAGGGCATAAAAGGCCTGCTTGGCTACGAAGTTCTGGGCGGCAGTGAATTTGTCGGCTTTGCAACGCCCCTTGCAACCGGGCACAAGTTCCAGGGCTGGGCCGATGTATTTCTCGACACCCCTGTCACCGGCGTTGAAGATTTCTATGTCGGGCTCAGCTACGCCAACAGCGACATCCTTAAGGGCCTGAATGCATCCGCCATCTGGCACGATTTCAGTTCAGACAAACCTTTTGGCAGCTATGGCCGCGAGATCGATCTTGTCGTGAACGTCAAGGTCCATGAAATGCTGACCGTTGGCTTCAAGTTCGCCGATTATCATTCATCCGGATTTGCCACGGACCGCCAGAAATTCTGGCTCCAGCTGACCTCGGCCATCTGAGGGACTTACATGCCCGGCATCGCAGGATAATCCGGAAGCGGAATATCGAGCACAAGATCGGCAATGGTGATGCGCTCGCCGGTCCGGATCGCCTCGTTCGCCGCGACACCAGTGAGGATCGAGTATGCGCCTGAGCGCCAGTCGGCGGCACGAAGGTATTTGTCCTCGGGCTGGGCGGCCTTGTTGAACAGGTAGTCAAGCATGACAGGATCGGCCCCACCGTGGGCACCTTCTGCCTGCCACACTTCGACTTCATAGGGGCGCGCGCGAAGGGGGTAAACCCGGGTCCAGGTGCCTTCCGGTTTCAGCTGCCCGGGCACCGACCCATCACCCAGCGTATAGACTGTCTCTTCTGACTTGTGTTCGATCCGGCCAAGCGTTCCGTTAAAGGCAATGGTGTAACCTTCCCAGGGACTGAACGCGTGCAGCGAATAGGTCAACCGCGCACCTCTGGCGTAGTCAGCAACAACGCTCATGCGATCTTCGATGTCGATATCTTCGCTGAAAACACATTTGTCGCGGAAGTAACCATCCGCGTCCTCGCAATCGAGGTAGAGTTTCTTAAGATGCTCATTGTCCTGAAGTTTAAGGGCAAAGTCGCAGCCATCACCCTGAGGGCATGTGTGACAGCGATCTGATCGTTCCGTAAGCCCAAGCCGTTCCGCTGTTTCGGGCAAATAGAACTGCCGATCACCTTCGGCATAGACACTGACCGGCACATCCGACAGCCACCAGTTCACCAGATCAAAATGATGCGTCGCCTTGTGGACCAAAAGCCCACCCGAATTCTCTTTGTTCCTGTGCCAACGCCGAAAGTAATCCGCTCCGTGCCGCGTATTCAAAAGCCAGTGAAATTCCACGGTCAGAACCTCACCGATTACACCGGACATCAGGAGGTCCTTGACCTGTGTCCGTGGTGGCGAATAGCGATAGTTGAAGGTCACCCGTAAATCCCGACCGGTTTTTTTCTGTGCATCAATAATGCCCTGGCACTTCTCAGCCGTCGTGGTCATCGGTTTCTCAGTCATCACGTCAATGCCCGCCGCCATGGCGCGTTTGACATAGTCATCGTGATAACAGTCTGGCACCGTGACGATCAGGCAATCGGGCTTTGTCTGTCGCAACATCTCGTCAAACTGATCCGCATCGAAAGCCTGCACATCCGTGTCTTCAATTGTCATGGCTTCCGCCCGCGCAAGCGCCAGTCGCTGCGGGTTTATGTCGCAAAGCCCAACAAGTTCCGCCGCCTGCGATTGTTTTCCCAATATCGCATTCCGATACATTCGATGCCGCGATCCGGTGCCCACAATCGCGTATTTCTTTCTGCCTGCCATGGCCGAAGGGTGGCTAAAGGGCTCACCAATTGCAACAGCTTCAACAGCGCCGTTGCCGCAACTACACAATTTTACCGCATCTGGCTATACTCGTCCCAGCATGCGGAGGGGCCAGATCAACAACACGACGTAGACGTTGAAGGCCACG
>CBDUYM010000023.1:0-50826 GCA_965371465.1 uncultured Alphaproteobacteria bacterium
TCCGCTGCGTTTGCCGGTCCTTCGACAGGCTCAGGACGAACGGAGAGGTGCCAGCTGATTCAGTTTGAAAGAAGATCACTCTAGTCAGGCTCAAGTCCGGCGGCGTAAGCCCTCAGACCATTATTTTGTGGCGTCTTTTTCAGCGCTCTGCCAGCGCAACACTGGATTTCGCGCTGCCTGAGTTTCATCAAGCCGTCTTCTTGGCGCGTAAAAAGGTGCCCCTTCGAAACGTTCTTTGTTGCCAGATTTAGCCTCGGCAACAAGAGACAGAAGGCTCGCAATGAACTCATCCAGGCTTGCCTTTGATTCCGTCTCGGTTGGCTCAATCAGCAGGGCACCCTCAACGACCAGTGGGAAGTACATGGTCATTGGATGGAACCCCTCGTCGATCATGGCTTTGGCAAAATCGAGGGTGCTCACGCCGCTGTCCTTGAGAAAAGCGTCATCGAACAGCGCCTCGTGCATACATGTTCCCGGATAGGCCGGCGCCATCGCCGAACTCAATTCGACGAGCACATAATTTGCATTGAGCACAGCGTCTTCGGCGACCTGTAAGAGCCCGTCAGCGCCAAGGCTTCGCACGTAAGCAAGGGCTCGGGTGAACATGCCCATCTGTCCATGAAAGGCCGTAATGCGTCCGAACGCTTTGGAGCTGCCAACATGTTCTTCAATGTCGAGCTGGCCTTCGTCGCCTTTCACGACCAGAGGTACGGGTGCATAAGGTGTGAGAGCCTTTGAAAAGACCACAGGACCGCTGCCCGGACCTCCGCCACCATGGGGCGTCGAGAATGTCTTGTGCAGGTTTATGTGCATCGCATCGATACCAAGGTCGCCGGGGCGAATTCGACCGACCAGAGCATTGAAATTTGCACCATCGCAATAGACGAATGCGCCGAGCTGGTGAATAGCGTCCGCAATCTCCTGAATGTCTGTTTCGAACAGGCCACATGTATTGGGGTTGGTTACCATGATCGCCGCGACGTTCGGGTTCAGCTTCTCCCTGAAACTGGCCATGTCAATGCGACCCTTATCATCACAGGCCACAGATTCAATACGGTATCCGCAGAGTGCAGCAGTTGAAGGATTGGTGCCGTGCGCAGATTCCGGGACGAGGACAACTTCTCTAGCATTGCCCTGATCCTCAAGCGCTGCGCGGATACTTTTCATACCGCAAAGCTCGCCATGGGCCCCTGCCTTGGGCGAGAGTGCGACGCCGGGCATTCCGGTTAGTTCCGTCAGCCAATGGCCAAGTTCTTCCATGACACCAAGGGCGCCCTGAACCGTGCTGATGGGCTGCAGGGGATGAATGTCGGCCAGGCCAGGGAACCGTGCGATGCGCTCACCTAGCCTGGGGTTGTATTTCATTGTGCAGGATCCAAGTGGATAGATGCCGGCATCAATCGCATAGTTCATGCGGCTTAAGCGCACATAATGGCGCATCACTTCAGGTTCACTCAGGCCTGGAAGGCCGATCTCTTCGCTGCGGCTAAGATCACCAAGATGATCCCCGCTGATTTCCACATCAGGCCAGTCCACGCCCGTTGCCGAAAACGATCCTGTTTCGAAAATCAGCGCCTCTTCGTGATCAAGGCCATAGTTTCCGGTTGACGTGGCTTCCATTACTGCCGCGCTGGCAGTTGCACTCGGCGCGGTTGGTCTGCCATGACGATTCATGATCCCAGCGCCTCCTCAATCGCGAGCGCAAGAGCCTCAATGTCTTCTGCACTGGTCATTTCCGTTGCAGCCACCAGAAGAAGATTTTCGGCACCGGCTTCGTCCGGGCTGAGCCGCAACATGGGAACGCCGCCCAGAATTCCACGGTCGGCAAGCGTCTCGACCAGGACCCCAGCATTGGTGGGAATGCGCAGACAGATTTCATTGAAAAAGCTCTTATTCAGGCAAGTAACGCCATCGATTTCGCCCAATCGATTTTTCATCTCGACAGCGCTCGCGTGGTTGATGCACGCAAGCCTGCGCAGCCCGGTCTCACCCAAAAGCGACATGTGAATGGTGAAGGCGAGCGCGCAAAGGCCTGAGTTCGTACAGATGTTGCTGGTCGCCTTTTCTCGCCTGATATGCTGCTCCCGCGTCGACAGTGTGAGGACAAATCCCCGTCGGCCATCGGCGTCCACGGTCTGGCCACAAAGCCGCCCAGGCATCTGGCGGACAAAATGCTGTCGCGTTGCAAACAGGCCAAGATAGGGTCCCCCGAAATTGAGGCCGACACCAATAGACTGCCCTTCGGCAGCAACAATGTCGGCGCCCATTTCGCCGGGCGACTTCATCAGGCCAAGGGCTACGACCTCCGTGCAGACTGCGATCAACAGGGCACCCGCTTCATGGGCGGCTTCTGATACAGGCGTCAGGTCATAGGCATGACCAAAAACATCGGGATACTGGACAACCACACAGGCCGTTTCCTCATCGATTGCATCGCGAAGATCTTCTTTTCCCGCCACCGCCTGGTCAAAGTCTGCACCAATGATTTCGGCGTCAGAATGAGCGGTCATCGTGCGGATCACTGACGCGTACTGGGGATGGAGGCCCGCTGACAGAATTATCTTGCTTCGCCGCGTTACCCGTTCCGCCATCAGAACTGCCTCGGCCGCGGCTGTAGAGCCGTCATACATGGACGCGTTGGCAACATCCATGCCTGTCAGCTGAGCAACCTGTGTCTGAAACTCGAACAGGCATTGCAGAGTTCCCTGACTGATTTCCGGCTGATAAGGCGTATAAGCAGTCAGGAACTCGCTCCGCTGGATGAGATGATCAACCACCGCTGGCACATGATGGCGATAGGCGCCAGCACCCAGAAAAAAAGGCCCGTCAGACGCAGAGACATTGTCGTCAGCGTAGGCCTGCATGTGACGCTCGACCGATAGTTCGTCAGCACCAGAGGGGAGATTGAAGTCATCGAAACCGTCAGCTTCTGACGGCACATCGGAAAACAGAGAATCAATGCTGTCGATCCCGACGGCCGCAAGCATCGCCGCACGATCATCTTTCTGAAGCGGCAGAAATCTCATTTTTGAAGTCCATTGATATAGGTTTCATAGGCTGCCGCACTCATCAGGCCTTCAACGGCAGTTTTGTCGTCAACTTTGAGGCGATAGAACCAGCCATCGCCCGTTGCATCGTTGTTGACGAGCTCTGGATCCTCAGAAAGTGCCTCGTTGACTGCGATCACTGTCCCGCCAATTGGTGCATAGACCTCGCTTGCCGCTTTCACACTTTCGACCACGCTGGCCTCCTCGCCTTGAGCAAAAGACCTTCCAATATCAGGCAATTCCACGAAAACAATGTCGCCTAACTGCTCTTGAGCATAGTGGCTTATGCCGATGACGGCCTCGTCTTCCTCCAGCCGGACCCATTCATGGTCTTCGGTGTATCTCAAGTCTGTCATGCCTCTTACTTTCTTGTTCTTTCGATCATCTCTGAAACCTGTTGAATTACGCCGCCTATCCGTTTCATCCGACTATGTTACTAGCTTGCGGACATATTGATGCGGAACGAACGGCATGTTGACGACCTTGGCCGCCAATCGCTTTCCCCGCACAACAAGTGCAAGCTCAGTTCCCGGCTCCGTGTACTGTTGCTCGACATAGCCCATGGCCAAAGGCCCGCCGAGCGACGGTCCGTAGCCGCCGCTGGTCACCGTGCCGATTTTTTCGCCTGCTGAATTTTCAATGACCGCTCCTTCACGGGCTGGCGCTTTGCCCTCAGGGCGGATGCCAACGCGACGACGCGCCGGGCCATTTTTCAGCTCAGCCTGAATGATCGGCGCACCGGGAAATCCGCCTTCACGTCGACGGCGCGGTGCAATCGCCCATTCAAGTCCAGCCTCAATTGGCGTCGTGGTCAGTGAAATATCGTGGCCGTAAAGGCAGAGCCCCGCTTCCAGGCGCAGGGAATCCCGCGCGCCGAGCCCAATTGGCTGAACCGCCGCTGCCGCCATGAGCCTGGCCGCAAGCGCTTCAGCATCCTCAGATTTCGCAGAAATTTCGAAACCATCCTCACCGGTATAGCCGCAGCGGCTGGCAAGGCATTCCACACCGTCTATCTTCACTTGCGCCGCCGACATAAAGACGAGGTGGCTGGTTTCAGCCCCCAGGTCGTGAAGCACCTGAGCCGCCTTTGGGCCCTGCAACGCCAGCAGCGCATGATCATCAAGGATTTCAAGCTCATTGGCGGCCGGCAGTAAATCCCGAAGATGATCAATGTCGCCGGCCTTGCAATCGGCATTCAGAATGACGAACAAATGATCTTCAAAGCGGGTAATCATCAGATCATCAATGATGCCGCCTTCATCCGTTGTAAGGAAGCTGTAGCGCATGTGCCCCGGCTTCAGTTTTGTCAGCGCGCCCGGCACAAGCCTCTCCATGGCTTCAGCCGCGTCGGCACCGTGGATCCGGATTTGACCCATATGGGAGACATCGAACAGACCGGCAGCAGCCCTGGTGTGCCTATGTTCTTTCAGAATGCCGTCTGGGAACTGAACCGGCATTTCATAGCCGGCAAACGGCACCATGCGCCCGCCTGATGCGACATGCAGGTCATAGAGCGGGGTGCGGTTAAGCGCTGCGCTGTTCTCCAGTTTGTCTCTTGCTTTCGATGCCACCGAGAATTCCCCAATCCAAGTAACGCAAGCCCGGCCTTGCAGCCAGTCCACGCCCCCTCTGTCGGGAAACCTGAGAGAATTCGGAAACCACAGCCAGCCAAATCAGGTGCAGACCATGAGACCCCTTTACCCCCTTCGGTGGGATGTGAACGTCAGACGTCACACCCGCTTTCCAGAGTTACATCCTCCTGCGGTCCTTTTGCCTGAGAGTTTCCGAGGCGGTTGCTCCTTCGGCGCCGAAATACACCAAGTGGCCTCACCTGGTGCAGATCAATCTCTTCCGCAAGATTCATCTGTTAATCCGTCGATGATAGGAGGCAACATAAAAGAGTCAATTGGCGGCTGCATTATAGGGGTCTCGACTGTAGCCCACTCAGGACAAGGGTTTGCGGCACTTGGCTTTGCCGCGTGTCAGGCACCCCTATCGAAGGGCCGTCCTATTTTGAAATCAACGGAGAGCGATTCGTGTCGTCGGTCCGCACACCGCGACGCTGTTGATTGGAATAAAGGCCCCGCCGATCAAGCTGCAATCCGACAACGATTTCGTAGGGATTGGCAGCGGATATCTCTTCAATGGGGAAGTGCGATCCTGCGGTCACAGTGCCGCTATAGACGCGCTGACCTGCTTCGAATTGTACGCGGCGGACAATAATTTCCTTATCTAGGCCCCATCTTCTTCCCTGAGCAATGATCTGGAAAACCGGAAACTCTATGATCAGAGGATAGTTGGCTTCGGCGCGCTCAGCAGTAAAGAACACGAGCACGCGAGCATCAATCAGGTCCTCATAGTACTCACACTCAATTGTAACCGCAGTAAGTGCCACAGAGTAATCGTCTGCAACGGTGTCACCAACGACCCTGAGTTCAGCAGCATCGCCAAGCACGCCAATTGGCACGCACGGCACAAAGGTATCCTTACGGCACGAGGACAATGCCAGAGCGGCGGCGCAGACGAACGCGATCGAGCCAATCAGTCGCTTCGATCGCTGCCCTGTCGTTGCTGTAATCTTATTCTTCAAGAAGCCTCGAACCTTCGCGTAAATCAGATATCTAAAGTTTTTCGTGGGTGCCGTCACAGTAGGGCTTCGCCTTCGAGTTCTTGCAGCCACAGAGGAACACTTCGCCATCGCGGCGCGGCGTAAATTCTATCGGTTCAAAGCCCTCAATCTTGTTATGGCTGCCGTCGCAAAATGGCTGCGTCTTGCTGCGGCCACAGGCGCACCAATAATAGGTCCTGCCTCCCTTGACATTTACCGCGTAGGGCTCCTTCTGTGCAACGACAGCTTCAGTCATCTGTTTTCTTCCTCTATGATTTGACTCCAGACTGAACCGTAAGGAGCCAGTACGCGCTTTCGATGCTGCTGCGGGCGAAGTCTAGAGAAGGTGACCCGTTTCCACAACAATTCGGAAACAAAATGACGACATGAAGGCAAAACTCCACATATTGCTGGCAGAGCCCCGAGGCTTTTGTGCCGGTGTCGACCGCGCCATTCAGATTGTTGAACGGTCTCTGGCGCAATTCGGCCGTCCAGTCTATGTGCGTCACGAAATCGTCCATAATCGCTATGTGGTTGAAGAACTGGAAGAGCGTGGCGCCATCTTCGTCGACGAATTGGATGAAGTGCCGGACGGCGTGCCGGTCATATTTTCTGCCCATGGCGTGCCAAAATCTGTGCCTGCAGCGGCAAGAGAGCGCGGACTGAAATTTCTCGATGCAACATGTCCATTGGTCAGCAAAGTCCATCTTGAGGCAGAACGGCAATACAGACAGGGACATCAGATCATCCTGATCGGCCATGCAGGTCATCCGGAGGTCGTCGGAACCATGGGCCAACTGCTCGATGGCGCAATACTGCTGGTGGAGTCAATGGAAGACGCCTTGGCTGTGGAACCGGTGACCGTCAACAATCTCGCCTACATCACACAGACAACCCTCTCGGTAGATGACACAGCCGAGATCGTTGCATGTCTGAAACGGCGCTTCCCTTCGATCTTGGGACCCAAAAAAGAAGACATTTGTTACGCGACGACCAATCGTCAGGAAGCCGTCAAAGAAATCGCAGCGCGTTGCGACTTCATGTTCGTCATTGGCGCCCAAAACTCCTCTAACTCCTTGCGCCTCGTGGAAGTGGCTGCACGCAAGGGAACGCCCCATGCAAGTCTTCTCGAAGATGCCTCTGCCATTCCGTTCGATCTGATCAAAGAAGCCCGCACAATTGGCATTACGGCGGGTGCCTCTGCACCTGAAATACTGATCGAACAGGTGATTGAAAAACTTCGCGACAGTTTCGAGGTTACCGTTGAAACTGTCCGCGTGCGCGATGAGGACATTTCATTCAAGCTGCCCAAGGAATTGGTGAGCTAGCAGATTTCAGAAAATCTCAAGGAAGTTTTGGGACGTGGCCGTATATACGACAGTGGAAGATGATGAAGTCGGGGAACTCGCCAGATCATACGGTCTCGGCGAGATCGTCGCGTTCAA
This sequence comes from uncultured Alphaproteobacteria bacterium, assembly GCA_965371465.1. Taxonomy (GTDB): domain Bacteria; phylum Pseudomonadota; class Alphaproteobacteria; order CBDUYM01; family CBDUYM01; genus CBDUYM01. The sequence continues at coordinate 7,101 of CBDUYM010000023.1, forward strand.
GGGTATTGCAGAGGGTGTCGAAAACTCCAATTTTCTGTTGCAGACGGACACGGCCAGCTACATTTTGACGCTCTATGAAAGGCGGGTCCAGGCTTCCGATCTGCCGTTCTTCCTGGAATTAATGAATCATCTCGCAGACAGCGGTATCGATTGTCCGGTCCCGCTTGCCAACAAAGACGGCGCGACTGCAACCATCGTTGCCGGTAAACCCGCCGCGATTGTGTCGTTCCTGCCCGGTATTTCCATCCATCGTCCCCACAATGAACACTGCATCCAGCTGGGAACCGCGTTGGCGAGTGTTCACCTCGCCGGCCAGAGTTTCGATCGGTCCCGGCCAAACGACCAATCCATTTCAAGCTGGCGGCGCCTGATATCTGCCTCATCAGACAGGTCCAACGAAATCCAACAGGGCCTCGCTGCGGATCTTGAGGAAGAGCTTGAATATCTGGAAGCCAATTGGCCAGAAGGCCTTCCGACAGGAATCATTCACGGCGATCTGTTCCCGGACAATGTTTTTTTTGTCGGCGGCAAACTCTCTGGTCTGATCGACTTTTATTTTGCCTGTACCGACTTCCTCGCCTTCGATATAGCCATCTGTCTCAACGCCTGGTGCTTCGAGTTTGACGGATCATTCAATGTTACCAAGGCCCGCGGACTTCTGGCGGCCTACCAGGCAGTCAGGCCACTTGAACAGGCAGAGCTGGATTCATTGCAGACATTGTGTCGCGCCGCCAGCATCAGGTTCCTCTCAACCAGGCTCTATGACTGGCTGAACCAGGTTGATGGTGCACTGGTCAAGCCGAAGGACCCCATGGAATACATAAAGATTTTGAGATTTCATCAAGGTGTCAGTGGAGTAAGCGCCTATGGTCTCTGACCAGGACAACCAGAACGACCAGCACGTCACGATCTACACCGACGGCGCCTGTTCCGGCAACCCGGGCCCCGGTGGCTGGGGGGCGCTGCTGGTCTATGGTGATCATGAACGTGAACTGATGGGTGGTGACGTGCTCACTACAAATAACCGGATGGAGCTTAAGGCGGCTATCGAATCCCTGGACGCGCTGAAACGCACCTGCACCATAAATCTGTTTACAGACAGCAAGTATGTGATGGACGGCATAACAGCCTGGATCGAAAAATGGCGCGAGAATGGCTGGCGCACCTCGCAAAAGAAGAAGCCTGTTAAGAATGCCGATCTATGGCAGGCCCTGGACCTTGCGACCCAGCGCCATCAAATTACCTGGCACTGGGTAAAAGGGCACACTGGCCACGATGGAAATGAACGAGCCGACGAGTTGGCTCGCATGGGCATGGCCCCGTACAAAGACTGACGAGGCCATCCTAAAGGCGGCAGGATTTTTCAGAGCTGTTCCATGATTTTCACAGCGCCGCTCTCGTCCGTACTGCCAGGAGCTGTTTCGATATTCAGCTGTTTAACCTCGCCATCTTCCACCAGCATTGAATAGCGTTGGGAACGTACACCCATCCCGAAGTTGGAAGCATCCATTTCAAGCCCCAAAGCCTTGGTGAAATTCGCGCTGCCGTCAGCCAGCATCGTCACCTTGTCTCCCGTGCCCTGATCCTGGCCCCAGGCCGCCATGACAAACGCGTCGTTGACCGAAAGGCAGGCAACAGTGTCCACGCCTTTTGCTTTCATAGCGTCGGCCTTTTGCACAAAGCCCGGCAGATGCTGATTCGAACAGGTCGGCGTAAAGGCGCCCGGCAACGCAAATAAGACAACCTTCTTGCCAGAAAAGAGATCGTCGGTGGACAGAGGCGCAGGGCCACTGGACGTCATGGTCTGCAAAGTGCCGTCGGGAATCTTGTCACCTACTTTGATTGTCATTTTGCCTCTCCTCATTTTGTGCTGCGAAGTGCTGTGCTGATCTTGCAGATCATCGAATACTTGGCACGCACTGAAGTGTCAAAAGTTTAATCCTGGCTGGCCGGCGTCTGGCGGATTTCGGCGCAACGATCTTGCCTTTTTGTCGGATGCACCCCATGTTTGGTAAATGAGCGGAAAGGAAAAGCCTGGAAGCGATACGCCTGGCCCGGAAGCCACAGCGGGCGAGCGAGCGCCCCGCAGCGCCCAATCCACGGAAGGTTATCTCACAGGCCAGTTTCTGATCGCCATGCCGACCATATTTGAAGGGCTATTTGAGCGCAGCGTCATCTACATCTGGCAGCACAACGCCCAGCGTGCATTGGGTATCATCATAAACAAAGCAATCGACGAAATTTCCCTCGAAGAGCTGTTCAAGGAACTTGGCTCGGAACCGCCCCCTGCGCCGAAAGAGCCCGTTCCTGTGATCATCGGCGGACCTGTCGAGCAGGCCCGCGGCTTTGTGCTTCACACACCCGACTATAATGAAGCGGACACTATTCAGGTCACGCCGGAAATTTCACTGACAACTTCGCTGGACATTGTCAGGGCCGTGGGAGCCGGCGGTGGTCCGCGCCGATGGCTGATCGCGCTCGGCTACGCTGGCTGGAGCCCTGGGCAGTTGGAAGCGGAACTTCAGGCCAACAGCTGGCTCACCTGCCCTGCGGACAGCGACATTATTTTCAGCGAGAACGTCGAGCAGAAATGGGAAGATGCGATCCACAAGCTCGGCATTGAAGCATCTCAGCTCACGCACATTTCAGGCCACGCTTGAACCTTCGGGAAGGGCTTCGGCGGCTTGCTCGCTGGCACCGTACGTCGGCAGCGGCAAGTCATTCTCGATGAGGCCAAACAGGATGTGGTCCTGCCATGCTCCGTTGATGCGAAGATATTTCCGAGCATAGCCTTCTTCTGTGAAGCCAGTCTGCTTCAGGAGCGCTTTCGAAGGCGCATTGTTCGGCAGACAGGCTGCTTCAATGCGGTGAAAACCGAGATCCTTGATCGCGTGCAGCACGAGAGTTCGAAGACCGTCTCGCATATAGCCGCGCCGGGCATGCGGTTCGCCGGTCCAGTAACCGACGGAACAGGCCTGCGTTACGCCGCGGCGCACATTGCTGATCGTGACGCCACCGACTAACGCACGGTCAGACTTCCGGAAGATGAAAAAGGGGTAAGCAGTGTCGTCCTTGATGTCTCGCAGATAACGCCGAATACGCCGTTTGAACGCTGTGCGCGTAAGGTCATCTGCAGGCCAAAGAGGTTCCCATGGTGTCAGAAATTCCCGAGAAGTCTCACGCAGCTCTGCCCAAGCCTCCCAATCGGTAGCATCGGGATATCGGAGATACACGAATTGGCCCTTTAGCAATGGCTGCGTCATCTTACGGCGCTCACTCTTTATGCCAAATCAGCTGCAATCTGGCCTCAGGGTGTGAATCTTGCCGCAATTGAAGCATCATTTTCAAGTCTGGCTATCGGCCCAATCGCCGCCAGGGTTGCAATGCCGCGATTTCGCATGGCTTCAGCGGCCCGGCGTACCGCCGCATCGTCGACATTTTCGACCTCTGCAATCACTTCCTCGACGGTTAGAATCCGATTCCAGACCTGCAGTTGACGGGCCAGCTGCTCACATCGGGAGGCCGAGCTCTCGAGGCTCATCAGGATACCCGCCTTAATCTGTGCCCGCGCACGTGCCGTCTCTTCCTCGCTTGCATCCACAGCAAGATCTTCAAGCTGGCCCATCAGGACGGCGGGCAGTTCAGCCAGCGCGTCTGCGCCAGTTCCAGCGTACATGCCAAATACACCCGAATCTGTGAATGAAGACGCAAAGGAATAGACCGAGTACGCCAGTCCCCGTTTTTCGCGGACTTCCTGGAAGAGGCGTGACGACATGCCACCGCCAAGCACCACATTCATCACTTGATGAGCGTAGTAATCCGGATGGTCATAGGGAATCCCTTCGACGCCGAGGAGGACATGGGCTTGCTCCAACTCACGATCTTCCCTCCAGTCACCTCCGCGGTAAGTGGCATCGTCATACGGCGCCGCGGCTTCAGCAGAAAGTCCGCCAAAATGTTCTTCAGCAAGCGCCAGCACTTCATCATGCCTGACCGCCCCCGTGGCAACCAGAACAAGGTTCGGAGCATGGTAGTGCCGGGTCATGTATTGCCTCAGATGATCAGATGTAAAGATACGGACGTTTTTTGCTGGTCCAAGAATGGATCTGCCAACCGCCTGATCAGGAAAAGCCGTTTCCTGGAAGTGATCAAAGACAATGTCGTCAGGTGTGTCGAGAGCCAGGCCAATTTCCTGCACAATGACTTCGCGTTCGCGTTCAAGCTCGGCTTCTTCGAAGGTCGAGTGCTGCAAAATGTCTCCCAGGATATCGACAGCCAGCGGCACATGCTCCTCAAGCACTCTCGCGAAATAGGCTGTATTTTCCCGGGAGGTGTAGGCATTGACCGACCCGCCGACCTTCTCAATTTCCACCGCTATGGCAAGAGCGGAGCGCCGCTCAGTACCTTTGAACGCCATATGTTCAAGCATGTGACTAAGGCCGTTTTCAGCCTTGCTCTCGTTCCGGGCTCCGGCGTTGACCCAGACTCCAACCGAGCTCGTCGCCAGATGTGGCATTTCTTCAGTGACCACGCGCATGCCGTTGGCAAGACTGCTTAGTGCTACGCTCACTATCGCTACCTGCGTTCACGTATGTAGGATTTGAGCACAGCCAGATCATTCGGCAGAACTTCATACCGTTCATCTGCGCCCATCACTGCTTGCAGTCTGTCCGGCACCGGCGGCTTCCGGCCTGTCGCAGCCTCGACCGCCTCCGGGAATTTTGCCGCATGAGCAGTCGACAGACTGACCAAAGGCACGCCGGGGCAAAGTGCATGATGCTTACGTCCGGCGTTCAGGCCCACAGCTGTATGCGGATCTATGAACATGCCAGTGCTCTCGTAGACGTCGCGCATGGTTGCAAGTGTTTCAGATTCAGTTACCCGGGAGGCTGAAAACAGAGGTGCCACTTGGCGGATTCGCTGAAGATCCGCCTGAAAGCTGCCTTTTCGCGCCAGTTCTTCATAAAAGTCCGTAATCACCGCTCCGTCACGGTCATAGATGTCAAAAAGCAATCTTTCGAAGTTACTGGAGATCTGAATGTCCATCGCCGGCGACTGAGTTGCCTGAACTGCTTCCATCGCATAGGAGCCGGTGTTGAACGTACGGGCCAATATGTCATTTACGTTCGTGGCAATGACGAAGCCCTCGACCGGCAGTCCCATCTTCGAGGCCAGATGCCCGCCATATACGTCGCCGAAATTGCCCGTCGGGACAGAAAACAGCACTGCTGTCGCCGGCGCCCCAAGATGCAGACCCACATAAACGTAATAGACCAGTTGCGCCATGATCCGCGCCCAGTTGATCGAATTGACGGCGGACAGGTTGACTTCTTTGCGGAACGCCGCATCTGCGAACATCGCTTTCAACGCCGCCTGGCAATCATCAAAGGTGCCTTCAACGCCGATGACATGGATGTTGTTGGCCGCGACCGTGGTCATTTGCCGCCGCTGCACTTCAGAAATACGGCCTTCAGGAAACAGAATGAAAATGTCGGCCTCGTCGCGTCCCTTAATTGCTTCGATCGCCGCCGACCCTGTATCACCAGACGTCGCACCGACGATTGTGACACGTTCGCCCCTCATCGTGAGCAAGTACTCAAACAGAGGGCCGATCAACTGAAGCGCGACGTCCTTGAAGCTCAGAGACGGTCCATGGAACAGCTCGACAATCCATTCGCCTGGCGCAATCTGTGTCAGCGGCGTGATGGCCTCATGGTCAAAGGAGCCATAAGCTTCATTTATGAGCCGGGCAAGATCTTCTTCGGGAATATCGCCACCGACAAACGGTGCCATCAATCGAAGCGCCAGTTCCTGATAGCTGAGTGAGGCGAATGAGGCAAAGTCGGCCGACGAAAGCTGCGGCACATATTCCGGCACATAAAGGCCCCCGTCCGACGCCAGTCCGCAAAGGACTGCATCAGCGAAGCCTAGCCGATCTGCGCGGCCTCTGGTGCTTTCATATTGAATAACCGGTCTCCATCCGCGAATAGAATGACGCCCTGACGGCGCGCTAGCCTACCGATCCGGCCGCTTGCTGGCAAGATTTGCAAGGCGCATCCGGCGCATGAAGAATGCACCGATCAGGACAGCGATCGCCATCCCGTACCAGGTCAATACGTATTCAAGATGACGGTTTGAAACCTGAAAATTCGTCTGCCCGCCAATTGGCCAACCACCGGCGTTGGGCGTGGCGTCAGCTTCGAGAACCATTGGATAGAGCGCCATGTCAACTCTGTCCTCGATCGCCGCCATGTCCAGCCAGTACCAGACATTGGCAGCAGGGTCATTGTCCGGCAGATAGGGGTTCAGGCGGCGCGGCGTTCTGATGACACCCGACACCTTCTGTTCGCCTTCCATGTTTGCCGCTGAACGGGTTGAGGCGCGTTTGAACTTTGCAGGTACCCATCCCCGGGAGACCAGGATCGAAGTGCCGTTTGTCGCTGTCAGGGGGGTAACAACCTGAAATCCAAGACGGCCAAACTGAGTGTTCTGCCTGGCAACACTATAGAGATGAACTTCTTTGTTATGGTCGAACCGACCGGTCACTTCCACCCGAGCGTAGTCAGACACACCCAGAGAGCTGCCTGAGCGCCAGAGCGGCGCCGGTTCGCGGGCAAGATTGTCTTCAATCTGTGCAATGAGGGCATTCTTCTCATAAAGGCGGAGGAGCTGCCAGGTGCCGAGAGCGGAAAAGGAACAGAACAGGAGAATTGTCAGCAACACGCGAAACAGGCTGCTGGAACGGAAAATTTGAAACATCCGGGGCATCGCTGAGGGGGGTCCGATCAGATAAACTTCACCAACGCATGGTCCACAAGCAGCCCAGCAAACATCCCAAACAGATATATCAGCGAATAAAGAAAAACGCGGCGTGCCGGTCGTTCTACTTCCGCTTCTTCTATTCGATAAAGCTGAAAACTGAGCGCCGCAAACGCTACTGTGAAGAGGAAAGCGAAAATCCCGAAATAGATACTGGCAATGCCGACCAGTACCGGAGTGATAGCGACCGGGATCATAATCAGGGCGTAAATCAAAATCTGACGCTGCGTCTCTCGAATTCCCGCGACCACCGGCAACATGGGCACCCCGACATCTTCATATTCGCTGGCCTTATAAAGCGACAGTGCCCAGAAGTGAGGCGGCGTCCAGAAGAATATGATAGCGAAAAGCGCAATTGAGCCAAGTGCAATGTCACCGGTTACAGCAGCCCATGCGATCATAGGTGGAAAGGCCCCGGCCGCGCCTCCGATAACAATGTTCTGAGGCGTCCTGCGCTTCAGCCACATGGTGTAAATGAACAGGTAAAAGCCTATTGTCAGGGCGAGCAATGCCGCAGAAAGGACGTTCACGATCAAGCCCAATGCAGCAATCGAGAACACCGACAGCACTGATCCAAAAACAAGCGATTGCCGGGCGGTAATCCGGCCAAGGGGAATGGGCCGTTTGCTTGTTCTCGCCATTCGCCCGTCAATATCGGCGTCGTACCACATGTTCAGCGCGCCCGATGCTCCGGCACCGACGGCAATCAAGAATATGGCGGCGGTGCCATGCAGAAGATCTATTGTACCTGGTGCGATCAAGAGGCCGACAAGCGCAGTAAAGACGACAAGCGACATCACGCGAGGCTTCATGAGTTCAAAATAGTCAGCCACACCTGCCCGCCGACCGATGCCATCAATGGGCCCCGCGCCGCCTATCTCTGCTTCCTGCTTCGACACTGTTTTCCTGAAACTCCCGCTTTGGGTTTGCGCATCTGATCCGGTTCGCTCAGCCCATGCCGGGACTTAGGAGGAATGGACATCAGATGCAAGCGATTCTCGTATTTTCCCGTCGTTTCTGCCGCCTCAATCCGCGATGGTGGTATAAGCAGAGGAGACGGAGATGAACAGGAAGCACCGCCATGAGCGACGAGCAGACGACCGACGAACTTTTCTTCACAAGGACCGGTATGGATCAGGACCGGGTCGCGGGCATCGTTGAAGACACTCTGAACGGTGGGGACGATGGCGAACTGTTTATGGAATACCGCCAATCCGAGAGTTTTGCCTTTGATGACGGTCGCCTGAAAATGGCCAACTTTGACACCTCAAAAGGCTTTGGCCTGCGCAGCGTGGCTGATGAGGCGACTGGCTACGCCCATTCTTCGGACCTCACTGAAGCTGCGATCCGCCGCGCCGCTGACACGGTCCGGGCCGTGCATCATGGCCGCTCGGGCATTGCGGCAACCGGGCCCCAGGGGACAAATCAAAAGCTCTATAGCGAGGATAGCCCTCTCAGCGAAGTGCCGTTTGAGGAGAAGGTCAAACTTCTCACTGATATCGACGCCTATGCTCGCAACAAGGACGATCGCGTGCGTCAGGTCAGCTGTTCCCTCAGAGGAGAATGGCAGGCCGTTCACATCATTCGCGGCGATGGTCAGCAGGTCAGGGATATTCGTCCTTTGGTCAGATTGGATGTCTCAGTCGTAACCGGCGAAGGCGATCGTCAGGAGACCGGCAGCTCCGGTGCAGGCGGTCGTGTCTCCTATAGCCAGTATCTGGAGCCCAAGAACTGGCAGGGCCAGGTAGACGACGCGCTGAAACAGTCTCTTACAAACCTGAAATCAGTTCCGGCGCCCGCTGGCGAAATGCAGGTCCTGCTTGGTCCGGGCTGGCCCGGGATTTTGCTCCATGAAGCGGTAGGACATGGCCTGGAAGGCGACTTTAACCGGAAAAAGACATCCGCCTTCTCAGGCCTGGTCGGTGAACGGGTTGCGTCGCCTGGCGTCACAGTCATTGACGACGGCACCATGGCTGACCGGCGCGGCTCGCTGACCATAGATGACGAAGGCACACCAACACAAAGAACCGTGCTGATCGAAGACGGAATCCTGCAGGGTTACATGCAGGACCGCATGAATGCGCGGCTGATGAATGTCTCCGAGACCGGCAATGGTCGTCGGCAATCCTACGCCTATATGCCCATGCCCCGCATGACCAACACGTTCATGATGGCCGGACAGGAAGATCCGGCCGAAATGCTGGCTTCGGTGAAGAGCGGCATTTATGCGGTTTCCTTCGGCGGCGGTCAGGTTGACATTGTGTCAGGCAAGTTCGTCTTCAGTTGCACCGAAGCCTACCTGATCGAAGATGGCAAGCTTGGCGCACCTGTAAAGGGGGCAACGCTGATCGGCAATGGGCCGGATGCTCTGACCAAAATTTCAGCGATTGGCAACAACCTTGAACTTGACCATGGCGTCGGCACCTGCGGCAAAGGCGGGCAAGGTGTTCCTGTCGGTGTCGGTCAGCCGACCATCCTGCTTGACGGCCTGACGGTTGGAGGCACAGCAGCTTAGCCCGGCTATGGATGTACAGAAGATATCACGGGTTATTGGCGTCCGGGACATGGACAGGGCCATTCGGGTCTATCGCGACTGCCTGGGATTGACACTGGTAAGACATTCGCAGGAATGGTCGGGTCTCACCTGCGGCGACGTCACCTAGTAGGCATATTCCTCAAACATGGGTGCGACGCTTTCGTGCCAGCGCTCGTGATAGGCCTCAAGAGCTTCTTCAGCAAGCGTCTGCCCGCCGTCCAGCATGGTCTTGAGCGGGTTCAGGAACGAAGTTTCGTCATGTCCCTCAAAGTCAAGTATGGCGCGGCGTGAAAGGCCATCATGGGCAAGGCCAATGACGGTTTTTGCCAGCTCGGAGAGAGGTTGGCCTCTGAATTCTGTGCGGAGCGCCCTGACCGGCACATTCTCCCGCAGGAAAGCATGCTCCTCAGGCGTCCAGTCTTTCACCAGGTCCCAGGCAGCATCCAGACAGGCTGAATCGTAAAGCAGACCAACCCACATTGCCGGCATGGCACAAAGTCGACTGTTCGGGCCGCCATCGGCACCACGCATTTCAAGGAATTTCTTCAGGCGAACTTCAGGGAACACCGTGGTCAGGTGATCTTCCCAGTCAGAAAGAAGGGGCTTCTCGCCTGGCAATGCCGGCAGCTTGCCGGCAAGAAAGTCACGGAACGACTGACCTGATGCATCCAGGTATTCATTGCCCCGATGGACAAAATACATCGGCACATCGAGCACATAGTTGGCGTAGCGCTCGAACCCCATGCCATCCTCAAACACAAAAGGCAGGATACCGCATCTATCAGGGTCCGTGTCCGTCCAGACCTGGCTTCGAAAGCTCAAGAACCCGTTGGGTTTCCCTTCGGTGAACGCCGAGTTCGCAAAAAGCGCCGTACAGACTGGCTGAAGGGCCAATGCCACACGGAATTTCCTGACCATATCGTCTTCAGATGAGTAATCGAGATTTACCTGAACCGTTGCCGTTCGGAACATCATGTTCAGTCCAAGATTTCCCTTTGTCGGCATGTAACGCCGCATGATACCGTATCTGCCCTTTGGCATAACTGGAATCTCATCAAGGGTGGCGGATGGATGAAATCCAAAACCTGCGAATGCCACATCCATTTCAACTGCGACTTCTTTGACCTGGGCGATGTGGGTACCGACTTCGTTACAAGTCTCGTGTAGGTTTTGTAGCAATCCGCCGGAAAGTTCGAGCTGGCCGCCCGGTTCAAGGGTGATGGACTGGCCATCCATTTGAAGAGCGATGACGTTCTCGGCCTCGTAGACTGGCGCCCAGCCAAATCGCTGCAATCCCTTGAGCATCGCGCCGATGCCCTGTGGCCCTTCATAGGGCATTGGAGAAAGGTCTGATCGCCTGAAGCCAAACTTCTCGTGTTCAGTGCCGATGCGCCATGTTGCTTTCGGTTTGGATCCAGCCGCCAGATAATCAACAAGTTCCTGTGTATTCTCTATTGGCGCTGATGTGCCTTGGCTCTCAGCCATGCAATTACGTCTCCAAACCTGCCTGCCGCCAATACCATCGCTGGCCACAATGGACGAGAGCGTTACCCGGAAGGAAGCGCTGTTGCAAGCGTAATGCTTGCATAGCTGATCACACCCGTGTGAGGTATCCTCCAAGTACGGTAAGCTTCATCCTTCATTGATCAAGACAGTAAACCGGGCGGGAGCGCCTTGAGCAACCCAGACAACAAGAACAATGAACAGGACCCGCTGGCCGACGCTTCAGCTCAAAACTGGGTCGACAGGTGGGCACCGGCAAGCCTTAAGCCCTGGCTCAAGCTCGCCCGCGTTGATCGGCCTATCGGCATCTGGCTGCTGCTCTGGCCCTGCCTTTGGTCTTTGATGCTGGCCGTCAATACGTCGGCTGTCCAGTGGCACTTGCGGGCCACCGGCTTCAGCCTAGGTGACTGGCAGCTGGCATCACCCGACCCAATGCTTTTCGTGTGGTTTTTCGTCGGCGCTATTGTCATGCGCGGCGCGGGTTGTACATGGAACGATATCCTTGACCGGAACCTTGATGCCGAAGTTGCACGGACCCAGGATCGGCCTTTGCCAAGCGGCCAGATCAGTCTGCCCGGCGCCATCTGTTTTCTTCTGTTGGAACTTGCCATTGGATTTCTGATCCTTTTACAGCTCAATGAATTTTCGATCTATCTCGGCGCGGCATCGCTCATTCTTGTCGCGACTTATCCGCTGATGAAGCGGATAACTTGGTGGCCACAAGCCTTTCTTGGGCTCACCTTCAACTGGGGAGCGCTGCTTGGCTGGGCCGCAGTCCAGGGAAGTCTCTCAAGGCCGGCGGGTATTCTCTACATTGGCTGCATTTTCTGGACTCTGGGATATGACACGATCTACGCCCATCAGGACAAAGAGGATGATGCACTTGTCGGCATCAAGTCGACGGCACGGCTCCTCGGGCGCAGATCGAAGAACTTCATCGCAGCGTCATATGTCTCGGCGGTCATTTTCTTTGCGATTGCCGGCACGCTGGCAGGGCTGGCACCCTGGTTCTACATTGGACTGTTGATCGCTGCGTTGCAGCTCGCCAGACAGATCGTAAGCCTTGATCTTGATAATCCTGAAAACTGCCTGAGCAAGTTCCGCTCTAATCACAGCTTTGGCTGGATCATGTTCATGGCCGTGATCGCTGGCAATTTAAGCTGACTGCCAGCCCCGGAACCTGTCATTTTCCTTTTCCAGGCTCGCGAATCTTTCTATGCTCAATCAAATTTTTCCGCCCGCTGAAAGCATCAAACATGGCCTACAAATCCTTGCGAGAGTTCATATCCGAACTTGAAGGTACGGGCGATCTCGTTCGTGTAACAGAGCCTGTTTCAACCGTTCTGGAAATGACTGAGATCCAGACCAGACTTCTGGCAGAGGGCGGTCCGGCCGTGCTCTTCGAGAACGTCACCACAGAAGACGGCACCGCCTCTGATATGCCGGTCCTGATCAATCTGTTCGGTACCGTTGATCGCGTGGTGCGTGGCATCACAATGATCAAGAATCTGGATCGGCAACAGGGGCTCCGACAGATAGGCGAGACCCTCGCGGCGCTGCGTCAGCCAACGCCGCCAGACGGCATCCGGCAAGCAGCCTCCATGTTGCCGCTGGTCAAAACGGTTATGACCATGCAACCCCGCACTGTCCGATCCGCCCCGGTTCAGGAAATCATTCTGGAAGGAGACGATGTCGATCTGGACAAGCTGCCGATCCAGATTTGCTGGCCAAACGAGCCGGCGCCGCTGATCACGTGGCCTCTTGTGGTTACCAAAGGCACGGATGGATCAAGCAATGACTACAATCTTGGCATCTACCGCATGCAAAAGATCGGTCGCAATCAAACCATCATGCGCTGGCTAAAACACCGCGGCGGCGCTCAGCACATGCGGGAATGGGAAGCCATAAAATCAGAACCGCTTCCCGTCGCCGTGGTCATCGGCGCGGACCCCGGCACCATCATTGCCGCCGTGACGCCGGTCCCGTCAAGCCTGTCGGAGTACCAGTTCGCAGGACTGTTGCGCGGGGCAAAGCTTGACCTGGTTGACTGCAAGACAATTCCGCTGAAGGTGCCGGCGCAGGCCGAAATCGTCATTGAAGGGCATGTTTCGCTCGACGACTATCGGGATGAAGGACCTTTTGGGGATCATACGGGTTACTATAATTCGGTGGAGCAGTTCCCTGTTTTTACCGCAAGTGCCATAACGATGCGAAAGGATCCGATTTATCTGTCAACATTCACCGGTCGCCCGCCGGATGAACCTTCAGTCCTGGGGGAAGCGCTCAACGATGTGTTTGTACCTCTTCTTCAGCAACAATTCCCTGAAATCACGGATTTTTGGCTTCCACCAGAGGCCTGTTCCTACCGGATCGGAGTCGTCTCCATCAAAAAGGCTTATCCGGGCCAGGCCAAGCGCGTCATGATGGGAGTCTGGTCCTATCTGTCTCAATTCATGTATACAAAATGGGTCATCGTTGTCGATGACGACATCAATGCAAGAGACTGGAAAGACGTAATGTGGGCGGTCTCCACAAGGATGGATCCGATCAGGGACATAACCCTGATTGAGAACACACCCATCGATTACCTTGACTTTGCCTCTCCTCACTCAGGCCTTGGCAGCAAAATCGGCCTCGACGCAACCGACAAAATAGGGCCTGAGACCTCTCGTGATTGGGGGGTCAGAATATCCATGAATGATGATATAATTTCGACGGTCACCGAAAAATGGCCGCGACTGGGTCTGCCGGGTTCAGGTAAACCCATATGGAAGTAGCTGCGAGGGGCAGCTGCCAAATCACCAGAATTGAGAATTGAGGGGTTAAAAGAATGGAACTGGATCTTTCGGGTTTTTCCATACCCATTACAATGCTCTATGCAGGAATTGCGACTATCCTGGTTGTCCTTTTGCAGATCAACGTCATTCGCCAACGGGTAAGCGGCGAAGTTTCGTTGGGCGATGGCGGCAACAAGGCGCTGGAACGAGCTACACGCGCCCACGGCAACGCCATCGAAAATGTGCCGCTTACGCTTATCATGATGGCCATCATCGAGGGTGCAGGCGCGCCCGACATGGCCGTCCAGGTGTTTGGCATCAGCCTGATTGCCGCCCGCCTGTTGCATGCAATCGGAATTCAGCGCGAGCCCGATTCGAACATCCTGAGGGTCTTCGGCGTTGGTTTGAATATGCTTGTGCTTCTCAGCACGGCTGCCTACGCGCTCTATTTCGTGCTCAAATAGGCAAACCATCGGCGGGCTGTGACAAGTCCGGCATCACACTGATATAATGACGAGGGGGCGCATTCGGGAGCGCCCTCTCCCTTTATCCAGGACCCCAAAACTGGGAAACGAGGCTGAACAGAAAAAATGGCAGACAAATCATCAGCAAGAATCACCGCTGGCAACGAACTGGACGCGATGAATACGTTGATAAAGAGCGCAAAAACCCTTGGCGCCGATGGCGCAGATGTGATTTTGGCCGGATCGGTCTCGCTTTCGGTCTCCTGTCGGCTTGGCGCACTGGAAGATATCGAACGATCAGAGTCTCAGGACCTTGGACTGCGCGTCTTTGTTGGCCAGCAGCAGGCGACCGTATCCTCTTCCGACACATCATCAGCAGCGCTTCAGGAGCTGGCTGAGCGAGCGGTAGCCATGGCCAAGGCAGCTCCTGAGGACCCCTATTGCGGCCTCGCTGACAAGACCCTACTGGAAACGGACGCCCAGAATCTCGATCTTGCCGATAGCTACGAACCTGATGCCAAAGAACTTGAAAAGCTTGCAATGGCGACCGAGGAGGCTGCTCAGGCGATTAAGGGTATTACAAATTCAGGCGGCGCTGGTGCATCCTACGGACTGACCGCAATTGCCCTGGCGACAAGTGACGGATTCAACGGCCAATATCAGCGGTCAAGCTACGGCATGGGCGTTTCCGTGATCGCCGGCGAAGGGACCGGAATGGAGAGCGACTATGCCCAGACCATGGTCAGACACTTCGAGGATATGGAATCGGCAAAGGAAATCGGCGAACTGGCCGGAAACCGCACGGTTGCCAGGCTGAACCCACGAAAAGTCGAAACCACCGAAGTCCCGGTCATCTATCACCCAAGATGCGGCCGCTCGCTTCTCGGACATCTCTCAGGCGCAATAAATGGCAACTCGGTCGCCCGCGGCACCAGCTTTCTGAAAGACAGAATGGATCAACTGGTTTTCGGTTCCGAAATTACAGTGGTTGACGATCCCCATCGGCCGCGCGGCCTTGCTTCAAAACCGTTTGATGGCGAAGGCGTTCACTGTCAGCGACGGAACCTCATCGACAGCGGCCAGCTTACAAGCTGGCTTCTCTGTACATCGTCTGCGCGTCAGCTTGACCTTCAGACAACGGGCCATGCGGCCAGAGGGACAAGCGCTCCGCCAGCCGCTTCGTCCAACAATCTCTACATGGAGCCGAGCGAGGTCTCACCAGACGACTTGATGGCCGACATAAAAGAAGGATTCTTCATCACAGACCTGATCGGTATGGGCGTGAATGGCGTCACTGGCGATTACAGCCGAGGTGCCAGCGGATTCTGGATTGAAAACGGGGAAATCGCTTTTGCCGTCAGCGAGCTTACTGTTGCTGGAAACCTGAAGGATATGTTCATGCATCTGACCCCAGCCAATGATCTCGAGTTCAGGTACGGGACGAATGTCCCGACCTTGCGTATCGAGGGCATGACGGTCGCCGGGAAATGAGTGCGCCGGTCGTCCATGAGCTGAAACAGGCAGAGCTTCTGGCTGACTTTGGGGTCCTGAAGGCGGCAGTCATCGAGGCTGCGGCTCTGTCTCTTTCCTTTTATAAGGGCAAGATCTCAAGCTGGCGCAAGCACGACGACTCGCCGGTCAGCGAAGCCGACATTGCCATAAACGATCTTCTGCAATCCCGGCTGCAAACCGCACGACCCGATTACGGCTGGCTATCTGAAGAGACGGAAGACGATCTGTCGCGGCTGGCAGCAAAACGCACCTGGGTCGTCGATCCTATTGATGGAACGCGCGCCTTCCTGAAGGGAAAACCTGAATTCACCATCGTCGCGGCACTTGTCGAAAACGGTTCGCCCATAGCGGCGGCTGTTGCAGCACCGGCCCACAATGACCTCTACGAAGCGGTCACTGGCGGCGGCGCCCGCAAGAATGATCAGCCAATCAGAGTAACGCCGGCATCACGGATTGATGGATTACAGGTCCTGGCCTCCGATGGATTCGTCAAATTGCCAATCTGGAAGACACCCTGGCCTTCAATGACTGTTTCAGACGTAAACTCCATCGCTCTCAGACTGTGCCTGGTCGCGGAAGGCAGATATCATGCTGCGATGCGACTCAAGGGCTGCCACGACTGGGACCTCGCCGCGGCCCACCTCATCCTGAGCGAAGCCGGTGGCACGCTGACGACACACGAGGGCGAGCCGTTCGCCTACAATGGCCAACATTGCACCCAGGGAAGTTTCGTCGCAGGTGATGCTGCTATTCATGCGAAACTTTGTGCTCACATCGTGCAGAACTTCGAGCTGCCCCAGCGCGCAGAGCCATGATTCGCCGAAATTTAGGTCGACGGGCCGTAACGTCAAAGGCGCTGACCTAAAGTTATCCACAAGCGCCATGCCGAAGAAGCCGCTGGATACATGGTTTCCAGCTGCCGCACCTCGCCGAAGAATGAATCATTCTGACCACTGGGCTCCCTGCTGTAAGATCGGGCCGGGGAGATTGTTCGATTGGGTCGTCGTATCTTGATGAGGGTATGAAAGTGACGCGGGCAAGCGAGATTGGAAGCGGACGTTCCAGCAAATCAGAACAACAAAGCGCTGGAAATAGAGGCAACCGACAAGAAAAGCAGTTCGTTGAACGGGCGCTAAGGATCGCTTATGGCACGCTTGTGCGTTCCTCGTTGCCATTTTCATCTATTCAGTTGCTACGCCAATCCAAAGCTCAGGAAAGCAGACTGGCCTGGTTGCAACAGAAGCGTGGAATCTACAAGACCGAGCGCCCGGAGGGCTCGCTGATCTGGGTTCATACTGAAGAAACATCAGAGGTAACTTCAGTGATTGCGCTGGTCCGGCGGCTGGCAACTGCATGCGCAACATCCCGATTTCTTATCACAACGGCAGATACACCCGGCTTCGAATTCGATGCCGAAAGTGAACAGGCGCCAATTCTTCAAGCCGTCGCCCCTCATGCTCAGCCCGGCTGGATCAATCGTTTTCTCGATCACTGGCGGCCCAATGGCGCGATTTTCTTCTCTTCGATGCCCAATCCTGGCTATTCGCTGGCGGCGCGCGACCGCAACATTCCGCTTCTGATGATCAATGGCACGATGAGTCTGAAGACCTACAAAAAGTGGCGATACTACCCGGGTCTCATAGGCCCGGCTCTTCGTGAATTTTCAGTCGTGCTGGCGCCGACGCGGGCGGAAGGTGCTCGGCTGAGAAGACTTGGGGCTCAGAATGTAGTCGTCTCTGGCAGCCTGAAGTATGACGGCCAGCTGGCTACGAAGAGGCGCCATCCAGAGCCTGAGTTGATCGACGCGGTGGCTGGACGAAAGATCTGGGTCGCGGCCTGTGCCACTATCTATGAGACGTTGACAGCCATTGAAGTGCATAAGGCGCTGCGCCAAAACCATGAAGATTTGCTGACATTCATTTCACCTGCAGGGATGACGCATTCGGAGTTGAATGCGGTACTGGATGCAGCTGGTCTTGTTTCCGTCAGAGCTGACGAAGCCTGCACCATTGGCAGGCGGACTGACATTTACATACCGGCCACGGACGCTGACCTGTGCAGCCTCTTCAGCCTGGCCGACGTCGCCTTCGTCGGGGGAACGGAAACTCATGAGAACAGCGCGGATCCCATTGCCGCCGCTAGCGTCGGTGCAGTCGTCCTGCACGGACCCCATATGCATCGCTATCAAAAGGCGGTCAGCGATCTGCAGGCTGCCGGCGCTTCTCAGATGGTGCGGGACGCCGTTGATCTGAGCCGGAGTCTAGATCGTCTGCTGGCAACGCCCGATCTTCTGCGCCAAAGAAGCATCGCGGGTCAACGTGTCGCCGAAGCAGAAACAAAAGTTGTCGACCACATCATGTCTTTGATGAACCGGGAACTAAGGCGGATGACCGCTCAGACCTAGGATTTATTCTGCAACCAGAAGCCTTGGATCGAGCCGGACAGCAAACCAGTTCACACGCCAATCAAGGTGCGGCCCCGTAACCCTGCCGGTAGCACCTATCTCACCAATCTTGTCACCGCTCTGGACTTTATCTCCGGTTATCACGTCAATTGAGCTCATGTGAGAGTAGACCGATGTAATGCCCATGCCGTGATCCAGCATGACAGTGCCGCCGGTGTAGTAGAGATCTTCCTCGGCAAGTGCGACAACGCCAGGCGCCGGTGCGACAATAGGTGTGCCCACAGCTGCGGCAACATCGAGGCCAAAGTGCGGCCGCCTTGGTTCGCCATTTAAAATGCGTTGGCTGCCATAAAAGCCACTCAAGCGGCCCTCAGCGGGCATCGAAAAGCCGTCCAGAAACCACGACGCGTCAGTGTTCTGGGCCCGTACTTTGCCGATCCATCGGTTTTCGCGATTGATCCGCTCTGTGACTTCGGGCGGCGGCGTCACCATGGCTGGCGGCAGCCCTTCGATGCGCTCGACTGCGTAGGACTGAGGTGCCACGCTTAGGTTCTCGTTGTAGCTCTCGCCCCAGGGCAGCGTCACCTGCAGATCAGATGTCGCCGCCGCATCCCTTCCAAAACCGAAGACAAACACACCATCGCGGTTGACCTGGACTGATTCCCCATCGAGGACCACTTCACTGCCCGGGGCAGTGCGGCCAACAATCATGCCTCCCTGCATCATAGGCCCGGAAAGAGTGTAGGCGTCCTCGGCCGATGTTCCCTGAGCGACCAGCCCGACAGACAGGACTATCAAGGCGCCCAGCCAGATCGAAAAGCTATTTCGGACCATCTTTGGCCTTCAGATCTTCAATGCGTTGCGCTGACGCTTCGGCATTCACATAGGCTTCCTGAAGATCGGCACTCCAGTATTTCAGGCTGTCGAGCGGAATCTTGCTGCCGGACACAGCACAGATGACGTAGGCGCCCGGCCTGATGACGACAAAATCACTAATCGTGTAACGAAGGTCTGCAGGCCGATTGACAAGGTCCATTCAGTTTCCTTCCTGGTCGAACAGGTCACTCTGCGGTGTTTGCTTCGATCGCTTCGGCGGATCACTTTTCTTGGCAGTCTTTCTTGCAGCAGACCCGTCGATTGTGGCATCGACTCGGTTGTCCTGAAATTCGATGTTGATGGCCTGACCGCCACTTGTATCACCGGCGGCGACAATCGGCCTGCCTCCCCTCTCCCGCACAACCGCATATCCGCGCGCCAGCACATTCGTGTAGGCAAGGCTGTTTAAAAGCTGTTCCGCGGCCCTGAGGCCGGCGAAATGGCGATCCATTGAGACCGTTCTGGCGCGATCAGCACGCTGCCAGGCATCAAAACACTGCCTTCGGCTGTTAAAGATGTTTCGCGAAATTGTCTGCGGTCGCAAGCCTGCTTCCAGCCTGACAAGCTGTGATCTGCCCTTGGTCACGCTTTCACCCAGTGCGCGCGGAAGCCTTGCCGACAGATAGTCAAACTTCTGAGCTTTCTCAGCCAACAGCTCGCGCGGACTACGCAAGCCTCGCAGAAGCCCTTCAAGCGCGGTGCGCCGTTCGCGCGTGAGCCGCGTCATACTGCTCAGATGGCGGGTCGCGAGATCAAGAACCGTGTAGGCCAGATCTTCGCGCACCGGAACCGCATGTTCAGCGGCCGCGCTCGGTGTTGGCGCCCTTAGATCAGATGCAAAATCAATCAGCGTCGTGTCGGTTTCGTGCCCCACGGCTGAAATCAGCGGAATTTCGCTGGCGGCGGCAGCACGTACCACAATCTCTTCGTTAAAGGCCCAGAGATCTTCAATGCTGCCGCCGCCGCGTGCAACGATCAGGACGTCCGGGCGCGGAATCCCACGGTTCCGTTCAGGATCCGGGTCGAGCGCATTGAAGCCTTCTATGGCGGCAGCAATCTGTCCTGCAGCGGCTTCGCCCTGCACCAGAACAGGCCAAAGGAGCACGTGCCGGGGGAACCGGTCATCCAGACGATGCAGAATATCCTGAATGACCGCGCCGGTCGGCGACGTAACAACACCGATTACCTCAGGCAGATAGGGAATTTCCTGTTTGCGGTCTTCATCAAACAAGCCCTCAGCGCCAAGCTTTTTGCGTCTTTCTTCAAGAAGCGCCATCAGGGCGCCTTCACCGGCGGGCTCCATAGACTCAATAACCAGCTGATAAGTCGAACGGGGCGCGTAAGTGGTCAGCTTGCCAGTGCAGATGACTTCAAGGCCGTCTTCCGGTTGAAATCTGAGCTTTCCCGCCGTGCCCCGCCAGCAGACAGAATCGATGGCCGCATTCTCGTCCTTGAGCTTCAGGTAACAATGGCCTGAAGCCGCTTTCATAAAGCCGGAAATCTCGCCTCTGATCCGCACATAACCAAATGTGCTCTCCACTGTGCGCTTCAATTCAGAAGAAATTTCGCTGACGGAATATTCGTGCAGGTTTGAACTATCTACCTGCTCGAGGTCAGTTTCAGCCAAGGGGCGTGCTCCTGCTTGTCTGGTTTCTTGCCTATGCTAAAAGATACCAAAGACCGGACGAAAATGACAGATATGCCCGGAAGTATGCCGGGACTCTGATTGAGCGGGGGGCCTTGAATGCGTGTTTTGGTGGTCGGATCCGGCGGGCGCGAACATGCTATCGTTCGCGCAATTCTGAAATCGCCACTCCTCGACAAACTTTACTGTGCGCCAGGCAACGCCGGCATGGAGGAAGACGCCCAGTGCGTCGACATC
Source organism: uncultured Alphaproteobacteria bacterium (assembly GCA_965371465.1). Classification (GTDB taxonomy): domain Bacteria; phylum Pseudomonadota; class Alphaproteobacteria; order CBDUYM01; family CBDUYM01; genus CBDUYM01. Next base: position 27,874 of record CBDUYM010000023.1, read on the forward strand.
AAAGTGATGGATTTCGCCGGTATTATCGAATTCTGCTCGGTTGAGGCCATCGACTTCGTCATTGTCGGGCCCGAAGACCCATTGGTAGGCGGCCTCGTGGATGAACTTGAAAAGAAGGGCATCACAGCCTTTGGACCCTCGGCGCTGGCGGCCAGGCTGGAGGGATCGAAAACCTTCACCAAAGAGCTCTGCATGGAAAAGGGCATTCCCACCGCGATCTACGAACGATTCACCGAAATTGAGGCAGCGGAGGCCTACATCGAAAAGATGGGTGCGCCTATCGTGATCAAGTCTGATGGCCTGACCGCTGGCAAGGGTGTCGTGGTCGCAGAAACTGTTGACGATGCGCTTGCAGCCGCACGTGAAATGATGGCGGGCCAATACGGAGAATCCAGTCTTTCGCTCGTCATAGAAGAATGCCTTATCGGCGAAGAAGGCAGCTTTTTTGCGCTGAGCGATGGCGAACATGTCCTGCCCCTGATCGGCGCTCAGGATCACAAGCGAGCCTATGACGGCGATACGGGCCCGAACACAGGCGGCATGGGTGCCTATACGCCGACGCCGATACTTGATGCCAAAGCCTGCGATCAGTTGATGGAAGTTTTCATCAGACCGACGGTCGAAGCCCTTCGCGAAATGGGCAATCCTTACAAGGGCGTGATTTATCTTGGCCTGATGATGACCGCTGACGGGCCGAAGCTTATTGAATATAACTGCCGTTTCGGAGATCCGGAATGCCAGGTCATCCTGCCCCGACTGAAATCAGATCTGCTCGCCGCCATGCTGGCCTGCACCGATGGCACGCTTGACCGTGTCATGCTTGAGTGGTCGGATGAAACTGTGGTCAATGTCGTTATGGCAACCAAAGGTTATCCGACTGATTACAAAAAAGGTTCCATCATCCGCGGACTTGCAGCTGTCGACAGCCTTGACGGGATCGACATCATTCACTCTGGCACCGAAATGCGCGGCCACGATGTACATGCTGTGGGCGGCCGCGTATTGAATGTTGTTGCTCGAGGCAACTCGGTGTCGGATGCCGTTGAACATGCCTATGGTGCAATCGAACAGATCGACTGGCCGGAAGGTTATTGCCGGAGCGATATCGGCTGGCGGGCAATCGAGCGCGAAAAAGCGGGATAGGTCCTATGGCGTCGCCGGAACTGGCAGTTGAGGTGATCACCGGCAAGGCTGAAGAGGCCGGTGCCATTGCCTGGATGAGCGATCAGCTTGGCGCATTCAATCAGACCATCTTCGAAGGGAAGGCCGAGCCCTTCACAGCGATCATCAAAGGTAATGACGGCACCCTGAAGGCCGGCCTTGGGGCCTGGTATATCAGGGGTGGCAGTTTCTTTGTCGAGCGGCTGATTGTCGAAGAAAGTCTGAGAGGAAGCGGTCTCGGCCGCGATTTGATGGGTGCGGCTGAAACTTGCGCAGGCGAAGCTCAATGCCTTCATTTGCGGGTTACAACGTTTTCGTTTCAGGCGCCGAAATTCTACGAAGCGCTCGGCTTTTCAGAGATCGCCAGGCTTCCAGGCGGCCGTGATGGCGACTTCGAGATATTCCTTCTCAAAGCGCTCTCCTGAAAAGAAGGCCCGGCGATCTTGATCACCGGGCCTCTTCAATCTCATGTGGTGGATCCTACTGCGCGGCTTGACGCTCTGCATCGTGAGCCCGCGCAGCCTGGCGGCCCAGTTCCAGGCGGCCAATGGTCCTGAGATGCACTTCATCCGGCCCGTCAGCAAGCCTGAGCGTGCGCATGGACGCATAAGCCTTTGCCAACCCTGGATCGGATGTCACACCGGCGCCGCCAAATGCCTGGATGGCATTGTCGATGATCCGGAGCGCCATATTCGGAGCGGCAACCTTGATCATGGCAATTTCCATTCGGGCAATCCGGTTGCCGGCGGTGTCCATCATGTGGGCAGCTTTCAGCGTCAGCAGCCGGCACTGCTCTATATCAATGCGCGCTTCTGCAACCCGGTCGAGCCAGGTCGAGTATTCAGAAATGGTCCGGCCAAAGGCGACACGCGAAGTAATCCTGTCGCACATCTTCTCCAAAGTGCGTTCAGCGACTCCGATGGTCCGCATACAATGATGGATGCGTCCTGGGCCAAGCCGTGCCTGGCTGATTTCAAACCCTTTGCCTTCCTCGTGAAGAAGATTGTCGACCGGCACACGGACGTCTTCAAACAGAACCTGGCCGTGACCATGCGGCGCATCGTCGTAACCGAACACCGGCAGAAACCGCTCAATCTTAACGCCTGGGGTGTCGACGGGCACAATGACCTGCGACTGCTGCGTGTGGCGATCAGCATCCGGATCGGTTTTTCCCATCACGATCATAACCTTGCAGCGTGGATCCATGATGCCTGAGGTCCACCACTTGCGACCATTGATGACGTATTCGTCTCCGTCCCGGACAATGGCGCATTCGATATTGGTGGCATCGGAAGAGGCAACAGCGGGTTCTGTCATTGCAAACGCAGATCTTATCTCACCGTCTAGCAACGGCTGCAGATAAGTGTCCTTGATCCGCTGAGAGCCATAACGCTCAAGAATTTCCATGTTGCCGGTGTCCGGGGCGGAGCAATTGAAAACTTCGCCGGACCAGCCAACACGGCCCATAATTTCACAAAGCGGCGCATATTCCAGATTGGTCAACCCACCGCCACGCTCGCTGTCAGGCAGGAACATGTTCCAGAGACCAGCATCGCGGGCCTTCGGTTTCAGGTCCTCGATGATTTGTACGACCTGCCAGCGATTGGTGCCAAACGCTTCCATCTGATCCATGTAGGTCTGCTCATTTGGATAGATGTAGGTGGCGAAGAACGCTTCGAGCCGATCAATATATTCCTTGGTTTTCGCTGAATATTCAAAGTCCATCTTAGTCTCCCTCATTGCCCCGCATTCCAGGCCTCACCACTGTTGTGGCAGGCATCTTTTTTGTCTGAAATGGCTAAATTCCGGTGGTCACCTTAGCGTCTGGCCGAAAAGAAGTCGCGCAAAAGATCGCTGCTCTCTGTCGCACTGATCCCGCCATATACCTCAGGTGCATGGTGACAGCTTGCTTGTGAAAAAATTCTGGCACCATGATCCACTCCGCCGCCTTTCGCATCATCAGCGCCATAATAAAGTCTGCGAATGCGGGCGAACGAAATGGCTTGCGCGCACATCGGACAGGGCTCAAGCGTCACATACATGTCGAGACCGTCGAGACGATAGTTGCCAAGGCTTGCCGCAGCCGCGCGCAACGCCAGCACTTCTGCATGACCGGTGGGGTCATGATCAAGGATCGAACGGTTGCCGGCCCGGCTGACAATCTCGCCCTTCACAGGATCAACAATGACAGCACCCACCGGCACTTCGCCGCGCCCGGCAGCATCCATGGCTTCACGAAGTGCAGCTGACATGTATGCGCTTTCATTTTCCATGGCGTGAAGCTTGGCGTTCTGGACAGATAGGGTCAAGGCTGCCGGTCCACTTCCAAAGTGCCTTCGTTGCGCCACATGATCAAACCGCCTAAGTTCGCGAAATGGCCGCAGAAACGGAGAAAGACAGAGATCAGCCGACTGGTGAGAGAATTGCCAAGGTTATGGCGCGTGCCGGACTTTGCTCACGCCGGGAGGCCGAACGATGGATCGCCGACGGCCGCGTCAATGTTAATGGCAAGACAATCAGTTCGCCTGCGCTGAATGTAACCGGAAAGGATCGAATCCACGTTGACGGCAAACCAATCGCAACAAGTGAACCGACAAAATTATGGCGATACTACAAACCGACTGGCCTTGTTACAACGCACAGAGATCCTGAAGGCCGCAAGACAGTGTTCGAAAATCTGCCCGCCCGTCTGCCAAGGGTTATTTCCGTTGGTCGGCTCGACATAAATTCAGAGGGTCTTTTGCTGCTGACCAACGATGGCGACCTGGCGCGGAAACTGGAGCTTCCGTCCCAGGGCTGGCTCAGACGCTATCGGGTCCGTGTTCATGGCCGCGTCAACGAAGATCGGCTGAAGTCACTGGCCAAGGGGATATCTATTGATCATGTAAACTACGGCCCCATTGAAGCCTCACTTGATCGCGTGCAGGGCGCCAATGCCTGGCTGACGGTTGCCTTACGGGAGGGGAAAAACCGCGAGATCAGAAATGTGCTTCGCCACCTCGATCTCGATGTCACCCGCCTGATCCGAACCGTATACGGCCCGTTTCAGGTGAAGGGGCTCAATCCTGGCGAGGTCTCTCAGGTCAAGGATGCTTCTCTGGCACAGGAACTTGGCACGACAACATCTCAGACCAAGAAACCGGCCATGACCGTCCGACAACCAAAGCAGCAAAAATCAAGGCGAAGCAATGCGGATCGTCGGCGGAAGCCATAAAGGCAGGCAGCTTGAGGCGCCCAAAGGCGGTGACATCCGCCCCACAACCGACCGGGTGCGCGAGGCATTGTTCAGCCGCTTGAGCGCACATGGCATTCTGGAAGATGCAGTGGTGCTGGACGCTTTCGCCGGCACCGGCGCCCTGGGTCTTGAAGCCCTGTCACGCGGCGCGCAGCATGTAACATTCTTCGATATCTCGAGCGCTGCTCTCAGCCTTATATCCCGTAATGCCGAAGCTCTGGGTCTGACCGAAGCCGCTACCATTCAAAGGCAGGATGCGACATCGCCGCGAAAGTCAGATGAAGCCTGCGATCTGCTGTTCCTCGACCCGCCTTATGGCAGGGATCTTGTCGCCTCTGCGCTGCTCAAACTTGAGGCCGCCGGCTGGATTTCAGAGGATGCCACTATCGTCGCCGAAATGGCACCTGATGACGCCTTTGAAGTGCCAGCGTTCCTCGAAATCACCGACGATCGGAAATACGGCGCCATCAGAATCGTCACGATGGTGAAACTGACCTCAGGCAGCTAGCGCCGGCCGAACAGTTTTTCAATGTCGGCTAGCTTCAGCTCAACATATGTTGGCCGGCCATGGTTGCACTGCCCTGAATTGGGCGTCACCTCCATTTCCCTGAGCAGCGCATTCATTTCTGACACGTTCAGGCGCCTGCCGGCGCGAACACTGCCATGGCAGGCCATCGTGCTGCACACGTCTTGCAGGCGTTCCTTTAGAATCAGGCCCTGATCATATTCAGCGATTTCGTCTGAAAGATCGCGAACCAGGCCCTGAATGTTGATCTCACCGAGCATGGCAGGAACTTCACGCACCACGACCGCGGCGCCGCCAAACGGTTCAAGGAGAAGTCCCAGTTCGGCAAATTCGTCGGCCCTTGCGGTCAGGCGTTCCGCCGAAGCCTCATCGTCCAGTTCTACAACCTCGGGCAACAGCAGCATCTGGCGCGCCACGCCAGTATCTTCCAGATCTTTCTTCATTCTCTCATAGACCAGCCGTTCATGGGCCGCATGCTGGTCAACAATGACGATCCCGTCATCGGTCTGCGCGATCACATAGGTCTCGTGGAGCTGGCCTCTGGCTGCGCCGAGCGGATAACTGATGTCATCGTCGCTCACTGACGGCTCATCCACCCGCGCTTCGGGCCTGGACACGCCTTCCAGAGGCGACTGATAAGACCGGGCGGCCTCCCGAAGGGCGGAATTTGAAAAACGGTTGCCGCTAGCCGCAGTCGGGTAGCGGTATGAGCCTTCCTGATTGGCTTTCGCAGCGCCCAGGGCTGCATCAGCCACCGTCGTGCTGGATCGGTGCCCAGCACTTGCCAGGGCTGCCCTGAGCGCGCCGACAATCAACCCCCGGACGAGCCCCGGATCACGAAACCGCACCTCAGCCTTTGCCGGATGGACGTTTACATCAACGTTGTGGGGATCCATTTCCACAAACAGTGCGACAATCGGATGCCGATCGCGGGCGAGAAAGTCTGTGTAGGCGCCGCGAATAGCGCCGGTCAGCAACCTGTCGCGCACCGGGCGGCCATTGACAAACAGGAACTGAAGCTGGGCGTTGCCGCGATTGAACGTCGGAAGTCCTGCATAACCGGTCAGCCTGATGCCCTCTCGTTCCGCGTCAATCAGCAGGGCATTGTCATGAAACGCCTGGCCGAGCACCGACTTGAGCCGGACCAGCAATGGATCATCGGATGCATCAAGAGACCCCGTCGCCGCTTCCGCGCTGAACGCCGTGCGATCTCCATTCCGCAATGAGAACGCGATCTCTGGATGTGCCATGGCGAGACGTTTCACCACGTCCTGCGCATGGCCGAACTCAGTCCTGTCGGTTTTCAGAAACTTCAATCGTGCCGGCGTCGCATAGAAGAGATCCTGAATTTGAACGCGCGTGCCGGCCGCCAGCGCATCTGGAACCGGCTGTTCCTTCTCGCCACCGGCCACGGCGATAGACCAGGCATGATCCGCGCCTGCCGCCCGGCTTGAAATGCGAAGCCGCGAGACGGCGGCAATGGATGGCAGCGCTTCGCCGCGAAAGCCCAGCGTCATGATCCGGGTCAAGTCATCATCTGCCAGTTTCGACGTGGCATGACGCTCAATGCAAAGGCCGAGGGCCTGTTTGTCCATACCGAGGCCATTATCCGTGACCGTGATCAGGCTTCTGCCGCCGTCTTCAAGAACAATGTCTATGGATGTTGCCGCCGCATCGACAGCATTTTCCACCAGCTCCTTGACCACGCTTGCCGGCCGCTCGACGACCTCACCGGCAGCGATGCGATTGATCAGCTTTTCGGGCAGAAGTCGAATGCTCACGTCTACACGCCCTCTTTTCAGAAAATCCCCAACACCTCGGAACCGAAGCACTTCGGAACCGATCAGGGCATCAGGATTTCTTTGGTCCTTAACTTCCCGGCCTCAACACCGGGCTGCCCATAGGCGTCCACCCCAAGTATATGAGCCGCGACCTCCGTCTCCAGCATAAAATGCATAAGGAGAGCCCCCAGGCTTCGCTCATTGAGGCCATCCAGCCGAAATTCCCTGACCGGATGCCCTTGAGCCAGCAAAGTCGTCATGGTGGCAGCGGCTTCTGCGGCGACAACATCGCCAATGAAATGATCGGCGAGATACCCGACCCGCTCGTCCTGCATCAGCGCACCCTCAAGCACCGGCCCCTCGCCCTTGGTCGGATAGGTAATGAATGTGAACAGCTTGTCTTTTGGCCCATCTGCGTACAGTTGCAGCTGGCTGTGCTGATCGACCGGGCCGGCGGCAAATACCGGCGTCGATCCTTTGCCATTCTTGCCAAGGCTTTCCGACCAGAGTTGCTGAAACCAGCGACCAAAGTCCCGCAGCCTTTCGCCATATCCAAACATGACGTTGATGTTCTTCCCGGCCACCTCAGCTGCCGCGACACTCAAAGCGCCACCGGCTGCCGGGGCATTGTTCCGAACTTCCGTGGTCGTCAGAAATGCATCCATCGTTTCTTTCGCGCCCTGACGAAGCGCACGTATGTCGAGCCCTGCCACAGCAGCCGGAATCAGGCCGACATTGCCGAGAACACTAAATCTGCCGCCCAGGTTCTCAGCATGCTCAATGACCCTCAAGCCCATCTCTGTCGCGATGGTTCTCAACGGATTGTCATCGGCGCCAACGAGCACGACGAAGTGCTGATCCAGATACTTTTCCGCGCCAAGCTCGATAATACGCGCCATTGCAGCCTGCATCTGGGCAACGGTCTCCGGCGTCGAGCCTGACTTTGAAATCGTCAGGAAGCCACATTTGCGAAGGTCGATTCGGTCAAGTGCGGCCGCCATCAATTCGCCGTCGAGATTATCAAGGAAATAGATGCGAGGGCGGTCGTTTGGGCCAGGAAGTTTTGGATGGGTCAATCCAAGCAGGGCCTGGCCGCCAAGGCTCGACCCGCCGGTCCCGAAGACAACAAGATCGGTCCATTCAGCGCGCATCGTCGAAGCAACAGCCTCAATCTCAGCCAGATCGGCAGTTTCATATGGCAGCGTCAAATGTGCGTAGCGGCCTTCTTCGCGATAGGCAGAAATCGTTTTCACCGCCGCCGCTGCCATTTCAAGGTAATCATCGAAAGTTTCAGGCGCGATCAGACCATCGCCGATAGCACCGCCAAGATGAACTTCGTAAGTCAAACCTCACTCACTCTCTGCAGAGATCAGATGCTCAACTCCAACCGGTTGACCGATAAGCATCCAGATCATTTCATCGGGCTTTATGAATCGCTGTGCCACCGCTTTCAGCTGATCAAGGGTCACAGCATTTATGATGCCGTTTCGTCGATCAAAATAGTCGATCCCCCGATCATCATATTGAAATTGCACCAGCGCATCGGCGAGTTTCGCATTGCTGTCAAAGTTAAGGCCAAAGGAACCCGTCAGATAGGCTTTTGCCGCTTGAATTTCACTTTCCGTAATGTTGCCGGCAACGATCTCGCCAAGCTCTGCCTGGATCACTTCCACGGTCTCAAGGACCCGTTCATTTGCTGTCCCGGTGGACCCAAACAGATATCCTGCCGCATTGAAGGCTGCGAGTGATGTTCCGACCGAATAGGCAAGGCCTCTTTTCTCTCTCACTTCGTCGGCCAGCCTTGAAGAGAGGCCGCTGCCGCCGACAATGTAATTGAGCACATAGGCCGCATAGAAGTCCGGATCATCGCGCAAAATGCCGGAGTTGCCGAACAGGATCCTTGTCTGTGGAATGGAATGTTCGATCACCTGAAAGCGTGCGTCGCCGAAAGTCGGTGGCTCAATATCGTCTGCCAGAAAGTCTGCGGCTGTCGGAAGCACGCCAAATGTCTCATCAATCAAACGGGCAATTTCGGCCGGCGTGACGTCACCGACGACGCCAACGATCATCTGCTCTGTCGCGAATTGCTGCTGAGTGTAGTGCCTTAAATCATTCTCCGAAATTGCGCCAATGGTTGCCTCGGTCCCCCGTCGGCGCCGGCTGTAAACGTGGTCAGGAAACATCGCTTCGTACCAGGCGTCGGAGACGATGTTGGAAGGGTTGGTCTTCTCCCGTTTCAGCGACATAAGTATCTGGCCACGCAACCGCTCGACGGCTTCAGGATCAAAGCGAGGCTCAGACAGGGCAAGGCGGAGAAGCTCAAACGCGTCCTCTCTGTTCCCGCTCAGAGTATGGAGGCTAACGCTGAACTTATCCGTACTCGCCCCGAAACCGAGTTTGATCGCTTTCTCCAACATCCGCTTTTGGAATGCATCAGCATCAAGCTCTCCGGCGCCTTCATCGAGCAAAGTCGACGTGAAATAGGCGAGCCCCTCTTTGCCAACCGGATCGCGAACAGAGCCGCCGCGAAAAACCACCTCCACGGAAATCAGCGGAATGCTGTGCTCTTCGACAAACCACACCGTTATGCCGCCGGGTGTCCGGATTTCCTCGATCTCGAACGCCACCACGGCACGAGAACCGGCAAAGCTGGCCAGAGCGAAGACGAACAGCAACAGGAACTTCCTGGTCATTCCGCCACCTCTTCATCCTCAAGAGGCAACAGAGTACCGGTCACAGATCGCTCCAGTACAAACACCTCTTTGGCTGCAGCCAATACATCTTCAGGCGTTACACGTTCAATGTCGCTCGGCCAGCTCACGATCTGTTCTATGCTTATTCCGGCGACCAGGCCTGAACCAAAAATGTCCGCGAGCCCCATCTGACTGTCACGCGCATAGACAGCTTCTGCAACAAGGCTGTTTTTCGAGAGGCTCAGTTCCTCGGCTGTGGGGCCCACCTCGAGAAACTCGGCCAAGAGTTCATCTATGGCAGTTTCAACATCTTCTATCGAGAAGCCCTCAGCCGGCGTCGCGTAAATGCTGAAACGAGTCCAGTCGAAGCTGACATTGTTGTATGACGCCCCGGCACCCGTTGCGATCTTCTTATCGACGACGAGCGACTGATAGAGGCGGCTTTGACTGCCACCGCCCAGAATATCTGCCAAAACCTCGAGCGGGACTGAAAATTCGGATCCAACTCCTGTTGCTGTTGGCGCCAGATAGGTGCGCTGCATGCTTGGTTGCGTTACCTGCCCATGCCGCATTATGAGCCTTCGTGCCGCAATATGCGGTGGCTCCTGAGGGCGTGCACGTGGTTCCAGAGCCACCGCATCATGGGCACCGTAGAATTTTTCAGCAAGCGGCAGGACCGTCGCCAGAGTCACATCGCCCGACACCACCAAAATGGCATTATTCGGTGCATAGAACCGTTCATAGAATGATTGCGCATCATCAAGCCCCAAGGCTTCAATCTCGTGTTTCCAGCCGACGATGGGAGTGCCGTAGGGATGGCTGAGATACTGTGTCGCCGCCATCTGTTCGCGAAAGAGGCCGAAGGGACTGTTTTCTGTGCGAGTTCTGCGTTCTTCCAGAACGACATCTCTTTCGCGGACGATTTCCTCCTCCACCATCTGGATGTTGCGCATGCGATCGGCTTCCAGTTCCATGACCAGCGGCAGCCGTTCGCGCGCTACGCGCTGGTAGTAGACCGTATAATCCTGTGAAGTACCCGCGTTGTGCCGGCCGCCGTAGCTCTCAATGAGGTCAGAAAACTCGCCGATACCGTGCTTTTCGGTGCCCTTGAACATCATATGTTCAAGAAAGTGCGCAATGCCGGACTTGCCGGCTGGTTCGTCGGCGGCCCCCGTCCGGTACCACACCATATGTGTAACAACCGGCGAACGATGATCAGGAATGACAACAATTTCCATACCGTTCTCGAGCGTCGCCGTGTCGGGCCGTGGCAAGTCATAAAGGCTCTCAGCCAAAGCGGCGGGGGCGGTCGCCAATAACAGCAACGCCACGATCGGCAGCCAACACCGCTCAACAAAACAGGTAATCCTGGTCATTCCAATGCTGATCTCGTCCGGCCGGCCAAATCTAATTTCGTTTGGCAGGAACGGGGCCATAGTTCACGGGAAGACCAAGCTCTCTGTTTCTTCTTAGCCGCTCGGTCTCCAGCACAGGGTCAATCACGGTCGCTGACGGATCCGGCTCTTCAAAAAAGAGAACCATTTCGGAGAACTGTGCACCCCTGTCAATCAGGTTGGCATCTTCATTCAGCTTGCGGACAATGTCAGGATCGGCATCAAGGCCACCGCTCTTTCGTAGAAGCGCCAGTTCACCCGCTGTTTGAAGGCTGCCGCGGGCATCACTTCTGGCCGAACTCGTGGACCCAAGCAGTGCTTCGCGCGCGGCTTCCGCAGGTGTCAGTTGCTGCGGCCTTGCTGTTCCGGGCCTTGGTGGCAGCAGATTGAAGTCGGGGGGCATTTCCAGCGGCGGTTTTGATACGACCTTGAATTCGTCCGGCGCGCCTTCACCCAGGCCAAGGCTGTCTTCCAGAGTCGCGCAGGCACCGAGGAGCAGTGTCGCCAATGTCCCGGCTGCCAGCAAAAGCTGTCTCATAGTCAACTCCCTACTTCGACTTTGCATGCCGCGCACTACGGAACTGTTGCCATATACCTGGTCAACGCTCGCCACTCCCCGGCTCACTTATTAGTCCGTTTTGACTGAAGAAACAAGCTGTCCACCAGCAGCAGGGCGACACCCAGGCTGATGGCAGAGTCTGCAATATTGAATGCCGGAAAGTACCACTCGCCCCAGTGAAAGAGGAAAAAGTCGGCGACAGCGCCAAACTGAACGCGATCATAAATGTTGCCAAGTGCGCCGCCAAGGACGAGGCCAAGCCCAAGACTTGGCCAGAACTCGTTGACGCGGCTCATCCAGACGACAACAACAGCGGCGATCACGCTCGTTAGCGCCACCAGCACCCAGCGCGTAGCATCGCCATCAGCTGCGAACATGGAGAAACTCACGCCCCGGTTCCATGCCATGACAAGATCAAAAAAAGGCGCAATGTGCACCACGCCCCGATCTGCAATCTGGAAACCATCCCTGAGACCATATTTAACAACTTGATCAAGGCCGAAAGCAACGAGTGCTGTGATCGATCCCAACCGGTTCAGATGCATGGCCATCATATGGCTACACGGCACTGCTACAACGATTGCAGATGTCGGCCTCGGGATCGTTTTCACTGACCTCTGGCAATACCTGCCAGCAACGCGCGCACTTGCCGCCATTGGCAAGCCCTGTCACGACAGCGACACCCGCCACCTCGCCGAGAGTAAACGCGCCGTCAGGTGCCGGACCGGCCACGACATTCGCAGCGGATGTAATGCTGAGTTCGGCCAGATCAATTCCCTGCAGCAATTCCACATCGCTCGCTTTCTCGGCATAGACAGTGGCCGTCGCTTCCAGACTTGCCCCGATGCGTTTTTCGCGGCGGTCAATTTCGAGCGCTCCAGTCATTACACGGCGCACATCACGAACCCGATCCCACCGACGCGCCAACTCTTCGCTCTTCCAGCTGTCCGGTGTTTCCGGAAACTGCTGCAAGTGCACACTGTCATCACTGCCAGCGCCCTCGCCCAGCCGGCTGAGCCAGACCTCTTCGGCGGTGAACACCAAAATGGGTGCGAACCAGGTGGTCAGGCGCGTGAAGACTTCATCAAGGACAGTACGCGCTGCCCTGCGGCGTGGCGCGTCGATGGCGTCGCAGTAGAGCGCATCCTTACGGATATCAAAGTAAAGCGCGGAGAGATCCACTGTGCAGAAATTGAACAGCGCAACCTGCATTTCATGAAAATCAAAATCCTTCACACATTGACGCACCAATGCGTCCATCTCATGAAGACGGTGCAGCATCCATTGCTCAAGTTCAGGCATTTCATCGCGGCTGATACGCTCTGCCTCTGTGAAACCGTTGAGGTTCCCCAGCAAAAACCGAAGCGTGTTCCTTATCTTCCGGTAGCTATCGACGACGCTTGAAATGATTTCAGGACCGATACGCTGATCTTCTGTGTACTCTGTGGTGGCGACCCAGAGCCTGAGAATGTCCGCCCCCTGCTGCTCTGTAATCTCTTTGGGATCAATGGTGTTGCCGAGGGATTTCGACATCTTTCGCCCATCGGCATCATTTGTAAAACCATGTGTCAGGACCGCCTTATAGGGTGCATTGCCGCGTGTTCCGGCACCCACAAGCAGCGAAGACTGGAACCAGCCCCGATGCTGATCCGACCCTTCAAGATAGAGATCGGCGGGTCGTTGTAACCCGTCTCGGGCTTCAAGGACAAACGCCTGAGTTGATCCGGAATCGAACCAGACATCCAGAATGTCGGAGACCTGTTCGTAATCTTCAGGGTCGTATTCGTTACCAAGAAATCGGCTCTTGTCCGAAGTGAACCAGGCATCGGCCCCCTCTTCCTCAAAGGCGGATGCAATGCGTTCGTTGACGGCTTCGTCCCGCAATGGCTCACCGCTCGCATTGTTGACAAACACTGTGAGCGGCACGCCCCAGGATCGCTGGCGCGAGACCAGCCAGTCCGGTCTCTCTGCAACCATGGACCGAATGCGGTTCCTCGAAGTCTCAGGCAGCCATCGCACCCGATCTATCTCGCGAAGTGCGGTTTCCCCGAGACCGCCTTCTTCTCCCATGGCGACAAACCATTGCGGCGTGTTTCGGAAGATCAGCGGTGCCTTCGAACGCCACGAGTGGGGATAACTGTGATTGATCTCGGCCTTGTGCAAAAGCGCACCGGCGGCCTCAAGTGCGTCCGTGACGAAACCGTCTGCCTTATAGACATGCTGGCCAGCAAAAATTGGCACATCATCATGGTAGGTGCCGCCTTCACTCACGGTGAATGGCACTTCAATTCCATGCTTCATGCCAAGTTCATAGTCGTCTGCCCCGTGGCCTGGGGCGATGTGCACGAAACCTGTGCCCGTGTCCATAGTGACAAAATCTCCGGCCAGCAGCGGCACATCGAAATCATAGCCTTTGCCACGCAATGGATGCGAACAGACAACGTCCTCCAGCGTATCTACTGACGTCACATATTGCCAATCAGCGATACCCGCATCCTGCTTCACCTGATCGGCCAGGGGCTCGGCCAGGACAAGTTTTTCGCCCACCACTGCGAGGCTGCCGTCTGACACTTCTTTCACCGAATAGACCGCGTAATTGTCGGCCGCCGAATAGGCCAACGCGCGATTCCCTGGAATAGTCCAGGGCGTGGTCGTCCAGATCACGATCGAGGCACCTGACAGATCGTCCGATTTCGCCGACAGGACTGGAAAACGGACTTCAATGCTGGTCGACTTATGATCCATATATTCGACTTCAGCTTCGGCCAGAGCTGTCTTTTCCACTGGCGACCACATCACTGGCTTGGCACCGCGATAGAGGCTCCCGTTCATCAGGAATTTCATGAACTCGCGAGCGATCTGAGCCTCCGCACTATGCGCCATCGTCGTGTAGGGATTATCCCAGTCCCCGATGACACCAAGGCGCTTGAACTGTTCGCGTTGAACATCAATCCATTCGGCCGCAAATTTACGGCATTCTTCGCGAAATTCGACTACGGGCACTTCGTCCTTGTTGAGCTTTTTCTTGCGGTACCGTTCCTCAACCATCCACTCAATCGGCAGACCGTGACAGTCCCAACCCGGCACATAGGGCGCATTGAAGCCGGTCATCTGACGCGACTTCACGACCATGTCCTTCAGGATTTTATTGAGCGCCGTGCCGATGTGAATGTCGCCGTTCGCATAGGGAGGTCCGTCGTGCAGGATGAAAAGTTCGCGATCCCTGGCGTCTGCGCGAAGCATGCTTTCGAGGTCCATAGCTTGCCAGCGCTTCAGAACATCAGGCTCACGTTTCGGTAAGCCGGCACGCATCGGAAACTCCGTCTTCGGCAGGAAGAGAGAATCCCGATAGTCTTTTGCGTCTTCAGATGAATCTTTCGTCATGACGGCAGCCTTGAAATCTCGGTGTGGGTCTTGTCAGCCGCCCAATTGAGGGCAGTTAAATGCTTGCAAACTCCCGCCCGACCGAGGAAAACACATGGGTCTGGGCGGGGCTGATAATTCGCCCACCAATAATCGAAATTATGAGATTTTCCCTGCACATGGGGCTGGTTTGTACCAGACGGCACCGAATCTGTCGAGGGAGGGCTTGCCTGGAATCTTTGTCAACGGGCCCCGCTGAATGCGTCCGCCATTTCTTTTATGACCCTTGACGCGCTTTCTTCGACTTTGATTTTCTCAAAGTATGCAGAAACTTTTGGGCATGCTGTCATTGGATTCTCAACCTCAAGCATCGTTGTCGCCCTTTCGACAAAATCCAGCGTCGGCGCAAGAGCACAATCGGCCAGGGTGAGCTTGTCAGCGGCGGCAAATTCGCCAACTCCGATGTGATGTTCCAGAGCTCCCATGCCTCTTACGACCTGCGCCATCAGCATGTCTCGGATCGCCACGTTTCTGGTCTCCGGCCGAGCCTGCGGCAATGCCATGAACAGATTGTTCGCGAGATATGTGTCAGCAATCCGCGCCAGCAGGCGCACGTTTGCCCTTGCCCGCGGCGTTGAACCGAGAAGTGACGGCTCAGGATATACTTCCTCCAGATACTCCATGATCACTTCAGATTCCGGCACAACATCGCCGCCCAGATCCAGCACAGGAACACGGCCAAGCGGCGAGATCGTTGCAAACTCGCCCCGCATAAATGCCTCCGGCAATTCGAACGGGATATCCGTGATGCCTTTTGCGTAGATCTGCATCCGTACTTTCGCGCAATAGACTGACAGATTAGCCGTATAGAGTTTCATGTTGGCCTCTCACCTCCGCTACACCCGATTCCATATTCATGGAATCGGGCGCAGGTTCCGGTCGTTCACGCCAATGCGTGCAAGCACGCACGGCTCCACGGGGCGGCGCACTGGCGCCGGAGCCACGCTTGCGGCTCTGACCATTTGAATATCGAAAATGGTCTAACTTAGCTTGCTGCCGTAAACTCTCTCAATCGGAATGGCATCAATGTCCACGCCTTCCAGGCATCTGACGTTGATGGACCAGAATTCCGGGCCGGTTCTGGGGCGGCGAAACGGCAAAATGCCACAGCGCGGGCAGAAGTAGTCTTTCGCCGTCATGGTGTTGAATTGATAGAGCGTCATGTCCTCAAGCGGCGTCAAAAGCCTGAAACAGTCTTCTGTCACACGATGGATGAGCGCTCCTCGCTTTCGACAGATCGAACAATCACAAACTCGGACATGGTCAAGGTCAACATCCACTTCAAAGCGGACATCGCCGCAATGGCATGAGCCCTGGTGAGTAGTTTTCACCTGATGGATTACTCCGTTCCTTCGAGCCTGGCTTTGAGGCCCCGGTACATTTCATCAAGCACTTTCGCGCCAAGTTCATTATGCTGGATTTTCTCCCAATAGGCCGCAACTTTCGGGGCCGCCAGAATGGGATTATCAACGTCAAAGTTCGGCATTGAATTCTGACAGAGGAAAAGCGCCGGCACCAGCGTACAATCAGCAATTGTCAGGCTGTCACCTGCAGCAAATTCGCCAGTCCCGATATGCTGTTCGAGCGCGCCCATACCGCGCACGACCTGGGCTACGAGCATGTCGCGGATGCCATCATTACGGGTCTTGCGCCGGGCTTGAGGCAGGCACATGAAGATATTGTTCAAAAGGTAGATGTCCGCAATCCGGGACAGGAGCCGTACATTTGCGCGGGCCTCTGGCGTCTCGCCCAGCAGCGACGGCTCCGGATACACTTCCTCAAGATATTGTGAAATCACTTCGGACTCCGGAATAATGCGATCACCGAGGTCAAGGACAGGGATCCGTCCGATCGGCGACACCTCCGAAAACTTTCCCTGCCTGAATTCGCCCGGCAAGGTGAATTCGATATCCGTTATGCCCTTGGCATAGATCTGCATCCGCACTTTGGCGGAATACGGCGACAAGTCACCAGTGTAGAGCTTCAAGGCATCCTCCCAATGTTGGGCTAGTTTCGGTAATAGCCTTCAGCAAATTCAGGCAACTTCAATTGCTCACGCGCAAGATCGGAATCCTTGGCAATCTGGGCCGTCAGTTCCTCAAGCCCGTCGAACTTCTGTTCGGGGCGGAGGTATTCAAGGAAACTGACGACGATCTGTTTGCCGTAAAGCGCACCGTCTTCGCCGTCACCAAGATCTTCTTCGTTGTAATCAAAGAGATAGACTTCGAGGAGCGGCACATCGACGTGGAACATGGGACGATGGCCGATGTTCGCGACGCCGCCATAGGTGTTGGTTTTGTCGCCGTCCTTCACCTGGGCGCGAACTGTGTAAACACCGTGAGCGGGATCAATGTAGTCGCTAAGGAGAATGTTTGCCGTCGGGAAGCCGATAGTACGGCCGCGCTGGTCGCCCTTTTGCACGGTCCCTTCAGCCTTCCACCAATGGCCGAGAAGCTTGGCGGCGTCGCGGGGTTTGCCGGCCTGCAGATATTCACGGATCAGCGTTGAAGAGTAGACCTCGCCGTCATGGGAGACAGGATCAATGACCGTCAAGCCGATGTTATGCGCGTCCAGCATGTCCTTCAGCTTTTCAGGATCCCCTGTGCGGCCCTTGCCAAAACGAAAGTCATAGCCAACAACCACATGGCCGGCGTGAAGGCCGCCCATCAGCACTTCATCCACGAAAGTCACGGCCTGGCGCTGTGACATTGCCTCGTCAAAGGGCAATGCAAACAGGATGTCGACGCCGATGGCATCAAGCTCGATCGCCTTCGCTTCAAAGGGCGTCAGGCGAAACGGTTCAAGAGCCGGATCGAAAAAGTTCCTGGGATGGGGCTCAAAAGCCAGAACCGCCAAGGATACACCCTGGCGATCAGCTTCGTCTCGTGCAATGCCGAGGACAGCCTGGTGGCCCTTGTGCACGCCATCATAGTTGCCGATAGCGACGACCGCACCGCGGCAGTCAGCGGGTACATCCGTGAAATCCCGCAAGATTTTCATAGATTATCAATCATCCTTCGACGGCACCATGATCAGCGCTTCACCTGTAACCACATCTGTATCGCCGACGGAACAGACAGTGTCGAGGGTTACGCGGCTCCGTTCTCTGTCGATGGCGGTGATCGTCGCCTTGGTGACTACGGTGTCGCCAATTCGAACCGGGGCTCTGAAACGCAGGCTCTGGCTCATGTAGATGGATCCCGGACCCGGCAATTGCGTGCCGACGACCGCTGAGATGTAGCCCGCTGACAACATGCCATGGGCAATGCGCCCCTTGAACATGGTCCCCTTGGCGTAGTCCTCATCAAGGTGAAGCGGGTTGTTGTCGCCTGACACATCGGCGAAGGCATCAAGATCGCCTTCGCTCACGGTCTTTTCAAAAACCGATTCCATGCCCTCGCTCAGGTCTTCGATGAAATATCCCTTGTTGGTGCTCGGTGTGGCCATTTTCTTCTCTCCCTGCCTGCATTGAGACTGCTGAAATTTGCGCGCATCTTATGAACTGCTGCCTGGACCTGCAAGGATCACAGCTTCAGCCTGTCTATGATAGCGCTCGGCGCCACATTGTAAGCTTCAAAAGCCTCAGCCTGGCCGCCGGCCTCTTCAATCTCGCGCATGTGTATGCCGGACGAAACAAACAGGCTGTCGATGCCAAAGCGGTTGGCCCCCAGAATGTCGGTGCGCAGCCCATCGCCCACCGCAAGGACGTCTGCCTGTTGAACTTCGCCGACAATTTCCAGACAGGCCTCATAGGCCATCGCGTCCGGTTTGCCGCACCAGTGAACCTTGCCGCCCATCTGCTCATAGAGTTCGGAGATCGCACCCGCGCAGGGCGTGACGATGTCGCCCTGCCCGACTTCCAGATCCGGATTGGCACAGACATGGGGCAGGCCACGTTCAAGATGGGCTTCAAGTTCGGCCCGGTAATCTTCGGCGCTCTCGGCGCGGTCATTGTGAAGGGCTGTGCAGATCACGAAATCCGCCTCCCCGGCATCATCGACCTGGGTCAGCCCGACCCCATCAAAGGTCGACCGATTGAGATCCGGCCCGAGATGATAGAACCGGACCCCCGTCCGATCCTGAAACGCAGCGCTGGCGACCAGAGTTCGGGCAAGGTCACCCGCGGTGACGACATGATCATAGTAATCGGGCGTGACGCCCATTGGCTCCATCCGGGCGATGGAATAAGGGTACGGTCTTGGTGCGTTTGACAGCAACACGACTTTCTTGCCGTCTGCGCGCCAGCTTGCCAGCGTCTCAAGCGCTGCGCCATGAGCCACCAGCCCATTATGCACGACGCCCCAAAGGTCGCATATAATCACTTCGTAGGGCGCTGAAAAACTGGCTACGCCGTCCAGCACGGGTATCCCCATTCGTCTCACCTGAATTGAAAATGCACAGTGAATTGATTCAGTGAATTGAAATTGCCTGGCCAAGGCTAACTTCTGATCTTTACAGTATCTCTTTCTTTGTCGATAGCCTCGCCGTTGGCCAGGCCTTCGAGTTTTTCCAGCACATTTTGCAGAACTTCTTTTTCAAGAAGTTCAACAGCTTCCAGATCGGGCTGGCTGAACTGATATTTGGCATCCGCAATCTCAACCCGGAGATCGGAATATTGCTTTCGCAAGCCTTCAAGCTGGTTGAGCGCATCCGTCACGGCTTCGCGGACCGTATCAAGTTCGTATTCCCGCTCCTGGCGCTCCAGCCGCAGGACATAAACCACATGCAGGATCGCCGCAAACAGGAAGACAGTGGCACCCGCCAGCACGGAAACAAGCGTGCCTGTGGATTGGAACAGTGTCGGCAGCCCGAGAGCCGCCCACCCTGCCAATACGACATAGGTGGCAAAAATCAGTAAATGCAGGGCCATCCCCAAATCCGTTACTACCCTCAATACTACAACTGCACGACTACGACCGCACGCCACAACATGCGCTCTTGCGGGCGCTGCCTTATTCTCCTATGGATTGAGCCGAATGGCAATTCACGAGAATTGAAAAAAAAGACCAGTTTTGGGGAGAAGAAAATGAGCGATCTCTTTGACGTTTCGGACCAGGTGGCCGTAATCACCGGTTCAACCAAAGGTATCGGCAAGGCGATTGCCGAACGGTTCATCGAAGATGGCGCAAAAGTCGTCATTTCAAGCCGTAAAGAAGACGCCTGCGAAGCTGTGATGAACGAGCTTAACGAAAAATATTCGGGCTCCGGCGGCGAGGCAATCTCCATCCCGTGCAATGTCACCTACAAGGAACAGCTCCAGAATCTTGTTGATAAAACCATGGCCAAATGGGGCCGCATTGACACTTTGGTCTGTAATGCCGCTGCCAACCCCTATTACGGCCCGTCCATCGACATGCCTGATTCGGCTTTTGAGAAGGTCATGGACGTCAATGTGAAGTCGAACTGGTGGCTGACCAACATGGTCCTGCCCCAGATGAAGGAAATGGGCAAAGGCCAGATCATCATTGTCTCATCCACCGGCGGCTATTCGGGCTCGACAGTGCTCGGCGCCTACGGCATTTCAAAGGCGGCTGACTTCCAGATTGCCAGGAACATTTCCGCGGAATGGTCGCGCCACGGTATCCGCGCCAATTGCATCGCGCCAGGCCTGGTCAAGACCGACTTTGCACGCGCGCTCTGGGACACACCGGAAGCCGAAGCCAGATCTTCCAGCGGCACGGAAATCGGCCGCATCGGTGAACCCGATGACATCGCCGGCCCGGCAATATTCCTTGCCTCTGACGCGTCCCGCTGGATGACCGGCCAGATCATCACCGTTTCGGGCAGCTCGAAGGCCGGAGCTTAGACTCCAGCGTTCTTAGCCGCTAAGCTCGCGTCAAATTTTCAGGGGGAGACCATCATGACCGCAATGACCGGCGGAGACGCCGTATATGAGACTTTAAAGGCACTGGGCGTCAAACATGTGTTTGGCATCATCAGCGTCCACAACATTCCCATTTTCGATGCGATCAAGCGCGGCGGCGACATCACAGCCGTCCCTATGCGCCACGAGCAGGGCGCCGCCCACGCCGCCGACGCCTATGCCCGCGCCACCGGGAAACTGGGTGTCGCCATTGTCTCCACCGGCCCCGGCACCACCAATGTTGTCACCGGTCTTCTTGAGGCTCAGACTTCCTCCTCCCGTCTCCTGATCATTACCGGCCAGATCGAAAGCCAGTTCTATGGCAAGGGCAAAGGCCTCGGCCACGAAGCGGAAAACCAGCTTGATATGCTCAGAACCGTGACCCGTCGTACCGACAGCCCGCGCCAGGTCGGCACGATCCCCGAGTCCATCATGCGCGTTGCCGAAGAAATCTGCACCGGGCGCCCCCAGCCGGGCGCCGTGGAAATCCCCACAGACATGCAGTATGCCATCGCAGACGTTACCATTCCCGACGGCCCGAGGGACTTCCGCGAAGCCCCTGACCCGACACGCCTGGCCGCCGCTGCCGACATTCTGACCAACGCCACCAAGCGCGTCATCTGGTCAGGCGGCGGTGTCATCCGCGCCGAAGCCTCGGAAGAGCTCACTCGCCTCGCCGAAGCTCTCGGCGCACCGGTGTTCACATCGACCAACGGTCGCGGCGGTATTGCCGAAGATCATGACCTTTCCATGGGCCCGATCGGCGCCAGGCCGGAATTCCGCGACGCATTCAATGAGGCGGACGTCGTTTTGGCCGTCGGCACAAGATTTCAGGCCGCCCAGACCGCAGGCTTCAACATGAAGATGCCCGGCAAGCTCATTCATCTCGATGCCGACCAGCATATGATTGACCTGAACTACAAATCCGACATCCGTCTGGATGGCGACGCCAAACTCGGCCTTTCAGCCCTTCAGGAAGCCATCGGCAACGCACCGCCTGCCGACGCCGACTGGGTCGGCCGCATGACCGCAGGCCGCGACACTGCGCGCAAGAATATCCGCAAACAGATCGGCCCGGATTACGAACTCGTCATGGACACGATCCGCGAAAACCTGCCGAGAGACGGCCAGGTTGTGCGCGACAGCACCGTGCCGGCCTATACCTGGGGCAACGTGCTGTTCCCCATTCTGGAACCAAAGACATCACACCACCCGACCACTGGCGCTATCGGCCCGGGCCTGCCCTTCGGCATCGGCGCGGCCATTGGATCAGGCAAGAAAACCGTCATCCTCCAGGGCGACGGCGGCTTCATGCTCCACATCGGCGAATTGGCCGCGGCAGCGCAGGCCAACGCGCAGATCATCGTCTGCGTCTTCAATGACCAGGGCTACGGCGTCCTTCGCCGCATCGAACAGGTGAATTTCGACGGCAGAATTTTCGGCGCCGACCTCACCACCCCCAAATTCGCCGACACCGCCGAAAGCATGGGCGTCAGAGGCATCCACGTGGCAAGTGCGGACGAGTTCCCGAAAGCCTTCGCCGACGCCATGGCCCACGACGGCCCCGTGCTCATAGAGCTCGACGCCACCAACATGCAGGCCATCGAAGGCTTCATCAACGGCCCGGTGGTTCCGGCACATGGGGAAAGGGCGTAAGAGATAGCCGCTCAAACCACCTTCTTCCCCTCCGTTCGTCCTGAGCTTGTCGAAGGACAGGCCACCTGCTCGAGCCCTTTGCCAGTCCTTCGACAAGCTCAGGACGAACGGGGGTAGGTGTCTATCTCACTCGCACCATTCAGGCCGTGCGCCCGTCCCGTCCCACGGTTCTGCGAGCCCAGCCGCAAGCAGCGCCGCACCGACGTTCACGCCTGACGCCGTGAACACCTCCGCCACCATGCGGCCCTGATACTTGCCGGGTCGCACATTCCGAAGCGTGATCTGAGGCACACCAATGCTCGGCAAACCGGCATCATCTGTTTCGACGCCAAGAAGCCGCCGAAGGAATGCCGTCGCCTCCTCACCCTGAGCTCGCTCGAGATCACAGGCAGCACGCCGCACCTCCGGCGCATCAATGCCGCCAATGCGAATGCTGACGCGGGAAAAGACCGTCGGCCAATGCTCCGCCATCACAAGAATTGTATCGCCATCCACCACGCGCAGCACGTCCGCCCGAACCGGCCCCGGCAGCTCCGCCGCCACAGCTTCCGAAATGAACAACATCAGGCTGACCGAACTCACCACAAACACCCCAAACATACGCCGCCCCTTCCCGCAAGATGCGCAGACAGAAGGAGCGGCAATGATTGAAATGCCCCGGG
>CBDUYM010000024.1:0-49199 GCA_965371465.1 uncultured Alphaproteobacteria bacterium
TCACGGAACTGAGACGCCGGAAAATCTGGTGGGTGGCGGGGGTCTATCTCGCCGTCAGCTGGGTCATTGTGCAAGTGGTCGCCCAGATGCAGGGCACATTTGCGCTGCCGCCCTGGCTCGATATGGTGGTCATTATCATTCTGGCAGTGGGCTTCCCGCTCGCAATCATTTTTGCCTGGGCACAGGAAACGCAAGCTTCTGATGAACAAGCCGCTGCCGAGAAGACCGATCAGCCGACAGAAGAACCAGCCAGCCGCAAGGCCGATCCGCCCTCTATCGCGGTCCTGCCCTTTGAAAACATGTCAGACGACAAGGATCAGGAATATCTCGCTGATGGCATGACCGAGGAGCTCATAAATTCCCTCGTTGGCATCAAATTCTGGCGCGTCACGGCGCGCAATTCGAGCTTTGCCTATAAGGGAAAATCACCTGACATTCGCGAAGTCGGTCGTGACCTTGGCGTGCGCTATGTGGTTGAAGGCAGCATCCGCCCGGTCGGCAGCAACATCCGGGTGACGGCCCAGCTCATTCAGACCTCCGACGGCACACATGTCTGGTCGCAGACCTTTGATCGCCCGCTGGCTGAGATTTTTGATGTTCAGGACGAAGTCGTGGATGCCATCTATACGGCCTTGTCCGAGAATGTAATGGATGCAGAACTAAGCCGCGCCCGCAAAGCACCACCCGAAAGTCTTGATGCCTGGGCACTCTTGATGCGCGCAATGTCAATTGAACCAAAGGACCGAGAGACCCGGGATGAACAGCTCTCCCTGATCCAGGAGTCTCTGAAGATTGATCCGGAATACGCAGAAGCCAATGCCATAATGGCAGTGAACCTTGCAAGAAATCTGAATTACGGCCTCTCGACCGACCGGAACGGCGCATCGACGCGGGCGCGGGAATACATCGAGAAAGCGCTCCAGAAGGAGCCGGACCACCCCATGATCCTGGGCATTGCTTCGGGCGTGTACGGGCTTTTGGGGGATCGTGATCGTGATCTTCAATTTGCCGAACGCAACTACAGGCGAACCGGCATTCCGCATTCTGGTCTGACAATGTCGCTGTCGCGCCATGGCCGGATCGAAGAGGCCATTGCGCTCCAGAGGGAAGTTCTGGCGATTGAGGGACGAGATAGCCAGTTCCAGCCCAAACGGGTTCTGGGGCTGCTGCTTGCGCTCAATGAAGAATATGAAGAAGCCCTGACCTCTGCACTGGAAGCCCACGACGCCGCCCCCATGAGCTATCTGGTGCTCGGTGATATTGCCAACCTCTACGGCCATCTGGGTCAGCCAGAAGAAGCCAGAGCCGCCTGGGCCAAGGCATCAGAACTCATACCTGGCAACAACGTTGCGTCCTGGCAGCGCGCCTACACCCAGCAATACGGCACAGAGGAGGCTGTCGAAGCCCTGACCGGCGGCTACCGAAAAGCCGGGATCGAGGACGAGGTGGATGAGTAACTTCTTCACAGAACTCCGCCGCCGCAAAATCTGGTGGGTCGCAGGTGTCTACATCGCTGCAAGCTGGATCATTATGCAGGTCGTTGGTTTTGTGGAGGAACCACTCCGGCTACCAGACTGGGCAGACACGCTTGCCATTGTACTCCTCATGGCCGGACTCCCGGTCGCCATTATTCTCGCCTGGGCCCAGGAGAGCCAGGCCGCTGGTGATCAGACTGCCTCAGCCGATGCGGACGAACCAGCCAGTCGCAAGGCCAATCCACCTTCCATAGCTGTTCTGCCGTTCGAAAACATGTCGGACGACAAGGACCAGGAATATCTCGCCGACGGCATGACCGAGGAGCTGATCAATTCGCTGGTGCAGTTTCAGGGCTGGCGCGTCACTGCCAGGAACTCAAGCTTTGCCTACAAGGGTAAATCGCCCGACATTCGGGAGGTGGGGCGCGATCTTGGCGTTCGCTACGTCGTGGAAGGCAGCATACGCAAAGTGGGTGAGAACATTCGCGTTACAGCGCAGCTTGTTCGGACTGACGATGGAACCCACGTCTGGTCGAATACCTATGACAGGCCCCTGAACGAGATCTTCATGCTTCAGGATGAAGTGGTGGCGGCTATTTCAAGAACACTGACAGGAAGGCTTCTGAACGAGGAAGAGCAACGCGCCACACGTGCGGCACCTGAAAACCTCGACGCCTGGGCCTTGTTGATCCGCTCCAGGAGCATGTTGCCAATTGACCGTGAGACGCGGGATGAACAACTCTCGCTCGTTCAGGAGAGCCTGAAGATTGACCCGGACTATCCGGCGGCAAATGCTGTCATGGCTTTTATTCTCGCCCGCAACATAAATTTTGGCATTACCCGCACGACTGAGGACAAGATTACAGAAGCCAGGCGCTACGCAGAACGCGCACTCAGGCACGGCATGACGGATGTCTTCCAGCTAGGGTTGGTCTCTAATGCACTCGGTATGCTTGGCGATAATCGACGCGCCCTGACATTGGCGGAAAGCGCCTATCGAATCACAGGCCGCATGACAGGTAACTACGCAACCGCTCTGGGACGCGCTGGACGAATAGATGATGCGATCGTTTACTTCCGGCAACTTATGGATGAGGGAGGCCACGACAACGAAGCGCCGCTCTTCCTTTCCCGCGGCCTCGCCCTTTTGCTGGCGATCAAGGGTGAATATGAAGAAGCGCTTGAATACACCTTGATTGCTCAGGATCAGGGTCCTGGAAGTTGGCTGATCCTTGGCGATCTCGCCAACCTTTATGGCCACCTCGGACAAACCGAAAAAGCTCTCGATGCATGGGCGGAGGTCAACAAACTCGTGCCTGGAAGCACTGTCCGGACCTGGCAGAACGCCTGGCGGCAGCAATATGGCACGGACGAAGCAGTAGAAGCGCTCACCGGCGGTTACCGAAAAGCCGGGATCGAGGATTAGCCACAGCGTTCAAGGGAGGAAATGATGGGCCAGCGACCCAACATTCTATTTATCATCACTGACCAGCAGCGTGCGGACCATGTGGGATTTGCCGGAAACTCAGTTGTCCTGACGCCTCATCTTGATGCTATCGCGACAACAGGCATGCAGTTCAACAACGCCTATGTCGCGAATTCGATCTGCACGCCGAACCGGTGCAGCATTTTGACGGGTCGCATGCCCTCAGCCCACGGTGCGGCATCGAACGGTATTTCGCTCGACTGGCATGCCAACACTTTTGTCAAAAGGCTCAAGGATAGTGGATACCAGACAGGTCTCGTCGGCAAAGGCCATTTCCAGGATTGGGGCGATCTGCCACCGCCCTTTGACACCGAGAACATTCCCGAGACGCCTCTCAGGATCTCAAGACAGCCTTATCCCGAAAACTGGAATCTCTTTGAGACGTCCAGGGCGCATCGGGCAGGCTATGTCGAGTTTCCGGAAGACTTCTACGGCTTCTCTCATGTCGATATGGTGGTCGGGCACTCTGATTTTTGTACGGGTCACTATCTGCACTGGCTGAAAGACAAGGGGCTTGATCCCGCTGATTTGCTCGGGACAGCCAATTCAAAAAGCCTGAGCAAGACAACCTACGACAAATGGTGGCAGGTCAGGCAACCCAGAATGCCGGCCGAGCTGTACCCGAGCCGTTACATCGCCGAAAAGAGCATCGATTTTCTGAAGCGCCAGTCGAAGGACGAGCCCTTCTTCCTGCAAGTATCGTTCCCTGATCCGCACCATCCGTTCACGCCCCCTGGCAAGTACTGGGACATGTACGATCCGGACGACATGCCCTTGCCCGCCACATACGGCGATACGCACGAGAATTCCACATGGCTTGCGAAAGCCTATGCAAACAGAAGCGGAAATCTGGACGCCATAGTTCTTCCTTTCGGGCCGGATGAAGATCAGCTGAAACATGCCCTTGCCGCACAGTACGGTATGATTTCTCTTATCGATGATTGCGTTGGCGACATCCAGAAGTCCCTTGATGAACTTGGCCTCGCCGACAACACCATTGTCATCTTCACCTCAGACCACGGCGAAATGTTTGGTGATCACCACATCATGTTGAAAGGCACCATGCATTATCAGGGCTGCATTAAAGTGCCCCTGGTGATCAACAATCCGGGCAGCGCTGCCGGCCAATCGGACTCCCTGGTAAGCTCGGTTGATCTCGCCCAGACCATTCTGGATCTTACTGACATCGAGGAATATGAAGGTATGCACGGCACGTCACTCAAGCCTCTGCTCGACAGTCCCGAAGACCAACTGCGCAGCGAACTCCTGATCGAAGATGACTATCCCGCAGATATTCTGAGAACCGGGCACCCCACAAGAATGAGGACGCTCATCACGCCGGAGGCAAGGCTGACCCACTATCTGGGCTCCGATATGGGTGAGCTCTATGACTTCCAAAACGATCCTGATGAGCTCCATAACCGCTTTTCGGATACGAGCCCGCTGCGCTCAGAGCTCGGCCAGAAACTCATCGATCAGATGGCACTGGTCGCCTGGCCGTGAGCTGCACTGTGGCTTCCGACCAACTAGGTCAACTCAGAAGCCTGAACTGCTGGCCGAGGCCGCGTCTGAGCCTTAGAACCGTTCGCAACGGCGACGTTATTTGACCCCCTTCTGACCATGGTGCACTCTTTCTTCAAATTATTCAGGGAGAGAGCCATGAAGTCACCGATTTGCGAAATGTTTGACATTGAGTTTCCACTCATTGCCTTTACCCATTGCCGGGATGTGGTTGTTGAAATCGCCAAAGCTGGCGGCATGGGGGTGCTGGGTGCGGCAGGTTACAATGCCGAGACCCTTGAAATTGAATTGAGCTGGATTGACGAGCATATCGATGGGTTGCCCTACGGTGTCGATCTGATCGCGCCAACGTCCATGGCGGTGACGGACAAGAACAATTCGTCCGATGAGATGCTGGCCATGGTGCCGGAGGCAAACCGGCAGTTTGCCCGCGACATCCTGGATCGTGCAGACGTTGATACGGAAGGCCTGTACGAGGGTCAGACCGCAAGTGCGGGCGGCTTCCTGACCGAAAGCGGGGCGACAAATATTATTGATGTGGCGTTCGCTCATCCGATCAAGGTCATCGTTAATGCGCTCGGTGTTCCGCCGGAATACATGCTCCTTCGCTGTAAACAAAGCGGCGTCAAGTCAGGTGCGCTGGTTGGCGCAGAACATCACGCGGTTAAACAGGCTGCCGCCGGGGTCGATATTCTCATTGCTGCGGGTACTGAAGCGGGCGGCCATTGCGGCGAAGTTTCCACCATGGTGCTTATTCCCGAAGTGGTGAAAGCTGTTGAAGACATTGGCACACCTGTTCTGGCCGCTGGCGGCATCGTCACCGGGCGACAGATGGCGGCTTGCATGGCCATGGGGGCTGCAGGCGCCTGGACAGGTTCTGTCTGGCTGACCACGGCCGAAGCCGAAACCGCGCCACACATCAAGGAGAAATATCTGGCGGCCAGCTCCAATGAAACCGTGAGATCCCAGGCGCGCACCGGCAAATATTCCCGACAACTCCGGTCCCCCTGGACCGATGCATGGGAATCCCCGGAGTCTCCGGGCTCCCTGCCCATGCCGCTGCAAGGTCTTGTCAGTGGGCCGCCGCTGGCCCGTGTCGATCGCATGGCGGCCATTGGCCACGAAGGCGCGCTACAGCTGGCCACATCGTTCGTCGGTCAGGGGGTCGGCATGATGAACGAGATCCTGACCACCCGCCAGGTCGTCAACGATTTCCGCGAGGACTATCTCGAGGCCACCGAAAGGCTGACAGGCTTCCTTGAGGAGTAGCGCCTCAGGCGGCCCGCCTGTTCTGTTGACCCCGTGACTTGTTGCGCGAGCGGCCCTTTGAACGCGCCTTGCTTTTCTTCGGGCCGGAGCGCTGATTGCGACCGCCGCCGCCATTTCGGACGGGCCTGACTGCCGCTGGCTTGTCGCCGTGGACAATTTCAAGCCGCTGGGACGTAAGCCTTTCAATGTCGTGAAGATACTCGACCTCGGTCGCGTCACAGAAGGAAAGCGCAATGCCATCGGCGCCGGCGCGCGCGGTGCGGCCAATGCGGTGGACATAGCTCTCGGGTTCGTTCGGCAGTTCATAGTTGATCACATGGGTTACATCGTCGATATCAATGCCGCGGGCCGCGATATCGGTGGCAACCAGAACCCGGGAATGACCGTTTTTGAACTGACCCAGTGCTTTTTGTCGTGCGTTCTGGCTCTTGTTGCCATGAATGGCGACAGCGGAATGACCCGCACGTTCCAGAATGTCAGCGACCCGGTTTGCACGATGCTTGGTGCGCGTGAACAGAATGACCCGCTTCAGGGCCGGGTCTTTCATGACATCGACCAGCATGTCGTTCTTCTTGGCCGACGGCACGAAATAGACCTGTTGCTTGACTTTGTCGACGGTAATGACCTTGGGCGATACTTCAATCCTGATCGGACTAGTCAGTATCTGATCGGCAAGCCTTGTAATGTCCGGTGGCATGGTCGCTGAGAACAGAAGCGACTGCCGTTCATCCGGCAGGTGATCAATGATTTTCCGGACATCATGGATAAATCCCATGTCGAGCATGCGATCCGCTTCGTCAAGAACGAGGGTGCGGGCGTCATCAAGGCGCACATGGCCCTGATTGACGAGGTCGAGAAGGCGCCCAGGTGTGGCAATCAGAACGTCGACACCCTTCGCCATCGCCTTGATCTGTGGGTTCTGGCTGACGCCGCCAAGAATGACGACATGCTTAAGGCCAAGAAAACGGCCATACGTCCTGAAGCTGTCGGCAATCTGGATTGCCAGTTCCCGCGTCGGCGCGAGGATGAGCGCGCGTGCCTCTTTGGCGTGGCGCTTCCGATGGCTTGCCGACAGGAGCTGCAGGATGGGTACGGCAAATGCTGCCGTCTTGCCGGTGCCGGTCTGGGCAACGCCAAGAATGTCCCGGCCATTCAGCAGTTCGGGGATGGCCCTTGCCTGAATAGGTGTTGGTGTTTCGTATTGTTCGGCCTTAAGGGCACGCAACAAAGGTTCGGCGACCCCAAGTTCCTCAAAGGAACCGGTCGCAAGAGTAGTACTAGTCATATTGTGTTGTTTTTCTTTCTGCACGGATCAGGCCAGCCCACATGGCTAGACCTTGCGTGTCTAGATTGACCGCGTTCCACGTGCATGTTGGATAATCGGTAAGATAATTTGGGAATGCATTGGAGACGCTGCGCAGCATTTGTCTGCCGCGGCATGCACTGTCCCGTGCATTCGCCGCGTCAAATGCCCTGAATTTTGATCGATGTCAAGTACCATCCACGTTGCTGCGGCAATAATGCACGCGTGTGCATGCCAGAGAGGGCGGGCAGACTGAGGATGGCTCTTGCCTTCGCGGCTTCTTTGAGGCAGAGATCAGGGAGGCGCTTCCGGCCATAGATGGCGCAAATCAGCCACAACAAAAACCCCTGGGGGACGAACGACATGACGTTAAAGCTGTATCACTGCAAAGGAGCGCGGTCAGTGCGTCCGCTCTGGACCATGGAGGAAATGGGGCTTGAGTACGAGCTGGAGGTCATGGCCTTTCCGCCGAGGATGATGCGGGAGCGCTATCTCGACATCAATCCGCTCGGCACAGTGCCGGCATTTACAGATGATACTGACGGCAAAAGCATCCTGATGACGGAATCGGCCGGCATTTCCATGTATCTGGTGGACGTCTATGGGCCCACGGATCTGCACGTGACGCCTGATGAACCTGAATACGGGCACTATCTCAACTGGATCACACGCAGCGATGCGACGCTGACGTTCCCGCAGACCATCGTGCTGCGCTACACTCAGCAGGAGCCCGAGGAGCGGAAACTGCCCCAGGCCGTCGCCGACTATACCCAGTGGTTCTTTTCCCGCCTGCGCAGTGTCGAGCTTGCTACGGCGGACCGGGAATTTCTGGTTGCGGACCGATTCACCATCGCCGACATCTGTGTCGCCTACGCTTTGCAGCTGGCAACATCGCTTGGCTTTCGTGATGGCTTTAAGCCAAACACTGAGGCCTATTTCGCGCGTATGGAAAAGCGCCCGGCCTTTATCCGCGCCAACGAACTCTAGAATCAGGGGGGACTGCCATGAGCGATCCGACGACACAGGAACTTGATGAGTTACGCGTCGAGGCACGTGCCTGGTTCGAAGAAAACGATCCCGGGGATCCAGGATTCCTGTTGCCCCAATCCTTCATGGAAGTCGGCTCAGACGAACAGTTTCATTATCTTCGGGACTGGCAGAACAAGGTCTTTGATGCGGGCTACCTCGGCATGTCCTGGCCTAAGGAATATGGCGGCGGCGGTTTGCCGCAGATTATGCAGAGCATCGTCACCCAGGAAATGGTGCGCCAGAAGGTGCCCTTCATGACCAACACCATTGGCCTTAACTGGGCTGGACCACTGATCCTCAACATGGGATCTGAAGAACAGAAGAAAGCCTATATTCGGGGCATCCTCAGCGCTGAAGATATCTGGTGCCAGGGCTTTTCAGAGCCAGATCACGGATCGGATCTTGGCAATGCGCAGCTGAAGGCCGAAAAGGATGGCGATGAATATATCCTCAATGGTTCCAAAATCTGGACCAGTCTCGGCAATTACGCCAAGTACATGATTCTGGTGGCGCGTACAAAGCAGGACACCAAGACCAAATATGAAGGCCTCAGCTACTTCCTGATCCCCATGCAAATTCCCGGCATCGAAGTGGTGCCGATCAAAAAGGTCACCGGCGAGACCGGCTTCTGTCAGGAATTTTTCACCGACGCGCGAGTCTCGGCGACTTGTCTGATCGGCGAAGAAGGCGGTGGATGGCAGGTCGCCATGAAAACGCTGCAGTTCGAACGCGGCAACATCGGTGGCCAGGCAGGTGGCCATTCCGGTGTTGGCAAAGGCATCGATGATGTACTTGAGCTCGCCAGAACGGCAATGCGCAACGGCAAACCCGCCATCGAAGATCCTTATGTCCGCGATGAACTTGTGAAATTCATGATCGAGGCCCGGGGCAGCGCACTGAATGGTCAGCGCGCCGCTATCGCGACTCTCTCACGGGACTGGCCCGGTGCTATCGCGATGTCCGGAAAACTGGTGGGATCGGAATTTTCGCGTCGCCTGAACCAGTTCGCCCTGTCGCTCCAGGGCGCGAACGCGGCCTACTATGTCGGCGATGACCTGGCCTATGACCGTGGCCTCTGGCAGCGCGGCTATTTCAATGCATTCTCCGGCACGATCGGCGGCGGCACGTCCGAGATTCAGCGCAACATTGTTGGCGAGCGCGTGCTCGGCCTGCCGAAAAGCTAGGGGAGGGCGGCAGAATGGCCAGAAGACCAACGATTTCCTTCAGCGAAGAGCAGGAACAGCTCCTTGATGTCGCAACCAGTTTCTGCCGCGACAAGGCGCCATGGACAATGTGCGCAGTGTCATTCAGGCGGATCAGGACTTTGATCGCGCGGTCTGGGATGAAATGGCGTCCCTTGGCTGGCTCGGCATTGCGATCCCTGAAGAATTTGGCGGCTCAGGCCTCGGGTTTGGCGAGATTGTCACAATTCTGGAACCTATGGGCCGTAACCTCTTTGCTTCCCCTTTGATATCAACGACGCTCGCCGCCCAGGCGCTGATTGTCGGCGGCACTGACGCCCAGCAGAAGGAATGGCTGCCGAGAATTTCCGAAGGGGCCATCGGAACCCTTGCACTCTCTGAAGTTCATGGGGACTGGGATCTACAAAATCTGATCTGCACCGCGGAGACAAGTGGTGATGAGCTGATTCTAAGCGGAACCAAGACATTCGTAACCGATGCAGTATCATCCGATATCGCGATCGTGTCAGTCCAGCTCGATGCGAAACCAGCCCTCGTCATACTCGACCGCACAGCCCTTCAGAGCTGTCAGGCGGAGCGAGAAGTTGCCATTGATGAGACCCGGCGTTCTTATCGCATCACTCTTGATGGCGTCGCCGTGCCGGCTACGAACGTTTTGGATGCGGCAAAGACAGAGGCTTGCCTTGATCATATCCATCGCGCCGCATGTCTTTTCCTGTCTGCCGAAATGTGCGGTGGTCTTGCCGGCGTTCTCGAAGTGCTTGTCGAATATCTCAAAACCCGTGAACAGTTCAATCGGATGATCGGATCCTATCAGGCGTTGAAGCATCCCACTGTCGACGTGCTCCTGGGGCTAGAAGCGGCGCGTTCCCATCTTTATTTCGCGGCATCTGCCTTTGACGATCCCGAAGAGGGCGAAATTGCCGTCCGCATGGCGAAGGCAAAGGCGTCAGATGCGTTTGCTTTCGGTGCGGACCGCGCGATCCAGTTCCATGGCGCCTTCGGCTTCACCGATGACTGTGATGCCGGCCTTTATCGCCGCCGCGCTCTGTGGTGCGAATACCAGCATGGCGATGCCGCCTATCACCGGAAAAAGCTCGAAGAGCTGTTGCTGGGATAGCGCCAAACACGAGCCCTAAAATTTGATTCTCTCAGAAATTTCAATTTCAGCCGATAGCTGAGCCTTTTTGGCGGTACAGAGTGCATCTAATTTGCGCTCAGTCTGCCGCGGCAAAGTCCTTTAGATTCAGAGGCTTCACACACTCATGAGAGGCGATCCGGCCGTCAAGGCGGCGCCCGACTTTTAAAAGGGTTCCAAAGTACAGGATTCTGGGTGAAGCTGCGCTCATCCCAGTGGCAAAAAAGCCTTTTGTTCCATGTTGTTAAAGAGATTACAGAACCTAATAGGTGAGGGGCGGGCTGCGCTTCCGGCGCAATGGCTCTGGCTTGCGCCTATGCTGGTCTTTATCAAATTTGCAGGTTCCCTTGGGCGGGCACCGCTGGCGGTCGCCGAAAA
Organism: uncultured Alphaproteobacteria bacterium; assembly: GCA_965371465.1. Taxonomy (GTDB): domain Bacteria; phylum Pseudomonadota; class Alphaproteobacteria; order CBDUYM01; family CBDUYM01; genus CBDUYM01. The sequence goes on from CBDUYM010000024.1 coordinate 10,802, forward strand.
CCCACCTGATCAGCCCGAGGATGCCGATACGGTCGCCGAAGATACGGATGGGGCAGAGGTCGCTGCGGTTACCGATTCATCACCAGGCAACGCCGGCGGGATTACCATTGCCGATGCCGACAATATCTCATCCGTTCCGATTCAGAATCCATCGCCAGCAGATGGTGCCGTTTCGCCCTCGGTCGAGGAACCAGCGGATGGCCTCATAGCTGAACTACAGGAAATCGGTCTGTCGGACACTGAAGATCCCGCGGCGCCGATTGTCAATCTGGTCTCCCAGGGAAGTACCGATGCAGCTGCTCCTCAAAGCCAGACCATCAATATTGGCGGCGTCAGCATAACCCTGCCCGCGAATGTCAGTGCGTTCACATCTGGTGCGGCGATAACGCCAGCTGTCGGGGCTGGCGGCGGCGCAGGTGCCGGTGGCTCTGATGCTGACGCAGGCGACGGTGCGGATGCGGGTTCCGCAGACGCTGGCGATCCCGGTGCAGGACCCGGCACGGGCGGCGGAGCTGATGCAGGAGAAAATGACTCAAATGGCGGAGATTCTGGTTCTGGTGCCTCTGGTGCCGACGATCCGGGCGATCCTGGTGACGGAGGTGGCACGGGCGCGAGCCCTCCAGTAAACACTAGTCGACCCGAACTGGCAGCGGGCAGGACGTTTCAATTTGTAGAAAGCAATTCGCCCTTCAGTATTGGCACTGTGAAGATCACTGATCCCGATGGCACCATGGTCGTCACTGGCGTCGAGTTGATGGATGATCAAAACGGTCTCTTTGCGGTGACACTTCAAGGAAACAATCTCGTCCTTGCCACGACATCAACACTCGAGTTCGATGACCTCGCGCCCAGCAATCGTGCACCCGGCGGTACCAGCGGCTTCACAACGCTTGAGCTGGAGGTCTTCGCTTTCGATGACCAGGGCAAGGGGGCGATCCAGACCTTGACCCTGACGATTGAGGAAAATCAGGCGCCGCTCGGTGTCACCTTCAGCAGCGATTCTGTAGCAGAGGGCGCCACAATTGGCAGCACCATAGCTTTCCTTGATGCGGTGGATTCGAACACCGGCGGCGCTTTCACCTTTGAAATCGTCGATGATCCTGACGGCGTGTTTCGGCTGGGTGGCGCCGATGGCAGCGTGTTACAGGTCGCAACTGACCTGGACGTGGAAACAAATGTTGAGCATGCCGTAACCATACAGGTGACGGACCAATCAGACGAGACTTTTGATCAGGACTTCGTGATCTTTGTCGAAGATGTGAATGAAAGCCGGCCCCAGATAGAATTTGACGGCTTCTTTCTCCTGCCAGGAGACGGTGAGATCGGCGCCTTTGGCATTCTCGATGTCAGCGATGCTGACATCACAGAAATCGTCACCAGTGTCAGGCTGGTAGATGACTTCAACGGTCTCTTTTCCGCGACCCTCGTAGATGGAGATGTGCTGTTAGGGATTACAGCGCCAGTTGACGCCAATGATCTCCCCGAAGGCGTCACGACCGAGCTTGATCCGAACGGCCGCCAGAGCATCCGCCTTCAGGTGATTGTCTCAGATGATCTTGGCGACGGTGATGTGGCGATTGTTTTCGTCATGCCAACAGAAACGACCCCACCCGAGCACGTGAATGAGCCACCTGCGGCGAACGATGACACCGCTGTGATCACCGAGCAGTCGACTGCCGACGACGACATGCCGAACCAGATCGTCGGAAACGTGCTCACAGGTGTCCCGAATGCCGGTGAGGCGGACACGGATGCTGATACGTCCGATGTTCTGAGCGTGTCCCAAGTGAACGGCAGTGCGGCCAATGTTGGCACAGCGCTTGTTGGCTTCTACGGCGCTGTGACGATCAATGCTGACGGTTCGTATATCTACGAGCTCGCTGATGCCAACGTGTCGGTCAATGCCTTGAAGGTCGCAGACAGCCTGACCGATAGCTTCAACTACACAGCCAGTGATGGCAACGGTGGAACTGATACGGCAACACTGACGATCACTATAAACGGCATAAATGATGGCCCCCGGATTGATCTTGATACGCTGGACAGACACGACGTTGACCCGACCGGCGTGATCAAGATCGTGCAGGAAAATTCCGGTAAAACCGAAAACATGCTGATTACAAATCTTGTCGGCGCTACGCCGGCGGGAAGGTTTGCCGAAATTTCTGACCCAGACTCAACAGAAATGTCGCAGATGACCTTCAGTTTGAGGGCGGGCACATTTGAGGTTGGGTTGGACGAACTTTTCATTCTGGCAGTTGACGGAGCAACAGTACTGGGCCTCGGCGATACGGTTGTTGGCAACATCACCATACAGTTCTTCAGTGCCACGACCATCGTGCTGGGCGGGGCAGATACAATCGCTTCATACCTGACTGCGCTGGACAGACTTGGTCTCGATCACAGCGGCGACAGTCCAGACACCGATCTGTTGCGGCTGATTGATATTACGACGGAGGATGCTCTCGGTCAGCTGTCCAATACAGCAGTTGCTGAAGTCAGCGTCTGGGAAAACAACGACGCGCCGGTCATCACGAGTGTTGACACAGTGTCGGCAAAGGAGAGCACAACAGGCTCCCCCTCTTCCGGAACACTTCACACTGTAACCGCATCAGACGCCGACACAGCTGACACTACAACATTCTCTATCACCGGCGGCGCAGATCAGGACCTGTTTAGCGTTAATGCAATTACAGGTGAGTTGACATTCAGCACTCCAGGTACCGCAGTGCCAACCTTTGAGAATCCCATCGACGCCGATAGTGACGGCGTGTACGAGCTGGTCGTTACCGTGACAGATTCTGGTGATCTGACAGCCTCTCAGCTGATAACTGTGACTGTAACTCCCCACGACGGACCGACTGGCTTGGCCCTCACGAACCACTCAGTTTCAGAAGGCGCTGCCCTTGGCGCTACCGTTGGCATACTGAGTGCTGTCAATTCAGACGCTGCAGGCACGCTTGGTTTTTCTATTGTCTCGGATCCAGGTGGAATTTTTCAGATCGGCGGCGATGACGGTAATGAACTTCAGATTGCTGGCGTGCTGGATGCTGAGAGCAACCTGACACATTTGGTGACAGTCCGGGTTACGGATGACGGCGGCGCAACCTCTGAGCAGCAATTCAGCATTAATGTCCTTGATGTGAACGAGAGTCGCCCGGAGATCGAACCCCATCCAGTGATCGAAGTGACTGTTGACGACACCATAGGCCCGCTCGGGATCTTCGATATCAGCGATGCAGATATAAGCAAGATTGTAACCGGTGTGCGGCTGACTGATGATTTCGCCGGGCTGTTTTCAGTTTCGCTGGACAATGGCGATGCAATTCTCAGCCTTCAAAGGGCGATTGATTTTGACGCTCTGCCAGCTGACGTGTTCTCAATTCTCAATGCAGACGGATCACGCAGTGTGGATCTGAAATTGACCGCTTCAGATGGTGTCGGTGATGGGGTGACAGAGACCGTTCGCGTCACCGTCGATGGGTCCTTCACACTCTGGGACCATGTGATCGAAGAACTTGTCCTGGATGGCAGCAATCTGGAATTGATCGGTCACGACTGGGACAACACTCTCGTCCGGAACGTGACCATCAGAAATTTCGATGGAAATGGAATTTTGCTTCAGGACGTTGACAATGTTCGTCTTGAAAATGTGACAGTTGAAGACGTTGCAGGTGCCGGCATTGTTTATGAAAATGTGTCAAACGTGCACTTCGATGAGGGATCGATTGACAATACGCTGCGCGGCGTCTGGGTCCTTGGTGCTGTAGATTCCAGCGTTGAGAACATTGAAATAAGCGATTCAACTTCGGACGGCATCCTGCTCCATTCGCTTCAGGGCACTGAGAACTTCCTCATTTCCGGCAATACAATTCTGAACTCAGGGGGTTCCGGTATTGCTGCCAGCCAGGACGTTCTGGCCAACATGGACAATCCCGGACTGCGGATCATAGACAATGTAATCGACAATACCGGTCTCGCTACGACAGGGGCATCACATGGCATTATTGTTCAATCGCAGGATTTTCACATCGAAGGCAACGTGGTCCTGAACTCGAACTGGGGTGACGGCATTTTTGTTTCCAGTTCAGGCGTGATCATTGGCAATGTTGTCCACACAGTAACTTCGTCAGACAGCAGTCTTGGCTTCGGCATTGTCTATTTCACGGATCACGCGGCAGGTACAAGTGACACATTGCTGATCCAGAACAACACACTCTTCAGCGATACGATTGGCGGCGCTCTCGGCGGGGACATCAGAATTCTAGGTTTCGCTGACAACGAACCATTCGGGGAAGTCGGGCGTGTCCACAATTTCGTCATTGTCGGCAACACGCTGGTAACCACAGAAGGTGCTCTTTCAAGAGTTGGCGTCAGCAGCGATTGGGATCTGGCCATTGATGCGGATCCGATTTACTCCTTCATCATTGTTGCAAATCAGATTACCGATCATGCCAGCGCCGAAATCGAGGCGCTGTTCGACAATGTACATGATTTTGCAGTGCTGAACGTCGGCGGCGAAGCGGCTCTGTCCTCAGATTTTGCGATCGGGTTTTTCGATCAGGGCGATTCTGTCCTTCTGACAGATGTCATCGACTTTAATCAGGACACGTTCATCAGCCTCGCCGATATTGAAGAGGATACGACGGTCATGGATCTGGGTGATCCCGACGGCGCGCTGGGCGACGTCATTATTCAGTTCGCTGGTGGTGGGTCCATCACACTTGGCGGCATCGGCAATGGTACGTTCACTTCGATTGACGACATTCTGGCGGCTGGCTATGACATCGGCCTTGGCTAAAGAACCGGTGCCTTAGCGATAAAGACTAGGTGGGGACGGTTGCTGTTACCTCTGTGCCACTCGGTTCAAGCTGCCTGACGGCAAGATTACCATTAACCAGCAAAAGCCGCTCGCGCATGCTGATCAGGCCGAGGCCTTCGCCGGATGCAGCAGCCGATGGATCAAATCCGATACCATTGTCACCTACCCGCAGTCGTGTTTCGGTCGGGCCAAATTCCAGGCTCACGATGGCGTCAGATGCTGCGCTGTGCCTGACAACGTTCCAGAGAGCCTCTTGTGCAATGCGATAGAGACAAAGCGCTGCGTCCTTGGAGATATCTGTCGTCTCTCCACTTTGTTCCACGCCAAGGTTCACGTCATGCAAAGACGATAGCTCTTCGCACAAATTGCCTATCGCTGCTGCAAGGCCGATGTGATCAAGAACGGGCGGATGAAGCTGATGCGATAATCGGTTAATGTCAGCCGCAATTTCGTTTGCGTTTTCCTGCAGGTCTAGAACGATGTCTTTCAATTCCTTTCTCTGCTTTGCAGAGCCTGAGGCTTTATTGTCTTCCAGGCGCCCAAGATTGATGACCAGGAGGGCAAGTCGCTGGCTGAAATCGTCGTGCAGCTCACGTGCGATCCGGCTTCGTTCATTTTCCTGGGCACTCAACAGGCGGGCACTCAGGCTCATCACATGGTCGCGCACCTCCCGCTCTGCAGATACGTCACGAATGTGGGCGATGGTCATGTCCCGGCCTGCAATTCTTGCCGGCGTCAGGCTGACTTCGACAGGCAGTTCCTCGCCGTTTTTCTTCACGGCGACCAGCTCCTTCCCGGATCCCATCATCCGCGGTATCGGGTCGGCGCTGTAACCACGCCGGTGACTGATGTGTGCCGTCTGGCTTGCCTTCGGTATCAGGACTTCAACCGACGTTCCCTGCAATTCCTGTGGTGTGTAGCCAAGGACGCTCTCAATGCGTGAGTTTGCAAGATCGATTTTGCCTTCCGCGTTTACAACAACGGTCGGGTCCGGTGTCGCTTCAAGGAAGGAGATAAACTGATCAATGGCGTTCTTTCGTTCCTCGACTTCGTTTTCCAGGGCGCGGCCAAAGTGTTCAAGCTCCGCTGTGCGCTGATTCACTCGATCTGTAAGCGCTTCGTTTGCTTTTTGGAGCTCAATCTCGGCCTGTTTGAATTCGCTAATATCCTGGACCATGGCAAAGAAGCCGGTAACCGAGCCATCAAGCCCCAGGTCCGGCACATAGGAAGCCTTTATGTGACGCAAGCTGCCATCAGGGAAGGTCAGCTCATTCTCAAAATTAACGCTTTCGCCCCGCAACACACGCTCAACGTATTTCCCGGCGATGCTATAGGCTTGGGCCCCCAGCACTTCAGCAAGCCGCATGCCGACCAGCCCAGCAGTATCTTTTGGGATCAAGGACCTGTAGTAACTGTTGGCAAACCTGTAGCGCTCCTCAGTGTCAAAATGGGCAATGCCTGCAGGGATGCCACCTATGATGTTTCTCAGCCCAAAGTCAATTTTCTGTTGGTCGAATCTCAGCTGGCTCTGTTCGGTGTACTCGTGAACGACGCAGCTTACCCCCTCGATTTTGCCAGATTTGAGATGCAATGGGGAGCAACTGTATTGAAAATTTCTGACCTGGCCGGCATCCAGGGTCCCATCCATGACACCTGTAACGGCTGACGTGACTTCGCCTGTGTCAAGGGTGACCCTCAACCTCGGTGACAGATCAAAAGCAATATCGATATTTATATCTTCGATCCGTTGGCCCAGATGATCCTCTACGGACGCGCCATGGACAGCTGCCAACCAGCTGTTCACATGCTGGAATCGCATCTCGAGATCAAATGTGCACAGGCCAACTTCAGCATCGCTGTAGAAGTCGCGGGGCTGCACCAGGTTCGGTGAACGGCTTTTACGCCAGCGAGATTTCATATCTCGTTTTCTCACCTCGGATCAAGCCAGCAGGCTAATCTGTTGAACCTCTCAAAAGGTCATGGTCTCCTGAGTGAAGCAACCAGATTGCAAAGGCTACCACTATCATAGTGGGCGAGACAAAGCTTAGACTCGAAGAAAAGTCGCAAATTTTCGCTGCGCTCTTCAGTTCCATGCCCACATTCTGCTTCCATGGGCCTGTCGTGGCGGCAAACATGCTGAAAACGCGAAGCCTGAATGAAGGCTGCGCTGAGAACCGGGATTATTTCCTAACCCATTGATTTCATATATGAATTTGTCGTACTTTGTATGGTCAGAATGGGTCAAATCCGGCAAGCCTGCAGGCTGCGGAACGATCAGTCTTCCAAATTTCCCCGTGCCGGTACTTCTCGCTGGACGAGTACCGCCCCCTTGATTTAGCTTCCTGAGCTCTAATCGGTCCCAGCGAGGTCAACAAAGGGGGGTATCCCCAGGTTATTCCTGACGGTGGCGCCAATAATACGATGCGCTGGGGCGCTAAAACGAAAGGAAGAAGCATGGCTTCGGGAACTGTAAAGTGGTTCAACCCAACCAAGGGATATGGTTTTGTCCAGCCCGACTCTGGTGGCAAAGATGTCTTTGTCCACATTTCGGCAGTTGAAAGGGCGGGTCTCTCCACTTTAAACGAAGGCCAAAAGGTCAACTACGAAATCACTGAAGACGGCAATGGCCGTTCTTCTGCCGACCAGATCACGGTCGCTGACTAGGCGGTAAAGAACTAGGGCGGAGCCAGTCGCGCTGACGAATGGCTCCGCACCCTCAGGATCAGTTATCAGACGCCTCAAAACGGAGAGGTGCTGATGGAGTTCGTATGACTTCCGTTAAGACTTCCGCGCGCTCATAAACAGAGCACGCAGCGGGTTTGTGAATGGCCCATCCCCCATCATTGAAATAATCGCGTCGGTTACTTTGTCAGTAATGGCGGCCACATCTCCACCAATTTCCCTGATGGCAGCCGTCATGGGCCCGCCCTGTACGTAGCCAAGAGCCGCATCTCGGGCAGATGCAACCTCGGTTGAGCCGACAACACTATCGATCCCGATGTTCACGATGCCCGCTGCTTCCATGTCCCGACGAATGGCCGCCGCGTCGAAATACCCAAAGGCCACTTCCCCCAGGTTCGGCATTTCGCCGCCCATTTCCGCGATCACAGTGTCAAAAGCCAGGCGAATGGTCGGATTTTCTTCGATCGCTGCCCAGGAACTGAACAGCATGGTGCCCCCTGGCCTTAACACCCGATACGCCTCGGCAAATCCTTCGACCTTGTCCGGGAAAAACATGATGCCGAACTGGCAGACCACCGCATCAAAACTCTCATCCCCGAACGGCAGGTCCTGGCCATCTGCCAGCCGCCAGGTAACCAGGCCCAGGCCAGCCTGTTTTTCCGTTGCCAGTTCCAACATTCCCTCGGCAAGATCTGTCGCCACAATCTCAGTCTCCGGCGGCAACGCACTCGCCATAGCTCGCGTAACGACGCCCGTACCAGCCGCAAGTTCCAGAACGCTGTCGGGTTGCAAGCTCTTGATGCGTGCGGCAACTTCGTCTGCAAAGGGCTGAAATATCAGCGGCACCATATAACGCTCGTAACTGATTGCGGCTGCATTATCAAATGTCAGTACTTCGGTCATTCAAGTCTCCATATGAATCTGTTGCCAGAGTTGCACAGGAAGCCCACAACCGACTAGGCTTCTGGCAACATGTAGGATTTTGAGGAGAGGCGCGACCGTGGCATCGTACGAAAGACAGGCAAGCTGGCCGACGAGGCTCAGCTTTTCTGTGGGGTCTTCTGCTGAAGCGATCCTGGGGGTCGCGTTCAACTCATTCAATTTCTTCTTCTACAATCAAATTCTGGGTCTCTCCGGCACCCTCTCCGGGCTTGCCATTACCATAGCTCTTGTCATTGATGCTGTGAGCGATCCCTTTATTGGCTCCCTGTCGGATCGCTGGCGTTCCCGTCTTGGCCGCCGCCATCCCTTCATGTTTGCGGCCCCCATTCCTGTCTTCGTTTGCTTCTTCTTCATCTATTCGCCCATGGACGGTCTGGCTGATATGACCTGGCTGGGCATCAAGGGGCTGCCGCTCTTCTTGTGGTTCACCTTCTTTGTCGTCATTTTCCGCAATGCCATGACGCTGTTCCATGTGCCTCATCTGGCCATGGGGGCGGAGCTCTCCACTGACTACAGTGAGCGCAGCGTCATCATGAGTCTGAGCGGGTTCTTCGCAACTCTTGCCGGAGTTGCCACGCTTTACATTGCCTATGCCTACGTTTTCGCAGCCACGCCGGAATATGCCAACGGCCTGCAAAACCCTGAACCGTACCCCACGTTTGCAATTGTTTGCGGCGTGATTGGCGTCTTTTTCATGGTGTTCTCGGCAACTCTTACCATGAAGCAGATCCCGAAAATGCCGCAGGCACCAGCTGATCTACCCGCGTTCCAATTCAGGGACACGCTCGCTGAGATGTGGGAGGCCTGGCAGAATTTGAACTACCGAATGTTGTTGATCGGGCTCTTTTTCCTGTCCGCCACGCTTGGCGTCCGGGAGACCCTTGGCCTTCACATGAATGTCTTCTTCTGGGAATTGCTGTCGGAACAGATCGCCATCTTCATCCTGGCCATTGCGCCCTTTGCCCTGCTGGCCTACTTTTTGCCGCCTTTTTTTCACCGGATCTTCGACAAACGGGCAACCACCCTTGGTGCGCTTGTCGTTTTGACAATTACATTCATAATTCCGGTCACTTTCCGTATTCTCGGATGGTTCCCGGAAAATGGTTCGCCATCGCTCATGCCAACGCTCATTGCTTTCAGCGTTGTTGGGTCAGTCACTGGCATCGTCTTGACCATCAGCGTCATGTCATGTCTCGCAGATATCGCTGACGAACATGAACTGACGACAGGGCGCCGACAGGAAGGTATTTTCTATTCGGCCAGGTCCTTTTTCGCAAAGGCTGTGTCGGCTCTTGGTCATCTTATTGCGGGCATTGCCCTTGATGTCATCGGCTTCCCTGTGAAGGCTGAGCCTGGCATAGTCGTGGAGGCGGACAAGATATTCAACCTTGGCCTGGTAGATGGTCCCATTAGCTCCATCGGCGCCATTATCGCCATCTTCTTTTACTACCGCTACAACATCACCAAGAAGCGCCACAGAGAAATCCAGGCCGAACTTGAAGTGCTGCGTGCGGAGCGCGGCCAGACAGGTGATGCAGGGCTCACGCCGGTGCCGCAGCCAGCCGGCAAATAGTGACAGTCTGCCGTGCAGGAGTAGCAGCATGAACCGACGGAGATTCCTGAAGTCATCAACAGCGACAATCGCTCTGGTAGCGGCTTCCGGCTTCCTGCCGTCATGTAATCCCGCCCCGAGGTCGACAGAGACAGGGACAGGCGATGCAGAACTCGCACGCCTTGACGCAACGGCACAGGCCGAGCTCCTGCGGTCCGGTGAAATCTCAGCACGCGAACTTGCCGAAGCCGGCATCCGGCGCATTGAAGCCCTGAACCCAGCGCTCAATGCCGTTGTCACAACTGATTTTGACCGTGCCATTGATCGCGCGGATGCCCTTAACAGGTCAGGGAACTACTCAGCGGCTTTTGCAGGCGTTCCCTATCTGATCAAGGACCTCACCGATTACATTGGCCTGCGGACGACCAGTGGTTCCAGGCTCCGGCTTGATCACATCTCGACGGAACAGCCGGCCATGGTAGACGCAGTGGCGACCGCGGGCCTGAACACGCTCGGCAAGTCAAACACGCCGGAATATGGACTTCTCGCGACAACCGAAAGTCTCGCCCTTGGACCCTGCAGAAATCCCTGGAACCTGGAACACTCCGCTGGCGGATCATCTGGCGGATCGGCGGCGGCTGTGGCCGCCGGTGTGGTGCCCTTCGCCTGGGCGTCGGATGGCGGCGGTTCCATTCGCATTCCAGCTTCGGCTTGTGGTGTCTTCGGCCTCAAACCGAGCCGTGGCCGCATGCTGGATGAACGTGATGATGTCGCGACAGAAGACATTGGTGTCCGCCATACCGTGAGCCGCACGGTTCGGGACAGTGCGAAGCTGTTCTCCCTCACAGAAGGCAGCGGCGGCAAATCCCTTCTCGCCCCTGTGGGGTTTGTTGCCGGATCGGCTGATCGCCGTCTTAAAATTGCCTTCACCACGCAGAACCTGCGCGGCGACCAACCTGAAGCAGATGTAAAGGCATGTCAGGAAGATGTCGCAGCGCTATGCCAAAGCCTTGGCCATGAAATCGTGCCGGTTGAACATCCCGTGCAGGGCGAGGGCTTTCTGGACGCGTTCATCATGCTCTGGGCGTCCGGCACCGTCGGCGTTACAGAAATGGTTGAGGCCGAGACTGGCAAACATGCCAGCGAAAGCGACCTGATTGAACCCTGGACCTGGGGCCTCGCTGACTTTTTTCGGGCGCAAAGCCCGGACGCGCTCGAGAACGCTATCGCAAAGCTCACATCCGCGCGTAACACCATGGAAACATTCATGGCGGACTATGATGTCTGGCTGACCCCGGTCCTCCATTCAACAGCGCCAAAACTGGGTGAACAGGCCCCGACAGTGGACTTCGACACGCTGCTCGCCCGCACGCTCGACTATGTCACCTACACGCCCCTGCAAAACGCCGCCGGCCTGCCCGCCATGTCCGTGCCCCTCGGCTTCGGCACAACCGGCCTCCCCATCGGCAGCCAGTTCACAGCAAAATTTGGCGATGAACGCACATTGTTCGAACTCGCCTACGAGCTCGAAGCCGCCAGGCCCTGGGCCGACAACTGGCCACCAGTGAATGCAATCGGTGCATAGGAGAGAGCAAATGAAAAACTCCACTAACAGACAATGGATCCTCACCAAACGCCCCAAGGGCATGGTCGAGGAGAGTGATTTTACGTTTCAGGAGGTCGACGTCCCCGATCTTGCGGATGGCGAAATTCGCGTCGAGGTCAGCCATATCGCCTTCGATCCGGCGATGCGGGGCTGGATGAATGAGGGCGACAGCTATATCGCCGCCGTGAAGCTTGGCGAGGTCATGCGGGCCGCGGGTGTGGGTCGCGTAGCCGAGACAAAACATGACGGTTTTCAGGTCGGCGATACTGTCAGCGGCACCTTCGGATGGCAGGAGATGGCAGTGGTAAATGCGTCAGACGGCATGATGCCGGTGCAATGGGTGCCGGAGGGTGTAACGCCCGAGATGGCCCTGTCGGTCTTTGGCATCACCGGGCTCACGGCCTATTTCGGCATGCTTGAGGTAGGTCAGGTGAAAGAGGGCGATCAGGTATTGGTGTCGGGCGCTGCGGGCGCCACAGGCTCCATTGCTGGGCAAATCGCGAAAATCAAGGGTGCGCGCGTCATCGGCATTGCCGGCGGCCCTGAAAAATGCACCTGGGTGAAGGACGTCGCAGGCTTTGATGACTGCATTGACTACAAGAATGAGAATGCTCGGCTGCGCATGCGCGCGCTCCTGCCTGACGGGCTCGATGTCTATTATGACAATGTTGGCGGTGAAATTCTGGAGAGCGCCATTGGTCTTATCAATTTCAAAGGCCGCATTGTCCTTTGTGGTGGGATTTCAGCCTACAACGCGACCCGGCCGTCGCCGGGCCCCAGAAACCTGTTAGCCCTGGTTGGAAATTCCGCCCGCATGGAAGGCTTTATCGTCTTTAACTACCGGGATCGCTACGGCGACGCGATTGCCGAAATGGGCACCTGGATATCTGAAGGAAAACTGCAGTTTGCCGTTGACGTGCAGGAAGGCATTGAAAACGCCTTCTCAACATTCACGCGGCTCTTTGAAGGCAAGAATCTAGGCAAGCAGCTGCTGAAACTTTCGCCGGAATAGCTCAAAGCCGTTCAATCAAAGCTTCCGGCGCGAAAAAGAGTTTCCGGCTGCGGATGTCCGCCACAGTGACCCAGCGGCAGGGGAAATAGCGGCTATCGGGCTCGTGAATTTCAATTGTCTCGCGCGTGAGGAAGCTCGCGTCCTCTGTTGTGACTTCGAAGACCACATAAACATCATGGCCGGGCAGGTCCCTGAAGCGATAGATGTAGTCATAGATGCCGATCATGGCACCGACAGAAATTTCCACGTCCAGCTCTTCCCTGAACTCGCGGGAGAGCGCTGCTTCCATGGTTTCCTGAAAAGCCTGACCGCCGCCTGGCACGCGATAGACGATTTCATGGCCGCCATCATCGTCATCTGGCAATCCCGTCACCAGGATCTCATCGCCGCGCCTCAGAACGCCCAGAACAACAGGTCGGGTGTAGGGTTCCGGTTTCCAGTCGGCCGCGTCAGGCTTGCGTTCGGTCATTTCTTCACACAATCGAGTGCAAACATCAGCGGCAGGTCTGCCACGCCTTCCGGTGTGCCGTAGCGCCGTTCTCCCTTGTCGCTGGGCGAGATGAACGGGCAATAGCCGTTTGCATAGGGAAACTCTTGGTAGTCTTCAATGTGAAACCCGGCAGAAGTTACGGCCGCCAAAATCTCCCCCATGTTCCAGTAGAAAAGCCAGTTTGGCTCCGGGTTCTGGAAATCCTCTTCGCCGGTTTCATAACCCCAAGGCACGAGACCCTCACGACTGTAGCGCACATAGTCATCGACCCCGTCATCCTTTGCCGGCACCGAGCCTGAAAAGTTCGAGGCCCTGAGCGTGCCATCCGGATTCAGTTTCGAAAGGATCGGGTGAAATTCCATGAGGACCAGCCGACCATCGTCCTTCAGCACATCAGCTGTTTTTTGCATGAATTCGTCGAGACCCGAAATCCAGCAGATCGCGCCATAGGAAAGGAAAGCGACATCGTATCGTGCGTCCCGCTTTCGTTCTTCATCAAGCCAGTCCAATGCGTCGGCGCGATGAAAGTCAGCCTTGATCGCACTGGTGCCAGACAGCGCTTGCGCAGTTGCAATCGCTACATCCGAAATATCGACACCTGTCACCGCCGCACCCAGCCCCGCGATGGACAGGCTGTCCTGTCCGGAATTACAAAGAAGATGAAGCACCGATTTGCCGGTGATGTCGCCGAGAAGTGCGACTTCTTCCGGGAACAGCGTGGAGCCGCCCTCTCGCAGGAAACTTCCCTGATCAGCTTTGTGGGAATTATGTGCACGCGTCGCCTCGTTCCAGCTGAGCCGGTTCTGCTGATGCATGACGCGAGAATTTCTGTCGGTCATTTCTGAACCTCAAAATGTCTTGGCGAACCAGCGCTTCCCTGGGTTAGGTTGCTTGAAGGCACAACGGAGATCAGCATGCCAGCCAAGCCTCGCATTGTTATAGCCATGATGAAGCACGAGACCAACACGTTCTCGCCGGTGGTGACCGACTGGGCCCGTTTTGAAGAATGGGGCGTCTGGTTTGGTGCGGCAGTGCTCAAGGCCTATGAAGATACGCGGATGCCTATGGCGGCCTACATTGCGCTCGCTCGTGAACGAGGTGCGGAGATCGTTACACCGGTTGCCGCCGAAGCCATGCCGTCTGGCGTTGTCACCGAAGAAGCCTACAGAAGAATAGCCGACGCCATCTGTGATGCTGTTGCTGACGGCGCTGATGGTGTCATGCTCGATCTACACGGCGCCACTGTCAGCGAACTCGGCGAGGACGGCGAAGGTATGCTGCTGGAGCGAATTCGCGCCATCGATCCGGACGTACCCATCTGTGTCACCTGCGACCTGCATGCCAATCTGACGGCGAGTATGGTCGATAACTGCAATGTCCTGATCGGCTACAAGACCTATCCGCATGTCGACATGTTCGAAGTCGGCGATCAGATTGGGCGGGTTCTGTTCGATGCAATCGACGGCAAATCGGCGCCGGTCATGGCCTGGGGCAACATTCCTCTCCTCGCACAGACCCTTTGCATGGGGACGGCAGACGAACCGATGAAGACACTGATCGCAATGGCGAGAGAGGCTGAGACACGGCCTGGAATTCTTGCAGTTACAGTCTTTGGCGGCTTCCCCATGGCAGACATCAGGGATGCCGGACTTAGCGTCATAGTCGTCGCCGATGATGACCGAGACGCCGCCCAGGCAGTGGTTGATGATCTTCTGGATATTGCGTGGGCTCGGCGTGAAGCATTCATCTATGAACCGAAACCATTGGCGGAAGCGATATCGGAAGCGGCCAGTCTTAACGATGGCCCTGTTCTGCTTCTCGATCACGCCGACAATGTCGGCTCCGGCGGCACCCAGGATGTCATGACCGTCATTCGGGCTGTCCTTGAAGCCGGCCTTGAAAACGTTGCCGTTGCTTGCGTCTGTGATCCTGAAGCTGTGGTCGAAATGGCTTCAGCCGGACCTGGCGCCAGGCTAACCGTTTCTCTTGGCGGGAAAACAGATATGCCATCCATCGGACTTGAAGGCGAGCCCCTTGAAATTACTGGCGTCGTTCGCCGTGTCACCGACGGCAAGTGGATCGTCAGGGGTCCCATGTACACCGGTGTTGAAGTTTCAATGGGCCCGACCGTGCTGTTCGATACCGGCAATATGGAAATTGTGGTCGTCTCTAACCATCACGAGCCCTGGGATGTTGGCGTTTTCACAAGTGTCGGTATTGATCCGAGCGGCAAAAACTATCTGGTTTTGAAATCCCGCATTCACTATCGTGCCGGCTTTGGCGACCTTGGCACCCACACACTGACCTGCGACGGCGAAGGCGTCACTACGTCAGACAACAGCCTGCTGAATTTTGAAAATGTGCGAAGGCCGATCTATCCTCTCGACCTGATTAACGAGCCCTAGTCAGACTTGCGCCGGCTCAGACTTCGCCGACTTCAACGCCAAGGCCTTTCAACACGGTCTCGGCCTGATCTGGCGTAATCTGCAGGCCGACGTGGCTTTCAACCGCCTTCAGGTCGAGCCCCGCAATTTTGGCCTTTTTCAGATTGGCACCGTCGAGTTTCGCGTTGGTGAATTCAGCCCGCACCAGATCGGCGCGACGGAAATTTGCGCCCCGAAGGTCAGCCTCCGAAAAATCAGCGTCCGAAAGCCGGCTTTCAGCAAAGACACAATCCTGCAAACTCATGCCGTGAAAATTGGTCATTGGGATGTTGCACTGGACGAATGCGGCTGCACTCACCGAGACATTGCGCGCAATGGTCATGGCAAAACTGCTCTCAGAAAAATCAGCGCCCTGGGCCGTCGAATTCTGCATGCAAAGATCATAAAGATCGCACTTGTAAAAAGTTGCCCCACTTAAATTACAGCTGTCGAACAATGTCTCGCGCAGCTCACAAAACCGAAAACGGCAGGTCTCGCGTGTTTCAGGATTGAAGAATGAAGTTCCCTTGAACCGTGATCCGCGAAAATTGACACTCCTGAACTCGCAGTTCCAAAACGTGCAATTATGCAAATCCATCTCTTCAATATGGATATCGAGAAATTCAACGGAATGGAAAGTGCAGTTAAGGAGGTTAAGAGGGGCCGGCGGTTCCCTTGACCAGTCAAGATCAGAAAGATCTTCTCCCTTTATGGTCTCGCCGATGGCCACACGGGCATCGAATTCTTCCTGATCCATTCTCGGATGGGTCCTTTAGGCGTTAGTCCGCCGCCACTAGCCTGAACTTCCGCGTGTCAAAGACGCGCAATGTGTTCTTCAGATCATGTCCGCGCTTCAACACCTGACCCGATGCAGACATCACTGAAAACGCACCTTGGCGCGATGCCAGTTTCGGCCGCTTCTCGACACGGTAAATCGGCATTTCGCTTGATCTGCGGTAGATCGAAAAGACACAGGCATCTTTGCCGTCATCAATGGCGTAATCGCGCCACTCACCCTTTTGCACCATGTCTCCGTAAATGGACATGATCTGCCAGAGTTCTTTCCGGTCAAAGAAGACATTGGGTTTTGATGTCGTTCGCGATGTGACACTTCTTGTCCGCGTAAATTGTGTCTCGGAACGCTGATGATTGCCGGCCTGCGACGTCGACGCCCCAGACCGGCGAAAATTCGTGATGTCAGCTACCTCGCTCATTGGCAGGATCTCCTTATTCTGAGGAAATCCTCACACGCATCGCCCCGCTCTGACAAGCCCCAGGTCTGATCAGCTTAAGGGCGCAATTGAAAGTCGCGGCACTGCAGCCAGTAAGGCTTTGGTGTAGTCGTGACCAGGTGAAGTGAAGACATCATGAACCGGGCCCTTTTCAACAATCTCGCCGTTTTTCATGACAATGACCTCATCACAGATCAATTCCACGACCGCCAGATCATGACTGACAAGGATCAATGTCATCTGCCTGTCGTGCTGAAGCCTGGCCAGCAATTCAAGAATCTGCCGTTGCACCAGCACATCGAGGGCGGAGACGGGCTCATCTGCGACAACAATTTCAGGATTTGTAATCAGCGCGCGGGCAATGGCGATGCGCTGGCGCTGGCCGCCCGAAAACTGGTGCGGATAGCGGTCTGTCGCAGCTTGTTCCAGGCCAACGCTCTCAAGGGCGGCGACGACCCGCAGACGCCTCTCGGACTTCGACAGGAGTGGTTCCGTAACGTCCAGCGGCTCAGCCACAATTTTGAAAATTTTCAGCCTCGGATCAAGGGATCCGTATGGATCCTGAAAAACCATCTGGATGCGTGGGCGGTGCGCGATGAGCTCGCGGGATTTGAGCCTGTGCGGCTCGGTGCCCAGAACCGTGACCCTTCCGGCCGAAATGTCACCAAGCGCCATGATCGCGCGTGCCAGCGTGGATTTGCCGCTGCCACTCTCGCCGACAATGCCGATACTGGTACCGGCGCTGACCTGGAACGTGGCATCCTTCACCGCCTCCAATCGGGGCCCGGGCCCAAACAGGCTCACCCTGGGAAGCTGATAGGTGCAGCCGACCTGCTCAATATCGAGGGCAATGTCAGCTGAGGAAGCCGTCGTCGGGGTGCTGCGGTGGGCTTCACCAAGCCTTGGAACAGCCTCAATCAGTCTTGTTGTGTAGGGGTCTGTCTGATGTGAAAGGATGACGCTGGTTTCGCCGGTTTCGACAACGCGGCCCTCATTCATCACCATGATGTCGGCGACCATCTCTGAAATGACCCCGAAGTCATGCGTTATGAGCAGGAGACTCATATTTCGCTCAGCCACAATTTCGCGCATCAGTTTGAGAATTTCGGCCTGAACCGTGACATCTAGGGCGGTCGTGGGCTCATCGGCAATCAGAATCTCAGGTTGCGATGCCAGCGCCATCGCGATCATGACGCGCTGACGTTCGCCGCCTGACAGCTCATGCGGATAGGCATCCAGCCGTCTAGCTGCATTCTGCAACTGCACCTGATCAAGAAGCTCGGTCGTAGCCTGCCGTGCCGCCGCGCCGCGAATGCCCCGATGAAGCGCAAGACTTTCGCCGATCTGGTGTGCAACACGATGCACCGGATTGAGGGACGTCATGGGTTCCTGGAAGATCATGGCGATCCTTCGCCCACGAACCGCGGACATGGCGCGATCATCAAGCTCAAGCAGGTCTACGCCATCAAGCATCACGCTGCCTTCGGCGGCGACAGCCTCCGGCAACAATCCCATGATTGCGAGCGCCGTCATTGACTTGCCGCTGCCTGATGCACCAACAATGCCAAGGGTTTCTCCAGCCTCCATATTCAGGCTCAGCTTGTCCACCAGCGGTGCCCGAATGCCTTCGGCATGGACGCTCAGACCTTCTATGCTGAGATGCGCCATGGCCTAATCATCCATCCCGTTGCGGGCACTGGCTAGCTTGGGGTCGGTCAGATCGCGCAGTCCGTCGCCCAGCAGATTAAGGCCGAGCACGCTCAGAACAATGGCCATGCCAGGCCAGATCGCCATGCCGGGATGATCATACTGGGTCTTCGCGTCAGCCAGCATGCGTCCCCAGCTTGGGTCAGGCGGTTTGACGCCAAGTCCAAGGTAGCTGAGGCCCGCCTCTGCCAGGATGGCAATGGCGAACTGGATCGTGGCGAGCACAATGACAGCGTTCAGAATGTTGGGCAGGACATGTTCCATGGTAATGCGCATGCGGCTCTTCCCGGCGCCGCGCGCGGCCAAGACAAATTCCCGCGTCCAGACGGTCTTGGCAGTACCTCGTGCGATCCGCGCAAAGACAGGGATATTGGCGATGCCTATGGCGATAATGGCATTTACAACGCCGACGCCGAGGGCCGCGGTCAGCATTACTGCGCTCAAGATCGCCGGAAAGGCAAAAGTGAAATCCGCAAACCGCATGGTGACTTCTTCCACCCAACCCCTGGCACTCGCGGCCACAAGACCGAGGATGGTGCCGCCGACCAGGCCAATACCAACGGCAACAACGCCGACCAAAACGGCGTTCTGCGCCCCTGCCATGATCATGCTGAGCATGTCCCTGCCAAGATAGTCAGTGCCCAGCAGATGATCGGCTGATGAGGGTAGCGCCCGCATCGCCACATCAATGGCCGTGGGATCATAGGGAGTCCAGAAGACAGAGACCATCGTGGTCACAAGCAAGAGCGCCGTGACAATTGAACCCGCCAGAAAGCTCTTATGGCCGAAGTATCGTTTCATATGCGGCCTGCCTCAGCACCCAGTTTGATGCGCGGGTCAATGACTGCGTAAAGTATGTCGACGACGAAGTTTACGAAAATGACAAGAGCTGCCAGCAACAGAACGGTGTCCTTGATGACCACGAGATCGCGCTGGCCAATGGCCTGAAACATCAATCGTCCCAGGCCGGGCAGAGAGAACACCTGTTCGATAATGATCGTTCCGGCCAGCATGTTTGCGAACTGAAGTCCCATCATGGTGATGACCGGGATCATGGCATTTCGCAATACATGGCCCCAAAGAACACGACGGAACTGAAGCCCCTTGGCCCGTGCCGTGCGCGCAAAGTCCTCCCGCATCACATCAATCACAGAGGATCTGACGATGCGCGTAAGAATGGCCGCCTGAACGATTGCCAGCGCGAGAGCAGGCAATAGAAGTGCTCGCAGGGCAGGGCCAAGCCCCGCCTCCCAGCCGGGGAATCCTCCAGTCGGCAAGATGCGCCAGGTCACGCCGAACAGAATGATCATTAAAATGGCGAGCCAGAAGCTTGGCACAGCAATGCCGATCTGGCTTGTCGCCATGACCATCAGATCACCAGCTTTTGACTGCCTGGACGCGGCATAGATTCCAGCCAGGAGGGCAATCAGGGCGGCAAGCGCCATGGAGATCAGCGCCAGGGGTATGGTGACCAAAAGTCGCTCGCCGATCAGTGATGCAACGCTCACACCGTAAGTAAAGCTTGTCGCGCTTTCGCCCTTCAAAAGCCCGAATATCCAGCTCGCGTAGCGGCTGAGGCCAGGCCGGTCGAGGCCCATTTCAGCCCTCAGCGCGGCAATGGCCTCCGCCGGTGCATCGACGCCAAGAATCACCAGCGCCGGGTCACCCGGCAGGACTTCCAGGACCAGAAATATGACCACGGATGTGCCAAACACAGTCGCCAGCAGCGTCGCAGTCCGGCTCAGTAAGAAAACACCCACGTCTGATCCTTAAGCTCCCATTCACCCCACCCGAACTTATCAAAATTTGATCTTTTGGCACGGCAATTCCGGTGCGGCGGTGTCGTATTCAGGGCCTTTTCGAACCTGCGGCGGCCGGGCCTCAAAAACACGCCCGCTTCTTCTCGGAACGTCGAACCTAACCTGTTGAAATACATAAGCTAAAACGACACCTTCCGTCGTCATAAAGTTACCTTATTTCAGCCCTTGGCCGGCCACATTCAGTTGCGACCGTTCATCTGTTGACCTCGGAATGTCCGGTGGGAACGAAGGCAGTGCAATATAGCGCACTACTCTCCCCTCCCCCTCGAAGCCAACGATCCCGCCGGACTATTCGGACTTCCCGAAAATGATGTTCCACGAGCTTTGCAATCGAGCTGTATGCCTAATATACATGGCGTCCAGACGATCCTGTTTTCAAAACCCGGTGGCCCAGGCATTGCCAGACAATCAGTCTCCTGCGAACAGCATGATAATAATTGAGCATCTGACAAAATCATTTGGCCCCATCATGGCTGTGAATGATCTCTCTTTGCGGGTCACCAAAGGTGAAGTGCTCGGCTTTCTCGGGCCCAATGGTGCTGGCAAATCGACAACCATGAAGATGATTGCCGGCTTCTTGCGGCCGACGTCCGGGTCTATTTCAGTTGCCGGCATTGATGTTGAAGAATTTCCGGTGGAAGTTCAAAGGAGAATTGGATATCTGCCCGAAGGAGCGCCACTCTATGGCGAAATGACTCCGCAAGCGCTACTCGATTTTGTTTGTAATGTACGCGGTATCAAGGGTACACGACGAGCAACAAGTCTGGAGAGAGCCATCCGGGAAACCGGTCTTTCAGAAGTTCTCTATCAACGCATCGATACACTCTCAAAGGGATTCAAGCGCCGCGTCGGGCTGGCTCAGGCGATTATCCACGATCCCGACATTCTCATCCTGGACGAACCAACAGACGGCCTTGATCCCAACCAGAAGCAATACGTACGTAATCTTATCCGTGGCATGGCATCGTCAAAAGCAATCATTATATCGACTCACATCCTGGAAGAGGTTGACGCTGTCTGCACCAGGGCCATCATTATTGATCAGGGCCGCATTGTCGCAGATGCCACACCGCGAGAGCTTGAAGCCATGGCGCCGGAGCATCATGCTGTGGAACTCACGTTGGACGAACCCCTGACCGCCGAGGTCACCCGTGAACTGCTTTCGCTCGATGGTATCTCGGGCATCACGCCGATCTCGGAATTGAGGTATCGGGTGCTGCCGGAAAGGGGGCAACTGATCCTGTTGGCTTTAAGCCGGAAGCTTCACGACCTTGATCTCAATGTTACGGAACTGAAAGAGCTTGAAGGTCGCCTGGATGATGTTTTCCGTTCCATCACCACATCAGACGATCGAAATTCTCCCGGAGACCAGATCAATGCATGAAATGCGGGCAGTGTTCCGGCGCGAATTCGCAGGCTATTTCCAGACGCCGCTGGCATATGTTTTTATTGTGATCTTCCTCTTTCTGACTGGCGTTTTCACATTCTATTTTGGTTCGTTTTTTGAACGTGGCGAAGCCGATCTCCAGGCATTCTTCCTGTATCATCCCTGGCTCTACCTGTTCTTGGTGCCGGCAATTGCCATGCGCTTGTGGGCCGAGGAACGCGCGACCGGCAGCATCGAATTTCTCATGACCTTGCCAGTGCCGCTGATGTCGGCGGTTCTTGGCAAGTTCCTCGCCGCCTGGGCCTTTCTAGTGCTGGCGCTCAGCCTGACCTTCCCGATCTGGCTGACGGTGAACTTTCTTGGCGATCCCGACAACGGCGTGATTCTAGCCGCCTACATCGGCAGCGCGCTGATGGCGGGGGGTTATCTCGCGATTTCGGGCTGCATTTCGGCCATGACAGGCAATCAGGTGATCGCCTTTGTTGTTGCGGTCACAGTCTGCTTTCTGTTCACCGTCGCCGGCCTGCCGCTGGTGCTCGACAGCGTTGCCGGCTGGGCGCCGCAGTTTCTGATTGATCTGATTTCGTCATTCAGCTTTCTGGCTCACTTCCACGCCATTTCAAGAGGCGTGATCGATCTCAGCGATCTAATCTATTTTGCCACGCTCATTTTCGTCTGGGGCATGGCGACGGCCATCATCGTCGATCTTCGGAAGGCAGACTAGATGCGCAAGCTGACATCGGAAAGATTTGCGCTTGTCCTGCTGGCCGTTCTCTTTTTCTCGGTCACGGTGATTGCCAATGGATCATTGCCGTCGCTGCGTTTCGATCTGACTGAAGATGATCTCTTTAGCTTAAGCGACGGCACCAGGGCAGTCCTTGCGGACCTCGGCGAACCGATTACCCTTCGGTTTTACTTTTCGGCCACTCTTGCCAACAACTATCCCGGTCTCAAGACCTATGGGGAGCGGGTGCGGGAAATGCTTGAGGAATATGAAAGTGCGGCGGCAGGCAAAGTAGATCTGCTCATCTCAGACCCCGAACCCTTCACCGATGCTCAGGATCAGGCCGATCAATATGGTCTGCAGGCGGTACGGGCGGAGACCAACCAGTTTCTCTACTTTGGCCTTGTTGCAACCAACTCCACTGATGATCAGGAGATCATTTCCTATTTTTCGGTGGAACGCGAAGCATTCCTTGAGTATGACCTGACCAAGGCCATTCTTGGGCTTTCATCGCGCGAGAGGCCCGAAATCGGCATTCTGACCACATTGCCCCTGGCGACTGGCGCCGGATCCCAGATGGACATGATGCAGGGGTTTGCACAGCCCCTGACTCTCTACACTCAACTCTCGGAATTCTTTTCGACCGGCATTCTTCCAGACAGTTTTACCCAGGTTCCCGATTCAATTGACGTTCTCCTCCTGGCGGCGCCGCCGGAGCTGGATGCGGAAACTCTCTATGCAATAGATCAGTTCGTGCTTGCTGGCGGCCGCGTTCTGGCCTTCGTTGATCCGTTTGCAGAGCTGTTGAAGCGACCCGACCCCTCAGGCATGCGCACCGAGCAGACCTCGGCCAATATTGACAATCTCGCACCCCTGCTCAATGCCTGGGGCATTGACATATCGCCCGAAGAAGTGCTGGCAGACCGGCGGCTGGCTCAACGGGTGTCCACCTATGGCGCGCGCGGTCAGGAGATTGTCGATTACATTATCTGGCTTGCCATAACCGCAGACAATGTGAATGCAACCGATGTGATCACAGGGGATGTTGCGACACTCAATTTCGCCACCGCGGGCAACATTCTGACGCTTGATACTGCGACCACAACGATTGAGCCTCTGATAACCTCTTCTTCCGAGGCCATGCTGCTGACACCTGATTATCTTGATGGCCAGCCTGAACCCCAGTCACTGCTTCGTGAATTCCGACCTACTGGCGAAAGCTATACAGTAGCGGTCCGCATCTCGGGTCCGTCGAGCACCGCTTTTCCTGACGGCGCACCCGTGCCTGAAGCGGTGGATGACATAGAGGCTGCAGAAGACCCTCTGCCCCCGCATCTCAGCCAATCGGCGGGCGACATTAATGTTATTGTGATTGCCGATTCTGATCTCTTTGATGATCGCTTCTGGGTGACGGTGCAGAATTTCCTTGGCCAGCAGATTGTCACACCCACGGCCGACAATGGCAGCTTCGTCATCAATGCTGTTGACAACCTGGCAGGATCGGGCGAGCTGATTTCGCTTCGCAGCCGTGGCACGGTACATCGCCCCTTCACAGCCATTGAAACTATTCGCCAGGACGCTGAATTCCGCTATCTCGCCCGCGAACAGGCACTTCTTGACAAGCTTGCCGCAACAGACCAGCGGATTCAGGAGCTCGCTCAGATAGCTGTGGGCGGCGTCGCCGGTCTGTCGAATGCTGAGACCGAAGCTGAGCTCGCTGCCTTTCGCCAGGAAATGATCGCGACCCGCCGTGAGCTCAGGGATGTGCAGGTCGATCTCCGTCAGGATATTGAAAGCCTGCAAACGCTTTTGAAAGTTCTCAACATTGCTCTGATGCCGGCTCTCTTTGGCTTTTTGGCATTTGTCATCGCCGCGTTTCGCAGAAGACGCAGCACTGCAGGACAAGCTTCATGAAGCGCCTTCACCTCCGAATACTGGCAGCGGTGACGGCAATTGCCTTGCTTGGTGCGATCGCGACAATCGTCGGCCAAAGCAATGGTCCCGCCAGTGACTTTACGGCCAGACTTCTCTTTCCAGACCTCGCAGACAAATTGGCCGACATCGACCACATCCGGGTAACAAGTTTCGGTGATGAAATCCTGTTGGCCCGCCAGGAGAATTCCTGGCAGGTGGCTAATCGCGCAGGCTATCTGGCCAATGAAGAGACCATTGGAAGCATCCTGAGGGGCATGGCGGAAATGAATCTGACCGAGGCGAAAACGCGGCTGGGGGAACGTCACGATAACCTCGGCCTCGGTGGCACGGCGATTGGCCTTGAACTTGATGCCGGTGGCGAGAGAGCAGCCCATGTGCTGGTCGGCAGTCGGAAGCGGCTGCCGACTGGTGGTTTGCCCGGCAGCCTTTATGTCCGGCTGCCTGATGGCGATCAGACCTGGCTCGCCGAAACGAACCTTGAGGCACCCTCGCAGGTCAAGGACTGGCTCGATCCAAGCTTCCCGGTCATCATCAATGAGCGCATTCGCCAGGTGGTCTCCGTGTCACCGGATGGCGAAGTCATCACGCTGATCCGAGCAGAGCCCGGCTCTCAGCCCTTTAAGATCGCTGACATGGCGGTCGGGTTCCGCATGAAATATGCCAGCGTCGGCAACCGGCTTGGTTCAGTCCTCGTTGGTCTTCGTTTCGAAGACGTCAGGGAACGCTCTGAGCTTGATTTCGACGATGCCCATCATGTCCGCTTCCTGACCTTCGACGGCATGGCGATCAAGGCCGAGCTGGTGAAGGTCGGATTTCAGACCTGGATGGCCCTTGAATTCAGCGCTGGCAAGCCAGTTCGGCCAAACGAAGGCGAGCCGACCTCAGCATATCTGATGGCTTCAGACCTGGTTACCGCCGACATTGCGCGCTATCAGGCACTGACGGCCATGTGGGCCTATGAAATTCCAGGCTATAAGGGGGGAGACTTCATGCTCGGCCTTGACGACTTCATCGAACCCATCCCCGAAGAAGTGGCGGAATGACCCGCCAAAGGAACAATCCGTGAGTGAACCAAAGACAGAGACCCACGAATTCCAGGCCGAGGTGTCCAAACTCCTTCACCTGATGGTGCACTCGGTCTATTCCGAGAAGGAGATTTTCCTGCGCGAACTCATCTCGAACTCTGCCGATGCCTGCGATCGATTACGTTACGCTTCTCTCACGGATGAGAATATCCTTGATGGCGATACAGAATTCAGGATTGAGATTGAACCGGACGCAGAAGCCAAGACGCTGACCATCACTGACAACGGCATTGGCCTCTCCCATGAAGAGCTGATCGAGAACCTCGGTACGATCGCAAAGTCAGGAACTGCTGCCTTTGTCGAAAAGCTCTCAGGCGATGATGCCAAGGACGTGTCCCTGATCGGTCAGTTTGGCGTTGGATTTTATTCAGCCTTCATGGTTGCCGACAAAGTGGAAGTGATCACGCGAAAAGCGGGCACCGCAGATAGCTGGCGCTGGACATCGGATGGCATGAGCGCTTTTGAGATTGAGCCCGCGACACCGGGTCCACGGGGCGCCAAAGTTATCCTCCATCTCAATGCCGACGGTGAGGAGTTTCTTGAGCCCCTGCGGCTTCGTCATGTGATCAAAACCTATTCCGACCACGTCCCCATCCCCATTACAATCATCGGCGGCGATGACGAAGGTGACACAGCTTCGGTCAATGCGGCTTCCGCCCTCTGGACGCGAGCGGCAGCGGACGTAACAGAGGATCAGTACAAAAGCTTCTATCAGGACGCGGCCAAGAGTTTTGATGAGCCCTGGCTCACGCTTCACTATCACGCCGAAGGGTTGCTTGATTACCGCGTGCTTCTCTTCGTGCCTTCCATGCGGCCAATGGATCTGTTTGATCCGGCGCGAAAAAATGTCGTCAAACTTTATGTGAAACGCATTTTCACGACTGACGACTGTGACGATCTGATTCCGCCCTGGTTGCGTTTTCTGCGTGGCGTGATCGATTCTGACGATCTCCCCCTCAATCTCAGCCGCGAAATGCTGCAGCACAATCGGGTGGTCCAGAACATTCGGACAGCCGTCACAAATCGGGTGCTGACCGAACTTGGCCGGAATGCTCTTGATGACGAAGAGAGTTACGGCACCTTTTGGGAAAACTTTGGCCCAGTGATGAAAGAAGGGATTTACGAAGATCTGGAACGAAAGGATCGCATTCTTGAAATATCGCGGTTCCGATCGACCCTGTCGGGCGATGGCCTGACTTCGCTAAAGGCATATAAGGACGCCATGGCGGAGAATCAGAAGGCAATCTACTACATCACCGGCGACAATCCCGAGACCGTTCTTGCATCCCCCCAGCTCGAAGGATTTCGGGCGCGAAACATTCCGGTTCTCCTCCTCACCGACCCGGTTGACGAATTCTGGGTGACGGTCGTCGATGAATATGACGAAACACCCCTGGTCTCAATAACCATGGGCGCCGCCGATCTTGACGACCTGGCCGGAGACGAAAAGGCAGACAAAGACAAAGCCAGCGAAGCCGACCTTGATATGCTGATTGCCACTCTCAAGCTCAATCTTGGCGACAAAGTCAGCGATGTTCGCATCTCAAATCGCCTGACCGACAGCCCGGTCTGCCTCGTTGCAGAAGGCGGCGGTGTGGACATGCGGCTGCAGCGCATCCTCGCGGCCCAGGGCCAGAGCCTGGGCGAAATCCCGCGCGTCCTCGAATTGAATGCCGGCCACAGCCTGATTAAAGCGCTCGCCTCAGCCGCTGAGAAAGATGGCGCTGCTGATGCGCTTGAGGACGCAAGCTTCCTTCTCCTTGATCAGGCCCGCCTCCTTGAAGGGGAGCTGATCACCGACCCAGCGGCCTTCGCGACGCGCCTTTCAGCATTGATGGAACAGAGCCTTGGCTAGAGCCTTTTCACGAACAATGTCGAGCCCGCCAGTATTCTTGCCCAGGGCTCAATCGCGTCACCTTTGTCGTCTGACTGACGGGCGAGGTGCCAGAGGGTGCGGATTTCCGGCTCGCCATCGGTGCTGGTAGCGATCTGCCCCATCCAGGTGGTCAGGGAGCCGTGTTCGCCGAAATTGACGGCGAAAGTAATCAGCTCTCCATTTGTATAGCCCGACAGCGGGAAACTTTCCGCGCTGTCTGGTTTGCCGACGCCGGTTCTGTAGGTGCCGGTCACCTGATTGCCGTCGACCTCGAGGATCATCTCTGAGCCGACGCCGTTCTCCCAGGTTCCCGAAAAATCCGGCACGTCACGCCGCTTTCAGCAGATTCCGAAGCACATACTGGAGGATGCCGCCGTGCGTGTAGTATGCGACCTCGTCTTCCGTATCGATGCGACACAGGCATTCTGTTTCCACCACTTCGCCATTGGCGCGCGTGATTTTCACATCAACTGTCATGCGCGGTGTAACGCCCTCGACAACACCTGTAACGTCGATGATCTCATCACCGATCAGACCCAGGCTTTTGCGGGTCTCACCTTCCTTGAAACTCAGCGGCAGGATGCCCATGCAGACAAGATTGGATCTGTAGATGCGTTCATAGCTCTCGGCAATGACCGCCCGAATGCCGAGAAGCCTGGCGCCTTTGGCAGCCCAGTCCCGGCTCGATCCAGTACCGAATTCCTTACCGGCGATGGCCACCAGCGGCACGCCCTCCGCCTCATATTTCATCGCAGCATCGAAGGCGCTCATCACCTCGCCGTCCGGGTAATGCTTGGACCAGCCGCCCTCTGTACCCGGCGCAACCTCGTTGCGGATACGGATGTTTGCGAATGTGCCGCGCATCATGACTTCGTGATTGCCGCGGCGCGATCCATAGGAATTGAAATCCTCGGCCCGCACCTGATGGGCATTGAGATAGGCTGCTGCCGGTCCATCCCTGGCGATCGTGCCCGCTGGTGAAATGTGATCGGTTGTAACACTGTCGCCCAGTAGCTCCAGAATACGCGCGCCCTTTACATCCTGAAGTGCCTCGGGTTCTGTCCCCATGTTGTCAAAGAATGACGGACGTCGCACATAGGTAGATGCGTCCTTCCAGCCATAGGTCGTTCCCACGGCCGTTTCGATGGCCTGCCATTCCTTGGTGCCGCTGAACACATCTGCGTACTCGGTTCGGAACTGATCTTTCTCGACGGCACTTTGCAGAGCCTCCTGAACTTCTGCGTTCGAGGGCCAGATGTCCCTGAAATAGACCGGCGTGCCGGCCTCGTCCTCACCAATGGGATCGTTCAAAAAATCAATCAGCATGGTGCCGGCAATGGCATAGGCGACCACCAGCGGCGGCGATGCCAGATAGTTCGCGCGAACATCGGGGCTGATGCGCCCTTCGAAATTACGGTTGCCGGAAAGAACCGAACAGCAAACCAGATCATTTTCGCTGATCGTGTCTGAAATCGGTTGAGGCAACGGCCCGGAATTGCCAATGCAGGTCGTGCAGCCATAGCCCACCAGATTGAACCCAAGCGCATCGAGATCATCATCAAGCTCTGACTTTTTCAGATAATCCGTCACCACTTTCGATCCGGGCGCTAGCGATGTCTTGACCCAGGGCTTGACGCCAAGCCCTTTCGCTACAGCATTCCGCGCAACCAGACCCGCACCAATCATAACCGAGGGGTTTGAGGTATTGGTGCAGCTTGTAATCGCTGCAATGACGATATCGCCATTCGTTATGTCGAAGTCTTCGCCTTTGACCTCAAATCCGCAGAGCTCATCCTCGGTCTTGCCGAATTCCGGCAACACATCAATGAACCGGCCGGCCGCGTCTGAAAGATCGATGCGATCCTGAGGCCGCTTGGGTCCGGCGATAGAAGGCACGACCGCGCCAAGGTCAAGTTCCATCGTCGATGAAAATTCAGGGTCCGGCGTATCCTGGTCGCGCCACATGCCTTGTGCTTTTGCGTAGGTCTCGACAAGACGGACCCTGTCATCGCTGCGATTGGTGAAGTCGAGATAGTCGATGGTTTTCTGATCTATGGGGAAGAAGCCGCAGGTCGCACCGTATTCCGGCGCCATGTTGGCGATGGTGGCGCGATCCGGCAAGGCCAGATCGTTGAGGCCGGGGCCGAAGAATTCAACAAACTTGCCGACCACACCATGGGCTCGCAGCATCTGTGTAATCGTCAGCACCAGATCGGTCGCCGTCGCCCCATCAGGCAGCCGGCCATCCAGCCTGAAGCCAACAACCTCCGGCACCAGCATGGAGATAGGCTGACCCAGCATGACGGCTTCAGCTTCGATGCCGCCCACGCCCCAGCCAAGGACAGCAAGGCAATTGACCATGGTCGTGTGGCTGTCCGTGCCGACCAGTGTGTCCGGATAGGCGAGCGTTACGCCATCCTCTTCGGCTGTCCAGACGGTCTGGGCGAGATATTCAATGTTCACCTGATGGCAGATACCGGTGCCCGGCGGCACGACACGGAAATTATCAAATGCAGTCTGGCCCCAGCGCAAGAATTCATAGCGCTCATGGTTGCGTTTCATCTCAAGCGCCACATTTGCGCCAAAGGCGCTTGCGCTGCCAAAATTGTCGACCGATACGGAGTGATCAATGACCAGATCGACCGGGCTCAGTGGGTTTATTTTTTCAGGATCGCCACCCATTTCGATCATGGCATCGCGCATGGCAGCCAGATCCGCGACCGCAGGCACGCCGGTGAAATCCTGCATCAGGACGCGCGCCGGGCGAAAGCTGATCTCGGCATCAGACCGCTTGTTTTTGAGCCAGCCGACAACGGCTTCAATGTCGCTGGTGGTGACCGTTCGACCGTCCTCAAAGCGCAGGAGGTTCTCAAGGATCACTTTTAGGGAGAATGGAAGCCGCTCAGGCCCTTCGCCACCCAATTTTCCGGCAAGGGCCGGGATACTGAA
Organism: uncultured Alphaproteobacteria bacterium; assembly: GCA_965371465.1. Taxonomy (GTDB): domain Bacteria; phylum Pseudomonadota; class Alphaproteobacteria; order CBDUYM01; family CBDUYM01; genus CBDUYM01. Next base: position 41,046 of record CBDUYM010000024.1, read on the forward strand.
ATAATCGTATGAATGAGCCCCAACGCGTAAGCTTTTGCGTGTTTTCAGCGTGTCCTTGCCTGTTGCCATGGCGGGCTCTCCTGCGCGGGTTTGATCTGCCGGATTCTGTGCCGTGCTGCGACATTTGCTGGTTTTCTAAAGGGTTGCCCGCCCTAAATAAAGCCCCATTTCTGCAATGCTGATACCCGGTTCTCTTTCCTGGGCCCGATTCCATCAATATGGAGTCGGCTGTAGCCGCAGAATTGTGCCGGACGAGGTCGCGAATCATGTAAAGAAATGGCCCATGACCAGATTCGGCCTAGCTCTCATAGTATTGGCTATCCTCGCCATCGGCTTTGCGGTCGCGGTGCAGATGGAACCACCGCGCATGCCCGACCCGCTCATCAGCAGGCCGGTGCCCGACTTTGATCTGGAAAGCCCTCTGCCGGGTGCTGACGGTCTGAAAACGGCCGATGTCTCAATGGGTGGCGTCACTGTCGTCAACATTTTCGGTTCCTGGTGCCCGCCCTGCGAAGTTGAACATCCGCAGCTTATGCGACTTGCCATGCGAGGTGTGCCGGTCTACGGCATCGACTACAAGGACGAGGATGCAGATGTGCAGGAATTTCTGACGCGTCTGGGCAATCCTTTCAGCCGTATCGGCAGAGATCCGATTGGCGATACCGGCACTCAGTTCGGTGTCAGAGGCGTACCCGAAACTTTCATCATCGATGGCGCAGGCAATATCGTTTATGACTACCTCGGCCCCATTGAACCGAGGGACCTGAACGACATCATCCTGCCCGTCATTCGCCGGGCCGCTCTTAACCAGGCAGCAAAGCAGTAGCCGCTCCAAGGACCAGTTCATGGCACAAGAACAGAGTTTCTCAAAACGGATCCCCGAAGACGATAACCGGGAGCGCCAGGTCTGTGATGACTGCGGTTTCATTCATTACGTGAACCCGAAAATTGTTGTCGGCGCCGTGGTCACCTGGGAAGACAAGTTTCTCCTCTGTAAGCGCGCCATCGAACCAAGAACCGGCTACTGGACATTACCGGCCGGCTATATGGAAGAAAACGAAACAGCGGAAGCCGGCGCCGCCCGCGAAGCCATGGAAGAAGCAACCGCCGAAATTGCCATCGACGGTCTCCTGGGAATTTATGCGCTTTCACACATCAGCCAGGTCCAGCTTATCTACCGGGCAAAGCTTGTAACGCCTGAAATCGCACCAGGACCTGAAAGCACAGAAGTCGGGCTGTTCACCTGGGACCAGATTCCATGGGATCACCTGGCGTTCCCGTCAAATCACTGGAGCCTGAATTACTATCGCGAAGTGGGAGAGGCGGAAGTCTTCGTGCCCTGCACCGGGCCCGAAGGGCGCAATCCTCCGCCCGGTGATCACTTCCCCGGCATTCGGCGCCAGAGCGCCTGATCTAGTCCTTGGCGCTTTCCTGCCTGACTGCATGACGCTTCATAAGCGGCAGCTGCAGAAGTGTGAACGCGATTGTCAGTGGCAAAATGCCGAAGACTTTGAAATTTACCCAGATGTCCGTGCTGAAATTCCGCCAGATCACTTCATTGAGGCAGGCCAGCAAAACAAAAAACATGGCCCAGCGAATCGTCAGCTGCTTCCATCCCGCCTCTGTCAGCGGCGGCAGGGCAGCCTCCAGCACGATTTTAATGAATGAGCGCTTCAGCAAAAGCCCCGTAGTCAATATTCCGGCAAAAAGCAGGTTGACGATGGTCGGCTTCAGCTTGATGAATGTATCGTCCTGCAGCCAGAGCGTCAGCCCACCGAACACAAGCACAAATGCGCCGACGACCATGGGCATGACCGGCAGCTTGCGCATCTTCACCCATGAGACAATCAGCGCAGCCGAGATCGCCACCATGAAGGCGCCGGTCGCGGTAAAAATATCGTACTGAGAATTTGCAAAGAAAAAGACCGCCAGCGGCCCGATCTCGGTCGCCAGCTTCAGAAACGGCGGGAGCGCAGTTTCTTCCTCTTTCGCAGTTTCGATCAGATCTGACATCTATTTCTCCTGCCGGCCTCAAGCATTTTCACCCGATATTGTAGCACAGAGTGCTGCAGCAAAGGCTTCAGGTTCGAACGGCCGAAGATCATCAATCCCCTCGCCGACGCCAATCGCATGAACCGGCAGGCCGAACTTCCGCGCCACAGAAACCAAAATCCCGCCGCGCGCGGTGCCGTCAAGTTTGGTCATCACAAGCCCGGTGACGTCGGCAACTTCCTGAAACACCTCAACCTGATTGATGGCGTTCTGGCCGGTTGTTGCATCCAGGACGAGAAGCGTCGCATGGGGTGCCGTGTCATCAAGTTTCGCGATCACGCGCCTGATTTTGGCCAGTTCATCCATCAGATCCGTCTTGTTCTGAAGCCGGCCCGCAGTGTCGATCATCAGCACATCAATGTTCTCCGCCCGCGCTTTTTCGATGGCGTCGAAGGCAAGGCCTGCAGGGTCCCCACCTTCCTTTGTTGTCACGATCGGGACCCCGGCACGATCTGCCCATATGCTGAGCTGTTCGATTGCAGCGGCGCGAAACGTATCACCGGCCGCAAGCATCACAGACTTGCCGTCAGCCTTGATACGTGCTGCAAGTTTTCCAATAGTCGTGGTCTTGCCAGTGCCGTTGACGCCGACCACGAGGATGACAAAAGGTGGCCCACCTCCGGTGACATCCAGCGGTATGGCCACTGGTGCCAATACCTTCGTGACTTCTGCGGCCAGCGCAGCGCGCACTTCTTCCGGGCTGATCTCCTTGTCGAAGCGATCCTGGCGAAGCGCCATTGTCACTTCCCTGGCTGTCTCGACACCAAGATCTGTGGTGATCAGCAGATCTTCAAGGTCGCTCAGCATACTTTCATCAAGACGGCGCTTGGTGAATATGCCGCTTATACCGTCACTCAGACCGCGGCTCGAGCGCGCCAGCCCGGAACGGACACGGGCAAACCAGTTTTTTGATCCGCCGGGTATTTCACTCGATTCTTCGGTCATATCATGCAGCTCTGCCAACCAGCCGGGATGTGTCAGCTGTATCACGTCCAGTTACAGTCAGACGTTGCACGGACCCAGGTTCAAATGGCTTATCGGTGATAATATGAGCGTAATGCTCTGTGCGGCCTATGTGTAGATCCTCCATCAGCACTGACCTCGTCTCTCCCCGCTGGGCTTCAAGGAACCGATCCACGGCTGCATCCCCGGCGGTGCGCAAGCCAGCGGCGCGTTCCTTGATCAGGCGTCCGTCTACTTGTGGCATCAGGGCAGCTGGCGTGCCAGGTCTTGGGCTGAACGGAAATACATGGAGCCAGGTCAGGCCGATTTCATCCACCAGGCTCAGCGATTCTGCGGCCTGGAGCTCAGTCTCCGTGGGAAAGCCGGCAATCAGATCAGCACCGAACACAACATCGGGTCGCGCTTTCCGCACACGCTCGGCAAACTGAACTGCATCGGCCCGCAAATGCCGTCGCTTCATGCGCTTCAAGATCATGTCAGAGCCATGCTGAAGGCTGAGATGAAAATGGGGCTGAAGGCGGGGCTCATCTGCGATAAGACCCATCAGCGTGTCGTCCACTTCGACCTGGTCGATGGACGAAAGCCTGAGCCGGTTCAGCCCCGGCACATCACGGAATATCCGCCGGCAGACATCGCCAAGCGTCGGCCGGGCGGGCAGATCGTTGCCGTAGCCGGTAATGTCCACGCCGGTCAGCACAATCTCCTGATAGCCCGCATCGACAATACGCTCAGCTTCACGGATAACAATCTCAGGCGGAACGCTGCGCGAATTGCCGCGGCCAAAGGGAATGACACAGAAGGTGCAACGATGATCACAGCCGTTCTGGATTTCGAGAGTGGCGCGTGCCCGGCCTTCAAACGCTGTTGTAATCGCAGGTGTCGCGACGTTCGCCACCATAATGTCGCCGACATGCACAGCGTCCGTCGTGGCCGCTTTCAGAAAATCAGCAATATGGCCTTTCTCGGCGTTGCCCAGCACCAGATCCACTTCGGGCATGCTGGCAAAACTCTCTGGATCAATCTGCGCTGCGCATCCAGTGACAATCAGGCGCCGATCAGGCTGTTCGGCTCGCAGGCGGCGGATTCTCTGCCGCGCCTGACGCGTTGCTTCGGCAGTAACCGCACAGGTATTGATGACGACAACGTCCTCAATGCCGATGTCTCGCAGCTGCTCTTTGATGGCGGCACTTTCATGGGCGTTCAGCCGACAGCCGAAGGTTATGACTTGCGTGCCGTTCATGACGCTGCCAAGTCGGGCAAAGGAAAGCTCTCTTCCGCTTCAAACGCCACCGGCCCCGTCATCCAGACGTGATTGTCGTCGCGCCAGTCGATCTCAAGCGCGCCGCCGTTCAGCAGTATCTGCACCTGGCGATCAGCAAGATCCCGTCGCACTGCTGCCACTGCCGCTGCGCAGGCGCCGGAACCACAGGCCTCTGTCTCGCCGACTCCGCGCTCCCACACCCGTAACCGAATATGTTCCCTGTCCACAACTTCCGCGAACTCCACATTGACCCGCTCGGGGAACAGCTGATCGGTCTCGATCACCGGCCCCAGTGTCGTCACCGGTGCCCGTTCCCCGTCGGACACAAAAAAGACGGCATGGGGATTTCCCATATTGACGCAAGTCGGATCAGAAACCTCACCAAAGTCAGCCGCCGTCAAATGAAGCGTATCGGCGTCCACTGACAGCGGGATTTCGTCGGCGCCGAACTTCGGCTCACCCATATCCATCGCCACAACCGGCCAGCCACCGACACCATCACCGACGATTCTGTAGGCCAGGATGCCGGCACCGGTTTCAAGCCGTCCCTGATTTTCGCCGGTCTCCCTCATCAACAGCGCTGCCACGCACCGCGCCCCATTGCCGCAGGCGGCGCTCACCGATCCATCACGATTGAATATGCCCATGAAGGCATCCGCTGCATCGGTATTCGATATCACCAATAACTGATCATATAGATGGCCGCGCGCCAGCTTCGCCAGCGCCGCGCCCAAGCGTAGGTCAATGCCCCGAATGCCCAGCCCGCGCGCGTCCACGATGACAAACCTGTTGCCAAGTCCATGCATGTGAAACACCGGCAAGCGGCTATCTGTAGCGCTATTAACCATGGCGCGCCTTATATGGTGTGAATATGCTGGAAGTCTACTGGATTGTAGGCACGAGGAGGACGTTCAAATGACTATTCACGGCAGCTGCCTCTGTGGCGGCGTTACTTACGAGGTTGAGGGCGATCTTGACCTGATGATCCATTGCCATTGTTCGCGCTGTCGGAAAGCGCATGGGGCGGCTTTTGCCACCTTTGTGTCCGCACCCACTGAACGGTTCAGCTGGACCAAAGGCGAAGACCTGATTGTGAGTTATGCCCCTGAAGGCCGGGGTGCGCGGCAGTTCTGCAAAGTCTGTGGCAGCAATTTGCCGGCCGTTTTTGGCGATCGTGTGAATTTGTTGGCGGGATCGCTGGATGATGACCCCGGCATCCGGCCCGCATTTCATATTTTTGCCGGATCAAAGGCAGCGTTTCACGAAATCAACGACGATCTCGTCGCCCACGACGAATATCCGCCGGAGTGGATGGAAGAATCGTCGTGACCATTCGCGGCAGCTGCCTCTGTGGCGGCGTGGCTTATGAAATCGACGGCAAACCGAGGCGGATGGTCAATTGTCACTGTTCGAGGTGCCGAAAGGCCCATGGTGCAGCCTATGTGACCTTCATGTCGGCAAATGCCGGAGACTTCAAGTGGTTGAAAGGTGAAGAGCTGATTTCAGAATATGCTTCAGAGAACTGGAATACTCGCCCTTTCTGCAGAATTTGCGGAGGAAATTTGCCAATGCTCTCAAAAGACAGTGTGGTTGTGCCCGCTGGCTCCCTTGACGATGATCCTGGCCATCGCCCGGCTTTTCACATTTTTGTAGCCTCAAAGGCGCCTTTCCACGAAATTGCCGATGATCTCGTCACTCACGACGAGTATCCCTCTGAATAGGTGAAGGAGCGCCATTGATTATCGGCGGATTTCCTTGACTTCCACCCCTATCCTCCATAGTTTCCGCGCCACATCTGAAAGGCATTGTCTTTCGTGTCCCCAGGGCCCTGGGATAGCGGGGTCGGGATACACACCAGTCAGCGAGGATTCGCCCACTGGTGTATCCTTCGTTGGGGTCTGGTCTGGCTAGGGAAAGTGCATGTTTGAAAGCCTGCAGGAACGACTGGGTTCGGTATTCGATGGGCTCACCCGCAAGGGGGTGCTGAAAGAAGCTGACGTGGATGCAGCTCTCCGCGAAGTGCGGGTGGCGCTGCTGGAAGCCGATGTCGCGCTCTCTGTCGCCCGGGACTTCGTTGCCGAAGTGCGCGAGGAAGCGCTCGGCGAAGATGTTCTGCGCAGCGTCACGCCCGGCCAGATGGTGATCAAGATCGTCCATGATCACCTGGTCACGACGCTTGGCTCAGATGCGCAAACCATAGAACTCAATGTTGCCCCGCCTGCCGTGATTATGCTGGTTGGCCTTCAGGGTGCCGGCAAGACCACGGCCGCCGCCAAGATCGGCGCCAGGCTGACACGGCGTGACAAAAAGAAGGTCCTGATGGCGTCCCTCGATGTCCAGCGACCGGCCGCCCAGGAGCAGTTGCGAGTTCTCGGTGAACAGGCCGAAGTCGCAACGCTGCCCATTGTCGAAGGCCAGATGCCGGTGGACATCGCGAAGCGTGCGCTTCAGGCCGCGAAGCTGCAAAGCGCCGATGTTGTCATTCTCGACACAGCCGGCCGGCTTCACATCGATGAAGCCCTGATGTCTGAGCTCGATGTTATCGGTCGGGAAACCACGCCTTGTGAAACCATTCTGGTGGCAGACGCGCTTACTGGTCAGGATGCCGTCAATGTGGCGGCTCAGTTTTCGGACCGTGTGAACCTCACAGGTGTCATGCTGACCCGCGTCGATGGCGATGGCCGTGGTGGCGCCGCCCTCTCGATGCGCAAGGTCACGGGTTGCCCGATTAAGCTGATTGGCGTCGGCGAGGGCATTGAGGATCTGGAAGATTTCCATCCTGACCGTATTGCGTCCCGCATTATGGGCATGGGCGACGTTGTCAGCCTGGTCGAAAAGGCCTCGGAAACCATCGATGCGGAAGAGGCCGAGAAACTCGCCAGAAAAATCAGAAAAGGTCAGTTCGATCTCAATGACATGGCTTCACAGCTCGCAGCTATGAGCAAGATGGGCGGCATGTCGGGGGTCATGAATATGCTGCCCGGCGTAAGAAATGCCAAAGCAGAGCTCGCGGCGGCCAACATGGACGACAGGTCGATCATCCATCAGCAGGCCATGCTGAGCTCCATGACCGAGCGGGAACGGACGCGCCCAAAGCTTTTGAATTCGTCAAGAAAACGGCGGATTGCTGCGGGTTCCGGCACAACCGTGCAGGAAATAAACCGGCTTCTAAAGCAATACAAGCAGGCCGGCGCAATGATGAAGAGAATGGGCAAGATGAGTAAAAAGGATCTGGCCCGCATGGGTATAGGAGATGGTCCGCCCGGCAGAGGCCTGCCGCCAGGCATGGGACCTGTCAGATAACATATAAATCAGAACAGACAGAATTCGAAATACACAAGGACGATAAGATATGGCATTGAAAATCAGGCTCGCCAGGGCAGGAACAAAAAAGCGGCCGTTCTACCACATTGTGGTGGCGGACAGCCGGGCACCTCGCGATGGCCGCTTCATCGAACGACTGGGCTATTTCAACCCCCTTCTGCCCAAGGATCATGAAGACGCGCTGAACATGAAAGAAGACCGCATCAAGGACTGGCTCTCGAAAGGCGCCAAGCCGACTGATCGGGTGCTGAGGTTTCTGGATAGTGCGGGCATTATGGAACGCCCGGCGAGAAGCAATCCCCTGAAGGCCCGCAAGAAGGATCGCGATAACGATGACAAGAGCGTCACGCGTCCCTACACCTACAAGCCCGGCAAGCAGGGCGAACGCGTTCCGGCGCGTCTGCAGAAAGCCCAAATGATCAACGCCCAGCAGCAGCGCGAGAATGCGCCAGCAGAGGAAGTACCAGCAGAGGAAGCACCAGCAGAGGAAGCACCAGCGGAGGAAGCACCAGCAGAGGAAGCACCAGCGGAGGAAGCACCAGCAGAGGAAGCAC
>CBDUYM010000025.1:0-48216 GCA_965371465.1 uncultured Alphaproteobacteria bacterium
GACAAGGGCTACGGCCACTTCACGACGCGCCAGAACATTCAGTACAACTGGCCGAAGCTTGAAGAAATCCCTGATCTGCTGGCAGATCTGGCGTCGGTCGAGATGCATGCCAATCAGACCAGCGGCAACTGCATCCGGAATGTCACTTCGGACCAGTATGCTGGCGCTGCCGCTGATGAAATTGAAGATCCGCGCATTTACTGCGAGATCATCCGGCAATGGTCAACTTTCCATCCGGAATTTGCCTTCCTGCCGCGGAAATTCAAGATTGCTGTGACCGGTTCGCCCAATGATCGCGCCGCTGTCCGCCTGCATGACATTGGCATCCTGATGAAAAAGGACGCTGACGGGAACACGGGCTTTGAGATTATCGTTGGCGGCGGGCTTGGCCGGACGCCGATGATCGGCAAGACCATCAACGAATTTGTACCGAAGGGAGACCTTCTTTCCTATCTGGAGGCCATCTTGCGGGTCTACAATTTGTATGGCCGGCGCGACAACAAATATAAAGCGCGTGTCAAGATACTCGTACATGAAGAAGGCATCGACGAAATCCGCAAGCGTGTCGAGGAGGAGTTTGCCTACATCCGCAACGGTGTCCTCGACCTGCCGCAGGAAGAAATCGACAGGATCACCACTCATTTCGCACCACCAGCCTATGAAACTCTCGGTGACACATCGAAGGAATTTGAAGCAAAGAAAGCTGATGATGAAAGGTTCCGCATCTGGACAGAGACCAATCTCGCTGACCACAAGATGCCTGGTTACGTCATCGTCAACCTGTCGCTGAAGCCGATTGGCGGTGCCCCCGGAGATGCCTCAAGCGCACAACTCCACGCCATGGCCGATCTGGCCGAAAGATACAGCTTTGATCAGGCTGTCGTCACCCACGAACAGAACGTTGTCTTCGCCAATGTAAAACAGGCCGACCTTTATGACTTGTGGCAGGCACTTGACGCGATGGAGCTGGCAACGCCAAACATTGGCAAGCTGAGCGACATGATCTGCTGCCCCGGTATGGATTATTGCGCGCTGGCAACAGCCCGATCGATTCCCGTGGCCCAGGATATTGCACTGCATTTTGCCAAACTTGGAAACGAGCGCGACATTGGCGATATCAAAGTCAAAATGTCCGGCTGCATCAATGCCTGCGGTCACCATCATGTCGGCAACATTGGTATCCTCGGTGTCGACAAACGAGGTGAAGAATTTTATCAGATAACGCTTGGCGGTACGGCCACAGAAGATGCAACGGTCGGAAAAATTGTCGGTCGCGCGTTTCCAGCAGATGAGATCATCGGTGCGATCGATACCATTGTGGACACCTACCTCGGTATCCGGCAAGGCAGCCACGAAACATTCCTTGAGACCGTAAACCGCGTCGGCATGGACCCCTTCAAGGAAAAACTCTATGGCGCTAATTAGTAAAGGTCAGCTGATTGATGATGAGTGGCTGAACCTTGCCGACGAGGATGAAATTCCGGCAGAACGTCCGGTCATTGTCTCGCTCAGCCGCTGGAAGGAAGAGAGCGATCAATTGAAGGGCAGGAACGCAGGCCTGGGCATCCGCCTGGCAGCTGGCGAAAATCCTTCGGAAATTGCTGACGACCTTGATCGCTTTGCCATCATCGCTCTTGAATTCCCTGCCTATACTGATGGCCGCGCCTATTCCTATGCGCGCCAGCTCCGTGACAAATATGGCTATGAGGGCGAGCTCCGCGCCATCGGCAATGTGCTTCGCGATCAGCTTCTGTTCATGCATCGTTGCGGGTTTGATACCTATGAGGTCCAGAAGCCGGACGCCGTGGAACAGTGGCAGAAGGCGACATCCGAGCTGGATATATTCCTGCAGCCGGCAACCACGGCCAAGGACTTTGGCGCCGAGTCCGTCATGTCAAAGCGTAAATCCTAGACCTCAACTTGTTGTGCGCTCCGCCATCCGCGCTTTCATTGCCGTCAATTCAATGCTTTCATGAGGACCAATCCGCAGCCAAATGAGCCAGCGGCAGGGGGGCTAACATGGACCAGAAGTACATCGACCTTTATGACGAATATACCCACACACCGCTTGATCGGCGGGTCTTCCTGAAGCGCCTTGCCGTGCTTGCCGGTTCGAGTGTTGCGGCATCGGCACTTCTGCCGCTTCTTGACGTGAACAATGCCGCCGCCGCAATCGTTGCGCCGGACGATGAACGCCTGGAGACTGGATACGTTACCTATGCTGGTGCCTCAGGCGAAATGACTGCATATATGGCGCATCCTGCAGACCTTCAGCCACAGGGCTCTGTGCGGCCAGCCGCCATTATCATAATCCATGAGAACCGCGGTCTAAATGCGCATATTGAGGATGTTGCCCGTCGGGCAGCGCTTGCCGGCTTTATCGCTTTCGCGCCAAATGCGCTGTCGCCCTTTGGTGGCACACCGGAAGATACAGACGAAGCGCGAACCATGATCAGGGCGCTTGATTATGACAAGACCGTGCAGGATTTTGTCGCCAGCGTCTCATTCGCGGCAGATCACCCATTGTCAAATGCCCATGTCGGCTCTGTGGGCTTTTGCTGGGGCGGTGGCATGTCCGGCCAACTCGCCGTGCAGGCTGAAGATCTTGACGGTGCCGTAATGTTTTATGGGCGTCCACCTTCAACTGAAGATGTGGCGAAGATCCGGGCGGTACCACTGCTGCTGAACTACGCTTCCCTTGATACCCGACTGAACGGACTGCTGCCGGATTTCGAAACTGCTTTGAAAGCCCATGACATCCGATACACATTACATATGTACGAAGGCGCCAATCATGCGTTCCACAATGACACAGCGCCTACCCGATACAACGAAGAAGCTGCGACCCTTGCCTGGCAACGGACTATAGATTTCTTCAAGACGGAACTATAGAGATTACACAATAAAGAGCAGATCGGCCTATGATTAAAATGGAGACTACCTGGAAGGACCTCATCAATAATTCCTTCCACGACAGAATGTTCTGCCTTGTCGGCACCGCAAGTCTGGCAGGCGAGCCACAGATCAGCCCGAAGGGCAGTGTCTGTGTCTATGACGATGCGACCCTTGCCTATTGGGAGCGGGCGAAGCGCTCATCACTTGCGCGTCTGCGCGAAAACCCCCAAGTCATGATCTATTACTGGAACCCAGGCAAACGCGAGGAAATGGGCGGCAGCCCCGCACTTCGCTTTTATGGCCGGGCAGAGATATTTGAAGCGGGGGATGTTCGCGAAAAGGTAAAGGGCATCGTGGTCAAGGAAGAACTCGACCGCGATCCCGATGGCACGGGTGCCGCCATACTGGTTCACCTCAGCCGCATCGAAACGCTGGGCGGCATATTACAGGAAGCCGATTGAGCGCTTCCATCGGTCCCTGGTATCCCATAAGTTCAGGCTACAGAAACGCAACAGGAGAGAGACATGAAATTCTATAATTCGATGGGCCCCAATCCCAGAATGGTCCGTTTTTTTATGGCCGAAAAGGGAATCGACATTCCGTCAGAAGATGTCGATCTGATGGCCGGTGACAATCGCAAAGAACCGTACTTGGCGAAAAATCCCCATGGCCAGATGCCGTGCCTCGAAACCGACGACGGCAGCTTTATCTCGGAGATCACCGCGATCTGTGAGTATCTCGATGAGAAAAACCCGGGCGGCGACCTCATTGGTACAACGCCGGAAGAACGTGGTGAGACGCGCATGTGGACGCGCCGTGTAGATCTGAATGTCTGCGAACCTCTGGGCAACGGCTTTCGCTGGGCTGAGGGGCTGGCGCTGTTCAAGGACCGCATTGTGACCGTGCCGGAAGGCGCTGACGGCATGAAGAAAATTGCCCAGGACCGCCTCAAGTGGTTCGATGGCCAGATGGCGGGGAAAGACTATCTCGCCGGCGATCGCTTCACCATGGCGGACATCCTGTTGTATTCGTTCGTTGACTTCGGCCAGGGCATTGGCCAGCCGCTGGACCCGGAGTTCAAGAACCTGAGCGCCTGGTTCGAACGCGTCGGCGCTCGCGATGCGGCAAAGGCCACTGCCTGACACGTTCAGTTACTCTCGCATCAAAAGGGCCCCTCGGTCGGGGCCCTTTTTTTCACCCAGGATTTACTCCGCCGCCGCCTGCTCTTCCTGTGACGCTGCAATAACGTGATGTTCAATGAACAGATCCATCAGGCCAGCCATCTGTTCGGCATAAATCGGATTGGTGTCAAACGCATGCGGCAGCCCGGCAAAAAGATGCATCTCAACCGTACCGCCAACTGCAGTAACGGCGTCACTCATTTCCTGGCTTGCCCGCCATGAGACGACTTTATCGGCTTTACCGTGAGCCAGAAAGGTTGGCGGGAAATGTTTTGTCACGTGGTTTACCGGGCTTGCGTCACGCGCAGCCGCCATGTCGTCAGGTGATCCGATAAGGCGCGCCACCATGTCGCCTTTCAGGATCCGGGCAAGATCGGTGGGCGCATAAAATGCAATTGATCCCGCCACATCTGTGCTGACCCCGGCGTTGCCACCGTCGCCTTCAAAGCGATCAACATTGGGCGTAGCTGCCAGCATCAGGGCAAGATGCGCACCCGCACTCATGCCGAGAACGACGATACGCGCGGGATCGATGCCAAGGTCATCGGCATTGCCCCGCATCCATCGCAGGGCGGCCTTAACATCATGGATCTGGGCCGGCCAGATGGCTTCATCCGATAAGCGGTATTCGCTCGCCACCGTGACGTAGCCCCGTTCGGCCAAAGGAATAGCGAGGCGCGAGGCCCTTTCCTTCGTGCCCTGCCGCCAGCCGCCGCCATGGACCGCAAGGACGCCGGTTCCCTTGGCAGCATTGTTCGTGTTGCCTGTGGGCCTATAAACATCAAGTTTCAGCTCCCGGCCACCGCCCTGACCAAAGACGACGTCAAGTTCGCTGTCTATGTTTTTCTTGTTTTTTGTCACGGTTGCGTATCTCCATACTGAGCGCTGATCCGAAACTCTGAGCAGATATATGATCAGGCTGTCTGGCAGCTGTCGAGGGGATTATGCACCAGGTTTTTTCGCCGACGTCAGATCCATCAGCTCGGTGATCGCCTCGAAACCTGATCTTGCAGGAATTCGGCCCATCGTGCCGTTTTCGCTCGTCACGACTTCGGTCCGCATTGGCTCGACTTGCGTGTCGCGTGCTTCCGTCAAAGCATCATGGACACTTTCGGATTTCATCAGACGGCGCAAAACCATACGCGTTGGAAAAGCAATTTTCGACCGGCCTTCCATGGCGGCCGACAGGCCATCGGACGGGCGCAGCCATACACTGTCCACAGATTCCCAGCCGTCATGCTTTACGTCCTGGGCCTCAGGCGCTTCGGCCATGAAAAAATGCACGGCCAGCTGACGCTTCACATATTCCGGTGTATTCCAGTGCGCAAACCAGACGAAGGGGTCGGCGGCAAGCTCCAGATCATGGCTTTCCAGAAGATCAATAAATGCGAGATCGCCCGACACAATGTGCTTGCGCAGAGGCTGCAGAGGCTCGACTTCCGCCCGGCCAATGATCTCTGCCGTCCCCAGTTTGCGGGCCAGAAGAAGCCCGGCTTCTTCGAAAGTTTCGCGCAGAGCGGCGACATAGTTGGCGCGTGCGGCCTCATCAATGTGGGCCAGTCCCCGGCTTCTTTCGAGGAACCGGGGATCATCATCGGATGCCTCAATTTTGCCGCCTGGGAAGACCAGACTGCCGCCCACATTCTGGTGATGTTCAATCATCAGAACTTCGAGGCCGGCCCGGCCATCCCGGACCAGAAGAACCGTCGCTGCTGCCCGAATGTCACTCATCAAATATCACTCAGAGGAGCACCCCATGGAAAATGCCTGCACCGCCATGGTAAGGAATATGCACTCCTTGTCTCGTGATTTCTTGAACGCAAACCTGATTGGGCATAGCCAGTGAAACATATGCCATTGAACCTGCTGAAAGCCGTCTTGTTTGCCCTGCCGCTGCTGGCCCAAGTGACAATGGCCCAAGTGACAATGGCAACCGCTGAGGTTCTCAATCGCGGCAATGGCGATGAGCCTTCGACCCTCGATCCCCAGAAGACAACCTTGCTGGTCGAGAACGTGATCACCGGCGATCTCTTCATGGGGCTGACCACGGAAGATGCGGCAGGCGCGCTGATTCCAGGCGCCGCTGAAAGCTGGACCATTTCGGACGATGGCCTGACCTATATTTTCCATCTGCGGGCCGGGCTCAGCTGGTCGGATGGCGCGCCGTTTCGGGCGGCCGACTTTGTCTACAGTTTCAGGCGGATGCTCGACGCCGAGACCGCGTCCGGAAACGCATCCAATCTTTTCCTGATCGAAAACGGCAGGGCCATCACCAGGGGCGAGAAACCCCTGACAGCGCTGGGTGTCCTCGCACCTGACGAAGTGACCCTCGTCATCAAGCTTGAACGCCCCGCACCCTATTTCCTGAAAGTTTTGAGCTATCTTTACCCGGTGCCAAAACATGTCATCGACATCCATGGGTCAACCTGGCAGCGCCCCGCAACAATGGTTACCAATGGCGCTTATCGACTGACAGATTGGCGACCCAACGAGTACGTCAGGGCCGATCGAAACGAGCATTTTTTTGACGCAGAAAATGTGGCTATTGAGACAATTTATTTCTACACCACGGAAAACCTGAACACCGCTCTCAATCGATTTCGCGCCGGTGAGCTGGATATAACCTTTGGCATCCCATCAGAGAGAGTAGGCTGGGTGCGTGAAAACCTGCCAGACAATTTCCATATCACGCCAACGCTTGGCCTTGTCTACGCAAAGATCAATTTTGCCAACCCCGCGCTGCAGGACCTGCGCGTGCGACGCGCGCTAGCCCTTGGTGTTGACCGCGAAGTGCTGACTGACCGGCTTTTACGCACCGGCGCCAGGCCCGCATGGCACATTGTACCGTCTGGGGTTACGGACTTTCCCCAGATCATGTCGTCCGATACGGCGCTGACGGATGCATCACGCCTGGAGCTGGCGGCCGAGCTCATGGCCGAGGCGGGATACAGTGCCGAAGCCAGGCTTGATCTGACACTTCGTTTCTGGTCTTCCAATGATATCCGAAAAGTTGCGGTTGCACTTCAGGCCATGTGGCGGCCCATCGGCGTAAACCTTGTTCTTCACAACGCTGAATCAAAAGTTCACTTTGCTGATCTGGCGAAAGGTGATTTCGATCTCGGCATGTCGGGCTGGACATCCTTCGACGACCCCGCTGAATTCCTTGACGTCATCTATTCCAAAAGCCCGAACAACAATGGCGGCTACCAAAACGAAGCGTTCGACGAAATGTTCGAAGCCGCACGGCTGACCGCCAATGCTGCGGAGCGCGCGAACATTCTGGCGGAGGCGGAGGCTTTGGCTATGTCCGAGCATCCCGTCATCCCGCTTTACTTTCAGGTTCGCCACCACCTTGTCTCAAGCGCCGTCAAAGGCTGGAGGGATGGTGCCGCCTCCAACCATCGAAGCCGCTTCCTCTCAGTGAACAGAGACTAGGCTGTGATCAGGGTTCCGGCACGACCAGCGATGACGTCGTCAGCTCTCTTGAGATGGCCAATGGAGACGCTGCCCCCGCTCTGGTCGATATAGCTGAGTGCAGCTTTGATCTTTGGTCCCATGGTGCCAGCTTCGAATGCCATCTGCCGAAGCCTGCCAGCGTCCGTCACCTTGATCGGTTCCTGATCGGGAGTGCCCCAATTGGCCTCGACGTATTCCATGTCCGTCAGTATCACCAGCCGTTCTGCTTTCAGCCCGATTGCCAGCATGGCTGCAGTGAGATCCTTGTCGATTACGGCGTTGCAGCCTTTCAGGAGCCGCTCTCCATTCGCCTGCACCGCCGCGATCACCGGGATACCACCGCCACCGGCACAGATCACGACCCGTCTCAGGCCAATCTGCCGTTCAATCGCCTCGAGGCCCACAATCTCCTGTGGTACAGGCGATGCCACAGTGCGCCGCCATCCCCCCTCAACTTCGACAAAAGAGGTTCCTTTCGCGTGGTTGTTTTCGGCCACCGCCCTGGAAGCATAGACCGCGCCGATGGGTTTGCTTGGCGCCAGAAAATCTGGATCGTCCGCCGCAACGATGACCTCGTTAAGTAACGTCACGACTTCCAATTCCGGCATCGCGTTTCTGATCTCGCGTCCTATCATTGCACCGATAAGCCCGGCTGCCTCAGCGGACAGCAGATCAAGAGGATAGGTGGCGGCGTCCGGATTGCTGTCATGGAGAAGAGAGAGGAAGCCGATCTGGGGCCCGTTGCCATGGGTGATGATGAGTTCGTGCGCCGCAGCCGCTCTGGCAAGCTGGGGCGCGGCTTCCTGAACGTGCCCGACAATCACATCCGCCGCCATGGGTTCGCCCTTTTGGCTGAGTGCGTTGCCGCCGAGAGCGATAACTATGCGCATGGCCGCCTCTCCCGATGCAAAATCAGTGTGCTGAAATCCAGATGTTCACGTGATCCATCAGGCTCATGTCCTGACCAGCCGCATCGCTGTCTTCATATTCATAGCGCACCCGAACGACAGGCTTTTCAATATCAAGAACAGCCGCAAGATTGATCGGTGTCGCTGCGACGATGACATCAGCCCGGCTTGTGTCTATGGTTTCGCTTAACGCTGCCCTCTGTTCTTCATTGTAACCAGTGGCTGCCAGGACAGGGCCGATATGGGGATATGCATCGTAGACAGCTTTGATCGCTGGCGACGCAGACTCCCGTGGATCAACAATGATGACATCCGGCACCATGTCGGTGACATACTGATAGCCCGCACCGGTAGCCATGCCGCCATGAGTGATGGTCGGCCCGTCTTCAACAATCAAAACGGACCGGCCTTCCAGAGCAGCTGCGTCATCGCAGCTGAGCCGCGAGATCGCATGAATCACAGTTGCCGATGGCACCACAGATTTCACCAGTTTTTCGATGGCTTGTATCGCTTGTGGGCTGGCGCTGTTTGTCTTGGCGATTATGACAATGTCCGCCATTCGAAGCACCGCCTCACCAGGATAGTAACCAAGAGCATCCGCTGGCCTGAGCGCATCAACGAGCACCACGTGGAGGTCCGGCCTGACGAACGGAAAATCATTGTTCCCGCCGTCCCACAGAATGATATCAGCCTCAGCTTCAGCGGCCCGCAGGATTTTTTCATAGTCTGCACCGGCAAAAATAACGTTGCCTTGGGCGACATAGGGTTCATATTCCTCGCGCTCTTCAATTGTGCAGTCAGCCGTCCTCAGATCCTCCATGGTCTGAAAACGCTGGACAATCTGATGTGAAAGATTGCCGTAAGGCATCGGATGCCGCACTGCAGCAACCCGATGACCGGCTTCCGACAGATGCTGGCCAATGAAGCGTGCGGTCTGTGACTTGCCGCATCCCGTCCGCACTGCCGAGATGGCAATTACTGGTTTCGAGGAGGGCAACATCGTCTCGTCAGGCCCCAACATCAGGAAATTTGCGCCGGCAGCAATTACCGTGGATGCGATTTCCATTACCCGATGATCAGAGAGGTCGCTATAGGCCAGAACCACGTCCCTGACGTTTTGGTCTCTGATCAGCCTGACAAGATCGGACTGGGGCCAAATCGGCAATCCGTCCGGATAAATCGGACCTGAAAGCTCGGGCGGATAGATCCGGTGGCCAATGCCAGGAATCTGCGTTGCGGTAAAGCCCACCACATAGATTTCGTTACGCTCGCGATAGACAGTGTTGAAGTTGTGAAAGTCACGGCCGGCGGCACCCAGAATGAGTGTACGGCGCCTGCTGTCTATGCCTGCTTCAATGCTCATCCCGCCTCCCAGCTATTGCCGCAACAGCTTAAACTGCTCTACCTGTGAACACCATTGATTGCCCTCAAGATGCTTCGACCCCCAGTATGTATGAAATGTGCATGTATATTTCGCAGATCGCACATGCCTGTTTTGCGGGCACCCGAGCGTAGTGCTGTGCTAGATTAGCCACTGAACGGGTGAGAACTTGGCGGAGAACTTGGCGGAGAACTAAGAGTGACCTCGCAGACAATGACAGATCCAGAACCTGGCAGGGACCCGGCCTTTCGGATCAGGGATCTCCGCAAGGTATACGACACCGGCCTGACGCGGGTGGAGGCGCTGAGAGGGGTCAATCTTGATCTTTATGGCGGCACACTTTCTGTACTTCTTGGCCCGTCGGGAAGCGGCAAATCGACATTACTTAACATCATGGGCGGGCTCGATCTGCCGACATCCGGGCAGGTCTTTTTTCAGGGCCTTGAAATCACCGCACTCGACGACGCCGGCAGAACTGAATATCGCCGTCACCAGGTTGGGTTTGTCTTTCAGTTCTACAATCTGATCCCCAGCCTTACAGCTGAAGAGAATGTCGATCTGGTGACAGAAATCGCAGATGACCCGATGCCAGCGGCCCTTGCCCTGGAACTTGTCGGCCTCGGTGAACGTCGCAATCACTTTCCTGCCGAGCTCTCCGGAGGTGAGCAGCAGCGTGTCGCCATCTCGCGTGCCATCGCGAAACGCCCGCACGTCCTTCTCTGTGATGAGCCCACCGGCGCCCTCGACAGCGCCACCGGCACAGTTGTCCTGCAAGCGCTTGAGCGAATCAATATGGAGATTGGAACGACAACAGTTCTGATTACACACAATGCCTCTGTCGCCGCCATGGCAGACACTGTTGTTACATTTGGTGATGGCACAATCGTCAGTGTCACAGAGAACGAGAACCGCATTCCAGCAGAGGAAATCACCTGGTAATGAAGATTGCGCCGCTCACCAAGAAGCTGTATCGCGATCTCTGGCACCTGAAGACACAGGTGCTGGCCATCGCCGTTGTCATCTCAAGCGGTGTTGCTCTGTATGTAACAATGCTGGGCACGATGGCCTCACTTGACGAAACCATGACGGCCTATTATGAGCGCTATCGCTTTGCCGACGTATTTGCCGGCGTCAAACGGGCTCCACGCACCCTGCACGAGAAAGTTGCCCTTATCGAAGGCGTCGCCACAGTTGAAGACCGCATCAGCGCCAGCGTAACAATTGATGTTCCAGGTGGAAAGGACCCGGTCCTGGGCCAGGTCCTGTCCCTGCCCGCTTCTGGGAGGCCGCAACTGAACGACATTCTGGTGACCAGGGGGCGTTCGCCCAATCCCCAGAAGCCGCACGAAGTTCTGGTCAGCGAAGCGTTTGCACTGGCCCATCAACTGGAGCTTGGCAGCGAAATCAGCGCAGTTCTCAATGGCCGCAAGAAACCGCTTGAGATTGTCGGCTTTGCCATGTCGCCGGAATACATCTACGCCATTTCGCCTGGTGGCTTCATTCCGGACAATGAACGTTTTGGCATCCTGTGGATGGGACGGGATGGCCTGGAAGCTGCTTTCGATCTTGAGGATGCGTTCAATTCCATCAGCCTGACCCTTCTGAGATCAGCCTCGGAGGATGAAGTCATACGCCAGCTTGACACATTGATTGAACCTTACGGCGGCCTTGGTGCCTATGGCCGGAAAGATCAGGTCTCCCACTTTTTCCTGTCCGGCGAAATGGATCAGCTGCGCGCATTCGGCAGTGTTATGCCGCCCCTGTTTCTGGCCGTCGCAGCCTTCCTTCTCAACATGGTGATTTCGCGGCTCATCACGACCGAGAGGGAGCAGATCGGCCTTCTGAAGGCATTTGGCTATTCGAACCTTGCCGTCGCTGCCCATTACTTCAAGCTGGTCATGATCATCACTGGCATTGGCATTATCCTCGGCCTACTGGGCGGCGCCTGGCTTGGCCGTGCCATGACCAATCTCTATGGCGACTTCTTTTCGTTCCCGTTCCTGATTTACAAGCTCGATACCGGCACTTTTATCATGGCGTCCCTGATCTCCATGGCGGCCGCTATTCTGGGCACCGGCCACGCCCTTCGCCGTGTCGTCACGCTGAACCCTGCCATCGCCATGGCCCCCGCCACGCCTACAGTTTACCGGCGCTCTATTCTGGAGGTTTTCGGCTTCCTCAAGCGCCTTGATCAGCCAACGCGGATGATTTTTCGCCACCTCTTCCGTTGGCCTGTGCGCACGCTCCTCTCCGTCCTTGGCGTTTCAATGGCTGTGGGCATTTTGATCGCCGCCACCTTCATGCTCGACAGCATGGAGTACCTGATAGATTTTCAATACAACATCGCTGGCCGTCAGGATGCGTCTGTGAACTTCTTCGAAGCGCGACCAAAGGAAGTGTCCGAAGAGCTCCGGCGCCTGCCGGGCGTATTGTCGGTGGAAACTTTCAGAAGTGCACCGGTAAGGCTTCGTGCCGGCAGTCATTCTTACCGCACATCCATTATGGGTCTTGAGAGCGACCCACAATTGAACCGCCTGATATCAACGGATGAGACGCCGCTGACCCCGTCGTCGCAAGGACTTATGCTGACCGAAAAGCTGGCCTCTATACTAAACGTCCATGTCGGCGATCAGGTGACGGCAGAAATCATGACCGGCCATCGCGCTCATGTCCAGATGCCGGTGACAGAGATCATTACAAGTTACATCGGGCTTAGCGCCTACGCACATATCGACACAGTCAATCGCATCATGCAGGAAGGGACGGCGATCAGCGGCGCATTTCTGCTGACCGATGAGAACTTCCAGGACGAGCTCTATACTGCCCTCAAAGAGCGGCCGGCAATTGGCGGCATATCCTTGCAGACAGCAAGCCTCGAGAGTTTCAGGAAGACCATGGAGGAGAATATGTCCATGTCGACCTACATCTCTATCTTCTTTGCGAGCCTGATTGCTATGGGCGTGGTCTACAACAACGCCCGGATTACGCTGTCCGAACGTGCCCGTGAACTGGCATCGTTGCGCGTGCTCGGTTTTTCGTTGTCTGAAGTCAGTTACATCCTGCTTGGCGAACTTGGTTTCTTGACCGTCGTGGCGCTCCCACTGGGCGTCTTCCTCGGCGTCACAATGACTTATTCCATGGTCGCTTCCTTTGATACGGAGCTTTATCGAATGCCTTTTGTCATAACCGCTGGAACTATTGCATATGCTTGTCTTGCTATTGTCATAGCCACAGTACTGTCCAGCGGTTTCGTCTTCTGGCGCATCCGCCAGCTGGACCTTGTTTCAGTGCTGAAGACGCGGGAGTAATCAGGAATGTTTCAGATGAACAGAAGGAACGTCTTGCTTGGGGCTGCTGCGATCCTGATCGTCGTACTGGTCGTGATGGCGTCTCGTACCCCGCCTGTGCCGGCAGATTTTGCCGAGATCACCCGAGGCCCGCTGCGCGTGACGGTCGATGATGAAGGCCAGACCCGCATGAAGGACGTCTATGTCATTTCGGCTGAAGTCAGTGGCCGGCTGCTGCGCATTGAAACCGAGGTTGGCGACTGGGTCGAGGCCAATTCGACAGTGCTCGCAAGCCTGCTGCCAGTCAGCCCCGAACTTCTTGATGAGCGCACCCGAGGACAGGCCGAAGCTGATCTCCGCAGCGCTGACGCGAATGTTGCCGTTGCCGAGGCCGACATGCGGCGGGCTGAGGCAGAATTTGATTTCGCGGATGCCGAAGTGCAGCGTGCGGAACCACTGGCCGAACGGGGCACCATTTCCCGCAGCGCGCTTGATGTCAAAGTGCGTGAAGCAGCGACGAAACGTGCAGCATTGGAAACCGCCCGCGCCGCCGTAACCGCCAGCCTGGCTGCGCGCGAATCTGCTGCTGCCCGGCTCATTGATCCGTCGACAGTGAACATTGGCGATCTTGCCGAGGATTGCTGCATTACGATTACATCGCCGGTCAGTGGTTGGGTCTTGAGACGCATGCAGGAATCAGAGGCTGTGATCGTCACCGGCACGCCGATACTGGATATTGGCGATCCGACGACCATCGAAATCGTCTCGGATCTGCTGTCGTCAGATGCAGTGAAGGTTCGCGAAGGCGCCGCAGTCACCATAGACGGCTGGGGCGGCGATCACCCGCTCATGGGCACGGTGCAAAGAGTGGAGCCTTATGGGTTCACCAAGATCTCGGCGCTGGGCATTGATGAACAGCGGGTCAACGTCATCATTGATCTGACCGGCGACAGTGCGAGCTGGGACCGGCTTGGCCACGGCTATCGTGTAGATGTGCATATCGACATCTGGTCCGGCGCCAACGTCTTGAAAGTCCCGGTCAGCGCCCTTTTCCGCGCCAGCAATGAATGGGCCGTATTTGTGGTTGACGGGGGTGTTGCACAAGCCCGCCCTATCGAAATCGGCATGATGAACAATGATGAAGCTGAAGTTCTGAACGGCCTTGGTGAGGCTGAGGTCGTTGTTGTCCATCCTGGCGACCGGATTGACGATGGCGTCAGCATAGAAGAGCGCGACGGTTAGCCCAGGAAGTCTTTCTTGCTTTCAATCAATGCAGAGCTGCGTGCCCGGCATGAGGTTGTGTCATGGGCACAGCCAAGTCAGTTTTACCCTCTCCGATCCAGGTCGCAGGCGCATTGATCCGCGCAGTGCCGCGGCCCCTGTTCGCCTTGCCCCTGTCCCTCGCATTCGAGGTCATGCAGGAACGTCATGCTTCGGTTTTTGATCGCCTCTCGTCGCTTGGCGAAAGATCGTTTCTTATCGATCCTCAGGACCTGCCCCTGACATTCATGATGCGCCCCGCCGGTAAACGGCCGGGGCTTCGTCTTGGCCATGATCGCGACCGACAGCGCGCTGACGCCGCCATCTCCGGCCCCATAACAGTACTCATTGATCTCCTGGAAGGACGGATCGACGGTGACGCCATGTTTTTCTCCCGTGATCTGACGATTGAGGGAGATACAGATGCTGTGCTGACCCTCAGAAACGCCATCGACAGTGACGAGGTCGATGTCATCAATGATCTCCTCGCCCTGCTTGGGCCTCTCGCCAGACCGGCGCGTGCGGCATTGCGTCAGCTCCGCAGGTCAATCCCGTCAGCTCTGCCGCCTCCGGCCCTCGCATAATGGCTGACAGATTTCTTGAGCTTGTTTGCCCCGCCGGCACACCGGCTGCCCTTCGCGCCGCCGTCAACGCTGGCGCAGACATTGTCTATGCGGGATTTCGCGATGAGACCAATGCAAGGAATTTCCCGGGTCTCAACTTCACGCGCGATGAAATGGCGGAAAGCATTCAACACGCTCACGCGAAAGGGTCGCAAGTCTACATCGCTATCAATACCTATTGTCAGGCCGCCAACTCGGCGCCCTGGAAACTGGCGGTCGAAGATGCAGAAAGCCTGAATGCCGATGCCATCATTCTCGCCGATGTTGGCCTTCTCGAATATGCCGCATCCCACCATCCTGACGTTCGTCGCCACCTGTCAGTACAGGCCAGTGCTTCGAATGCAGATACAATCAACTTCTTTCAAACCGCGTTTGATGTGAAACGTGTCGTGTTACCACGTGTCCTGACGCTGCCGGAAATTTCTGCCCTGAACAGCCAGATTTCCGTCGAGACAGAGGTCTTCGCCTTTGGCGGCATGTGCGTCATGGCTGAAGGACGCTGTAGCCTTTCGTCCTACATAACCGGCCAGTCGCCAAACATGAACGGTGTCTGCTCGCCCGCATCTCATGTCAAATATGAACGTCAGGGAAGACGTCTCATTTCAAAGCTTGGCGGCTTTACCATCAATGAATTCGACGAGCATGAACCGGCCGGGTATCCGACACTGTGCAAAGGCCGATTCAGGGTAAATGCATCGGACCCTGCCTATATATTTGAAGAGCCAACGTCCCTGAATGTACTGATGATGTTGCCGGAGCTGAAAGAAGCCGGGGTCTCTGCTCTCAAGATTGAGGGGCGCCAGCGTTCAAAGGCCTATGTGGCACGGGTTGTCACGGCGTTTCGTAAGGCTGTTGACGCCGCCGCCGCCGGCGATGCCGTGCCAGCCATCAATCTTGGCGACATCACCGAAGGTGGTCGCGACACGGCGGGCGCATATAAGAAAGCGTGGCGTTGATGGCATTGGAACAGAAGCTCACGCTTGGACCCGTTCTCTACCACTGGCCGGAAAGCCAGTGGCGCGACTTCTACTTCAGAATTGCCGACGAGGCGGATATTGACGTTGTCTATGTTGGGGAAGCGGTCTGTTCAAAGCGGGCACCCTTCACATTGCGATACTATGATGAAGTCGAGGCCCGGCTGAAAGCGGCAGGGAAGGAAGTTGTCCGCTCAAGTCTGGCACTTGTCATGAATGATCGCGAAGCTGCAGGCGTGCATGCTCTCTGCACCGAAGGCAGTACGCTTGTAGAGGCCAACGACTTATCGGCTGTTCAGGCGCTCAAAGGTGCTTCGCATGTCATCGGTCCGTTTATCAATGTCTACAACGAAGGCACCGCCGGCTGGTTCGCCGGCAACGGTGCGACACGAATTGTCCTGCCCAACGAACTAGCCGGCAGCGATGTCCTGGCCATAGCTGAGTGCGGGATTGGTGCTGATCTTGAAGTCCAGGTCTTTGGCCGGCTACCTCTCGCCCTTTCGGCACGCTGCTATCACGCCCGGGCCCATGAACGCACCAGGATCAATTGTGCCTTCATCTGCGGCGAAGACCGTGATGGCATGGAGGTTCGCACTATCAATGGCGAGCCCTTCCTCGCCGTCAACGGCATTCAGACGCTCTCACAGACTGTCGCCTGCCTGATGTCAGAAATGCCGCAGATGGTCGCTGCCGGTGTGACCCATTTTCGTCTCTGGCCGCAAGCAATTGACATGGCAGCCGTCGCCCGGCTTTTCAGGCAGGTGCTGGACGAGGCAGAAGACCCGCTTGCCGCAACGCAAAGTCTCGCCACTCTCGTGCCCTTTGCGGGCCTGTCAAACGGGTTCTGGCATGACAGCCCGGGTGTCGCCTTTACTGGACTGTGATCTGGGCAGAAATCCGGGGCGCCAGCCTGTGGCCAGCGCCCCGGTAGGCTACAGCATGCCGCCCGAAGCGCTGGCTCAGGAAGCCTTGATCTTGATTTTCTTTTGCGCAGGCTTTGCCGCTGCGACCTTTGGAATCTTGATTGTCAGCACACCGTTCACAGTTTTTGCATCTGCTTTGTCGGCGTTGGCGTTTTGAGGTAGGGCAAAGGACCGTCGGAACGAGCCGTAAATCCGCTCGCTGAGATGATAGTCTCTCTCTTCCTTTTCCTCTTCCTGCTTTTTCTCACCACAAATCACAAGAACATCATCGGTAATACTGACATCAACATCGTCCTTGTCGATGCCGGGCAACTCGACAACGAATTGCAGCTCATCATCAGATTCGCTGATCTCTACATTCGGTGCGAGGAAGCCGTTATCCTGCGCAAGCGACGGCCGGCGTCCACCCCACAGTTCATCAAACAGAGAATCGAATCGCCTCGGAAAACCACGCAACGGATCAAACAGCAGGCTCGGCCTGCGCTCTACGACTGACTTTGCAGCTGGCGCAACATTCTTGTCTGCCATGACTTTCTGTCCTTCTCTCGGCTGCACCCCCATGGGTGCCTCTTCCCTAGAGATGAGAGCTGGCAGGCAATGAAACAAGCGGCTAGGCGTTCACAATTGATGCGTAAAAGTGTCGCAGTTGGCCAGCCATTAGGCGCGGTAATTGGCCCGGAAATAGGCCCCGAAATAGGCCCCGAAATAGGACAGTAGAGGTTACTCTTTAAAGAATGCCTTCATCAGGTCAATGGGAAGCGGAAAAACGATTGTGTTTGTCCGCTCGCCTGCGATTTCGTGCAATGCAGTCAAGTACCGTATTTGCATGGCTTCCGTTCGCACCGACAGAATGTCTGCCGCTTCCAGAAGCTTACCGGCGGCCTGTTGTTCCCCTTCAGCACTTATGATCTTGGCGCGCCGCAGGCGTTCGGTCTCGGCCTCCTTGGCGATTGCCCGGATCATCGAAGGATCAAGGTCGACATGTTTCAGCTCCACATTGGAAACCTTGATGCCCCATGCATCGGTATGTTCGTCCAGTATCCGCTGAATGTCGGCATTGAGCTGATCACGTGAGGAGAGCATTTCATCAAGCTCGTGCTGACCAAGGACAGACCGCAATGTTGTCTGCGCAAGCTGACTCGTCGCGTACTCATAATTCTCGACTTCGATAATCGCGCGCTGAGGATCGACCACGCGGTAGTAGACAACGGCGTTCACTCTCACAGACACGTTGTCGCGCGAGATCACATCCTGTTCTGGCACGTCCATGACCGTCGTTCGGAGATCAACTTTGACGATTTTCTGAATCACGGGAATGACAATGATCAGCCCTGGTCCCTTTACCTTCCAGAACCGGCCGAGAAGAAAGATCACACCGCGTTCATATTCGCGCAGCACACGGAATGTATAGAGAATGAATGCAATGAGTCCGCCAATGGCGGCAGCAATTGGCCAAATCTCAATCATGATGCGTCTCCCGCTTCGGGCTTTTCGGTCTCTGCCTCGATGTCTGGCTCCACTGTCAACCGGAGCTCCTGAATGTCTTTTACGCGGATCATCTGGCCCTCTTTCAGCCCCTCTGGTCCGTCCGCCTGCCAGATTTCGCCGTGCGTGCGTACCCGGCCAGCCCCCTCCGACCAGCTGATGACCTCGCCCGGCAAATCAATCATGCCTTCAGCCCCCGACACCACTGGCCGGCCGAAAGCCCGCACTGCCATACTTACGATGAAGAAGAGAATACCGCCGGAGACCAGGGCAAGCGTGCCGATCAGCACCGGCGAGACCCCAAAGCCGGGCACGTCCGTATCAATCAACATGATTGAGCCGATGACAAGCACAATTATCCCACCGATACCGAGCGCACCGAAGGATGGCACGAAGGCTTCGCCTGCAATCAGGGCAAGTCCAAGGAACAGAAGCGCGAGGCCAGCATAGCTGACCGGCAGGAGCTGTAATGCAAAGAGTGCCAGCAGTAGACAAGTCGCCCCGATGACGCCCGGCACGATGGCGCCAGGATTGGAAAACTCCATGATAAGGCCGTAGACGCCGACCATCAAGAGCATATAGGCGACGTTCGGATTTGTGATAACGGCCAAAAGCTCTGTGCGCCAGTCAGGCTCCCAGGCAGTAACAAGGAGGTTTTCTGTTTGTAACGCGTATTCTCTGCCCTCAATCTCGACAGTTCTGCCATCAATGGCGGACAACAGAGATTGAAGATCAGGCGCCATCAGATCGATGCCACCGGCTTCGAGAGCTTCTTCGGCAGAAATACTGGCGGCGCGCGTGACCGCAGTTTCGGCCCAATCGACGTTGCGATTCCGAAGTTCGGCGAGACTTCTGATATAGGCGGCAGCGTCATTGATCACTTTGTCTTCCATGGTCGGGTGACTCGTCGCCGGCGTGCCAGCGGCATCACCAGGAGCTTCAGGTTCCCCAGGCACGGGCACTTCGGGCATGCCGCCAATCTGCACAGGGGTCGCCGCGCCAATGTTGGTACCCGGTGCCATAGCCGCCACATGGGACGCATAGAGAATATATGTCCCGGCACTGGCGGCGCGTGCGCCGGACGGCGCAACCCAGGAAACCACCGGCACGCGGGAGGCCAATATCGCTTTGATGATGTCGCGCATGGACGTATCAAGCCCGCCCGGCGTATCCATTTTCAGAACCACAAGGTTCGCGCCGATTTCCTCGGCATGAGTAATACCGCGCGTCACATAATCGCTGATCGCTGGCCCGATTGGACCGTCGATTGTGATGACGACAGCGGTTCCGCTGTCGGCAACGCCGGCTGCATCCTCGACAGCAGGTTCTTGTGCAATGCCCGAAGGGATGATCAAAGAGCCGACAAGACCGACAACGGCCAGACTGGCAAAGGTCAAGCCGATCAGCTTCCGCCGAGCTCCGATGAAACGCTTCATACCAGCTTCTCCCAAAATGGGTCGCAGGCTAAAGAAGACTGAAAGCAGATTATACCGTAAGTATGTGGAGCTAAACCGTCAGGGGTCAACCGAATTGCAGTCCGTCATATTGTCGCATCCATTTCGCCGAGAGCTCTGGCACGATCATGCAGGGAGGCCTGATCCTCTTTCAGGCTTCGCATCGCAAAAAAGAGCGCGACAAATGCGAACAGACAGCTGGTAACGCCGATCTGTACTGCCGTTCCAAGATCATCAAGCGACTCGCTCATCTTGCCCATCGAGTAGGGGCCGAGTGCCAGACCAATGAAAGTAATGACCAGAAGATATGCTGCTGAGGCAGTCCCCCGCATTCTGGGCATCACCAGGTCCTGCACAGTTGAGGCGCCGGCTCCAATCCAGAGCGTCGAGAAGAAGTTGAACGGGAATCCAAGAATGTAAAGAGTTGTAATGCTATCGGTCTCGAAAATGAAATAGGCGCATGGAAATGATGCCAATGCACTTAGCATGCCGACATAGAGACGCCCATTCGGTGAATGTTTGCGCCACCAGTCCCCCAGAATGCCGCCGGTCATCACGCCCAGCAATCCCGAAACCGCCGCTATGCCACCAAGAATGAGCCCAACTTCTCCGGCATCAACCCCATGCTCGCGGATGGCATAGGGGGCGGACCAGAAACCGGCACCATAGGTCGTGAAGGCAACCAGCGACACGCCAAGTGCAAGATATCGAAGTGTGCGCGTCTTCAGAATGAATTCGTAACTCGCCGGGTCTCGTATCTTGATGCCCTGAATCCAGGACACAGTTGCGTAAAGTCCGATGGCAAGCGCAATCCATTGCGCTGGATCGCCTATTGCGGCGGTTAAAATCCAGGCAAGAATGGCGAAGAAAACGGCGAACCCGAGATTATAGCCGATGACTTTCATCCCCGCCCTTTGTCGCAACAGGCTGTAAAGCGTAAAAGGCGGAATCACGGCCATCAGCTCGACCCAGAACTTGGTGAAGGGTGAAGTTTCTTCCGCGATCACATGGCCATCTGCAAGGCCACGTTTTGGTTCCTTCAGCGTTGCTACCAGAACCGCCAGCAGCAGCCCCGGCAAACCCACGACGATGAACGCCACCTGCCAGCCTCTGAAATCAAAAGGCGCCGTCCCTGGTGCATAGGCCGCGTCCCATGCGTCGACAATGACGCCGCCAATACCAAGGCCAAGACCCGCACCGATATATATACCCGCCGAATAGATTGCCAGAACCGTGGCGCGTTTTGCCGGTGGAAAGTAATCCGACAGCAAGGAAAAAGCTGCGGGCGTTGCCGATGCTTCACCAACCCCGACACCAATCCGTGCAGCACCGAGCTGGGCGAAATTATTGGCAAACCCCGAAGCCGCCGTCATCAGGCTCCAGAAACTGAGGCCAATGGCAATCAGGCGGGACCTGATCCACATGTCGGCGAGCCGCCCAAGTGGAATGCCGAAAAGCGCATAGAAGACGGCAAATGCCGTGCCGAACAGGAACCCGATCTCGGCGTCCGTAAGTCCGACATCGGCTTTGATCGCCTCAGCCAGGATTGAGAGAATTTGGCGGTCGACAAAATTTAGAACGTAGACGGCAACGAGAACGCCAAGCACATAGTACGCGTACCGTCCGCCGATCTCATGTTCTCCCGTACTCTCCTCCGCCATAACACCACTCCCCCGTTTACCATCGGTTCCCACAGATTTGTCGAGCACTGCAGACCTTAGGGGCCAAGGCCTGATGCGGCAACACCGGCCTCTTCAATTCTATGTAATATGAGTAACACTGGTAAAAAGGGTAACATGGCCGTGAAAAGGGAACCGCATGAGTGAACGGGTACAGCTATTTGGGCCTGAGCTGCCGCCGATGGGCGGCGGGGTGGACAGTCTTGTCGTCCTGGCCCATGGCTGGCGCGCCGACGGCGACGACATGCTGGCCCTGGCCCAGCAATGGGCACCGTCGCTGCCCAACACCTGGTTCATGGCGCCGAACGCGCCGATTGCCAGCGAAGAGCTGTTTGGCAGTTTTCAGTGGTACGATCTGAGCCCGGAAAACCGCAGCACCCGCGGCGCCGCCATTCGTGAAGCCGCCAACATCCTCAATGACTTTGTCGATCAACAGCTCGCCGCGCTTGACCTGCCGGCAAGCCGCCTGGTCATGGTTGGCTTCAGCCAGGGCTACGGCGTCACGTTCGATGCTGCCCTGCGCCGCGAAAATGCACCTGCGGCCCTCATGGGTTACACCGGCTCCCTCGCCAACCGCGACACGTTGCCCGATGAGATGAAGGGAAAGCCACCAGTGATGCTGCTGCATGGCGATGCTGACCCGGTGATCCCAGTTAAAGCGCTGCTGCAATCCATCCTCTATCTGCAGGACCTGGGCATTGATGTGGAATGGCATATCTCACACGGCCTCGGACATCAGATCGATGATCCCGCCGTTCTTGCCGGCGGCAGGTTCCTGACCCGCATCCTGAACGGGCCGGATGGTTAGACCAATTTGATATTCAAATGGTCGGAGCCGCAAACGTGGCGCCGGTCCGCCGTCGCCGTGGAGCCGTGTGTGCTTGCAGGCATTTGCGAGAGCCTTTCTGGGAAGGGCACGACAGCCGGGTGGTTTGACCGCAGGCAATATACTTAACTTCACTGGCTCTGAAAAATGCCGATGATCTGATCTTCGCTAAATCGTGATCGCTTCACTCGTCCGCCTCATACAGAGGGCAGACTCTACCTAAATATGGAGGGAATCTAGGGGTTCAAATCAACTTCCGTCTAGTACAGACTAGCGAATCTATGTAAGTTCACTGCCGTATTGTTAGCTTTTCATTAGGAGAACCAGAATGAAAAAATATTCAATCTCATCCGTTTGTGCTTTCGCTATTCTTGTCGGCAGCATGACGCTCTTGCCCGTCAAGCAGGCTGAAGCCGGGTTTGGCTGTTGGGCGCAGGCGTATACGGACGTGATGTATATCGCCTGGAAAGGGCGCCTCGTTGGTAGCTTCTCTGACCATCTCGGCTACCACTGGTCGTTCTGTTTATAGACCTGACCCAAAGAAGGTTTTTGAATATTGTCAAGTGCGATGGCCGGAGCATTGACTGTCTGACGTCGGCGGCCCGGGGCCTGATTCCATAAATGTACAATCGGGTCTAGCGATAGAACGTCAACCTGCCTTGCGACACTTCATAACCACTGAGTTCATCCAGAAACCGGACGCCGAGAAGCGATCGCGCCATGTCAGCATCATTCACTGATGCCGGCATGTCCTGGAGCAGTATCGGCCCGATTTCGATGCTGCGCAGACGGACCGGTGCGGCCAGCACGGTGCCGTTCGCCGTCGCATACTGCCTCGTATAATCGAGACGATCCGGATCAAAACCGACCCGAACGGCGTCGCGAGGGCTGAGCACAATGTCGCTTGCCCCCGTATCAACCAGAAATTCAACTGCCACGCCATCGACCAGGCCGGCAACGATGAAGTGATTGTTCTGAGATGCAACAAAGGAAATACTGTCACCTCTCGTCACGCCGTCTCTCGGGAACAACTCAGCCCGAATGCGATCCGATGCGCCCGAAAATTCGTAGCGAAAGCTGTAACCAAGGACGAGCGTCGCACCAATGGCCAGCCAGATCAGAATGTTCCTGAATACAGACGTCAGCTTCAAGCCCCGGTGCAACACAGCACTTGAGCCCACCAGCACCAGCAGCAGGATGTAATAGAGGCTTTGAGCAACCGCATCTTCAGTATCGATGTCGGCCGGGAAACCACCAAAGAGCGCCAGCAGAATACCGATCACGCCGATCCCACCAAGCACCAGCCAGATAACGCGGGGCCCTGATTTGCCGCGTCGTGGATCTGGATCAGGGTCATGCATTTTGAAAGCCTATCAGAGAAGGTTGGCCAGCGTTGGCATTCTCGGCGCCATCGCATAGGCTGCAGCCAGAAAAATCAGGGGACAGAAAAAGGGACGGACTATGCCTGTAGAAAATGGCCTGAAGGGCCGCATTGCACTTATCACCGGCGGATCACGGGGCATTGGAAAAGCGATTTCCCTGATGCTGGCCGAAGATGGTGCCGACATTGCCGTCAACTATCACCGTGACGACGATGCCGCGGTTCAGACGGTTGCAGAAATAGAAGCACTTGGCCGCCGCGCCATCAGCGTTCGCGCATCGATCGAAAATCTTTCAGAAGTCGAAGCCATGGTCGCCGAGGTCGAAGACAAGCTTGGCGCCGTCGACCTGCTCGTCAACAACGCCGGTATTGCCAGCCGCGGCAACAGTGTCGCCGACACGGCACCGGAAGAGGTCTTGCGCGTTATGAGCGTCCATGCCCTTGGACCCCATCATCTGTCAAAGCTCGTGATCCCCGGCATGCGGAAAGCACCCAGAGGCGACATCATCATGATTTCCAGTGCTGCAACCCAAGGCCTTGCGGCAAATGGCGGGCCCTACAATATGGCAAAAACGGCGATGGAGGCACTGGCACAGACCTTATACAAGGAAGAGAAGCCCCACGGCACTTTTGTCAACATCGTCGCACCGGGGCTGGTTGATACGGAAATGGGACGCCGTCTCATTCGTGCCACTACCGGCGTTGAAGACATTCATGCCCTTGATGAAAGAAGCGCCTTTGGCCATGTCTGCTCGCCAGAAGAAGTCGCCAGCGTTGTACGCTTCCTGGTTTCGCCTGAGAACACTTACGTTACAGGCGAGCGGGTCTATGTCCATGGTGGGCGCTGACCGGGCCTAGGTTTTCTGGCCAAAATCCGTGGCGACCATCAGAAGCTGACCATGCTCGGATGTCGTCAGCATGTCGCGCGCTGCTGATCTGACCGCATCGTCGCCGGCGTCTGCGTAGAACACCGGCAAGGAAGGATAGGCCGTGAAGGTAACCGCATTGTCGGGGCCCGTCATCAGATCCCGCCCGATAACGAGAAGCCTGGCGCCACGCTCGTTCAGGCCGGGCGCAACCTCCGCAGCCGTCATGCCAACGAAGTCCCGGAAACTGCCGCGCACAACAGCGTAACGGCGGATGCAAATTACCGATCCACGCCCGAACGTGGCCGGCGCCTCTGCGAGATCTGCACCGGCGCTGCGGTAGAAAGTTTCAGGTTCGGAATGATCATCATCGATCTCGAACAGATGCGCTTCGGTCTTTGAGATCAGGTCGTTTCTATTTGCGAAAATGGGGCGAAGGTCTTTGGTCTCCTCCATCATCGCCTCGTCTTTGTAGAAGTCACCGATCAGCATACGGGTCGCGAGCCAGTGCTCGAAGTCAGCATAGACAGTGTTGGTGACAACCACACCGCCCTGACCGCCAAAGCCCCAACGGCCAAAGCCCACCATCTGCGCCCCGAAATGGAGGAACGTGGGCCACAGCCCTTCTCGGCTCTGGCGTTCAAACTCCGCCTGATCCTCTCTCGCCACATGAAATTCCCGCTGTACCAAAATCATCGCTCTCGCCCTTTCCCTGTCTTGTCCTTTGGAGATTGTAGGGGTTAAACTTCAGCAAAACATAATTCAGTAGGGAGAGACAATCATGCTGGACGCAAGAGGTGCAGCGGCCATCGTCGGGGTCGGCCAGACTGCCATGGGTGAGGCCGTTCCTGATCGGTCTGTTCTGGAGCTTACAGCGGAAGCTTCTGTCAAAGCGCTGGCAGACGCCGGACTCAAGCTTTCAGATGTGGACGGTGTATTTGCCGCCCAGGGACCCGGCGGCATCGCTGAATATCTCGGCCTGAGACCGCGCTATGTCGACGGCACATCCATCGGTGGGTCCTCCTATGAAGCCCATTGCATCTCGGCCAGCCTGGCGATTGCCCACGGCCTTTGCGATGTCGCACTCATCCCATATGCCTCGACCCAGCGGACCGGCAGGGTGCGCCGCAACACAGGGCCAAGAACGGCAGGTCCCAGCGGCTTCAGCGGTGACTTGCATACCGCACCCTATAAGCCACGCATGCCGATGAACGCCTATGCGCTGTCAGCCGCGCGGCACATGCATGAATACGGCACCACCCACGAGCAGCTCGCCGCCGTCGCCGTTGCCGCCCGAAAATGGGCGAACCTGAACCCCGACGCCTTCATGCACGGTGAGCTCAGCATCAGCGATGTAACGGGCTCCCGCCCGGTCTGCGATCCGTTTACCGTTCGCGATTGCTGCCTGGTCACAGATGGTGCCGGTGCAGCGGTCATGACATCGGCTGAGCGCGCCAAAGACCTGCCCCACAAGCCCATGTACTTCCTTGGTGGCAACGCATCCCTCAGTCATTCCGGCATCGCTTTCATGGAAGATCTGACCGTCAGTGCAGCCGCCAAATCCGGACCCAGGGCCTTTGAACTCGCCGGGATGAAGCCTTCAGACATCGATGTCCTGGCCCTTTACGATGCCTTCACCATCAACACGATCCTGTTCCTCGAGGATCTCGGCTATTGTGAAAAGGGCGAAGGCGGCGCATTCGTCGAGTCCGGTGCCATTGATCCGGGCGGATCCCTTGCCGTGAATACCAACGGCGGCGGGCTCTCCTGTGTTCATCCCGGCATGTACGGGCTCTTTCTGCTGATAGAAGCGACCCATCAGATCCGGGGCAATGCTGGCGACCGCCAGGTCGAAGGCGCGAAAGCCGCTCTTTGCCATGGTAACGGCGGCATCCTTTCAACCCAGGTGACGACCATTTGGGGTGCGGAAGAAACTCTCTGATCTTGGCCGCAACACCAACTGTTGGTGAATTTCACAAAAGAGCCGGCGCCTGAGTGACTTCAAGGCGCCGGACTTTTTCCATATATTTCAATATCTTACATCACTCGACGTGATCTGGCACAGCCCTTGCTTGTTAGGCGTTAGTACTGAAGTACTGATGTCAGTCAACCAACAGGGGGAACCCAGATGCTTGCGCTCGAGAATATTACCAAAACCTTTCGTACAGACGAGATCGAGACTGCCGCCCTTGGTGGCATCAATGTAAACATTGGCGACGGCGAATATGTTGCAGTCATGGGCCCTTCGGGCTGTGGCAAGTCAACGCTTCTCAATATCGTCGGACTTCTGGATACGCCATCGGATGGCAAATACGAATTCCTTGGCGAAGATGTGTCCCACGCAAAAGAGCGTCATCTTGCCAACATCCGGAAAGAAAACATTGGCTTCATCTTCCAGAGCTTCAACCTGATCGATGAGCTCAGCGTGCGCGAAAATGTCGAACTGCCGCTCCTTTATCAGGGCATGGCGTCCGGCGAACGAAAAGCACGTGTGATCGAAGTGCTGGAACGGGTGGGCATTGCGCACCGCCATAAGCATATGCCGCAGCAGCTTTCCGGCGGCCAGCAGCAGCGCGTTGCAGTGGCCCGGGCCATCGTCTCGAAGCCAGCACTTGTACTGGCCGATGAACCGACCGGCAATCTTGATTCCGAAAACGGTGCTGAGGTCATGAACCTGATTTCAGAACTGAACCAGGCCGGCACAACCGTGATCATGGTCACGCATTCAGAATCCCATGCCAGGGAAGCTGATCGCATTATCAATCTCTTTGATGGCCGCGTCGTCGCAGAGGACCAGCAAAGGGCTGCCGAATAGGCGGATACCGGTTTGAGCTCACCCGCGAGCTCTCAGAATTGCCTGACCCCCGCTCTCTCCCCTCCCCCCCATATTGGTGAGCGTGCGGCATCAGACCCCGAAACCTGAACGTCGCACTTTCGGGGGTCAGGCATCCAGGTCGCTGCCAGTCCACATGAGCGGCAGCCTCAAGACCGGTGTGTGCCCTTCGATACGAGCAGAGATACTTGCAATGCTTCCACAATCAATGATCCAGTAGGCCATTGATTCCTTCAAGAAATCATGAGGGACGGGAGAAAAGGTAAAGCATGGACATTGCATTCAAGTCTGCGACGGAACTGTCGGCCGACATCAGGCAAAAGAAAATTTCGTCGCTCGAGCTTTTGGATCACTACATCGCGCGCGTCGAGCGCTTTAATCCGCCGTTAAACGCGATCATTTTCAAGGATTATGAGCGCGCCCGGGTGCGGGCGGGTGAAGCCGATGCGGCTCTGGCCAGGGGTGACAACTGGGGCCCGCTGCATGGCCTGCCCATGACCCTGAAGGAAAGCTATGGCATGGCCGGCACGCCCACCACCCAGGGAATTCCTGAAATGAAAGACAATGTGCCCTCACAAGACAGCCTGCCGGTTCAAAGGCTGAAGGTGGCGGGTGCGGTGATTTTCGGCAAGACCAATGTGC
Organism: uncultured Alphaproteobacteria bacterium; assembly: GCA_965371465.1. GTDB lineage: Bacteria > Pseudomonadota > Alphaproteobacteria > CBDUYM01 > CBDUYM01 > CBDUYM01. The sequence continues at coordinate 28,055 of CBDUYM010000025.1, forward strand.
CGATCAGGCTTGCCGATCTGCAAAGCTATAACGAGATTTACGGCACAACCAACAATCCATGGGACGTATCCCGTGGCCCCGGCGGGTCATCAGGCGGTTCCGCGGCGTCCGTTGCCGCCGGCATGACGGGGCTTGATGCCGGCAGTGACATAGGAGGTTCCATCAGGAACCCGGCTCATTTCTGTGGCGTGTTCGGCCATAAGGCGAGCTGGGGCATCATTCCGCCACGCGGTCATGCACTGCCGGGCACATTGGTGCCCTCTGATATCTCAGTGCTCGGGCCTTTGGCGCGTTCAGCAGAAGACCTGCGCCTCGCTTTGGACATTCTGGCGGGGCCCGATGAGATGATGGGAACCGGATGGTCCCTGACCCTTCCCGAAGCCAGCCAGAAGTCGCTGAAGGATTTCAGAGTTGCGGTCTGGTTCGATGCAGATGAGTGCCCCCTCGACCAGAGAGTGCGCGAGCGCCTTGATGCCGCAGCGCAAGTGTTCCGTGATGCCGGCGCCCAAGTAAGCGACGATGCCCGTCCGGACTTTGACGTCGCTGACAGCCACATGATCTATCAGTATCTGCTGAACGCCGTCATGGGTTCGCGCCTGCCGGCTGAAGTCTTTGACGGCGCTCTCGAAAGCGCTTTTGAGTATAAAGTCTCTGACAAAAGCGACGAAGCCGTCTCGGCCCGCGCGCGGCTCTACTTCATTCGCGACTGGAACAAACAGAATGAAGCGCGCCAGAGACTGCGCTGGGCCTGGCATGAATTTTTCAAAAGCTATGACATCATCCTGATGCCGGTCAGCTCGACAACGGCATTCGAGCATGATCACTCCGATGGACCGAGGCTTGTCCCGGTGAACAACGAAAAACGCAGCTATTTCGAATCCGTTTTCTGGGCCGGTATCACAGGCGTCGCCTTTCTGCCGGGCACAGTCGTGCCGGTTGGACCCGCATCCGATGGTCTGCCTGTCGGTCTGCAGATCGCTGGACCTGAAGGCGGCGATCGCGTCACCATTGAAGCGGCCAGGCTTTTGGCGAATGAAATGGGGGGCTTCACGCCACCACCGGGCTACGACGCCTAGATCAGCGCGCGCTCTTGATATGGCTGGTCACAGCTTCGAGCCAGGGCTTGGGATTTTCGTTTTGCGGGCTGTGGGCGGCGTTTGCGATGAGCGCAAGTTTGGCGTTCGCGATGGCCGCCACCATATTGTCTGACGCTTCGATGAACGGCGTGTCCTCTTCGCCAACAATCACCGTAGTGGGGCAAACGATCGCCGACAGCTCGGCCATGACAGATGGTGCGTCATTCAAAAGCTGGCCAAGCTCGACAAAGGCAACCGGGTCCATGGCCAGCAGCTTTTCTTCAATCATTTGCCAATAGGCATCACTGCCGACGCGCTCTTCAAGAGCGACGACCGAGGGTGAACGTTCCATGGTTTTGGCTGTGACTTTTCTGAGCGCCAAAAGATCAGCCATGCCGCCGGCCACCATGCGAGTGCGCGCCGCGCGATCCAGCTGTGCCGGCATCGGATAGGGTCCGGTATCCATCAGAATGAGGGATGCCACACGTTCCGGATGGGCGAGCGTATAACGCATTGCCATCATGCCACCAAGGGAATGGCCCAGAAGATCCACCTGGTCGAGACCCATGGCATCAAGAAAGGCATCAAGATCAGCGCCCAGCCCTTCATAGCTGTATTCATCAGCTGACCCTGGATTCGATGTCTCCCCATGACCCCGTTGATCGATCAGCAGCGTCCTGCCGAAATTGCCAAGCGCGTCAACATGCGAGACGAAATCAAGCTTCGATCCGGTATAGCCATGAACCAGAACAAAAGTGCGATCACCTTCGCCGATATCCCAGTAGGCCATCTCGATGTCGCGGACCTGAACTGTCTTCGATGTCACCATTTTCGCATCCTGTTCCTGGCTATTCCTGGGCTGTTCCCTCGAGCTCGCCGGTCAGCTCAGCTTCTCGCTCAACCAGTTCTCCACCCGCGCGGATCACGCCATTGACGTTGCCAAGGGTGCCCCAGGTCTTGAATCCAAGGAGCCCCAGGAGCTCAGGGGATGCCTTCCTGTAGACCTCGTCCGAGAGGCTGAGCGTGTGATTTTCCTGCGGGCGGATGAACGGTCTGCAGAAATAGGCGAGCATGAGATGGCGTTTTCGGTTTGTGTGATTGGCACCTGTGCCGTGCCACATACGGCCATCAAACATCAACAGTGTGCCCGCTGGTGCGTCAGCAGCAATGGATACAACATCCGGTTTGTCTGCCGGCGTCTCTGGCCAGAGATGGCTGCCCGGCACGAGCCGCGTGCCACCGTTCTCTTCCGAGTGATCTTCCAGCATCCAGGCCGTATTCACGGCGACAGCATAGGGGGTTGAGCGTGGTGCATAGCCCTGGTCGGAATGCAGCATCATGGGCTCGCCGCCAGGTCCGGCGATATTCGCGGTGAAGCTTGATAGCGTGTAATCCTCACCCAGCATTTCGGGCACGAGTTCGCGGATCGCGGGGTGAAAAAGGAGGTCCCGGAACATCTCGCCCTTGTTCACCAGGTTCCAGACACGCTGATTGGGCTGGTCCTTGCCGCCGTCGCGCGTCGCAATACCTGCTTCCTGCTCGCCTGCCGCCTGGGTCATCAGGCGCTGGCGACATTCAGCCACTTCGTCGGCCGAAAGAGCCTCGGCGATCAGGCAAAAGCCGAACTCTTTCAGCTGCGCCCGCGCCAGCTCATAATCCCTGGTTGGTCTGGGCAATTCATCAAGATTGAATTCAGACATTTCGGGCCCTTCCTAAATCACACAGCAATTACCTGTTCGCCGCCTGTCGCCGCCGCCAGGTGAGCCCAAATTCGCGAGTTTCGCTGAACACCTCCGGCAAGGCTCGTCCCTCCGGCGTGGTCAACCAGAGCCTGAGAAGATGGCGCTGATGATCTCGGCTCTTATCATCATAGCGCGTGCGCCCATGCAGGACGGAGAAATTGTTCGCGATCAGAATGTCGCCCGGCTGGAGATCAAATAGGTAGATATTTTCCTCGCGTCGGCAGACCTCATCAAAAAGATCAAGTGCTTCGGTCTGCAGTTCGGTCAGCTTTGGCACTTCGGGAAATCGCTGACCGAGCTGAATATAGCCGCGCTTATAGAGCACCTGAATACGGTCATCCTCGAACGAAAAGATGGGCACTCTCTGGACGCGATTGGTGCCATCAAGCTGCTGCGCACGGGCATCGAAATAAAAATCTTCCTGCAAGACCTGCGCAAGATCGGGCCGCTCGGCAAGGATTTGGTTGAAGATCGTCCCGGCGCTGATCAGTTTACTTTGGCCGCCGCGGGCCGCTGTCTCAAGACAGAGCAGCATGAAAATGTCACCGCCATCATTGTGAAAAGGCAACGCACTTGCCGTCTGGAAGCCGCGCACATTGTCAGTGCTGCCGACATCCTGACCGGTATCTCTGATGTGGTGCATAAGCGCACCCTCAGCGTCCTGAGGTTCCGCCAAGCCGAAATGAGCGCCAAGACCCCAGAAAATCCGCTCGCACTCATCTTCGCTGAATCGGTCCACAGGAAACCCGCGGATCAGGAAAATGCCGCGACCAAGCTCCAGTCTGCGGCTTATCTCCTGAATCCTGGAGTGAAGTCGTGGCAATGGAAAATCCGTAATGCCGGAACTTAGAAAGTCTGTATCTGGTCCTTTGTAGGCTGCTTCCAACTCAGCGATGTCGTCCGGACGAAGTTCATATTGCCAGGTTGACGCATCAGCAAGATCCGCTGCCCGCCAGCATTCAACGCCCAGAAGTGGTTCCGTCCTTGCCATCAAGGCTGCTCTTCCTCTTTCGTCCCTGCACAACATGTCTATTGTCATGTCTATTGTCGAAAGCAGGCACTGATCTGTCAATTACCCTTGAAGCCTTGTCTTTCGCTTGTCCGAGGTCCTATCATCACACCAGACAAAAAGGGACCCGCTAATTGCCCGCTGATTGATTGGCCGGAACCCTGGAATTTGGGGAATTGAGGGAGACAGACCGTGGCAAGCGCGTACGAAAATCTTGAAATTGACTATGTCGGCACAGATGCCCGGGTCGGGCGCATCACGCTCAACCGCCCGGACAAGATGAATGCTTTGTCGCAGGAATTGCTGTTCGAATTCAACCACGCACTGCACGACATGGAAGCCGATGATTCCGTCCGCGTCATCATCGTCAAGGGTGCGGGCCGCACTTTCTCGGCTGGTTACGATCTGGCCCCGTCAAGGGGCACCGGCGCCGACGCTGTGGTGCGCCGCCACAAATCCGTTGATGATGACGGCCGCCGCCTGCTGATGGGCATCCGTACCGGCATGCAGCAGATCACCGACATTCACATGTATTTCTGGAACATGGCCAAGGTGACCATCGCCCAGGTTCATGGCTACGCCATCGCCGGCGGTTGCGAGATGGCGATGATGGCCGATCTGGTGGTTGCGGCTGACGATGCAAAACTTGGCCACCCCGGTTTGCGCGGTCTCGGTACCAGCCGGACCGGCGTCATCTGGCCCCTGGTCATCGGCATGCGGAAGGCAAAAGAGCTCTACTATACCGGCGACAACATATCCGGCACCGAAGCCGAAGAGTGCGGCATGATCAATCATGCCTGGCCGATTGAGGAACTGGAAGAACGAACCATCGAATACGCCGATCGAATTGCCAACATTTCGGCAGACCATCTCGCCATTCTCAAACTGAACATGAACCGTTTCTACGAGAATATGGGCATTTATTCCTCCGTCAGGACATCCACTGACCTTGATGCGGCTGGCCAGTTCACCCAGCATTCCTACGAGTGGCAGAAAAAAATGGGCGAAGGCGGTCTCGGCCATGCGCTCGCCTGGCGGGACGCGCCTTACAAGGACTATCGCTCTGACAAGGACTATCGCGCAGACACGATGATCCCCCCGGCGAAAAAGGACAGCGCGTAAATCTGATCTCGGCCAGAAAACCGACAACGATTTAGCCAAAGCAATTTGAAAGGACAAATCATGAGTGATGCAGTCATCGTATCAACCGCAAGAACGCCTATCGGCAAAGCCCATCGGGGTGCCTTTAACAACACCAACTCCCCGACATTGGCATCAGGCGCGGTCAGAGCTGCCATTGAGCGCGCTGGCATCGAAGCCGGTGAAGTTGAAGACGTCATCATGGGGGCTGCTCTTCAGCAGGGCACCCAGGGCGGCAACGTCGCGCGGCAGATCGCCCTGGCAGCTGGCTGTCCGCTGGAAGTTTCGGGCATGACCCTCGACCGGCAATGTTCGTCAGGCCTGATGGCCATAGCAACTGCCGCCAAACAGGTCATTGATGATGACATGGGCATCTGCATTGGCGGCGGGCTTGATAGCATCAGCCTGGTGCAGAACGAGCACATGAACGGCTATCGCGGCCAGGACCCGAACGTCATCGCGAAAGCGCCCGCCATCTATATGGCGATGCTGGAGACCGCAGAGATTGTCTCGAAACGTTATGGTATCAGCCGTGAAGCTCAGGATGAGTACTCGCTGCAAAGCCAGTTGCGTACCGCGGCAGCCCAGCAGTCCGGCAAATTCGATGACGAAATCATCGCCACCACGGCGACCTGGATGAAAGTTGACCGCGAGAGCGGCAGTACGTCGGAAGAAGAGGTCACCCTGGAAGCCGATGAGTGCAACCGCCCAAGCACAACCCTTGAAGGCCTTGCGTCACTGAAGCCGGTCATTGGTGATTATATAACTGCCGGCAACGCAAGCCAGCTTTCCGATGGTGCATCCGCCTGCGTTGTCATGGACGGCAAGCTTGCCGAACAAAAAGGCGTGGAACCGCTTGGTATCTATCGCGGGGTCGCCGTCGCTGGATGTGATCCTGATGAAATGGGTATCGGTCCTGTGTTCGCCGTTCCGAAGTTGCTCGAACGAAACGGCCTCAAGGTGGACGACGTCGGCATCTGGGAACTGAACGAAGCGTTCGCCTGCCAGGTCGTCTATTGCCGCGACCGCCTTGGCATCGACAATGAAAAGCTGAATGTGAACGGCGGCGCTATTTCTATCGGTCACCCCTATGGCATGAGCGGTTCGCGCATGACCGGTCACGCGTTGATCGAAGCAAAACGTCGCGGCGAAAAATACGTTGTAATCACCATGTGTGTCGGTGGCGGCATGGGCGCTGCAGGTCTGTTTGAGGTCGCCTGACCTCTAACTCAAACCATCAAAGTGTAGAGGCCGGGCGACAAATTTCGCCTGGCCTTTTCAATTTATAGGCTAACCGGCGCCGATCTCCAGCGATCCGGTGAGGGATTTTCGCTGCGAAATTTCGATCCAGTTGCCATCGGGATCACGGACAAACGAAATTCTGGCGGTATCCCCCAGGGTTACGGGTGCTGTGCCTTCCATCCCGCCTGCGCCAAGGATCGAAGCATGTTCTGCATCGACCGAGTGCACCTGCACAGTCAAGTAGCGATAACCGAGACCGTTTCGGGGTGCCCCAAGAGGTGTCCCGTGCCCGCTCTCCAGAAAGATAATACTGTCTCCAATGGCGAAAGCGTTTTTGCCAATTGTTTTTGCCTGAAGGGCATCGCCATAAAACGTTGCTGATGCGTTCAGATCGGATACCTCAAGCACGATCCCTATGCCGCTGATGCCATCGGTGCCCTTTGGTACAAGGCTTACATGATTGCCATCAGGATCCGTCAGAACCCTGACCGCGTCGATCCCTTCTCTGGCAATCATGAGGTTCTTGAAGCCTGATTTGGCGCCTTCCGGCAATGGATCTCTGGCGGCATTGATTTTGAGCACGGATCCGTTCATATCGTGCCGCAGCTGATGGACGCCGCCGCCCACCTTCAAAAGATGATCGAAGGCCAGGCCAACGTCATTTTGCCAGAAGTCCAGCATGGCCTCCCGATTGTTCGTATAGAGGCCAAAATCAATGTACGGCTTTGCGAGTTCCATATCTGGTACGCTCCAAGGTGGCGAAACACTATCTGGCTCTTGCTCTGGGTTGCCGTCGACTTCAGATCGTGTCTGGCCTATAGTCAGCCTTTCGTGCAAGGTATAATAGTGCCGGCAAGTCTTGTTGACGAAGCTTAATCAGGGCAGACAAAGAATCAAGCTGAAGACAGTGTGGATTTCTGAACTAGCTATTTTCGTTTATCGATCATTGCGGGCACCGCGACGGGTTGGTTCTGTCATGCCTTCAAGCCGCATGCTTGCGCGCGAGATGGCGGCACATGTTGATCCGAATTCTGACGGCCTTGTGGTCGAGTTGGGTGGCGGCACCGGCGTAATCACGCGGGCCTTGCTGGACGCAGGTGTTGCACCTGAACGCCTCGTCGTTGTCGAATATGACAAGACCTTTCATCGCCTTTTGAAGAAGCGCTATCCGGATGCCAACGTGATACATGGCGATGCTCTTCATCTGATCGACGCTCTCAGCTCGTGTAACGGCAGCCCTGTCGAAACCGTAGTGTCCAGCCTTCCCATGAAGGCTTTCCCGGCCAGCGACCGACGGCGCATTATGGATCAGGCTTTCGCCCTCATGGGGAGCGATGGCTCTTTTGTGCAATACACATACTGGTTCAAGTCACCGGCGAACGCGTCAATTCTGGATGGTTTGAAACTGGCCCGTGAGTCGGTTGGCCATGTCTGGTTCAATGTGCCACCGGCGACAATATGGCGCTACCATTCAGATAAGCCGGAAATACTGCAAGCCGCGGAATGATCTGAGCCCGTCAGAACCACCGGTTCACGTCTTTCTTGTACTGCAGATATTCGTCGCCAAATTTGGATTCCAGATATTTCTCTTCGCGCGCAATGACGCCATAGCGAATGAGCAGCAACAGCGGCGCCAGCAAAAAGATCGCATAGATGTTGTCACCCAGGATGGCGAGCCCAAGATAGAGGAATGTCATCCCCAGATAAATTGGGTTTCGCGAGAACTGATAAATTCCGGTTGTAACAAGAGCCGTATCAGGTTCCTGTGTCCTGTAGTTCGTACCTGCGTCAGTCTGACCGCGAATCGCATTGATCATGAACACCAGACCAGGAATGATCAGGACGGCGGCGCCCAGAAGCTGCAGAAAAGTCCCCAGAAGCCGGACCGCGAAGAAATAATCGATAACATAGGCGGCCACCAGAACGCCAAGGAACAGAAAGGGAGGACGTGCGATGACACCGGGATTGTCGTCTTTATCGCTCTGTTCGGTTTCGCTCATCTCGCATCCCCTGTTCTGTACCATCCTGGGCTATGATGGCTTCAATGCAGTCTTTAGAACATATCCATGCCTGGCTGAACCGGCAATATGGAGCGCACACTGAGGTCCAGAGGGCGAAACTGGCAGATATGGAGCGGCTGCCAAGGGTCGGTGGGGCTTATCTGCTGTTCTTCGACATCCGGCAGCCGTTGAAAGTCGCTCTGCGTAACAGACAGCCGACTGTGCTTTCCCCTGGGCAATACATCTACGCGGGCAGTGCGAACGGTCCTGGCGGTCTTGGCGCCAGAGTCGCACGGCATCTTGAGGGCACTGGCAAACTGCACTGGCACATCGATCACGTGACCGGCCCAAACCCACCGCAATGCGCATTTCTGATCCCCGATGCAGCGGAATGTTCATTGGTCCAGGGGATAAGGGATGAGATGGCGGCCATCGTTCCAATGCCCGGTTTTGGCGCATCGGATTGCAGCAGCTGTGAGAGCCATTTTCTCCTTTTGCCGCGAAATGGACGCGTGCCGGGTTTGTGACTAACATTGCTGGAATCAGGGATTTGAGGGGGTAATCGAAGTGTCCGAAGGCGTACTGACCGGCGTTCGTGTGCTGGATCTTGCAAATGAGAGATCGGAACTGACCGGCAGGTTGCTGGCAGACCTTGGCGCAGAGGTCCTTAAAATCGAACCCGCCGCCGGCACGCCAGCGCGAAAACTTCCCCCTTTTGATGAACGCCCCGGCCATGAGGGCCGCTCGCTCTATTGGGCGGCCACAGGACTTAACAAAAAGAGCGCTGTTTTGGACATTGAGGACGCCAGCGGGCGCGAAACGCTGCTCGGGCTGGTGCGCATAGCCGATATTTTCATCGAGTCCTTCGATCCTGGTTACCTCAACACACTCGGCCTGAACTACGCAGCACTGGCGGAGATTAATCCGCGGCTGATCTATGTCAGCGTCAGTGCCTACGGCCAGACCGGCCCGAAAGCCAATTGGCCGTCATCTGAACTGACGATTGAGGCTGCCGGTGGCCGCCTGTCGCTGCAGGGGGATCGCGACCGACGGCCTTTGCCCGTCGGCCATCCGCAGGCTGCCTATCACGCCGGTGCACAAGCGGCAGCGGATGCGGTCATCGCGCTTAACGAACGCGATGCGTCAGGCCTTGGCCAATGGCTTGATACCTCGGCGCAGGCCGCCATGATCTGGACTCTCATGGGGCCTGGCGAATACCCGTCGGCGCTGGGTATTGATCCGCCAGGCGTTGGCGATGATCGCGGCAGCTTCGAACCACCCGGCATGCAGAAGCTGATGGCGCCGAACTATCCGTGCAAAGACGGTTACGTCATCGCCATCCTTGGGCCTGGCGCATCCGGCAGCCGCGGTCTCATCCCGGTGCTTATGGAGGATCTGCGGCAGAAAGGTGAAATGCCGGACGGCCTCGCCGAAATCGATTGGGAAAACTGGGCCCCTCAAATCGCGGACGGCAGCCTGACCGAAGAGCTCCTTGGCGAGGCCATTGCCATCGCCAAAGAATTCATGCTGACGATGACCAAACAGGAAATCGTCAAATGGGGCATTGAGAATGATCAGCGCTTCGCCCCGGTTCACACAACCAAAGATCTGCTCGAAGAAGTGCAGCTTATCGCGCGCGAATTCTGGACCGATGTCGATGGTGAAATCTATCCAGGCGCCACCGCTAAACTGAGCCGGACCCCGATCATCTACGAGAGGCCGGCACCCGGATTGGGCGAACATCAGGAACTGATTGATGAATGGCTGAAGATCGAACTGCCCACGCCCAAAGCGCCAGCCACACCGCGCAGTGGCTTTGCCTTTGACGGCCTGAAGGTTGCCGACTTCAGTTGGGTCGCTGCCGGTCCCACTATGGGTAAAGCGCTTGCCGACAACGGCGCTGACGTCATCAAGATCGAATCCTCGCTCAATGTTGACCTGGCCCGCGCGCTGCCGCCCTTTGTCGGCGGCGAACTGCACCATAACAAGAGCATGTGGACCGCCCTTTACAACACCTCAAAGCGGAGCATGACGCTGGACCTCAGAAAACCTGAAGGCATCGAGGTCGCCCGCAAAATGATTGCCTGGGCCGATGTCATGATCGAAAGTTTTTCGCCGGGCACCATGCAGCGCTTCGGCCTCGACTATGGCAGCATTTCCGGGGACCGGCCTGACCTCATCATGTTGAGCACGTCGCTTCTCGGCCAAACCGGACCTTATCGGCGATATTCAGGCTACGGCCAGCATGGTTCGGCATTTGGCGGCATCTATTCCACTACCGGCTGGCCTGATCGTGCGCCTTGCGGTGCTGCCGGACCCTATACGGATGTCATCGCGCCAAAATTCGGCATCCCTGCTCTTGCCGGCGCCATCTATGAGCGCCGCCGCACTGGTCTCGGACAATATATTGATGTCAGTCAGATCGAATGCTCAATCCATTTCATAGAACCTCTCTTGCTCGACGAAGCGATCAACGGGCGGACAGCAGAACCGATTGGCATGTCTTCGCCGACCGCCTGCCCATACGGCATCTATGCCACGCTGGAACAGGAACGTTACATCGCGATTTCCACAGCTCATGACGACGAATGGGCTGGACTTGTGTCATGCGTTCAGCTGGGTGAGTTCGCTGATCTCACCCTCAATGAGCGCCTGGAAGTAAGCGATGACATCGATCGCGCACTTGGCGAATGGTGCGCGGCACGCCCCTGCTTCGAGGCCGAAGCTGTTTTGATTGCTGCCGGCGTCCCTGCATCTGTCGTTGCGCGGCCTACTGATTTCCACCGTGACCCACAGATTGCGCATCGCAATTTCTATGTCGAACTTGAACAGGCTGAGGTCGGCCCCCTCTTGCATGATGGACCCGCCACACATTTTTCGGCCCGGTCGGTACCCATGCGTGCGGCCTATCCGTCCCTCGGCCAGCATACAGATCAGGTGCTTACTGAGGTCCTGAAGCTTGATGAGGCGACGATTGAGCGGCTCACAGAAGCGGGCGCCTTCCTCTGAGGAGAAAAAACAATGCGGTCACATCGGACACTCTGGTTCGGTTCAGCGCTTATCTATGTGCTTTTCACGATCTGGTACACGGACTTCGGCGGTCCCCTGGAACCCGATGAGATCGAGCGGTATATGGCGGTGCTCCAGGAAAACAGTCCGGATCCGGCAACGCCGGGCCGATTCAGAACCTTCATGGAGACCGACACCGGCAATCAGTTCCTGATGGTCAACATCATCGACTTGGCGGAAGACCCGGCACCTGTCGAGGGCGCCGCACCTGATGCCACGGCTGGCGAATTGATGGCCCATTACATGGAGCATATGTACGCTGAACTGTTCGCACGTGCCAGCCACCCTGTCCTCTACGGCAACGCGGTTCACGATGCCCTTGATCTTGCCGGTATTGAGAACGCCGAACATTGGGAAATGGCCGCCCTGATGCGCTATCGCAGCCGACGGACGCTGATGGAAATTGTTATGATTCCGGCCACCGGCGAACGACACGAATACAAACTGGCGGCCCTGGAAAAGACCATCGCATTCCCTATCGAGACCGTGCTCTATCTCAGTGATCCGCGGCTGTTACTAGCACTCCTGCTGTTCTCCCTGACCGCCCTGATACACATTGTGACGTCAAGACGCAGTGCCTGAACCAGGATCTTAGCCTTTGCTGAGGCGCTGCCGAAAACGCCGGATGCTCCACCAGATCAGCAGGGCGAACAACAAAGTGGCGACAATTATCGCCATGAGATTCCGGGCAATCAGCCGCTCAATTATGCTCAGCGTGACCTGCCGGACGGACTGGTAGCCTTCAGGCACCTCAAGGACACCGACGCGCGCAGAATATTCGGCATACTCAGCCAGCAGTTCCTCGACGCGCTCGGGCAGTGCCGCGCTCAGATCTGCAGTTTCGCCGGGATCACGCGAGATGTTGTAAAGCCGCCACTGGTTGTCGCCGAAAGGTGGCCCGTTTCGCGTCAGCTTGTGTTCGCCTTTGAACACCGCGACGCTGCCGGCCGCTTCAATGGCAATCGCTTCATGCGCTGCATGCACGAATGTTTCACCGCCAGTAAGCAACGGCTTCAGGCTTGTCCCTGAAATAGGATGGACCGCCGGGGGCTGACCAGAATCTGCTGAAGCGAGTTCAAGGATTGTCGGCGCAATGTCAGTGATAAAAGAGAACGCATCCGTTCGGCCGCCCCGCATGATTTGTGGCCCGGAAACGATCAGAGGCACCCGCAAGCCACCCTCGCCTGCGTAGAACTTGAAATAGGCGCCGGGCGAAACTGCAGCGCTTGCGAATTGGGGGCCAATGGCCGTGAATGTGCCTTTCTCGCCCAATGTCTCATAGTCGGTTGAGTATCCGACCCAATCGAGCCAGAAACGGAAGACTGCGCTGCTGAGCGGGTCTGACGGATCAGCACCGTTGTCTGAAAGAACGAGAAACACGGTGTTGTCGTAAAGCCCGGTTTCTTCCAGATGGGAAATCAGACGTCCCAGATGAAAGTCCATGGCCTCCAGCATGCCGGCGTTGACGGCCATGCTCTTGGCCTGAAATTTCTGCTCTTCCTCGGAGAGGGAATCCCAGCCGGCAAGCCCTCCCGGCATTGGCCCCAGTGCAGCATCGCCACGCACCAGCCCTTCCTCGATGGCGCGCCCGAACCGGGTCTCGCGGAGCGCATCCCAGCCCTGATCGTAGACGCCGGCATAGCGATCAACAAACTCCTTCGGTGCCTGCACCGGAATATGAACGGCCTGATAGGCGAGATAGGCAAAGAAGGGCTGCCCGTCTCCCACGCTTTCGTCGATAAATTCGATCATCTTGTCAGTCAGAAAGCGCGACGAGTAAAAGTCATCCGGCAGGTCGGTTTCCTGGCCATCGGCAAACCAGTCGGCGGTTTCATAGAGCGGAATATAGGGACGTTTTTCCCAGTTATCGCCGCCGGTCGCATCAAGAGCAAAGGTCCGCTCGAACCCTCTGGCGCTCGGCAGGGAAGCGGCGGAATGCCCGAGGTGCCATTTCCCGGTCATATATGTGTGATAGCCGCTCTGTCTCAATCGTTCCGCAATCGTCATGACATTGTCATTGAGCTCGCCCTTGTAACCGGGCGCATCGCGATGCTCGGGCGGCGTGGTCTCCGGGAGATTGCCAACACCTGCGAGGTGACTATCGACACCTGTCATCAGCATCGCCCGCGAAGGCGCACAAATCGGCGAGGCATGAAAGTTTGAAAAGATCACGCCATCTAACGCCAGCCGATCAATGTTTGGTGTTGATATTTCGCTGCCGTAGACGCCGAGGTCGCTGAAGCCCACATCATCAGCCAATACGAGGACGATGTTCGGGCGCTGATCTTCAGCGGCCAGCAGAGCCGTGGGCGCTGCCACGACAAGAACGAGTACCAACAAAGCAGGGACAATGTGTTTCATGTCTTCAAGAATGGGCCTAGTATTTCAAAAAGAAAACCCCTGCGAAGCCGGGAATTGAGGCGATCACGATGAAAAAAGTGGAATTCTATTGGGACATCGGCAGTACGAATACGTACTTTGCCCTGAAGCTGATAAAGCCGGTTCTTGAACGCACTGGTGCCGAGCTTGAGCTGCATGCCTTCAACCTGGGTTACGTTTTTCGCGCGAACAATTACGTGTTGATGGACGAACCGCAAGTCAAGCTTTCCAATCGCGGGCGAGACTTGCGACGCTGGGCCGAAAAGTATGATTTGCCGTTTCGCATGCCTCAGAAGTTCCCGATCAAGACCAGCCGTGCCCTGAGGGGTGCTCTCGCCATGAAGGCAAGAGGGCTGGAAACTGAATTCGTTGAAGCAATGTTCCAGGCCTATTGGGAGCAGAACGACGCTGGCGTTGAGGACTATGAGGGCCTTGGGGCCATTGCCCAGTCACTGGGGGTCCCGGCAGCTGAATTTGTCGAGCAAGCTGAAAGCGATGAGATCAGAAACCAGCTCATAGAAAGCACCAATCGGGGCATGGAGCGCGGCGTTTTCGGTGTGCCCAGCATGTTCGTCGGCGACGAGCTTTTCTGGGGCAAAGACCGCATGGAATTTATCGAAGACGAGCTTAACCGGGCGTAAGGAGAAGAATTGAGATGAGCGCTGCGGAGCTTACAGACGATCAAAAGAGAGGCCTCTACCGGGACGGGTTCGTCGTCCTGAAGGGTGCCGTGCCAATAGAAAAAACCAGGGCTGCGCGGCGCTTGATTAACATGAACGCTCAAAACGGCCTTCGCGAGCGCTATCACGAAATTGGCGAAAACTCGGCCATCACTGACCTCATCAACACCACAGATTTCGGCGAGATCGTGAGAAACACCATCGGGCCCTTTGACCCGCCGACGCGCGGATTCGCGCCCACGCTCTATCCACGCGAGCCCTCAGATCAGATCGGCATTTATGGCGTGCCCGACAGTGAAGTGCCGAACCATGTCTTCTATCCCCATGTTGATGGCTTGTGGGCCGGACCCATTCCCGCGTCAGCCAAAGATGTGGATGACTGGAATTCACCAAGGACCGAACATTTTGGCACCGGCAACGCCTCGACAATCGGCGGCAATCGAACACCCCTGTTTCAGGACCCGGAGTGCAAGCTTTCAGTTGGCAGTTTCACGGCATTCGCCGGTGTTGCGCTTAATGATCAGCCAGAATTTGGTTACGGAAATTTCGCAGTGCTGAAGGGAGCGCATCACGAAGTCGAGAAATTCTTCCAGTGGCAGCGTGACCAGGGCGATATCATCGGGCCTGAGGGTCCAGGATGGCCGCGCCTGACCCGCGTCGGCAATGACGGCGTAAGTCTGACCTTTCTGCCAGAAATGGTGATGGAGAAATACCGCACGACGTCAGAATTCACGCCGGACGGAAAACAGTGGCCCGAGCCCACGCCGCTTATTCTGGAAGAGGGTGACGCCATGATGGCGGTCCATTGCATCCCCCATTGCGGTACGCGCAACGACATCGGTTATGATCCGCGCATGAATGTCTATTTCCGTATTCGCCGTGACCGGAACGACGGTGTCACGGTAGTTGGCGACAGCGACCACCCGGACCGCCACTGGGACGGCAGGTTCAGAGAGTATGCTGAAGGTCATGATCCCTGGGCTGTTTCCGTCGACGCGCTTTGCGATATCTGGAGCCAATGGGACGGCATGCAGGACATCGTCGCCGAGGAACGCGCGAACAGCTGAACAACACTAGCTGAGCAAGAACCCTTTATAACCGTTGGCGGCACTTTCGTTACAGCGATCCATATACATGGTGACGCTTGGGTAGTTTAAGAGCTGGCGTGCCTTGCCCGGAATGTTGGCGCCCATGTACCAGGAATCCGCCTTTGGAAACAGCGTGGTAGCCGCCACGGCGCGGATGTGCCGGTCCCAGGTTTCTTCGTAAGGGGCGGTCGCCTCGATCCGGGTTATGCCTTCTCTGCGCAGATGATCGAGACAGGCGACGATCCAGTCGCCCTGCATTTCGGCGCAGGTCGGGCCATTACAGAATCCTGCCGGGCTCTGCGGACCATAGAGGAACAGCATGTTCGGGAAGCCGGCACTGGCAACACCGAGATGCGTACGCACGCCATCGGCCCATTTCTCCTTCAATGTAATGCCTTCGGTACCTTTGATATCGATCTGGGTCAGGCCGCCGGTCACCGCATCGAAGCCGGTTGCGAGAACAAGAATGTCGAGCTCATGTTCGGTACCTTCTGTGACAATCCCGGTTGCCGTGACTTTCTCTATGGGTGTCTCATTCAAATCGACCAGGCTGACGTTTTCCTGATTGAAAGCTTCGTAATACCACTGTTCTAGGGACGGACGTTTGACACCGAATGGATGGGGCGGCTCCATGGGGGCAAGTTTCTCCCGAAGATCAGGATCAACGATGCGCGCCCGGGTCTTGTTGCGCCAGAAATCATAAGCCGTGCGGTTGGCCTCCTCATTGGTCAGAATATCTTCGTAGTTGCCAACCCAGAAATGAAACCCGCCCTTCTGCCACAGATCTTCATAAGCCGCCGCACGTTCCGCCGGCGAGGCGTCGAGAGCGGACTTTCGAATGCGCGCGATTTCAAAACCACCAGCAGTTTCGCGGCGCTGACGATAGATCTCGGGATAGTTCTCTTTCATCTTCGCCTGGATTTTCTGATCCAGCTTCTTCTGTTGCATCGGCAGTGCGAGAATCGGTGTCCGCTGAAACACTGTTGTATGGGCGGCAACGCGGCTTGCTTCCTGAATGACCTGCACGCCGCTGGCGCCGGTGCCGATCACGCCGACCCTCTTGCCCGCGAGATCAAGCCCGCCTTGCGGCCACAGCCCGGTGTGATGGCATGCACCTTTGAAATCACCAAGGCCTGCGAAGTCGGGCACATAGGGTTTCGCGGCGAAGCCTGTGCAAAGAACAAAAAACTTTGCCCTGTAGACATGGTCGCTGTCCGTGTCGATCAGCCATCGGCGGTCAGCTTCATCGAACCGCGCGCCGATGACCCTGGTGTTGAACTGAATGTCGCGGCTGAGATCGAGTTTTTTGTCGACATGACGAAAATAGCCGAGCAGTTCATCCCCGGCCGGGAAACGCTCCGTCCAGTTCCAGTCGCGCCAGATGTTTTCGTCCGAATATTCATAGACCGGTACATGGGAATCAACGCGAGCGCCGGGGTAACAGTTCCAGTACCAGATGCCGCCGGGCTCGGCACCGGCCTCGACAAGCCGCACCGAAAAGCCGAGTGCCCGCAGATGATGAAGCTGATAGAGACCGGTGAAGCCAGCGCCGACGACGAGCACATCAAGCTCTTCGCCTGTCGCCGCAGCCACTGCCCGCGAGCCTTCTTCTCTACTCATCAACCCTCTCGAATCCTTCACAAAAGCCGGGCTGAGACGCCTGTCCCGGACTATTGGGCGCGTTACGCCAGGTGATCGTCACATGGATCATGAGAGCGGTCCAGCTGGCCAGAATGAGGAGAATTCCCCCGATTTCATGAGGTTAAGTGCCTTTCTGGAATCCCTCTACCTGCAGTTTTAACGCTTTGTTGACGCTCATCTGCCTGTTGTGACGTTCAATTGACCCTGATTTTCGCACGCTGATTGCAAAAGACAAGCGTGAGGGAGGCTAAGATGAATCTGGTCAGGGCGTGCAGATTGTTCGGAATCACAATAGGGACAATTCTTGTTTTCGCGATGCTTCAAGCTGCATATGCCAAGAGCTTCGATGCTCTTGAGAGTGACTTACACGGGTGCCACGACGGCGCTGTGACGGGTCAGCTTTGATAGTGACTGGCCCTTGATGACATTGCACGGGCCTGCCCTCAGATTAGCGCTGAAGATCCTGATTGCCGAACCCGCTTACAGGTCCAGGACTTCTTCAATAAGCGCGGCGTAGCCCTTTTGCACCTGCTCATTGTGAATGGAATATTGATCCATGAAGGCATCATTTTTCGCCTGCTGGGCTGCGACGTCTCTGTCGGCAATCGCCTCCAGCACTTTTTCCCGACCGGCATGCACATCGTTTTCATGATAGAAATAGCCGACCTCCTGGAAGGCAGGGGAGTTGTGTACCAGTGGCACACCTTTATAGAGCGCTTCCAGGTAGAGGTAGTTCAACTCGCATTCGTGTTGGTAACCAAGTAACACATCGCGGGCCTTGAACACTTCTTCAAAAGATCGCCGGGGGTTGAAAAAGCCTTTTTTTGTCTCGCCGACAAAACACGGCATATTTGCGACGATGTTCTCACGAAAGTATGCATTCTCAAAAAACTGCATGCCGCACTGAATATTTGCCTCGTGAAACACATCCGGCTCGTGCCGATAGACCTGCTCGATGATCGCCATGGGGATAAGTGCATTTTTGAGGATGCTGATATTCGGCTCCATGACATAGATGCTTGGCTTCCGTTTGTAGTCGGCCTTTGTGAATCGGTTGTCGATAAAATCGGGTTCCCAGATATAGGGGCTCATGCGAACCGGGGCGTCATAGAGAGTCTCGTAATATGCGAAAGCCTTTTCAAAGTGGGGTGACGCCCAAAGCATTTCGGGTTTATTGACATGGATACCAGGCGCCATCGTTGCGCCATAGCACATTTGTTCCATATCCATATACAGACTGTGCCCATAGCGCACGCAGACGGTCTTTGTTCCAAAACTGTCGCGGAGAATGTCACGAACGTCGCGGTTGATCGTAGTACCAATTTCAAAAGCAATGTCGAATCTGACTTTTCCATCGACCGCCTTTTGCATTGATGTAACGCGGTAGGATTTGCGACTTGTAGAAATTGTGTTCGGGGCATGCTCATCGCCAAAAAGCAGATAGGGCTCATGTCCCAGGCACTCCAGCAACTCATAGAAGAACAGAGCATTCTGGCTGATGCCGTTGATATTTATTGACGCGCTAATATCCAAGTCATGGCGGAAGCTCAATCCAAAGACCAACTTGTCATATTTGCCGCCAGTCATAATGCGCATCCCTGCTATTTTTCTGAATGAGCCCCTGAGGAGCTATCTGGTCCGCTGCGATGAGTTTAAGCCCAACTTCATTAACTTGCAGCACCCAGGGGTTCACCATTGTTCCACGAATTTGGTCTAGCTGGAGCGAGATGTCCATGGGGCTGAACGGGAACTGGGAAAGATTGTGTCACGATCTTCAAAATCAAAAGCAAGATATAGCCATTCTGAATAACTACTCTGGCAATAATTGCGTACTAGGTTGCCTCGCTATGCGTAACGTCGCCGAGCGGTGATGTAAGCGATTCCAATTCCCAAAGACCAGGAGATTTATCCTGCCAGGCGCCGTTGACTTCCCATTGAACCTTGAAGAGGCACCTTTTTTGTTGCCAAGGCCCATGCTCAATTTGGTTGAACATTGCAATCGCCGCCTTCTGCAGGACCGACACTTCATAAGAAGCAAAACAACCTCCTGAGCGGACGCACCCGCTGATAACAAAAAGAACGAAACTGCAGATCCCCGCTCTACCAGGAGTTGAACGGACTGTGGAAAGCAGGAGTTCAGCTTCTTCAAAGGTTCTGGCGCTGGCACCATTGCGGATTGCCGGGAAGGATGTCAGAAATGGATGCGAAAAAACAACACTCGACGCGGTTAATCCCCTTAGGCCATCAAGACTGGAAACTCGATTTTCCATCGCCGGATCAAGCCTTGCTCACATATTTTGGCAGATTAAGTGCCATGCTTCTCCTTGACTGATGAGCCTGGCAACATATGGTTTCATTTGCAAATAAGCTCCATCCATGCCAGCGTGATTGGCGAAAATGTAGCGAATTTGAGGGGGCTGGTTCACCAAGATTTTGAATTCATCAAAATACTATCTGCAATTTGTCAGGTGCAGGGGGTGTGCGACCGCTTCACCCTGAGCCAGCGCTATGAGGGCGGCTATATTTGGCCTGCAAGATTGCAGCGGAGTTGTGCAGCCTGGTTGGGTTACCATTATTTGCTTGTGTTTGCTTGTGTTTGCTTGAGGAAGAAAACATAGAATACAAGGAAATATAGAATGCCGCGCGATACCCCGTTAATGCCACTCTCAAAGTTAACGCCATCCTCAAAGTTAACGCCATTCTTAAAGATTGCGAAAGCAGGGGGCCGAACGCTAGCCACGTCGGCGATCGCCTTGGCCGCATTTGGCGTTCTGGGCCAAGACGCCCGAGCGCAAGTTACGTGCGTTGGTGGTGGTGACGCATTCGATATACTACTTTGTGATGATGTCACTCAAAGTTCCACGAACGTCTCGACGAACACGTTGGGTATCTCAACAAACCTGTCGACCAACGTAGTGCAGGGTGCGGGTATCTCAACGAACCTGTCGACCAACCTAGTGCAGGATGCGGGTATCTCAACGAACCTGTCGACCAACGTGGTGCAGGGTGCGGGTATCTCAACGAACCTGTCGACCAACCTGGTGCAGGGTGCGGGTATCTCAACGAACCTGTCGACCAACCTAGTGCAGGATGCGG
>CBDUYM010000026.1:0-47738 GCA_965371465.1 uncultured Alphaproteobacteria bacterium
GTGCAGGATGCGGGTATCTCGACGAACACGGCGGGTGTCTCAACGAACCTGTCGACCAACCTAGTGCAGGATGCGGGTATCTCGACGAACACGGCGGGTGTCTCAACGAACCTGTCGACCAACCTGGTGCAGGATGCGGATATCTCGACGAACACGGCGGGTGTCTCAACGAACCTGTCGACCAACCTGGTGCAGGATGCGGATATCTCGACGAACACGGCGGGTGTCTCAACGAACCTGTCGACCAACCTGGTGCAGGATGCGGATATCTCAACGAACCTGTCGAACATCACGGCGCTGGAACTGGTCGTCGAAACGGACGGCCCCGCCGGATCTACAGCGATTGGTGTTGATGCGGACGCGGCAGCGGGCGGTGTGGCTCTCGGAAACAATGCCCAGGCAGGTGAGGACGCTACTGCTCTCGGCACCGGGGCCATTGCCCTTGGGTCCACGGCTGTCGGGACAGGGTCATTCGCTGACAACGGCGGTACGGCCATCGGTGAAGATTCTGTTGCAACCGGTACGGATTCCGTCGCGCTGGGTGACGGGGCTCAGGCTCTTGCCGCCGGTTCAGTGGCCATTGGGTCCGGTTCCATAGCGGATGTTGCAGATACAATTTCGGTCGGCACACCCACCTCACGACGTCGCATTACAAACGTTGCGCCTGGCACCGGTGCCAATGACGTGGTGATCTTGAACCAGCTGACAAATCTGCAGACCGAGCTTCAAACGTCGATTACCAACACCGAAACCCGGCTGCAGATGAGAATTGACAGCGTCGAAGATGGTCTTACGGCATCAATCCGGGCGGTGGAGCAGGATGCTGACCGCGGAATTGCCATGGCTAACGCCATGAACGTAATGCTGCCGGACCCTGGCAATCATTTCGGCTTCAATGTTGGCGTTGGATTCCACGAGGGTGAACAGGCGCTCGGCGTTACCGCCTCTGGCAGATTTAACACTCATGTCGGGGTCTATGCCGGATTTGCCACCGACTTTCACAACGGCACTGGCGGCAAGGCCGGCGCCTTCTTCCAGTGGTAGCAGCATTGTTGCGACGACTGTAACACTCGATCCAGACACCATAGACGCGGTCGACGACATCGCCACCCGCCTGGCCACCAAGTTGAAGGATGCCGTCGCGCGTGACGTTTCCTTCAGCAAGACCGTCCCGGAATGGCTGCCTGAAACTATGAAAACTCAGTGAAGGGTCGGTCTTCACACCGCTGAGCATAACGAACCGTGAAAACCACTTGCTGAATGCCGGCGCCCGAGAACCATTGGCACTTGCAGTCAGGTGACGCTTCCTGGCATTTCGAGGGAGCCGCATCAACAGATCCCGCAGGCAACGGGCCTCATCTCGTGTAGCATCAGAGATTGATTTTTTCTCACCAAGGAATTCCTGCAGCAGATCAAGCTTCGCCTTGCGTCCGAGCTGGGTCTTCTCAGTTACAGCTCTTTGACGTGGTTTCGACAGCAAAATCATGACGTGCAAGTGGCCACACCTGGGACGATGCTTGTGATTTCTACATTGGCTGTTTTCAGGACTACTATCGCTGCTATGACATGGCTGAGCGCGTGCAGCGCCAATAGACAATCGGGAGACCTTGCATGAGTGAACTGATAGCGTTCGATCACATCCATCTTATCAGCCGGGATGCCGGTGCGGCCGCGGCCTGGTATCGGGACATGCTGGGCGGCGAAATCGTTGCCGAATACGAGACCCGCGATGCGCCGCAGATCAATGTCCGCATCGGCGGCATTACGCTCCTCATTCGCGGCCAGCGGCCGGGAGAAGAGCCGGTCAGCACCAAGCCGATGCAGGACTATGAAGGCTACTCAAGCCACGATGAATGGGGAACCGATCACTTCGGCTTCACACTGAAGGGCGATCTTGTCGCCTTCGCCGATAATCTCAAAGCCAAGGGCGTCAAAATGGCGGTCGAGCCCTGGGAATTTACGCCCGGCAGTCTTCTCTGTTACGTCACTGCCCCCGATGGCGTCAGCATCGAATTCATTCAGGCGAGGTCGTAGCCTCTCGCGCTCTCCGGTCTTAATGACAGAAATTGCATGGCTGACGGTTTTGTCGGCTATACATATGGCAATCGTGGCTGCATCCCAATTTGCATCAAGGAATAGTTTACATGACTGATCTCTTCGAACCCATGACGTTCAAACATGGGGGTCCAATGAAAAACCGTTTCATGCTGGCACCTTTGACAAACTCCCAAAGCCATGATGACGGCACATTGTCTGACGCTGAACATCACTGGCTGACCATGCGCGCCAAGGGCGGGTTCGGCCTGACCATGACCTGCGCCGCCCATGTGCAGGCGGTAGGCCAGGGCTTCCCTGGGCAGCTCGGGATATTTTCAGATGACCACCTCGAAGGCCTGACCCGGCTTGCCGCCGACATCAAACAGGAAAACAGTATCGCGATCGTGCAGCTTCATCATGCCGGCATGCGCTCGCCTAAGGCCCTTATCGGCGAAGCACCGCACTGCCCGTCCGCCAATGAAGAAACCGGCGCCCGTGAGCTCAGTACCAGCGAAGTCGAGGAGCTGACGGAAGATTTCATCACCGCCGCAGTCCGCGCGGAGACTGCGGGATTTGATGGCGTAGAGCTCCATGGCGCTCATGGTTACATTCTCTGCCAGTTTTTCAGCCCGACGATCAACCAGCGCGACGACCGCTACGGCGGCTCACTTGAAAACCGGAGCCGGATTCTGTTCGACATCATTGCCGGTATCCGGGCGCGCTGCCGTCCTGACTTTAACTTAGGCGTCAGGCTCTCGCCCGAACGCTTTGACGTGAAATTGGCAGAAATTGTCGAGCTCGCACAAAGACTGATGAGCGATGGCGACATTGACTATCTCGACATGTCGCTCTGGGACTCCTTCAAAGAACCCGTCGAAGAAGAATTCCAGGGCCAGAGCCTGATGTCTTATTTCACCGAACTTGAGCGCGGCGATGTCCGCCTGGGTGTGGCCGGTAAAATTCGTACGCCGGGGGAAGCGGTTCGGTGCCTGGAAGAAGGTGTGGACTTTGTCATGATCGGCCGCGCGGCCATCATCCACCATGACTTCCCGAGCCAGATTGAGGCCAACGACAATTTTGTGCCCGTGGCTATTCCGGTTACGGCCGATTATCTTCGCAAGGAGGGCCTCGGCGAAGCGTTCATCAAATATATGCAGGGCTGGCAGGGCTTCGTGGAGGGATAGGAGACAGAATTGCCCGCAATGGAAATCACAGAAAATACCGTGGAAACAGGCTCCCATAGGAGCTTCTATTTGGCCTGCGGACCTGATGACGGGCCCTTGATGATCTTCTGCCATGGCTGGCCGGAACTGTCCCTGAGCTGGCGGGATCAGTTGCCGCACTTTGCCGAGCTTGGCTTCCGGTGCATCGCACCTGACATGCGGGGGTACGGAAAATCGTCGGTCTACAAAGAGCATAGCGATTATGCCCAGGAAAAAATTGTCGCCGACATGATCGGCCTCCTTGACGCCCTTGGACGTGGGTCGGCGATCTGGGTCGGCCATGACTGGGGCAGTCCTGTGGTCTGGAACCTTGCCAGCCACCACCCCGATCGATGTGACGGTATTGCAAGTCTCTGCGTCCCCTATTTCCCAGCTGGGTTTGCCATTGAAGCCCTGATTGAGCTGGTCGACCGCTCGGTCTATCCCGAAGAGACGTTCCCCGCCGGCCAATGGGAATACATGCGTTTCTATGAAGAGAACTTCGCCAAGGCCGAAGCCGGTTTTGAAGCAAACGTTACCAACACAGTGAAAGCAATGTTCCGCAAGGGCAGTCCGGATGGCTTTGGCCAGCCCTCGGGGACCGCCTTCGCCCGGATCACCGGAAGCTTCTTTGGCGGCGCGGAAGAGGCCCCGGACCTGCCGAGGGATGAAGATGTTATTTCAGAAGAAGAACTGGCTGTTTATGTTGAGGCGTTGGAACGCAACGGCTTCTTCGGCCCGGATTCCTGGTACATGAACCACAAAGCCAACGGCAAATACGGAACAAGCGCGCTCGACGACGGCTATCTCGATATGCCCTGCCTGTTCATTGGCGCCATGTATGATTACACCTGCGAGACCATCACTTCGCGGGCGAAGGAGCCAATGGCGGAGCATTGCCGCAATCTGACGCTTGAGGTCATCGAATCCGGCCACTGGATGGCCCAGGAAAAGCCCTTCGAAGTCAACGATGTACTGGCGAGCTGGCTGGCGGCAGCGCTTCCCGACATCTGGCCCGCCGCGTAATCTGCAATTCCCGCTGGACTCTGTGACGGTGCCGGTCTCGAATATCAGCGATGCATGCCGGATTGCCGAAGTCTGGCGATCCCAAAAGGCGTGATGCACTTTTCGCGAGGAGGCTTTGTAATGTTGTTGCGAGATGAAGACCGAGCCCTGCTCTGGTGGCCCCTGAACCTCAGAATTCCTGTTTCTCTGACCATGCTCTTAATGATCTGTCTGGTGCTGCCTCTGCCTGCCCTTGCCCAGTCGAACGATCAAGCGGGCAGTTCAGACTTCATTATCTGGCAATCATTCGATCTGCTGGAGGTCGACAACCTTCTTCGCGGCATGGAGTTGCCAAAGGAATCCGGATCCAGCGCAGGCACCGAACCCTATTCCGTTTACAAGAGCGCCAAGGGCTACAATTTCTTTGTCCAGCCCCGACTTTGTGGTGACGACAGCGGTTGCCTCGGCCTGAACATTGTAAGCCTGTTCGACCTTCGGCTGACCCGCGATCAGCTGTCCTACCTGAACGACCAATACTCGTTTATGAAATTTTATGAATCCAACGATGGCGAGCTGATTTTACAAAAATACATCATCGCTGATTATGGCATTGCGCGCGGCAATGTCCGGATCACTGTAGAGACATTCATCGATATATTGGAGGGCTTTGAAGACAAAATCAGCGATTAGTCTTTCTGCCTGCTGATTGTGAAGTTGCATGTTTCAGCTGACTGATTGCCAATTTGGGATAACCCCATAACCAGAGGAGACTGCCATGAGGATTTTTCTGTCTTTTGCCGCTGCGTTTTTTGCTGCGGCGCTCATAGTTGGGAGCGCATCAGCGTCGGACGTCATGGATCAGGCCTGTTCAGAGGCCGACTCCATCCTGAATCCGGAAACTGGTATCGCCGAGGAGTTGTGCGCTTGCGTCAGCGAGAAGGTGGACGAGAACGGTGATGCATCGCTTGAACAGTCGTTTGTCGACGCCTGGAGCACTCCAGCAGCAGAACGCCGCAGCATGTATACAATGGAAATGGGGCAGATACTGGCAGTCTGCGCACAACCAATGTGAGCGTTGCCGTCCTCTGAACTGCACTCCAAACTTCAGAACAGGAAGAGATCAGCCTCTAAAGGAGATTACAGACCCATGCTGAAGTCAGTACAGCTCGGCAGGAACACAAGCCTGCAGGTTTCAGAGCTTTGCCTTGGCACCATGAATTTCGGCGAACCTGGCACCGGTCATCAGGGCGACTGGACATTGTCGGTTGATGAAGCGCGGCCGATCTTCGAGGCCGCAATTGAGCATGGGCTTTACTATTTCGATTGCGCCGACATATATGGCCTCGGCGCCTGCGAGCGCGTTGTTGGTCAGTTACTGCGCGAACTGCTGCCGCGCGAAGCCTACGTCCTTTCCACCAAGATCAATGGCCCGATGGGCCGAAACCCGAACCAGCGCGGGCTGTCACGCAAGCACATCATGGAAGGCGTAGACGGCTGCCTCGAACGGCTTGGCCTCGACTATGTCGACCAGCTGATCATTCATCGCCACCCCCACGGCACGAACCCGATGGCTCAATCGCCCATAGAGGAAACCATGGAGGCGCTCAATGACGTGGTGAAAGCCGGAAAGGCCCTCTACATCGGCGCCTCCTCGATGTTTTCGTGGCAGTTCGTCGAGCTGCAGATGATCGCCGAGATGAACGGCTGGACAAAGTTTGTCTCCATGCAGAACCATTACAATCTCATCTACCGCGAGGAAGAGCGCGAAATGAATCCCTACTGCGCGCGCACAGGCGTGGCTCTGACCCCCTGGTCGCCACTGGCGCGCGGCATTCTGGCGGGTTCCTATCAGGGCGGTTTTAACGGCGGCTCCACGGCGCGATCAAAAGGCAATGACCGCCGGCGTACCGAAGGCCTCTACCGCGGCGCGGCGGATTTCGATATTGCCGCCAGAGTTATCGATATCGCCGACAAACTCGGCTGCAAGCCGGCCCAGGTCGCCATTGCCTGGCTTCTCAACAAACCGGAAATCACCTCGCCGGTCGTTGGCGTATCGAAGATAGAGCAGCTTGATCAGCTGGCCGATGCCGCCGAGATTGAACTCGACCCTGAGGACATCGTTTACCTCGAAGAGCTCTATCAGCCAGTCGAGAACCTTCTCAGCATCGGTGGATCATGACCCTCGAGATCGATCCTGGTTTTATTTGATTGAGATTTGTACAATAGTGATGCCCTGAAGAGCATGGAGTTTCCAGGATGACAATGACCGTGACACCTCTTGATGCGACGCTTGGGGCAATCGTGGCCGATGTTGATCTCGCCGGCCTTGATGATGAAACCTGGGCTGAGATCCACGGCGCTTTCCTCGAATACGGCGTACTCGTATTCCCCGGGCAGAACCTGGATGACGAGGCGCAGGGGGCGTTTGGCTGTCGTTTCGGCGATATTGAGCAACTATCGCCGCGGCAGACCGGTGCGAACATCCGCATATCGAACCAGAAGCAGGATGGCTCAGTGTCCAGGCCTGACGAGCAGGGCTACCAGATTTTGCGGGGCAATGAAGGCTGGCATACGGACAGCACTTACATGCCGCTGGCGTCCAAGGCGGCCATGTTGAGTGCGATCACCCTGCCCCCCGATGGCGGCGAGACCGAATTCGCTGATATGCGCGCCGCATGGGATGAACTGGATGCAGCGACGCAAAAGCGATTGGAAAAACTTTCAGCTTATCACTCGCTCTATTACTCACAGTCCCGGGTCGGTTTCACCCACAAGACTGATAATCTCTACGGTTTCCACGATAAGGGAGCGCCCTTGCGTCCAATCATCAAGACCCACCCTGAGACCGGGCGAAAGTCAATTTACACCGGTCGACATGCCTATGGCATTCCGGACATGAGTGAGGGCGAGTCCGAAGCTCTGTTGAAAGAACTGCTGGAAAATGCCTGTGAGGCACCCAGAACCTACAAACACAGCTGGCAGGTCGGCGACACCGTGGTCTGGGATAATCGTTGCCTGATGCATCGGGCCAGGCCTTATGACACCGATCATCCCCGCGTGCTTAGGGGCACCAGAATCGCAGGCGAAGCCGAAACTGAACTGGCGCCTGTCTTTGCTGATGAGCGCGCGGATGGATTTAAGCCGACTACATCAAACAAGTCATCGCTGGCGGTGTAAGGGCTGCAAGGCTGAGGTTGTATTCAAATGTCCTACCGGGATCTGAGCTACTGGTTCGATTCTCTTGAAGAAGACATTGTGCCGAGGGCACCATTGCCGGGCGACCGTCAGTTTGATGTTGCGATCATGGGCGGCGGCTTCACGGGGCTTTGGACCGCTTACTATCTGAAAACACTTCAGCCCGACCTGCGCATCGCCATCCTCGAAGCTGAGGTCTGCGGCTTCGGTGCCTCCGGTCGCAACGGCGGTTGGTGCTTTGGCGATCTGGCAGGGCTCCCCGGTCTCATTGCCAAGCCCGAGACCCGCGATGATGGCATGCGCATGCGTCGCGCCATGTTCCATACCGTTGACGAGGTCGGCAAGGTCACTGGAGAAGAGGGCATCAACTGTGATTATGCCAAAGGCGGCTCCCTCAGTGTGGCGACCATACCTTTTCATGTGGAGCGGCAACAGCGTCAGCTGAAGTTTCTCCACGATGTCGGATTCACAGAATCTGACTATCAGTGGATCGAGCCCAGCGAGGCCAAGGACCGCATCGGAACCGAGCCCAACTATGGCGCTTATTTCGGTACCCACTGCGCTGCAATTCATCCATTGAAACTCGCGAGAGGCCTTGCTGATGTTGTCGAAGCAATGGGCGTCACCATTTACGAACAGACAGCGGCGCTTTCATTCCGCCCTGGCGTGGTGGAGACAGATCAGGGTCAGATAAAATCAGACATCATCCTCCGCGCTACGGAAGGCTACACCTCAAAGCTTGAGGGCCTCAGTCGCAGGGTCCTGCCGCTCTATTCCATGATGGTGGCTACAGAGCCTCTTTCTGTGGAAACATGGGACACCATCGGTCTCAAAGAACGTGAAACCTTTGGTGACCCAAGAAGAATGGTGATCTACGGCCAGCGCACGATTGATGATCGCTTAGCTTTCGGCGGCCGTGCCGGTTACTTCTTCGGATCGAAGATCAGACGGCGCATCGACGGGCTTGACGAGTTTGCGGCAGTGGAAACAGCTCTCCTGTCCCTTTTTCCGGGCCTCAGCCGCGATCAAATCACCCATCGCTGGGGTGGCCCAATGGGGGTGACCAGAAACTGGCAACCTTCTGTGCACTTTGATCAGAATACGGGACTTGGTCATGCGGGCGGCTATGTTGGCGAAGGGGTCGCTGCGACCAATCTGGCCGGGCGCACGCTCACTGATCTCGTCCTTGGCCGCCAGTCATCCCTCGCTGACCTTCCCTGGGTGCAGCGCGAGGGCCGCAATTGGGAAATGGAACCCTTCCGTTTTATTGCCGCGCGTGCTGTGGAGGTGATTGGAGCCGCCGCTGATCGCGCTGAAATCAAGCACCAGAAACCTTCGCGTTTCTGGGGACCAGCCTTTGCTCAGGTCGTTCGCCGCTGAAGAACTGGCGTCTGCCTGCAACTAAATCGCCATTACGCGTTTTCGGCCTTGTTGGCTATACTCTGCCGACGATCGACATGCACGGAATGGGGGCCGGCTCTGTTGGGCGACTTTTTCACGGAACTGAAACGGCGAAAAATCTGGTGGATCGGCGGTGCCTACATTGTGGCAGCGTGGATCATCATCCAGGTTATCTCGCTTATCGAAGGACCCTTATCCCTGCCCGGCTGGTTCGATACTGGCGCGATTGTCCTTGCGATTGCCGGTCTGCCACTTGCCCTGATCCTGGCCTGGGCACAGGAATCCCAGGCTGATGCCCCGGTCTTGCAGCAGGTTGCCGGCACGCGACCTTCGTTCGCAGTGCTGCCCTTTAACAATCTCTCTGACAATCGTGCCTATGACCATCTGGGTGACGGTCTGGCCGAGGACATCATCACAAAACTGAGCCAGTGGCCCAATTCCCAGGTCGCCGCCCGCAATTCCTCGTTTGCCTACAGGGGAACTTCCCCGGACATTCGAAAGGTCGGTCAGGAGCTGAACGTAACCTATGTTATGGAAGGATCGATCAGGGAGCTGAATGATACTGTTCGCGTTACCGGTCAGCTCATTGACACGCGAACAGGTGAACATATCTGGGCAGAAAATTATGATTATGCCGCGACCGAAATTACTTCGGCCCAGGATACATTGACGTCAATCATGTCAACGGACTTCATGTCCGCAGTCTTCTTCGGCAACCTTGCCGAATACCGGGACAAGCCTGCATCCGAGCTCTCTGCCCGGGAGCTCAGCATGGTCGCCAGAGGGAAGGCGTTCTATCCCTTTTCAGCGACTCGTGCCCTTGAAGCACAAGAGCTGGTCCTCGAGAATGCTGAACGCTTTGCCGATGACTGGGCGTTTCAGGCCGATGTCGGATTCTTTTGCGCCTGGCGTGCCTACTTGCGCCCACGCGAACATGCGAAACAGGTTGCGCTTGTGGACAAACATTTTGCCCGTGCCGGAGAACTCACGACAAATGCAACCTACTCGAACCGCATTTCCCATCTTGCTTCGCAATCCATGCGGCTCATCGGACGGTATGAAGATGCTCTGTTGTATGCGGAAAATTATGAGGCCGGCGGATTGAACCTGGCGTCTCTGCCGGTACGAGCGCTGGCGCTGTTCAGT
Organism: uncultured Alphaproteobacteria bacterium; assembly: GCA_965371465.1. Classification (GTDB taxonomy): domain Bacteria; phylum Pseudomonadota; class Alphaproteobacteria; order CBDUYM01; family CBDUYM01; genus CBDUYM01. Next base: position 9,987 of record CBDUYM010000026.1, read on the forward strand.
CTCGGGCGCTACGAAGAAGCAAATCAGTCGATGATCAAGATGCTTGAACAATTGGGGCAGGGCCATCCCAATGCGGGCGAAATTCGGCTCAATCACGGCATGATTCAGATGGGCCTTGGTGACTATGCGTCGGCCGAAAAGAATTTTCGTCAGGCCATCAGGCCACCCGTTCCGGCACATGTACAAAGGCATCTCGTGGTCGCGCTTTGGCATCAGGGAAAGCACGACGAGGCCCGCGCGGCGTTCAAGGTCTACCAGTCTCTCGACGCCGCAATTCCGGCGGCGACAGCCATGCGCACGCTGCAAAGTTCCGACAGCGCGTACTGCGAAATGTACCGGGACGGCATGCTGGGCGCCGAAGGCAGAGCCGACCAATAGGTACATTTCTGGCCGCACTTTCAAGGCGCAATGTCTTCTGGGTCGCTGCGGCCTATGTGACGATCAGTCGGATCAAGCCTGGCGGCGGCTCGCCCAATACATCCACATAGCAAGAGCGGCCGTAAACAATCCAGCGATCAAAGATACCTGAAGTGAAACATTTACGCCCCCAACAACAAAGTCGAGAGCGAAATAGACTCTGGCAAAATGGGCAATCGCGACGAAGCTGAAGATCAGACAGGCAACAACAAGAGCTGATTTTTGCATGATCATTCCCCAACATTGGAAATATGCCAGACTTTACACCCCTGCGTCAGGAATGAACAATCAGCTGATGTGCCCATATGTGAACCGGAGGACATTATGAAGACTTTGCAGACGCCCGAAGATCGCTTCGAAGGACTTGAGGGATACGCCTATGAGCCGAACTACGCGGTCATCGACGATGGTGATGGCGGCGAGCTCAGCATTCACTATGTTGATGAGGGGCCGGAGGATGGCGAGGTCATCCTCTGTCTGCATGGGCAGCCGACCTGGTCGTATCTTTACCGGAAAATGATACCTCCCTTGAACGCCGCCGGCTTCCGGGTTATCGCACCGGACCTCGTCGGCTTTGGCAAATCCGACAAACCCGCTGCCAGAAGCGATTATACCTATGTCGCCCACGTCGGATGGCTGGAAAGGTTTATCCTGAAGATGGATCTCAACGACATCACGCTGGTCTGTCAGGACTGGGGTGGATTGCTGGGCCTTCGCGTGCTGACCCGGAACCTGCCCCGGTTTGCTCGCGTGGTTGCCGCCAATACGGGATTGCCCGACGCCCGGGGAGTGCCCGACGAAATGGCCGGTCCGATGCGCGAAATGTTCGCAAACGTGCCCGCTTTGCCGGCCGCCGAAATGGCGAAAAAACTCCGCGAGAACGAGAACGGCGCAGGTTTCATGTACTGGATCAAATACTGCGATGGATATCCGGATTTTGTCGTCAGTGACGTGGTCAGTATCACGGCAGGCAATATCGAGCTGTCAGCTGAACTCAAGAGAGCCTATGACGCACCGTTTCCGGACGAAGCCTACATGCAGGGCGCAAGGCAATTCCCGTCCCTGGTCCCGATTTTCCCCGACGACCCGGCGATTGCTGCCAACAGAAAAGCATGGGCCATACTTGAACAGTTCGACAAACCTTTTCTGACGTCGTTTTCCGACAAGGATCCTGTGACCCGAGGGGGCCATGTCAGGTTTCAACAGTCTGTCCCCGGGGCGAAGGGACAGGAGCATGTAACCATTGAAGGTGTCGGGCACTTTTTACAGGAAGAAGCGGGAGAAGAGTTCGCCGCGGCTATTGTCAAATTTTGTCGTGCAAATCCGCTGCCAGCCTGAACAGTTCTGCGTCATCAAGTTCGGGTCTCAGCTTGCGGGCCTCTTCGACGCCGATTTCCAGCTGCCCGTCGCGGCAGAGACCGAGGATCGCGGCCTGCTCCATGGCCTCGCGGATTGCGCTGATCAGATCGGCCATGAGATGTCCTCTGGTGATGAGCAAGGTACGAAGGAACCCTGCCAACATTCGGCAATTCTGGGCAAATTGCACTGACTTTGGTCAAACAGCTAACCCTTGCCGGTCAGGCGTGGCACGCGATAGGTTTTCGTGATCTGTATCTCACAGCCATCTCCAGACGGAACCAGTTGAGAATTTTGACGGCCAATGCATGTGCTGACCAATACAACTGAACTGATCGGATTTGCCGACACCGAAGTGACGGCCTTTCTTCCTGGATTTGGTGCATCACTGAACGGTACGGCGGTGAACACGCATATCGATACCGGCGGCACTTACCTGCACATGGGCGTCCATCGGGCGCAGGAATTCGGCATTGAGCTTGCGAAGGCGGGCAAAGGGAAACACGGGGCCAACGAAGTTGACCTCTACAGCGGAATTGCAAAGACCTTCGATCTTGGTCCGGTCAGAATGGAAAATGTGCCTGTTGTTGCGCTGCCGTCGCTCATTGATCAGCAGGACTTCGTGATCTTTGGAACCTCCATATTGCAGCAGTTTCTGCCGAGCATCGACTACGTGAACCAGGTTTTGATCCTCAGACCGAGGAATTCAGATGCTAAAAAGTCTGCGGACTTTCAGGCTTACAGTGAAAGCGCGGTTGAAATGCCGTTTCGCATGCTGGGCGACCACTACATGATTGCAACGGGTGGCATCGGTAATCAGCGCAATCTCAACTTTTTCATCGACAGTGGGCTCGTTTCACTGCATCGGGATGGCGAAGGAACTGTCAGGCAGGCGGCCTTCATAGCAGCCAAGGATGACCTTGAAAGCTGGGGTGTGGACCTGTCGAACCGGCTGTCCAGCGGCGCCTTCGAGCTCTCCCAGGAGCTGTCACTGGGCCGTCTTGCCCAGGGAGGTCACTTAATACTTGCCCCCGCCCGGCCCATCCTGTCGTCCATGGATGGCGTGGCAATCCATGGCCTGCTCAGTCACGCGTTCCTGAAACGCTATGCCTGGACCATCGATTTTGATGCCGGAATCTATTACTTCAGGGAATAAAAGCGCATCCTTGACAGCGTCGAGCGAGTATGAAGACTGGGACCAACAGCACGTTAGAGGAACCGGCACAGACTTATCGCAGCTCTCGCGACATCACGATTTTCTCGCAGCCTCCACAAGCAGGGCAGGCGGGAAGAAGTGGCGCTGTAACCATGATCAGACTGCGGTGTCAGTTGTCTGGAAGAATGACATGACGGAAGAGTTGAGGATGGAACTACATGGAACATGCTGAACAGGTAAAACTGCTGAAGGAATTGCGCCGTCAGCTTGATGCAGGCGTTAATGTTGATGCCGGCGTGATGCTGAAAAACCCTGCCAGCGCCTATACATGTCCCGATATGGCGGCGCGTGAGTGGGAAACCTTCTACAGGAATTACCCGCAGGTCATCGGGCTGTCCGGCGACCTGCCTGAGCCGAACAGCTTTGTAACCCTTGAGGATTTTGGTGTTGCCATTCTGGCGACCCGGGACGCTGATGGCCAGTTTCATGCTTTTCTGAATTCCTGTCGCCATCGCGGCACCATGGTCGAGACCGAGCGCAAAGGAAAGAAGAGAGCCTTTTCCTGCCCCTTCCATGGTTGGACCTATTCAACCGGCGGGGAGCTCGTCGGCATTCCTGAGCCCGATCATTTCGGCGATATCGACACATCCTGCCATGGTCTGATCGAACTGGCGGCAGTGGAGAAATACGGTCTTCTTTTTGTCCATCCGCAGCCCGATGGTGAAATCGATGTCGAAGCACTTCTGGGCGGGCTGGCGCCAGAGTTTGAGCATTGGGACTGGGGCAGTCTCATCCATGGTGGCGAGACGAGCTACAATATGCGGCTCAACTGGAAACTCGCCATTGATACTTTCGGCGAGACATATCATTTCAAACGTCTTCATGGCCAGAGCCTGGGCCAGAACTTCTATGGTGACGTCCAGTGCTACGACCGGTTTGATCGCAATCACCGCATGATGCTTTGCATCAAGTCGATAGATGAACTGAAGGAAAAACCGGAGGCGGAGTGGAGCATTTCGCTAGCTGCCTTGCCGGTCTATTACCTGTTCCCCAACGTCCAGATTATCGCCGGTCGGGTAGGCGTGACGCTGATCCGGGTCTACCCGGACCCCGAAGATCCAAATCGTTCCATTTCACAGATCACGTTTTATTACACGCCTGAAGCAATGGCCTCTGAAGATGCCTCCATCGAAGCACGTACCGAAGGTTTTGCATCAATCATCCAGGCCGAAGACTATGCCACTTGCGAGACCACCCAGAGAGCCCTGGACGCGGGTCTTCAGGACTATGTCATCTTCGGCCGCAATGAACCCGCGCTGCACCACTACCACAACACCTACAGGAAGGTGCTCGGCATGGAGCCCCTTGAGGAATTTATTTCCGGCTAGCGCCAGGACCGGATTCCCAGGCCGTGAGCGTGTAGATCTCTATCAGTGCTTCGTAACGCCGACCTGATCTGCATAGCCGATATAGGCAACGCGGCGGAAACCGAGGTCCATATCCGGCGCGCTGATCCGGATCAGTTTCTCGTCCAGAATTTCGAAATCATCCATGGTGTTGAGATTTTCCGTCATGACTTCCGTCACTGGTCTGGCGAGCTCAAGCTCAAACTCATAGGGGCTGGTGATGGCCGTGTAACTCTGTAGTTCACCGGCCAGCGCACGTTTGACTGCCCGCTCAGCGCCATCGCGAATAAGCGGCCTCGCCCGGGCTGGCGGAATGCAGTTTCCAGCCTGTCTGCTGTAAGCCTGCTTGACCTCGACGGTCTCCGCCCAGGGACAGATCTCGCTGACCTGTTCGGCGACGATCTGATCACCGCTCACCATACCGATGGGCACACCAAGCTCCCCAGCCCTGATGGCAAAGAAATCCGGCTCGCCGATCGGCTCGCCGTGTAGCCGGACAAGCTTGAACCAGCCGCCCGAGATTGTATGCGCCATAATCCCCGGATAGGAGCCCGCTCGCGCGTGATGGCCAACCAACAGAACAACACCAATTGACGCATCAAGTCCGGCCATCGTCGATGCACCTGGCCTGCCGGCGCCACGAATGACCCGGCAACGCGGATCAATCTCGTCCATCTTCAGGACGCAGAGATCTTCGACCCCGTGATTTTCTTCAACGATCACCTCTGTCGCACCGCCTGCAAAAGCACCATCAACTGCCGCGTTGGCGTCCTCCGTCATGAGCGATCTGTTAAGCTGGAAATCAATGCCCTGGCTGCCAACATCCGCCCAGCGGACAAGCCCCGAGATACCTTCCATATCAACGCTGATAAATACTTTCATGACAAACGGATCCCTTTTTGTTCGAAGTAACGGTGACGGACGTTTCCAATCGCCATAATAATTTCCCTCTCAAAGATTCATAGAGTGTTTCTGCATGATTGACGCAGGCGTCGTGATTAAATGCACCACTCTCATTCCAATGGCAGCCTAAAGTGGGCCTCAGCTCCCGATGACAATTTGCGCCAGACTCCTCTGTCTCAGGCACTGGAACAAAAGTCGCTGGGCAGGGCCTACAAAATGGCGCAAGTTGTTGCAACCGTTGCGACTATCACATTACTGGTCTTCGTCGGCGTGCAGCAGTTCTCTATCACTACTCGGCGCTGTCAGCGACCATGATGACGGACCGGAGAGTCACTTGTGATCTATTCCGACCAGAGCCCCATCACTTTTCAGGACGAACTGCCGGTGACTGTTGACGTTGTCGTCATCGGTGCAGGTGTCATTGGCATATCCACGGCACTGTTCCTGGCGCGCGCCGGCAATTCGGTCCTGGTCTGCGACAAGGGGCGTGTCGCGGGCGAACAGTCGAGCCGCAACTGGGGCTGGATACGCCAGCAGGGCCGTGACGCGGCCGAGCTACCCATTGCCATGGACAGCATAAACATATGGGAGTCCCTTTCCCGTGAGCTCGATACAGATATCGGTTTCACACGCCAGGGCGTCATGTCAGTGGCCGAGACCGAAGCGGATCTGGCGGCGCGCGAAACCTGGCTTGAAACTGCCCGCCAGCATCAGCTTGATACCAAAATGCTGTCATCAGCGGAGGTTGACACGCTGATCAGGGACAAACCGGGTCAATGGAAAGGCGGCATGTTTACGGCCAGCGACGGCCGCGCTGAGCCTTTCAAGGCTGTTCCAGCACTGGCCAGGGCGGTGCAAGGGGCAGGCGGACTGATCCGCGAAGGCTGCGCCGTCCGATCACTGGACATTGAAGCCGGAAAAGTAACGGGTGTAATTACTGAAGATGGCGTTGTGCAGGCGGCTGCCGTGGTCTGCGCTGGCGGCGCCTGGTCGACCATGTTCATGGCTAATCTGGGCATCAACCTGCCCCAGCTGTCGGTGCGCGCAACCGTGGCCCGGACGGCCGAAGCACCCGACATCTATAGCGGCGCTGCGACCCTCGGCGAAGTTTCCATACGCCGACGTCAGGACGGCGGCTACACGATTGCAGCCGGCAGCAGCAACGAACACTTCATCGGCGCTGACAGCTTCCGACACTTTTTCAGGTTTTTGCCGGCGCTCCGGTCAGGCGGCCGCGCTATGCACCTGCGTTTCGGGGACAATCTCATAGAACGTCTGTTGCCCAGGCGACGCTGGCAGGATGATGAGGTAAGCCCCTTTGAGCGTACCCGCGTGCTCAATCCTGCGCCGTCTCAAAAAGCAATAAATGAGATGCGGCAGAGCCTGATCAGGCGCCTGCCGAGTCTTGCAGACATCCCTTTCGAAGAAGCCTGGGCCGGCATGATTGACGTCACACCCGATGTCGTTCCGGTGATGGATCAGGTCGCCGGTTATCCCGGCCTCTATCTGGCGACCGGGTTCAGCGGCCACGGTTTTGGCATCGGACCGGGTGCGGGCCGTGTTATGGCCGATCTCGTTATGGGGCGGCCAGCAGCCCATGATCTTACACGGTTCCGCCTTGCACGCTTTTCTGACGGCACGAAGATGAAGCCCGGACCCGGACTTTAGGCCGAAAGAACCGGAGGACAAACGACCGCGGCTACAGGAGCTTCTACAGCCACACCGTCGGAAGCGATGGCCCGAAACCAGCCTTTTCGTACGCCCGCTGTGCCGGAGCATGGCTTGGATCGCCGCCGGTGCCAGCGCTCACCACTTGCAGGCGCGAGTGATCCTCAATAGGCTTTGTTGATCGGCAATAGCACTGTTCGGAGAAAACAAATGCAACGTCTAGCAACTCTGGTACTCGCGAGTTTGGTCGCTCTTCTGCCTGCCTACGCAATGGCTGAGGATGCATTAAAAGAAACCATTCAGGCGCGTGAAGATCAATGGTCGGCCGCCTACAATGCCCACGATACGGCTGCTTTGGGGGCAATATACGAGATAGACGCAACCATTGTGCCGCCGGGCTCAGTGCCTACCAAAGGCCGAGAGGCCATAGAGGCCGTGTTGGCCAGTCTGTATCCCATCCTCTCTGATATTGAGCTGGTTACGGATGACGTTACACCGCTTGGCGCAGACCACGCGGTCGAGGTTGGCCACTTGAACTTCTACGCAGTTTCGGAAGATGGAACGCTTACTCCCGGCGTAAACAATTACGTTGTCGTCTGGCACCTGGGCGAAGACGGGATCTGGCGATACGTGACGGATATTTTCAACGAACGCTGATTTCAGGGGCTCATGTGGACCTGCAACAGATATATTACGTTGGCGAGTTTTTCGGCGTGGTAGCGGTCGTCGCGTCCTTGTTGTTTGTGGGCGTTCAGATGCGGCAAAACACGTGGGCGACACGAGCGACTTCGCACCACGCCATTACGGATGCGATTAACCAGATCAACCTAGCCATAGCCCAAAATCCTGATCTCGCGCAGAGGGATGTTGGTGTCGATCTCGTTATGGGCCGCCCGGCAGCAGACGATCTGACGCGGTTCCGCCTCGCACGCTTTTCTGACGGCACGAAGATGAAGCCCGGGCCCGGACTTTAGGCCGAAAGAACGGAAGGGAAAGCGACAGCGGCTACAGCAGCTTATAGAGCCAGACCGTTGGAAGTGATGATCCGAAGCCTGCCTTTTCATAGGCGCGACGAGCCGGGGCGTGGCTTGGATCGCCGCCTGTGCCGACCGTCGCCACAGCCATGCCTGCCTCCGTCATGCGATTGACGGCAAACTCATACATCCAGGTACCGATGCCATCTCCCTGGTGATCAGGATGAACAGCATTCAGATCAAGCTCACCAACTTTCGATTCCTGGTTCAACGACAGCGAGAAAAAAGCAATGATCCCGGCATCGGTCTCGACCACATATACCTCGTGATCGGCGTCTACATTACAAATAGAATCGAGAAAGCTGCCCTGCTCCTGTTCTGCTTCGGCGAACGCGAATGGCGCGATTTCCTCGCCAACAACGTCCCGCAGTGACTGAAATATGGGTATGTAGGCGGCTTCGCGAATTTCGTGCAATCTGGGCAGGTCGCCTGGCTCGAAACGCCGAATGAGGCGCTTCTCATCCATGCGGGGTCTCCTCTCAATCGGATTGCCAATGTCCGGCGGTACTGGTTCAACAGAATGCAGTCACGTCTCCGCGATATTCGTTATTTTTGGCACTGACGGTGTTGGATCGTTACGTCGGTCATCATCACGTTTGAGTGCCCGGCATTCTCTCGCTGGATGTCGGTGGGCTGAAGTGCAACACCCTTGATACACCCAGGCCTATGTAATAGCCACAAGTCCACTTGTATTCCTGCACAGAATCAGCACGCCTGACTCTCGCGTAGCCACTGAGGCGCCAGAATTTTTCAGAGCCGGCGGCTTCCGTCGTCGTCACGACTGTGTCATGCGGCAAAGAAGAAGCGCCGATCACAGCTCTGGAACAGGCACGTTCGGCGACGACCAGATCCGCTGGCCTGGACTGACCGAATTCGCTGCCAATCCAGAACGTTGCGGCCAACAGGGCCAGCGCCGCCAGAGTACCAAGGCCCTGCAGCGCAAAAGCAGAGCCAGATCCGGCAGCTGAAGCGCTGTGCCCGCCGCCGGATGATCCGTGCAGGCCGCCTGATGCCATAACGTTGAACGGATTTGTCGTGCGGTGGGGGGCTCGGAGCTGTTGCTCCTGCCTGGGCGGGGTTTTCTCGTCTGCCATGGCACAATTCCTCAAATGGCCGATTTCATTGACAGTGAGTATCCCGCCAGGGCGTTAGCTCAGTGTCATTTGGGGATTGTGCACGTCAAAAGTCCGTCAAGCTGATCGCAAGCGCCCGAACTTTTGCCATCACACCGCGCCTGCCATTTCTGGCAGAGTCGCTGAATAAGGCCGCGAAACAGGCCGTCCGGGCAGTTATCGACAGGAGCGGAAGTCATGCCCTGCCTCAAATTGAGTTCAACTCATGCCCGGGCCCAATTTCGCATTGTTCTAAGTAAAAACTGCGCGGATCGGCATGAACGGGTTTTGCCGCTTAGGGGCAACATGACGGCCGCCCGCCCAGGACCAAGCCCTGCATTGTCAGACTTATTTGGGTAGTCCGGCACTTCGCAGTGCGGCCAGATACCTTTCCATTGCTGCTTCGCTCTTGATGGGCACGGTCAGGCGGACATCTCCAGTCCTGGTCGAAGGAGCTAATCTGAGAAACTGTTGAATTTCTGATTTAGCGTCTTCAGCACGACCGAGGTGGAACAGGCTGACGGCTGAGACCCGATATCCGCCTGGGAAGTCTGGCCTGGCACGTCGCATCCTGTTTGCCCATTCCAGGGCAATTTCGTCATCCATAACGATTGTCGCGGCATGGGCAAGATTATTGTACCAGGTTACTAAAAAGGGGTCCCGGGGACTGAGACGAACGGCGTTTCGGATGTTTTCAAGTGCGCCACTGTAATCACCAGAGTATCCCAGCGCGGCCCCCAGCATCGCGTGCCCGTCTGCGTCGTTGGGATTTAGCTCGATCGTCCGGCGGGCATCCGCGATTGCAAGATCATGCTCTTTTTCGTAGAGGTGCACGACTGCCTGGCATCTCTGGATCAAGGGGTTATCGGCATCCAGACCCAGGGCCTGGCGAGCGGCCTCGCCTGCATGGCGCAGGGATTCCAGCCGGGAGCCATGCCAGCCATACATAAAATTGATCTGATTTGTCAGTGCCAGCAGCGAATAGAGTTCGGCGTCATCTGGATGGGCTTTGATGCCCTCTTCCGCGATCTGCCTGGCTTCTTCGTTGTCAGCCTCGCTAAATCGCGCGTAGTGCCACATGCCCTGCAGGTAGAACTCGCGTGCGTTTGGATCACGCACACTCGTGCCATGTGCCCGGTTCATTTCGGCGCGCATGACTTCGGGTCCAATGGAAGTGGCGATTTTCTCCGTCAGGTCGTCCTGGACGGCAAACGTATCTGTCATTTCCCGGTCGTAGCGTTCGGCCCAGACATGATGACCTGTAATCGCATCAATAAGCTGCGCTGTCACCCGTAGCTGCCCGCCTGATCGTCGCGCGCTACCTTCCAGCACATACTGGACACCAAGCTCGCGCGCGATTCTTTTGATATCGGTGGGCTGTCCTTTGTAGGCGAATGTGGAGTTGCGTGCGATGACGAAAAACAGGCTGAATCTTGAGAGCGCGGTAATGATGTCTTCGGTGATTCCATCAACAAAGCGGTCCTGATCGGGATCATCGGAAAGGTTTTCGAACGGCAAAACTGCGATGGAAGGTTTGTCAGGCAGGGGTATGACACCATCATCGTCCCGAACATTGAAAGACAGCAAAGGATCGAACCGGGCCCGGTCGACATCCAGGTCGACGTCCGGGAACCGCGCTTTGAAACTGTCCAGCCGGCGAGAAAATTCTTTCGCCCGGGCAGACTTCGGGGTCAGTTTGCCGACCAGGGCTTGCAGAACGCGTCCCTCGATTGCCACAAGTTCATTTTTCTCTGCCGTGCGCCAGGCCTGAAACTCGTGACATTCCGCAAGCTCGACGTTTTCGAGAAACGAGCCATTCAGAGACATCGCCAGAGTTACAAGCTGATCAACCGACATGGCTTCGATGTTGCTTTTGTCTGCCTCGCGAAGCGACAGCGCATCCACTTTTGTCCCGTGGAGTTCAAACATCACATTGTTGCGATCGCTGACGATACGTTTGACGTCCGGTTCATCAACCAATGATCGAAGTTTGCTCAGACTCCAGCGAAGGGCACCACGGGGATCATCCGGCAATTCCCACAGCAGGTCACAGAGACGGCCCCGGCGGTGGTTGCGACCTGTGACTAGCAGGTAGGCCAGCAGGGCCAGCGTCTTCCTGGACTTCGGTAGATCCAGGGCTTCGCCTTCGCGAAAAATAGCAACTTCGCCCAGGAGACGAATCTCCAGCATGGCCTGTCTTTCCCCCAACGTCTGCAGGCCCGCCGCCCATACAGGCGGACCCTGCCACGCTCGCAGAACCTCCACAGAATCCGTGGCAGCTTCCCGATCTTATCCGCTTTTCCACACTTCGGCTGAAATTCCCACGACCCTTCCCACGATGCTTCACACGCTCCCGCCCTATTTTCCGCCTGAGAAATTGTGCAGTCGCTGAAAAGCAGGCTTGAAAGGCAAAGGTACGTATCATGGGAAGGCTATTGATCGTGTTCTACGGCGTCGTGAGTTACGTGATTTTCTTTGCTACATTTCTCTATCTCATCGCGTTTTTAGGGAACTTCGATCAGATACCCTTTGTCGAAAAGACCATCGACTCAGGTGTTCCAGCCGGTATCGGCGCGGCTATGATCGTCAATCTTGGCCTGATACTCATTTTCGGTCTGACCCATACGGTGATGGCGCGGCCCTGGTTCAAAGCCAGATTGACCCGCATCATCCCCCAATCGGCAGAACGAAGCACTTATGTGCTGGTCGCGAGCCTGTCGCTCATTCTGATCTATTCGCTGTGGCAACCAATGATTGACCCCGTCTGGACAGTCACTGATCCAACTGGTGCAATGGCCCTGTGGGGGCTCTACTTCGCTGGCTACGGCATCGTTCTCCTGTCGACTTTTCTGATCAACCACTTCGAACTGTTCGGGCTCAGCCAGGTCATTTTAAACTGGCAGGGCAAAGCGCCTGGCGGCACGAACTTCGTGCAGCCGCTCCTGTACAAGCTGGTAAGGCATCCACTTTATGTTGGCTGGATCATCGCGTTTTGGGCAACGCCGGAAATGACAAGCGGCCATCTTCTGTTTGCCATCGGCATGACGGCACAGATTCTGATCTCAATTCCACATGAGGAGCGTGACATTGAGGATGCGCTGGGTGAGCCCTATGTGGACTACAAAGAACGCACCCCAATGCTGATTCCCTTCTTCAAATCAAAAAAGCGGGGGTAAACTCAATGAGGTCAGTCTGTATCAGAGCTACTTGATTGAGGGACATGCTCTGCCTCCAGAACTGAGCCTCCTTCACCCCAATTGCCATCGTCGAGCTCATTAATCACAACCCAGGTCCCGCTGGCGAACTCATCGCTCTTCATCCTGGCGAATACATCAGTTATTTCCTTGATGATGCGTGGCTTTTCTTCCGATGAGAAGACACCTCTGATTGTTTTGACTTCAACGAAGGGCATTACTCTCTCCTTGGTATCTAAATCCAGCGAAGGACGACATCAGATCACTCGTCAGAGACGGACTGGCGAGCGAACCTATTTCTTGCTGAAGAACAGGTACTTGACGAACGCTGCAATGCCGAGCCCGAGAAAAATCAGTAGCAGTATCCAGATCAAGCCCATCCCAGCGATGCCTACTCCCATTCCCTCCATCATTTTCGCAGCTCCTCTGATATGAATGAACCCTTTGGTGACACGGTCACGCGACTTCCTGGGTCAAGGCTGGTCAAACGTGAGGTAGACCCTCCTGTACCGGCCTCGGACAGGATTTGCAGCAAAGACTGCACGGCCTGACATCGCAAATTCCCACTTGAGCCTGTAGGTACTACCGAGTGTAGAATTGTGCCATGTCAGCTGATGCAGCGTCCATGAATACTTCAAGAGACGAACAGGTAGTGGCCAGTGACGGTGCCGTTGCCGTTGCCGGGCTCGCTTTTCGCAGAGGCAGCCGGTCCACAAGGATGGCTGCCGGTCTGTTCAGCGTGGCCGCTCTGCTTGCTGTTGCGGCCATTATTGTCCCCACCTTTGAAAGCAACATCCTGACATGGTTGAATCTGTAGAAGCCGAGGCCGTCATAGCGGACGCAACAATCACCTGCCCGGAATGTGGGCACCGTGCCAAAGAAGTCATGCCCACGAATGCATGCCAGTACTTCTATGATTGCAAGGGATGCGGCACCGTTTTAAAACCGCTGGCAGGTGATTGCTGCGTCTTCTGTTCATACGCGGACGTGCCGTGCCCGCCAATTCAGCTTGATCAGGGATGTGATGCGCAAGATCCCTGCCACAATCAGGAGGGCGGGGCCCACTTGCCAGAGATCAAAGAGCGCTGAACCACAGATGCGGCTACATGATTTCTCGGATGCTGGTTATACTCGCCCAATTGTCGAAAACACTGGCGCCGGAGACCAGTAGTGCTGGACGAGCTTTCAAGATCTGATGATCCTGCCCTCCGTCTGAAGGCGCTCCAGCTGTCAGGCAATGACACGCCGGCGCAGATCAAGAAGCTGCAAGAGGAAATTCAGACCTCCGACAGAGTGACCACACTCCTCAATATCCCCATGGGCAGTTCCGGCAAACCGCTTGGCGCCTACTCTAAATGGCAGGGCGCGCATTGGACGCTGGTTGATCTGGCCGAGATCGGCATGCCGTCTGGGGATGAACGCCTCATCCCGCTTCGCGAACAGGTCTACGCTTGGCTTTTGTCGCCTGGCCACGTCAAGGGCATCCCGGTGATCAAGAACCGTACCCGCATGCATGCGAGCCAGGAATCGAACGCTGTATTTAGCATGTTGAAGCTTGGCCTCACGGATAACCACACGGCCGAGCTGGTGGATCGTCTTTTGGCTGCGCAATGGCCCGACGGCGGCTGGAACTGTGACAAGCGTTCAAAGGGCGAGGTGTCGTCCTTCATGGAAAGCATCACGCCTTTGCGCGCCCTCATTCATTACGCCCAGGCGTCAGGTGACCCGGCTGTTCGTGCCGCCGTGGAACGGGCCGCCGATATTTTCCTGAAACGCGAGCTCTTCAAAGGACGTGCAAGTGGCCAGCCGATCAGGCCGGAGTTTGTGCAGCTTCATTTCCCGAACTACTGGCATTACGACATTCTTCATGGACTGAAGATTATGGCCGAAGGTGGTTACATTAACGATCCGCGCTGCAACAATGCGCTTGATCTCTTGGAACAGAAACGTCTCCCTGACGGCGGGTTCCCGGCGGAAAAGAAATACTGGCGAGTGACCGACAAACGGGTGTCAGGTGCCTCCTCGGTCAGCTGGGGCGTCTCAAGTAAAGTGAAGATGAACCCCTGGGTTACACTCGACGCACTCTACGTGTTGAAAGCGGCCGGGCGGGAATAGGTCGACAGAGCTCTACTGGTTCTTGAGGCAATGCGCAGGAGATGCTTAGACCAGATGCAGCTACTGAACAGCAGCATCTGGATGGACATATCAATCATTCATGGCATCTGACTTCCGCTTGTGCCCTGGGTCAGTCAGAATCGCTTGCTGCAGGAGTGCTCGTCGTTCCGCCGGGACCGAAACTGGGAAAGGCCGCAAAATCCGCCAAATGACCCGGGTTGTAGGGGCCGTATGGAAGGCCTGTACCATCTGGCATAAATGCCATCCTGTTGGCCATGATGGCGACATCTGTGTAGTCAGCCCGTGCATTGTCAATTGCAGCTACAACGGCGGCCGCAATCAAATCCACGAAAATGTTTCCGCTACCAGATGAACGATCCACGACGGCGTTGGCGACGGTTTCCCACACGACATCACCGCGGCCAGCTTCCTTCAGTGTGTATTTGAGCTTAACGGACACATTGCTCGAGATAACCTGGTAATTGGCTTCCCAGTCATCTATTTCGACAAAGAGGACTGCGTCAGCAGCGAAGAGCTCCGCCACACGGGTTGCATCGGCAGCGTGAACAAGCGCTGCATCAGCCAAACCATCTTCTTCCATCATCAGCTTGACCATGTTCACGGGGAAGACGTAGTAGCCACGTTCAGCCAAGGGCACTGGCAGCGTTGACAGCATCAGGCTCGCTGCCTCCACTTCGTTCGTGTTGTTGACTACTGGGACGACAAGTATTGATCGCGGGCCAGCTTCTCTGAAACGGCTATAGTCCTTTGCCGGTGGGGCGCTTGCACAGGCGGAAACCAATGCAGCAACCAGCACAATCAGTCCTACTTGCGTCCAACGAATCATTTTTAACTCCTTCGGATGTCTGGATCTTCAGCCTCTGAACAGGAACCCTGAGTGTGTTTCAGAGGTCACTCGTCGCCGATGCTGTTGTCTCTAGGTTTTTGATGACCTTTTCCATCAGCGGCTCAGCTTCTGGCCAAAGGGCAGCTTCCTTCTCAAAAAAGGCGATGGCAGTCCCGGTATTTCCCTCAAGGAGCATCAGATAGCCGTATTCAGCATAAAGCCCGGGTGGCACCATGTTTTCGGTCTCGGCTGCGGCAATATCAACAAGCACCATTTCAGCGAACTGCAGGGTCGTATATTCCTGCTTGTAATAATCCCGTAGCTCGCGGTTGTAGTTCCCCCAGGAATATAGTTGCGGCGCGGTCGCACAGGCGGCCATGCCGATAATCATTGCACTAGATACAATGATCCTTCCAAAAACTCTTTGCACTGTTTACTTTCTCCCCCTTGCGCGGATTGCGCCGTTACATCCGTTCGGCCCAGGCTATCGCAGGTCAATTTCCTTCTGCGTCGAATCCTGTACGAAGACTTCCCGGTCATAGATACGCGAACCGCTTGCGGTGATGATGACGTGGCTTCTGCCGGGCGTCAGATCTATCACCATTTCTTTTGTCGGGCTCTGGCCAGTGGTACCGACAGTGTTACCATTCACTTGCACGACCGCATGTGCAGGTGGGCCCAGGATGACCAGGGACGGGCGATCGTCCGACGTAGTGACATAGCTTTCTGGCATGTGTCCGCAGGCGGCCAATCCCAGAAGCAAAATTCCGGCTAAAACGAGTTTCATGATGTCCTAATTCCTAAGCTCTGTGACATAAATGCCTTCTGGCTTGCCATCTGGCAAATTGCCGCTCAGAATCCTTGCGATCGCGCCCTCACTGTCCTCAGTCTCTCCAAAGAGGCTGACGACTTCAATCTGGCCCATGGGTGTAGGCGGCAATGTAATGTCAAATCCAGACTGATCGCTTCTGATGGTTTGCCCCGACTGTACGAAGGCCAGCCGATCACCAACATGCAATCCCTGATGCTTGCCGCCAGCTATGTACACCTGGCCACTTTCTACAAGCAAAATGTCTGTACGCCACTGACGATCCGACAGCGTATTGATCATTTCATCAATCAAGTCTTCAATAGCAGCCGATATAGCTTTGTCATTCAGTGTAGCGTCATAGTCAGCTGTGCTGCCCATACCCAGAATTTTGCTGGTTTCGGTCATACTGTCTCCAGCACCTGTGGCAGAGTAGAAGACAAGGCCCGTGCGCACATCAACCAACCTGATGACAACCTTTGCATGCGCGACTTGCACCTTTGATTTGTTAAAGAAGCCGCGCCTGCCATTTTCGGAGCGGCCGAACTCAACAATTGAACCCAGGATCAATACATCGGCACCAACGGTAGAGCCACCATCTGAGAGTTGTTGTTCCCGCTCAATCTTTGAGATGTCTGTTCTTTCAAGAATTAGGAATTTCTCAGAAGTCGTGAGATATGCTGCCAAAATGTCGGACGCCTGTCGTCCCAGCGGGTCAAGATCACCGTCTCGCAAGAGGCTCCTTCCGTAACGCGTTTCGTTACTGAAACGCCCTATCGCAACCTTATGCTTAAGGCTGGGTGCACCATCGTAGGTTCCATTGGGCATCTGCTGCGCGCTAGCCAAAGGTGTGGCTGGACCCAGCATGACTGCAATTAAAAATAGCCGCGCTACCATATGCATTCGGGAAGTCTCCAATTGCTGAATTATAGGGCCAAAACAGCTCAGTGCTGCTTTCACGATACGACACAGTTGCCTGTCTGCCAAGGTTCCGTTGGGCCCGGTGTCTCTTATTGCTGCATGCGTCTCTGTCGCCCGCGCAATCCAAAGCATCAGGTCTGGGCGTCTGTCAGGATAGAAGAAGGAGAGAGGCCGAAAAAATGGCATCGCCTGACGCCTCGGTTCAGTTATAGGTGCTGCTCAACACCGCTACAAAGTGACTGGCTCCTCATGGCTGTTTTACAATGCCATTCTGGGGCATTCGTTCAATATTGTGGACCGTATCAAGCGGATGTTTGACATCGTTGCACACCATCAGATGGGCTCAGGTAAAAAGGGCCTGGTCTCTCATCGGAACGAGAGACCAGGCCGCGTCAAGTGACGTTGTGACTAGTCTGATGCTGCGGCTGCAGATCCGGTAAGGCGACCCGCCACGCCCATGACCAGCATCCCTACAGCCATGCCCTGCAAGCCTGTAGCAAAGTTATCGAGAAGCGTGTTGGCGTAGGGTCCAACCACCATGATATAGTCAAGGCTGTTGGAGAATGTCGGCAACGCGACGGCAACGACATAGATGATCAGCCGTTGCGTCAGTTCTTCGGTTTCCGCAGTGACACCACCGACGATTCCGACGACGACAAGAATTAGTCCCCAGATACTTGCTTCAACTGGAATCTGTGGAACAGAAGCCAGCACGGCGACAGCAATCAGGGCAATGAGAATTATCTGTTGAAGATTCATAGCATTCCTCGATCGTTCAATTGTGAATTGGCGTCGAACCACAGGCTGCTAGAAATAGGCTCTAGTAACATCCTGCCCCCCGACAAGTGTTTGCAGAGAACTTATTGTACCATGGCGGCTTTCTCGTTCACATAGGCGATCCAGAAAGCGACGAGTCAGCCACTGTGCCGCCTGCTGCAAGGGCCGCATCAGATCAGGATCAGGCACAGATTTCGGCAAAGTTCAGCCGATTTGGCGTCCGAAAGCAGCCAATGGGTGAGACTTCTGAGCCGGTGCCAGGCTAGCGACGGCTGCCCTTGCTCTTCAATCCTAATGTAAATAGCATCTCTGGCGGCCTGGGATCGTAGGCCAGCAGATTTTGACCGCTAGGAGAGGATATTTGTATGGCGCGCTCTGAGCATCACCCAAACGGGCTGATTCACAACAATCCGCAGCTCAGCTTTCGCGGATACACATTGTTTTCGGCGGACAAGGACAAAGCATTCCTGATCGATATGGAAGGCCGCTTTGTTCATCAATGGCAACATGATGCAGGAATTTCCAATCCGGAACTATTGCCCAATGGCAATCTGATGGCGATGGCGGCGCCATCGCCGAACGTGGAGGGTCAGCGCGGCCTGAATGGACAGTCAGCGGCGTGCTATGAGCTCGACTGGGAAAGTAACGTCGTCTGGCAGTATGAAGATCCCTGGATGCACCACGATTATCAGCGCATGCCGAACGGCAATACGCTGATCATAAAATGGGTGCCGATGCCAAAGGGCGTCACGCGTCGCGTCAAAGGCGGATATCTTGCTGATGGCGATGATCCGAAACACATGCTGGGCGATGTAATTATTGAAGTAACACCCGAAGGTGAGATCATCAAGGAGTGGAAGACCTGGGATCATTTTGATCCGCAAACTGAAATCATCTGCCCGCTGGATCATCGCATGGAATGGAGCCACTGCAATTCAATTTCGCTCACACCCAAAGGTGACTGGCTGTTGAGCTTCCGCCGTATCAGCCTGATCGCTGAGGTCAGCGCGAAAACTGGCAAGATAAAGTGGAAGTGGGCAGATGGCACCACGTCGCACCAACATGACGTGAAGTATTCAAGCGACAACACCATCACCATTTTTGATAATGGCGTTCACAGGAAGAGTATGGATTTCTCGAGAGCGATCGAAATTGACGCCAAGACCCGGGAAATTCTGTGGGAGTATACCGATAACCCGCCTTTTTCGTTCTACACCGTGATGGGTGGCAGCGTCAGCCTCCTGCCAAACGGCAACATGCTGATTTGCGAAACTTCCAAGGGGCAGTTCTTCGAAGTGACAAGAGACAAGAAAGTGGTCTGGGAATACATCAATCCATTTTTTGTTTCAAACCCGCGCCTTGGGGGACGCATCAATATGGTATTCCGCGCTCATCGCTACGGCTTTGATCACCCCGCATTGAAGGGCAAGGATCTGGACCCCAATAGTTACGCAAACCTGAACAGGCTCTATGCGTGATGTAATTTTCGGCTCTCAGCCTTGGTTTGCGCCTTGCTGATTGCCAACCGCAGACGGGCCTCATCCGGTGCCAACGCTCCGACAAAGCTCAACCGTTGCCGCAATCATTGGCAGGATGTCAGTCCAGTCGGGTGTCGTGGCCTCGTCGTTATTGCGATGAACGATCACGGCATCCAGATCGGGTATGATAATCAGACAGTGGCCTGACCCACCGAGGGCAGCGTAATTGTTGTAACCGCCGAGGATATCAGAGCGCCCAATCCACCAGAGATAGCCGAACGCCGTGGTGAAGGCTTCATATCCATCGGACACTTCAGAAAGCGGTTCCAGCGATTCAGCGATCCACGGCGCTGGCAGCAACTGCTTGTTTCCCCATTGGCCTTGCGCCAGATAGAGAACGCCCATCCTTGCCAGATCCCGGGCCGACATAGAGAAGAGGTATGCGGGATGCGTTGATCCGGGTTCTGTGAAAAAGGTGCAGCGTCCTGGATCAAAGTCCTGCATTGCCATTGGTTCAGCAAACCATTTATTGAAGGCGGAAAACGTGTCCTCTCCTGTGGCTTGTCGCAAAATTGTTGCCAGCACGTTGAAGTCCCAATTGTTGTAGAACCAGTGTTCGCCTGGCAGATGGCTGTTGCGCGCGGGACGTCTTGATTCCTGCCCCAATGGTTCGTAGGCGGCCTTGTGATAGACACCGCTGCGGCCCATCAGGCAGTGACGAACTGTGGCCTGCTTCTCCTGTGCCGTGAGTGAAGGGTCATCGTCATCAATGCCAAGTTCCTCCATTGTATCTGAAATGTTCAATTGGCCGCTGGCCACAGCCCGGCCGATCAATGCACTCATCAGTGCCTTGCGGACCGATTGCATCCCGACAGCCGTATCGAATGACCCGTGCTGAAGAACTGAACGACCCCCGACAGCCGCGAACAGGGCGTAGGAACCGATCCTTGTAGCCTCAGCTTTAATGTCGAGAGCTTTCGGGCGCAAGGAAGCCGGGATATCAGCAGCGTCCCAGTCCCCATGCGGCCACAACCTGGACATACTCTTTTTCCTGATCCAAACAGCCAACAGATTTTGTGAAGGATAACACTGTCTGCACCGCCAACAAATTTGACCAGTACAGTTTTCCCTGTAGTCCCCTAGTCTAATCTGGCGCATCCGCCCCGACTTCTGCCAGAATGGACGAAACAGCCGGAATGAATGAGACGATAGAGGGAGCAGAACAAATGGCAAGTAATATGAAGAAGGTGCTGGTGGTCGGCGGCATTGGCCAGGCGGGGCTTGATATTCTGAGTGCTCGGGACGACGTCGAAGTCGAAGTGCTTCGCGACGTGACACCCGCTACGTATGCGGCAGCCCTGGAGGATGCCGAGGCGGTGACGCTGGGCGGTACACCTCTCAAGGCCGAACACATTGCCGTTGCGGCGAAGCTCAAAGTGGCCTGCCGGATCGGCGTCGGCTTCGACGCGGTCGACGTGAACGCTCTCACCGAGAGGGGAATACCGCTTGCTGTGACCGGCACAGCCAATTCTCCTTCTGTTGCCGAACAGGCATTCGCCATGATGCTGTCCCTTGCCAAACAGGGCTTGCGTTACGATTCCGCCATCAAGGATGGCAACTACCGCGTAAGGGGTGAGCATCCCGCATTCGATCTGAACGGCAAAAATCTCCTTGTCGTTGGCTTCGGGCGTATCGGCTCTCGCACCGCAGTACGTGCCGTTGCGTTTGAGATGCATGTATATGTCTGCGATCCCTATATCGATCAGCAATTGATCGAGGATGCCGGATGTACTTCGGTCCATGATATTCACGATGTCCTGCCGGAAATGGACTTCGTAACCATCCATGTGCCGAGAAATGAAGAGACCTATGGCATGTTTGGAGCCAAAGAGTTCGCCTCGATGAAGGACAGCGCCTTTATTGTCAACACCGCACGCGGCGGGCTCATCGATGAAGCGGCACTCTATGAAGAACTCGAGAAGGGTGGCCTTGCCGGCGCCGGTCTTGATGTTTTCGATCCCGAACCGCCGGAACCGGACAATCCGCTCCTCAAGCTCGACAATGTCATCGTCAGCCCGCACACCGCTGGCGTTTCGGTCGAGGCGGGTGCGAGAATGTCGGCCCAAACCGCCAGAAATGCCCTCGCCGGCATAGACGGCACGCTCCAAGCCGAATTCGTCGTCAATGCGGAGGTGCTGGACTGACCTGGCATCGGGCTGCAGTGGCTAAAGTGCTGCTATTCCACTCTTCGCAGCTGGCGCAGTCCGGTCGCTACAAACTGCAATCTTCCATCCCGCTCATCCGAAAACAGGAACATGGTTCGATCGCGTATTGGATCTCCAGTGCTGAGCACAGCTGTGTCTCTGTCGATGAAAGCGGTTTTTGCATCAACCGCCGTTGATACGTCAGCGCCATTTGCCAACTGGCGTACTCGCAATCCGCCCCTGCTTTTCCTGAATTCAAGTGAATAATTCATGTTTGCGTAACGACCTGCGTATCTGTCGAGATCAGTGTTGACCTCAGACACTGGTTCAGCGGCCCTCGGTTCGGAAACACCAGCCAACCCATCAAAGACAAAGCCAAAGACATCCTGAAACAGTCCACCTGTGTCTCCGCCGTTCGAAAGCATGGCGACAGCCAGGTTCTTTTCCGGCAGCACTCTGAGAAAGGCGGACTGTCCAACGGTGCCGCCATCATGGCCATATAGTTTCATGCCCTGCCAGTCCATCAGGAACCAGCCCAATCCCCAATGTGTCAATCCGCGTGCGCTGTTTCTCAGCAGCCTGATCTGGCGCACTTGCATGGCCTTGACACTGCGTGCAGAGAGAATTTTGTCGCCCTTCCTGTTCCGCCCGCCTTTCATGTGCATTTCTATGAATTTCAACAGATCGGTAGCACTCATCGCCGGCGTTGATCCGGCTGGCTTCTGGCCAAATGTCAGGTAGGGATTCTGTGCCACGACCCAGGCATTCTTGCGGCGTGGTGTGGGGACATGGCCGATGGCGCAGCGGAAGCGCAAGGTGTCTTCAGGCAAGCTTAAGGCATGATCCATGCCCAGGGGATCAAAAATTCTCTCGCGCAGCAAAGCGTCATACGTTTTGCCGGTTACAACTTCCGCTATCCGGCCAAGGACGGAGAATCCAAGGTTACAGTAAGAGTGCTTTTGCCCGATGGGAAACAGGTTCGGCACCATGGTGGCCTTTTCGATCAACTTTTCAATGCTGTCGTCCCCGCGACCGGAATCAACAAAGAAGTCACCATCAATACCGCTTCGGTGTGAGAGCAGATCGCGGGCCGTAACATGCCGCGATACATCGAGATCAGCGACCCTGAATTTTGGCAGATAGGTGATGACCGGCTCGTCCAGATCAACTTTCCGCTCATCAACCAGTTGCATGATGAGGGTTGTTGTAAAGATTTTGGTGATCGATCCAATCTGGAAGAGCGTGTCGTCCGTTGTCGGCACCTGAGTGTCCAGATTTATCACTCCGGCCGCTGCGGAAACAGTCCTGCCGTTGCGCAAGACCGCCACGCTGGCGCCAGGAACATGGCGCTTCCTGATGCTGGACTTAAGGACCTTTGGCAATTCACCCAGTACTGACATGTTCCCTCCTCCATAGCGTATGTGGGCGCGGCGACCCTGCCATGCAGCCCATCTCGTGCAAGCCGCAAATTCAATGTGGCGCTTCAGGTATCTTGCATCAAAGCGGAGCTTCCTGCCTATCTGTCTGTTCTAAAACGGACGATATGGTGCCGGCGTGGCGAATCGAACACGCGACGTGCTGATTACGAATGTCCTGGTCTGCTTGTTGCTTAAACGCTGGCGCTTCTGAAAACTCGAAGTCGCGTCTGACTCCCCTTTTGCATGGTGTTCAGCTATGGTAGCGCAATCTCACGGAACGACTTGTTGGGGGCCAGGTGGATTGCGTGACCTTTTCACAGAATTGAGACGCAGAAGGATCTGGTGGGTCGCTGGCGTTTATGTCGCGTCGGCATGGGTCATCATGCAGGCGATAGGCTTTGTCGAGGAGCCGCTTCGCCTTCCCGGATGGGCAGATACGCTGGCCATCGTCCTTTTGATTGCCGGGCTGCCGGTAGCGCTGATCCTTGCCTGGGCGCAGGAGACGCAGGCAGGGAGCGATGCTCTGGCGCCTGAACCGAGCAAGACGCCAGAAGAGAAATCGGCTGACAGACCAGGGTTTTCTGTTGCCGTCCTTGCGCTCAACAATCTCTCCGATGAACGCGAGCTTGACTGGATCGCAGACGGCTTGTCCGAGGACATCATAACGCGGCTTGGGATGGTGCACTTCCTGAGCGTAACGGCGCGCAACTCAAGTTTTGCCTGGAAGGGGCAGACGCCTGACATTCGCGAGGTCGGCAAGACCCTCAATGTCAGATATGTGGTTGAGGGTTCAATTCGGGTGATTGATGAAACTTTGAGAGTTACTGCGCAGCTGATCGACACCGACACAGGCGCCCATGTCTGGTCTGACAACTATGACCATCCCAGAGACAGACTGAGTGGCATGCAGGACGCGGTGGTTGACGTCGTCTCTGGCGAAGTCCTTGCAACAATTCTGAACTCAGAACTCGACCGGCTTTTGCATGTAACGCGTGAGGATCTGTCAGTAGAGGACATCATTGCGATCTGTTGGGGCAAGGCGGTAAGGGTTGCTTCCGCTGAAGGCACGAAAGAGGCCATTGATCTGATGAACCGCGGGCTCCAGCGGTTTCCTGAATCCGCTGAATTGCATGCCGAGCTGGCGCTTTACTACTGTCTAAACGCACTGAATTATGATCGGGAGGGACGGCAGGAACTGTTGGCGACTGTGGAACACCATTTGCAGGAGGCCAGCAGGATTGCCCCTCGTGCGAGTATGACATTGTGGCGACATTCCTCGGTTCGAAACATGCTTGGCCAATACGACAAAGCTCTGGTCGCCGGGGAGCAATTGGCGAAACTCTATCCCAATGACCGGACGGCGCCCATCCTGAGCGATACTTACCGGGCCCTTGGCCGATATGAGGAGGCCATCAATGTCGCAGACCGCTGGCTGGACACCGGTGGAACAAGGCACTTTGATCGGCCTATGATGCTGGGGTTTAAGGGAAGTGCCTGCCTGGGAGCGGGAGATTTTGTTAACGCAGAGACAGCATTGCGCGAGGCCGTGCGCATTCCACCTTCGGCCACAATTCAAACCAGTTTGGTCGTTGCGCTGGCTCATCAGGGTAAACTTGAAGAAGCTCGGGCTGAGTGTGAGATATACAAAGCCTTGCCGAATTCAAGGTCGCTGGCGGAAGTAGAGAAATCCCTGCAGCGTCATTCAAAGGACCCGGCCTGGATTGACAGTTATCTCGAGGGCCTGAAACTGGCAGGGCTTGATTGAAAGCAGGCGCCTTCTCTGCGTTTCCTGCGCCACTGGCCGGCCGTGAAGTCTGGCTCTTTGGCGGCTGCTTGTTTGAGCTCGGTTACCCGATCAAAAGTCCGCGACGGGTCATTTGCAGACGTCTCTAAGTGTGACTTCGAGGTCGGCTTGCCGTCGGAATGCGGACCACAGTCCGCTGGGCAACGCCAATCAGCGGTCCCTGGCCTCGCCGCGGTTTCCAGAGAGGTCCAATATCGAGGGAAGTGTCGTTCATCTGATCCTCTTGGTGCCAAAGCCAGCATGGATCACTGCGCTGTCGAGGCTACCGGGAAACCACAGTACCAACAGGCAGAAATTCTGGGTATGCTCTGTTTCAGAGACATCCCAGACGGAGAGCTCCAGTGAAACCAATCATGACATGGATCCTCGTTGCCGACGGCAGCCGCGCCAGGCTGTTTGCAAACTCTGGGCCAGGCACAGGGCTTGAAGCAATCACGGACCAGGACCTCAGGGGGCTCAATCTGCCCAGCCGGGAGATCATGGCCGATCGGCCGGGGCGTTCATTTGATTCCGCGGGCAGCGGCCGGCACGCAATGGAGCCCAGAAGCGATGCCCGCGAAGTCGAGAAAGAACGCTTCACACGGTCACTTGCAGAACTTCTGGGTCGGGAA
This sequence comes from uncultured Alphaproteobacteria bacterium, assembly GCA_965371465.1. GTDB lineage: Bacteria > Pseudomonadota > Alphaproteobacteria > CBDUYM01 > CBDUYM01 > CBDUYM01. Next base: position 35,216 of record CBDUYM010000026.1, read on the forward strand.
CGCGGAGAGGGCAAGTTCGAGCGGCTTGTGCTTGTCGCACCTCCGAGGGAACTGGGACGATTGCGCGCGGCACTCCCTCCGGCAGTGCAAAAATGTGTCACTGCAGAGCTCAACAAGGACTTGGTACAGCTGAGCGATAGAGAGCTCACCGAGCGCCTTGCTGCAGTCATGCGCGTTTGAGGCGTATGAGAATGATTGCCTGGTCTAGTAAAATTGAGTCTACGCGATGCCCATCCCAGTCACTGTTGTTCCCTTGAAATGATAGCAGTCGCTGCGCTCCTTATGTGTGAAGAAGCGTTCTTCCTGTCGATACTGACCCCGTCTTTGAGAATGGTTCCCCCTGGCAACCGGGCGATGCCCTTGCCAGCTAAGGATAGAACACTCAACGCTGGAATTCAGGACGTGGATCTGGCGCCATGGCCCTCATCGCGCTTGTGAACGCGGGCTGCATAATCCTCAAGCGCCTCGCCTTCAAGGGTCTCCCACTCCAGTAGAAGGGCGGCCCCTTCTTCAAGGAGGAGGCGGTTGTCTATAAGGATTGCACGCGCTACTGCGAAAGAATCTGCAATCAGCCCTTCCACGGCAGCGTCGATTTTCCTGGCCGTCTCCTCTGAATAGTCGCGACGCCGGAAGAATTGCTGGCTCTCAGCGCCCAGGAAGGGCGTGTTCTCATAGTCATAGACAGCCTGCCCCACTTTCGGCTCAAGGCCGAAACGGGCAACCATGCTGCGTGCCAGGTCCGTCGCCTTGACGAGATCATCAGAGGCGCCGGTAGAGAGGTCGTCCATCATTACAGATTCGGCCGCCCTGCCGCCCACCAGGACGGTGATCTTGTCCTTGAGTTCTTGCTTTTTCATCAGGTAGCGATCCTCAAGCGGCCGCTGCAATGTATAGCCAAGGGCCGCAACGCCACGCTGAAGAATCGAGACCTTGTGCACCGGATCAATTCCAGGAATCGCCATGGCGACCAGAGCGTGGCCCATTTCGTGAAAGGCGACAGTGCTTCGCTCCATTTCGTTGAGGATGCGGTTCTTTTTCTCAAGCCCGGCGATAATACGCTCAATGGCCTTCGTGAAATCATCCATTTCGACTTGATCCTTGCCATCCCGGGTCGCGAGCAACGCCGCCTCGTTGACAAGGTTGGCAAGATCAGCGCCGGTGAAACCGGGTGTGAGTGCGGCGACGGCGGCAGCGTCGACATCGTCACTGAGCTGCACTTTACGCAAATGGATTTTGAGGATCGCCTCGCGGCCGCGACGTTCCGGTTTGTCGACCAGCACCTGGCGGTCGAATCGCCCGGCGCGCAGGAGGGCAGGATCAAGAATCTCTGGACGGTTCGTCGCTGCGAGCAAAACGACACGGCTGCTCTGGGTATCGAAGCCATCAAGCTCGGCCAACAACTGGTTCAGCGTCTGTTCCTTTTCATCGTGACCACCACCGCCCGGAAAAATGCCGCGGGCCCGGCCCAGCGCGTCCAATTCGTCGATGAAGATGATGCAGGGCGCCACCTTGCGTGCCTCCTGAAAGAGATCGCGGACGCGCGCGGCGCCGACGCCGACAAACATCTCAACGAATTCCGAACCGTTGATAGAGAGAAAGGGCACGCCCGCTTCTCCGGCAATAGCGCGTGCAAGAAGCGTCTTTCCAGTTCCAGGCGGGCCTACGAGCAGGATTCCCTTGGGGATATGTGCGCCGAGCCGGCCATAGGTTTCAGGATTCTTGAGGAAATTGACAACCTCCTGAACTTCCTCCTTTGCCTCGTCGACACCTGCGACATCATCGAAGGTGACGTCGATTTCGCGTTCCATGTAGACCTTGGCTTTGCTTTTGCCGACGCTCATCAGACCGCCGCCCAGACCCTGACGTTCAGCAAAGTTTCGAAATACGAAAAACCAGATCGCGATGAAGAAAAGGGCCGGCAGGATCCATGAAATGATACTTGCGATCCAGGTACTTTCCACTTCGCCAGTTACGACGATCCCGCCTGCAATCAACCTTTCCGCGAGATCTGGATCAACAAGCGTGGCGTAGAATTCAGTCTTGCCGTCGGGCATTGGATTTGTAAAGACGCCGCGCACATAGTTCTCGCCGACATAGACTTCTGAAACGATGCCTTCGTCGATGTATTGCTGAAAGGTACTGAACGGCACCAGCTCGACGCGCTGGTTTTCCTGCCACAGCTGCTGCAGCCAGAGCACCGCCAGCAGGGCGAGGGCGATGTACCAGAAATTGTAATGATGCTCCTTATCCATGCTCTGGCCACTCATCTCTGGTCAATTCGGCCGCAATCCGACCAATGGAGGTCACTTTAGCGTCTCACCGATCCAGGATCACCGAAATTCGTCAAAATCCTTGCCGATGGGATTGACCCTCTCTCTGCTCTTCTATGCTCGCCACACCTGATTTTATCTGCAAGGGACAGATCAATCATGGCGAATCAACCGAACAGGGCCGCCCTAAGCGATCCCGCAGCACCTGGAACCCGCTCACTGGAGCTGCACGAAACATTTCGCAGCAATCTAAAGTCTTTTCCAAAATGTCCGATTCATCGCCTTAATGGCTTTGCCAATTGGTACACGCCGGGTGTGGCAGAGTCCTGTCGCGAAATCAAACGCAATCCTGAAGACGTCTATCGTTACACAAACAAAGGAAATTCGGTTGCGATTCCAACAGATGGCAGTCGGGTATCAGGACTTGGAAAGTTAAGACTCGCTTGCAATCCCACGCGCCGATCTCAACTGCGAATATCTTCTTTGGATCAGGCACGGACGTTTGGCGATTGTTCTCAGGTTGTCTGCTTTCGGTCAGCCCGAATTCTTGGGGTGGGGTGGTCGATCCTTCATGAAAAGGACCCATAGAATGGACGTTCATCCGGCACAGAAGGCGAACAAAGCCACCTGAATTGGCCTTGGTTTTTCTGCATGAATGCACGCAGACTGCACGCGGTGCCGACAGTCCAAGTCAAGCGCCTTGACGTGCTGCTCTGTAACTCATTGACTAAAGTAGACTAAATGGTGCCGGCGGGGTGAATTGAACACCCGACCTACTGATTACGAATCATAGGTCATACCGAATCTTTAGACCTCATGAGCAAACATTGGATGCCAGATATTCCTTTTAAATTCAATGCATAGAGCCTATTGTTCCTCTCCGATAGATAACGCAGGGCAACACTGAATAACATCTCTTTTGTTGCCCGGACGCTGCCCCACATTGGAGGGCGATGCATTGCCCACGAAGCGACTGACAGACAGATTCATCCAGAGCGCCCCTATCCCGTCACGTGGCAGGACAGAATACTTTGACACCGTCCAGCACGGTCTGCGCCTCCGCGTAACAGACAATGGCGTGAAGTCATTTTCAGTGGCCTGGCGCGAAGGCAGTCGCCAACGGCGTTACACTCTCGGGAAGTACGATGTCATCTCGCTTACCGACGCCCGGGATATGGCAAGTGATGCCTTGCGCGAAGTCGCCAGGGGCAATGACCCGGATCAGAAACGCCGGCGAGCAGCCGTGCTCGCAACAGAGCGTTCCGTCGAGGCCGTGGTTGAAGAGTTCATGGAGAGGCATGCAAAGGTCAAGAACCGGAACTGGATCGAAAGCCAGCGGGCTTTTGATCGGGATATTCTTCCTAACTGGCGCAACAGGGCCGTCCATGAAATCAGCCGTGCGGATGTCAATGTTTGCCTCGACAAGATTAAGGACCGTGGTTCGCCGATACAGGCAAACCGCACATACGCGCAGCTGCACAAGTTCTTCGCCTGGTGCCTGTCACGTGATTATGTTCAGGTGAATCCGGCCTCAGGAGTGGAGCGACCCGGGAAAGAAAAAAGGCGTGAACGGGTGCTCAATGACGAAGAACTCAAGTCAATCTGGCAAGCAGCTGTCAAGCTCGGCTATCCCTATGGTGACGGTGTGCGTCTCTTAATGCTGACGGGTGCCCGGCGCAGTGAAATTTTCAACATGGAACGTGGAGAGCCACGGCTGGATGATGGCTTCATTGAAATCCCTTCCGGCAAAACGAAAACCGCTCAGGCATATGATGTTATGCTTGGCCCTCAGGCTATCAGCATCATTCGGAATCTGAAGAGCTTTGATGGATCTTTTCTTATCACATCAACAGCTGGCAGAGTACCGTTCTCAGGCTTCAGCAAGGAAAAGAAGGCGCTTGACGAAAAGTGCCGGGAAGAACCCGAGCTGACGGAAGCTGTGAATTGGACTTTGCATGACTTGCGCCGCACATTCGCCACGCGCCTGCATGATCCACTGGGCGTTCAGCCGCACATTGTCGAGGCATGTCTCAACCACTCCATCAAGGGCATCGCTGCGCATTACAATCTGGCAAGCTATAGGGCTGAAAAGCGGTCGGCAGTGCGACGATGGGAAGAGCACCTGTTAGCAGCAATCGAGGGCCGTGCTACAAACGTCGTGCCGATGTCAGCATGAGAAAGGTCGCCGTCCCTGACGTCCCCGGATTCTATGCAGCTGATATACAGGATTTTCTCGACAAATACGGCTGTCCCACTGAGCATCAGGAACAGGCAACGCAGTATGTTCTCCGCGCGATGCACTTCTTCTGGAGTCATGAAACATGGGTAAATGACAAGTCGTATCGCGCGGTCAAGCGTAAAAAGCGTGTAAGCTTGCGCCAGCGTGCCACCAAGCTTTCCGCGGAGCTGAAAAAACTGAATGATGACATGGAGGGGCAGGGGCACGTCTTGTTCAAGCATACTGCCGAAAATCTGAGATCTGCGGAATACGAACTGCTATCCGCTTCGGTTCAGATCGTTGACGCACCGGCCAGCGAAACGAAAGGCGGCCCGAAACGGCGCATTTGCCTTCAAAATTCCATCATACACGCCATGCAAGCCTACATCTTCATTCTGGGAAAACTGCCCGGAACCAGCACAGCCAAAAGGCCAAGCCCATTCAACCGTTTTGCATTAGATCTCATGCGTATTGCAGAACCTGAGACAGAAAGACTGCCAGTGAGCAGAAGCTGGCTAAATGACCTCATCCGGGCCGAGAGAGAACTTCTCCAGACTGTGCACCGGGAGCGCCTCTCTTAGGGTTACAGAAACCTAGCTGAAAAGCGTCTTAAGTTAAAGGAACTTACTTGAGCTGCCCCGCGAGCATATATTCTATGCCCAAGGGGTGGCAATTGCGCCCCTGTGGCAACAGCGGAGAACGAAATGACGCAGGAAACTCTCATCCCAGCAAGACAGGTGTGTTTGGAACTTGGCAACATCAGCATCATGACCCTGCGCAGATGGCGCGTTGCAGGATCAGTGCCAGAACCCATCACGATTCGGGGACGTAACTACTGGCGGCGCAGCCAGATTGAACTTCTAAAAACAGAAGGTGACGGTTCTTCAACACATCCAGCACCTCATGAAATGGAGGCTTCCAATTGACGTGACTAGACAAAAGAACAGCGGCCCGAGTGCTGGAACACGCAGAACCGCCAAGATCGCTCAAAAGTATGCATCCTCAACCACCCAAACCCGCAGCACAGCACATCAGCTACCTTCACCTCTTCGCCGATATCGCGCCGATCTATCGTGATGCAGGGCTTTTTCCTTTCCCCGTTAGAACCGATGGCTCAAAGATACCGGCAATAAGGGGCTGGAAGCAGGCCGCGATCCGTCAATCGTCATGGATGTATGAAAAGTTTGGCGACCACAACGTCGGGTTTCTCTGCGGACGTGCAGGCCGCATAGCTATTGCGGACATCGATACACGTGAGAAAGATTGGCTTGTCAAATACCAGAAAATCTTTGGTGAGACTTCCCTTGCTGTAGCGACTTCCCGTGGAGGACATCTGTATTATCTGGCGGAAGACCAGCACCCGAGCCGATCCCATACAGGAATTGACATCAAAGCTGATCGTGGTTTCGTCCTAGCGCCGCTCTCAACGCGCCCGGACGGCCCGGATTACAGCTTCGTCATTGGCAGTCTCAAAACATTCAGCCAGGATGTTTCACAATTGCCTCACATGAAGCCCGAGGCATTCGATCGATACTGTAGAGTCCAACGCCAGAAAGCCCGGCAGTCATCCGGTATTCGCGCAGACCGGGCTGCTGCTACGGTAAGCAAGGTTGATTTGCGCCGGCTTGCATCAGATGAAGTGACCAAGGGGCAGCGTCACAATTGGCTGTTGCTGAGGGCCGTCAGAATAGCTCACAGATGTGGATCAGAACGCGAGCTGGCCGATCAGCTGCGGCAGGATGGGCTTCTCTTTTCGCCTCCGTACTCAACGACCGAAAATCTGCTGGATATTGGTGGTATCGCTGGCTGGACCTGGAACACATACATCAGAGGCGACCTTAGGGTCAGTGGCGAACAATTTGCGACTGTATCCAGATCCATTCTCGAGAAGGGACCACTAGGCAACGAATTGAAACTTCTTCTATGGCTTGACCTCAATCACGGTAATCTGCGTGACACTTTTGCAGTTGCTCAGAAGGAGGTCTCAAAAGCGTTCAGTGTAGATCAGAAGACAATCGGCCGCTGGATCAAAAGGCTGGAAGATGGTGGCTATCTGCACTGCGTCATTCGAGGCGGATATAATGGAGGCTCACCGAAGCCAAGTCAGTACGCTTTCGGTAACAGATACCTCAGTACAAAACAGATGCCAGCCAGAACGAGATAAGAACTCCCTGGACAGAAGTGCCTTTAATACAAGTAATAGACCCTCTCTCCCCCCTCTTCCCCGGAGTAGGGGAAATTTGAACTTCAGAGAGAACGTGAATGTGGGATCCACATAATTTCCAAGTTCTTTGTGTACAAACCAAGTGCCTGATAGAATGCAGGCGTGAGCAAGCGCAATGAAAGTGGCCAGTTCAGGAAAGGCCAGTCAGGTAATCCCAAGGGCCGTCCGAAGGGTTCCAAGAAACGCTATTCGGCCCGCGAAATTGCTGATGACTTGTTCATCCAGGTTGTTGTCGGTTGTGCTGAACAGGGAGTTGGCCTTTCACCGGATCAGGTGCTGGAACTGAAGAAAACTGCACTTACAGATGCCAGGGACCATATACGTGACTGTAATGCGCTCGAGGGCCATTACAGGGATTCTGGCGCGGCATATTTCAAGTATCTGGGCCTGCCAGCCAACTGCACACTTCAGCAGTTCTTTGAGAAGTACACGACCGAGCAAGGCTCGCCTGATATCGAAGCGGCTGCAGATGACCTTGGGAACTATCCCCCGGTTAAGGCCCGTGTGGCAGAGCTGAGGGAACAAGCCTGTTCTCCTGATGCGGCTATGGGCCTCAAACAGGAATTGGGTCAGTGATGGCGGGATACGGCCCCAGCACGACCTGTGAGGAATGCCTGAGAGTGAACATCTGGGCGCTCGCGAAGGGCGGGCTGTTCTCGACGGGCAGCAGATTGACCTATTCCCGTGGCGGCAAGGTGATTGCAGAACTTGAAGGTGCCGCTTCCGGTTCTCATGCCGATCTCAGCCTGCGCACGGCCAATGGCGTTCTGGAGCACACCGTTGCCGTGGAATGGCTGCCCTGCCACCTGGGAGGTACTCGCCCCTATTTCTTGTGTCCTGACTGCGCTTCCAGGCGCGTGGTGCTGTTCCTGAGGGGGTATCTGGCCTGCAGGGCCTGCCATGGCCTTTACTATGAATCCGAGCTGTACAAGGATCCCTTTGCTGCCACACGCAAGCTGGAGCGAATTGTGAAGAAGCTGGGGAGCAGCAGTTGGAATGTGTTTCCCATGCGGCCCAGGGGCATGCACATGCGGACCTATGAACGTCTGAAAGCCGAGTACCAGACAGCACTGGAAGGCATGGCGATTGGCATCGGCATCTGAGTGCCTAAATCCCTCGAAATGGCGCAACCAACACCCCCGGTGCTGCCCCGGCTGAGTGCCACACTATAACACTCCAGGGAACACAAGGGTTACAGAGTGTTGACTCTTTGATTGACAGTCAGAGGGTCGGCTCCCTGGTGAGCATTGGAATGGCCAACTGGAGCCTCAAAGCAGGCGGCCAGGATGCGATAGTTACCTGCGCCAAGGGGCGGGGGGTAGGTCCCTGTCTGAAATCAAGACGAAGTACGCAATGCTGCCCGAGAAAATCCGGCAAGAATTAAGTAGCGAGGCCCCGCCCACCCCAAGGCCTTTCAGTAACCAGTGCAGTTGCCCTCAGTTTATCCAGCCCAATTTCAAACGGAGCATGGCCCACATATTCAGTTCTGAGCCAGAAAGTACCCCTATTAGCCTGTTTTTCTCGTGGGTCGCCCTTAACCGCTGAATAAATTCCTCTCTCGCTGATGGCCAGATCAGCATCAAGGCCATTCAACTCAAGGTCAATTCGATCTGTGTAGATCAACGCTCCGCCTTGGTGGAATGCTGGTGACAGCGATTGCCATCCTTGGCGCCCTCAATCTCTTCATAGCTCCCCAAGTTTTGAACGAGATCGCGGCCCTCGCTTCTCAGCTCGGAAGCGGGGGCCGCACCTCTTCTTGACTCTCCTTCGCCAGGTGGCGATAACATCTCTTTGGTGTCGAACCGGAGGAAGACATGCTTGAAGTTGCCATTTCTGAAGCCCTTACCCTCGCCGATATGCCGGTCGGCCATGCAGCCATCCTGTATAGCAATCAGGGCACGCAGCGGATCATTCGTCTGACGGGGCCCGTAAGCGATCTGCCGAACAGTCCCTGTCTGGTCCTCGGTGACGATGCTATGCACCTTCATTGGGAGATAGGCAACACCCTGCCCGCTGTAGACTTGGGTAGTGATTGGCACATCGATTACAACAAGTTGTCCCTTGATCGGGACGTGCCCGCAGTTGGTGAAAACCCGGTTCCTGTCCTGACGTTCTCCGGCGGGCAGGTTCACTTGCGGGTTGCTGACCAAGCGGCACGGGAGCGGGTCTGGATCAACCCCTTAACCTGCGAAATCATCTTCCCAGCCCCCGCAGTAGTCGGCACCGCTGTAAGTACAACGCAATTCGTGATCCGAAGACAGAATGCCGAAACAGACGCACCTTCACTCTGGCAATCAGGGGAAGCGCCTGTCGGCCTCTGACAGCGATTTCGTCCGATATGAGTTCATTTCCTGGATCGCAACAGTATGAGCAGGCGCTGCTTGCGCCTGAACCTTCACTTCACTGAGAGGATTCAGCTGCCGCCCTGGCGGCGGCTGTTCTTGTCAAAAATGGAGACTAGAAGGCCACGGGCTTGTGGTCTGACGTCGAGCAGGAGAAGGGTCCCCGGCGGACCCCCAGGAGCTGCACTTGAGGCAGCGGGACGGAGCACGCCCCTTCGCTGCTCTGCTTTGAATTGACCTCTTCTTCCGCGTATGTCCCGGGGCTTCTGGCGTTTCCCTATTTACGCGTATAGAGGCGTGATGCTAGTTAATGGAGTTCGACGTTGAATGTACCATCTAGACTTGTAGTCAGAACTCAGCCAAACGGAATGCTCCACGATGTCGACCTTCAGTGTTTTGGAAAAACTGATAATCCCACTTACCCTAGGAATTCTCCTGTATTTTGCAAATGAAGTCTCCAATGGAATAGCTGATGTATCCAATAAAATAGCTGATGAACAACTAGCACTATCGCGCACTGTTGAACTGAGGCTGGCAAGACAATCTCAAGAATTTATTGAGCTGCAGTACATTGAGATATTTTTCGAGAAAATAGTGTCGAAGGACGAGGAAGAAAGAGCAAGAGCACTCAGCCTTCTCGCCTTTTTGAGCCAAGATAAGGCACTACCTCTTGCCCAGTGGGTTCAGCAGACTGATACATCCGAGCAAGTCCGCCAAGCAGCAATTGCTGTTAGCGAGAAATTCCTTGGACCTGGCTACAGACCGGTTCAAATCGATTCAACCTATCGACATGATAGATTTGGAACTGCGCCCGAAGATCTGATCATCGAATTCCGAGCCTATATTACCAGCTTTGACTCAGCCGATGATGACAACGAAGATGGGACTGCGGATGTTTGGGGTATTCCACACTTTGTTGCATATCAGATCAATCGCTACGAGGGACCAGAGCTTCGATCGTCTAACCGGCCAGCAAGCTGGCGTACGGCCAGCAAAGAGCTTGTAACTGCCGGAATTGTTCCAACTGACGCCAGTTATCGCTACTCTTCTGCCTTTCGGACAAACAACCCAAACTGGTATGTTCGCGGTCACCTCGCTACAAAATTCATTGCCGCCCGCCTTGGGGTTGATGCAGAATGGAATACGGCCACAGTATTGAATGCGGTGCCTCAGCGGGCTGATTTCAATGCCGGAGCCTGGCTTGACCTTGAGCAACTGACGGCCAAGTGGGCTGACGAGGCTGGCTCCGTCTGGATTGTTACAGGCCCAATCTTCGAGCCTATACCGTCTTCACCGAATACGTGGATCGGTGAAGACGCGCTTGGCGAAATGAAAATCGCGGTACCGGATTCTTTATTCAAGATTATTGCTCGGGAGTCTGCAGATCCAAGTCGGCCGGACGTGCTTGCCTTCATCTATCCGCAAGACATTGCCCGGTCACCATCATACGACCACACTCAATTCCTGACGACCGTGGATTCCATAGAACTCAAAACTGGACTGGATTTCTTCACTAAACTTTCTGCGGACGCCCAGGATGATATCGAAGCTCACCGTGCTGACACTCTATGGCCCCTCTAGTCGAGTCAGAAAATGGGGACTCCTAGCTTATGTTTCCTCGCCGGGTACCTAATCTGGATTGCCACGTCCTCTCGGCCAAATTTCGCTGCTCCTGACCCTGCGCCTCGACATAGAGCGCTGTCGTTGAAATTTGCGTATGTCCCACAGCCACTTCTGCACCAAAAAGTACCATCGCGCGCTTCTGCTTTCATCATCGGTCGCGCTGAAGAAGCCATACCGGTGATTGAAAGAACTCTGCTCATAGACCCCTTAAGTCCTCTTTCCCATGGTGCTGCAGCTTTGGTGTTGGCGCATTCAGGGCGGATCAGCGAGGCAATTCGGGAAACGGAAATCAGCGTGCGGCTGAACCCAGAGACTGTCTTCAACCGTCTGAATTTGGCGCTGCTCCTGTCCATGGATGGCCGTTCTGATGATGCGCTTGCCCCGCTCCACATCGCTGAAGAGTTGGAGGGCGCTTTAAAGCTCCAAAATGGACTGTTGCTCGCACCCAGCTATGCAGCAGCAGGGGCGAGGGACCGCGCACGCGAGATTGCCGATAGCATTGACATAGAAACGCTCGATGCAGCATTTCATGCTGGCTACGTTGTACAGATGGGCGACCGTGCAGGGGCTATTGATCTGCTGACACATGAGCTGACAAATGTCGGCCGCTTGCCGCGCCTCACGAATTCCGCCTTGTCTCTTCTGCCCCTGCATGATGACCCGCGATACAAGGCACTGCTGGCGAAGACAGGGCTTCACATTTAGGGTGCCAGGCCAGCTCGACGCTATGTCCGCTATGGGTCATGACCGGACATCAATTTTCGCGACTTTGAGGTCTGCTTCTAGCCACAAGCGGACATAGAGCGAGTCCAAAGTGCAGCCGTGATCCATCCAGACTCCTCAACCATGCCGCGCCTACTGTTGGTGGTCTGGCTGGGCGAGCTTGGACCAATCAATGCTACAACTCCGAGCTGGCCGCACCACCCTCGAGAGCCACTTGGATAGATGACGGGCGTGTGGTGTGCATCTACAAAGCCGTGCTAGAGACAGCACAGGAGGGGAGTGATGGCGAACATAAGTGAAGCAGTTGCAGAACTTATCGGGGAAGAAGCGGCCCTCGCATTAAAGGACGCAGGCTACATCGTTATCCCTGCATCTGAACTGGCCAAGCTTAGAGGGCTGGCTCAGGATTTGCTGGATCTCACATCACGCACAAAAAAGACCCGCCAGCCGTGAGGCCAGCGGGTTTTTAGTTGGCAGGGAGACAACAGTCCATGGCGCGCTCAGAGCGGAAGCGCGACCGAATTCAAAGTGACCCAGCTGAAGCCAAATAGTGCACAGATAGTGCGCAATTTAGTGCCACTTTGTTCTCCTTTGCATCCACGACACCGCCAGCTCCAGAGGTGGATCGTCCGTTGTCCGCCAAGACCTATTACTTGTATCATCTTGCAATTCATACCTGGAATTGTGGAGGGAAAGTGCCATGCGTTATATTTCTCTTATTGCCTTGGTCACGGTTCTTTGCCTCGAGAACGGCATTGCTCACGCATACGACGAGGCCGATCTCCAGCGCCTGTTGGACACGAACGAATGCCAAGCGTGCGATCTCTCGGGCGCGGTTCTCACGGACGCGGATCTCAGGGCCGCGCATCTCACGGGCGCAGATCTCAGGAACGCGGATCTCGCGGGCGCGGATCTCAGGCGGGCGGATCTCACGGGCGCAGATCTCTCGGGCGCGGTTCTCACGGGCGCGGATCTCTTTATCGCGGATCTCACGGACGCAGATCTCATGGGCGCGCATCTCTCAGGCGCGCATCTCACGGCCGCGTATCTCACGGGCGCGCATCTCACGGCCGCGCATCTCACGGGCGCAGATCTCAGGAACGCGGATCTCGCGGGCGCGGAT
>CBDUYM010000027.1:0-45019 GCA_965371465.1 uncultured Alphaproteobacteria bacterium
AATGTCCGCTTTGGGTCAGGAGCAGACCTTGTTCCGGGGAACTTTAAGGTCCGCTCTCAAACCGAAAGCAGACATCAGGTAGGCCGTTCCTAGGATAAAATCAATAGGATTGCACACTTAAATATTGTATAAATTTCAGGAGTGCAACATTCGGTGCGTAGAGGAACTAGCCAATGGCCAAACTCAACCAGAATGGGGAGCCGATCCCATACGGCCTCAGTGAGAGACAGTTCAATTTCGCATGTGAGCTGGCTGAGACCCGAAAGAGCGGGAAAGAGAATCGTTACCTGGCTGCGAAACGGGCTGGATACCAGGGTAGTTACGAGTCCTTGAAAACCAGCGGCTCACGATTGGCTAAACAGCCGGGCGTGATGCAACTTGTGGATCAAATGCACAGCGAGTGGCTGGAGACTGCGGAGGTTGGCGACCTTAGTCCCGAAGAAGTAATAGGCATGCTACGGAACGAGGCTAAAACCGCAAAGTCCGATCAGGCAAGAGTATCCGCTGCCACTCAGCTGGGGCGCGTGCTAGGGATCTTTAGTGACCGGCTTGAAACGAGCCAAACACTTCCCATTGAAGTGCAGCTCAAGGCAATGAGCAATAACGATATTTCAGAGTTGATTGGTTCTCTGCAGACCGAATTAGACGGGCGTGGCTGAGTTCCTGATATTCACTACAAATGACAGCCCAGTGCTAATCTCAACCAGTTCGTTCATTCGCTCCACGTCCAATTTCCGGAAGCGTCACGACACGCCGTGAGTGCCTCATTTCGTCCCCTCGCACTCATGACAAGTGCTCGGCATCTTGTGTACAGGGAAGAATAGGTTGTTGACAGAAGCGCAATCGAACCAACGTCCCCGGGAACAGGGTCTGTCCAATCAACGGTGTCTCCATCAATGCGATTTTCAAGTATTTTGCTTACCTCGATGTCTAGTTCAGGTGGTCCCGTAAGTGGAGCGAAGTTACTACCAAATGTGGTCGCCATCGGGATCAAACTCGCGTCGCCAACAAGGGGCGATCCATTTAGTCCTGTTAAGGGTGTGCCAGCCGGTTCAAGGGAATCAAACTCCCGCGGCAACGGAAAGTCAGTTGGCTGAACCCATACCTGTCCGCGATAGACGACATATACAGCTCGTTGCCCTGGAGTGAGTTCGTATTTGTCGCTCATCGGCTGGACTATGCTGGAGGTCTTGCCGGTGGCATCCACAAATTGAACTCTCCAACCGACAGTCTGAGCGGGCGCCAATGGGCCAATCCATGCAACGGCAATGCCATCCCGAATTTTCTGGGGCCTCACGGCCAGCACGGTTACATCAAATGTCGCTACCATTAGAGGATCTTTGGCGTAGTGATATCCAACAGTTAGGCACCCAGCCAATACGAATAGCATCAATTGTGGCAATACAATCTTTGCGAATTTGGACATGTCAGCACTTTCAGAATTAACCAAGAAAAATGCAGCCTGCCTACGACCCTAGAAAGAAATTGCTAGGACGAACAACTGCGGCAGAGCATGAGGATGCCCGCAAGCGTCACAGGACGTCACTGAGGCAGCATCAGGACAGCGTGTGCCTGCTTTGTGCCGGTGACGGCAGACAGGCCCTGTGTGACCCCTGCGTGACCCTGATGAGGCGACAATTCTCAAGATTGGCAGGCGCTACAGGACTCGAACCTGTGACCCGCTGATTAAGAGTCAGCTGCTCTACCAACTGAGCTAAGCGCCCCATTTGTCTCGGACCTTGCCAAGGCCGATGCGCCTTATAGCAGAAGTCGGCCAGCTGTGGATCAAAAAAGCGAGTAGCGCTTTGGCACATCTGCATCGTAATGAATGTCTGCACTGAGCACGAGGCCGAAGCCGAACAGAAGGCTCAACATCGCCGTGCCACCATAGGAAACGAGCGGTAAGGGCACGCCCACCACAGGCACGAGGCCCGTGACCATTGCCATGTTCGTGAAGACATAGAAGAAGAGAATAAGACAGACCCCCTGAACGATGAGCTGGCCAAAACTGTGTCTGATCTTCACGCTGATGGCGAGACCGTAAGCGAGGACAATGATGTAAAGGGCAAGAAGCCAAAGCCCGCCCATCATGCCGAACTCTTCGGCCAGCATCGTGAATATGAAGTCAGTCTGCTGCTCGGGCAGAAAATTCAGATGGCTCTGCGTGCCCTGCATAAAGCCCTTGCCCCACATGCCGCCGGATCCAAGCGCGATTTTTGACTGGATGATGTGATAGCCCGCGCCCAGGGGATCACTTTCGGGGTTCAGAAAAGTGAGGATCCTCTGGCGTTGATAGCCTTCAAGGAATTGCCAGGCAAAGGGGACTGCGAGAAGAGCCAGCCCGCCGCCGATCAGAAAGACGCGCCTGTGAATGCCGGTCAGAAACATCAGGCCGATGCCTGCAAACGCCATCAATAGTGTTGTCCCAAGATCAGGTTGCCGTAACACCAGAAACGCCGGCGCACCGATCAGGAATATCGGCACTACAACAGCTCGCCACCTGTCAATCTCATCCGTTGACAACCCATGAAAGTATCGGGCGATCGACAGGATCAGTGCTATTTTCATGATCTCAGAGGGCTGAAGCTGGAATAATCCAAAGTCAATCCATCTCTGGGCACCCATTCCCTGGCTGCCGATCACATCGACCAGCACCAACAGCAGCAGCGCCAGGAAATAGATTGGATAGGCAGCACGCATCCAGAATCTGATGTCAATGACTGCAACCAGGAACATTACAGTCAGTCCCCCGACAAAGCGCGTCAGATGCCGGATCGCCCAGGGTTCCATGTTGCCGTCGGCCGCTGAATAGAGCATCACCGCACCCGTCAACGCTATCAGGCACAAGAACAGCACCAGCGAAAAATTTATTGCTGAAATCTTCTCGCGAAGCGTTTGCGCGCCTCGTATGACGCTGACAGAGTCAGTCACACTCTCACTCCGTCACTATGATCGCCCGTTGTGGGACGTGAGAATCGGTCGGTCAATCGCAGCGTCTCGCGCAGAATGTCGCGTGCAATGGGCGCAGCTACGCTTGACCCGCCACCGCCATGTTCCACCACCACTGAGACCGAAAATCTGGGTGCTCCGACCGGAGCATAGCCGACAAAAATAGCATGGTCCCTGGATTTCCAGGGCAACTCATCGGCGCTCGGTAATCCGGCTTCACGGTCGGCCATCGAAATCGAGCGCACTTGAACCGTGCCTGTTTTCCCGGCCATGGATCCGTCGGCTGCCATCAGGCGTGCAGCGAAGGCCGTCCCGAATTGATCGTTTACGACCTTATTCATCGCATCAGTCATCAGCTTTAAGTACGACCGGTCGATTTGAACGTCAGGCATCTCAGCGGCCGCAAAAAGTTCATCTCCCAGGCCAAGTACAAGTCTGGGTTTCACGGCTTTTCCACCGTTAGCCAGGCGTGCGGTCATCACTGCCAACTGCAGTGGCGTAGCCGTTATATACCCCTGACCGATGGAAATATTCAGTGTTTCACCCGGTTGCCAGCGCTCGCCCAAAGCGTCAAGCTTCCATTGGCGCGTCGGTACAAGCCCGGCTTTCTCACCTGGAATTTCGATGCCGAAGACCGTGCCAAGGCCAAATCGTCTCGCCGTATCAGCGATACGATCGACGCCGACCTCACGGGCGATTTCGTAAAAGTAGACATCACAGGACTGGGTGATCGCGTCGACCAGGGCGAGGGAGCCGTGCCCCTGCTCCTTCCAGCAATGAAATTTCCGCCCGCCGAATTCAATCGAACCGGTGCATCGTTTCGTGCTCCGTTCGGTGATAATACCAGCCTCAAGGGCCGCAAGCGCCACAATCATTTTGAGAGTGCTGCCCGGCGAATAGAGGCCCGTAACCGCTTTGTTTACAAGAGGCGTACGCTCATCGTCGAGAAGCGCCTCCCACTCAGGATTGGTAAGACCGACATTAAACGCGTTCGGATCAAATGCAGGAGTTGAAGCAATCGCCAAAACATCACCCCGATGAATATCCATGACCACGACAGAGGCGCTTTCGTGGGAAACACGTTCATGGACAAAGTGCTGAAGTTCGGACGAAATCGATAAGACAATGTCTTCACCATGCTCGCTGTTTTCGCGTTGCAGCTCCCTGACCTCACGGCCAAATGCATTGACCTCCACGCGCAGTGATCCTGCTCGCCCCCGGAGCTCACTTTCATATGCACGTTCGATGCCGATCTTGCCGATCCGAAAGCCGGGCAAAGTGAGAAGCGCCTCTCCAGTCAGTTCCTCAGGTGCAACTGGGCCGACATATCCAATGAGGTGCGCAAAAACGTCTGCGAACGGGTACTCTCGCGTCTCACCGACATCCGTATCAATGCCGCCAAGATACGGCAGCCGCACATTGATTGCGGAGAACTCTCGCCAGTCCAGGTTTTCGAGAACGGTCACAGGAACGAAGCCTGGTGATCTGCTGACTTCCCTGATGACACGCTCAATCTGCCGATCCGAAACCGGGACAATTTTGGCAAGCTGCATCAAAGATTGTGTGATGTTGTCGGTTTCCTCGCCGATAACGCGGACACGGAAATTTTGCCGATTGGTTGCCAGGGTGTCGCCATTGCGGTCATAAATCGACCCGCGGGAAGGTGCAAGGATGCGCAGGCTTATCCGATTGTCCTCTGCCTGCATCTGATACTGCTCAGCATCAATCACCTGCAGCTGATACAGGCGCCCGGCGAGCATCGCCGACAGACCGAGTTGCACACCGCCCAGCATGAAGGCACGGCGGCTGAAGCTACGGGTTCTGGTCTGTTTTGTCTCCATTCTCCTTACTCTTGCCTGACGACGGGCAGTACAAATGCGAACAGCCGGTCAAACAGAGGATATATGGCGGCCGTACCAACGCCTTGCACGACAAAACTGGCGGCTGGTACGTACGACCAGGAATAAATCACGTAAATAATCCACATCACCAAATAGCTGCCCAGGGCGAGAGTTGAGAACGCAAACCAGGAGACCAGGAAAGCCTTTCCCATGATAAACTGCCTTTGCCATTCTACCACGCCATAGACGGCCAGAAGAATGACAGCATGCAATCCCAGAGGTGTGTTTACAATTGCGTCTTCGAGGACGCCGATGACCAGGACAAGAACAAGTGGCATCGAGGCGACATGGTTCACAGACCAGTAGTAGACCGTGATAATGGTCAAGGACGGCACCATCACATGGACGGCTGAACCGCTGATTGGCAGGGCGGACAGCAAAATCAGGAAGAATGCAAAGACTGCTGGCAACGCCTGGCGCGCAAATGTTTCCAGCCTTGGCAGAAAGTCAGCCATTCCCGCGACCGATCCGGTTAGTTGCCGCCAGCCAGGGGCGCTTCACTTTCAAACGGGGCTTGTGGCCCTGGTGGTGCTTCAACAACATCACCCATGCCCTGGACAGCAAGAAAGTCGTGGACAGCGACATAACCAACACGTGACCATTTTATGTGTGGCGATACAATGATCCGTCCTTCTTCAATTTCGCTCACACTGCCGACCGGAATGCCAGGCGGAAATAGCCCGCCGTGACCTGATGTCACGAGCTGAGCACCCAGCGGAATGACACCTTCCTTGCTGACGAAATCCAGTGTCAGGCGATCTGTGTTATTCCCCGAAACGATTGCCTGCAAGCCGCTCGGCTGCGTTACCACCGGTATCCGACTGTTGAGGTCATCAAGAAACAGAATCCTCGAGGTATGCGCAGCGCTGGCGACAATGTGGCCAATGAAACCAGCTTCATTGGTCACCGCCATACCGGAACGAACGCCATCGTCTGTCCCGACATTGACCAGCCCTGAACGCAGGAATGGTCCGCCGGTGTCAGCGATCAGTCTACCGGTAATCAAATACGTTGTAGATTCCGCTTTCACACCAAGAAGGCGGCGAAACTGTTCGTTCTCGGTTTCCAGGACGCCGGCCACGTCCTGCCACTGCCTGAGACGGGCCACTTCCTGACTTAGCTTTGCGTTTTCCGCAGCAACATCCAAATATCGAGTGATTGCCGCACTCGCATTTTTCGTTGCTTCCACCGGCTGAGACAGAGCGCTGATAACAGGTGCAAGCGTATCAACCACACCCATTCGCAGGTTCTCTGCCGCCCGTTCCTCGACGCGGCTCAGAACCAGCAGACCAAGCGCAAGCGCCATCATCGAGAAATAGAGCACTCGCTGGTTAAGGCCACGGGTTGCGGCACCAAATCGGACTGTTCGCCCAAAATTGAGTGGCATGCACCACTCTCCCTTTACTCAGATACCCCCAGCCTGAGAGATATCCCATTTTCGACGTTACGCACGGCGCGACAGCAGGTCGTAATCTGCCTATTGGGCGCTTGAGAGCACGTCTCTCAAAACTTTCATTTCCTCCAGGGCGCGCCCCGTTCCCAATGCAACACATGAGAGCGGTTCGTTTGCAATGGACACTGGCAGCCCTGTTGCATCGCGCAACACAGCGTCCAGGTTATGGAGCAGCGCGCCACCGCCCGTCAATACAATCCCCTTATCCACAATATCTGCGGCAAGTTCGGGTGCCGTATTTTCAAGCGCTGTCTTGACTGCGTCGACGATAGCGCCGACCGGTTCTGACAGGCTTTCGGCGATCTGGGTCTGATTGATGGATATTTCCTTCGGCACACCGTGCATCAGGTCGCGCCCTTTGATGACCAAAGAAGGACCTTCATTGTCGAGAGGCGCTTTGGCCGAACCTATGCTCTTCTTGATTTCTTCAGAGCTGGATTCGCCAACCAGCAAATTGTGGTTGCGCCGTATGTAGGCAATAATGGCCTCATCCATTTTGTCGCCGCCCACCCGTACGGACTTCGAATAGACTATGCCGCCAAGAGACAATACGGCGACCTCAGTCGTTCCGCCACCAACATCAACGATCATGGAGCCTGTGGGCTCGGTCACCGGAAGCCCGGCACCAATGGCTGCCGCCATGGGCTCTTCGATGAGGAAAACACGTCTGGCACCGGCGCTCTCTGCACTCTCCTGAATTGCACGCCGCTCTACTGCCGTGGCGCCCGACGGCACGCAGACAACGATCTGCGGGCTTATGAACGAAGCCCGATTGTGCACTTTTCGAATGAAATGCTTGATCATCTCACCAGCCACTTCGAAATCAGCGATCACCCCGTCCCGCAAGGGACGGATCGCTTCAATGTTGCCGGGTGTACGACCCAGCATCATTTTGGCTTCATCGCCGACTGCAAGCACCTGCTTGCGCCCACGATTGGTGACAGTGGCGACCACAGATGGCTCATTCAGTACAATGCCCCGTCCGCGCACGTAGACGAGTGTGTTCGCTGTACCAAGATCCATAGCCATGTCAGCTGACAAAAAGCCCAAAAGGCGTGAAAACATTTATTGCCGTCCCATCAACTTTCTTATTTTACGTCCGTGAGTGCCAAGCCTACAGATTCTTTATGTCCGCATGAGGGCTCTACGGGAGTGTAATCACTAACGAACCGGTGGCCCAGTAAAATGAACCACCGGTTCCAAACAGATATGACTGCCGACCTTCCTCACGCGGTCATTGCCTCCGGATCGCTCCGTTGGCGTTTATCCAGAAGCCGGTTCAGCGCGCTCAGATATGCGCGGGCTGAAGCAACAAGTGTATCGGTGTCCGCTGCCTGCCCATTCACGGTCTTACCATCTTCTTCGAGGCGCACTGTGACTTCGGCCTGGGCATCCGTGCCCTCCGTCACAGCATGGACCTGATAGAGCTGAAGATTGGCCGTATGCGGGAACAGCGCTGCGATGGCGTTGAACGTCGCATCCACAGGGCCATCCCCGGTCGCAGTGGTTGATTTCTGTTCGCCGTCAACTGCCAGGCAGAGCTCGGCCGTCTGCGGTCCTTCGGAGCCACAAACCACCTTGAGCGACACGAATACAACGTAATCGGCCCCTCGAAATGTAGTGTCGTCGACCAAGGCGCTGATGTCGTCGTCAAAAATCTGCTTTTTCTTGTCGGCAAGATTCTTGAAACGGACGAAGGCGTCCTGGAACTGGTTCTCATTAAGCTCAAACCCGAGCTCTTTCAGCTTTTTACGAAACGCGGCGCGGCCCGAGTGCTTCCCCATCACCAGGTTTGATTTGACCAATCCCACCGACTCGGGCGTCATGATTTCATAAGTGCTGGCATCCTTTATGACGCCATCCTGATGAATGCCCGCTTCATGGGCAAAAGCATTTGCACCAACTATGGCCTTGTTGTTCTGGACGACGAAGCCGGTAGTCGTTGATACGAGTTTGGAGGCACGCGTAATGCGCTCGGTGTTGATCCTGGTACGGAAGTTCAACAAATCAGCGCGCGTCTTTATCGCCATTACAATTTCTTCAAGAGCGGCATTTCCGGCCCGTTCTCCGAGTCCGTTGATGGTGCACTCGACCTGCCGGGCGCCGGCGCTAACACCTGCGAGCGAATTCGCAACTGCCAGCCCAAGATCATTGTGGCAATGGGTGGAGAGCGTCGCCTTGTCGATGTTCGGAACCCGATTCCGCACCATATCGAACATGGCGGCATATTCACCGGCCACACAATAGCCCACGGTGTCCGGCAGATTGATGGTCGACGCACCGGCGTCAATGGCTGCTTCGATGACGGCACAGAGAAAGTCGGGCTCTGTCCGGGTCGCGTCTTCCGCGCTCCACTCCACATCTTCACAGAGATTGCGCGCATGGCCTACGCTGCCGACCACAGATTGCATCACCTCATCTGGAGTGAGCTGGAGTTTCACCTCCATGTGAAGCGGGCTGGTTGCGATAAACGTGTGAATGCGTGGCCGGCTCGCATGCTGCAGAGCTTCCCAGGCGCGGTCAATGTCAAGGCGGCCGGATCGTGCGAGGCTGCAAACACTGCTGTTCTTGACGATCTTGCCAATTTCCCTGATCGCCTCAAAATCGCCATTCGAAGCAATCGCAAAGCCTGCTTCGATAACATCCACACCCATTTCCTCAAGCACCTCTGCAATCTGGAGCTTCTCAGCCAGATTCATAGAAGCGCCCGGCGATTGCTCGCCATCACGCAGCGTCGTGTCGAATATCGTTACGTAATTGTCCATTTCTCTCGCGGTCATAGCAGAAACCTTTCATTCGCATCTCTTCCCTCAAATTCTCTTGTCTTCCTCCAAACGCAGGCATCCCTTCGGGGACGCATAGGGCGCGTTCAGAGGCAGATAAGTCGAAGGAGCGAGGCGCGAGCTGCGACCGCGTTTAGAAAGGGAAGAGACGAATGGACGTCGGCAATGCTGTGCCGCGAAGGCACATCCAGCATTTCAATTCCTCGTCCGCCAGTCGTCATTGCGTCTCTCATGCCAATTCCAGAGGTGGCGATATATCTGATCAATCCGCAATTGACCAGCACAAACCCCATAAAAACCAAGGTCACCGCAGCAACATACAGCAATTTCGCATGAATTAGAAGAGAGCGTCCGCCTAAGGCGTTGAAAATCAGGGGATTTCCGGCTCCTGATAACCGGTGCGCAGATCTTCTTTCTAGTTTCGGCTCTTGTCGACCAGCTGGTTGTCCTTGATCCAGGGCATCATACCGCGAAGCCGTTCGCCAACTTCTTCGATGGGGTGTTCAGCCTGGGCTGCACGCTGGGCTTTGAAACTGATCTGGCCTGCCTTGTTTTCAAGCATCCAGTCACGGGCAAAACGACCGCTCTGGATGTCGTCCAGAATGCGCTTCATTTCAGCTTTGGTCTCAGACGTTATAATACGGGGTCCACTCTGATAGTCGCCGTATTCAGCGGTGTTGGAAATGGAATACCGCATGTTGGCGATGCCGCCCTCATAGATCAGATCAACGATCAGCTTGACTTCATGCAGGCACTCAAAATACGCCATTTCAGGCGCGTAACCTGCCTCGACCAGTGTTTCAAAGCCTGCCTGTATCAGATGTGTGACGCCGCCACAAAGAACAGCCTGTTCGCCGAATAGATCTGTTTCGCACTCTTCGCGGAAAGTCGTTTCAATGATGCCGGATCTGCCGCCGCCGATGGCGCTGGCATAAGAAAGCCCGATTTCGAGAGCGTTACCTGAGGGGTTCTGCTGCACCGCCACCAGGCACGGCACGCCACCACCGCCAACAAACTCTCCGCGAACGGTATGCCCCGGGCCTTTCGGTGCAATCATCAGAACATCAAGATCCGCGCGAGGCTCAATAATACGGAAGTGGATAGCCAGACCATGAGCGAAGAGAAGTGCTGCCCCATCTTTCAGGTTTTCATTCAAATGATCTGTGTAAAGATCGCCCTGCAGCTCATCCGGCGCCAGGATCATCATGACATCTGCCCAAGCCGCCGCTTTTGCGGGAGTCATTACTTTCAGGCCTTCAGCTTCAGCTTTGGCAATGCTGCCAGATCCTTCGCGAAGAGCGACCACCAGCTCTTTCACGCCTGAGTCCCGCAAGTTAAGAACGTGTGCGTGCCCCTGGCTGCCATAGCCGACAACCGCCACCTTCTTTGATTTGATCAGGTTTACATCCGCATCTTGATCGTAATAAACGCGCATTCAATTATCCTCTGTTCTGCCTGCCGCGCTCTCTGACTTTGCAGATGGGCGCGCTATATTTTTTTCGGTCCACGCGCTATGGCGACAACGCCTGTGCGGGACACTTCAACCAAACCAAGCCCGTCCATGAGACCAATATAGGCATTGATTTTGTCCGGTGAACCAGTCAGTTCGAATACAAATGATTCAGCCGTTGTGTCCACAACATGTGCGCGGAACGATTCCGATACGCGCAGCGCTTCTACCCTTTTTTCGCCCGTGCCTGCAACTTTTATGAGAGCCATTTCACGCTCAAGGACATCTGTTTCCAGTGTCATGTCGACCACGCGATGGACCGGGACAAGACGTTCAAGCTGGGCCTTGATCTGTTCGATCACATGCGGTGGTCCAGATGTGACCACTGTGACCCGGGACGTGTGCCCTTCAGCGTCGACCTCCGCGACCGTCAGGCTCTCAATGTTGTAACCACGTGCCGAAAACATGCCGATGACACGGCCAAGGGCGCCTGCTTCATTGTCCAGAAATACCGCAATTGTATGGGTATTCGTATCGCTCACATCACTCATCAGACCATCGCCAGCCCGGCCTCTGACACAGGCTGTCCGACCTCGCCCTGGTGAAGAATCATTTCATTGTGAGCCGCACCTGACGGCACCATGGGGAAGCAGTTTTCTTCCTTGTCGACGGCCATGTCGACGACCACAGGCCCGTCGTGGGCGATCATTTCCTTTATGATACCGTCCACATCGCCCGGCTTATCCGCGCGAAGGCCGAGCGCGCCGAATGCTTCGGCAAGTTTGACAAAATCTGGCAGCGAGTCACTGTAAGTTTCCGAATACCGGCCACCATGGATCATTTCCTGCCATTGGCGCACCATCCCCATATATTGATTGTTCAGGATGAAAACCTTGATCGGCAGGCGATACTGAACCGCAGTGCCAAGCTCCTGAATATTCATCAATGTCGAGGCCTCGCCGGCGATATCAATCACCAGCTTCTTTGGATAGGCGAATTGCGCACCAATCGCTGCCGGCAGCCCGTAACCCATGGTGCCAAGACCGCCCGAGGTCAGAAAATGATTTGGGTCCTGGAACTTGTAATGCTGAGCCGCCCACATCTGATGCTGCCCCACCTCCGTTGTAATGATCGGGTTTTGATCCCCTGTCAGCTCATAAAGACGCTCTATGGCATATTGCGGCTTGATGACTGTATCGTCGGAGTCATAGCTCAGGCAATCAATGGACCGCCACTCCGCGATCTGATCCCACCATGCTTTATGGGCATTTTTCCTGGGGCGCAGAACCTTGGCCTTCCAGACTTTGATCATGTCTTCGAGGACATGGGCGCAGTCGCCGACGATGCCGACATCCACATGAATGGTCTTGTTGATCGACGAACGATCCACATCAATATGAATCTTTTTCGAGTTGGGAGAAAAAGCCTCTATGCGGCCTGTGATCCTGTCATCAAAGCGTGCGCCAATCGCCACCATAACATCGCAGTCATGCATGGCGTTATTCGCTTCAAAAGTGCCGTGCATTCCGAGCATGCCGAGGAAATTCTCGTTATCGGCAGGAAACGCACCGAGGCCCATCAATGTCGAGGTCACCGGCGCGTCGGTCAGCCTCGCCAGTTCGCGTAAGAGCTGGCTCGCTGCTGGTCCTGAATTGATGACACCGCCGCCAGTATAGAGAATGGGCCGTTCTGCGCCGGCGATCAGGTCCACCGCCTCGCGGATGCGATCAATGTCGCCTTTAACCTGCGGGTTATAACTCTTGTGCAGTCGCGTGACGAGCCCGGTATAGGTCGTTTCAGCCAGCTGGACGTCCTTGGGCACATCAACGACGACAGGGCCCGGCCGACCACTTGTCGCGACGAAGAAAGCTTCGTTAACCGCAGACGCAAGACCATCTACGCTGCCCACCAGCCAGTTGTGCTTGGTGCAGGCACGCGTAATACCGACTGTATCCGCCTCCTGAAACGCATCCGTGCCTATAAGATGTGTGGCCACCTGCCCGGTGAGGCAGACAATTGGTGTCGAATCCATCAGGGCATCTGTCAGGCCAGTGACCGTGTTCGTTGCGCCCGGCCCCGATGTCACAAGAACCACGCCAGGCTTGCCCGAAGCGCGCGCGTAACCTTCTGCCGCATGGACGGCGCCTTGCTCGTGGCGAACCAGAACATGATGAATACCGTTGTTCTCGAACAAAGCATCGTAGATCGGCAACACGGCACCACCCGGATAGCCGAAAATCACCTCGACACCCTGATCGATCAGCGTCTGGATCAATATTTCAGCACCCGACATGGTCCTGGCGGCCATCAATCTTCTCCCAAAACAAGCCTAAATTCCCCAGCAGAATTTCTCCGCTTCCCCGCCAGGACTAAAAAACGAGGCCGCGCTATCCAGAGCATCGGCCTTAAACTTCCATTGTTCCTGCTGTCACCAGGCTGTCCATTTACCTCGTTTTGCTCAAAACCCACAGAAAACTGGGCTTTTTGAGCCAAGGTCGGCGCAAATTATACTGCACTCAAGGCAAGGTCAACCCCAAATCGCTCATTTTCGAAAAGATTCCTTGGTACATATTGTAATTTTGTTGCTCATTAATACGAATCCACGACACCATCTGATTCCGAATCCATGTCATCTGCCGTTTCGCATATTGCCGCGTCGCAGTTTTTGCGAGTTCCAAAGCATCCTCATAGGACATTTTTCCTTGCAGATGCGAAATCAGAGCAGCCACACCAAGCGCCTTCATGGCCGGCAGCGTCGGGTCAAGTTTCATGGCTTCCAACGCTGCAACTTCTTCCAGCGCGCCCGATGTCATCATGCTTTCAAGCCGCGCGTCGGTCTTCGCGTAGATTTCTTCCCGGGGCGGCGTTAAAGCAAATCGCACCGATGGCGCGGCAAGTTTGCCAATGGCAACCGGATCGGTCTGCCAATCGACAATGGATCGCCCGCTTGCCTCGAACACTTCACGTGCCCGGATCATGCGCTGGCCGTCGCCGGATCCAATCTGCTTCGCCGCCAGGGGATCGACTTCGGAGAGTGCAGTATGGAAGCGTGCCGGGCCCATTTCATCAAACATGGATCGCATTTCCTGGCGCAGGGCATCAGAGATGCTTGGCATTTCGGCGAGCCCATCTGTCAACGCCCTGAAGTAAAGACCTGTCCCGCCCACTACGATTGCTGCTTTCCCCCGAGATCTGATTTTGTGGATCACAGGTACGGCTTCTTCGGCCCATTGGCCCACAGAGTAGGCCGTTGCCGCAGAGACCGATCCGTAAAGATGATGCGGCACCACCGTTTCGTCCGCTGCGCTCGGCCGCGCCGTCAATACGCGAAGTTCACGATAGACCTGCATGCTGTCAGCATTGACGATTTCGCCGCCAATGGCCTGAGCGAGCTCCAGGGCAATTTTTGACTTGCCCGATGCAGTCGGTCCGGCAATAAGAACGACGGGCAGTTCGTCACTTCTGTTTTCGGTCTCTGTCATTCTGATCCGCACTTTGCAAGGCACTCCGGAGAAATCTGAATTCTAATGGACTTTGTTGCCACATTGATCAGCGATCCTCGAAGCCAGGCTCTTCAGAAGAGCATTGTGGATCATGCTGTAGACCTTCTCAACAAGCGGAGTTGCAGGAATGTCAGGCGACATTGGCTGAGCGAGCAGACCGCAGCCGAACTCCTGTTCGCCGCTGACACGCTTGAGTGGAGCACATTGTTGGCCACAGCCGATCTTGGCGATGCGCCGATTGATGTCATCGTGCAGCCCGCAGAAAACAGAAAAAAGCGGATTCTGATCGCCGACATGGATTCCACCATTATCGAGGCCGAATGCCTCGACGAGCTGGCCGACTTTGCCGGCATCAAGGATGAGATTTCCGCAATCACCGAACGCGCCATGCGGGGCGAGGTGGAATTCGAGGCAGCCCTGCATGAGCGGGTTCAGATGCTGGCAGGCCTCGACGTGAGTGCGCTCCATGATACATGGCAGTCCCGTATCACGTTGACCCCAGGGGCGAAGGCTCTCGTCGCGACGATGCGAGCCGACGGAGCAGTGACCGAATTGATATCAGGTGGCTTTACCTATTTTACATCGCGAGTGCGAGAGGCAGTCGGCTTCCACGCAGATCACGCGAACGAGCTACTGATCAAGGATGGTAAGCTGACGGGGAAAGTTCGATTGCCTGTGCTTGGTGCAGACGCAAAACTGAGGAGGCTCGAACGTCTGGCGGCCGAAAACAACCTCTCGCCTGCGGACGTCATGGCCGTTGGGGATGGCGCGAACGACATCCCGATGCTGCAGGCCGCAGGCGCAGGGGTCGCCTTTCGGGCCAAACCGAAGACTGCTGCCAGCGTGGGTATGAGCGTGGTGCACGGCGACCTGACCGCCCTTCTATACATCCAGGGCTACGCAGAAGCCGAATTCATCTCTGATTAGCAGGCCAACGCTGTTTACTCGCGAAACCGAAGGCCCACATAGCGCTCGCTTGATCCGGTGTAGACCAACGCCAGGACCGCATTCTTGCGGCCCTCCTCGGTCACCTCTGCAACGATCCTGGCTACATCATCCGGCGTCGACACCTCTTCATGCTCGACTTCAACGATGACGTAACCACGCCTGATCCCCTGATCTGCAGCCGAACTGTCAGGGTCTACATCGACCACCAGAGCACCTTCAATGTCATCGCCGATTCTGAATGCACTGCGCATCGTCTCTGACAAGGTGGCGAGCTCCAGGCCAAGGGACTCAACGTTCGTAGTACCGTTCCCTTCAGGGGCGGCCACTTCGGCGAGGACTTCACCCTCTTCAAGCCGGGCAACGACGACCTCCAGATCCAGCTCGCCGCCATCGCGCCAGATTTCGACGGCAACAGTCTTGTCGACGCGCGTTTCCGCAACGATGCGCGGCAGGCTCTGCATTTCATCCACATCCCGACCGTCAAAGCTGAGAATCACGTCGCCCTGCAACAAGCCCGCTTCCTTGGCCGGGCCGTCTTCATCAACATCAGAGACAAGCGCGCCTCTGGCATCGTCCAGCCCAAGACTTTCCGCGATGTCATCTGTCACCGTCTGAATTTGAACACCGAGCCATCCGCGCCTGGTTTCACCGAACTCCTTCAGATCCTCAATCACAGTCGTCGCAAGGTTCGATGGCACCGCGAATCCGATGCCAACGCTGCCCCCCGTTGGCGAAAAGATTGCCGTGTTGATGCCGATCACTTCACCGTCCATGTTGAACATGGGGCCACCTGAGTTGCCTTTGTTGATTGATGCGTCAGTCTGTATGTAATCGTCATAGGGACGATCAGTGATCCTTCTGCTGCGGCCCGAAACAATGCCGGCCGTGACAGTTCCCTCAAGACCAAACGGATTACCAATGGCGACGATCCAGTCACCAATCCGTACAATTTCTGAATCCCCAAACTGCACGTAAGGCAATGCGTTTTCGGTTTCGACCTTCAAAAGCGCAAGATCCGTTTTTTCGTCGCGACCGATCAGTTCCGCCTCGTATTTGTTGCCATCAGGAAACGTGACGGTGATCTCGTCGGCCTCTTCAATCACATGGTTGTTGGTGACAATGTATCCTGCCGGATCAATGACAAATCCTGAACCAAGCGCTGCAAGCCGCCGTTCAGTCCTGCCGTTTTCGTTCTCGCCATCGCCAAAAAAGTCGCCGAAAAAGTCCTCAGGAAAGCCCGGCGGCAAATCAAAGGGAATGCGTCCGTTGACAGCGACATTGCGCGATGTGGAAATGTTTACGACCGCCGGTGTCAGCCCCTCAATCAGATCGGCAAAGCTTTCAGGAGCTGACTGCGCTTGAACACTGACCGGCGGCGCCAAGAGGGCGGCTGAGAACAGAATCAGGAGACTGACGCTCCATCGGAAATTCCCTCTGGCTGAGGCATACGAACGCATAGATGCATCCCTTCATTGGTGTTGCTTGGGCTTTCGCGTGGGTCCGAAGTTTAGGTGCAATTATGGAAAAAGTGTGACCGACGGGAGCGAACTTCTGTATAGTCTGCCGTGCCCATAAGTCCAGCTATTATCCCATAACTGCCTATTCTTATTGAGTTTTATATGAAAAAAAGCGCCTTCAGAAGACGGCCTGAAATTTTGTTGATGTTGATGGCAGGGGCAGTGCCACTTTCCTTTGAAGTCTGGCGCACGCTGCTCAACAATTTCGCGGTTGAGCAGATCGGCTTCACCGGTGATCTTATGGGCGTACTCCAGAGCCTCAGAGAAGTGCCAGGCTTCCTCACTTTCACCGCGGTCTTCATCCTGCTGATCATGAAAGAACAGCGTTTTGCCGTCGTTTCGCTGGCGACGCTGGGTTTGGGCACAGCTCTGACCGGATTCTTCCCAACTGTATACGGCCTCTATTTCACCACTATCCTCATGTCCACAGGATATCACTACTTCGAGGCCATGCAGACTTCCCTGTCGCTGCAATGGCTTGATAAAGAGCGGGCGCCATTGATTTTGGGGCGCCTCATCGCAGTGGGATCATTCGTTGGCCTGACAACCTACGGAGCGATCTATCTGGCTAACGAAATTTGGCAATTTGAATTTCGGTATCTCTATCTTGTTGGCGGTATCGTAACCATGGCGATTGCGGTCTTTTGCATGTTTTATTTCCCATGGTTCGAGAGCGCTACACCTCAGCACAAGCACATCGTTCTAAGAAAGCGATACGGCCTTTATTACGCCCTGACTTTCATGGCCGGCGCACGACGGCAGATATTTGTCGTCTTCGCAGGCTTCATGATGGTGGAGAAATTCGGCTATGCGGTCGAGGACATGGCACTCCTGTTCCTGGTCAACGGCGCCCTGACCATCTTCCTGGCCCCACAAATTGGCAAGCTCATCGGACACTGGGGTGAACGCCGCGCCCTGACACTCGAATACATCGGCCTGATAGGCATTTTCGTGGGATATGCCTTTGTCACCGATGGCAGAGTGGCCGCCGGGCTCTATATTCTGGACCATGTCTTCTTCGCCATGGCCATCGCCATCAAAACCTATTTCCAGAAAATTGCCGATCCCGCCGATATTGCAGCAACTGCCAGTGTAGGGTTTTCGATC
Organism: uncultured Alphaproteobacteria bacterium; assembly: GCA_965371465.1. Taxonomy (GTDB): domain Bacteria; phylum Pseudomonadota; class Alphaproteobacteria; order CBDUYM01; family CBDUYM01; genus CBDUYM01. The sequence goes on from CBDUYM010000027.1 coordinate 17,612, forward strand.
AGCCATATTGCCGCTGTTGTCATACCAGCAGTGTTTGGGTTGATCTGGATGATAAATCCTTCTGCCGTGTTCCTTGCGGGCGCAGGGATGACCGGGGTCTCGCTCATTCTCTCAAGATTCGTGCCCGACCGGCCAGCGCCCGGATATGAGCTACAGAGGCCGGGCCAGAAGGCTGTCCTGCCAGCAGGAGAATAGGGCGCCGAGCCCTGCCGTCAATTCCCGCCCGGATCACCGAAGAAGCGGAAGAAATCACTATCCGGCGACAGAATCATTGTCGTGTCAGTGTCTGACATGGCCGCCCGATAAGCCTGCATGGATCTGTAGAAGTTGAAGAAGTCCTCATCCAGGGTGAATGCTTCCGCGAAGATGCGGTTACGCTCGCCATCGCCTTCGCCGCGAATAATCGCCCCGTCCCGCTCGGCATTTGCAATCGTGATCGTGCTCACTCTGTCGGCTTCGGCCCTGATGCGGTCGGCTGACGCGTTACCTTCAGCGCGCAGCAACCTTGCTTCCTGTTCGCGCTGCGTTTCCATGCGCTGATAGATTGCCTGACTGTTCTCTTCAGGCAGATCGGCCCGCTTAATTCGAACGTCAACAACATTGACACCCAGAGGAGCCGCCAGCACATTCACTTCAACCTGAATTTGAGCCATCAGCTCGGCACGGGATTCCTTCAGGATCTCATTGAACGGCACTGAGCCGAGCACCCGCCTTAGGGTGGAATTGACAAATCTCTCAAGCCGGTTGCGGCCTTGATCGACAGTTGCCACCGCCCTGTAAAATGTCAACGGATCCTCGATCTGAAAACGGACAATGGCATCGACGACCATCCGCTTTTGGTCGGACGCAATCAGCTCTTCAGGCCGGGAATCGAGTGCAAGGATTCGCTTGTCAAAGAAGACAACGTCCTGAATCGGAGATTTGAAGTGAAGCCCCGCATCCTGAATAGTTGCCATGGGCTCACCAAACTGAAGGACCAGCGCCTGTTCCCGTTCGGTTACCGTGAACACGGACATGTAGGCTACGATGCCGATGCCTGCGACAACTGCTGCAAGTGCTATTCTGATGGCTGAACTCATTGGCCTTCTCCTCTGCGGCTCAGCTGATCCAGCGGCAGATAGGGAACGACGCCTGAGCCTCCGGCTGATCCATCAATAATTATTTTGTTCACACCGCCCAGAACCTCTTCCATGGTTTCAAGATAGATGCGCCGCTGCGTCACGTTTTTGGCAAGTTTGTATTGCTCATAGATAGCCAGATACCGGCTCGTTTCGCCCACAGCCTCGGCAATTGCCTGCTGTTTATAGGCCTCGGCGGCATTGAAAATCTGTTGCGCTGTGCCTTGAGCGCGCTGAACGACATCATTGGAATAGGCGTCGGCCTGATTCTGCACTCTGACTCTGTCTGCAGCAGCAGCCTGAACATCGCGGAATGCGTTGATCACGGCACCTGGCGGGTCCACTTTCTGCAGTTTGACTTCGAGAACCTCAATGCCGGACTGATAGCTGTCCAAAACTTCCTGCATGATAATCAGTGTATCATTCTCGATGCGTCCGCGCCCTTCGGTCAAGGTGTCCTGAAGGTCAGATCGACCGACAACTTCGCGCATTACGCTTTCTGCAACTGCTTTGACCGTGAACTCGGGTGTTTCAATATTGAAGAGATAGTTCGATGCATCCATGATTTTCCAGACCACGGTAAAATCGATATCAACGATATTCTCGTCTCCTGTCAGCATCAGGCTCTCTTCCGGCAGGTCACGGACGCGCGAAACGCCGCCCCGCGTTGTCTCCTGCGTGAATCCGATGTCCATCCGATGCTGAATGGTCGTTTGCGGCGTGAAATGAGACTCAATGGGCGCCGGAAGCCGGTAATGCATTCCGCTCTGGGTCGTTTCCTGATACTTGCCGAAACGCATTACAACGCCTTCCTCGTTGGCATCAACAACGTAGACGCCTGTGAGGACCCAGGCCACGACCACCGCCAGCAAGACAAGAAGGATGCCCCGCTTTGACGAAATACCGCCTGGCATGACGCTTTTCAAGCGGTCCTGCCCGCGGCGCAGGAGTTCTTCCAGATCGGGAGGCTGTGGGCCTACACCGCGCGGTCCCTGCCCCCATGGGCCACCGCCACCGCCGCCACCGCGGCCAACATTTCCACCGCTTCCATCTTCATTAAAGGACATGGAAAATCTCCCTCAGCGTTGCACTTAATATGGCGTGGCTTTCAATCAATCACGCTTCGCGTTATAGGACAGCTTATCACATGGGACGCGCCGGTCTAGCTGAGTTGGTCGGGCCCTGCAGAGCCAATGATGGGATTAAAAATGGCCAGAATAAGCCAGCGAAAGGTCTTGAAAGCTCTCAGGAATGTTGTTGACCAGCGGGTCGGCCAGGATGTTGTCTCGCTCGGCCTGATTGATGCACTGACCGTTCAGGATGGCAGCGTCGCATTTGCTGTCTTGGTCGCACCAAGCGAGGCCAGCGCGATGGAGCCATTACGCAGGATGTGTGAGCAGGTGGTCGCCGAACTAAAAGGGGTCCGGAAAGTCAGCGTCGTTCTGACCGCTCATCATGAAGGCGAATCCCAATCTTCACCAATAGAGCAGAAGGTAACCGACAGCGGTGCTGCTGGTGTGGCGGGTCTCGCTGCCGGAATCGACCAGATTGGCGCCATTATTGCGATAGCCAGCGGCAAGGGCGGCGTCGGCAAGTCGACCACAGCCGTGAATTTGGCGTTGGGCCTCCTGGCGCACGGCAAGTCAGTCGGCATTATGGATGCCGATGTCTATGGCCCCTCGATCCCGCGCATGCTTGGCATTAAGGGCAAACCGGAAAGCAGCGGCAAGGTTCTCATACCGATGGAAGCCTTTGGCCTGAAGGCCATGTCCATCGGTTTCATGATCGAGGAAGACCAGCCCATGATCTGGCGCGGACCGATGGTCCAGTCGGCAATTCAGCAAATGATGAACGATGTGGCCTGGGGAGCACTTGATGTGCTTGTCGTCGACATGCCACCGGGCACGGGTGACGCCCAGCTCAGCATGACACAGCAAGTGCCATTGGCAGGTGCCGTCATCGTGTCGACACCCCAGGATATTGCCCTGATTGATGCCCGCAAAGGGATAAACATGTTCATGAAAGTCGAAGTCCCGATCCTGGGTATCATCGAAAACATGAGCTATTTCAAGTGCCCAAACTGCGGCGAACTTTCTCACATTTTTGGCAAACATGGTGCGCGTGATGAAGCGGCAGCGCTCGCCATCGACTTTCTCGGTGAAGTGCCCTTGCACATAGATATCCGCGCTACCTCGGACCAGGGCACGCCCATCGTTGCAACGGCTGAATGGTCCGAAGAAGCAACGCCTTATCTCGAAATAGCCGGCCGGCTCGCGCAAAAGCTGGATATGGGCGCTGAAGCGGGTCTGAAAAAGCCCCCCAGTATTGTCATTGAATAGGGCAAGCTGGCGCTAGTCAGCCTTCTCGGCTGGATCTTCTTCAAACTCCAGGATTGTCTCGTCGACCGCCAGATTGTCACCGACAGCGACATGGATCTTGCCGATGATGCCACGCCGTTCTGCCCGCAGTATGTTTTCCATCTTCATCGCCTCGACCACGCAAAGTGGCGTGCCCAGGTCTGCCTCGTCCCCCGCTGCCACCAAAAGCGAGACCACAACGCCCGGCATGGGACACAGAAGATACTGCGATGTATCCGGCGGCGCTTTCTCGGGCATCAGTGCGGCAAGCTCCGCCGCGCCCACCGACCTGACCGCCATCTTTACTTCAGCGCCACCGTGGGTCAGGTGATAACCTTCAAAATTCGGTTCAATCTGAACAACCAGCGACACCCCGTTGACTGTCGCCTCGACAAGCCGGTCACCGGGCTGCCAGTCTGAACTGACGGCGACCGCGTCGCCTTCGACCGAAACAGAAAAGCCATCGGCTGTGCGCTCCAACACCACTGGATGAGGATCGCCATCGAAGGTGACAACCCAGTCTGAGTCAATCGGTGGAACATCGTGCGGGCTGGTGCTGCCGATGGCACGAGCACGCTCCATATCCCTGCCATGGACCAGCGCAGCCACGGCAACGAGCGCATGGAGCTCGGCGTCACCGAGGCTGCCGCCATTAAAGCCATCCCCAAATTCTTCGGCGATGAATTCCGTGCTGAGATCGCCCCGAACAAAGCGCGGATGCGCGATAACGGCGCCGAGGAACGGTATGTTGTGTGAAATCCCCCGAATTACAAAAGCATCAAGGGCGTGGCGCATATCGGCAATCGCACTTACCCTTGAATCATTGTGGGTGCAGAGTTTCGCGATCATGGGATCATAGTGAATAGAGATCTCCGATCCTTCTGTCACCCCGGTATCGTTCCTGACCGAACCACCCGAACGAAGTTTGCCTTCCTTCGGTGGCGCGTATCGTGTCAATCGGCCAATAGACGGCAGGAAGCCGCGCCGCGGATTTTCCGCATACACGCGTGCCTCAAAGGCCCAGCCGTTGAGCTTTACATCGCTTTGCTTTATCGCCAATGTCTCCCCGGCCGCAATACGGATCATCTGTTCAACAAGATCAATTCCCGTAACCATCTCTGTTACAGGGTGTTCCACCTGCAATCGCGTATTCATTTCAAGGAAGTAGAAATTTCGGTCCTTATCGACAATGAATTCAACCGTGCCGGCCGATACATAATCAACAGCTTTGGCAAGTTTGACAGCCTGCTCGCCCATGGCTTTTCTTGTCTTCGCGTCCAGAAAAGGGCTCGGCGCTTCTTCAATGACTTTTTGATGACGTCGCTGAATCGAGCATTCGCGCTCGCCAAGATAAATCGTATTGCCGTGGCTGTCCGCCAGGATCTGTATTTCAATATGGCGAGGGCTGGTGATGTATTTCTCTATGAAGATCCGGTCGTCGCCAAAACTTGCCTTGGCCTCATTGGTCGCCGAGGAAAATCCTTCCTCGACCTCATCTTCATGCCAGGCAATTCGCATGCCCTTGCCGCCGCCCCCAGCTGAGGCCTTTATCATCACCGGGAAGCCAATGTCATGCGCGACCTTGATCGCCTCGGCCGCATCGGCAATCACCTCGGTATGGCCCGGCACTGTGCTGACCTTGGCCTCTCCCGCCAGGATCTTGCTCTCTATCTTGTCACCCATGGCCGCGATAGCTCTTGTGCCCGGCCCGATGAACGTGATGCCGGCGGCTTCCAGCGCCGCTACGAACGCCGCATTTTCTGAAAGGAACCCGTAGCCCGGATGGACGGCGTCGGCGCCCGTATCCTTGATAGCCTTCAGGATATTGTCGATCACGAGATAGCTTTCTGATGAAGGTGCTGGACCAATGAGCACCGCCTCGTCCGCATCGCGCACATGCACAGCGTCGGCATCAGCCTCTGAATAGACCGCGACCGTCTTGATACCCATCTTCCTGGCCGTGCGAATGACACGGCAGGCGATTTCACCACGATTGGCTATAAGAATCTTTTTGAACATCAAGGTCCTGAATGGTTTCTGAATTTTGGGAAGTTAAAGAGGAATATTGTCGTGCTTTTTCCACGGATTCTTCTGGGTCTTGGTTCGCAGCATTCTGAGCGCGCCAGCAACACGGCGTCGCGTGGAATGCGGCATGATGACGTCATCGATGTAACCTCGCTGGGCTGCCCGGAACGGACTTAGGAAATTGTCTGCGTACTCATCGATCCGCTTCTGGAACGCATCCGGATCACTCATTTCTGCCCGGAAAATAATTTCAGCCGCACCTTTAGCCGCCATCACAGCGATTTCAGCTGTCGGCCAGGCATAGTTCACATCGCCGCGCAGGTGCTTGGAGCTCATGACGTCATATGCGCCACCATAGGCCTTGCGTGTCACCACCGTCACCTTTGGCACCGTCGCCTCGGCATAGGCAAACAGGAGCTTCGCACCGTTCTTGATGATTCCGTTGTGTTCCTGCGCGGTGCCAGGAAGAAACCCCGGGACATCAACGAATGTGACCACCGGAATGTTGAAACAATCACAAAAGCGAACAAATCTCGCGGCCTTCTTGCTTGAATCAATGTCAAGGGAACCAGCCAGCATCATCGGCTGATTTGCGACAATGCCAATCGGGTGGCCTTCAATGCGCGCGAAACCAACGATAATGTTGCGTGCAAACGCCGGCTGAATTTCAAAGAAATCCCCTTCATCCACTGTCTTTTGAATCAGCTCATGCATGTCATAGGGCTGATTGGGATTTGACGGCATCAGGCTGTCGAGCGATGCCTCAATCCTGTCAGCGGAATCGTTGGTTGGCCGATGTGGCGGCGGCTCTTTGTTGGAGAGTGGCAGAAAATCCATCAGGCGCCTGGTCTGATGAAGGGCGATAACATCATTTTCGTATGCATTGTCAGCTACACTCGACTTCGAAGTATGAGGCCCGGCACCCCCCAGCTCTTCCAGAGTCACAACTTCGCCTGTAACCGTCTTTACAATATCCGGTCCGGTTACAAACATGTAGGACGAATCCTGGATCATGAAAATGAAGTCAGTAATCGCCGGCGAGTAAACTGCGCCTCCAGCACAGGGGCCCATGATCAGAGATATCTGCGGCACGACACCTGATGCAAGAACATTTCTTGTGAAAACTTCGCCGTAGCCAGCGAGAGAAGCCACGCCTTCCTGAATCCGTGCACCTCCAGAATCGTTCATGCCGATCACCGGAGCGCCGGCATCCATCGCCTTGTCCATGATCTTGCAGATTTTTTCGGCATGGGGTTCTGAAAGGGCACCGCCGAAGACAGTAAAGTCTTGCGAAAAAATGAAGACCAGGCGGCCATTGATTGTACCATGTCCGGTCACAACGCCGTCACCGGGAATCTTTGTTTCATCAATGCCGAATTCCGTGGAACGATGTTCCACAAACATATCGAATTCTTCAAACGAGCCAGGATCCAGAAGAAGTTCAATTCTCTCCCGCGCAGTCAGCTTCCCTTTGGCGTGTTGGGTGTCTATGCGGCGCTCGCCCCCACCGAGGCGTGCTTCGGCCCGTTTCTGTTCGAGCCGCTCTAGCATCTCCTGCATATTGCTCTCCCACCCTTATCTGCCCGACGCCGCCTCTGATGGGCCGCTTCGGCTAGGCAATTCTGTCGCCGCATTGCCCGAGATGTGGTGAATTTTCCACTCTAAAACGGCAGATTACTGCCATTTAGGAGCGTCAATCCAGCCCCCCGTTCAAGCCTTCAGTGACAACTGAATAAAGCACTCAGCCGCCAGAATGTCACGCTTTATCCGGGTGCGCCGGGCGGTTGCTTCGCTGTCCAGGCCCCAATTCTGCGCCTGATACAACTCTTCAAGATGGCAGAGTTCATAGACCGCTTCGCCATCAATCTGCCCGTCAAGAAGCGCCAGCCCAAGAATGATCGAACCTGCATCATTCACGACTCAATGGAGGCCGGTCAGAACGTAATCATCAATTCCTGCCAATCGTTCATCGATCACTGTCAGGCTCTCGCGATCAACATAGGGAGCATCAAAGCCCTTGATCACTGGGACCGCCACTCCGTAGGTGTCATGAAACCAGGATCGTAGAGGTGCCCAACGCTGATCACTCTGTTCGGCAAGTTCTTCATTCTCGTTTGTCCGATAGCGCAACGTGTCCGTGTCAATGAAGGACAAAAGCTGCTCGATCACTTTTGCCCGGCGTGGAGCGATCCTGTCGATGGTTGCATTCGCAAGCCCTGTCAAAGGCATCGTCTCGGGATCAATGAACGCCTCCTGTGCTGCCCATTCGGCGACAAGTTCCTGCGCGAGCGCAGAACTTCTGGCTATTAGCATCTGACCGCCCGGCGTCTTTACTGGACGATGATCCAGGTGGATCTGAAAAGTACCATCTTCAAAGAGCTCGACGGTCTTGTAGAATCGCCTTGCGAGTTTCTTTTTTTCAGTCATCTATTGTACCCAGATGCCTGGCGGCGAAATCAGGGATATCCCGTGCACGCTCGACAACGTGAACGGCGCCCGCTTCTTTCAGCTCCTGCACATCATGGTAACCCCATGTGACACCAACAGGCGTGGCCCCTGCCCTGACCGCTGCTTCCATATCAAAGCAAGTGTCACCGATCATCAAGGTCCTGTCGGGCTTCGCCTTCACCTCTCTCATAGCGTCGTTCAGCACACTGGGATTGGGCTTGCCTGGGCCGTCTTCTGCAGTCTTCACAATGTCAAACAAGTCGAAAATCCCGTGGGCATCCAGCACGCGAGAAAGCCCTGAACGCGACTTGCCGGTAAAAATGCCAATCAGGTTCCCTGCCCGCCGGAGCGCCATAACAGCTTCCTCAATGCCGTCGAACAGCCGGCTTTCATAGGCGATATCCTGAGAAATCACCGCATAGTGATCGCGATATCTTTCTGCCATGTGAATGACTTCTGCGGCCCGAAGCTTTGGTGCCAATCGAACAATGAATTCCTCAAGGGATAACCCGATAAGTCTTTGAAGGTTGATGTCGGCTGGTAGCTGGACGCCTTGATCCTTGAATGCCGCTCTCGTGGCCGCAACAATAGCGGCTTGCGTGTCGACCAAAGTGCCATCGCAGTCGAATACGACAAAGCCCTGGCGACTCATACTTCTACTCGATCACATCTTCAAATGCGGCGAGACTTGCGTCCTCTGATTCCGTGTCAAATCCCAGCATTGCCCAGCTTTCAGCCATATGTGGCGGCAGCGGCGCATGCACCTCACGCAAAACGCCGTCAAGTCCGCGAAATCTGATCGTCCTGGCATGAAGATGCATCTTTGGGCTCAGATCACCTGTTGGAACTGCTTCCTCGCCACCGTATTTGCGATCACCAACAATAGGACAGCCGAGCGTTTCCATATGCACGCGAAGCTGATGAGTACGGCCCGTTTTGGGCACCATGGCGATCCACGACATGCGCCGACCGGCGTTTTCAACCGTGTGATAGTGGGTTATGGCGCTTTGCCCTTTGGCATCAGGCACCATGCGCTCCGACCCGTCTTTACCGATCTTCAGCAGTGGCTGGTTGATAGTGCCCTGCCTGAGGCGCGGAACACGCATGGTAAGCGCCCAATAGAGCTTGAGGACATCCCGGCTCTGGAAAGTTTTCGCCAGGTGAGCCGCAATCTTTCTGGTTCGGGCAAGTACGAGGACACCTGAAGTGTCCCGGTCAAGTCGATGGACAAGCCTTGGCCGTTCTGTGCCATCGAATTTCAGCAGATCCAGCATGCCATCGACATGACGATAGGTCTTGGTGCCGCCCTGGGTCGCCAGGCCATGGGGCTTGTTGATGACGATCACTTCTTTATCGCGATGCAAAACAGCATTCAGCATCAGCTCAGCGTCCTGATCACTGACTGCCATCTTTTCTCTCGCTGGCGCGTCTGGCACATCCAGAATTCCCGGCGGCAGGCGAACTTCCTGTCCGGCAGCCACTCTGGTGCTCGACTTTGCCCGACCTCCATCTATCCTGATCTGGCCCTTTCGCAAAAGCTTCTCAAGCTGCCCGTGTTTCAATGCCGGATAGTGCCGCTTGAACCAGCGATCAAGCCGCGCACCGTCGTCAGCGTTATCTATGGTTCTATGTGTAACGGGCGCCATTACGAAACCCAGCGAACCATTGCAAGGCCGAGGAACAGCCCGCCGACACAGAGCAGAACTGAAGCGGCTACATAGAGGGCTGCTTCGCCAAAATCGTTGCGCTCTATCATCAACGCAACTTCGAGAGAGAAAGCTGAGAAAGTGGTAAATCCACCGAGCAATCCGATCGTAACAAAGGCACGCCACTCCTGGCTCAATGTGCCATGAAGCGCTAGAACCTCAATGACGATGCCCATGGCGAAGGACCCAGCGATGTTGACACTAAGGGTCCCCAACGGAAATCCGATTCCGATGAACCTCATCATCAGAGAGGACGCAAAATAGCGGGTCATCGCACCCATAGCGCCACCCAGACCAACAGCCAGGTACATTTTCATTCAATCGCCTTCATGATGTTTGTTTCTCGTCCCTCAACTTCTGCCAATAGGCGAGGCGTTTGGCAATATCTCTCTCAAAACCACGATCTGCCGGCATGTAGTAGTTTGCCCTGGACATGCCGTCTGGGAAGTAGTTCTGCCCGGAAAATCCTTCAACCGTGTCATGGTCATACTCGTACCCACTGCCATATCCAAGGTCCTTCATCAGATCAGTTGGGGCATTCAGAATATGCATCGGCGGCATGAGGGAGCCGGTTTCAGTGGCCGCGCGGCTTGCCTCTGAAAGGGCTTTGTAGACGGCATTGGATTTTGGCGCTGTGGCCAGATAAATGACGCATTGGGCGATCCCCAGTTCCCCTTCCGGGCTACCGAGAAATTCGAAGCTGTTCTTGGCGGCCAGCGCCTGCACCAATGCTTGTGGATCGGCAAGGCCAATGTCTTCAACAGCAAATCTGACCAGACGGCGCAGTATGTAAAGTGGTTGCTCCCCGCCCGCCAGCATGCGGGCAAGCCAGTAGAGGGCCGCATCCGTATCTGATCCGCGGAGCGACTTATGCAACGCACTTATAAGATTGTAGTGGCCTTCCTGCGCCTTGTCGTAGAGCGGCACACGGCGCTGCACTGCCTTCATCAGGGCTTCCCGGTCCAGGAGCGGTTCAGCTGGCAATGCCAAAAGCTCTTCAGCCAGATTGAGAATGAACCGACCGTCACCATCCGCCATCGACAGCAATGCGTTCCTTGCTTCATCCTCCAGGGGCAGCGAATGGCCTTCTTCTGCCTCGGCCCTGCGCATCAATTCCTGCAATGCATCGTCATCCAGCCGGTTCAGAACCAGAACCTGACCGCGTGAAAGAAGCGCCGCATTCAGCTCAAAAGATGGATTTTCCGTGGTCGCACCCACGAGGACAATCGTGCCATCCTCGACGATGGGCAGAAAGCTGTCCTGCTGCGCCCGGTTGAAGCGATGGATCTCGTCGACAAACAGCAACGTGCCCCGGCCATCCCGCCGCAACACTTTGGCACGATCAAATACTTTTCGAAGGTCGGCAACGCCCGAAAACACTGCCGAAATCTGTTCAAATTCGAGCTCGGCCTGTTCAGCCAGCAATCTCGCAATTGTCGTTTTACCGCTGCCCGGCGGACCCCAGAGAATGAGGGAAGTCATCCTGCCAGCCGCGACCAGGCGACCAATGGGACCGTCGTCCTGCAAAAGGTGATCCTGGCCAACAACATCCTTGAGCTTTTGGGGACGCAGGCGATCAGCAAGCGGCCTTGGGGCACCATCTTCGAAATGCGCGCCTTCAAACAGATCCGCCAAGCGTTTACCCTCCTGATAGGCGGCTGATAACAGCCCTTCCGGCACGAAAAGTAAACTGCCCTTGATCGCACGAACGGTTCTGACTTAGTTGGCTCTGATAAGGTCGACGGCCAAAAATCGTCGGGTCTGTACCGAAAATCAGCTGGGATTAGCCACCCAACAGACTGTTGATCACATCCCTGCCGCGCCGGAAAGTGAACTGCCACTGTCGCTGCTCGACACCAAGCACGGCCTCAAGATCGTCGACGCTTTCAATTTCTTCCCTGTCAATCGCCATGATGATGTCGCCAGGCCGGAAACCAAACCTGGCGGCAACAGAGCTTCTGCCCATACTGATGACAATGACGCCGCGCGTCCGGTTTTCAAGGCCAAGCTCTTCGGCATAGGCCGGAGAGAGATTGGCAACCGTTGCACCTGAAAGCGGGTGGCGGCCATCAAGCGCGGTCTCATCAGGCGCAGGATCCTCCGGTGGCTCGACCAGCCGAACTTCAAGCGCCCTTACCTCGCCCTGCCGCCATATCGTGATGGCGGTTCTGGCCGGCGCTCCCTTTGTCGCAATCTGATATTCAAGGCCCTCTGGATCATAGACCGCGCGGCCGTCGACACTGCTGATGACGTCGCCAACACGAAGGCCGGCATCGTCCGCCGGACCGTCTTCATAAATTTCGTTGACCAGGACGCCGCCTGGGCGGTCAAGGCCCACAGACTCCGCCAGGTCCGCCGTCACCACCTGGCCCCATGCACCAAGCCATGGACGAACGATGCGCCCGGAATTGAGTGCGCCATCCACCACGAGGCGTACCATATTCGCTGGCACCGCAAAGCCAATGCCAATTGATCCGCCGGATTCAGAGTAAATAGCAGAGTTTATGCCGACCAGCTGCCCATCCAGAGTGACCAGCGCACCACCTGAGTTGCCAGGATTGATGGCGGCATCGGTCTGGATAAAAGATTGGTAATCCGACACGCCGATCTGTGTCCGCGCCAGCGCAGAGATGATGCCACTGGTCACCGTCTGACCGACGCCAAATGGATTGCCGAGCGCAAGCACAACATCGCCAACCTCCACATCATCGGAATCGCGCAAACGAAGCCATGGGAATTCATCCCCGTCACGCGACTCAATTTTCAATATGGCAAGATCAGTCTGCTCGTCAGCCAGAATGACTGCCGCGTCAAACTCCCGACGGTCAGAGAGAGCAACCGTTATTTCATCTGCACCGGCAATCACGTGATTATTTGTCACAATGACTCCGGTTGGACGGACAATGACGCCAGAGCCCAACGAACTCTGAAGCCTTTGCTGCTGCCCAGGAACGCCAAGACCAAAGCCTTCGAAAAAACGCTTGAAAAATGGATCGTTGAACAGAGGAGAGCGAAAGCCGCTCTGCACAATTGTCTTGGCGTATATGTTCACGACTGCGGGCGCTGCGGAACGGACGACCGGCGCGAAAGAATACTCCAGCTCCATCTGGCTCTGCGGCACTACTTTGGTCTGGGACTGCGCCTCATTGTAGACAGCCGGGACCACAAAGCTGGCGGCCAGCGCGATCAACATGGACGAACCGATCAGAGCTGCAAACCGACTGTTTCTGGCCTTCATGAGCAATCGTCCTCCTGATCTGATCACAGATAAGCGCGCTGGCTAGGTGATGCAAGAGCCCAAAGTCTTGGACAAAAAAGGCAGCTCTGAGGCTGCCTCTTTCTTCATGAATGAGTGCTGAACTCTATTCCTCGTCATCAAAGTCCTGCGTCGGCCCACTATCTACGCCCTTCGCATCTTCATCCCGATCGACAAGCTCGATGAATGCCATCGGTGCGGCATCACCATAGCGCACGCCAGCCTTGATGACTCTGGTATATCCGCCCGCTCGCTCGGCATAGCGCTCAGCAAGCTCACCAAACAGCTTTGCTACATGATCCTTTTCAGGAAGTTTGGCCAGAGCCTGTCGCCGTGCATGCAGATCGCCTCGCTTGCCAAGCGTGATCAGCTTGTCAACAACGGGCTTTAGCTCCTTGGCCTTGGGCAAAGTCGTCTTGATCTGCTCATGTTTGATCAATGCGCCGGCCATGTTGGAGAGCATCGCGCTTCTGTGCGACGATGTCCTGTTTAGTTTCCGGCCTTGTACCCTATGCCGCATATCTCTTGCTCCAACTCTGCTTCGCCGATTCCAGCCTAGAAATGCTCTTCAAGCTTCTTCGCCATGTCTTCGATATTTTCCGGCGGCCAGTCCATCACTTCCATGCCCAGATGCAGGCCCATCTGTGTCAGTACTTCTTTGATTTCATTGAGCGACTTTCGGCCAAAATTCGGCGTCCTCAGCATCTCGCTTTCGGTTTTCTGGATCAGGTCGCCGATATAGATGATGTTGTCGTTCTTCAGGCAATTGGCTGAGCGGACGGACAATTCGAGCTCGTCCACCTTGCGCAACAGATTGCGGTTGAATTCAGGTTCGGTGGGTTCAGCCTCAACGACCTGGACTTGTGGCTCCTCAAAGTTGATGAAGAGCTGCAGTTGCTCTTGCAAAATACGAGCAGCGTATGCCACGGCGTCTTCCGGCGTCACAGAGCCATCTGTTTCCACTTCCATGGTCAGACGGTCATAGTCAAGCACCTGGCCCTCGCGGGTATTGCCAACTTCATAAGCCACGCGACGCACAGGGCTATAGAGGCTGTCCACGGGAATGAGCCCAATCGGTGCATCTTCAGGTCGGTTTTGATCGGCGGGCACGTAGCCCTTGCCAGCCTGAACAGCCAGTTCCATGCGAAAGGTTGCCCCTTCGTCCAGCGTGCAGAGCACCAGCTCAGGATTTAAGATTTCCACGTCGGCAGTCTCGGTGATGTCGCCAGCCGTCACTTCGCCGGGCCCTTCTTTGCTCAGCACCAGGCGTTTCGGCGTCTCGGAATGCACTCTAAGTGCAAGCTCTTTCGTGTTGAGAACGATGTCAGTGACATCTTCCCGCACCCCAGGGATCGCAGAAAACTCATGCAGAACACCGTCAATGTGAATGCTGGTCACTGAAGCGCCCTGAAGCGATGACAACAGAATTCGCCGAAGTGCATTGCCCAGCGTCAGACCATAGCCGCGTTCCAATGGCTCCGCCGTGACCGTGGCTATCTTCGCAGCATCGGTCCCGCCGACAATTTCAAGCTTGGTAGGCTTGATAAGTTCTTTCCAGTTTTTATGAATCACGATGTCAACCTCGTGGTGAGTAAGCGTTCCGTGCAGGTAAATTCATCAGCCTTCAAATTTGCCCTGATGAGCAATCCATTGGCTGGTCGGGTCAGACGCGGCGCCTTTTCGGCGGGCGGCATCCGTTGTGAGGTATGGGCGTCACATCCCGAATGGATGTGATGTTGAAGCCAACAGCCTGCAATGCCCGCAGCGCCGATTCACGTCCCGAACCAGGTCCGCGCACTTCGACTTCCAGTGTTTGCATGCCATGTTCCTGCGCCTTTTTCCCCGCGTCTTCCGCCGCCATCTGGGCAGCGTAGGGTGTGGACTTCCGGGAGCCCTTAAATCCTTGTGCCCCGGCGGACGACCAAGCGATCGTATTGCCCTGCGCGTCTGTGATCGTAATCATAGTGTTGTTGAACGTCGCACGGACATGTGCGACGCCAGACGCAATATTTTTGCGATCACGTCGCGCGACTGTAGTTGGTTCCGTTGCCATACTTTCTTATGCCCCAGTTGACCGCCAAATTCGGCTAGTCATTAAATAGTTATTTCTTTTTGCCGGCGATTGCCTTGGCCGGCCCCTTACGCGTCCGCGCATTGGTCTGGGTCCGTTGACCCCTGACCGGCAGGCCGCGACGATGCCGAAGGCCACGATAGCAGCCAAGATCCATCAACCGCTTGATGTTCATTGAAGTCTCGCGTCGAAGATTACCCTCGACCATATAGTCAGCATCAATGATCTCGCGAATGCTGATCACTTCATTGTCAGTCAGTTCGTGAACGCGCCGTTCGCGGGGTAAACCCACCCGTTCGCATATGTTCTTCGCATGATGGTCGCCAATGCCATGGATGTAGGTCAAGGCAACCTCGACCCGTTTGGCAGTTGGAATATTTACGCCAGCTATACGTGCCACGCTTTCGTCTCCTGATCGGTTTTGCTCTGCCTGGTTTGGCCCGCGTTAGATTGGCCCTGGCCAAATTCTGAAAAGGACCCAAAGTTCATACGTTTCGGCTGTAAACGGCCCCACGCCAGATGCAGAGAATCGCCCCGAACACATAGCTGTGCCCAGAGAGCCGCGAGTATAGGTTTTCCGGCACTCCCGTCAACCATCTACTGAGCCCCCAACAGCTCAGAAATCTGCGCTTTTACTTCAGCAATTCCGGCCATGCCGTCGACGGATCCAAGGACCCCTTTGTCATCGTAGTAGGGCAACAGTGGAGCGGTCTGACCATGGTAGGCTGCCAGCCTGATCCGCACCGCCTCTGCATTGTCGTCAGAACGCCTGATGAAGTCAGATTTGCCGCATTTATCGCAAATGCACTCTCTTTTGGGCTTCTGGTATTCATCGTGATAGCCCGTGCCGCAGTTAGCGCATGTATAGCGCCCCGAAATCCGGTCAATCAGCACATCATCAATGACCTTCATTTCAATGACCCTATCAAGCGCCATGCCCTTCTCAGCCAACAGGCCATCCAGCGCGTCAGCCTGGGCGATCGTTCGCGGAAAGCCGTCCAGAATAAAGCCGCCGGCACAGTCGCGCTGTTCAATCCGTTCAGCAATTATGCCAACCATGATGTCATCAGGCACCAAATCACCGCGATCCATGATGCCCTTTGCCGTCTGACCGATTTCAGAGCCTGAGGCCACCGCTTGGCGCAACATATCTCCTGTAGAAAGCTGAACCAGCCCGCGCTCTTCTTCCAGGAACCTGGCCTGGGTGCCCTTGCCGGCACCAGGAGGACCCAACAAAATTATGTTCACCGACGGCTACCTCGCAACTTCGACTTCTTGACGAGCCCTTCATACTGGTGAGCCAGAAGGTGACTTTGTATCTGCGCCACAGTGTCCATGGTCACGCTGACAACAATCAACAGCGACGTGCCTCCGAAAGAGAATGGAACCGCATATTGTGAAATCAAAATCTCGGGCAGGATACAAATGACAGAAAGATAGGCTGCACCCACAACAGTCAGCCGCGTAAGCACGTGATCAAGATATTCTGCCGTCCGCTTGCCCGGACGAATGCCCGGCACGAAGCCGCCATACTTCCTGAGGTTCTCAGCCGTATCGTCTGGATTGAAGACGATCGACGTGTAGAAAAAACTGAAGAAGACGATGCCAGCGACATAGGCGGCCATATAGAGCGGCTGTCCCCGCCCCATAAGCGCAGAGATTATGCCAAGCCACTCTCCGCCGCCGCCCGCACTGAACCCGGCCACGGTCGCAGGCAGTAAAAGCAGCGAAGAGGCAAAGATCGGCGGTATCACGCCCGCAGTGTTGATCTTCAGAGGCAGATGAGAGGATTCTCCCTGGCTCATTTTGTTGCCCTGCTGGCGCCTGGGGTATTGGATGACGATCCGTCGCTGGCCACGTTCTACGAAGACGATAAAGGTAATCACCGCAATGACCATCACGATAAGGCCGACAATGAAGATGCCTGAAAGCGATCCGGTTCGGCCCAACTCCAGTGTGCCGACCATAGCGCTTGGCAGTTCGGCGACTATGCCCGAGAAAATCACCAGCGAGATGCCATTTCCAACGCCCCTTGCGGTGATCTGTTCGCCTAGCCACATCAGGAACATCGTCCCGCCGGTCAGTGTTATGACGGTCGTCATGCGGAAGAACATCCCAGGATCGATCACCGCACTGCCCTGAGACCCCTGCGTCCCCTCGAGCCCCACAGCCATGCCATAGGACTGCGCAAGACAAAGGATCACGGTGCCGTAGCGCGTGTACTGGTTGATCTTCTTGCGGCCGGCCTCGCCCTGTTTCTTGATCTCTTCCAGTGCCGGCACCACTGAAGTCAGCAGCGTCATTATGATCGAAGCCGAAATATACGGCATGATGGTCAGGGCGAAAATCGCCATGCGCCCGAGTGCGCCACCGGCAAATACGTTCACAAGTCCTAGAATGCCTTGGGACTGGCTTTCGAAGATGTCCGCCAGAATCGATGGGTCGATGCCAGGCAGCGGAATATATGTGCCCAGCCGATAGATCACCAGAGCGCCGAGAGTGAACCAGAGGCGTTTCTTGAGCTCGGTTGCCTTTGAAAAGGCCCCGAGGTTCAAATTCGCAGCAAGTTGCTCAGCGGCTGATGCCATAAATCTCTATCTCTTGGACACTTGGAACTTGAGGGCTCAAACTCTCTTTAAGAAGCTTCCGCCTGAGGCTTCGCCGTCACCAGAACATTCACTTTACCACCAGCCTTCTCAACGGCCTCAATAGCGGCCTGCGAGGCGCCTGCCACTTCAAAATTCAGAGCAGCCGAAAGCTCGCCCTTTGCCAGAAGCCGTACGCCGTCCCTGACATGTGTGACTAAACCGGCTTCTTTCAAGGTGCCGACATCGACTGTTTCCTTGGGATCAAGCTTTCCCGCATCCACTGCGACCTGCAAGCGGCCAAGATTCACGACATTGTAGTGCTTGCGGAACTTGTTGTTGAAACCGCGCTTCGGCAGGCGCATGTGAATCGGCATCTGGCCGCCTTCAAATCCGTTGATAGAGACACCAGACCTTGACTTCGCGCCCTTGTGCCCGCGCCCGGCGGTACCGCCCTTGCCCGAGCCAATCCCACGTCCAACCCGCATGCGCGGCTTTCGAGCTCCTTTGTGATCGGCTAATTCGTTCAATTTCATTTTTACCGCTTCCAATTCGCGTCAGTTGATCGCTGATATTCCGGCCACGAGAAACCGCCAGCCTAGTCTTCGACCCTGACAAGATGTGATACTTTACGGATCATGCCTCTGACCGCAGGCGTGTCTTCCAGTTCACGTGTCCGGTGCATTTTATTCAGACCAAGGCCCTTCAACGTTGCGCGTTGATCCTTTGGTCGCCGAATGGGGCTTCCAATTTGAGTAACCTTTACAGTTCTCTTGTTATCACCTGTCGCCATAATTTAGACCGCCGCCTCTTCTGACGCTTCCGATTCTGACTCAACGCCTTCCGCCCCATCATTCGCGTCCGCATCCTGACTTTCGTCGCGCCCAGCGCCTGCGCGCCGAGAGACAATATCGCTGACTTTTTTGCCCCGCTTGGCAGCAATGGAGCGTGGTGAATTCAGCTTTGAAAGGGCATCAAATGTCGCCCGAACCATGTTGTAGGGGTTCGCACTTCCCAGCGATTTGGCAACAACATCCTGAACACCCAGCATTTCGAATACCGCACGCATTGGCCCGCCAGCGATGATCCCTGTGCCAGGAGGAGCTGCTCTCAAGAGTACCTTGCCGGCCCCATGGCGCCCCCGGATGTCATGATGCAAAGTCCGGTTTTCGCGAAGCGGCACGCGGGTCAGATTCTTCTTCGCCGCATCCGTTGCCTTCTGAATTGCCTCCGGCACTTCGCGCGCTTTGCCGTGGCCATAGCCGGCTCTGCCACTTTGGTCGCCGACGACAACCAGTGCCGCAAAGCCAATGTTCTTGCCGCCTTTGGTCACCGAAGAGACACGGTTGATGTGGACCAGGCGATCGACAAATTCACTGTCGCGCTCTTGCCGCCGGTTGCCAAAATTTCCTCTTCCCATAACTTCGTCCTTCAGAAGTCCAAATAACCAAAGACCCGATCCTCAGATCTGGGTCCTAAAAACTGAGCCCGCTTTCGCGTGCCGCATCAGCAAGCGCTTTCACCCGGCCATGATAGAGATAGCCACCTCTGTCAAAAACTACGTCCTTGACGCCTTTTTCAAGTCCCCGTTCCGCGACCAGTTTGCCGACCGCTTCTGCCGCGTCGACATCGGCACCGGTCTTCAGACTGCCCTTCAGGCTTTCATCCTGGCTTGATGCACTGGCCAGTGTGATGCCTTCCCGATCATTGATGATCTGGGCATAGATGTTCTTGTTGGACCGGAAAACGGACAACCTCGGCCTACCGTCGCCGCGCTTTTTCAAAGCGGCGCGAACACGCCTTCGTCGTTTCTCATATGGTTTCAGTTTTTTCGCCATAACCTGCCTACTTCTTCTTGCCTTCTTTGCGGAAGATGAGTTCGCCCACATATTTCACGCCCTTGCCCTTATAGGGCTCCGGGGGCCTGCACGCTCTGATCTCAGCAGCAGTCTGACCGACTTTCTGTTTGTCGATGCCGCTCACATTTACCTGTGTCTGGCTCTCGCACTTGATTTCGATCCCGTCGGGGATCTTGAAGTCAATGTCGTGGGAATAGCCAAGCTGTAACTTGAGCACTTTGCCTTGAACCGACGCACGATAACCAACACCATTAATCTCAAGATCGATGGAAAATCCGTTCGTGACGCCTTCCACAAGATTGTTCACGATAGAGCGCTGCATGCCCCAGACCGTTTGAGCCCGCCGGCTGTCACTTGCTGGCGCGATAGTCAGTAAATTGCCTTCCTGTGTGATGACGACTTCATCCATCAAAGTAGCAGCCAGCGTCCCTTTTGATCCCTTGACCGTTACTTCCTGGCCCTGAAGATCAACTGAGACTCCATCTGGCAATTCAATGGGCCGCATTCCAATACGTGACATTCCAGATTGCTCCTAGAATACAGTGCAGACGACTTCGCCGCCCACATTAAGCTGACGTGCTTCGGCATCCGAAACGACACCTTTGGGCGTCGAAAGAATTGAAATTCCAAGGCCGTTATAAACACGCGGCAGATCGCCCACCGATGAGTAGACTCGGCGACCAGGC
Organism: uncultured Alphaproteobacteria bacterium; assembly: GCA_965371465.1. Classification (GTDB taxonomy): domain Bacteria; phylum Pseudomonadota; class Alphaproteobacteria; order CBDUYM01; family CBDUYM01; genus CBDUYM01. The sequence goes on from CBDUYM010000027.1 coordinate 37,723, forward strand.
TTCGACACGCGGTCAAGCTTTTGGATCACAGGAGATCCTTCGTGATATTTCAGCTTGATTTCGAGCTCAGCCTTGCCCTTGTCCTTTTCAGTCAAAAGGTAACCGTTGATGTAGCCTTCACGCTCAAGCACGTCCAAAACCCGCGCTCGGAACGTTGAAGCTGGCGAGACTGCCATATCCTTCCGTGCCCGCTGCGCGTTTCTGATCCGCGTTAGCATATCCGCGATGGGATCACTCATAGACATATAAGGTGCTCCTTACCTTACCAACTTGACTTGACCATGCCCGGAATCTGACCTTCGTTAGCCAGCTGCCGAAGCGCGATACGAGACATTTTCAGTTTCCGATAGTTTCCCCTCGGACGGCCACTCAGCTCGCAGCGATTGCGATACCGATTGGGCGAAGAATTCCGCGGCAACTCTGCCAGTTTCAGACGTGCCTGAAAGCGCTGATCGCCAGGCAGACTGCTATCCTTGGCTATCGCTTTCAGCGTTGCGCGCCGATTTGCGTATTTCTTCACAAGTCGTTCGCGCTTCAGGTTGCGCTCAATTGCACTTTTCTTTGCCATTCTCTCTTCTCCGTCTTCCGCTCAATTCGTTTGGTTAGTTGTATCGAGCCGGAAAATCGTTTTCTTCCTTTTGCCCACTCTATTTTTCAAACGGCATGTCGAATTCGGCCAAAAGCGCTCTGGCCTCATCGTCTGTATTTGCCGTCGTGCAGATCACAATGTCCAAGCCACGGATGGTGTCGACTTCGTCATAATCTATCTCCGGAAACACGATCTGCTCTTTCATTCCCAGAGCATAATTACCGTGGCCATCAAAGCTCCTCACTGACACGCCTCTGAAATCCCGTACCTGAGGCAAAGCAATTGTCACCAGCCGGTCCAGAAATTCGTACATCCGGTCGCCGCGAAGCGTGACCTTCGCACCTATCCGCATGCCTTCGCGCAGCTTGAACGTGGCCTCAGACTTCCGGGCAATCGTTATCAGCGGCTTCTGGCCTGTAATCTTGGTCAGATCCTCGACCGCGGCATCAATCTTGCGGCCATCCTGCGTCGCCTCACCGACACCCACGTTCAATACGATCTTGTCCAGCTTCGGAACCTGCATTTGGTTGGTATAGCCAAACTGTTCCGTCAGCGACGGCCTGACATTGGCTTCATAGTGCTGACGCAGGCGCGATTGTTCTGTTACTTCAGGCATCGATCACTTCTCCCGAATCTTTGGCGTAGCGAACCTTTCGACCGTCATTCAGGAACCTGAACCCAACGCGTGTCGGCTTGTTGCTCTTGGGATCGACAATGGCCAGATTTGAAAGGTCGATGACGGCCTCTTTGGTCTTGATGCCGCCCGGGTCTGCCTGTGTTGGCGCTGTGTGACGCTTGACCAGATTGACGCCAAGTACAATTGCATTGCCGTTTTTGGGATCTACGCGAACGACTTCCCCCCGTTTGCCTTTGTCGCGACCGGCAAGAACCATCACGTTGTCGCCCTTTCTGATTTTCGCAGCCATTAGATAACCTCCGGCGCAAGCGAAATGATCTTCATATGGCCGGTCCCGCGGAGCTCACGCGTTACCGGACCAAAAATTCGCGTTCCAATCGGCTCCGCCTGCGCGGTTACAAGAACCGCTGCATTCGTATCGAAGCGAATGGCCGTTCCGTCAGCGCGACGAATTTCCTTTTTTGTGCGCACGATGACCGCTCGGTGAATCTCGCCCTTCTTCACGCGGCCCTGAGGAATGGCTTCCTTCACAGACACAACGATTGTGTCGCCGACAGCCGCAGTCCGACGTCCGGTGCCGCCAAGCACCTTGATGCATTGCACGCGCCGCGCACCCGAATTATCGGCTACTTCCAAATTTGTCTGCATCTGGATCATACGACTGTCCTCTTAACTTCCTGTCTCACTTTTCTTATTGGTTCCGGATCTATTGGCCGGCTTCAATAACGACCCAGCTTTTCGTCTTCGAAATGGGTCTGCATTCCTGAATGCGCACAACATCGCCAATCTTGTACTGATTGGCCTCATCGTGGGCCTGATATTTCTTCGAGCGCCGCACCACTTTGCGGAGTGTGCGATGGGTAAAGCGCCGTTCGACCTCTACGACAACTGTCTTGTCGGCGCGGTCACCGACCACTAATCCCTGCATAACGCGTCTCGGCATCCCCGATCTCCTAATTCTGTGCCGCGTTTTGACCCATTACGGTCATGATACGCGCAATGTCACGTCGCACCTGGCGCTGACGCGTTGTATTTTCCAATTGGCCGCTTGCTTTCTGAAACCGCAGATTAAACGCCTCTTTCTTAAGATCAGAGAGCTGGTCTTTGAGCTGGTCCGGGGTCTGGGATCTGATATCTGATGCTTTCATGTCTCTATCCTCAGAACCTAGTTATCCGCGCCAAGGCGAGTAACAACCTTGGTTGCGATCGGCAACTTGGCTGCAGCCCGTTCAAATGCCGCGAAGGCAACATCTGACGGCACGCCATCCAGTTCAAACATGATGCGCCCTGGTTTAACGCGACAAATCCAGAATTCAGGTGAGCCCTTGCCCTTGCCCATACGGACTTCCGTCGGCTTTTTTGAAACCGGCACGTCAGGGAAAATTCTGATCCAGACGCGGCCTGAACGCTTCATGTGACGCGTCATAGCCCGTCGGGCGGCCTCTATCTGGCGTGCCGTTATGCGGCCGGGTGCCAGCGCTTTCAGCCCATGCGAGCCAAAATTAAGGGCCGTCCCCCTTGTCGCCTTGCCATGGATACGCCCTTTGTGGGCTTTCCTGAATTTTGTTTTCTTCGGTTGCAACATCTGGCCGTTATCCTGATTTCCTTACTGTCCGAGTTCCCTTGTCAAACCGCTAACGGTTTGCAGGTCGCCCGCCGCCTTCCTGCATGCTGGCGGCATTATTGTCATGGCCCATGGGGTCGTGCTCCATTATGTCACCCTTATAAATCCAGACTTTGACGCCGCAAGTACCGTAAGCCGTCAGCGCCGTCGCCGTTCCGTAATCAATGTCGGCCCGAAGTGTGTGCAGCGGCACGCTGCCATCATTGTAGGCTTCGACCCGCGCAATTTCTGCGCCACCGAGGCGACCACCACACTGAATCCTGATACCTTTGGCACCGAGACGCATAGCGTTCCCCATTGATCGCTTCATAGCCCGACGAAAAGCCACGCGCCGTTCAAGCTGCTGGGCAATACTTTCAGCGACAAGGACAGCGTCAATTTCGGGCTTTCTGATCTCGACAATATTCAGATGAACATCCGAATGTGTCATCTCGGAGATTTCCTGCTTCAGCTTGTCAATGTCGGCACCTTTTTTGCCGATCACGACACCTGGGCGTGCTGTATGAATAGTGACGCGAGCGAGCTTCGCCGGCCGTTCAATGACGATCTTCCCGATTCCGGCCTGGCTGAGGCTCTTCTTCAGATGCTTCTTTATCGCCAGATCTTCATGAAGGAGCCGGGCGAAATCACCCTTCTCAGCATACCATCGGCTGTCCCAGGTCCTGTTGACCCCAAGACGATAGCCGATCGGATTTACTTTTTGTCCCATGCCGCTTCTACCTCTTTCGTGCCTTATGCCGCGTCTTCGGCGCTGGCTTCACGCTCTTTGACTATGATGCGCAGATTGCTGAACGGTTTTTCGATGCGATTGACCCGACCGCGCGCTCTGGGCCGCCACCGCTTCATGACCAGACTTTTGCCAACAGTTGCCTCAGCCACATAAAGATCATCAACATCCAGCTGATGATTGTTTTCTGCATTCGCTATGGCAGACTGAAGAACCTTCTTCACCTCTGCTGCAATACGGCGATCCGAAAACGTGAGTTCCGCAAGCGCAGCTTCAACGCCCTTGCCGCGAATGGACATGGCCACCAGATTAAGCTTCTGCGGGCTTGTACGAATGCGTGCTGCGGTCGCTATCGCAGCGTTTTCGGCCAATTCCCGTGTCCTTGCTCTTTTGCCCACTTCCCTCGCTCCTTAGTCTCGACGCGCACGCCTGTCGGCGGAGTGTCCGTAGTAAGTCCGTGTTGGCGAAAATTCACCAAGCTTGTGGCCAACCATTTCTTCCGAAACGAGCACCGGAATGAACTTCTGGCCATTATAGACTGCGAATGTCAGGCCGACGAATTGCGGCAGGATTGTCGAGCGACGGGACCAGGTACGGATCACATCGCGTGCGCCGCTAGCGCGCGACGCCTCTGCTTTTTTCAGCAGATATCCATCTACAAACGGACCTTTCCAAACTGATCGTGGCACTTCGCTTGCCCCCCTATCGCTTCTTCTTTGCGTGACGTGAACGCAGAATAAATTTATCGGTTGCCTTGTTTGAGCGTGTCCGCTTGCCTTTGGTCGACTTGCCCCACGGGGTCACCGGATGGCGGCCACCTGAAGTCCGGCCTTCACCACCACCATGAGGATGATCGACAGGGTTCATAGCGACACCGCGAACGCTGGGGCGTTTGCCCATCCAGCGTTTGCGCCCAGCCTTGCCAAGCTTGATGTTCTGATGGTCCGGGTTCGACACGGCGCCGATCGACGCCATACAATCGCCATGGACCATACGTTGCTCGCTTGATGACAGGCGGATCAATGCATAGCTGCCGTCACGGCCGATGAGCTGTGCATAAGCACCGGCTGACCGCGCAAGTTGGCCACCCTTGCCTGGTTTCATTTCCACATTGTGGATGATCGTGCCGATCGGCATATTCTTGAGCAGCATCGCATTGCCAACTTTTACGTCAACCTGATCGCCCGCAATCACCTCTGCACCTACTTCAAGGCGTTGCGGTGCCAGAATGTAGGCCTGTGTGTCGTCAGCATAATTGACCAGGGCGATGAACGCGGTCCGGTTCGGGTCGTATTCAAGACGTTCCACGGTGCCCACCACATCAAATTTACGCCGCTTGAAATCAACCAGCCTATAGGCCTTCTTGTGTCCGCCACCCCGCCGCCGTGCCGTAATACGGCCCGCATTGTTCCGCCCACCCTTGGAGGTCAGACCCTCCGTCAGCTGTTTGACAGGCTTGCCCTTATAGAGATGTGAGCGATCAACAAGAACGAGGCCACGCTGCCCCGGTGTCATCGGCTTATATTGTTTAAGCGCCATTCTCGAAATTCCCTGCCGCTAAATGCCTGTCGTGACGTCGATGTAATCGCCGTCCTTCAGTGTAATCATTGCCTTTTTGAAGCCGGCTCTTGTCCCGGGCCGGCCACGAAACACCTTTACCTTGCCTTTGACACGAAGCGTGTTCACAGCTTCAACCGTCACTTTGAACAGCTCTTCGATAGCCTTCTTGATCTCAGGCTTTGTTGCATCTATAGCAACCTCGAAAGTTACCTGATTGAACTCTGAGCCGCGCGTTGCCTTTTCAGTAATGATGGGGCGACGAACGATATAATATGGATCGCGGTTGCTCATTTGAGACGCGCCTCCAGATCTGAAATTGCCGCCTTTGTAAGCACCAATGTGTCGCGGCGCAGAATGTCATAGACATTTGCACCCTGGCTTGGCAGCACATCTACCTGAGCGATGTTGCGCACAGCTCTTGCAACATTCGGATCGACTTCCTGCCCGTCTATAATCAGGACCGATGACCAGCCCAGCGTGTTCAACTTTGCAGCGAACGCCTTGGTCTGCGGCCCATCCGCTGCAATGCCGTCGACTACAACCAGCTCGCCGGATGCCTGCTTTGCAGAGAGGGCTGTCTTGAGTGCAAGCTTCCGGATCTTTTTCGGCAATGCAAATCCGTGATCCCGGACAACCGGGCCGAACGCTGTGCCGCCGCCTCTGAACTGCGGCACTTTCCTGTTGCCGTGACGGGCGCCGCCAGATCCTTTCTGCCGCATCATTTTAGCCGTCGTGCCCTTGATCTCGGACCGTCCTTTGGTTTTGTGCGACCCGCTCCTTCGCTTCGCCAGCTGCCAGGTCACCATGCGCTGCAGGATGTCCTTGCGGATCGGCACACCGAAAATGCCTTCATCAAGCTCGATGGAGCCGGACTTCTTCGCGTCCATGGTCATTACATCAACTTGCATTATGAATTGTCCCCATCTGGGGCTTCTGCTTCAGCCTCAGGAGTTTCCGCATCCGGTGCGGCGTCATCAGTCGCCGCTTCCTGTGTCTCAGAATCTGCTTCAGAAATTGGTTCAGCCTCGGGCTCATCACTTTGCCGCAGCCCTGCAGGAAACGGCGCATCGTCTGGCACGGCCTTTTTCACGGCATCAGAAATCAGGACCCACCCCTCTTTCCAGCCGGGAATGCCGCCCCGAATAAGGATCACGCCCTGATCATCGTCGGTACGCACAACCTGAAGGTTCTGGACCGTGACACGGCGCGCGCCCATATGGCCGGCCATTTTCTTGCCTTTGAAGACTTTGCCGGGATCCTGACACTGCCCGGTTGAGCCATGGCTTCTGTGAGAGATTGACACGCCGTGGGTTGCCCTGAGACCGCTGAAATTGTGGCGCTTCATTGCCCCGGCAAAACCCTTGCCATTTGATGTGCCGACAACATCAACATATTGGCCGGGCACGAAATGGCTTGGCACAATCTCTGTGCCGACATCGACCATCGCGTCTTCCGAAATCCGAAATTCCCTAAGTCGACGCTTCGCTTCCACTTCCGATTTCGCAAAGTGTCCGCGCATGGCCTTCGAAACATTCTTAAGCTTCGCCGTACCGACGCCGAGCTGGAGGGCGGAATAGCCATCCCTTTCAGCCGTCTTTTGCGAAACTACCTGGCAATTTTCAACCTGAACTACGCTCACCGGCACATGCGCGCCGTCGTCGGTGAAGACGCGCGTCATTCCAAGTTTCTTACCAATCAGTCCGGTACGCATTAGTCAGTTCCTTTAGGCATGCGCTTTTACGCGAGCGTTGGACGCCTATAGTTTGATTTCAACATCCACACCGGAAGCGAGGTCCAGCTTCATCAGTGCTTCCACTGTCTGTGGTGTGGGATCGACGATATCCAGAAGGCGCTTGTGCGTCCGCATTTCAAATTGCTCGCGCGCTTTCTTGTCAATGTGCGGCCCGCGAAGAACAGTGTATTTTTCGATCTTCGTCGGCAGCGGAATTGGCCCGCGTACAGAAGCTCCCGTGCGCTTGGCTGTGCTGACAATCTCGCCGGTGGATTGATCGAGGATTCGATGATCGAAAGCCTTTAATCGAATGCGAATACTTTGATCTGCCATAATCTGGACCCTCTATCTCTCTCTTTTCCGCCGCTACGCTGTAATACTTGCGACGACGCCGGAGCCGACGGTGCGGCCACCTTCGCGGATCGCGA
>CBDUYM010000028.1:0-44774 GCA_965371465.1 uncultured Alphaproteobacteria bacterium
CGATACAGAAATTATGTTGTTGAAACCGCCATCCAGCCCAGACCAGTACGGCTGGTATACATTCCCGGAGATGACGGACGAGGAAGTTGTTGTCTTCAGAGGATATGAAAGCGCTCTTGCGGAAGCCGGCAAGCCGTTCTGGACCCTGCATACGTCATTCAGGGACCCCGTCGCGGGAGATCAGGCGAACCCCCGTGAGAGCATCGAAATGCGGGCGATCTGCCTCTTTCTCTGACGCCTCGGCTCTTCTAATCAGCAAATCTCACTTCGTTGATCTGCCGATCGACAAAGAGGGCAATCATGTCGGTCAACTGGCTGCCGAACTCAGGCACTGAATCAAAGGCGTGCGGCGCGCCTTCGTAGATGTGCATTTCCACCTTCGCACCATCTTTGCTGAGGGCTTCATACATCTTGAGGGTCTCCGACACCGGGACGACCTGATCCTGGTTGCCGTGAATGAGCATGGTCGGGGGAAAGCCGCCGCCGGACCAGGTGATGGGGCTGGCTTTTTCCTGTACGTTCTCGGACACATCCGAACCTCCGAACAGAAGATCAATGGCGCCTTCAGGTGCCCCACTTACCCTAAGACGGGTCGGTGGATAGATAGCGACAACAGCAGCCACCGATGTATCGGCCCCGGCATGCCCGCCGTCGCCTTCGAATTCGCCCTCATTCGGTGTCGCAGCGACCATCAGCGAAAGATGGGCACCAGCGGAGTTACCTGAAACGGCAATTCTGTCTGGATCAAGGCCCAGCGAGGCTGCATTTTCACGCATCCATCGAAGCGCTGCCTTGCAGTCGTGGATCTGGGCGGGCCAAGGCGCTTCGGTAGAGAGCCGGTATTCGGAGCAAACCGCCACGAAGCCATAGCGCGCGAGCTGAATGCCATAACCTCGCAGCTGTGACTTGTCGCCCTGTTGCCAGCCGCCGCCGTGGATAAGCAGGATGCCCATACGGCCGGTATCATCGCTGGGCGGCATGAAGACATCGCATTTGAGGTCTCGCCCGCCGCCGGTTCCGAAAACCACGTCATCCTCGATTTCGACCTGACCCGGAAGCTTGTTCAATCGTGCCATTTTGTTTTCCTTCCTCAAGTCAGGACAGCAGCCATCCACCGTCAACGTCGACCGTGGTGCCCGTCATGAATTCGTTTGTAACCACCAGCATTATTGCCTGGGCCACTTCATCAGCTGTACCGGCGCGCGGAATGAGATTGCTTGCGGTCGAGCGTTTGTAAGCTTCCTCGCGCGCCGCGCCCTCAAGGGGCATCATGGGTGTGTCGATGGCGCCGGGTGCGACGACATTGATACGCCGGGGCGCAAGTTCCGCCGCGACGCCGCGCACGAAAGCCTCAACAGCGCCGCCAACGGAACCAATAGCGATCTGGCCCATCTTCGTCCGCCTGGAGGGTGAGCCGGAAACCAGCACGATAGAGCCATTGTCCGGCAAGTGCCCGGCACCGTACCGCACAACATTCGTGTAGCCCCAAAGCTTGTCAAAAGAGCCCTGATAGCCGTCCATGTCCATCTGCAGGAACGGGCCAACCGCACGGTCGCCGCCTGTCGCTGCGCTGATCAGGATGTCATAGGGCGCGAGTTTTTCGAGAAGCGCCTCTACCCGATCACGATCACGAACGTCACACTGCTCAAGCGTAATGCCCTCGCCCGGATTGCCGGCCTTCGAAGGTTCACGGCTGATAGCAACGACCTCGGCACCGCCATCCGCCAGCTGCTTCGCAGTCGCCAGCCCAATCCCGGAAGTACCTCCGAAAACGATGGCCTTCTTTCCCTTCACATCCACTTGTCTGCTTCCCCTGTCAGAAATCTGATTACGTCACGGCGGTGACAATGCAACGCCATGCAGATGAATGCAAACAGGCTAGGCGTTTGCTCCTGCCTCTGAACCCGGCGATCCTGCCGCCAACAGAGTAACCATCGGGGGACGAAAACATGAACGGGGACATGAACTAGCATTTTGCGGATAACTGGGAAACAAACGGTGCCGTCAACTAGCGCCTTCCTGTCTGTCGGTCTGGCCGTGCCTTTCTACCAGATGCCGGGGATGATGCGGTATCTGGTCGCCTTCGCGTAGGCGGCGTACTCCTCGCCTCGCGATTTTCTGAGCTGACTTTCCTCAATCGGGACAAATACAAGAATAGTCAAACCTGCCATCAGGACCCAGAAGACTTGCGCCATGGTCGGGTGCATGATCACGGTACTGAGAAACGAGAAAAGCAAGCCCTGATAGATTGGATGGCGCACGCGAGCGTAGGACCCCTCTGTAAACAGGGGCGTGTCAGGTGAAAGAGAGAGACCGATGACGCTGCCTGGAACCCCCAGGGCACTATCGAAGTCTCCGAAATCGTTGTTCTCCTCGGCGGCAAAGAAGCCGAGCAGTGCGAGGCAGAGGCCAAGAAATCCGGCCCAGCCGGGCAATACAAGCGCGGGGCCCGGCACCGGGAAGTGCACTGCGTAGAGTGCGACCCATGTCACAATGGACACAATGATGTAGACGCGCCGTTCACCGTGGCCACCGTCCCTGCTGCCTGTGACAAGTTTCTTGAACCAGGGCTGCATCATCACTGCGTGAACGAAAAACCAGAGCGCGAATAGCCCCAGATTCCAGGCATAGTTTATCATGGGTGCGGCCGGATCATAGCGAAAGCCGTAAATGAAGACCCCAGGAACAGTCATAATTCCGACATAGCCAAAGATTTTGTAGATTAAAGTCATACTCTCCCCCTTCAGGTGCCTCCCCGACACCTGTGCTAATGAAAAGATGCTCAGCGTTTATGGTAGCAGCATCTGTTGATGATCAGAGCTGCAAGTGCTCTGACTCGCGGCAGCTCACAGTAAATTGATGACTGGAACATCGATACAAGGCAGAGGGCCTGCGGCCGGACTTCAAATTCTGCAGGGCAGCTGGGTCTTTGCCTCAACCCTTTTTCCCGGCTAGGCTTGGCGCAAATAACAGAATGATCAGGGGACCTACACATGAACGGGGACATGAATTGGCATTTTGCGGATATCTGGGAAGTCATTGCTGACGCAGTGCCGGACGCGCCAGCGCTGGTGCACACCGACACGCGGCGGAGCTGGGCGGAATATGATGACCGGGCCGCGCGGCTTGCGTCTGTCTTGACGGAGCACGGCCTTGGGCCCGACAGCAAGGTCGCGATCTTCGCCTACAATTCGCCGGAATATCTCGAAGCACAGTTCGGCATTTTCAAAATTCGCGGTGGCCCGATCAATGTGAACTACCGCTACTTTGAAGACGAGCTGATTTATCTCTTCGATAATTCTGACGCCGAAGCTGTCTTCTTTCAGGCTCAGTTCGCTGAGCGCCTGCGCGCTATTCAGCCGAAGCTTCCCAAGGTCAAGCTCTTCATTGAGATTGATGATGGATCAGGCGAACACCTCGAGGGCGCCATCAGTTACGAAGAGGCCATCGAAGCCGCCGATGCCATGGAACGGATCGAGCGTTCGGACGACGACATCTATATGCTCTACACCGGTGGCACGACAGGCATGCCGAAGGGCGTCATGTATCGCCACGGTGATTTCTCAAAGAACATGCTGCTCGGTTATGCTGCGCGCGGCATAGTGCCGCCGACCAACGCAGAAGAAATTACCTCGGCTGTCCAGCAGCTGCATGAGGAAGGCTCAGCACCCCGCGCCATTCCGGCCTGCCCTTTGATGCATGGCACAGGTATGTGGCTTGCAGGCCTGGCCATTCATAACCTTGGCGGCTGCGTTGTAACCTTCGCGAATACAAGTTTTGATCCTCTCGCGCTCTGGAAGCTGGTGGAGAAAGAGAAAGTAACGGACATGGCGATTGTTGGCGATGCATTTGCAAAGCCCATGCTGCAGGCCCTGGAATCTGCAAAAGCCGCCGGTGAAAGCATCGACATTTCGTCCATGGCCCGGATAATTTCATCTGGCGTCATGTTTTCAACCGCCACCAAACGGGGGCTGCTGGAATTCGGCGACTTCACCATCATCGATGCCATGGGATCGACCGAGGGCGGCATGGGATCGTCCATGGTCAATCGGGACACCCCTGAAGGCGAGACCGGCAAGTTCACCATGAACGACACCACCAAGGTGTTCACTGATGAGGGGAAACTGGTGAAGCCGGGCTCAGGTGAAATCGGCATGATCGCCAATGGTGGCATAACGCCGCTTGGCTATTTCAAGGACCCGGAGAAAAGTGCCGTTACCTTCCGCGAAATTGACGGCCATCGCTACAGCTTCCCCGGCGACTACGCAACAATCGAGGCGGATGGCACTTTGGTGCTGCTCGGCCGAGGCTCGGTCTGCATCAACACCGGCGGCGAAAAGGTCTTCCCGGAAGAAGTCGAGGAAGTCGTCAAATCCCATCCCGCTGTCTACGATTGCCTGGTGGTCGGCGTGCCGGATGAACGCTTCGGCGAAAAAGTCACCGCCGTCACATCATTCAGGGAAGGTGAAAGTGCCGAAGAAGCTGAAGTCATTGAATGGCTGCACGGCAAACTCGCCGGCTACAAGCTGCCGCGCACCATGCTCTGGGTACCCGAAGTAAAACGCGCCCAAAATGGCAAGGCGGACTACAAGTGGGCGAAAGAGACAGCGATTGAGATGACAGGCGCCGATGCCGCCTGAAAACTGACTTCTGCAGGCTCTTATGCCTATAATTCGCCCCGCTTGAATTCAATGGGGGGAGAAAACGTGGGCTTCAGGAATTTCCTGACAGAACTCCGTCGCCGAAGAGTTTGGCTGGTGGGGGGCGTGTACATCATCTCCGCCTGGGTCGTGGCCCAGGTTGCGTCGCTCGCCTTGCCGACGTTTTCAGCGCCTTCATGGGTGATGCCTGTGCTTTTTATTGTACTGGGACTTGGCTTGCCCCTCGCCATCATTCTGGCCTGGGCACAGGAGACGCAGGCTGGCGCAGATGAAAAAGCCGCGAAACCCGCGAACCAGACGACCTCGGAAAAGCCGGGTATCGCTGTGCTGCCGTTTGACAATCTGTCAGGCGATGAACAGTACGGCTACCTTGCCGATGGACTTGTGGAGGAAGTGATCACGGTGCTGGCGCAGAACCCCCGCTTCCGCGTAATCGCCCGGAACTCGAGTTTCACATACAAGGGCGAGGCCGTCGATGTCCGTGCTGTCGGGCGCGAGCTGAACGTTGGCTATGTTGTTGAAGGCAGCGTCCGCAAGATCGGCCCGCAGATGCGGATCAACGTGCAGCTCATCGAGGCCGAAACCGGCGCTCATGTCTGGTCTGATCGCTACTCCATCGATGCAGAAGAGATTTTCGATGTTCAGGACAAGGTGATCGTCGGCATTGCTGCATCCCTTGGCGACGAGCTGATGGCTGCCGAGAAGACGCGACACGGTAGGCGCCCGACAGAAGATCTGGGCGCCTGGGAACTTTATGCGCGGGTGGGGAATTATCGCACCTATTCTCACCCGGACGAACCCGAGCGGTTACTTCGAGAGGCCCTCGCGAAGGATCCAGAGTTCGCTGAGGCCATGGCATTGCTTGCCAGCTTGATTGGCAACCGAGCCCAGTTTGAAGCCACAACTCCCGAGCGTTTGGCGGAAGCAAAGCAGCTTGCAGATCGAGCCCTTGAAATTGCCCTTAATGATCCCCTGGTAATGGGCTTTGCCGCCAGTGCTTATTGCTTTCTGGGTGATCTTGACCTGGCGCTTCAGATCGGCGAAGCAAGTGTCGCGCGGGCAGAAGGCAGCCTAATCGGCTGGACTTCGCTGGCCACAAATTACGTGTTCCGGGGCGAGTCCGAGAAGGCCCTCGAGATGATCGATCGCGCGACCGAACTCAGTCCGAGAACGCTTGCAAGATCAGGTTTTCTGGGCCTCGCTGCTACCGCCCAGATGCAGCTAGGTAATCTGGAAGCGGCACTCGCCATGTCTGATGATGCCTTAAGATACAGTACGAACTGGTGGACCAATGCCACGGGCATGTACCAGCGGATCAATATACTTGGTCTTATGGGACGCGACGAGGAGGCCAGGAACCTTTACAGCCGGCTGAGACGTGAAAAACCAAAATTCGATCCGGCTGATACACAGGACTTTTGGGCGCGCACATACATGCCAGAGCCAGGTGCCCTTATGATTGAAGGCATCACGAAAGCGGGGATCGAGGATTAGGTGGATTTGTCATGAGTGGTTTTAGGGAATTCTGGCGTGAACTGAGACGCCGCAAAGTGCTGCAGACGACCGGCATCTATCTGGTGCTGACCTATGTCGCCGTCGATCTGGCGCAGGTTTACACGGCGCTTTACGGCGTTGAACGATGGATCACTGTGGCGATCGCCGGCGGGGCGCTGTTTTTCCTTCCGTTCATGGTGGTGCTGGCCTGGATGTTTGAAGTGACCGGCGACGGCGTTCGGCTGGTCAGGATAATGCCGGACCCGGAAGCCGAGCCGGAGTACGGTGCGAGGCGGCTTGAGATCGTTTTCGTGCTGCTGCTGGTCGCGGCGCTTGGCTGGACATTTTTTCGCATGGAGTATCTTACGCCACCAGAACCGGACGAAGATGCAGGCGCGATGATCAGCGGAACTGTTCAGAAAAACGGCTGAAAATAGGCTGCGAAAAAGGAGAGACAAGTTGGCCTGGGAGAAAGAGCTCGAAGAACTCGAACGCCGACGCCAGCTTGGGCGGCAGATGGGCGGCGAGGACAGTATCGCGTTCCACCATGGGCGGGGTAAGCTGACGGTTCGCGAGCGCATTGATCTTCTCGCCGATGAAGATGGCTTTGACGAAATCGGCGTGCTTTCCGGTGTGCCGGATTGGGATGGCCTTGAACTCAAGGATCTGAAGCCGGCCAACAACGTCGCAGGATTTGCCAGGATCGGTGGCCGGAAAGTTGCTGTCACGGGCGGGGATTTCACCATTCGTGGCGGTTCGGCTGATGGTGCTGTCGGCAACAAGGGCGGATATGTCGAGCGTTACGCGCTTCAAAACCATATCCCCTACGTCCGCCTTCTGGACGCGACCGGTGGCAGCGTGCGGACGTTCGAGCAGATGGGCCGGACCTATTTGCCCTCGCAAATGAGGGTCGTAGCCGCGGAGCTCCTCCAGCAGGTGCCGGTGGTGTCGGCGGTGTTGGGATCGGTTGCCGGCCTGCCCGCGGTGAACGCTGCGATGTGTCATTTCAATGTCATGGTGAAGAACACGAGCCAGGTCTTCGTTGGCGGGCCGCCTGTTGTAAAGACGGCGCTTGGCATCGAGATTACCAAGGAAGACCTTGGCGATGATGCGGTTCAGGTCAGGAAATCCGGTGTAATCTGTAATGTTACGGAGACGGAAGCTGAAGCGATCCAGCAGATCCGGCACTTTCTGAGCTATATGCCACAGAATGTGTGGGAGGCCCCACCCCATGAAGAACCAAACGATGCAGCGGAGCGCGTGGAGGAGGAGTTGAAGGACATCATTCCTGAAAACCCGAGGGGGCTTTATGATGCCAGAGCGATCATTGAGCTGACTGTGGACCTGGGTTCTTTTTTTGAGATCCAGCCTCACTTTGGCCGTGCCCGCATAACCGGTCTTGCGCGCGTCAATGGCTATCCGGTCTGCGTGATGGGCAACAATCCCAAGTTCATGGGCGGCGGGCTCGATATTGACACCATTGGCAAGATGAGACGGCATGTGCAGCTCGCTGATATCTTTCACATGCCGATGATCTATTTCTGTGATGAGCCCGGTTTCATGGTCGGACCTGAACAGGAAAAACGCGGCATCATTCGCGAAGGCGGCGCCATGTCCGCCATTATCAACGCATCCCGGATGCCTTATCTGACATTTATTACGCGGCAGTGCTACGGCGTTGCCGGTGGCCTGCACTCTCGCGGTTACGGCATGTTCCGTCGGTTTGCCTGGCCGTCAGGCAACTGGGGGTCGATGCATATTGAAGGTGGCGTGGACGCGGCCTACAGGCGCGAAATTTCGGATGCGGATGACCCGGATGCCAAGCGCGCCGAGATTGAGGCACGGTTGAACGAGCTTAAGAGCCCCTTCCGGACCGCCCACGCCTTCGCCATCGAAGACATTATCGATCCCCGCGAGACCCGCATGAAAATGGTCGAATTCGTCGAAGATGCACAAAACATCATCAACTCACAACTTGGCGAAACATCGAAGCTGCTGTATCTGCCCTAGTCACAGATCGTCACCCCGGGCTTGACCCGGGGTCCAACTGATGGTGACACAGACCAGAGACACAGAAACAAGTTGGACCCCGGGTCAAGCCCGGGGCGACAGACGAGGAGGAGAGAGAGGCAACCATATGGAAAACGTCATTCCCCTAAAGGAACGCCCCGTTGATATTCTGATTCTCGGGTTTTATTTTCTTAACATATTGTTCATCACCTACATCATCGACATCGAACAGATCATGATCGCCGATGTGACGGATTTTGAGTATCCGATCTGGCCGCCGGTCTTCATTGTGGATCTGGTGCATTGGTGGGGTAACACATACGATCCCCTGCTGATGGCGCGGCCGATGTTCTGGCAAATGGAAATCTGGCTCGATCAGATATTCTTTGGGCCCTATTACGTTGTCGCCATCTATGCGTTCATCAAGGGCAAGAACTGGATTCGCATCCCATCCATCATCTATGGAACGATGCTGTTTACCAACGTGTTCATAATTCTGGGTGAGGAAATCTGGGGCGTTCATGCGACCGGGTCAGTGCCCATGGTGCTGTTTGCCAATGCCGCATGGTTCCTGATGCCCATTCTTGTGATTGCGCGTATGTGGATGAACGAGAAGCCCTTTACAAGGAACTAGCCAGGAGAGTCGCCATGGATGAGATTTATCCCGACCTTTGGTTGCTTCAATCTGACACGGGAAGCAAGACAGCTGGCTTTGCCTATTTATTGAAACGCGATGCCGGCAATGTCTTGATGGGAAGAAGTGATGACATTACCTCTCAATTGCCCTTCCTCGCGGATCACGGCGGCGTTCAACAGATCTACATTCACGATCGCCATATGGGAAAGGCAGGCATGGGTCGCAACACCGAGATGCTTGGGCTTGGTGTGATTTGCAGCGCAGTCGAGGCGCCTGCCTGTCACAAGACAGTCGCCATTGCTGAGAGGCTGCCCATGGAAACGGCTCAGGTGTTGCCGGATCTGAAAATTGTGCCGACGCCTGGCCATACGCGCGGCGCCTTCAGCCATATCTGGGAAAATGGCGACCACCGTTACCTGTTCATTGGCGACACTCTTTGTCCGGTGGACGGTGAGTGGCAATTCTGGGTGTCGAAGAAGAATACCGATCTGATGATCCAGAGTATGGAAGCCCTGAAAGAAGAAGAGTTCGACGTAATTCTGTCGAACTCATTCATCTGCAAACCCTTTGCATGGACCACTGTTTTACGAGGCGAGAAAGAAACTATACTCTCGGACGTAATAACAGCGTTGAGAGCCAGGTAGGGAGATCCAGATTGGCCGACAAGCCTTCAATTTGGCAGGAGATTCGCCGACGCAAGATCGTTCAGTTTGGGCTGATCTATGCGGCTGTGGGCTGGATTTTAATTCAGGTTGCGACGGCGACGTTTGGCAATCTGGGACTGCCTGGCTGGGCGCCGACGCTGGTGATCGTCATCGTGGCGGTTGGTTTCCCTCTGGTGCTGGTGCTGGCCTGGGCCCATGACACGGCGCCAGCAGAATTGCCCGAAGTCAAAGAAGAAAGTGTTGCCGAGCCGGGGCTGGTCACAGACCTCCCGTCCATCGCCGTCCTGCCATTTGAGAACATGTCGGATGATCGCGAACACGAATATCTTGCCGACGGCATGACCGAGGACATTATTACGGGCATTGCGAAATTGCCCGGGGTCTTTGTCGTCGCTAGAAATTCCACGTTCACATACAAGGGCCAGAACCCGGACATTCGAGAGGTCGGCAAGAATCTTGGTGTGCGCTATGTACTGGAAGGCAGCATTCGGCCGCTGGGTGATCGTGTACGGATTACAAGTCAGTTGATCGAGGCCGCAACCGGCGGGCATCTGTGGAGCGAGAACTATGATCGACCGATGACCGAACTGTTTGAAGTTCAGGATGAGGTCGTCAGTCAGATCTGTGACCGGCTTGGCCTTGAAATGAGGCAGGCGGAGCATTCGAGAGCGCAGAAGGCTTCACCGGACCAAATGACAGCCTGGACCTATGTGGCCAAGGCGCAATCAATTCTGGATTTCAGGGACGGGGATAGTATCAATGCAAGACAGGCGTTGCTGAGGCGTGCGCTTGAGATTGATCCGGACTATGCGCTTGCCATGGCCGGGCTTGGCAATCTTCACGCTGTGAAGATCATCAATCTTGTCAGCGATGATATCGAAGGAGACCGATCAACGGCCATGGAGTTGATTACATCAGCACGTCGCCTGGCACCCAATGATGCTGCAGTGCTTGGCCACTTTGCCAATTCGCTGGCTGTGCTGGGTGACAATGAAGGCGCCATTGAAGCGTTCGAACGGGCGCGTACGCTGGCCCCCAACATGCCCCAGATTTTTCTTGAAATGGGATTTCCCCTGATCATGGCTGGCCGGGCGCAGGAAGGAATCGATAGCATCAAAGAAGGCATTCGGCGCGACCCGGTGGGAGCTCCAGGGCAAGGACATGGCATGCCTTACTTCTACATGGGTATCGGCTACCTCATTCAGGCCGATTTCGAAGCCAGTGTCTCCTCGATGCAGAAATCTGTACGAGAATTTGATCGGTTTCACTGGGCCTGGTACCTGATGGCCTCCGGCCTCGTTCAACTGGACAAGCGTGATGAAGCCGTGGACGCGCTACGTCACGGCCGGGCGCTGGTGCCAGATGTTACATTTGAGAAATTCGAAACCATGCAGCGCGAGCTGACCATTGACAATGTCACTACGACGTTGATCCTGGACGCCCTCGGACCGCTTTGGGATGAGGCCGGCGCGTAGAAGAGAAAGAACCATCCATGCAACTTCCATCCGATTATGAAGAGCGCGTCTATGCGGGCGTTCTTGGCAAGATTATCGGCGTCTATCTTGGCAGGCCCTTTGAAGGTTGGACCTATGAACGCATTATGGAGCGGCTGGGCGAGATCGAATATTACGTTCACGACAAAGTCGGCGTACCTCTGATCGTTACAGATGACGATATATCCGGCACTTTCACTTTTCTCCGCGCCCTTGAGGATTATGACTACGATCCGGATCTCTCGCCGCGCGACATTGGTCAGAGCTGGCTCAACTATCTGATCGAGGAACGGACGATCCTGTGGTGGGGCGGTATGGGGAATTCTACCGAACATACAGCGTTTCTGCGTTTGAAGGATGGCATCGAAGCCCCGGCCAGTGGTTCGATGGCGATGAACGGTCAGGTGGTTTCCGAGCAGATCGGTGCCCAGATCTTCATCGACGGCTGGGCCATGATCTGTCCCGGCGATCCCGAGCGCGCGGCAGATTTCGCCAGACGCGCAGGCTCCGTCAGTCATGACGGTGAAGCCATATATGGCGCGCAGGTGGTGGCAGCCCTGGAAGCGGCGGCGTTTGCCGAGCGCGACGTGAACAAGCTGATCGATACGGCTCTCACTCTCATTCCCGGCGACTGCCTGATCCGGCGGCTGATTGATGATGTGCGCGACTGGCGGGCCGGCGAAGACGACTGGCGGAAGACGCGGGAAAAGATCGCCGCCAACTATGGCTATGACAAATACGGCGGCAACTGCCACATGATCCCGAACCATGGCCTGATCATCCATGCGCTGGTGCATGGCGAGAATGACTTCTCTGAAGCCATGAAGATCGTCAATACATCTGGCTGGGATACCGACTGCAATTCCGGCAATGTCGGTTGCATCATGGGGATCAAGGAAGGGCTTCGCGGCATTGATGAAGGCCAGGACTGGCGCGGGCCGTTGGCCGATAAAATCTATTTGCCGACGGTCGATGGCGGTCGCGCCATATCAGATGCCGTGATTGAGAGCGATCATATTATAAGAGCGGGCCGCCGGTTGGCAGGCGCTGAGGCATGGCAGCCGAAAGGCGGCGCCAGGTTTCATTTTGAAATGCCGGGCAGCGTGCAGGGCTTTGAGGTCGACGACGCCTTCGGCCATGTCGCAGAACTTGTGAACTCGGCAGGCCACAGCATTGATGGCACGCGATCGCTAAAGGTTACAATCGCCGGCAAGGGCCGGATGACATCAAATGTCTTCACGCCAAGCCACGAAGTCGCAAGGTTCTTTGATAATGCGGGCTACGCGTTGATGGCATCGCCCGCACTATCGCCGGGCCAGACGGTGTCGGCCGGTGTTGGGGCCGATGAGGGGAATGACAGGTCCCTGCGATGCCGCATTGCCTTAAAGGTTTACGATGGCGAGAACGAGCTTGCGGTGCTTCACAGCGAGGCCGTGGACATTACGCCCGGCGGAAATGAAAAACTGAGCTGGACCATTCCCGATCTGGCAGGCTTTCCGATCGCCGCTGTCGGGATTGAAGTCGAGGGTGGTGACGGCACGGTCTATCTCGATCATCTCGGCTGGAGCGGTGTTCCCGATGTCACTCTGACACGGACCGACGGCGGCACCATGTGGCGCCGCGCCTGGGTCAACGGCGTCGACAATTACAGCCCGCGCTATCCCGAACCTTTCCGGATCATTCAGAACAGCGGCACCGGGCTTCTGACCTATGGGTCGCGGGAATGGCGCGATTATGCTGTGAGTGCAGATGTAACACCCCATATGGCTAAAGGTGCGGGAATTGCGGCGAGAGTTCAGGGCATGAAACGCTATTACGGCCTCCAGCTGGTGGACGGCGGCGTCGAACTGGTCAAAGCACTGGACGGTCAAACGGTTCTTGGAAGAGCCGATCTGGACTGGACATTGGGAGAGACCGTGATCCTTCGACTGGATGTCCGTGGCGATGAGATCAAAGGCTTCGCCGACGGTGAAGAGCTGATCTCTGTCCGGGATGCAGGCCGACCGCTGACGGAAGGTGCTATCGCATTGATGTGCAGCGTCGGTCGCACGGCGATGCAGAGCGTTACAATTAGCCCTCTCTCCGGGTAGCACCAAGGCCGGACAACGCGTCTTCAATGCTCAGCCGATCAGGTGCGGAGGCTTGCGCACCCAGTTTCTGGCAGGCGAGTGCACCGGCGACGGCGCCCATTCTCAGAGCCAGTTCAAATGAGCCTTTCCCATCCATTGCGGCTGCGAAGGCGCCACAGAAGGCATCCCCGGCCCCGGTTGTGTCTTTGGCCAAAACGCTGAGTGAAGGGACGTTGAAGGTCTCCGTCTGATCTGAAGCCACGATGCCTTTGTCGCCAAGCGTTACGATGACCGATGTTTGAGTAGTGGCCGAGAATTCCCTGATGCTTTCATTGGGGCCGGCGCCGGAAATGTCAGACGACGCCGTCAATCCAGCGAACTCAACTTCATTGCAGATCAGGAAATCAATGTCTGCCAGAGCGGCGTCAGGAATTGGCGCGAAAGGTGCGAGGTTGAGGATGGTGCGGATACCGTGGGCTCGCGCACGCTTCAGAAGGCGCCAGTTCTCTTCGTGCGGCACTTCCATTTGCAGCAAGAGCGTGGTGACGCCGGCGAGGGACTTGTCAGCCACATCATCGGCGCGCGTCAGCGCATTTGCACCGGCGGCCACCACAATGACGTTTTCGCCTGATGCGTCGACATGGATCGCAGCTGTGCCGCTTGGCACCGATTGTTGGCGGACGGCGCTGACATCGACGCCGGCCGACTTCAGGGCTTCAAGCCCGATCTGGCCCAATGGGTCTTCGCCAATGGAACCGGCTATCAGGACACCCGCACCAGCGCGGGCGGCGGCAACGGCCTGATTGGCCCCTTTGCCGCCCGGCAGAACCTGAAAATCTGAAGCCAGACGTGTTTCACCAGGCCCGGGAAGCACATCGACTTCGTAGACAAAATCCACATTGATGGATCCGAAAACCAGTATCATCGAGGCTGCTCTCCAAGTTGGATGTCGGGCCCAGCTTACGCTGATCTGCAAGGCACGAGACAGTCTTCCAGGGCATGATGGTGTACCAAATGGGACTCATAGACTGCCAAAATGTCAGGACGGATAGACAGAAACGGCGATTCTGACACCTGATATGGTATGATGCCTGCACAGGAGGGTGTTCTGTGGCGTAGCGTGATTCTTCCGCGGGATGTCTTTACATTATGTAAGGTTTTCTTGACTTATGATCGGAGAAAGCCTAAAAGCGGTTTGAAAGGTGGGCCTGAGGTACGTCATGGCGGAAGAGAAGAAACCTTCGCTGAACGAGTACTTTTGGGAATTTCTTGGTGGTTTCTTTGCTTATTGGCTGATCCTTTGGGGGTCGCAACGCATTGGCAGCTTTGTCGAAGGAACCGCACTTTATTGGCTGATAGCAATCTCCCCAGTGTTGCCGGTCCTTTTGATCGCCTATGCGATGCTTCGAGAGTTCCGCAAAATGGACGAAGTCCAACAGCGGGTACATCTCGAAGCGTTTGCGGGCTCCTTCCTTGCAACCGCAGTTATCACATTTGCTTATGGAATACTTAAAGCGGCCGGTGCGCCGGATCTAAGCTGGACGTTTGTCTGGCCGATCATGGCGTTTACCTGGCTGGTCGGTTACCTACTTGCAAGACTGCGCTATAAATGAAGAACAGAATCAGGGTCTTACGCGCGGAACGCCGTTGGTCCCAAGCCGAATTGGCCACCATGGTTGGTGTCTCAAGACAGGCCGTAAACGCCGTCGAGAATGGCCGCCATGATCCGAGCCTGCCCTTTGCCTTTGAGATCGCAAAGGCCTTTGGCCTGAGCATTGAGGAAGTTTTTGAAAATCCTAGCGACGAAGATACCGATGAGGACGAAGCAAATTCAGCGGACTAGGCCGCGAACTCTAGCTCATTCCATCCACAAAGGTCGGCATATTGAAATAGTCACGCCAGACTTTGATCTTGCCGTTCTCCATTTCAAAAATACCGCAGCACGGTAGATCGACAGTCTTGTCCCCCGCCTTCGTTCTGTCCAGACGTTCTGCCACGACGACATCGCCGTCGCCGAAAATGTGCAGTACTTCCCAATTTGTTTCCGACCAGGTTCGGATGAAGTTAGCTATGAACTCGCCGACTTTGTCCCTGCCCGTGATCGGCACCGTTGGCATGTTGTGGTAGCTGCCGTCATCAGTGAAGTAGCCAGCCAGTTCTTCTGCGTCGAGCCTGGACCAAGCCTCAATAAAATCTCGAATAATCTCGACATTGTCTGTCAAAGTTCGTCTCCTCAACTTTTCTGTTCGGCCTAATATACCTGTATCTCAGTTCTGGATACAAGAGCGATCTGGTCGAGCGGAGCGATCTTAAGCGACGAAATGAGAAGCACATGACGTTACAATGGGGAATTATTGGCGCAGGCAGTATTGCCCATGCATTCGCTACTGCACTCGAACGAACCGACAGCGGCGCGCTTGCGGGCGTGGGCAGCCGTGACGGCGCAAAGGCGCGCGAGTTCGCAGCGAAATATGGTGACATAGCCGCCTATGGTTCCTATCAGGCGCTTCTGGATGCACCTGACATTGACGCCGTTTACATAGCGACACCCCATCCCCAGCACCCGGAATGGGCGATAAAAGCTGCCCGGGCCGGCAAGCACATTCTCTGTGAAAAGCCGGTGGCGCTGAACCATGCCCATGCGATGGCGATGATCGAAGAGGCCAGAGCCAATGACGTCTTCTTTATGGAAGCCTTCATGTATCGCTGTCACCCGCAAACCGGCAAAATCGTCGAATTGATCCGCGATGGCGCCATTGGCAACGTGAAGCTCATCAAGGCGGCCTTCGGATACCGGGCGGGCATCAATCCGGAGGGTCGGCTGTTTGCCAATGCTCTGGGCGGCGGTGGCATCATGGATGTGGGCTGCTATCCGGTGTCCATGGCGCGCCTTATCGCGGGGGCGGCTGTAGGAACAGCGTTCGAAAACCCGGTTGGGCTGAGCGCTCAAGGCTTCATCGGCGAAACCGGCGTCGATGAGGTGGCTACTGCCGCGCTGCAGTTCGAAAGCGGCATCATCGCTGAAGTCGCCACCAGCGTCCGCGTCAATCAGATCAACACAGTCACGATCTTTGGCGAGGAAGGCTTTATCCATGTGCCGTCGCCCTGGAAGCCGACAGGTAATGAACCGGGATCGTCTGTGATCCAGGTTCACCGGCCCGGCAGCGCCGCTGAAGAGATTGTAATCGACAGTTCCAGCTGGCTCTATGCCATCGAGGCTGACCATGTCGCAGCACATATCAATGACCGCGAAGCTCCGGCCATGAGCCTGGCCGACACCCTTGGCAATCTCAAAACACTTGATCGGTGGCGGGATGCCATTGGCCTTCAGTTTGACGAGGAGAGCGTCGATGCCGGGCGCGGTCCGGTCTACGGTGAGCCGATTTCGCTACCGTCCGACGGCGAAATTCCGCACCGATCCCTGCCTGGATTGGACAAACCGATCTCGCATCTGGTCATGGGATGCGACAATCAGCTGACCATGCCCCAGGCTGCGGTGATGTTTGACGATTTCGTCCGACGTGGCGGCAACTGTTTTGATACGGCACATATCTATACCGGCGGGACGACACAAAAGCTTCTGGGCCAGTGGATGCAGGACCGGGGCAATCGCGAAGATCTTGTGATCATCGGCAAAGGCGCGCATACGCCGCAATGCGTGCCGGAAGCCATTGCCCCGCAAATGGAAGAAGATCTCGATCGGTTACAGACTGATTATGTGGATCTCTATTTCATGCATCGTGATGATGTGGACGTGCCGATAGGCGAGTTTGTGGATGCCATTCTTGAACAATACGAAAAGGGACGCATCAGATTGTTCGGCGGGTCGAACTGGACAATACAGCGAACAGAGGCCGGCAAGGCGTACGCGAAGTCCAAAGGTGTTGATGGATTTTCGATCCTTTCCAATAATTTCTCGCTGGCGCGCATGGTCAATCCGGTCTGGGCCGGAACCATGGCGGCTTCTGATGATGAGACGAGAGCCTGGCTTGAAAAGACCGGTACCGCCCTGTTCCCATGGTCAAGCCAGGCGCGCGGGTTTTTCACGGATCGTGCCGGACCCGACAAAATGGATAACCACGAGCTTGCCAATGCCTGGTACTCGGACGAAAACTTCGAACGGCGAAAACGCGCCTATGAGCTGGCCGAGGCAAAGAGCGTTGATGCCATGGCAATCTGCCTTGCCTATGTGCTCCACCAAAGCTTCCCGGTGTTTCCGTTAATCGGCCCCCGCGCCATTTCCGAAACCGTCTCTTCCCTGGCCGGGCTCGGAATTAATCTGTCGGAGGATGAAATAAAGTGGCTCGATTTGCGCGATTAGTGTTGGCAGCAGCTATAGCAGCGACAAGCCTGCCGCTACAGTTTGTGCACGCCGAAAGCCTGCTTGCAGGATCTATCGGCTGCACCAGCCTGGCTTTTTTCAATCAGATGATGCGCCATTCCGCTGGCGGTGATCGGACGGCCATTCAGAGCCTGATTGACAACGGATTTTGTCTGATTGTTCCGGATGATGCCGTCATCAGCGTGATTGAACGCCAATCTGCCGATGCCTGGAGAGCCGATCTTCGCTTCCGGGGCTCAACCCGCGAAATCTGGATTTCGCCGATGAGTGTCGTTAGACCATTTTAGGTATTCAAATGGTCGGAGCCGCAAGCGTGGCTCCGGCGCCAGTGCGCCGCCCCGGTGGAGCCGTGCGTGCTTGCACGCATTGGCGTGAACGACCGGAACCTGGGCCCGATTCCATACATATGGAATCGGGCTTAGAGCTGGCTGACTGAATTTCTATTCTTCGGCGGGTAACTCAACGATGTCGTCATCTTGCGGCGGAGCGGACACTTCCGGCGCAGGCGGCGGCGCAAATGTCCGGCGCCAGCCAACGCTGAACGTCTGATCGCCTTCGGATTGCGTCAGGAAATATGCGACAGTCTTCGCCTCGTTCGCTTCGTTGCCGGTGATCGTTACTGTCGCGGGTTCAATGCGCTGACCGGCTGCTGCCGTAAACGACATGACGACGATCTCATCGGGGAAAAGGCCCGTGACCTGGGCAAAAATTGGTACCCAGGCGTTCAGATCCGTGCCGGGCTGCATGTAGACTTTGTAACCCCAGGCGGGCACATCGCCTGATGCAACAGCGCCACCGGGGGCCTGAACCGAAACGGCTGCGCCCTGTGGCATTAGATTGATGTTGTCTCCAGCGACGGCCATTTCGTTGCCGCGCAGAGCAATCACGTCAATAACCGAACTTCCAATGGTCACGAGGTAGTCGCCCAATGGCCAGGCCATGCCCGCCACATCCTCTGACCCCTGAATTGTTTCAACGAGCCTGCCGCTGCCGATATCAATCATGCCGTCGATGGGCCAGAGAATATTGGGAGGGGCCGCAACAGGGGTGACGGACTTTGAAAGTACGATGTCGCCGATGGAACCCGAGACCTGAATGCGTTCGATATCAATATTGCTCGGCAGATCAAGAATGAGGGGCCTGCCTTCCTGGTCGATGACTTCGCGCCTCAAATCACCGGTTTGCCGGGCGCCTTCACCGGAAAAGTAGGAGAAGCCTGTAATCTCACCGACATAGGCCCGGTTCAGCGCTGTTCTGCCCCGCAGAGACGTAAACTGAATTTCAACGGAGCTGGCTTGAAAGGAACGTGCAGCCTGGATGTCAAAAGGCTGGATATCAGAAGGCTGGGCAACCGAAGCCGAGGCGCAGAAACAAACGCTCAGCGAAATTGTTGCGAATGCGTATAGCCTTTGGAACCTGACAGATAACGGCATGAAAGCCCTCGCTTTGCTCTATATTTCGGCATGGAAACTAGGCTACAGTCGTGCGCAACAGTGGATACAGAGCTACCGTCTCGCGGCGGCGGCAAGGCCCGCGCACGATTTCTATCACTCGGCCGCAATCTTGTCAGGTTGAACCTGACCTTCGAGCCGTTCCCGAGCTGACTGGTTGACATTGTCCGCCGGGAGGAGCTCGCCAGCAGCACCGAGGCCGTGCATCGGCATGCCCGAATAGATAGCTTCATACTGCCCAGCTGACACTTTGTAGGTTTCATGCCAGATTCCGACAACGCCTCGCGCATTTTTCAGTTTCCGATTAAAGTCCCGCCATGCCGGCCAATGTTCACCCGAGGCGTCGCGGGAATAAGCTTCGAGATGATCAAAGGATCGCCAGTACTGAATCAATACCTGCGGACCACCCCAGACTCCCAGCAAACCGAGATCTGGGTTTTCACCAAGCTCTTTCAGCATGCGTCCCATCGCTTTCGTGATTGGCATCCATTTATGAGGCAACCACCACTTATTCACCTTGGCACCGATCAGGAAGACAACGAAGTCGCCATCAAGCTTGGCCATCATGCGTTGGGGAATGACATCGGTCATGGCAGGCGCCTTTCACTCGATTCACGTCAGTATCAAAGTAAATAGTGCTCGCAGCATGATGCACTCATTCAAAGGTATAAGACAAGAATTGAAAGCGCTGGATGGGATTGGTTACGCCCGAAGGCGTGCCCTAGTCAGGGCTGCCCTGGCGCAGCTGCCGAATCGTTACCTGGGCATTGAACATCTGTGGCCCAATCTGTTCTGTCTGCAAATCCGCCACAGGTATCGGAGCGTCGGCCTGGCCCGCAGTCAGTACTACCGTTCGGGGTTCAATTGTTTGTGTCGGCAGCGGCAGGAACTCAAGGACCAGTTCTTCATCAGCAGCAAGTCCTATGGCCTGCGCATAAACGGGTACGGTCTGGTTCACGTCGACAATTTCCTGACCCAGGCTGAGCCTGTAACCCCAGGCTGGCACTTCGCCAGAGACCGTAGACTGACCATCCGGCGAACTGATCACGATATCGGTTCCTGCCGGATCAAGGTTGACGTCTCCGCTGCGCATTCCCACTTCACCGGAGCGGATCGCCACGATATCTGTCTGCGATCCTGCAACTGTCGCTAGGTAGTCAGATGGAGGCGTTTCCAGGTCGAAAACATCCGCCGGCACAAGAAGCGTCTCGTTGAGCTGGCCGGCAATAATATCGACCATGCCGTCAAGGGGCCAGATGATACCTGGCGGGGCACCAGCCGAACTCGCCCGTTCAATGACGACGGTACCGGCAAGCCCTGACACTACAACGCGCGCAATATCTGATGCGTCCGGCAAATTGATATCAATGCGGTCGCCCTGATCCTCAACAGTCTCGGCGGCGGCTGCATCAGGCGGGCGCGAGCTTCCATCCAAAGCAACAAACGAGACGGACTGGATTTCGCCGATGTAATCGCGATTAAGAACCGTCCTGCCCTCGATCGCGGTGAACCGCACAGTGACTTGCTCGCTGGACTGCTGTCGCGAGACAGCCACGTCCTCCGGTGCCGAAGCGGTTTGATCGACCTGACCGGTGGGATCGGGCTGACTTGTCTGATCGGGCTGGGTCGTCTGATTGACCTGACCGCCCGGGTCGCGTTCTGATGGCGGCACATATTCACCGGGGCCGGGCGTAATCACGCGTGGCTGGGGTGGTGGCGCGGTTTGGGTGGGTGGCGGCGCAGTTTGAGCAGGCGAAGGCGCCGGGGCGACAGCGTCCTCATCTTCTACCTGCGGCGCCGTGGTCCTTGGCCTGGTCATTACCGGTTCATCGTCTCCACAACCGCACTCGGTCAGGCGGATCAGTGCAAAGCCGATATCCTTTTCTGTGGTCGTCGGTGGCGATGATTTGAACCAGCTGCCGTCCGCGTCCCGCATGTAAAGATCGTCACCAGCAGATCCGAAGCCCGGGCTGCCGCTGACGCCGCTTTGAAGACCCTCAGGCACATCGTCGGCGGCAACCGGAGCCCAGGTCCGCGAGGTCTCAATATTGTGTAGCCGATAGAGCGCATGGTCCGATATATGCACCTCATGGGCGTTGTGCACGGTCCAGCGGATTTCCGTTGTCTTCGTGATTGTCGTTGCCCTGCCGCGGGATAACGACTGGCTCTCAGACAAGGAACTCTCTGATGAAGCGCCCGCACCCGCCTCTATCCCAAGGCCGCCTGGCAGCGGAACGGAGGCAGAAACAGAGCCTGATATTGCACTCGATTCAGACGAAATTCTGGAACGCTCCGTTTCGGACATTGTCGATGTTGTATTGGTAATGGTGATGAAGCCGGAGAGTTCGTTGCCGCATTCCATGCCCCGGATCGGAGTCGGCGTTGTTGATGGCAGGATGCCCCAGCCGCCGTAACGTGAGGAGCTATATCCGCCGCCCGCTGTAGGGGTGAAATTCGCTTCGTCGAGCGTGTCTCCGCCTTTGATCGGTAGCTCGACGCTTGGGCTAGGCGGTGGGCAGACGTTGCCTGCAGGCAGTGGACCCGGATCGCAGTTCACCGGCATGATGGAGACCGGTGTTCTGACCATATATTCGTCTTTCAGACGGAAATACTTATAGCTGTCGCCATCCTTCCGAACAGCCACCCGGTCACCTGCGAAAAGCACGCGCCCCACGACCATGCTGGTGCCGCCAGGACCGATGCGATAATGCTCATAGCCATCATCAGGATGGCTTTCCTGATCTTCATAGGCCTCTTCAAGCCCGCGCCGTTCACCCGGGTTTGGCTCTACTTCCTCCCAGGTCCGTACGCGCCAGTAGTCGTAGATGCCGACGAAATAACGGCAGCGCACATCGTATTCCCCGGCTGAGAGAGAAATCTCAAAGCCCTCGCGAACGCTGATGCCCTCGCTCCTGCCGAAGCTGTTCATGACTTCCTCGGCTTCCGTGGCATCCACGCTTGATTCAACTTCGACAGAGATGCCGCCGAATGATGCGCCGCCGGAAGCCGATGAACCTTCACTGGACGAGCTTCCCGATCCACTGCTCTTCGATCGCATGATGGTCGAGCCAATCGATGTGTCCCTCGTAAGGGAAGCACTGTGAGTGCCGCCGCTCAGTATCACCACAAGGAGCGCATCCTGGGAGGTGATTCTGCCGTCGCCGTCGTAGTCATTTGTGCGCTCCATCCTGCGCTTCGACAGCCCTTCACTGGGGTCGCCTGCGGCGTAACCACTGAAATGCGGCAGTGTGAAGATCGCCCTGCTGCCATCCACCTCGACGCTCGCGGATGGCGCGCGCTGATAGAGGCCCGTGGCAGGATCGGACAGGAAAACATCCTGCACGCCTTCAGCCGCGCCCGGATTTTCAAGGGGCACAGAAACCGTGATCGGTTTCAGGAATTCCTGACCATCCGGGTCGAGCGCTATTGCGGTCAGCCGGACGGCCTGGATCGCATCGGAGTCTGCGTAGGTATCTGCAATTGGCAGAAGCGCCGCGCGAATGGTAACCGGTTCGGTTACCGCACCCTCAGGCACATCCAGAATAATCTGATCACCGCGGAAAAAACCGCCGGCAGCTGTCACGTCAAAACTCTCGGTATATCGCGACATCTGGATGTAAATCGCGGCATCTTCATGAAACCAGAGTGTTCCAGCTGACTTTGTCGATGACACGAAGTCAGGATGCTCCATGAGGACCGCATCATCTGCATGAACGGGCTCGGGCCAGACAAACAGGCCCGTGGCGGTCGATGTAATTCCGAGGTCAGCCCCATTCACGGTAATCCGCACACCAGCGAGAGGCGCTCCGTCCTGGTCAACAGTGCGCGCCTGTAAGGGAAACTGATCCGGAATATCGATTCGGGGCTCAGAGCGGGCGGTGTCGTCGCTGATAAGCTGTAGCGCGGGTTCAGCATCTTCGCATGCTGTCAGTCCGGCCAGGCAGAGACAGGTGGCAAGAACAATAAAACGTCGCGTCAGCAACATCGGGCGGATCCTTCTGCAACAGAGAATCGGTTCAGCCTAGCATGATCCGTTAGTCGCGATACATTCGGCGGCACTGATCTGGCCTGACGGCGGGGAGGGGGGCCATTTGCTGCTGATTGACCTCGGCCAGAAGGCAGGTAAGCTCTCAGCCAATGATCTGACAAAACCGCAGCGGTATGGGGAGACAATCAATGCCAGCAATTGAGGCAAACGGAATCAGCATTGAGTATGTGCTTGAGGGAGACCAGGAGGCGCCGACTGTTTTACTGGTCATGGGGCTCGGCGCGCAGTTGACGGCCTGGACCGATGAATTCAGGGGCGCTTTCCTGAATGCCGGTTTCCAGGTGCTTAGCTTTGATAATCGCGACATCGGGCTCTCCACGCATTTTGATGACGCTGGTATTCCTGACGTGACTTCGAGCGAATCTCCCTATTCGATTTCAGACATGGCCCAGGATGCTGCCAGCCTGATGGATGTCCTCGGCATCGAAGACGCGCATGTCATCGGCGCGTCCATGGGCGGAATGATCGTCCAGCGATTTGCAGCGGAGCATCCCGAAAAAGTGCGCAGCCTGACACCGATTATGACAAACACCGGCGATCCTTCGCTGCCACCGGCAAAACCCGAGATTATGGCCCTTTTGGCGGCACCGGTGGAAAACGATCGGGAAAAGATCATTGAAAGCGGCATTGAGCGCGGCAAGATAATTGGCTCCTCGGGCTATCCCGTATCGGACGACATCCGTCGCGAACGGGGTGCTGCGACCTATGACAGAAGTTTTCATCCCGCGGGTCAGGCAAGGCAGATGGCAGCAATTCGGACCGATGGCAGCCGACGCCAAATCTGCAAAACCATCAAAGCACCGACGCTGGTGGTCCATGGCGACATTGATCCATTGGTGCCTGTGGCTGGCGGCGAAGATGTAGCCGCGCATATTCCGGGAGCTGAGCTTCTGATCGTCGAAGGTATGGGTCACGATCTGGCGCCGGGCGCCGTGGTCTGGGAGCCGATTATCGCCCACATATCGAAGGCGGATGCGAGCTTAAGCGCGGCGGCGGAATAAGCGCATGTCGGAACGGCCTGTTGCGGATGGCGGCAAAGTCAGCCTTTCGACCAAGCTCTTCTATGGCGCGGGTTCCATTTCCTTTGGCGTCAAAGACAATGGTTTCAGCTATTTCCTGCTGATCTTCTACAATCAGGTTCTTGGTCTGCCAGCCGGGCTTGCCGGCACAGCCCTGATGATCGCGCTGCTGTTTGATGCGATCTCCGACCCGATCATTGGCCACATGTCGGACAACTGGCATTCGAAATGGGGGCGGCGGCACCCGTTTATGTATTTTGCTGGCATTCCCGTCGCCTTCTCCTACTTCTTTCTCTGGTACGTGCCGTTCGATCTCAGTGAGTTGCAGCTTTTTGCCTATCTGACGGTTATGGCGATCCTCGTTCGTACTTTTGTCACCGTCTATGAAATACCGTCAACTGCGCTGGTGTCGGAGCTTACGGACAGTTACGACGAGCGCACGTCGATGCTCAGTTATCGCTATTTTTTCGGCTGGTGGGGCGGACTTACTATGGCGGCCCTGGCTTACGGCGTATTCTTGGCCGACTTTGACCGCACAACCGATGGTGTTACGACAACGGTTTCCGGGATCCTGAACATGACCGGTTATCAGGAATATGCGGCGCTGGCCTGCGTCCTCATGCTGGTCGGCATTCTGATCTCCGCCATCGGCACGCATCGGCATATTCCGGACCTGAAAGCGCCGCCACCAAAGCAGTCGTTCGATGTCATCCGGAATGTACGGGAAATTCTGCATACGCTGTCAAACCGGTCCTTTCTGGCGCTGTTCCTGTCCACTGTGTTCGGTGCAATGGCTGCAGGCATTTCGACGTCGCTCTACAATTACATGATGGCCTATTTCTGGCATGTACCACCCAGTACGCTGCTTTACTTTATGTACCTTCTGTTCGGCTCGTCAGCACTGGCACTCTGGTTGACGCCGCGGGTCAATGTCAGGGCAGAAAAAAAGACCGTGGCCATCGTTCTGTGGAGCATTGCCGTTTTCTGGGCGCCTGTCCTGGTCGTCGTGAAGCTTCTCGGTTTCTATCCGCCTGAGAGCAGCATCCTTTATGTGCCCCTGCTGATGGCCCATGCCGGCATTGAAGTAACCATCACCATCATGGCGGCGATTACCGTCAGCTCGATGTTTGCCGATGTGGTCGAGGACAGCGAACTGGTGACGGGCCGGCGATCGGAGGGGCTGTTTTTTGCCGCCCGCACGTTCGCGGGCAAGGTCGTCGGCGGCTTTGGCGTCTTCATGGTCGGTATCATTCTGGAACTGGTCAATTTCTCACCGAGCACGTCACCCGCCGACATGGACCCGGCCATCGTCGACAATCTGGCCATCACCTACATACCGATCATGATGTTCTTCTACATCCTGTCGGTGGTGGTCATTATGGGTTACAAAATCAGCCGCGATGGCCATGTCGACAACATCGAAGCGCTGTCAAAAGAAGAACCCCGCGGCATGACCGGCGAAGAGGTGGTTTAGAATGCGTCCCATTCTCAACTAACATGCTTGCGCGGCCCCGGCCCGCGCGCTAACAGACTATCCAGTTCCAATCAATCCTGTTAGCGGAGAACTGCATGTCAGCTTCTGTTGAACTCTTGTTCGAGCCTTGGGCCTCGACGAACCTTAGCCTTGAAAACCGGCTCGTCATGGCGCCCATGACGCGGTCCCAAAGCCCGGACGGCATACCGACAGAAACCGTCGCGGCCTATTACCGCAAGATCGTTGAAGGTGGTACGAACCTGATCATCACTGAAGGCACGACGATCAATCACGAGCCCGCAAATGGTTACAACAATTCACCTTTGTTTCATGGCGAAGAGGCCCTTGATGGCTGGAAGAAAGTCACAGAGGAAGTGCACGATGCCGGCGGCAAAATTATGCCTCAGCTTTGGCATGTGGGCTCCGTCCGCCGCCAGGGCATGGGCTATTACAAGGAAGCGGAAAGCGTCGGGCCATCAGGCCTTGTGATGCCTGGCAAAAAATATGTACGCGAATTGCCTGCCGACGAAGTGGAGTACGTTGTCAATGCCTTCGCTGATGCCGCCCAGGATGCTGAACGCATCGGCATGGATGGCGTCGAACTTCACGGCGCCCATGGTTACCTGATTGATCAGTTCTTCTGGGAAGGCACCAACATCCGTGAGGACAAGTGGGGTGGCGACATGGTGGAGCGGGTGAATTTCGCCGCTGAGATCATCAAGGAAATCCGTGCCCGCGTATCCAGCGACTTCCCGGTCATCATTCGCTTCTCCCAATGGAAGCAGCAGGACATGACAGCGATGCTGGCACCAACGCCTGCGGATCTGGAAAAGTTCCTTCAGCCGATGATTGATGCCGGCGTCGACATCTTTCATTGTTCGACCGGCCTCTATTGGGAGCCGGAGTTCGAGGGGTCTGATCTGAACCTTGCTGGCTGGACCAAGAAGATCTCGGGCCTGCCAACCATTACTGTCGGCTCGGTTGGACTTGACCGGCGCGGCATGGAGCGGACCGCCGAGAAACGCGATATCGAAAATCTGCTGGAACGGCTTGATCGCAATGAATTTGATCTTGTGGCCTTGGGCCGCGTCCTCCTGATGGATCCGAACTGGCCGAACCTCATTCGTGCCGGCAACACAGACGCCATCACTGACTATGATCCTTCGTCAATGGCGCAGCTGATTGCTTGATGGAAGACCTCTCCCGCCATTAAGCTGTCCGAAAGAGAACAGCGCCACGAAGGGAGATAGGAATGGCCATCAAGGATGTCTTTGCTGAGGTCAACGATCTTAAAGGCCAGATCGAAAATCTGACGGTCGAAGACCTGAAAAAAGAATTGGCGGAAAACGATGATCTGCTGCTCATTGACCTCAGAGAAATTCAGGAGCTTGTCGATCTCGGCACCTTGCCAGGTGCGGTCCATGTCGCGCGCGGCATGATGGAATTCTGGGCATCCCCTGCAAGCCCCTATTACCGTGACTATTTTCAGGAAGACCGCCGCACTGTGATCTTTTGTGCCGGCGGTGGGCGTTCGGTCTATGCGACGCTGGTGCTTAAAGACATGGGATTTACCAATGTCGCCCACCTTGAACCTGGCTTCACCGGCTGGGCCGAAGCCGGCGAAGAGATTAAGGACTTCGCCAGCACCAGCCGCTGGGTGCGGCGCGAGAAGCCCTAGAACGATAACCTAGGCTATCCGGCTTTTGCCGTGGCCTTCCCAGTAGCGGTCCTTAATCAGGCGCTTATAGAGTTTGCCGGTAGGATGACGCGGCAGCTCAGGATCAAAGTCGATGGACTTTGGGCATTTGATGTGGCTGATCTCAGCGCGGCAGAAGGCGATAAGCTCTTCTGCAAGTTCCGGGCCAGCGGCTGAGCCGTTCACTGGTTGCACCACGGCTTTGACTTCCTCGCCGAACTCTTCGTTGGGAACGCCGAACACGGCAACGTCTTCGACAGCCGGGTGCGTGATCAGAACATTTTCGGCTTCCTGGGGGTAAATGTTCACGCCACCGGATATGATCATGTTGGCTTTGCGGTCCGTAAGATAAAGAAAGCCCTCGTCATCCAGATAGCCGACATCGCCAAGGGTGCCGTAGCCTTCACTGGATCGTGCCGCCGCTGTTTTTTCAGGATCATTGTGATACTCAAAATTCATCGCCGGATTGTCGAAAAAGACGCCGCCGATTTCTCCGGCAGGCAGCTTTTCGCCGGTTTCCTCATCCAGGATGTGAAGCGTTACATCCGGTGCCAGGACGCGCCCCACTGATCCTCTATGTTCGAGCCATTCCTCGGCATTGATGTAGGTCATTCCGATGCCTTCTGTGCCACCGTAATATTCGACGACCACGGGTCCCCACCAGTCAATCATCTGTTCCTTGATCGGGATCGGACAGGGCGCTGCCGCGTGGATCGCGACCTGCAAGGTGGAGACATCGTATTTTGTTCGGATTTCCTCGGGCAGCCGCAGCATGCGCACGAACATGGTCGGCACCCACTGGCTGTGGGTAACTTTATAGGTCTCAATGGTTTCGAGAGATTTTTCGGCATCAAAGTGCTGCATCACAACGCAGGTGCCACCAAGTCTTTGCACCCATATGTTGAAGAACAGCCCGGCGGAGTGATAAAGCGGCGCTGGGCAGAGATAGGTCGTGTCTTCGCTAAAGCCAAAAAGCATGCCGATGCCAAAGATCTGGGCCTGAATGCCCGGACCGCCTAATGGTTCATCCGGCAGCGGGTGACGCACACCCTTCGGCTGGCCTGTTGTGCCGGATGAGTAGAGCATGTGAAGCCCTTCTTCCTCGTGATCGAGGGGTGTTTCGGGTTCCGCAGCCATGGCTTCTTCAAGCGGTCTGTAACCGGCGATGACGCCATCAAGCATGAAGCAGTCGACACCCTCGAGGTGATCAAGAAGCCGGCCTGCGACCTCGGCCTGCGCCATTGATGTAATGAATACTTTCGCACCACAGTCGCGCACGATGTAATTGACCTCTTCCTCCTGAAGCCTGTAGCTGATGGCGGTGTAGTAGAGGCCCGAGCGCAGTGCCGCCCAGCAGATGTCAAAGAAACGGGGATGATTTTCGATCATCAGGGCGATGCCGTCGCCTTTCTTCAGCCCGAGATTTTCGAACACATGAGCGAGCTGACAGCTGGCGCGGTCAATCTCACCGAAAGTCGAGGTCTCGCCCGTCTCGGCGATGATAAATGCCGGTTTGTCCGGCGTTGTCTTCCCATAGTGAGCAATATGCATGTTCAATTTTCCTTACTGTGCCGGGCTTGAAGGAACGAGCCTATTCGCTCAAACGGGGATGCTCAAGCTTCAGGAATCCGGCTTCCCTTGCTGCCGACTGTGCTTGCCCCTAAGATTTGGCCCAAATTCGAAATATCCGATCTGTTGGGGGAAATTCATGACATCCGTTCTGGACGGTATTCGCGTCCTTGATCTCAGTTCAGGGCCCGCAGGCGGGCTTGCGACCATGGTGCTGGCTGATTTCGGTGCCGAAGTTATCAAAGTAGAGGGGCCTCGGGGTGATCCCTTTCGTGCAAAAGCCGCTGCGCCCATGTGGCTTCGGGGCAAACAGAGCATCGTACTTGATCTCACGACCAACGGTGATCAGGCGAAGCTTGCATCACTGACAGCAGGTGCCGACGCGGTTGTGGCGAGCTACCTGGCAGAAGATGCGAAAGCCTTTGGCGCCGATTACGAGACCCTGGCCCGCGCCAATCCGGCGCTGATTTACTGCTCGGTCACAGCCTTCGGCACGATGGGCCCCTATGCCCGTTATCCGGCTTACGAAAGTGTGGCGGCGTCCAAGATGGGACGGATGCAGACATTCCGGCTGATCGCGAGGCGGGAAGGCCCGGGCATGGCAGCGCTGCAGGTCGGCACCCATTCCTGTGCGCAGTCGGCAGCATCGGGCATTCTGGCGGCGCTCCATCAGCGCGACGAGACCGGCAACGGCCGCTATATGGAAGCGACTTTGATGCAGGGGATCATGGCTTATGATCAGGGCGCGGGTCTTATCTCGGCCCAGATCAGGAACCGAAATCCGGAGCGTTTTCCGGATCTGCCCTGGGATCTTCTGGAATCATTGCCACAGCTCAACTACCACCCCTATCAGACCGGCGACGGAAAATGGATTCAGATCGGCGCCCTTTTACCCAACCTCTGGATGAGCTTCGTCGAAGCCATCGGCCTCACAGACGCTCTCGATCCCGACATTCACCAAGGCATGCCCGGCGCATGGCCGGAAGAAGTGCGGGAAGATTTCCGCGATCAGATTTTCCGCCGCATGCAGGAAAAACCGGCGGATGAATGGATGAAAATCTTCGTCGATCACGGCGGCGTCGTCGGTCACAAGTTTCAGACCAGCCAGCAGGCTATGGATGACCCGGACATCGTCGCCAATGGCCATGTGATCGAACGTCACGGTATCAGGCAGCTGGGTCCTATCGGACGGCTGACTGTAACCCCTGCAAAGATTGAAGGGCCAGCACCGGAGATCGGTGAACATACCGATCAGGTTCTGGGGGCACTCGCCGAAAGTGCGGCGGCAGCAGCGGCCCCTTCCGCACCTACAGATGCGCCCCTCAAAGGCGTTACTGTTCTTGAGTTTGCAACGGTGATCGCCGCACCTCTTGGCACCTCCTATCTCGCGGACTTAGGTGCCCATGTCATCAAAATTGAACCCATCGGCGGGGATCCCTATCGCAACATGGGCATGGGCATCGGCGCCATGCGCGTCAACAATGGCGTCGAAAGCATTTCCATCGACATGAAATCGCCAGAAGGCCAGGAGCTTGGCCGTCGCATGCTGAAGGATGCTGATATTGTAATTCAGAATTTCCGTATTGGTGTGGCGGAGCGGCTTGGCTTTGGCTGGGAGGATGCGAAGAAAATCAATCCGAAGCTGATCTATCTGATCGCCAATGGTTACGGACCGGATGGGCCCGGATCCCACCGGCCGTCCACCCATCCGGTGCCGGGGGCGGCAATCGGCGGTGCGGTGTTCCAGAACGGCGGCCTGCCGGCTGAGGAAGTGACCGAAAGTCTGGCCGAGCTCAGAGAAAACGCGCGGCGGCTGATGCGCTGCAATGACGTAAATCCCGACCCCAACACCGGCGCCATTGTATGCACTGCGGCGCTGCTTGGTCTCAGGGCGGCCAGGCATCAGGGCGTCGGACAGGTGATCTACACTGATATGTTTGGTGCTAATGCCTACGCAAATTTTGACGATTTTGTCTCTTACGAAGGCAAGCCCGAGCGTGCCTATCCTGATTCTGATCTCTATGGCATGGGGCCTTTGAACCGGGTCTACGAAACTGCCGAGGGCTGGGTCACATTCGACATTCAGCTTGATCAGGAATGGGCGACATTCTGTGAGCTCAGCGGATTTGACGGCGCCGATGATGACGCCGATGCCATCGCCACACTGTTCGGCACCGATACCGCGATGAACTGGGAGGCAAAGCTGGCCGCCCAAGGTGTCGCCTGCATTCGTTGCGATGCCCCTGACACCGGCCAGTTCTTTCTGGAAGATCCGCAAGTGGAAGCCTTTGGACTTCTTTTCCCCATTGAACACAAGCGCTGGGGCGACTATCGGCGACATGGCCCTATGGCCAAGCTCAGAGGTGTTGATTACAGCTATCTTGCCGGCCCGCCCATCGCCGGTCAGCACAATTGGCAGATACTGAAAGCCTACGGCTTTTCAGATTCTGAAATCGCCGACTTTACACAGAAAAACCTTCTCTATACGGAGCCGCTGCCGGCAGAAGCGGCGGAGTAATCGGGAGCATCTCATGACAGGCTGGCAGATAGGTGATGTGAAAATCACCAAAGTTGTGGAGATCGAAGCCACTGGCGGCTCACGTTTCATTTTGCCTGATGCGGTGAAAGAAGAAGTTAAGCCTATCAGCTGGCTTTATCCTCATTTTGCCGACGAAGAGGGCCGGCTGAAAATGAGCATTCATGCTTTGCTGGTCGAGGCGCCGGGAATCCGCATGATCGTCGACACCTGCCTTGGCAATGACAAGCAGGGCCGCAACATTCCGACCTGGAACAATCTGCAGGGATCGTTCCTTGAGGATCTGAAAGCCGAAGGCTGGGAGCGCGAGGCCGTCGATCTTGTCATGTGCACGCACCTCCATACAGACCATGTGGGCTGGAACACCATGCTGGTGGACGGCAAGTGGGTGCCGACATTCCCCAATGCCCGCTACCTGATGGCGAAGCCAGAATATGCCCATTGGGATGCGCATCAGGATGGCCAGCAGGGCGTGGTGTTCGGAGATTCGGTGAAGCCGGTGTTTGAAGCAGGACTTGTGGATCTTGTTGACGTGGATCATGTCATTGCCGATGAGATCAGCCTCATCCCATCCCATGGCCATACGCCGGGCCATGTCAGCGTGTTCATTGAATCAAAGGGCGAGACAGCTCTGATTACAGGAGATTTCGTCCATCACCCCTGCCAGCTTGCCAGGCCCGACTGGGGATCGTCGGCTGACGTCGACAAGGCAATGGCGCGAAATACACGCGACGAAATGTGCGCGCGTTTCGAAGGCACGCCGACCCTGATCATTGGCACCCATTTTGCCGGACCAAGTGCGGGCTACCTGAAAGCCGATGGCGATGTCTGGCGGCTGGACGTCCCTTAAGCCCTCTCCGGCACGGTCAGCGTATCCGGGCTGCCATCGCCGAGCTTCGAGCCGCCGTCCACATCGACAATGGTGCCAGTGACATAGGCCGCACCCGGTGACGACAGGAAAATAGCCATTTCACCGATTTCGCTTTTTGTGCCCCAGCGACCTAGGGGGTTACTCCGGATCGATCTTGCTTCGGCCTCAGGCGTGGTTACAAGGCGGCGCATGCCTTCAGTATCGGCAATCGGGCCCGGCGAAATGCCGTTCACCCGCACGCCGGCCTGACCCCACTCGAGAGCCAGACATTCGATCAGCATATTGACGCCGGCCTTGGCGGCACAGACATGGGCCTGAAAATTCGACGGCCTGAGGGCCTGGGGTGCGGTGATGGCGATCAGGGAGGCACCGGGTTTGGTGATGTGATCAAAGGACGCCCTGAGCACATTGAAAGTGCCGATCAGATCAATATCGACGACCACTTTGAAGCCGTTGGCGCTTAAGCCCACGGCGGGCGTGACGAAGTTCCCGGCGGCACCTGAAATCACGATATCAATCGGGCCGAAGGCATCTGTGGCCTGCCTCATCGCCTCTTCAACACCTGCATAATCGCGCACGTCAGCGGCCATGCCGAAGGACGGAAAGCCCCGGTCAGCAAGGCCTTTGGCGGCATCGGTGATTTTGTCGTGGCTGCGGCTGATGAGGCTGCAGCTGGCGCCTTCTTCGGCCATGCGATGGGCGATACCGAGATTGATGCCGCTGGAGCCACCGGCCACAAAAAGATGCTTGCCGGCCAGAAGCTGATCGGAGAAGACGTCAGTCATATCGTATATTCCCTGCTCTTTGAAATTTGTGCCCGATCATAGGCGAGCCTTCTCGTATGGCAACCATATCCGCTGGCATATCTGCGGCTGGCAAATCCGTATTGTAAATGCCATCGTTACCGCTGGCACGCGGAGGGGATGAGAATGGCATCTTGGCAGATCGGAAAAGTCAGCGTCACCAAGCTGGTGGAGATCGAGATCAATATGGACTGGACCTATCTCATTCGTGAGGCGACGCCGGAGGCCGTCAAGGCGATTCCCTGGCTCGCGCCCCACTTCGCCGATGATGAGGGCAGTCTGATCCTGAGCTTCCATGCCCTGCTGGTTGAAGTTGGAGATTTGCGCATCATTGTCGATACCTGTTTCGGCAATAACAAAGAACGGCGCGCGGAAAAGGCGCACCAGCTGCAGACCGCCTTCATGGATGATCTGATCGCGTTGGGATGGACACCGGATAGCATCGATCTCGTCATGTGCACTCATCTGCATCTCGACCATGTCGGCTGGAACACCATGCTGGTGGACGGCAAATGGGTGCCGACATTTCCAAATGCCCGATACCTGATCGCCGAGCCTGAGTTCAAATTCTGGCAGGCGAATGAAGAAGACAGAGATCAGGCCCAGGTGTTTTCGGACTCGGTCAAGCCCGTGTTCGATGCGGGGCTTGTCGATCTGGTGAAGACAGATCATGTCATTTGCAATGAGATCCGCTTCTTGCCGAGCCACGGCCATACACCCGGTCATGTCAGCGTGCTGATCGAGTCTGAAGGGGAGAAGGCCCTGATTACAGGAGATTTCATGCACAACCCCTGTCAGATTGCCAAACCGGATTGGGGCACGAGTTTTGATGAGGATATGGATGCCGCGCGTGTCACCCGAAAAGCAATGCTGGAAGAATACGCCGACACTGGCGTGCTGATCATTGGCACACACTTCGCCGGCCCGACGGCTGGGCATCTCATCCGCGAAGGTGAGAGCTACCGATTGAAGACCTAGAGGCAGCATCCATGGCATCGAACGCGCAACAGATTGAGAACTGGAACGGTCCTGGCGGTGAGCGCTGGGTCGCCGATCAAGAAACGATTGACGCTGCGATCAGTCCCTTCGGACTGGAAGCGATCAGACGATTGTCATTGATCCCGGGCGAGACTGTTCTCGATGTCGGTTGCGGATGCGGACAGACCCTGCTGCAGCTTCGAGAAGAAGTCGGTGCATCGGGTCAGGTTACAGGCCTTGATATCTCAGCCCCAATGCTGGTGGTGGCGCAGGAGCGCGCTGACGCGGCCGGCTATGAAAATGTTACTGCAGAGGAAGGAGATGCAGCCGAGGCAGAGGTGCCGGCACCTGGCTTTGACGCCCTATTCTCGCGCTTCGGCGTAATGTTCTTCGCCGATCCTGAAGCTGCGTTCACGAATATGCTGACGGCCCTGAAGCCAGGCGGACGTATGTCTTTCGTTTGCTGGCAGGCCGCTTCCGACAACAGCTGGATGACAGGACCAATGGAGGCGCTTCGTGATGTGATCGATCTGCCGCCGCGAGGCGACGCGACAGCGCCAGGCCCTTTTGCCTTCGCCGATGGTGATCGGGTCCAAAAACTGATCGCGTCAGCCGGATTCCAGGATGTCGCCTTTGAGCCCTGGAACCGGGAAATGTCCCTTGGCGGTGGCAGCGACATTGAAGCAGCGACGAAGGCCGCGGCCGGCGTCGGACCCACAGGTGGCGCGATCCGTGCGGCGGGCGCAGAGAATTACGAAAAATGTATGAGCGCCGTTCGGAGCTGGATTGCCGAGCGGATGACACCCGATGGCGTCAAGCTGGCCGCAGCAACCTGGATGTTTTCAGGGCAGAAGCCTGGTTGAGGAGAGACATGATGACAGCATCCGAAGACCGGTTCGATGTGCTGATCAGGAATGGTCAGCTCTATGACGGTACGGGCACGGCGCCTGCCAGCAATGATGTCGGCATCAGAGGTGATCGCGTCGCTGCTGTTGGCGACCTTCAACATGCAGAAGGCGATGATGAGATCGACGCATCGGGCCTTGCCGTGGCGCCCGGTTTCATTGACACCCATACCCATGATGATCTCGGCCTGCTGACCGATCCTGATATGTCATGCAAAGTGAGCCAGGGTGTTACGACTGTGGTTACGGGGAACTGCGGCTTCAGTATTGCGCCGGTTTACGGTCAGCGCAGACCACCCTTTGTGTCGCGGGAAACCGACGATCCGGGGCAATATCGGTTTGAAACCGTGGCCGCCTATTTTGATGCTCTCGACAAAGCACCGGCGGCAACGAACTCTGTCTTCCTGGTCGGACACGGAACGCTCAGAGCCAATCTGATGCCCGAACTTGCCGAACCTGCCAGCAAGTCAGAAATTGAAGCCATGCGATCTGATATTCGTTCGGCAATGGCAGCAGGGGCATGGGGACTGTCCACAGGCCTTTTTTATCCGGGCAGCCGGGCTGCACCGACCGAGGAAGTGATGGCGCTTGCCGAGGAAGTCGCACCCTTCGGCGGGCTCTATGCAACCCACATTCGCGACGAAGGCGCAATGCTTGAAGAGTCCGTGGATGAGGCCCTTGATATTGCGAAGCATGCCGGCATTCCGGCGATTCTATCCCATCACAAGGCATCGGGGGCAAAGCATCATGGCAAAGTCGTAAAGACGCTTGAGAATATTACGGTCCGCTCGAAGGACCAGAAGATCGGGCTTGATGTCTATCCCTACATCGCCGGCTCCACAATGCTGATGCCTATGCGAATCATGGATGCCGAAAAGATTCTGATCACCTGGTCAGAACAGATCCCCGAGGCCAGTGGTCGTGATCTTCAGGAGCTTGCAGACGAACATGGCGTCGCCATTGACGAAATGGTTGAGCGGCTGCTGCCGGCGGGCGCTATCTATTTCACGTTGTCAGAAGAAGACGTTCAGCGTGTGCTTTCCTACCCCGAAAGTATGATCGGATCGGACGGTCTGTTTCACGACAAGCATCCGCATCCCAGATTGTGGGGCACATTCCCGCGCGTGCTCGGTCATTATGCCCGCGACCTGGGCCTGATGCCGATGGAAGAGGCGGTTCGCCGCATGACAAGCCTGCCAGCGGAAAAGATCGGCCTTAATGATCGTGGCATCATCAGAGAAGGTGCCATGGCCGACATCACGCTGTTTGATCCTGAGACAGTGATCGATACCGCCACGTTCGACAATCCGATCCAGGCATCGGCCGGGATTCATACCGTGATGACGGCTGGTCAGCTGATCTGGCGCGCAGGCGCACCGACCGGCGAGACGCCGGGCCGTCTCATAAGGCGACCGTAGCAGCGACCCCTTGATTGCCAGAGGCGGGTCTGCAAAGCTTTGCCAGAGACCCGCGAATGCCATATGGGGAGCGGCCATGAGCGATCAGCATATGGACGGACTATACGATCAGCTTGAGGCACGGGTGATGGAGCGCGATCAGCCGGGCGCCAGTGA
Source organism: uncultured Alphaproteobacteria bacterium (assembly GCA_965371465.1). Taxonomy (GTDB): domain Bacteria; phylum Pseudomonadota; class Alphaproteobacteria; order CBDUYM01; family CBDUYM01; genus CBDUYM01. The sequence continues at coordinate 36,296 of CBDUYM010000028.1, forward strand.
CGTGTTCTATGAGCTGATCCGGGACGGAAGACCGGCAAAGGAAATTCTTGGCCAGGCAGTGCGCATCCATGCGCCTTTCACCCATGTGCCCTACCATGAGCGGATTGATCAGGGATATGTGAATTTCGTCAATAACGATCACTGCCTCTTGAGCGCGCGGGTCTCCACGAGGCTCGTTGATTTTCTGCCTGAGGAATATGCTTTTCTGCCCCTGGCCCAGACCATTTGGTACATCCCGTCCGGTCTCGATATCTGGAACCAGAAGCTTTTGAAGGCGCCAGGGCACTACACCAGAGGTTACAAGCCACTTGAAGGGAAACCACCGCCATTGCCGGTAGTTCACTGGCCCGATCAGGAGCCATTGATAAAGAACTCGCCGATTGATGAGCAGCTGGATGAGTGGCTGGAACTTGTCCATCGTGGTCAGGTGCTGGAATCATACAGACTGTTCCTGGGCATGATGGAAGACGAAAAGAACCGCGACAAGGTTCTCGGCCAGCTCGTGTTTGCCGGCCTTATCGATGTTCAGGACAGGCTTCTGTACAATCGCTCCTACACCACCGGCCACAAATCGTTCCGCGCCCGCGCCACAGTGGAACTTTGTGAGTATCTTGGCGGGGACATGGCTCATCATGCGATTTACGCCGGCGCGCCCGACATTGCTGTTGGCCCGCGTTGGTACTCGACCTATGAGATGGCCTGTAATGTGGTGAAGATGCTGGTCACTGAAGAGCGTGTGACTTCAGCCACAACCAAGGGCGCATCGGAACCGGAGCTCAAGCTTCTGGATCAGACAGGTGAACTTTCTGAGGATGAGGAAAATGCCCTTATCCATGCGCTTTTGGAAGAGCCGGAGCCGGCATATCTCCATCATATCGCAGCACTGTTGAAGGACGGTAAAGGTCTCATCGCGATCATGGATGCGCTGCAGGTTGCTGCCGCCGAAGTTCTGCTGGTCACCGGGGACAAGCGGAACTTCGCCACGTCACAGCATTGCTATGAATACTGCAACACCATGCGGTGGTTCTTCGGCAAGTTTGATCATCCCCAAAAAGTAAAACTGTTGTTTGTTGCCGCTTCCTTCATCAACCGATCCTATCACCATCAAAGACATACCGAGGGCTTTGAGCATGGCGACACAGCTGTGCCGGCCGGCGCGGCCAAACTGAGCGAGGATGATCTTCTGGAGCGCCTTTCTGCGTCCCTGCTTGCCATTGAATCGGATGCCTCTGTGGCCTGGACACGGGCCTGTCTTGAGCAAGCCGTTGATGAGACCAAACTTATCGGCACGCTGGCCCTTGCGGCGGCCAAAATCGGCAACGATCCCCACAATCAGGAGCTTGGCTCCTGCACCATTGAGGATTACCTGCAATCGACGGCGCATGACAAGGGGCGGCTTCTGCTTGGCGCGGCCCGGCACACGGCAGGTCACATTAAATATGGCGATACGTTCGAATGCTACAACCGTTTTGCGGAAGCCTTCGATCTGCCGCCCCAGGCACCGCCCGGCGAGGACAAAATCTGGACATCAATAGCAGGGACAAAACCAAATGCCTGACAATAGAGACGGTGAAACCGTCAGTGGCAGCTGCTTCTGTGGCGCAATCACCTTTGAACTTACGCTGCCGGTCGAATTTTGTGGCCATTGCCACTGCACCATGTGCCAACGCGCTCATGGTGCGGGCTTCGTCACCTGGATTGGCGCGACTAAGAAAGGGTTTCGCCTGATCGGCGGAAAGGACAAGCTTCGGGAATTTGCCAGCTCGGATCATGGCACACGTGGCTTCTGCATTGCCTGCGGCAGTTCCCTTTTCTGCTCAAGTACCAAGAGGCCGGACGAAATTGACATCGTGCTGGCCAACATTGAAGGTGACGTAGGTCTTGAACCAGCGGCCCATTTTCACTTTGCCAACAAGGCGCCCTGGATACATATTGAAGACGATCTGCCCAGGATCGAGGAAAGTTCAGCCTGAGCTTTTCCTGACAGCAAACAGATAGGGAAGACACTATGGGATGGTCACCGTTTCGCCCGGTTGGGCTGACACATCACAAAAGCTCGGGGAGCTTTAAAGGCTACACACTAATTACGCCGATCGGCGGCAATTCGACTTTCCTTCTCGACATGCAGGGCCGAGTTGTCCATCAGTGGCAGCTCCCGGACGAGCGCAGCGATTACGCCATTTTGTTGCCGACAGGCAATCTCCTGCTGAAGGGTGCGCCGAAGGATGCGCAGCTCACGCAGGCCGAGATGGACGATCCCGAAATGACCATCGAGGAGCGTTCAAAGGCGCTGCCAAGTCATGGGTATTTCCTGAAAGAAATCGACTGGGTTGGTGAAGAGGTCTGGCGGCACGAAGATGCCACGATGCATCATGATTTCAAGAAGACCAAGGACGATACCTATCTCTACACCCGGTTTTGCTATGCATCGGATGAGGTTTCGGAACAGCTTCGCGGAAAACGATCACACCGCAAGCATGCAAACCCTATAGTTACAGATCAATTCGTCGAAGTTGATGCCACGGGCAAGGAAATCTGGTCGGTCAATCTTGAAGATGTTCTTGATGCCAAACTTGACGGGCTGGATATCCTTGAGCGCGACTTCGAGTGGACCCATACCAATGCCATCGACCAGAATGCCGAGGGCACGAAGATCGTTTTTTCGGCAAAGAACAACAGCCGGGTCGGCATTATCGACAAGAAAACCGGTGAGCTTACGTGGCGTTGGGGCCGGCCCGAAACTTCTGGCCAGCATCACGCGTCGTTTCTGCCGAACGGCAATGTCTTGGTCTTTGACAATGGCGTTCGCAAGCCCGGCCTGCCCTTTTCCCGCGTCGTCGAAGTGAACCCTGATGACAGTGAGACAGCCTGGCAATATGTGGCGAACCCACCGTTTTCATTCTGGGCGACCAACATTTCATCGGCGGAGCGGCAAGCCAACGGCAATACGTTGATCTGCGAGGGCACATCGGGACGCATTTTTGAAGTCACACATTCAGGTGAAGTGGTCTGGGAATGGCAAAGCCCGTTTGTAAATGCAATTCGGCCGGGCCAGAACCTGCATTTCATATTCCGCGCCCATCGTTATGGGCCGGATTTTGCCGACCTTGGTGATCGCGATCTTGATGCCAGCAGATATAAAGCCCTGAACCAGATGCACGGGCTTACAGAATAGCGATCAGGCTGATTTGAAAGCCGCGTAACCTTTGGCGCGCAGGTCACAGGCCGGGCAGTCACCGCAGCCATAACCCCAATCGTGGCGCTCTTTGCGATCCCCCAGGTAACAGGTGTGGGTTTCCTCAATGATCAGATCGATCAGCGCCTGACCACCAAGATCAAACGCCATCTGCCAGGTCGCCTGCTTGTCGATCCACATCAGCGGTGTCTCGATTTGCATGTCCCGATCCATGCCGAGGCTAAGCGCTGATTGCATCGCTTTGATTGTCTCATCGCGGCAATCGGGATAGCCGGAATAGTCGGTTTCACAGACGCCCATGACGATGGTGCTGATTCCGCGCCGGTAAGCCACGGCGCCTGCGAAAGTGAGAAAAGCCAAATTTCGGCCGGGGACAAAAGTATTCGGCAGACCGGACTGGGCGAAAGCAATTTCGGTATCAGCGGTCAGCGACGTATCACTGATGTCACCGAGGACAGCGAGATCAATGACGTGATCTTCACCAAGGTGTGCGGCCCACCCAGAATTGAGCGCGGCAATTCTCTTCAGGATGACGGGTCGGCAATCCATCTCGACGGCGTGGCGCTGGCCATAGTGGAAGCCGATGGTTTCCACACGGCCGTAGTCCACCAGGGCCTGGGCAAGACAGGTTGTCGAATCCTGGCCACCTGAGAAGACGACGAGCGCACTTGATGCTTCTTGATTCATATCCTGATGTTTAGCCGATTGCGCGACCGGCGGACAGGTTCCGTTTGCGGGTTGCGCATGAAAGTTCTATACGGCCCCAGCATGACCTATAGCGTGAAGGAGATATTCTACACCCTGCAGGGCGAGGGCATGAATGCCGGTCGCCCTGCCGTCTTCTGTCGATTTTCAGGCTGCAATCTCTGGTCTGGGCTTGAGCGCGACCGGGCCGATGCGGTCTGTCAGTTCTGCGATACAGAATTTGTCGGCACGGATGGCACAGGTGGCGGCAAGTTCGAAACGGCTGAAGCGTTGGCGGAGGCCGTCGAGAGTGAATGGTGTGAGGCCGGCGGCAGACGATTCGTGGTCTGCACCGGCGGCGAACCTCTGCTGCAGCTCGACCAGGTGCTGATTGAAGCGCTCCACGCCCGTGGTTTCGAGATTGCCCTTGAAACGAACGGCACCCTGCCTGTGCCTGACGGCATCGACTGGATTTGTGTCAGCCCCAAGGCTGGTGCTGAACTTGTACAAAAGTCCGGCCACGAGCTGAAGCTGGTCTATCCGCAGGATGGCCCGGCACCGGAACATTTCGAAGCGCTCAAATTCGATGCGTTTTTGTTGCAGCCCATGGACGGCGATGACTTTGAAGAGAACCTTGCAGCCACTATCCGGTATTGCCTCGGGCATCCGAAGTGGCGGTTGAGCTTGCAGACACACAAACTGATCGGAGTCCGCTAAGTACGTCCCTTATAGGGCGAAACGGCGGGCTCAGGAATCCATGCACCTTCGGGTGCCGTGCCGGTCTGATAGAAGACGTCAATGGGAATGCCGCCTCGCGGATACCAATAGCCGCCAAGACGCAACCAGGTCGGCGACAGAATGTCTTCCAGGCGCTTGGCGATGTAAATGGAGCAGTCCTCATGCAGGGCTGCGTGATTTCTGAACGAAGCCATAAACAGCTTCAGTGACTTGCTTTCAACAATGACAGCATCCGGAATGTAGTCGATCACAAAGTGTGCGAAATCAGGCTGCCCCGTGATCGGGCAAAGCGATGTGAATTCCGGGCAGGTAAAGCGCACGACATAGTTTGTATCGCGATGGGGATTGGGCACGCTTTCCAGAACCGCTTCATCGGGCGATGCCGGAAGTTCCGTCACCCGGCCGAGCTGCGTCAGTTCAGCTTCGTTGCTCAAGACGCGACCTCGTCCAGTTTCGCGAGCCAGCCCTCTATCCGGGCCTTGTTGACGCCACCATCGCCATAGCCAAAGACCGAGCGTGAATAGATGTAGAGCGTCGATGTCTCATCTGACAGGGATACATAGCGGACCGCAATCAGATCAGGGTATTGCATCATGGCCGAGCGCTGAATGTAATCGGTCTGCATAAAATGATCGCTCGTGTCCAGCCTGGCAATGCGCGGTGAGCTTGAGATGATACCTGCGAAGTGTCTTCTAAGGACCAGTGCCGAGACGTTATAGATCTTGCTTGTCAGATGGGGCTCAGCGCTGCAGACAGCTGGATCGCAGACCAAAAACTGATTAGGGCTCGGCTTCAGCACAAGGTCTTCAAAGCTGATGGCCTGGTGATCGGGCGCTGGAAAGCGTGCAATCATCGTATCGTCTGTGATGAGCACATTCATGCTGCGCAGTGCATAGAAGCCGCCGACCAGAACGATGACCAGAACGATAAAGCTCAGAATCACTTGCACCAGCCTTTTTAAAATCTTCCTCATACAATTGTGTCCGTACTATTTTGTCCGGCATTGCGCTCGCCCTAGCGCGGCGAATGTTTGGCCAGAATCCTTTGTAATGTCCGGCGATGCATATTCAGACGCCGCGCCGTTTCAGAGACGTTCCTGTCACAAAGTTCAAACACACGCTGAATATGTTCCCAGCGGACGCGGTCTGCCGACATCGGGTTTTCAGGCGGGTCGGGTTTGTCACCGCCCTTTGCCAGCAGGGCCCGCATGACATCATTCGCGTCTGCCGGCTTTGCCAGATAATCGATCGCGCCTGCCTTGACCGCGGCAACAGCTGTGGTGATGTTTCCATAGCCGGTCAGCATGATCACCTGGGCCGAGGGTTTCAGCTCATGGAGAGCTGCCACAACGTCGAGGCCGCTGCCATCTTCAAGGCGAAGGTCAACGACCGCGAACTCAGGGACCGCAGTCGCCATACTGGCAATAGCTTCTTTCACACTTTCAGCCGATACGACGGCGAAGTTTCGTTTTTCCATTGCGCGCGCCAGGCGTTCGCGAAACGGCTTGTCGTCGTCCACAATCAACAGCAGGCGGCCCTGACCATCCTCCATTGTTCCTTGACCGGCCTCGCCGACCTCGGTGCTTTGTTGTTCAGGCGTATCCTGCGGACTTTCAGGTTCCATAATGTGACCTCTCCGTTCGGGAAATTTGGGTAGTGGGAATCCGACCCCGGCACACTTTAACTTACGCTCAACCGCCTCTAACTCTCAATCACTTCTAATACGCCTCGTGGCCAGCTGATTTCGACCACTGCCCCCCGCCTGGCTCCGGTCTCGGGCCAGTTGGCAAACTTTACACGACCGCCGGTCCGTTCAAGCAGCGTTTTCGCAATGAAAACACCCAGGCCAAGGCCGTCATTCGTGTCGCGCTCGGAGACATAGGGCTCGCCAAGCCGTGACAGGATATCAACGGGGAAGCCCGGCCCATCGTCACGAATTCGGGCAATGATGTTGTCCTCGTCCCATTCGACCGTAACGTCGACGCGGGTCTCGGCGAAACCAACTGCGTTTTCGACGAAATTTCCGATGCCATGGAGAATCTCGGGGCTGCGATGAACCACTGGTTCAGGGCCTTCGCCGGTGGCGCCCAATTCAACTTCTGTACCCAGTCCATAGTGGGGTGTTACTGCGGTTTCGACCAGCACATGGAAAGGCAGCCAGTTGTAGGGGCCGGTGTCTGCAACGGCGTCGGGCTCAGAAAGCTTGCCAAGTATGTCGCGGCAGCGGGCTGCCTGATCGGACAGGAGCTGGATGTCATCGTAGTGCGGGGAGCCGACGGCGAATTCCTGCGCCAGTTCGCCCGCCACGAGAGAAATAGTGCCGAGCGGCGTGCCCAGTTCGTGAGCGGCGGCGGCTACCAGGCCGCCCAGTTCCGACATCCGCTGCTCGCGGCCGAGCGCAGCATTTGCCGCTGCCAGAGCTTCGGACATATGTCTTGCCTCGCTTGCCACGCGCCAGGCGTAAATACCGACAAATGCCATGCCGAGCATAAGTGCAGACCAGAGCCCTGCGATGTAGACTGGCGGCAAATTGAATTCATCGGTTCCCCAGGGAAGCTGCAGATGATTGACGGCAAGGAAAGTGCCCATGAGAAAAGCAAGCGCACCAAGGATGGTCGTGCTGACCGGGCCCAGAATTGTTGCGGAAACGATGACCGGAACAAGGATCAGCAAGATGAACGGATTGAGCATGCCGCCAGTGAGATAGAGCAGAATTGTCAGCTGCAGAAGATCAAACCCCAGAAGAAAACTTGCTTCGCGCTCCGTCAGTAGTTTGTTTGGCGGATTGAGTATGGTGACGACGATATTGAGAGCGGCGAGGGCGCCAATGACGGAGAAAACGCCGGCGAGAGGCACTTCGTAATTGAGGCCGAAGTGAACCAGTACGACGGCCCCGGTCTGGCCGACAACGGCTAGCCAGCCGAACCAGATCAGCGTGCGCAAGCGAACGCGCGAGCTGCCATCCCGGCGGAAGAGGAATTCCTCAGGTTCGCCGTAGCGCTGACCCCGGCCCCAGCCTCCCTTTTGATCGGCGTTTTGCGAAAAGATTGCCATAGGTAATTCCGTCCGAGGTAATCTGAAGGTATCCGGGGCCATTCCCAGGTGTCAGTGAAACTGCTAACCTTGATCTTGGACCGGCGTTGCGAATGGCGCAAGAATAAGCCCTGAACGCCGCCGAATTTCGGGGGCAACAAGATAAAAAGTAGGACACAGGTACATGTACTTCATCGTTTTCTGCACAGATAAGGAAAATTCCGGGGAGCTGCGGATGGCGACACGGGAAGATCATCTTGGTTACCTTGGAAACAGCAGCGTGCCGATAAAGTTCGCTGGCCCTTACCTGTCAGACGATGGCGAACACATGGTTGGTAGCCTTCTGATTGTGGAAGCGGAGGATCTGCAAGCCGCGAAAGATTTTGCGGCAGGCGATCCTTACGGCAAAGCCGGTCTGTTTGAGAGCGTCAGGATCCATCCCTGGCGCTGGACAGTTGGCAATCCAGACTGACCTGAGCGCAAACATAGAACAGACATCCAAATCCGTGCGGGTCTGGCAAAGTTTTCCAGGCGCGCCGAGACGAGGCACACAGCTGTGCCGAGCCGATCAGATTGCCGATCCCGGCGCGAAGGGCTTTACCTTTGGCAGCGGGACCAAACGGTTCGATCTGTTCGTCATCAGATTTGAGAGCGATCTCATGGCCTTCGTCAACCGGTGTCCGCATCAGGGCACGCCGCTGGATCTCATACCTGACAGGTTTTTTGATCGATCGATGAGCAGACTTCACTGTGCCACTCACGGGGCGCAATTTGATGTCCGAACGGGGGACTGGCTGCGCGGTCATTATTGCGATGCCGTGCTATCACC
>CBDUYM010000029.1:0-43448 GCA_965371465.1 uncultured Alphaproteobacteria bacterium
GACCTGCCGGATGATGTCGCCAGGTTGGCGCGGCAGTGCTTCCTCGACTGGGCCGGCATAACGATGGCGGGCTCGAACGAGGAGCTTGTCGCGATCCTTGAACGCGTGCTTGGTGAAGGCGGCGACAGCAACAAGCCGCGCGCCACATTTGTCGGCGACGGGCGACAGCTGTCACCAATGGATGCAGCTCTTCTGAATGGGGCGGCCAGCCATGCCCTTGACTACGATGACGTCAACAATGCCATGATGGGGCATCCCACTGTGCCCATTGTCGCCGGCCTTCTGGCCCTTGCCGAGCGTGAGGATGCATCTGGCACAGATTTTCTCAATGCCTTCGTTGCCGGATATGAGACTGAGTGCCGCATCGGCGCTGCCATGGGCGGCAGTCATTATGCTGGCGGCTGGCACGCCACTGCAACCATTGGCACTTTTGGTGCGGCGGCGGCCTGTTCGCGGCTGCTTGGCCTTGATGCGGAAGGAACCGCACATGCATTCGGCATCGCGGGCGCCAGTGCAGCGGGCCTCAAGTCCATGTTCGGGTCGATGACGAAACCCCTGCAGGCGGGTCGCGCATCCCAGAACGGCCTCATGGCGGCGCTTCTGGCGGCTGAGGGGTTTACAGCCAATCCGGAAGCACTCGAAAGCCCGCAAGGCTTCGCAGACACCCAGTCGAGCACCTTCAACCCAGAAGCCGCGCTCGCAGAACCAAGGGGCGGCTATCATATCCGCAACAATCTCTTCAAATACCACGCCGCCTGTTACCTCACCCATTCGTCTATCGAGGCAACGCAGCAGCTCGTCGCCGCGCACGAGATTGCACCCGTTGATGTCGATCAGGTAACCGTCACGGTGCCAGAGGGCCATCTGTCGGTTTGTAATATCGAGAAACCGGCGAGCGGTCTTGAGACCAAGTTCAGCTTGAGAATGACGACCGCCTTCGCGCTGGCGGGGCTCGACACTTCGGCGCTTCAGACCTATTCGGACGAGAACGCGAGCCAGCCCGAACTTGTAGCCCTCAGGGACCATGTCAGGATCGAGACATTGCCGGAAGGCGAGCATGTGAGCCGCGTCAAAATCGAGACATCAAGTGATGGTGCCTATGACGGTTCGGTGAATATGAACATTCCAGCCAGCGATCTCGACGCCCAGGAAGAGAGGCTTCTGGAAAAATTCATCAGTCTTGCGGCACCGCGCATGGGCACAGCGGTGGCTGAAACATTCGCCGGACGTCTCCAGGCGCTTGAAGACGAAGCATCGATGGGTTTCATCCAGGAATTTGCAGAGCGCCGGAATACAAACTGACAAGCGCCAGTGAATGGCGCGGGAGTGGGAGATGGAAGCGGAACTGATTGGCGCCGAACGGCGGCCCAAAGGAAACGCCTATAACGACTTTGAGGTCGGCCAGGTCTTTGACCATCATTGGGGTCGGACCATCAACGCCTCAGACAATTCGCTCTTTTCAACGCTCACACTTCACTACAATCCCCTCTATTTCAACGAGCCCTACGCTCGTGCCCACGATCATCCCGGCATTGTCGTCAATCCTATGCTGGTCTTCAGCGTAACCTTTGGTTTGTCGGTCGAAGATCTGAGCGAAGGCGGCGGGCTGTTCCTGGGGGTCGAGGAACTTACTTTTCATCTGCCTGTCTACGAAGGCGACACGATTTCGGCGCGCAGCACCGTCAGGTCGCTCCGTGTTTCAGGCAGCCGCGAGAATACCGGCATCTGCACTTGGCACACCGAAGGTTTCAACCAGAAGGATGAGAGAGTGATTGATTTCTTGAGAAGCAATCTTTCGCCCATAGGAGCGGCGGGCTGATGGGTTACATGACCGAAGAACGACGGATGATCCAGGAGCAGGCGCGCAACTTCTCCATGAAGGAAGTGCTGCCGGTGGCGAACGAGCTTGATCCTGTCCAGGGCGACATTCCCATGGAGCTTCGCCAGAAGATGGCGGACATGGGATATTTCGGTATTCGTGCCAATCCCGATCATGGCGGGCTTGGCCTTGGCGCCTTCGAATACTGCCTGATCGCTGAGGAACTTGCGCGTGGCTGGATGAGCGTGGCCAGCATCATTGCGCGGGCCGGCGGCGGCATCAGCCCTAACTGGCCGGAAGAAAAACGGCGCGAATATCAGCAGAAAGTCATCCGCGGCGAATGGCTTGGCGCTGTCTCCCTGTCAGAACCTTCAGCCGGATCCGATCTCGGCAATGTCAGCTGCAGGGCCAGGCGCGACGGCGACGAATGGGTCATTACCGGTAACAAGTACTGGTGCACTTTCGCCGATGGCGCAGACTATATTTCGGTCCTTGCCCGCACCGAAGAGGAAGTGGACCCGCGCCGGCCGCGCGCCGGCCTCAGCACCTTCATTGTCGAGAAGGAACGCGGCGAGCTGCCGGCCGGCGTCAAGGGCTCGCCGATTCCCAAGATCGGTTACTTCGGTTGGAAGACCTGGGAGCTGGCCTTTGATGGCTGCCGGGTGCCCGCGATCAATCATATGGTGCCCATGGATGATGTCGCCCGCGCCGGCGCTGGTGCCGGGGCCGCATCCGCCGGAGGATTAAATCTGGCCCGCGTTCATACCGCGGCCCGCGCCATCGGTCTTGCCCGCGGCGCGCTTGAGGATGCATCTGCCTATGCGCAAGAGCGGGTCCAGTTCGGGCAGCCCATCTCAAACTTCCAGGAAACCCGCTTCAAGCTTGCCCGCATGGCATCTGAAATCGAGGCGGCGCGGCAGCTTATGTATTACGTTGCTGATCTCATGGATCAGGGCGAGCGGGCGGACAAGGAATCATCCATGGTCAAATGGTTTGCGTCGGAGATGGCGGAACGTGTGACATCTGACGGGCTGCAAATTTTCGGCGGCGCGGGTTACACAAAGCTGAATGCCGTGGAGCGCTACTGGCGGGATGCCCGACTGACCAAGATCTTCGAGGGCACCTCTGAAATTCAGCTCAAGATCATCTCGGACCGCATGCTGGGTCGTGAGGTGAGAACATGAAGGTCTCATCGCTCACTGGCAACGACAATTACTTCGAAGATTTTGTGCCAGGCACCGTCATTCGGCATCATCGCGGCAAGACCATTGATGGCCTCGAGAACGTCACCATTACCAACATGGTCATGAACACAGCGCAATCCCATTTCAATGATGACATCATGGGCGACCGTGGCCGTATTGTGTTCGGCGGCGTGACCATTTCGATGGTCATTGGTCTGACCGCCCAGGACACAGCTGAAAATGCGCTCGCCGAACTCTCTTTGGACAAAATCCGGCTCAGGAGGCCCGTCGGCCATGGCGACACCGTCTATGCCTTCACCAGGGTCCTTGACGTAACCGACAGCGACCGCGACGACGCAGGCGTGGTCACCTTCCAGCACTGGGGCATCAATCAGGACGAAGAGACTGTGTTCGAGGGTGAGCGACGGGTCCTGATCAAGCGCCGCAGCCATTGGGGAGACAAGTGATGGCCGGCAATTCAGGTGGCGCCCTTGAAGGCATGGTCGTGATCGACCTCACACGCATGCTGGCCGGCCCCTATTGCACGATGATGCTCGCCGATCAGGGCGCGGATGTCGTCAAGATCGAGCCGCCGGGCGGCGACGGCACCCGGGGCATGGGTCCCTGGATGGCGGATGATGAGCTCCATGCCTATGGTGGCTATTTCCAGAGCATCAACAGAAACAAGCGGAGCATGGTTCTCGACCTGAAGCCGGAAGAAGGGAAAGACATCCTGCGCCGCATGGTGGCAAAGGGCGATGTGCTGGTGGAAAACTACCGCGCCGGTGTTATGGACCGGCTTGGCCTCTCCTACGAAGCCCTGAGCGAGATCAATCCGAAACTTGTCTATGCCGCGATTCGCGGTTTTGGCGATCCCCGCACCTGTGACAGCCCCTCTGTTGACTGGCCGGCCTTCGATGTCGTGGCTCAGGGCATGGGCGGGCTGATCGCCACGACCGGCCATGATGATGACCATCCGGTAAAGGCAGGCCCTGGCCTTGGCGACATTATGCCCGCCATGTTCGCAGCATTTGGCATTCTGGCCGCCAAGCAGGCAGCGGACCGGACCGGTGTGGGTCAGTTTCTCGATGTCTCCATGGCGGACGGTGTTCTCGCCACCTGCGAACGCGCGATCTACATGAATTCCTACACCGGCGTCGTACAGGGCCCGGAGCCGAGCCATCCGCTGATCTGTCCCTTTGGCAGTTTCCGCTGCAAAGATGGTTGGGTCACTATCGCGACGCCGGGCGAAGTTTTCTGGACCGAACTCTGCGAGACCATGGGCCGGCCCGAGCTCGGCGATGATGAACGATACAGGAACAACCTCGCCCGCCTTGAGCGCGTGCCGGAGGTCATCGCGCTCATCGAAGAATGGACGCTGCAATATACCAAGGCTGAACTCACCGATCTGCTCGGCGGTAAAATTCCCTATGGCCCGGTTCTGGATGCAGCCGGCATCATGGCCGACCCGCATATGATCGCGAGGCAGGCATTGGTCGAAGTGGAACAGCCCGGCAGCGCGAAAAAGGCCGTCATCACCAACACGCCGATCCGCATGACCGAGACGCCGGGCGGCGTCTGGCGCAGGGCACCTATAAAAGGTGAACACACCGATGAAATTCTTGAGAGGTTCGGCATTAGTGCTGGCGAAATCAGTAAGGCCCGTGCGTCTGGCACCGTGGCCTGACATTCAGAGGATTATGACATGACAGAGAGACCACAAAGATTACGTCGGAGCCAGCTTTCCGTGCCGGGCAGCAATCCCCACATGATGGAAAAGGCGATCGCATCGGATGCTGATCATGTGTTTCTCGATCTTGAAGATGCCGTAGCACCCAACGCCAAGGTGGAGGCGCGCGGACATATCGTGGAGGCGCTGAAGACCCAGGACTGGGGCAAAAAAACGCGTTGTGTGCGGATCAACAATGTACGGACCCAATGGGCCTACGAGGAAGTCATCACGCTCGTCGAAGAGGCTGGCGACTGTATCGACACTATTATGCTGCCGAAAGTTCTGGCTGCCCGCGATGTCTGGTGGCTTGAGACCATGCTCGAACAGATCGAACTGAAAATCGGACTCAAGAAACAGATCGGCATTGAGCTTCTCATCGAGGAAGTGGAAGCCATGATGAATGTCGACGAAATCGCATTTTCCTCGCCCCGCCTTGAATGCATGGTGTTCGGCATGGGGGACTACTCAGCAAGCCAGGGCGTTTCCGCGCGCGCCATTGGCGACATGGATCCCTATCCGGGTGACATCTGGCACTATGCGCGGAACAAAATGGTGATCGCAGCGAAGTCAGCCGGCGTTGAACCGATCGACGGCCCGTACGCCAATTTCCGTAATCCCGAAGGTTATCTCAAGGAAGCGGGACGCGCCAAAAGCCTTGGGCTTCTCGGCAAATGGGCGATCCATCCTGCCCAGATTGAGCTTGCCAACAAAGTCTTCTCGCCGACCGTTGAAGAAGTCGAACGGGCCCGGGCCGCAGGCGAAGCCTACAAAAAGGCTGAAGCCGAAGGCGTTGGCGCGGTCCAGGTCGGTGGCGTCATGGTTGACGCCGTCGCTGCCCGGATGATGGAAAATACACTGGCGCGAGCCAAGCTCATCGGCATGTAACGCGCGACGCCAGCAGCCGTTCTCGAACATGTTCAGGCTTCGGCATCTTTCAGTTTTTTCGGCGTCACAAAGCCAACAACCCTGCCGTCGCCGGAACTCACTTCCGGCCAGGACGCACAATCAAATTCGAGATGGACGAGCGCCCCTGTCGGCATGCCCATCCTCAGCTTTTTCGGGGTGGCTGTCGATTTGTCCGCCAGTCGCATGGCAAGGATGGACAGCTGCGGATTGTGCCCGACCAGCAATGTGGCGCTAACATCACCCGGCACACTATTTATGGTCGACAACTGATCCAAGATGCTGCCGCCATAGAGCTTTTTCCTGATCTCAACGGGCAGTGCGCTCGGAAAACATGACTGAACGATGCCCAGGGTTTCCTGCGTTCGTTCCGCCGGCGAACAGAGCACCAGGTCCGGCGCCATCGGCAGCGCGGCAAGATACTCACCGATCTGCTTCGCCCCTTTGCGCCCCCGCTTATTAAGCGGACGCTCAATATCAGAACGCGAGGGATCGCTCCAACTCGATTTCGCATGGCGCAGGAGATAAAGAGTAAGTGGCATGGCTGTCCGCCCTTCAAATCTTGCTGGTAACTGAAAACTGGTGACCCCGACAGGATTTGAACCTGTGACCTACAGATTAGGAATCTGTCGCTCTATCCGACTGAGCTACGGGGCCTTATTTGCTCGCCTCTTATCATATAGTCTTGGGCTCGTGTAGTCCTGAGCCTGTGCAAAGTGAGCGTTTATGTTGAGTCTCGGTCGAACGATGACAACCTTTGCTGTGCTTGCCGCCCTTCTGGTGGCCGGGCCAGCCTACGCTACGCCTTGTGTGCTGACCCCCGGTGAGGCGGGCCGTGTGGTCGAGATTGTCGATGGTGACACGGTTCTCCTCGACACCGGGCTTGAAATCAGGCTGGTCGGCATTCAGGCGCCGAAGCTGCCTTTGGGTCGGCCGGGCTTTGTCCCCTGGCCCCTGTCGGATGAGGCGGCAGCATTTCTGAGCGACCTGGTGCTCGGCAAAGAGCTCAGTCTTTCCTACGGCGGACGGGATCGGGACCGGTATCGCCGCTCGCTCGCACATCTGCACCTCGCCGATGGCACCTGGATTCAGGCAGAACTGTTGCGGGCGGGTATGGCGCGGGTCTATTCATTTGCCGACAACAGGGCATGCGTCGGCGAGCTGTTGCAGTTCGAACGAGCCGGCCGCGCAGCAGGTCATGGCATCTGGAGCGATCCCTGGCACAGGGTCCAGTCAGGCGCAGACACCTTCAACCTGATCGACAGCTTCCAGGTCGTCCAGGCCACCGTGGTGAACGCCGCCATTGTCCGCCGCCGCGCATTTTTGAACTTTGGTGAAGACTACCGCACCGACTTCACCGTCACCGTCGCGCCAAAGGATATGAAGCTTTTCGAGGCCGCCGGCATCGATCTTGCGGCACTATCCGGCAGAACTGTGCGTGTCAGGGGTTGGATACAGGCATACAATGGCCCAAATATAGTGCTCACTCATCCTGAACAGCTTGAGATTATTGACCAGTGAGACCCATATGAACCGCATGAAACTCCTTCTCATCGCCCTTCAAAGCCTTGCCATGATGGGCCTTTTGGGCCTCACGGCCTGTGTCACCAACGAAGCGACCGGCCGCAGTCAGTTTGTCGGCATGATGGGGGCAAGCCAGGAAGCAGAGATTGGGGCTGCTGAGCATCCCAAAATTCTTGAGGCCTTTGGCGGCGTTTACGACGATATCGAAGTCGGTGCCTACATTGCCGAAATCGGCGGTCGCCTGTCCCGAAATTCGGAAATGCCGAACGTCAATTTCCGCTTTACGGTCCTAGACACACCGACCGTGAACGCTTTCGCACTGCCCGGCGGTTATGTCTATGTCACCCGCGGGCTGCTGGCGCTGGCCAATTCCGAAGCCGAGATCGCAGCCGTCATCGGTCATGAAATCGGTCATGTTACAGGCCGCCATACATCTGAGCGTTACGGCCGTTCCACGCTGGCGGGTCTTGGCGGCATCGCAGCGGCCGTCCTGGGCGCGACCTTTGATACGCCCATTGTCGGCGATCTCTACAATACCGCCGCCGCAGGCTTCCTCGCAGGCTTCTCCCGCTCCCAGGAATATGAATCCGACATGCTGGGCATCCGGTATCTTTCGCGCACCGGCTATGACCCCTTCGCATCAGGAGATTTTCTGGCAAATCTTGGGGAGGAGGCAGTACTTCAGCGAAAGCTCGCTTTCGCAGACGCCCGTGATCCTGGCAGGGACTTTTTCGCAACTCACCCGCAGACAGAGGATCGTGTCCGCCGCGCCCATGAACTGGCACGCGAGGCCTCAGTCAGCGGTAGTTCCACTTTTCGTAACCGGAACCGCTATCTCGATGTCATCGACGCCATGATCTACGGCGACAGCCCCGAACAGGGCTTTATCCAGGGCCGCCGTTTTTCTCATCCCCAGATGCGGTTCACATATGAGGTTCCCGAAGGTTTTCGCCTTACCAATGCGGCCTCAGCTGTGGTTGCCAGATCTGAACGCCCGGCGATCATCACGCTTGAGGGTGACAACGATCCCGGCACATCGGATCCGGTCGTTTTCCTCACATCGAACTGGCTGAAGGATGTGCCACTCTCGAATGTGGCGCGCCGCACCATCAACGGTCTTTCAGCGGCGAGCGCAGAGGCTAGCGTGGCCGTCGATGGCGGCCAGATCGCCGTTTACGCCGTCAGCTACCGGCTTGATAGCGGCATGATGCTCGGGCTTCTCTTTTTGGCAACTCCGGCAGAGATGCAGGCGCAGATTACCCGGTTCGAGGCAACAGCGACCAGCCTCCGCGCTCTGTCACCGACGGAAGCCGCCGCCCTCAAGCCGAAGCGAATTGCAGTCGTGACTGTTCAGTCCGGCGACACCGTATCCCACTACGCCAGGCGCATGGCCTTTGATGATTTCCGGGAAGAACGTTTCCGCACCCTCAACAGCCTCGGCCCCAACGACGGCCTTCGCGCCGGCGAAAAGGTCAAAATAGTAACGGAGTGATTTGATCTAATCCTCGAGCTCTGAATCCCAATAGAGGAAATCGACCCAGCTTTCATGGAGGTAGTTCGGCGGGAACGAGCGTCCGTTTTCCTGCAGCATGAAATTGGTCGGCTGATAGGGATGCGTCCTTGGCACCATATGTGCCTCTTTTGGCAGACGCCCGCCTTTTTTCAGATTGCACGGGCTACAGGCTGCGACGACATTATCCCAGGTAGTCCTGCCACCTTTCGAGCGCGGTACAACATGATCGAATGTCAGATCACTGCCATCGCCGCAGTACTGACACGAGAAATGATCGCGCAGGAAAACATTAAATCGCGTGAAAGCCGGATACTTCGTCGGCACGACATAGCTCTTCAATGATACGACGCTCGGCACCGCCATGGCGAAAGTGGCGCTGTGAACCTTACGGTCATATTCGGAAACGATGTTGACGCGCTCCATAAACACCGCCTTGATGGCGTTCTGCCACGACCAGACCGACAGCGGAAAGTAGCTGAGCGGCCGATAGTCGGCGTTCAGTACCAGCGCGTGGCATCTTTCCAGTTCAGCGGTCGCAGCAGTCATCTCACTCTTCCAAGCGCTCTAATCCAATGGCTCCAGGTTTTCGCGGGATTTTAGGGAGCCCGATGCGCTTTGTCACCAACTGTCAGTATTTGGCCTAAATGCTGAGATGCTCAGCCAAAAAGGCCAATCCATGGCCCACACCTTCATCATCAATGCCGTGACCCAGATCATGGGAAATCTCCCATTTCGGCATCAATCCGTGCTCTTTCAGCGTGAGGACCGAGCGAAACAGCGCCTTGACGGGAATCATCGGGTCCGCATCGCCGTGAACGAGCAGAACCGGGGGTTTCGCCGTCATTTCATGCTTGAGCGTCTCGCCATTCGGCAATGACCCGGAATAGCCCACCAGTGCTGCGATCTGTGGCGTCCGGCGCAGCCCGATCTCCAGGGCCAGCATGGTCCCCTGGCTGAAGCCGACCAGGGCCAATTCAGCGTTGGTCAGCGAAAACCTTGCCAGCTCAGTATCAATAAACGCCTCCAGCATGCCCGCCGCATGCTTTAGGGCCGCGCGCATTTCTTCAGGGCCTGCTGCATCGAAGCCAAACCATTGCCGCCCGCCAGCGCTCTGCGGCACCAGATCCGGCGCATTGGGTGCGACAAAGGCAACGCTTGGCATCTCAGCCGACCAGCTCTCGCCAAGCGGGATCAGATCAGGCCCGTTAGCGCCGTAGCCATGTACCAGAACAACCAGCCTTTCGCCCTTGCCACCGGCAGGCAGTATCTCCGGTCCCTCAAGTTCTGGAAATTCGCTCATGCAGTTTTCCCTCGCATATGCTCGCGCACCGAGCCTAGCATAGGCCCATGCCCGCACCAGATTTTGTCACAAGATTTGCGCCCAGCCCGAACGGCTACCTCCACATCGGTCACGCCTTTTCCGCATTGACGGCATTCAGGCGCGCGGAAGCTGAGGGCGGGCGCTTTCTCCTCAGGCTCGAAGACATCGATCACACCAGATGCGAACCTGAATACGAAGACGCCATTTTTGCGGATCTGAGCTGGCTCGGAATTGAGTGGGAGGAGCCCGTGATGCGGCAATCCGACCGGTTCCCGATCTACGCCAAAGCCCTCGAAAAGCTCACGGACCTTGGCCTGACCTATCCCTGCTTTTGCTCAAGAAAAGACATCGCCGCTGAAATAGACGATATCGCGAACGCCCCCCACACGCCTATGGGCCATCCCTATCCCGGTACATGCCGTAACCTGAATCGTGACACAGTCGAGCAGAATTTTGAGGGTGGAAAGCCCCATACCATTCGCCTAAACATCAACGCGGCCAAAGAACTGATTGGCAGTAACGAGATCAGCTTCGAAGAAGAAACAATGGGCACAGTCACGGCCACCCCGGAAGCCCTCGGCGACATCATCCTCAAAGGCCGCGATTACCCTGTCGCCTACCACCTCGCCGTTGTCATCGACGATGCCGCGCAAGGGATTACACATGTGATCAGAGGTCAGGACCTCTTCGAGGCCACGCACATTCAGCGTCTGTTGCAGGAAGTGCTCGAATTACCCGTGCCGATCTACCATCACCACGAACTGATCACCGACGAAAACGGCAACCGCATCGCCAAACGCGATGGCGGGCATTTCATTCGAACATTGAGGGAGAGCGGCATCCAGCCGGCCGAAATACCGGCCCTTGCCCCACTTACGCCGTCACCCCGGACTTGATCCGGGGTCCAACTTCCTGCCCAGAGTTCGATCCCAGAAGAAGTTGGATGCCGGATCAAGTCCGGCATGACGCGAGCTTTCACGAGGAACTCATCGCCCCGGCTCGAACTCTTACTTCGCGAGCCTCAGAAGGCGGCGGCGCCTCAGCCGTGACGAATATCGTTAGCATCCAGGCAGTTGTTATAGACTGCGGCGACATCGGCACCATAGAATCTTGCTAACATGGCCACATATCCGCAATTAGCCGATGTCGAATAAGCACTTGGCCCCCAGGCGGCACTTGCATCTTCAGCTGTGGCCAGGCCACCAAGAGCGACCGCTAAGGCGAGAAGACAAGTTACGATACGTTTCTTCTGAATCACAATTTTTCTCCAATCACAATCTACTGTCTCGGTTACGTCGCCACCTTAGCCAGTTTCCCAGGCCACATCTAGGGCTTACTCCCTCAGCATTGTGACGGCTGAGACCCTTGCATCATTGTCTTCGAATTCACCTATAGTGATCGGAATCTCTGCCCTACGCCGCCTTCTTTTGCTCCCGAATGAGATCCAAAATCTCTTTCGCGGCCAGTGGCACGTTTGTGCCCGGTCCAAACACCGCAGCCACACCGGCCTTCTTTAGGAACGCATAGTCCTGTTGCGGGATGACGCCGCCGCAGATGATGAGGATGTCGTCGGCGCCTTCGGCCTTTAGCGCCTTTACAAGCTCAGGCACCAGCGCCTTGTGGCCAGCGGCCTGGCTTGAGACGCCAACAACGTGGACGTCATTTTCAACCGCGTCTCTGGCGACTTCTTCGGGGGTCTGGAAGAGCGGCCCGACATCGACATCAAAGCCCAAATCCGCAAATGCCGTGGCGATCACCTTGGCACCCCTGTCATGTCCGTCCTGGCCCATTTTCACTACCAGCATGCGTGGGCGGCGGCCTTCTGCCTTGGCAAAGTCCTGAACCGCGCTCTGGATAGCGGCGAAGTCTGCATCGCCGTCATAGGCCGCGCCATATACACCTGTCACCGATCTGATCTCCGCTTTGTGACGGCCAAAGACTTCTTCCAAGGCGTCTGAAATTTCGCCGACCGATGCCCGCGCCCGGGCGGCATCAATGGAGAGGGCGAGAAGGTTGCCGTCGCCGCGGGCACCCCCTGTCAGCGCCTTCAGGGCTGCCGCACATTTCGCATCATCGCGCTCGGCTTTCATCTCTGTCAGGCGCTTGATCTGGGCTTTTCTGACGGCTGCGTTGTCAATCGCCCGGTAATTGATGTCTTCCTGAACATTGAGCTGGTACTTGTTGACCCCGACGATCACTTCTTCACCGCGATCAATGCGCGCCTGTTTCCGGGCGGCGGCTTCTTCGATACGCAGCTTCGGCATGCCGGATGCAACGGCCCTGGTCATGCCGCCCAGCTCTTCGATTTCCTGGATCAGCTTCCAGGCTTCTTCGGCGATCGCATGGGTCAGCGCTTCAACGTAATAGGAACCGCCAAGCGGATCGACCACATGGGTTACACCGGTTTCTTCGGCAAGAATAAGTTGCGTGTTTCTGGCAATTCTCGCCGACGCCTCAGTCGGCAGCGCGATGGCCTCATCAAACGAATTGGTATGCAGACTCTGAGTGCCGCCCATCACTGCAGCCATCGCTTCAAAAGCTGTGCGGATCACATTGTTGTAGGGGTCCTGTTCGGTCAGGCTTACACCGGATGTCTGGCAATGTGTCCGCAGCATCATGGATTTCGGGTCTTTTGGATCAAACTCCTTGATGATCCTGGCCCATAACAACCTGGCCGCCCGAAGCTTTGCCACTTCCATGAAAAAATTCATGCCGATGGCAAAAAAGAACGAAAGCCTGCCGGCGAAAGCGTCTATATCAAGCCCGCGGGCGAGGGCAGAGCGCACATAATCAAGACCGTCGGCCAATGTGAAAGCGAGCTCCTGGACCTGGGTCGAGCCGGCTTCCTGCATATGGTAGCCGGAAATCGAGATTGAATTGTACTTCGGCATATGGGCCGACGTGTGCGTGATAATGTCGGCGACAATGCGCATCGACGGTTCGGGCGGGTATATATAAGTGTTCCGTACCATGAACTCTTTGAGAATGTCGTTCTGGATCGTGCCGGACAATTGTTCCTGTGACACACCCTGTTCCTCCGCAGCAACAATGTAGCTTGCAAGACAGGGCAGCACGGCACCGTTCATGGTCATGGATACGCTCATTTTGTCGAGCGGAATCCCGTCGAACAGAATTTTCATGTCCTCAACAGAATCAATGGCAACGCCAGCCATACCAACATCACCTGAAACCCGGGGATGATCGGAATCGTATCCGCGATGGGTTGCCAGATCGAAGGCCACTGACAGGCCCATCTGACCGGCGGCAAGATTTTCGCGATAAAATGAGTTTGATTCTTCCGCCGTGGAAAATCCGGCATACTGGCGAACGGTCCAGGGCCGGTTGGTATACATGGTGCCGCGCACACCGCGCGTGAATGGTGCGATGCCGGGAAACTGATCCTGCTCGCCAATAGCTTCGAGATCGGCCGCTGTATAGAGGGGCTTCACCGCGATGCCCTCAGGCGTCTGCCATGTCAGATCTTCAAGGCTTCTGCCCCGAAGTTCACCCTCTGAAAGGGTCTGCCATGCTTTTGCACTGCCCTTCTTGAATTCAGCCATATCGGCTCTCCTCGGCGATCTGCTTTATTTTGCCGGAGTATTGCCAGACCCACGTTGATTGGTCAAATTGCCGCTCAAATTGCTGCAATCCCGAAAAAGGGGGATCGCACCGCCGATTTCAGCCCTATAATCAGCGCCGTATGACTGAGACCCCGCAAAAAGACCCGGATTCCGCTGGCGCTGCAAGAGTTGAAAGAGCCAGACCCGCGCGTATAGTGATCGAACCTCGCCCATCCCATGACCATGTCATGGCCGTTTTGGGCCCCACCAACACCGGCAAAACCCACCTTGCCGTCGAGCGCATGCTCGCCCACGAAAGTGGCATTATCGGGCTGCCGTTAAGGCTGCTCGCGCGAGAAATCTATGACCGCATGGTGGAAGCGAAGGGTGCGCGGCTGGTAGCGCTGATTACCGGCGAAGAAAAAATTATTCCTGATGGTGCCAGATATTATGTCTGCACAACTGAGTCCATGCCGGCGGACAATTCGATAGAAGACCGGCCCGTGGCCTTTGTTGCCGTGGACGAGGTGCAGCTCGCCGCCGATCCTGAACGCGGTCATGTTTTCACCGACCGGCTGCTTCATGCGAGGGGCGAAGAGGAGACCATGTTCCTTGGTGCCGAAACAATGCGGACGGCGCTGTCCCGCCTTTTGCCCAGTGTTGATTTTACTTCCCGCCCCCGGCTTTCGGATCTGACCTATGGTGGCCCCAAGAAGCTGAGCCGCCTGCCGCGCCGCGCCGCTGTAGTGGCGTTTTCCGTGGAAGAAGTTTACCGGACAGCCGAGCTCATCCGCCAGCAGCGGGGCGGGGCTGCAGTGGTTATGGGTGCGCTCAGCCCCCGCACCAGAAATGCGCAGGTCGCGCTCTATGAGGCAGGTGATGTCGATTACCTCGTCGCCACTGATGCGATCGGCATGGGCCTCAACCTGGACGTTGATCACGTGGCATTCGCCGGTCTCAAAAAATTCGACGGTACTGTCCATCGCGATCTCAGGGCCAGCGAGATAGCCCAGATCGCAGGGCGGGCAGGCCGCTATTTTAACGATGGTACGTTCGGCACGACGGGTGATGCGCCGCCTCTGACGCCAGAAATCATCGAAGCTGTCGAAGGCCATCAGTTTCCATCGGTGAATGCTCTCAAATGGCGAAACACTGATCTCGATTTTTCATCTATCGAGACGCTTATAGCCACGCTTGAGTATTTCCCGGAACAGAACGGGTTACAGCGAAGTGCCGGGGCTGTGGATATTATGAGCCTGCGTATACTGTCAAAGCTCGCCAGCATTGAAGCCTTGCCGAGTTCGGAGCAGACATCCCGGCTGCTCTGGGAAGTCTGCCAGATTCCTGATTTCAGAAAGATCATGACTGACGATCACGTCAGCCTGCTGGAAACAGTTTTCGTGCAACTTCATGACCAGAATGGCCATATCGATGAAAACTGGCTGAATGGACAGATCAGGGCCGTCGACAATATTGAAGGCGACATTGACAGCCTCGCTGCCCGCCTGGCGCATATACGCACCTGGACCTACGTCAGCAACAAAGCAGGCTGGCTGACTGACCCGGATCATTGGCAGGGCTTCGC
The DNA here is from genome assembly GCA_965371465.1 of uncultured Alphaproteobacteria bacterium. Lineage (GTDB taxonomy): Bacteria > Pseudomonadota > Alphaproteobacteria > CBDUYM01 > CBDUYM01 > CBDUYM01. The sequence continues at coordinate 15,142 of CBDUYM010000029.1, forward strand.
TCGCGAAGTTGAGGACCGGCTCTCGGATGCCCTTCACGAAGGGCTGACGGAACGCTTTATTGATGTCCGGTCGTCTCACGTCATTCGCCGCCTGGTGGAAGATGAAAATACGCTCGCCGGCATTGATAAGGATGGCGAGGTCACCATTGAAGGGCATTTTGTTGGCAGGTTGCGGGGCTTTGAATTCACGCCGGACCCGCGCGCCGGAACCGAGGGCATTCGCACAATTCGATACGCCGCCGGAAAAGCGCTGAAGGATGAACTGGATCGCCGCGCGCTGGCTCTCAGAAATGCCGACGACACAACCTTCCGGGTTACAGACACGGGTCATGTCCTCTGGCGCGGCGGCCCCGTGGCAAAATTGATCAAAGGCGCAAGCGCTCTCTCGCCGGCGATCGAACTTGTTGGCGCGGACCTTCTTAGCCGTGATGCGAATGAGGCCGTCATTGATCGCCTCAAGTCCTGGCTCGAGCGCTATCTGCACGAACAGCTCGGTCCCCTGTTTGCGCTCACGAATGCAGATCTTCAGGGTCAGGCAAAGGGGATCGCCTTTCAGATTGTCGAAGGCCTTGGCGTGGTCAGGCGACGCCAGGTCATTCCCCTCCTGCGCGACATGACGCGCGAGGATCGAACAGGGCTACGCAAACAGCATGTTCGGATCGGAGAAAATTCAATCTTTCTGCCTATTCTGCTGAAGCCGGGTGCCACATTTCTGCGGCTTCTTCTGTGGCGGCTTGCCAGCGACATCAAAGAACCCCTGACGCCTCCACCGCCGGGTCTGGTCACAGTGCCTGCAGAAAAAAATCTGCCGGATGGATTTTATGACATTTGTGGCTTCAGACAATGCGGCTCGCGCGCCGTCAGAATTGACATGCTGGAACGCCTGTCTGTGGAACTGAGGAAGTCTGGTAAAACCGGTCCCTTTGAGCTGACCGCAGAACATATGTCTTTGGTAGGGTGCAGCGGCGGCGAGTTTGCCGAAATTGTCAATGCGCTCAGCTATCGGAAGATCAAGCCAGGAGCTGAGAGCGGAGGTGCCGAGGGCGAGCCGCCTGTGCTCTATGAATGGCAGCGCCAGAAGCGTCCCGTGAGGCGGAATGCCGAAAAGCAAAGCCACGCCGATCCTCAAAAGCCGTCCAACAAAACGCCCAACAGGAAACGCACGGCGAGTAGAAGTACTGGACGCCGCTCTCAGCCACCAAACCCGAACTCACCGTTCGCCGGGCTCGCCGCGTTCAAGGATCAACTGACCGCCAGGGAGAAAAAGTAAGCGTATGCCAAAAATTGGGGGAAACCGGGCCCATCCAGCTGGGCAGGAGAGCCGGGGAAGTCAGAGGGTGGACAAGTGGCTTTGGCATGCACGATTCAGAAGGACACGCACGCTGGCGGCAAAACTCTGTGAAGATGGAAAAGTCCGGCTGAATGGTGACATCTTGTCGAAACCAAGCCAGCCTGTGCGGACAGGGGACACACTGACCTTCCCGCAAGGGCGCCAGATCAGGGTGATCCGCGTTATTGGGCTTGCTAGCAGGCGAGGGCCGGCGAGCAAAGCTTCAGAACTTTACGAAGATCTTTCTCCCGACTTTGGAAAATCAAAACAGCCCGAAGCGGCGGTTGCAGAGCGGGAGCCGGGCGCGGGGCGGCCGACCAAGCGTCACCGCCGTCAGATCGAACAGCTGCAGGATCGGGCATCTGATTAACAGTTTCGTGATATGCCCTCATCTTGCCGCCGCTTACCGCCCATGATACGGAACCTCCATGTTTGGACGCCTGAAATCCTTTTTTGAAGATCGCGACGGTGAGGCCGTTGAAGGCCATCAGCACAATTTGGAAGAGAAACATCTCGCGGCTGCTGCGCTCATGGTCGAAGCAGCCGTGCTTGATGAAGAATTTGGCGACGCTGAACGGCAGGTTATTGAGGACGCTATTGAGCAGAAGTTCGAGCTCAAACATGAGGAAGCCGAAGCAATACTTCAGGAAGCCGAGAAGCGTCAGGATGACAGCAACCAGATTTTTCATTTTACGCATACCATCAAAGAGCACTTTTCAGAGTCTGAGCGCATAGAGCTGATGGAGCTTCTCTGGGAAGTGGTTTACGCCGATGGCGTCCTCCATGATCTGGAAGCAAATCTCATGCGCAGGATTGGTGGCCTCATCTACGTGAGCGACCGTGACCGAGGGCTGGCGAGAAGGCGTGTCCTTGCTCGTTTGGGCTTGACGTAGTCACCCCTGCAATAGATACATACGCCAAATTTCGGCGGTCCGCCCAGCGGAGCCGTCGATTCAGGTTTTAGTAAAATACTTCGAGAGAATTACGGAGATCTAGATGACCTATATCGTGACCGAAGATTGCATCAAATGTAAGTTTATGGATTGCATTGAGGTCTGCCCGGTGGACTGCTTTTACGAGGGTGACAATATGCTGGTCATTAATCCGGACGAATGCATCGATTGCGGTGTCTGCGAACCTGAATGCCCTCCCGAAGCGATCCGGCCGGACACTGAGGATGGCCTCGAAAAATGGCTGGAGGTCAATACTGAGTACTCTCTGAAATGGCCGAATATCACTTTGAAGGGAGAGCCGCCGGCTGACGCCGAAGACTGGAACGGCACCGCAAACAAATTCGCTGATCATTTCACTGAGGCCCCCGGAAAAGGCGACTGACCTCAAGAACGCCATGATTCTCCTGGCGTCACACGCCATGTGGTAGAATTTTCTGTCTACAAGCCCGGTATTCGGTGGGTCTTGATGCAGATCTGGCCGGACTCGCAAAACGGGCAATTTTCTGTTATAGTCCGTTCGACTGAAGGGGTGTTACGCAGGAAATTGCCGCAAGAATGCGGCAGTTTTTGTCTGCGCCGATGACACCGCACATACAAATTGAAATACGATGGGGCACCTGATCGCAAGAACGCCCGGTCAAGTTTCGCGCGCGCGAACAGATTGTGCGCTTCTATCTGTGAGGACTATATGGCAAAGACCAAGACCAAAGTAACCGATCAAAAGTTCGCCAAGGGAGATTTTGTGGTCTACCCGACCCACGGGGTAGGGCGGATCGTCGATATCAAAGAGCAGGAGATTGCCGGCGCAAATATGAAGCTCTTCGTGCTCAATTTCGAAAAAGAGAAAATGACAGTTCGCGTTCCCGTCGCGAAGGCCAAAGCAACCGGCCTGCGCCCGCTTTCAAGCCCGGAAAAAATGGGCACAGCTCTCGAAACACTTAAGGGCAAGGCACGGATCAAGCGCACCATGTGGAGCCGCCGCGCTCAGGAGTATGAGGCGAAGATCAATTCAGGTGATCCTGTTTCGATCGCCGAGGTCGTGCGCGATCTGCACAGGAATGCAGGCCAGCCTGAGCAGTCATATTCCGAACGCCAGATATATGAGAGTGCCATCGAGCGCCTCGCCCGCGAAATTGCCGCTTGTGAGAAAATCGATGACATCACGGCCGTCGCGCGGCTGGAGGATGTGCTTACAGCTGCTTAAAACGATGCGCTGAAATCTCAATCGAAGAACGGGTAGCAATCAGCTGCCCGTTTTTTTTATCCTGCGCACCGGATCAGGTCTGGCATGATGGATGGGCTGGTGCGATCAGGCGAACCGACCGTGGCAATGTTTGTACTTTTTACCGCTGCCGCAGGGGCATTGCTGGTTTCGCGACATCCGTCCCCAGGTTTCTGGCTTAGCGGGATCAATCACGCTCGCCGCCTGCCGGGAGCGGTCCGTGCCGCCCGGAATGGGCTGGTTCATAGGATCTGCTTCACCGCCGAAGGCCGGGTCGACACGGCTTTCCACGATCTGCCGGGGTGCGGCTGCCTTGGGCGCTTCTATGGGTTCCTCAGTCCTGACTTCAATATGGGCCAGAATTGCCGTTACATCCTCGCGCAGGCGATCAAGCATCCCTTCGAACATCTCAAATGCCTCGCTCTTATACTCGTTGAGCGGATCCTTTTGCGCATAGCTTCTGAGCTGGACCGATTGCCGGAGCTGGTCGAGCTGCAGCAGATGATCTTTCCAGAGCTGATCAAGTGTCTGGAGAAGGATGCTCTTCTCCACCAGCCGCATGGTCGCGGGTCCGAAAGTCGTCGCGCGCTCCCCCATGCGGCGGTCGGTGACTTCGCGCAGGCGTTCTGTGATTTCTTCGTCGGCAATGCCTTCTTCGCGGGCCCATTCCTGGGCCGGCACATCTATGCCGAAGATGCGTCTGATTTCGACTTCCAGTCCGCTGACGTCCCACTTTTCGGCATAGACTTTCGGTGGAATGTGTGACGCGACGAGGCTCTCGACAATGTCATGACGCATGTCGACGACAGTGTCAGATACATCGTCGGTGTCCATCAGCTCAATCCGCTGTTCATAGATGACCTTGCGCTGGTCATTCATGACATCGTCATATTTGAGTATGTTCTTGCGCGCATCAAAATGCTGCGCTTCGACTTTTTGCTGCGCCCGTTCAAGGGCCTTGTTGATCCACGGATGGACGATGGGCTCGCCCTCCGGCAGCTGGAAGCGCTGCATCAGGCTGTCGAGGCGCTCGGCTGCAAAGATGCGCATCAGGTCATCCTCAAGGCTCAGGAAAAAGCGCGAATTGCCAGGATCGCCCTGACGACCGGTCCGGCCCCTCAGCTGATTGTCGATACGCCGGCTTTCGTGGCGTTCTGTGCCGACGACAAAAAGTCCGCCGGCATCCAGTGCTTCCTGTTTTTCCTTTTCGACCGCGGCGGTGATCGCGACCGCCAGTTTCTTGATCTTGTCCGGATCATTGATCTTCTCAGTCTCATCGGCGATCCGCATTTCAACGTTGCCGCCAAGTTTGATGTCCGTCCCGCGGCCTGCCATGTTGGTGGCAATGGTAACGGCGCCAAGCCTGCCGGCCTGGGCGATGATATGCGCCTCTTCTTCGTGATAGCGGGCATTCAGCACATTGTGCGGGATCTTCTTTTTCTTCAGAAGCTTGGAAATGTGCTCTGATTTTTCGATGCTGACCGTGCCAACGAGGATTGGCTGTTGGCGCTCCCGGCACTCTTCCACCAGGCCGAGGACGGCATCGTATTTCTCATCCGCCGTGCGGTAGATCTCGTCATCTTCATCAATCCGGCAGACCGGCTCATGGGTTGGAACCTCAACCACATGCAGGCCGTAAATGTCCTCAAACTCTGCGGCTTCTGTCGCTGCCGTGCCGGTCATGCCGGCCAGCTTCGGATAGAGCCTGAAATAGTTCTGGAAAGTAACAGATGCGAGGGTCTGATTTTCGTTGTGGATCTCGACTTTTTCTTTGGCTTCAATCGCCTGATGCAGTCCCTCGGAGAGCCGCCGTCCCTCCATCATGCGACCTGTGAACTGGTCAATGAGCATGATCTGGCCATCCTTGACGATGTAGTCGGTATCGGCAGCGAACATCTTGTGGGCCTTCAGCGCCTGGTTCACGTGGTGGACAAGGCTTACGTTGCCATAGTCATAGAGTCCGCCTTCCTTCAGGAGGCCAGCCTGTTTCAGGAGCTCTTCAATATGCTCCGTGCCCTCTTCAGTCAGGCTTATGTTCTTGGTCTTCTCGTCCTTTTCATAATCTTCCTCCACCAGGCGCGGGATGAGCTTGTCGGCTTGGACGTAGAGATCTGAACTGTCCTCGGTCGGCCCCGAAATGATCAGCGGCGTGCGGGCCTCGTCAATCAGGATGCTGTCGACTTCATCGACGATGGCATAATTGAACGGGCGCTGGCACATTGATGCCCGGGTAAATTTCATGTTGTCGCGCAGGTAATCAAAGCCAAGTTCGTTATTGGTCCCGTAGGTGACATCGGCTGCATAGGCACTCTTGCGATCTTCATCGCTCAGGCCGGGCAGAATGCAGCCCACTTCCATGCCCAGAAAATTGTAGACCTGCCCCATCCATTCGCTGTCGCGCTTTGCCAGATAGTCATTCACGGTGACGATGTGACAGCCAAGGCCGGAAAGGGCGTTCAGGTAGATCGGCAGTGTCGACACCAGGGTCTTGCCTTCGCCGGTCTTCATTTCGGCAATGCGGCCCTGATGCAGAACCATGCCGCCGACCAGCTGTACGTCGTAGACGCGCTCACCCAATGTTCGCTTTGCCGCTTCTCGCACTGTTGCAAAAGCTTCGACCATCAGATCGTCAAGGGTCTCACCGGCCTTGTGGCGTTCCTTCAGATGCTCTGTGCGTGCCCGCAGTTCATCGTCGTTCAAACCGTCCATTTCAGGTTCGAGAGCGTTGATGGCATCTACCTCGGGCTGTAGCTTTGTCAGGAGGCGATCATTCGCTGTTCCAAAAAGCCGTTTCGCGATTGCGCTTAGCGCCATTTGTGGGCTCACGGTTGTTACTGAAATCTGGGCTTGCGCCTCAAAGTCAGATAGATATCCCACCCCCCGATGTCAACGTCAACAAGGGGAAAGAAGCCCGAGGACGGGCATTTTGCGTTGACCGCGCGGCAAAAGGCCCTATGTTCCCGCAATTCCCACTGGCCATGCGCGTCACAAGGATACTGTGCGATGCCAAAAATGAAGAAATCACCGCTCGCGCCTGCGAGATTTCCAGGCCTTTCGCCGATAGCCGGTGTGCGGCTCGGCGGCATGGCGGCCAATCTTCATTATCGGGGCCGCAAGGATCTGATGATGGCGGAGCTTGCCAAAGGCACGACAGTGGCCGGCGTTTTCTCGAAATCGAAAATGCCCTCTGCACCCATGCAGTGGAGCAGAAATGCATTGAAAGCCGGCCAGAAGGCAGGCGCAGCCACCGCCCGCGCGATTGTCGCCAACGCCGGCAACGCCAACGCTTTCAGCGGTAAAGTTGGTGCTGAGGCCGCACAAGTGACGGCAGCGGCCACTGCCAGGCTGCTCGGCTGCCCGCAACGCGAAGTGTTTCTTGCCTCCACGGGTGTCATCGGCGTGGCTCTCAAAAGAGGCTCGCTCAATGCCCCGGTCAGGAAGCTCGCAGCAAGACTTACGGCGAATAGCTGGCGTGATGCGGCAAACGCCATTCGGACGACCGATACGTTTCCAAAGGGTGCTGGCACGAAGGTTGCCATCGGCGATCAAAATGTCGTGATCAATGGCTTTGCCAAAGGATCCGGCATGATCATGCCCGACATGGCGACCATGCTCTGTTTCATTTTCACCGATGCGAAAATCCCGGCGCCTGTCCTTCAGACCATGCTCTCAGACGCAAACGAACGCACTTTCAATGCCCTGACCATCGACAGTGACACATCCACATCGGACACGGTTCTGCTGTTCGCTACTGGCGCCGGGCCCGACCACAGGATTGTGCGCCGTGCTTCAGAAGTCCATCTCAAAGCATTCAGGGCAGCTCTCGAGGAAGTCATGCTGGACCTGGCAACCCAGATCGCCAGAGACGGCGAAGGGGCGACCAAGTTCGTAACGATCAGGATTACAGGGGCAGAGAATGACCGTGCCGCCAAAAACATCGCCATGGCAATTGCAAATTCACCCCTGGTAAAGACATCTATTGCCGGCGAGGACCCAAACTGGGGCCGCGTTGTCATGGCTGTAGGCAAGGCCGGAGAAAAAGCCAGCCGCGATCGACTGATGATCGCCATGGGCGGCCATCTGATCGCCAAAGACGGGGTCCAGGCGAAGGGCTTTCGCGAAAGCGTCGTGGCCCGGCATATGAAGGGTCAGGAAATAGACATCCATGTCGATGCCGGTGTCGGCAACGGGTCGTTCACGGCCTACACCTGTGATTTCACCCATGGCTACGTCACCATAAACGCGGATTACCGCAGCTGATCGGGCGATATGTCTGAATTACCCATTGTTCTGGTCGCCGCCGTCGCCCTTGTCGATGTCGATGGCCGCGTGCTTATTGCCAGGCGGCCTGAAGGCAAGTCCATGGCGGGCCTCTGGGAGTTCCCAGGCGGCAAAGTGGAACCCGGTGAACTGCCCGAGGAAGCTTTGATCCGTGAACTGAAGGAAGAGCTTGGCATCGACGTCATTTCATCCTGCCTCGCCCCCCTGACATTCGCCTCACACAGCTATGAGGACTTTCACCTTCTGATGCCGCTTTTTGTCTGTCGCGTCTGGGAGGGAACTCCCGAACCCCACGAAGCCCAGGAACTGGCCTGGGTCAAACCCAACCGCCTCAGGGATTACGCCATGCCACCGGCAGACGAACCCCTCTGCGCCATCCTCCGGGACTTCCTTTAATTATTGTTGTTTAGATTTTCGTCTCGTCCGTGTTCAGGGCGTCAGCCAGACGTGAGGTGGCGGAACCGGGCTTCAGGGGCACCGGCTGGTTCGGACCTGGTTTCCAGCCGGTCATGGTGATGATGTCGAAGCGGAGCGTGACGCGGCCCTTTTCATCGCTGAAACGTTCTTCATAGATCTCGGCCGCGCGGGCAAATGTCGCACGCCGCGTCATGCCTTTCTGACGGCCGACCAGCAGATTTGTCTCTCCCATGGCATGAAGATCCCGCATCGCGGCGTCAGCGCTTGTGTAGGTAACGTTCATGGTATCAATGTCTGCGACAGGCATGACGAAGCCGGCACGCTGCAACAGCTGCGCTGCCATGGTCACCTCGATGAACGGAGATACGCGCGGCGAAGCGCCGGATTCCATCTCCGCTTCTGCCTGCAGCCACGAGGCGCGAAGCTCATACAGGCTTTCGCCGCCATAGAGCGCGATCAGAACCAGGCCGTCAGGGGTCAGCATGCTATTGATCTGTGCCAGCGTACCGGGGAGATCATTCACCCAATGCAGGCTCAGAGCGCTCGCGACAAGCTCAAATGAATTCGCGCCAAAAGGCAGAAACTCTTCATCACAGATGAGCTTTGGAATGCCCGCAGGCACGCCTTCGATCATCCCAGCACTCAGGTCCGTTGCAACGACGAGCTCCCGGCCCTTAAGGTGCCCGGCAAGGTCACCGAGGTGGCAGCCAAGATCCAGGGCGCGGGGGAAAGGCCGTTTGATATCCGCCAGCCGATCCATCAGCTCGGCCGCGACAATCGCTTTCAAAAAACCGTGTTCGGCAAAAGTCGGGGCAGCCCTGTCGCGGCGCTGGCGCAGGATGTCCCGATCGAATACTTTTATGTCCTGTTCCGTAATTTGTTGCCCCAGGTAGTCAATCAGAGAAGAGTTGCGTAAATGAATAGAGACTCCCCCATTCACATGAAAGTAGCGCTTTACGCCCTCGACAAACTATTGCCGCCACAATGCCTGCACTGTAACTCCATTGTAGAGCTGAGAGCGACATTATGCGCGGACTGCTGGTCCAGGATCTCCTTCATCGCCGAACCTTTCTGCGAATGCTGCGGTCGGCCCTTTGACTATGATGCCGGACCCGACATCTTCTGTGCTCATTGCCTTGCCATAACGCCGGCCTATGACCGCGCCCGAAGTGTCATGCGCTACGGCGACGAGAGCGCGCGCATTGTCATGGCCCTGAAGCATGGCGATCGCCATGATTCGGTGCCCATGTTTTCGGGCTGGCTGCATCGCATCGGCCGGAAGTTCCTTGAAAATGCAGACATCATCGTGCCGGTGCCCCTGCATCGCAGACGCCTGTTCAGACGGCGCTTCAATCAGGCCGCTCTGCTTGCGCTCGAACTGGGCCGGCTTTCGGAAATTGCAGCCATCCCCGATCTTCTCAGCCGCACCCGGCATACGCCGTCCCAGGCCGGCCTGGGTGCCGCCGACCGGCAACGAAATGTGCGCGGCGCATTCGCAGTGCGGCATGGCCATGATGGGTCACTGGCAGGCGCTCATGTCGTCCTGGTCGATGACGTTTTGACCACCGGCGCCACGGTCAACGCCTGCGCCGCAGCCCTCCGGCGGGGCGGGGCAGACGCTGTCGACGTTGTCACCCTCGCCCGTGTGGTCAGGCCCGAGGCCATTATCTGAGACAGGCCCGATCTGAGACAGGCCGATCTGAGACGAGCTCAAGGCCATTTTGCCTTTCCGTAAGCGCCGGTTATACTGCGGGCCAGACGGTTCAATGGCTTTGATGCGAGGAATTGCATGCCCGACATCACGATTTACACCGGTCCCATGTGCGGCTATTGCGCTGCCGCCATGAAGCTGCTCGACAAAAAGGGCCTTGAGTACAAAGAAGTCATGACCGCGATTACACCGGGTGCGCGCGAAGAAATGATCAGGCGGGCCAAAGGTGGCTCCACTGTTCCCCAGATTTTCATTGGCGACCATCACGTCGGCGGTTGTGACGAGCTTTATGCAGCTGAAGAAACTGGCGAGCTTGATACCTTGCTGGCCCCCGGATAAATCAGATGGCAAGCGTGATTTTCAAAACAGCTCTCATCCAGCCCACATCGGGTGATGATGTTGGTGAAAATATCGAGATGATCTCGGCGATGATTCGCGAAGCTCACGACAACGGCGCCGAGTTCATTCTCACGCCCGAGACTGTCTCGCTCATGGAAATGCGCTCAAAGGCGATCTTCGAAAAGACCAAATCCGAGGATGAAGATCAGGCGCTGGCGGCGTTCCGTGCTTTGGCGGATGAGCTCGACATCACGCTGCTGATCGGCTCGCTGCCCATTAAGCTTTCTGACGAAAAAATCGCCAACCGCTCGTTCCTCATCAACAGCTCCGGCAGGATCGAGGCGAGTTACGACAAAATCCACATGTTTGACGTCGATCTTGGCACCGAGAAATATCGCGAATCAAAAAACTATCAGCCCGGCACTAAAACCGCTTTGGCCAGTACGCCCTGGGGTCCTGTCGGACTGACGGTTTGCTATGATGTCCGGTTTCCGCAGCTCTATCGCGCGCTCGCCAAAGCAGGGGCGAAGATACTGACCGTGCCGTCCGCCTTCGCGCGGCCCACGGGTGCCGCCCACTGGCATGTGCTGCTGCGCGCCCGCGCCATCGAAAACGGCTGCTTCGTCCTCGCCCCCGCCCAGTGCGGCGTCCACGGTGGCGCGGTTCATGGCGGTCGGCCACCGAGAAAAACCTACGGGCATTCATTAATCATCAGCCCCTGGGGCGAAGTGATTGCCGATGGCGGCGAGGAAGCCGGCATTCTCTATGCCGACATCGACATGAACGAGGTTGACAAGGCCCGCGGCCAGGTGCCGTCGCTTGAGCATGACCGCCCCTTCGACGCGCCAACGCCCGTTGATGGCCTCGAAGCCGCCGCCGAGTAACATCATGATCGTCTACAACCTGAAATGCGAAAACGACCACACGTTCGAGGTTTGGTTTCGGAACAGCACGGATTACACGCAACAGGTTGCTGGCAAAGAAGTCCAGTGCCCGATGTGTGAAAGTACATCGGTGGAAAAAGCCCTGATGGCCCCCAACATCACCGCCAGAAAAGCCACCAAGAAAACCTATGTGCAGACGGCAAGTCAGATGCACCAGATGATGCGCGAAGTGCACAAACAGATCACCGAGAACTGTGACTATGTAGGTGACACTTTTGCCAAAGAAGCCCGCGCCATCCACGATGGCAGCGCCGAAGAACGCGGCATCTACGGCGAAGCCACCCCCGAGGAAGCCAGCGAGCTGATCGAAGACGGCATCGAAGTCGCCGCCATCCCGACATTGCCGAAATCGGATGCGTGAAGGCGGGTAGACACGCGCCCACCCCTCATTGGGAACACTATCCTGCACATCAGCCGAAGAAGCGCGCCGACTTGGGAAACAGTATCCCCGCCGACACGGACCCCCTGTGAATTAGATATATACTGTCTTGGTTACCGGAGGCATAAACCAATTCCGAAATTGGTCCAGCGTGTCGCCTGCCAGGTTTTCATTGCATCAGAGGTTCGGTTCGCTCCGGTAATGCTTCGTCTGCGCATAGGGGCTAACCTGGCTCTCTTCATCACCGCCATCACCATCCGCGGAGCCGCTGGTCCTTTTGGGATCGACGGCTTCATTGGCCGCTTCTTCCGCATTGTCGATGACGGTTTGTTCTGCGTCATCACTGTCGTCCTCGTCGCCCCGTCTCACTGAAGTGGACGTGTTGCTTTTGCTGCTGTTGTAGTTCTTCGCCTGGGCCAGCTGAATCCCTTGGTCTGTGTTGACCAGGTTCCTCAAGTCCGTGGAATTGTCACGAGGCGTCGCTGCTGAGGCGGCTGAGATGCCGGCGACCGCGATGCCAGTTGCTATCAGTACGGTTAAAACGCTACTCATTTCGTATTCCCTTCATTGTCCGGCAGAATAAAGCCGCTCCCCGCAAGTCTAGTATACATAGCTGAACGGCTCGTGAATGCCTCAACCACCAGACACCGCACGAGGTCCTCTCTGGAACCGAGTGTGCGCTAGCTATTGGAATCTACCGATAAAAAGAGAAGTATTTCCAAGGGTATTTGTCTTCGATCATGTGGAGAGTTTCGGTGTAATTGTTGTTTGTGTATTCGGCAATGGTCTTTTGCCAGAACGCAATGGCGGGCTTGTTGCCTTCGTACACACGGATGGTCCAGGAGCCTGAATGCAAGTTCCAGACGTGCCTCGAGAGTGTCCGGGCGATGCCGCTGTGGCGGTAGATGCGGGTGACGAAGAACTCGTCGATGTCATGGGAGCCTTCGCCACCTCCGTGCTTTTCGCCTGAGCCGACAATTGCGAAGCCGGCGGGCTGGTTACCTTTTTTCAGGAGGTATACTTCATCTCCTGCTTCGTGGTGGACGGACATGTCGTAGTGATAGAGGCCCAGGCTATCGAGGTTTTCGAATCTCAACCATTCCGCCATGTCATGGAGATAGAGTTCGAAGAGATTGGTAAGCAGTTCGTCGGCCTCCGGGCCAACTGAAGTGATCGTGAAATCTGGAAGAGAGAAAACCAAGACAGTATATATTTAATCCTATTGTCGCGGGTAGAGCCTATCTCTTCCCAATCACAATATAGTTCACCGACGCGTCATCGCTCAGGCGCCATTGGCCTGTGAAGGGCTCGAACGTCATTCCTTTCACCTCAGTGATTTCAATGCCCGCTTGCCGCGCCATTCGCTCGATCTCGCCGGGCTTCTGGAATTTTGTCCAGTCATGGGTGCCTCTTGGTAGCCAGCGGAGGATGTATTCGGCGCCGACGACGGCCAGGGCGAAGGCTTTTGCGGTTCGGTTGAGGGTGGAGAGGATGAAGGCGCCGCCTGGTTTGATGAGATTGGCGGCAGCCTGAATTGCGGCGGCGGGATCGGCGACATGCTCGATCATCTCAAGCGCCATTACTGCGTCGAAGGTGCCTGCTTCGGTGCCGGGCCCAGAGCCAACATCGTCGACAGCGCCGACACGGTATTCAATGTCCAGCCGGGACTGCGCCGCATGGGCTTTGGCGGCGGCGATGTTTTCGGGTGAGGGGTCGATGCCGGTGACATCAGCACCAAGGCGCGCCAGCGGCTCGGCGATCAGGCCACCACCGCAACCGGCATCGAGGATACTGAGGCCCTTCAGCGGCTCGCGCACTTCGCCATCAAGCGCGAAATGGGCGATCAGCGCGTCGCGAATGAACTGAAGCCTGACCGGGCCCATCTTGTGCAGGGGCGCCAAGGGGCCGTCCGGGTCCCACCAATGCTCGGCCATTGCCGAAAACTTCGCGACTTCGGCCTCATCGACGGTTGATTTTTGGCTCTGACTTTGGCTCTGGCTGGGCATTTCCGGGCTTTTTCGCTCATTCTTGCGTGGCTGCACGTCAAAGAGTATGTATACGCGCCCGCGAATAGCGGGTCTTCTGTTTTTAAGGGGGAATTCACCATGGCCCGTCTGGTCATGAAATTTGGTGGCACGTCGGTCGGCGATTTTGATCGCATGACGGCCCTTGCCGCGCGCGTGAAGCGCAGCCTTGATGACGGCCATGAGGTGGCGGTCGTCGTCTCGGCCATGGCCGGCAAGACCAATGACCTGATCGACATGACAAAAAAAGTCGCCAACGGGCGGACGGAAACCGCCTCGGGGCGCCAGGAATATGATGCCATCGTCTCGGCCGGCGAGCAGATGTCGGCCGGCCTGGTGGCGCTTGCCATGCAGGAAGAAGGCATCGACGCCCGCTCCTGGCTGGGCTGGCAGCTGCCGATCCGAACCTCAAGCATCGCCAGTGGTGGACGCATTCAATCTATCGAAACCGATGGCATCGAAGCCCAGATGGCCGAAGGTGGCGTGCCAGTGATCGCAGGCTTCCAGGGGCTCTCTGATCAGGGCCGGATTACGACTCTGGGCCGTGGCGCGTCTGACATCACGGCGGTGGCGCTTGCTGTGGCGCTCGAGGCGGATCGCTGTGACATCTACACCGATGTGGCAGGCGTCTATACCGCCGATCCGCGGATTGTACCGAAAGCCAGGAAGCTCGCGCAGATCACATACGAGGAGATGCTTGAAATGGCGTCTCAGGGTGCGAGAGTATTGCAGACCAGATCCGTCGAACTGGCTATGAAGCACAGTGTCAATCTGGTCGTGCTTTCCAGTACGGCCGACGTGCCCGGCACCGAGGTGACAACAGAGGACAAGATTTTGGAGCAGGAACTTGTAAGCGGTATTGCCTACTCGAACGATGAGGCGAAAATCACCCTGACCCAGGTTGAAGATAAACCCGGTGTCGCAGCGGCGGTATTCGGTCGCCTTGCCGACGCCGAAATCAATGTCGATATGATTGTCCAGAATGTCTCGGAAGACGGAAAAACTACGGACCTCACCTTCACCGTGCCATCAAATGATCTTGATCGATCGCTGGAGGTTCTGGCGGGTGCCAAGGACGAGATAAAATATGGCGCCCTCTCGCCGGACACCAATGTGGTGAAAGTGTCTGTCATCGGTGTCGGCATGCGAAGCCATGCCGGTGTCGCCCAGAAAATGTTCGCAACGCTTGCCGAGAAGGGCATCAACATCAAAGTTATCTCAACCTCGGAAATCAAAGTGAGTGTGCTGATCGCGTCCGAATATGCCGAACTCGCCGTCAGGGCCTTGCACACGGCCTATGGCCTTGACGCCGAATGACGCTATTCTTGAGAGGAACAGAAAAGTTGCCGACAGGGATACCTAAATGAGCAATTCTAAAGCCGCCCGTGAACGGCTCGACGCGCTGTGGCGCCGGGGGACGGATCTGCTTGGCACGAAGTACGCCGTTCTCGGTGGCGCCATGTCGTGGATTTCAGAACGCAATCTGGTTGCCGCCATTTCAAATGCCGGCGGCTTCGGCGTCATCGCCTGCGGCGGCATGGACGGAGAGCAGTTGAAGGCTGAAATCCGCGCTACCCGCGAACTTACCGACAAGCCCTTTGGCGTAAATCTGGTGGTGCTGCATCCCGGCATCGCAGAAATCGTCACCGCCTGCGCTGACGAAAAAGTCTCGCATGTGGTATTCGCGGGCGGCTTGGCGTCAAAGCAGTTCATGGACCAGATCAAAGAGTATGGCGGCAAAGTGCTCTGCCTCGCTCCCACACTGGCCATCGCCCGACGGCTGATCAGAAACGGCGCCGACGCCATCATTATAGAGGGCATGGAAGCAGGCGGGCACATTGGTGCGGTCGCCACCGGCGTACTGGCGCAGGAAATTCTGCCC
This sequence comes from uncultured Alphaproteobacteria bacterium, assembly GCA_965371465.1. Classification (GTDB taxonomy): domain Bacteria; phylum Pseudomonadota; class Alphaproteobacteria; order CBDUYM01; family CBDUYM01; genus CBDUYM01. Next base: position 30,624 of record CBDUYM010000029.1, read on the forward strand.
GAACTGACCGAAGTGCCGGTCTTCGTTGCCGGCGGCATTGGCCGCGGCGAGGCCATTGCCATGTATCTGGAAATGGGCGCGTCGGGCTGCCAGCTTGGCACGCGCTTTGTCTGCGCCGAGGAATGTATTGCCCATCCGAAATTCAAGCAGGCGTTCATCAGAGCATCGTCGAGAGAAGCCACGCCTTCGGTTCAACTTGACCCGAGATTCCCGGTGATCCCGGTACGCGCCCTGACCAACAAAGCGACGCAGGAATTCATGGAAACCCAGCGGACGGTTATTGAACGTTACAACAGTGGCGAACTCGATAAATCAAGCGCCCAGCTCGAGATCGAACTATACTGGTCCGGCGCGCTTCAGCGTGCAGTCATAGAAGGCGATGTAGATACCGGGTCATTGATGGCAGGACAGATCGTCGGTCTGGTGAAAAAAGAGCAGCCCTGCCAGGAAATTGTGTCTGAGCTTGTTGAGCAGGCGCTTGACACCTTGAACCAAAGAGTTGCTGCAGCGTAGAGAGGTGCCAGGCATATGGCAGATCGCGACACCTCAGAACAGCCCACCTCCGCCGTCGCCAGTGGTGACGACGCTGCACCCTATGCCGGTGCCGGCAATCATTTACGAATACTGCGAAAGCAACAGGGCCGGACGCTCGACGAAATTTCCGTCGAGCTCAAGATCGGTCGACACTTTCTTGATGCGCTCGAGCGCGGCGAATTCGACAAAATCCCAGGCACGACATATGTCCTGGGGTTTGCGCAGACCTATGCAAATTTCCTCAAGGCGGACACTGAGGGCATTGTTGAAGCCTTGAAGGCTGAGACTTCGGACAAGGGCGTAAAGTCAGATCTGAACTTTCCCGAGCCGGTCGGCGAAGCATCCATGGCAAGGGGGCCGGTCTTAATCGCCGCACTGGTGCTGGTCGCGATTGTTTACGGCATCTGGTACTTCGTTATCTCGGCCCCGCCCGAAGGCCGGTCCATCGATTTCCTGCCGGATCGTCTGAGCGAACTTTTGTCTTCACCAACATCGGCAGCCCTCGCCGATGAAGCCGTGGAGGCTGAATCGCCCGCAGAAGTTTCTTTGCTTGAGCCGATGCAGGAAAGCCTACCTGCAACTGAACCGGAATCCGTCGATGGTGCCGGCCAGGAGCTACCGGCAGAAGATGTCGGGACAACCCCGGTTGAGCCATCCATTGAATTGTCCGTTGAGCCGGTGATTGTCGCGGCGCTTGACTCAGATCATGCTGCTCTCGAAGCCGGGGAGCTGAGCGAACTGTCGCCTGATCCATCCGTATCTGAGGATCCGGGTGCCTTGCCTGGCTATGTGTTGCGCCTCACGGATCAGTCATGGGTCAGAATTCTGGACGCGGAAGGCGAAACTGCACTGGTCGGTCTTTTCGAACTCGACACCGTCATGCAAATGGCAGACTACGAAGGCGGGCTGATGACATTTGGCAATGCTGGTGCTGTGGATGTCTATCATGACGGCGAGCTGATTGGCCCGATGGGCCAGTCGGGCGAAGTCGTTTACGACTTCCCCCTGAACGCTGAAGCCTTTGCTTCTCGAGCTGAAGCATTGAACCGTGCATCTCCTTGACCCCTTCAGTTGAAGGGGATAGAGAGCGTTGCTGAATTATGTGGCATAATCCGAGCCATGTCGGTCCGGCTGAACGCCTCCCGATGGGCTAAACTGCAGGTATCGGTGAGCTGATATGAGCGTACGACCCTATCGCGATATCATTCGCCGCCAGAGCCGAATGGTGATGGTCGGTGATGTTGCCGTCGGCGGCGACGCCCCCATTACTGTGCAATCCATGACCAACACGCCGACTTCAGACGCCGCGGCAACCCTTGCTCAGGTCTGGGCTCTGGAAGAAGCGGGGGCTGATATTGTCCGTGTCTCCTGCCCTGACCAGGCATCTACCGCAGCGCTGAAGACCATCGTTGATGGTGCTCATGCGCCAATTGTCGCCGATATTCACTTCCATTATGCCCGTGCACTCGAAGCGGCGGATGCCGGTGCAGCTTGTCTCCGCATAAACCCGGGCAACATTGGTTCTTCAAAACGTGTGCAGGAAGTTGTTGACGCCGCCACTGCCAACGGCTGCTCCATGCGCATCGGCGTGAATGCAGGTTCACTCGAACGCGAATTGATGGACAAGTATGGTGAGCCTTGCCCCGAGGCAATGGTCGAAAGCGCGCTCAATCATGCCCGCATTCTTGAGGATAAGGGCTTCTTTGATTTCAAGATCAGCGTCAAAGCGTCAGATGTGTTCCTGACCGTAGCCGCCTATCATGGTCTTGCTGAGGCATGCGATTATCCGCTTCATCTCGGAATAACAGAAGCGGGTGGTTTGACAAGCGGCACCGTCAAGTCATCCATTGGGCTCGGGTCTCTCCTTTGGGCGGGCATCGGTGATACCATCCGGGTTTCACTGTCTGCTGATCCTGTGGCGGAAGTGAAAGCCGGGTTTGAAATTCTGAAATCCCTCGGGTTGCGTCACCGGGGGGTCCAGATTATCTCCTGTCCGTCATGCGCGCGCCAGGGCTTTGACGTCATCAGGACCGTCGAAATCCTTGAACAGCGTCTTGCCCACATCTCCACACCGATGAGCGTCTCGATCATGGGCTGCGTGGTGAACGGCCCAGGCGAAGCCCGTGAAACTGACATTGGCGTCACCGGCGGCGGCGGCGACAGCAATATGATTTATATCTCCGGCGTCACAGATCACAAGATCGGCAACGCCGAAATGGTCGATCATGTGGTCGAACTTGTCGAAGCCAGGGCGCGTGAAATTGAAGCTCTGGAAAAAGCTGCCATGACGCAATCCAATTCGGCCGCGGCCGAATAGGCGCTGCCGGGGAGCAGGACACAGTGGCAAAGATACAGCCCTTGCGTGGCATGCACGATCTTCATGGTGCCGAGATCAAGCGCTACCGCGCGGTCACAGAGACTTTTCGCAGGATTTGCGAAGGCTATGCCTACAGTGAAATTTCAACGCCTGTTCTTGAGCATGCAGATGTCTTCAATCCCATGGGTGAAACCTCGGATGTGGTGACCAGAGAGACCTATACCTTCGATGATCGGGGCGGCGATCCCGTCACCCTTCGCCCGGAAGCTACAGCCGGAATTGTGCGCGCCTTCATTTCAGAAGGCATGAGCCAGTCGGTGCCCTGCAAACTCTTCAGTTACGGCCCGATGTTCAGGTATGAGCGGCCACAAAAAGGCCGCACGCGCCAGTTCCACCAGATCAACGTGGAACTGATCGGCATTGAAGAGCCTGCCGCTGACATTGAGGTCATCGCCATAGCTGACGAGCTTCTCAAGGCTCTGAATATCTCGGACAAAGCCACGCTGAAGCTGAACACGCTTGGCGACCCCGAAAGTCGCCTCAAATATCGCGAAGTGCTTGTCGAATACCTTCGGGACCATGAAGCATCGCTGTCCAAAGACAGCCTTTCAAGGCTGGCAAAAAATCCGCTTCGCGTTCTTGATTCAAAAGATGAGGGTGACAAGGCGCTCGTTGCCAGCGCGCCCCGAATGCAGGACCACTTAAACGACCTGTCCAATGATTTTTTCGCTGAAATGAGAGAAGGGCTTGAGAATTTAGGTATTTCCTACGAGCTCGATGATCAGCTTGTGCGCGGCCTTGATTACTATTGCCACACCGTGTTCGAATTTACCTCAAGCGCCATGGGTGCACAGGATGCGGTCATGGGCGGCGGTCGATATGACGGGCTGATCAAGGCCATGGGCGGGCCCCAGATGCCAGGCGTTGGCTGGGGCTGCAGTTTCGAACGTCTAAATCTGCTTGTCCCCGAACTTGAGGATCAAGGTCATACACTTGCTCTCGTGCCGGTGGGCCCGGCTGCCGAAAAAATTGCCTCAACTCGTGCGAGATCACTGCGTGAAGCCGGCTATGTTGTCGATCTCGGTTACCGTGGAAATCTGAAACGCCGAATGCAGCGCGCAAACAGAATCGGCGCCGTCGCAGCTCTGATCTTCGGCGAAGACGAGCTTGAAAAGGACGTCGTGACGGTTCGTGATCTGGACTCCGGCGAACAGCAGGAAGTTCCCCTTGATGATCTGGACAAACATCTTCTGCCATACCGCTAGCGCCCTCAACAGGCCAACAAGCAGAACTTACCGGAACATGGAGAAGTAGGATGATCCCAGGCGAAAAGCTGGATCAGATAGTAGAACGCCACCAGTCACTTGAAAGCCAGATGGCAGATGCGTCAGGCCTTTCATCAGAAGAGTTCGTTGCGCTCTCGAAGGAATATGCTGGCCTGAGTGATCTGGTCGCCGCTATTAACAAATTTCGCGGCATTGAAAGTGAAATGGCCGACCTTGCAACGATTATTTCGGACGCCGAGGCCGATGCCGAGATGGCCGAACTTGCGACCGCTGAATTTGAAGAGCTGAAAGCGCGGCATGTCGCTGCCGAAGAAGATCTTGAGGTCATCCTGCTGCCCAAGGATGTTGCCGATGACAAGTCTGCCATTTTGGAGGTCCGTGCTGGCACTGGCGGTGATGAGGCTGCTCTTTTTGCTGGTGATCTGTTTCGAATGTATCAGCGCTATGCTGAAAATCACGGTTGGAAAGTGGAAGTCATGAGCTCTTCTGAAAGCGAGGCGGGGGGCTACAAGGAAATCATTGCCAATGTCAGCGGATCAGGCGTGTTTGCAAGGCTGAAGTTCGAATCAGGGGTTCATCGCGTGCAGCGCGTGCCAACAACAGAGTCATCGGGTCGCATCCATACTTCCGCAGCCACTGTTGCAGTCCTGCCGGAAGCGGAAGAAGTGGACGTTCAGATTGACGAAAAGGATCTTCGTGTCGACGTCTATCGAGCCTCCGGGCCCGGTGGCCAGTCTGTGAACACAACCGACAGTGCAGTGAGAATCACGCATCTACCAACCGGCATCGTCGTGCAGCAGCAGGATGAGAAGTCCCAACACAAGAACAAGGCCAAAGCCATGAAAGTTCTGCGTTCGCGCATTTATGATGTCGAGCGGCAGCGGCTGGACGCAGAACGAGCCAGCGCCCGGAAGTCCCAGATCGGCTCCGGTGACAGATCGGAACGGGTCAGGACATATAATTTCCCGCAGGGGCGGGTCACCGATCATCGCATCAATCTTACGCTCTACAAGCTCGACAAGATTGTCGAAGGCGAGGACCTTGATGAAGTCATTGATGCGCTCATCACCCAGGATCAGGCTGATCGGCTCGCCGACATGCGTGAGTTCGGCTAGCCGGCAAGCCAGATGTCTAATAGCTTCACCACTGAACAGGTCTTGCGGTCAGCTACCGAAACGCTTCTCGAAATCGGCTGCGACACGCCTCGGCTTGATGCGGAAGTACTGCTCATGGACACGCTGTCCTGGGAGCGCACAGATCTTGTTTCCCGGACCAGGGACGTTCTCGAGCAATCTCAGCTCACAGCCTTCCGGCAAAGAATACACCGCCGCAAAGCGCGCGAACCCGTCGCGCATATACTGGGCCGGAAGGAATTCTGGAGCCTGGAATTCTGTGTGAGCGATCAGGTTCTGGTGCCGCGCCCCGACTCTGAGGTACTTATCGAAACCTGCATTCGCCACTTTGCCGATCGCAAGCATGAACCACTGAGAATTCTGGATCTCGGCACCGGCTCTGGCTGTCTGATTCTGACGCTGCTCACTGAGTTTCCAAATGCGACCGGCCTTGGCACCGATGTGTCCAGCGAGGCACTATCCATTGCCAGCAGCAATGCAGTTCGTCATAGATTGACGGAACGTGTCACGTTTCTTGAGGGTGACTGGTACGATGCGATTGACAGAAGTCATGAAGGACAGAAATTTGACCTTATCGTCGCCAATCCACCATACATTTCCACTGCCGAGCTTGCCGGCTTGATGCCCGAGGTTACCAATTTCGAGCCGCGAATAGCTCTGGACGGCGGCGAAAATGGCCTTGCTGCTTATGAAACTATTGTCTGCGCTGCACCAGATTTCCTGTTGAAGGCAGGTGCACTTGCACTTGAACTGGGCTCCGGCCAGGCAGAAAGAGTGAGTCGGCTCCTTCAGGCGCAAAGCTTTACTGACATTGGAGTACAGAAGGATCTTGCAGGCTTCGAGAGATGCGCGATTGCGACGATCTGACCACTGAAAAACCAACTATGAAAAAAAGAATTGGCTTGTTGCGAAGCTCAATGTAAAGTCACGCCACGGGAATCGAGAGCGGCTTAGGGCCGTTGCCGAGGAGGGCCAAGGGGTCCACTTTTGATTTAGAGTAGGTCTCGATCTCGTTACAGCATTGTCCCGATCGATGGAAACTTTTGTGACCTGTCAGCAGGCCGGATGGTCTGTGGGGTTGATTGTTTCAGATACAAAAAGGAAGTGACGCAGGATATGGCTGATCAAAGACAGGGTCATGGGCGACAGAATAACAATCGCCGCGGCCGCGGCCGGTCAGGCGGTGGCAACAACAATCGCCGTCAGAACCCCCTTTCTCGGAATATTGACAGCAATGGCCCCGAGATAAAGGTACGTGGCACCATCGCCAACGTGCTTGAAAAATATCAGGCCCTTGCAGGAGATGCTCAGTCCATGGGCGAACACATTGCCGCGGAAAATTATCTGCAGCACGCTGAGCATTACCACCGGCTAATGAATGAGTATCAGCAGCAGCAACAGCAGCAGCAGCAACAGCAGCAACGTGGCAATCAGGATCAGCAGCGAAACGATCAGAAGGACGGCGATTCGATAAAGGCCGCTCAGACCGACAGTGCCGATGAACCACAAAATGGTGCCCGGGTCCTGGAAAGTGAAAACAGCGAGGCAATCATTGTTGATGAAATTGCCGCGCCTCAGCCTGACGGCGATTCCAAGGTGAAATCTGAAGCTGCTGAAGAAGAAGCAGAGCCGGCAGAAGCGGTAGCAGAAGAAGCGGCAGCGCCGAAGAAGAGAACCCGGAAAAAGGCAGCGGCCAAAAAAGATGACGATGAGCCGGCCCAGGCTGCTGCGGAAGCCCAGGAAGAGCCAGACGCAGATCACGCGTCGGCTTAGGCCAGCACGCGCGCAAAATTGTCGCCCCAGCGGCCCATTCGAAGGGCTTGTGGTGCGCCAATTTCACCCCATATATGATTAGGATCGCATGCCTGCTTCTGGCAGCGCGGCTTCAATGGTTGCCGAAACTGAGGGACCATTAACGACAAGGCTCATTCGACGGAGATTGTTATGGAGCTCGAAAAATTTACCGACCGGTCACGTGGGTTCATTCAGGCGGCACAGGGCATCGCAACCCGCTCCGGCCATCAGCAATTCACGCCAGAGCATCTTCTAAAGGCGCTTCTGGACGATCCTGAAGGTCTGGCGGCAAATCTGATTAAAGCAGCTGGCGGTCAGTCGGACGCCGCGCTTGTCGATGTCGAAAGCACGCTTAGTAAGCTTCCGAAAGTGGAAGGAAGCGGTGCAGGTCAGGTTTACCTGGGCGCCGAGACTGCGAAGCTGTTCGAGTCTGCTCAGGAAATTGCCAACGCGGCCGGAGACAGCTTCGTCACTGCCGAGCGGCTGCTTCTGGCCTTGGCCCTCGCGCCAAAGACGCCATCGGGCAAAATTCTCAAAGAAGCAGGTGTCACCCCCAATAATCTGAACGCCGCGATCAATGATCTCAGAAAAGGCCGAACAGCCGACAGTTCGGGCGCTGAGGATTCCTATGATGCGCTCAAGAAATATGCCCGCGATCTGACAGAAGATGCCATGAACGGCAATCTTGATCCGGTCATCGGACGTGACGAGGAAATTCGCAGAACTATCCAGGTTCTCTCCAGGCGCACCAAGAACAACCCCGTCCTTATTGGCGATCCAGGCGTCGGTAAGACGGCAATTGTTGAAGGCCTTGCCATAAGAATTGCCAATGGTGATGTGCCCGAGAGCCTGGCAAACAAGAGCCTCATGTCCCTCGACATGGGGGCACTTATCGCCGGCGCTAAATTCCGCGGCGAATTTGAAGAGCGGCTGAAAGCTGTGCTTCATGAAGTCGAAGCGGCGTCCGGAGAGATCATTCTTTTCATTGACGAGATGCATACCATCGTTGGCGCTGGCGCTGCCGAAGGGTCGATGGATGCATCAAACCTGTTGAAGCCCGCCCTGGCACGCGGTCAATTACATTGTGTGGGCGCGACGACGCTTGACGAATACAGAAAACATGTTGAGAAGGATGCGGCGCTGGCCCGAAGATTCCAGCCGGTCTTCATCGCCGAACCCACTGTCGAAGACACGATTTCCATTCTTCGCGGTCTCAAGGAAAAATATGAAGTGCACCACGGTGTGCGAATTTCCGACAGCGCAATTGTGTCAGCTGCCGTTCTTTCAAATCGCTACATTTCTGATCGCTTCCTGCCGGACAAGGCCATTGATCTGATGGATGAGGCCGCCAGCCGGCTGCGGATGGAGGTCGACTCCAAACCAGAGGAAGTTGATGAGCTTGATCGCCGTATCATGCAGCTGAAAATTGAACGTGAAGCGCTCAAAAAAGAAGATGACAAAGCCTCCAAGGAACGCCTCGAGGGCCTTGAGAAGGATCTCTCCAATCTTGAGGATCGCTCGCATCATCTGACGGCTCAATGGCAAGCGGAAAAAGACAAGCTTGCCGGCACCCAGAAAATTCAGGAACAACTCGATGCCGCCCGGGCCGAGCTTGATGTCGTGCAGCGCAAGGGCGACCTCGGCCGTGCCGGCGAAATCGCTTATGGTGTCATTCCAGAACTGGAAGCAGCCCTTGCAGATGTCGGGGATGCCGATGACCTGCACATGCTGCGCGACGCAGTGCGTGATCCTGACATTGCCGCCGTGGTCTCAAGATGGACCGGCATTCCGGTAGACAAACTTCTGGCGGCAGAGCGCGAAAAACTCCTTGCCATGGAAGAAGCACTGGCGACACGCGTTATCGGACAGGAAGAGGCTCTGAAAGTTGTTGCGAACGCCGTCAGAAGGGCGCGCGCCGGATTGCAGGACGAAACCCAGCCGATCGGATCGTTCATGTTCCTCGGCCCCACCGGCGTTGGCAAGACGGAGCTCACCAAAGCCCTGGCCGAATTTCTGTTCGACGATGAGCAGGCCATGGTCAGGCTTGATATGTCTGAATATATGGAAAAACACTCCGTCGCGCGGCTGATCGGCGCCCCGCCAGGCTATGTCGGCTATGATGAGGGCGGCGTCCTGACTGAAGCTGTGCGCCGGCGCCCCTACCAGATCGTGCTCTTTGACGAGATCGAGAAGGCGCATCCCGACGTTTTCAACATCCTGCTGCAGATTCTGGATGAGGGCCGATTGACGGACAGCCACGGGCACACCGTTGATTTCAAGAACACGATCTTGATCATGACCTCGAATTGCGGCTCTGAATTTCTGGCCGGTGGTGATACGGGCGGGCAGAGCGCTGAGGATGCTGTCATGGCCATGGTTCGAAGTACCTTCAGGCCCGAATTCCTCAACAGGCTCGATGAAATCACGGTTTTCAGAAGCCTGTCGCGGGACGACATGGACGGTATCGTTCAGATTCAGCTGGGTGCGCTCAAAGACCGCCTGGCAAGCCAAAAACTTTACCTTGAGCTGGATGCCGAGGCTGCGAGCTGGCTGGCCGACAAAGGCTATGACAGTATCTATGGTGCCCGGCCGCTGAAACGGGTCATCCAGCGGGACTTGCAGAACCGGCTTGCTGAACTCATCCTTCAGGGCGACTTCACTGAAGGGGACACCATTTCGATCACTGTTGAGGATGGCGATCTCAGTATCGGTACCGGCAAGACCGAAGCCGCGAGCGAGGCCGCCTGACCGCTGGCTGAAATCTGTGACTGGTTTTTTGGACCGGTCCAAGACATAGTTGGGCCATGAGTGAAAGAGATCGAAAGGCTCGTACGCGGCTCCGGGATCGTGCGACATCGCGGAATCCGCTGATCTATATTCTGGTCATCACGCTGGCTGGCATGGCTTTGCTTGCATCACTGGAGGACGAAGAAGTCCCTGAAGACAAAGGCGATGGCCGATCCGATGTGGCTGAGAGCCTGTCCGATGGCCCGAGCCTGATCACGCTTGAAGACTTCTTTGAAAACGAGGGCGGCATTACATTCGGTGGAAATTTCGAAAATGATGACCTTCAGGACCAGGACTTCAAGGGAGCCGTGATTACTGTCTCCAACTTCGAAGACGCAGACCTCAGCAATATGGATCTGGAAGGTACACGTTTCGGCGCGAGCAATCTGGAAGACGCGAACTTTTCGGATGCAAATCTGAAAGACGCCATCTTTGTCGGCACAAATCTCAATGACGCTGACTTTTCCAATGCCTGCCTCCTGAATGCGCGGATCATTGCGTCCTCAGTTGACGGGGCATCGTTCGAAAACGCTTACATTGTTGGGCTGAAGACTGATGGCGTCGATATGGATGACGCTGACATGGACGGCGCCATTCTTGAAGGCGACGAAATCTGCCCGGACTAGGTTTCAGACAGCGATCGGTTTATGGGCTGATGGTTGTCAGACTTGCAACTTCTTCATCATCAAAGAGTGATGCAAGAAGCGTATCTGTGTTCGCTCTGAGCGCCAGAAAGTCGGCGAGGATGGCGTCCTCAAGCTTGCGGCCAGTGGGAAGATCCAGATTGAGCGGGTTCACGCGCTTGTCGTTGATCAGCACTTCATAGTGCAGATGTGGCCCCGTCGACCTGCCTGTGGAGCCGACATAGCCGATAATCTGTCCCTGCTCGACAGTACGGCCCTTCCTGATCCCCGGTCCAAATCCGTTCATATGCGCATAAGCGGTCTTGTAGGTTCCGTTGTGGCGAATGCGAACGTAGTTGCCGTAAGAGCCATTGCGGGCCGAATATTCGATAACACCGTTCCCTGCAGCCATAATGGGTGTGCCACGTCGAGCACCAAAATCGATCCCGCGATGCTGCTTCATGTAACCTAACGTGGGATGCCTGCGGTTACCGAATCTGGAAGTAAGCCGCGCGCCATCAATCGGTGTCCGCATGAGAAGCTTTTTTGTGCTGTTGCCGTTCTCATCAAAATAGGCCGGAATACCATCATCGCTCGGTGTATAGCGATAAAGAGCAATTTCCCTGCCACGAAGAGTTAAGCTGCCAAAGAGTATGTTACCCTCTTTGACGACATTGCCATCTTCATCACGGAAGCGTTCGTACATCACATCAAAGCTGTCACCGACACGGATCTCGCGCTGGAAGTCGACATCGTAACTGAATATCCGGATGAGATCGACGATGCTCTGCTGGCTCATGCCCTGATCCAGCGCGGCCAAATAGAGGCTTGAGCTTATTTCGCCGCTGGCGCGGACATATTCGCCGCGCAATTCAATTTCCAGAGCACTGGCATCATAGCCACCTTCTTCGTTGCGAAGAACCACATAGGTTACCTGAGGCTCAGGCCTGATTGAAAGTCCGGCCAGCATCAAAGGCCCGCCGCCAGCGTCTGTAGCCTTTAGTGTCGCGACAACGTCCTGCCCGATACGTAACTTACGAGGATTGTAATAGTCCGAGAGGGCCTCAATGGCGTTGAAAGCTTCGGTTCTCGGGACACCCAGGGCGGAGACCATTTCCATCAGCGTGTCACCGCTTGCGACCTTCATGCTCTGCTCGCGGACCGGGGCCGCTTCGGGCATCATTTCTTCAAAATCTATTGGCTGCACAGGCGCTGCTTCATCAGCATAGGCAACAATCACCCGGTTGGCCTTATGGGCCGGCGGAAATCCACTTTCCAGAAACAGCGGCGTCAGGAGAAGGGCGATCAGGCAGGTGAAGAACGATGCATCGCGCCACCATCGGCCGCTGCCGATCCCTGTGCCAAGATCGGGCGCGCCCGCAAAAACCGAAGCAATGGTCGCGCCAAGGGCACGGGTTTTCAAGGCTGACTGAGTGCCATTCGAGGGCGTATTCTCTTCAATTGCCAATGAACGGGTCCTGTTACCTGCCGCAGATCTCCGAATAGGTCTGCAAGGATGTCGTTTCCGGGCATTTCTGTCAACAATTTTTCCCTTTGAAATCAATAGCCTCGGAGCTTTCTCCGCTCGAATCCTTCAGCTTGGGGCTGAAATTCATGGCGGATTTTCTTGCCGCGCCGTCAGGCTTGGTAAAATCTGCCGAAAACCCTTATTGGCCTTGACGTCTGCGCCGCGGATTTGCTAAACATCGGAGTTGCGGCTGCCTGAAGTCCGCACCTTTGGTGTGACGTTGGTCAGTCCGGTTTCCGGCTAGTGACGGATGCATGATAGAGCACACTTCTGTGTGCTATTGAGTGCGCTCCTTCGCTCTTCGGAAGGCTCTTTGACATTGTATGAATGGAAGGGAAGCGTGGGCGGCGGCGTTCACGATAACGCTTTTGCGCGCACGCTTCTGAACGTTCTTTTTTATCTGGCTTCCGGTTTACCGGCAGCCTGGATGAAGAAGACAGTAATTTTGCGTGCGATCGCAAGAGCGGGATCAGCAATCTTTCAAGATTGAACTTGAGAGTTTGATCCTGGCTCAGGACGAACGCTGGCGGCATGCCTAATCCATGCAAGTCGAACGGATCACGGGACTTCGGTCGCGTGATTAGTGGCGGACGGGTGAGTAACACGTGGGAACCTGCCTTTAGGTTCGGGACAACCATTGGAAACGATGGCTAATACCGAATGATGACGGTTATCGTGGAGATGGCCGTCCAAAGATTTATCGCCTTTAGAGGGGCCCGCGGCAGATTAGCTAGTTGGTAAGGTAACGGCTTACCAAGGCTACGATCTGTAGCTGGTTTGAGAGGATGATCAGCCACACTGGGACTGAGACACGGCCCAGACT
>CBDUYM010000030.1:0-41565 GCA_965371465.1 uncultured Alphaproteobacteria bacterium
GGATGATGCAATGGGAGCGGCGCTCTTCCCGGATGTGATCGTAATCATGGTGAACAATTCACCAAACAGTGTCCATGATTTCGATTTCCTAAATCAAGGTGTCATTCGAGTTCACTCTGAATCTGGTACCGCTGACGGGGTCACCGTGTTCCAGAGGGGGCCGGATTCATCGATGGTAAATGATGGAACAATTGATGTAACAAGTGGTGGGCTCGCTTTCGGCGTAACGATATATGGTGGCACAACAATCGAAGGGCTTAATTCGGTTTTCATCAACAATGGAATCATATCGGTAACGGGATTTGATTCTGATTTAGCAGCCAGGCCTGACTTGGGAGATTTCGATGACTCTTCAGGCGTTCAGGTCGTCTTGGAGTCGGCGGCCATCCTCGGCCTGCCCACCAATGTGGTCAGTCCTGAGAACCAACTCATTTGGGCTGCTCAGCAAAGTGTCATCAACAATGGCAGCATAACGGGCCTGATCGATCTCAGGCATGACATCGACAGCTTGACCAATTCTGGATCGATTTGGGGTGACATAGATTTCGGCTCAGGTAATGACATTCTGGTGCTTCTCGATGGCAGCTTCATTGAAGGTCATATCAATGGGGAGGAAGATTTTGATGCCATGTCTTCCTCAGGTGACACGGAAGTTACGGGCGAAATTACAGATTTTGAGGAGCTGATTGTTGAGAACGGCAGTTTGCAGCTAAACGGAGGTACATCAAGCATTGATCAGATCACCGTCGAAAGTGGTGGCATCTTTAGCCTGGGCAGTCATCTCATTGGGGCACTCGACATCACATCCGGCGGGCGCCTCCAGGGCAATGGCACCGTGGAGGGACCTGTCGCCAACGCCGGAGTCCTTGCACCCGGGAACTCCATCGGCACATTCAATATAGCCGGCGATTATGTACAGACATCACAGGGAACGCTGGAGATCGAGTTTTCAAGCTCAGCTGCGGATCAGCTGGATATAACCGGCACGGCTGATCTTGATGGCACCCTGGAAATTCTGTTGCAGGCTGACAGTGTCGGCGGCATCGAAGGCAAGACCTTCACGATCCTGCTCTCTGATGGTGGTGTCGTGGGCCAGTTCGACAAGGACGGCATCGTGGAGGAAGGCTTCTGGACTGTCGATATCTCGACATTGGGCAATCAGGTGGACGCGACCTTCCTTGATGTCAATGTCCCTCTCGGCATTTCCAGCAGTGCAAGCGGTGTGTTTCAGTCGAGCCTAGCGCGGGCCGTTCAGAACGCCGGGGGGAGCTGATCGTGCACATCTTGTCACGAGAATCTGCGCAATGCTCAGTCGCAATGCCTGCCTCTGGTCATGGTTCCAGAGGCTGCCGCTTCAGGGACGTCCAAGACGAACGATGCAGTTCTGAGCGGGATCGCAAACAGTGGTTTCATCGGACCAGGCGCAGGAGAAATTGGCGGCAACTGGCTGATGAACGGCAGTGGCGAGCATGCAGTCGGTACGTTTGTTGGGTCGCAACAGGGACCGAAGAAATGAGAAACAGTCTGTTCAGGTCTAGAAGGGTTACGATCGGACTTGTGGCTGGCTTGGTTGTAGCGTCTAGTATCAGTGATGCAGTTGCGGATTGTACGCCAGATCCTGCAACAGACGGTGACACAATCGCTTGCCTGAATGTCGATGGCGACGGGTTCGACGGAAGCTCATTGAACAGCATTACGATTCATATCGACACTACGGCTGTTGTCGATCAAGACCCGGTCAACGAAACGGCTATCAGCGCCGGCGCTGATGCGGTGATAGAAAATAATGGCCTTCTTAGGGGCCGCAATGGGATCATCGCTGGAACAGATTCTGCGATCGAAAACAGAGGTGACATCGTTCCTATTGGTACAGGAATCGAAGTGGGCGATGGCAGCGCGATCTCTAACACCGGCAGCATCCAGACACCCACAGCATCAGATGGCACGGTCACAGGGATTTCGTTTGGCAGTAATGTCACACTGATAAACGACGGCCTCATCAATATGCAGGGATCAAGGGCGACAGGCGTGCATGGTGGTCTGACCGGCAACAAAATTACCAACAATGGAACAATTCGTGCCGAATCTGAGTCTGGCAGCGGTTTTACGACCGGCATAAGAGTCAATGCATTCAGCACCGTGATCAACAACGGTGAAATTTGGGTGTCAGAGACCGGCAATAACGGCAGTGGCAGAGGCATATGGGGCTCAGGGCCGCAAAACACAATTGAAAATCACGGATTAGTTGACGTCTTGAGCACAAGCTTTACTCGAGGGATAACTACAACAGGCGGAGACCAAATTCTCAACACCGGATCAATAACTGCAGTTTCGACTGATCAGATCGCCGCCGGTGTTCACAGCATCAATGACTTCACTGTAACTAACGATGGAACAATATTTGTGAGTGCTGCTGGGACTGCGTGGGGCGTGGTTTCTGCTGATACGCTGGACGTAACAAATAGTGGTGAGATATTCGCCACAGGATCGCCCGGCATCGGCATCAGCACTTCACCTAACACCAACTCAATTTCACATGTTGTCAACACAGGTACTATTACTGCAGACGTCTCTATTCTTGGGAGTTCTGCGCCTACCGTGCTTACGCCTGGAAGAGTATTCATCGAAAATTCTGGTGTGATTAACGGCGCGATCGAACTGGGGCTTGGAGACGATGAGCTGGAAAACCTTTCCGGCGGCCAAATAGTCGGCTCGATTTCCATGGGGGACGGTAGAGACATACTTACAAATGCTGGCGCAATTGTTGGAGACATTGACCTAGGCTCAGGCAATGACTGGCTAATCTTGGAAAGTGGGGCACACATTGAAGGTATCGTCGAGGGTGTTGTTGCGCTGTTTGTACTAGGCGATGCAGAGCTTGAAGGCGCCTTTATTAATCTGGATCAATTGACAGTTGAAGGCGCTCACTTCCGACTTAGCGGCGGTGTATCCAGCTCAAATAGTACTTCAGTCTTTGAAGATGCAATCTTCAGTCTAAACAGCCATCTGATCGGTCAGCTACTCGTACAACCCCTGGGCCGTCTCGAGGGCAGTGGGGTCGCTGAGGGACTGGTCAGAAATTGGGGTGTGATCGCACCAGGGGATAGCGTCGGCACGCTCCACATAGATGGAGATTACATCCAGTTGGAGCCCGGTGCCTTGGAGATCGAGTTTTCAAGTGCAGCTGCCGACAAGCTGGAAATAACCGGCACAGCTACTCTCAATGGCACGCTCGAAATCCTGCTGCAAGCCGACAGTGTTGGCAGCCTTGAAGGCAAGACCTTCACGATTCTGATTTCTGATGGCGGTGTCGTGGGCCAGTTTGACAAGGACGGGATCGTGGAGGAAGGATTCTGGACCGTGGATATCTCAACATTGGGAAGTCAGGTCAATGCGACTTTCCTCGATGTCAACGTGCCTCTCGGTATTTCCACCAGTGCCAGCGGGGTGTTTCAATCCAGCCTTGCACGCGCCATTTCCAAAGCAGCGGGAAACTAGTGCGGGCAGCTGAAGGAGCAGCGGACGCAAAGTGAAACTCTTGTCTCGTCGCGTGAGGTCGTTCGGATTTTGTTTGCTGTCAGGACTGGCGCTCTGCTTCCTGCCCCCTGCGCATGTAATCGCGGCGAACGATCCCGTGCCGCTGGAGGATTTGCCTGAGCTCCTGGCACCTGACCAGGTGGTCAAGGTTGCGCGGGAGCTAATCGCTGCCGGACAACATGATGCCGCACGGCGATTGTTGGAGGCTGTGCGGAAGACGGCGAGCGATGAGACGGATGTGCTGTTTCTATTGGGGAACATAGCTGTCCTTGACGAGCGCCTTGAAGATGCTGCCGCCCTCCTCCGCGAAATCCTGGCTCGAAGGCCTGAGCTGACCCGCGTGCGCCTTGAACTTGCACGTGCGCTCTATCTCAACCGGGATGACGATGCCGCCGAACTCCACTTTCAGCTGGTGCTGGCAGAACAGCCGCCGGGGCAAGTCGCTGACAACATACGAAAGTTCATCGATGCTATTCGTGCCCGGCGCGTGTGGCGGTTCAGCGGCGGACTGTCTTTGGCCCCAGACAGTAATATCAATGTCGGACCGGAGGAAGAGCGCATCAATATTTTCGGCCTGCCATTTGACCTGGATGAGGTAGCACAGGCAACATCCGGCGTTGGTTTGGTCGTTAGCGGCGGCGTCGAATACAGCCCGACGCTTTGGGACGGGACGAAACTTGTGGCCGGCGTGTTTGCCAACCATCGCGAGTATGAAGGCAAAGATTTTGACGATACTTTTGCCGCAGTTGCTTTCGGTCCAGAATTCTATTGGGCAAGAACAGCGCTGAAGCTGCAAGCGACAGGATCCTATCGATGGTATGCGCACGAAAGATACAATCGTAGTCTCGGCGTTCGAGCCACGCTTAAGCGCGAACTCTCTGAGAAGTATCGGGTTACCGGGCTTTTCGACTATCAGTATGTCGATTATCTTATCAATGACGATCTTGATGGAGGACTCTATAGCTTTGAAGGCCATGTGGACTACGGTCTGTCGAGCCATAGTTTTCTGCGCGGAATTGTAGGCATTGCAGTTGAGGACGCGCGTGCAAAGTCTTTCCAGAATACTGAATGGCGCCTCGGCGTTGGATATTATCGCGAATTCGGTTGGGGCATCATTGCTTATGTTCAGCCCGACGTTACGTACAACCCCTATGAGGGAGTTCAGGCTGCTTTCGGCGAGAAGAGAACCGACTGGGTCTATAGGCTGCCCATCACGCTGATCAAGCGGGACATTGAATGGCTAGGATTTTCGCCTGAGGTTACGTACACTTTTGTGCGCAATGACTCCAGTATCGATCTGTTTGCCTACACGCGGCATCGCCTAGAAGTCGGATTCACGCGCAGGTTCTAACGCGGCGTGCATGCGATTGATCAGTCCACTATGTCCGCTAATGGCTAAGAGCAGACTCTCAAGCCCATCCCTTCTTTGGCCAAACCCGTCAACGCCCGTGTCCAGGCCGATCCTCCAGGACAGCTTCGAACCAAGAACGCTAGTCCCACATCATTCCAGCGTCCTTGAAGCGCATGTCAAAAGCACGGCATCTGGGACATAGAAACTGGCCGTCCATCAACACGAAGTCAGGATGCTCATCCCAACCACTCCAAGCGAAGATGACTTCCACAGCATCCCAGGCAGCTTTCGGATCGCGCAGCGTCGGCTGATCATAGAAAGTCATGGAACCGGACTTGCCGTTCCTGACCTGCCGGCCCCAGTAGTTCCGTGTCCTGACACGAGCAGCGGCCTCGTCCAGAACCGGGGCAAGGCACAGGGAACCCCTGTCTTCAAACCCACCCCCAACATCGAAAAACTCTTCATAGCCGCAGGGACAGATTGCCTGAAGTGAGCTCCCCATTGAGTGTTCTCCTGCAAGTGAAGTATTGGCCCACACTGTGCTGTCTATCACGGTAAAGCCAGATCTGACTTCTGGCCCTGCAGCCTGTGTCTCTGCAGGTCCATTCTGGCCCCAAAAGTGACCGGATCCGGTGACTTTTCTCTGGCCAACATCTGGCTGGTTTCAGGGCGCATTTGTGGCGGAAGTTCGCGGTTCCAGAATCGAAATGACATTCGACAGTATGAATCCCTTTCTGCCCGCCAACAAGTCTCTACTCTCTCAGATTGCATAGAAGAGTCGCCCGAAAGGCGCAGAAACGTGCGGTTTTCTGGAAGTACGTCAGGCCTGAAACGGACCGTCAGAGAGACAAAGTATCCCGTATAGGACGAATTTAGGGCGAGATTCTCTGGCCCCATTTGGGCCAGTTCCAGTTTGCATTCTTTCAGCCTCGCTGCAGGCAGCGCCTGCTCACGCTCCCCGGAATCACCCTGTAACCACTGATCTAGAGCTTGGCCCACTCTTTCTGCAATTCCCCGCGCTTCGGTGCTTTTCGGCTGTATCCCAGCTGGAAACGGCACCGTCAAACACCTAGGATATCGTAATTCTCTGTGTCAAGAGTAGACGACCTTGAAGACAGTGTTCCTCAAATTATACCCCCGGCATTGAAGCCGGCCAAATGATCGGTGCAAATCATCATGCCTCCCTGGACAGCCCTTGCCGTCTGCCCAAATTTACAGATGGATACCACTATTGAAGGGACGCAGATTGCGCTCACTTCACCTCACGACAACAGAGTGACGGACATATGCGCAGCCAACCCAAATTTCGCTGTTTTCCTGGAACGATTCACAGATGCATTCGGCATGGAAATTTGGCCGAGCGTTTTGATCGCCGATACTGACTTGCCAAGAATCACCGTTACCGTTGATGCCATTGCCAGCTTCCGTGATGCAGTCTCTATCTCCGTGATTCCTCAGCAAGCATCCCGGAATTTAGTTTATGGGCGAAATCTTGGCATTGCCTTTTCCAACACGTTCGCACTTTATCCATGGATGGTGGACCGCCACGACGAGTATCTCATTGCCCAGACGCCATCAATGTGGGCCATACATGAAGTAGCAGCGTTCCATGGCCAGTCCGACCCTGAAATTCCACACTTGACGCTGCAGCAGAACGATATAGACACACCACTCATGCAAGAGCTGCTTGAACGGTGGCATGAGTATTACGTTCAAGGTGAATCGACATGGAACAACGTGGCCCTCTTTCGATCCCTAAACATGGCGAACGCTGCAATGCAAATGCCCGCAGGCATTGACACAACGCTCTACGATATAGGTCGTATGCTCGCGCTCTGGGTTAGTGCGTTTGAAATTCTTGCACATCCACGCGATGGCGATTCAAATTTCCGTGCGGTGTATCAGTTGTTAAACAAGAATGATTGGTGCCATGGGAAATTGGCACACCGCTTATACAAAGCCTACGGATCTTCAAAGAAGAAGCCGCGCGAGAACCTGGCATGCTGGATATATGGTGAGCTTTACAAAGTGCGAAATAGTTTTCTGCATGGCAATGCAGTGAACGCTGCAGACTTGTTGTATAGGCCTTCAAAACGAAGCATGATCCAGTTCGCATCACCTCTCTTCAGGATGGCGCTGTCAGGCCATTTGCCTCTGAGGTGGACCGCTGAGAGTCCGCCACTGGAAGAAGCCGAGGCTGTCGGGGTCTATGCCGCCGCTATGATGGACTTTCATGACCCGCAAACTCTATGCGAACGCGCTCTAAGGTTGGCACGAATTCGTGCAGACAATGCATGATCAGACATAAAGAAAACAGACGATATTCGAGATTGTCATTACGCAGTGCAACAAAGGCCTTGCTCATCTAGGCTGATTGCCTACGGCAACATTGATCTACCACCAGATTTGAAGTCGTCTAGGATGCCTGTGTAGGGCAGTTGATTAGGCAGCGTTTCGGTCCGTGTCAACGAGATAACTCGAATGTAGTGGTCACCTCGATGGAACATGATGTGCCTCAAAGGCATCCCCTAAGCTTTGGCGATCGACCTGCATTTCGCTGAATAGATGCAGCGCCAGTTTTGAATGTCCACCAAGAGCAGTTCTCCATGAGATACATACGGTTACACGTCGAGCCGCATTGGTCATCAGAATGACTGTTCTGGGGTCCATTGTTTCATAGGTTTCTATCTTCGAGTTTCGAAGACAGACTGACGCACATTTAGGAACGTGGGTTCTGCATGCAGACATTTCGAGCGGCCGAGGAAAATTCATCTCTCCCGGAGGAACGGAAAGTGTCGCATGGTTCCAAAAGCTTGAGAAAAAGTGGTCAGGCTGCTTCGAGAGGTCGCGCATTTTGATAGGGCACGCCCCTTCTCCAAATCAGACCCCGCCCCCCTACTCGAAATCTAGATTTGCACATTCATTCAGGTTGAAATACGTTCAATGTGTAATGCTCTTAGTTACGTGTCTGCTCTGGGTCAGATTTCACAAATTTGCCATCCTGGTACAAGTAGACTTCTTGCAGGAATTCCTGCGAGGAATTACCTGCCCAGTTGCGCTGTTTCGCATAGATCTCGAACTTGCCGTCACCATCCCTGTCATCGACCTCAATCTCGGGCCAGTCACCGCCTATTCTTGAGCCTGGAATTAGTTCGGGGAAGCCGTGGGCGCCGATCCGAAAGGCTGTAATCATCCGGGTATGCGCTCCACAGGAATACTGCGCCAACAGCTCGACATTTCCGTCATTGTCAAGATCCTTCAAATCGAACTTGATGTGATGCCCTTCGAAGTTTTCGAATGCTCTCCACGACCCTCCTGACACTCTGTGGCGCAATTCCACATGCCCCGTTGGGCCTGTCTTGTTCCATATGGCCCAGGCTCTCACCTCATGTTGTATTGCATCGGGACCGGCAAGCGTATCATAGGAGATTGCAGCAATCGGTCTCCGGCGATCGACCCAACGCATGATCGGCGAAAGCATCAGGCCGAATAGAATTGATGTATCGCGATGTTGATATCGGACGCCTATCAGGGTAAGCGCAACGCCCGATGCCAAAGCAAGAGCAATTGATGAGTCGAAATCAGGCCGAACAAAGACCCACGTCGCCGCGATCAGGAAGACAATAAATACCACTAAATCCGATATCACTTTCATATGAGCGAGTTTAACACGGTGGGCATCAATCTTATCTGATCATTCCGATACCCTACGCTTACCTGGACGGAGCATGACCTAAGCACACTCCACATAAGCTCTTGTTTTTAATGGCAGGCGCTACAGGACTCGAACCTGTGACCCGCTGATTAAGAGGCAGCGGCTCTACGCAGAATCGCCACGGACTTGAAATCCGAGAGAACGAGCATCAATCTCTGATCCCGCCAGCAGAGCGGCTGATTGTCGTGAATCTCGTCGAATAGGCCTGTTCGCGGATTCTCGCTGTTGATGATTGTATCAATGATGTCTGGGGCAAGAAACCTGAACCGCAAGAGGCGCCGCACGTATCGGCTGGTGACAGCATATCGTTCCGCTATCTCGGACATTGATGTAACCTCTCCATTTACAACCATTTCCCGCCATTTGTGCCCAAGCGCGACGGCGCGGATCAGAGCGCGATGGCTACGGGGATCATCTTGCAGCTCTTCATCACTCTCCAGAACTGTTGTAATACTGGCTCCTGGTCCGACCTGAAACGGCATTCTGCAAATCGTGACCATCGGCCTGTCGCCGTCCTCTGTATCGTTCTCCTCTTCTGATACCAGCTTGAGGACAAGCTCCCCGGCTGTCACCGTGACCCGATCCAGAAATCTCTTCATCACCGCGCCGATGTCATCCAGAGGCGGCTCTGAGGGGCTTCTCCAAGGTGCGTCCCGTTGCTGAGCGCGGACGAACTTCAACACCTGTTCCTGGACCAGCTTCTCAACGTCGTGAGCCGGGACCCGTGTCACCGACCCTGCGTCATCCGGTCGGCATTGGAGAACCGCTTGACTTACATAATATCGATACCTTCGGCTGCCTTTCTTTGTGTGGGTGGGACTCATGGGACTGCCGGCGTCATCAAATAGCAAACCCTTGAGCAGGGCCCCTGAACCTATATTAGCATCAGTCTCTGTGCGGTGCCGGTGTTCCTGAAGGGCTGCCTGCACATTGTCCCAGAGGTCCTGATCAACAATCGCCTTATGCTCACCGGGAAAACACTCATCCTTGTGAACGGCGTCCCCCAGAAACGTTCTGCTGTTCAGGATCCGATAGAGATGGCCCCGGCTGAACGGCTTGCCGCCCCACTTTCTTCCGGATGCGCTGACCCAGTCCTTCGTTGTATAGCCTTCAGTGCCCAGTCTGAACCGCAGGGCCGGGATCGACCTCACTTCAAGATAGGTCCGGAAGATGAAGCGCAGGGTTTTTGCTTCCGTCTCATTGACGACCAGCTTCTTGTCGACCAGATCATAGCCGATGGGTGGCACACCTCCCATCCACATGCCTTTCTTTCTTGAGGCATAGATCTTGTCGCGAATACGCTCCCCCGTGACTTCCCTTTCGAACTGGGCAAAGGAAAGAAGCACATTCAGCATAAGGCGACCCATGGAGGTGGTGGTGTTGAATTCCTGGGTTACAGAGACGAAGGCGACATCATGTTCCTCAAAGCTGTCGATCAATCTGGCGAAGTCACCGATCGACCGGCTGAGCCGATCCACTTTGTAGACCACCACGATGTCGACAGCACCGCGTTCAATGTCCTTCAGCAGCTCTTCAAGCCCGGGTCGGTCGAGGTTGCCACCAGAGAAGCCACCATCGTCATAGGCTGTTCTTATCACCTTCCAGCCCTGGTGCCGCTGACTGGCAATATACGCCTCTCCAGCTTCACGCTGGGCATCCAGGGAATTGAATTCCTGTTCGAGACCTGCTTCTGTCGACTTACGGGTGTAGATGGCGCAACGCTTGGTCTCTGGTTTCGAGGTCATGAAGCGCGCCTTCCGTCCTTCCTAAGCCCGAAGAAGGCGGGGCCATTCCATCGAGTGCCGGTGATCTCACGGGCGATCTGCGACAGGTTCGCCCATGTCCTGCCATCCCAGGCAAAACCATCCTCGACGACCATGACCACATGCTTCCTGCCATACCATTCCCTGATGATGGTCGTCCCTGGTTTGTAGCGGGGCGGCGGATCCAGAAGCGGATGCGTGCGCCCTTGTTCGATGGCCAGAGCAATCGCCTCAAGTTTTCGGACGGTGGCGGGTTTGAGGCCGCCGTAGGCGCTGGCCTGGAGTTCCCAGGCGATGGCGCGCTGCATCAGATCCTTGCTGGCGTGTTTCGGCGGTGGGTGTCGAAAGATATGCTTCCATCGCTCGACCAATCGTGGCCTGTCGTAACTCTGTAATGCGTCCAGTTCCGGGATCTCAGCCGTCATGGTTCATCCTGCCTTTCCACCCATAGGAACGCTTGGCAGGCCAGAGAAAGCCAGTCATTTGTGCCGGCTGGAGCAGGGTACAGCGATCTGATAAAGCGCCGTTCGCTCGATGCACGGTTTAGTAGTCGTCACGCCCTTCCGCGAATTTACGGGCCCGCTCTTTCAGTTCTTTCTGCTGAGCTATCGTCTTCCTCGACCATTCCTCCTTTTCTTCTTCTTCCGGCATGATGATGTAGCCATATCGTCCATCTGGTTCCTGCGGATCAAATGTTTTCAGAAGAGAATGGTATGCTTGTTCGGCTTTAAGGTTGGCTGTGAGCGCCGCGTTGCGCAGTTTCATTAGGACGAGCTCAAGCGTAGACCGCCTGACTACTCGATCACCTTCTTTGACGCGATGCATTTCGCTCGAGATCTCTTCAACGATCTTCTTGCGGTTTCGGGCACCTTTTGGTCTTCCACGCAAATTGCCGGACTGGCCCGGCACGAATTGGCCATTCTTCGGAGGTGTGCCATAACCAACGCCATCTTTTTCAATGTCTTTTGTAGCGTCGGACTTGGTGTTGTCGTCATTGTCGCTCATGTCTTATCCTTCCCTCCGGCATTGCCGTTTGGATCGTCAGGCAGACCCGAACGTGGTCCCGGCCAAGGCGGAGGGCCATTCTTGGCTAACATCGCGAACCACTCGTCGCGGTCCCAGGCGTTGGGGAGGACAAGGATGCCTCCTCCTCGCGACACAGGTGCTGGCCTGATGACCTTATAGTGTTCGCAATAGCGCAGGAATTTGATCGCCGCGGCGACCGATTCTTCGTTGAGAGCGCGGCGGACAAGTGCTCTCAAGATGCCCTCAAATGGTGGAATCTTTCGGATCTCACCATCCTGCATGACCGTCACTGGTTCGCTGAGAAGTGCGGCAACATCCACCGGCTCTTTTTTCCTTTTTCTTGGCCGTCCCGGCGGATTGCCGGATTCGTCCTTTTTGAACCGTGTGTGCTTCGGCGGTTTCTTGTAACCAACTTCGTAGTCGGGAGACTTTGGTTTCTTTGCCATCAGCCTGCCTCCCCAGATCTTTTGATCTGCGTGGTGTCGGCAGGGTCCCTTGCATCCTTCAGCTCAGCGTAGGTTCTGCCGCTCTCAGCGTGAACAGGTTCCAGATCACTTGCCTGGCACATGCGCTCGAGGATGACATCGCAATAGCGCGGATCAAGCTCCATCCCGAAGCCATGCCGACCGGTCTGTTCTGCAGCAACAAGGGTCGAACCGCTGCCAAGGAAGGGATCCAGTACCAGAGCACCCTTCCTAGTGCAGTCGAGGATCGCATCTGCAATCAGCGCCACCGGCTTTACGGTCGGATGACTCTCGAGATCCTCCATGCGACCTTCCCGGAAGGTGTTCACACCAGCATAGTCCCAGACATTGGTTCGATAGCGCCCGTGCTTGCCAAGCTCAATGTTGTTGATGTGCGGGGCACCTTGCTTCTTGAACACAAAGACCAGTTCATGCTTGGAACGATAGAGCGCACCCATGCCGCCATTGGTCTTGTTCCAGACACAGAGGTTTTTGAATTCATCAAAGGCAGCCTGGGCTGCCGTGAGAATTTCAAAGCTGTGCCGCCAGTCCATGCATATATAAAGAAGGGCACCCTTGCGGCTGAAAGCAGCCATGTGATGAAATCCGCTCTCCAGAAACCTGACAAATTCAGTGGCAGAGAGTTCTCCAGAGGCCATCAGGAATTCTTCGTGGGCGACCTTGCCCAGGCCACTGACATGCCCCTTGATGGGGACATTGTAGGGCGGATCCGTGAACACCATCTGGGCTTTCCGGTTGCCCAAGAGCCTGCGATAGGAAGCGCGCTCGAGGGCATCACCACAAAGAAGCCGGTGAAGACCGATCTCCCAAAGATCACCGGGCTGCGTCACAGGTGGCTGCGTCTGGTCGATTTCAGGAATCTCATTCAGAGCATCATCGTCTTCGACGACCGCCAGACCGTCGATCAGGAGCTCGATTTCGTGACCATCGAAGCCAGTCAACTCAACATCGAAGTCCAATTCGAGGAGATCCTGAAACTCGAGTGCCAGAAGCTCTCGGTCCCACCCTGCATTGGCGGCAATCTTGTTGTCGGCGATGATGTAGGCGCGCTTCTGTGCCGCCGTCATGTTGGAGAGCGCAACCGCCGGGACTTTCTTGAGCCCCATGCGCTTGGCAGCTTCGAGGCGGCCGTGTCCCGCGAGTACATTTCGTCGATGGTCGACCAAAATGGGGTTAGTAAAACCGAATTCCTCGATGCTGCGGACAATCTGCTCGATCTGCGCATTGCTGTGAAGGCGAGCATTGTTCCTGGAAGGCTTCAGCTCTGTGATCGGAACGTAAGTGATCTTTAGAACGCGCTTTGTCATGTGTTGTCCTTCGTGATGGAGACCAACACTTGATATAGGACAGCCCAAACTGCGTTTCATTCATATAAAAACGCGATCAATTCCGATGATATTTGGATGCAAGATTCTGAATGTGCCGCCAGTCGACGTTCGGAAGCATGCGGCGTTGAGCCATGCGTGCGGCTCGTTCTGCAGGCTTTCCCTGCCACCACTCGGCGTCTTTGATGGCAGACCATCCTTCGAGACCCTGCGTCTTTTTTCTTTGCCGCAGCCACTTTAACATTTTGGCATAGTATTCGATTGCAGCCACTTCATATGCGATGACCCACAAAGTTTTTGGCTTGGGACCTCGCTTTGTCTGAATATCGCCACTCAGATACTTACAGAGGTAGTCAAGAATCTGGCCGGGGATTGGTTCCCCGCGATTGAACTCGATTGCTGCCGCAAGTTCCGCGCTGGAAATATGCGAATCTGGCTTGCGCTCCAGACGATATTCGAGTGCCGAATACCGTCTTGGATCAAATCGTTTTTCGAATGTGCTTGCATCGGACATGTAATTTTCCCTTTCGAACAATGGCCGAGCGCTCAAACGCGCACGGTCAAAGCGGAGCTTCAATTGTCGATCGGGCCTTGGACCTTCAGGTCTGAGTGCGACCTGATCCGGCTTCGGTTTGCCAAGCCTTGTGTGAAACCGGGATCGCTCTGAAAGGTGGGTGCAATATATCTCTGGATGCCTAGCAAAGCCAGAATATTGATGATCGCATGACTGAGTGGAGGGACTACATAAGAAGAAAAGGTCTCTGTTGCACTCTCCCGCACATTCTAGTTCATGGTTACGAGCTATCCATTGTCGCCATCTAGAATCAGAGATGGTTCCCAAAACCTGCCGTAGGCCAGCAGGGCTTGATCACATTGTTCTGAATATTGCTGCATAGACAATCCAAGCCTTGCCGCTTCTGCTCCCCAAAACCTTGCTACAAAGTCATCGCCGCCGGACATTTTAGTGATCTCTTGGAAGTGAATCATTTCATCAAGTATTCCGCACGCCCCCGCCATTTTTGAAACTGCCATGAGTGCTTGCAAAGAGATCTCCTCTTGGGCACTCGCTATGCCAGACAACGCTATTAATCCGAGTCCGCCAATTATGATGCTTCTTGCCTTCATCTGTTTGGTTCCCCTCTTTTGAGCCAGAGAAGTAGAACAGAAAACTTCTTCTAAATGTTGTCAAGACACCCATTGACTGAACAGTTCAGGCTTCATGCTCTTGCTCGCTCGAATATCAGTTTTGGCACGCGGAGACACGAGCTTGCCCTCACGTAGAAGAAGAGACACACCTGAAATGCCAGGAGGGGGCGCCGTGCAAAGGCGACAGGAGAAGTATTGAGGGTCATGTGAGTTCCAATTCCTGTTTGACGATATCGGCTCGATTCTGGCTTATTTCAGCCGCTGTCCTGATCGAGCAAAGGCTGCAACGAGCAGTCTATTAGGACATTGTGTGACCAGCCACCCACGAAGCTCAAATCTGTTGGTCTGCGCTCAATGTCAACGTCACTGAGCTCCACCATATCAGACTTTCACGGCGGGTGGCGGCAGCTTTGATCTCATGACTTCCGTCTCGGACGCCACAGGGGCACAGAACACCGGCGACACGTACCTCTATGGCCCTTTCGGGGATCGCTGGCGAAATAGCTGAAGGTTTGCAAGAACTAGACTAAAATGTTGTGCGATAGCCTGTCGTGTTGCTCAACCCTCTCGCCCCGCAGATGGCTATGCAGAGATGTACACTTCTGTGAAGACTTGAACCTGTGTCAGCGAGAGAAGTCGGCTCATCGATTATTGCAGTTTATACTGACTGAGAAACGCCCAGGCGAGATCGTTGATGTACGGAGCCAGGTCGTAGTACCAGTGATTGTGGCCTTCGAGGACGTAGAGAGATGTTGCATGGCCGTAGTAGGCAAAGGCTTCGGCAGTCTGCCGAACATAGGGCAGTGAAAACGACTGGTCATCAGTTCCAATAAATATTGCGACCGGCATGTGCCGGTTAGCCTCCCCTATTTGTAAGAAGTCCGTCGGCGGCATGGCGCCGGCATGAATGGCCATGGCGGCGAAATCGTTAGAGCGCTTGACGGAAAGCTCCAGCGCAAAGTTTGCGCCGGCTGAGTGGCCGAACAGATATATACTGTTTGGATCAATAAGGTATCTCTCTTTGGCGTCTCGCAAAACTGCTTCGAGGAATTCACCCCCATCCCTGTCGTAACTCCAGTTTCTGCCAAGACCATGAGGACCAAGCAGCACGACACCGAACCGGTCTGCCATGATTTTCCACTTTTCAACCAATGACACACCACTTCTCTGTGCCCCGTGGAGCAGCAAAATCGCAGGACGTGGCCCAATCTCTGCCAATCCTGGCGCATAGGCCTGATAGCTTCGAGTGCCGCCAGGAACAATGACTTCGTGCCTGTGCTGTCCAAACGCGTTCTCTTTGTAGAGGGTGCGGTAGCTTGACGCCGGAATGGGAGGCTTGATGTTACGGACGTCCAGTGAACTGCTAGACAGCCAAACTACAACTGTGATCATTAAGAGAGCGACACCGCCAAGAAACCATTTCGCCATACCTATCTCCTGATCCCCAGCTATGTGACAGATCCGCGCTGCACTCTGTAGGTTTGTCAATCCTCGCTACCGTTACTTCAGCGCACAATTTTCTGTTTGAGCCAGATTTGGGCCTTGCGAAGGCGGCATGACACGCGGGGCGGGCGCTTCTCAATCACTTAGCGCGCTGCATGGGCGGTTCCTTGACTTCGGACCGTGCGAGCGACTTCACGAACAAAAAGACTGCATCGCGCTGGCTATCTGAAAGTTCACCAAAGTACCTCGCCAGCCGTAAGCTCTGCGTCCCAAATCCAACGTTCTCGCTGCTTCCGCTCTTCCTACTGTAGCCCTCAAAGAAATAGGGGATGGAGACACCCAGCGCTTCGCTGATGTCAAAGAGCCGGCTACAGCCAACTCGATTGGCGCCTTTCTCATTTTTCTGTACCTGCTGAAAAGTAATGCCCAGCGCATCGGCAAGCTTCGATTGGCTCATGCCCAGGAGAATGCGGCGCTCGCGGACCCGATGGCCGACATGGATGTCTACAGGATGAGGATGTTCAGAGTTCGTTATTCTGGACATGGTCGCGGGCTCCTCTATAGCCATTTCTTGCGATTGAACAATGTTGCCAATGCCAGCTGCTATTGAAAGTTGCAAGTCAATCTGTAAGGCAAGGTCAGGGCCGGGCGCGGTCACTTAAAGACAGCCCTGCGCTACATGCTTTGGCTGGACGGATCTGGATCAGCAACAGGAAAATACAGCCTCACAGTCTTACCCAGGTCTGGTCTGGCCTGTATTGTCATCTTCGTTTCGGACTGCTGACAGAATCTGTAGGCGGTACTCAGACCAAGGCCGTTGGCCACCTCCGCGGTCGAAACGAAGGGCTCGACGAGCCATTCCGCAGTGCCTGCCGGAATGTTTGAGCCATTATCGGCTACAACAACCAGTACATAGTCCCCGGCGAGAATGTCTCTATGCTGCGGGTTATCCACGTCGCTGATAGAAAGCAGAGCTGTGTCCAAGGTCAGAGACCCGCCGTCCAGCATCGCTTCACGTCCGTTCAGGGCAAGATTGAGAAGCGCCGCTTCCAGTCGAGACAAATCTATGAACACTGGCGGCAGGTTGTCTTCGCAAGAAATCCGGATTTCGACTTTTGCACCCATTGTCCGCCCAATCAATCCGGACAAATCTTCAATCACTTCTCCGATGTCGCACATCACCGGGGCCACCGGCTGATCATTTGAGAACGCCAACAATCTGGCAGTGAGTTCGGCCGCTCTTCGGGCTGCGTTCAGCGCTACATGGATTGAAGTCGGCTCATGGGGGGGTTCCTTGCGAGCCTCAATCCGCTCTGTAATGTCTCGTGCAGTGCCGCGATATCCGGCGAACTTGCCATCTGCTGCGTAGAACGGAGCACCGCTGCAACTAATGTGCAGGGGCTGCCCATCTGGAAGGCGAATTGAGATTTCAATATCGGCAAACGATTTTAGTTCACGAATGAAGGTCCTGACAGCGTCAGCATCTGCATCTGAAAATGGCCGCAGGAAGTCGATCCGAAGCTGCTCTGCGTCGCCATCCCCTGCAAAAGCGAAGCGTTCAAGCACATTTCCTGAAACGTATGTATACCTGCCTGCCGTGTCAGTCTCCCACAGCCAGTCGGAAGCTAACGGCGCAAAAGGCCCGAACCTGTTCTTGGCACCTGTCATTTTGCCCGCTGGTACTCGAGCTGCAGTGGACAAGTCACGCCAAAGTGACATCGTCGAGCCGTGCAACCGACCATCGGCTTGCTCGGCGGTCGCAAACAAACTTGCTTGCTGTTGCAGAAATCTGGGCAATGAGGCCAACGACAACGAACATGCCCCCGATCATCAAAACATCGCTACTAGTGAGCATGGGTGTGTCGGGGCTATTGATAGGCTTGGCCGCTATGACGATCAAGTAGAGGGTAAGGAAGAATAAGCTAAACCCGACCGAAATTCGAACTGTCAGCTGAAGTATCCGTTCCATTGTCTATGCTTCCAGATGCCATGACCGACTCTAACTAGGATCACTGCACGCAACTGACTTAGCGTACACGTAGAAATCTCCTGGAGAATTCAACTTATTGTGATTGGAACGTCGCTTGGCCTCATGAGGGTCACGAGAAACCGCCGCTTGCGAAGGCGCACTCTGATTGACCTAATGCGTGCCCAGTGATAGCGGGCCGCAAGAGCACAAAGTCGTGGAATATGCCGTGGATTTTCTGGTAGGGAGGCGATTTGCTGCAGTGGGCCACTGGTTGGCACTCTGGACCGGATGCGCGGCAAGTTGGCAGGGTGAAATGCAGAAAGCGGCTATTTATTTCGGCCGAGGTTTGCCTCAATTAGCGCAATTATTGTCGTTTCCGAATTCTGCCCAGTGATTTGCAACTAAGAGCGCTTTTCGCTTACCACTTCCACATAGTGGCCGCTCTCCGTCTGAGTGATAAAAATACCAACCACTTCACCCCATGTGGTTAGACACAGGAATTCTCACCCATTGCAGTTCAATCGGCCGCGGTTGCATTTTGCCCCACCTCTCGTGGCAGCCGGGCCTAATATGTGTGGCTCCACTGGCAATGTGGGTGGATGATTTCCGAACGGTGCGCCGTGACGCTTGATAGCCCGGCTGGCACGAGAGGTTCATCGAATTTTCAGGCAGCTGGCAAAAGGACCCGCAGCGCTTGCATTTCAGAAGAGCACATATTTTTCCGCCGGCTTGTAACCTTTGGTCGGCCCAAGCGTCCAAGCTCCTGACGAATACTGATCACAACCACGCTTTGAAGTTTTCCGACTTATTGAAAGTCATATGCCAAATAGCAGCATCCTGATTATTGGACAGCACAGACTGCAAGAGGTCCATCTCGCTGAACACTTGCGCCTCTACGGGGGGTGGGAGGTGATCTGTGCCGACAATGAGATGAGTGCAATAGAAATTGCCTTGAAAAAGTGCGTGAGTATCATTCTTCTGGCTGATGCCTCATCGGCCGGCGAGAGCTGCATGACCGTGGTGAACCTTCGGGACAGTGGTGTTCAATGTCCAGTCATGATGATTTCTGAAAACAGATCCCAGATCAATATCGTTCAGGGTCTCGATTGTGGTGCATGCGACTATGTGACGGTGCCGTTCAACTTCAGTGTCTTGAGTGCGCGGATCAGGGCCAACCTGCGGCAACATCAAGAGAGCACATACGCCATGCTGCGATTTGGGCCCTTCGTTCTTGATACAAGACGGAGGCAGCTGATTGATCTGGGTTCATCCGATAAGGTCAAGCTGACAGAAAAAGAGGCGCAACTCTTAAGAGAACTGCATCGGGCAGATGAACATCCTGTGTCCAAGGACAAGCTAATGAGTAAAGTCTGGGGTTACAGCCGCGAGGTAGATTCTCATACGCTTGAGACTCACATTTACAGGTTGAGGCGAAAACTGGTCCGTGGAGGCAAATATGAGGAGACACTGGTCACAGAATCAGGAGGGTACCGGCTACGCGGTATCTTGTAGTCACGAGGGCCTGTTTCGGGAGCATGGAATGCGCGTGGCGAGCGCCTTCGCAGGCAATCACATGGGATAAAGAGGAGACGATTTCTTCAGCGCATGGCCAATGTTTTGTTGCCTCTTTTTTTTCAGGCGTCGCACTCACGACTCTTCAATCGCTGCAAGCTTCTGATAGAAGCAGCCTTGCTTGCAGCTTCACGATACTTTCTAGAGAAAGGATCTACCTATAAAAATTCTTCGCGGAATGATTAGCGGCTTTGTCGCTACGGTTGTGCTTTCGTTCATCATGTTGATGAAGGATCAGATGGGAGTCATGCCTGAGCTCAATGCAATCCGGATGATGGCAAACATGATGGGCACCGGACTCGCCATGGGCTGGATAGCGCACTTCATGATCGGAACCGTGCTTTGGGGGGCGCTCTTCGGCCTCGTTGAGAACCGACTGCCTGGAAAGACATTGACGAGCGGCGTGGTGTTCGCGGTTGCTGCATGGCTGCTGATGATGATTGGTCCCATGCCTATGTCAGGTGCTGGGCTGTTCGGAATGGCGCTTGGGATTATGGCGCCGATGGCAACCCTTTTGATGCACGTGATCTGGGGTCTCGCGTTGGCATTCGCATTTGAGCATCTTCCCAGCGTCAGTTTGGCAGAAGACTGAAATCTGCAGGAGAGTATTCGACGGCAAGGAAATTGATTGAGGTGTTGTCAGACGTACTCGCGCCGGTAAAAAGCCGCATGCCTTCGTGCAGGCGCTCTGGGTGCTGGCAATGAAAAGGGCGGCCCGAAAGAGCCGCCCTTATCTTTGTATCGAGCAGTCTTTAGACGTCCTGCTCAATCCTGAAGTACCACATCCGATTCCGGATATCGTTCAGGAATGTCTCTGCACCACCGAAGTCAGAGATTTTCGGTGGCTTGTTGTCCAATACGTTGATGGCACCAATCGTGAACGCTGTTTGACGATCATCGTCAAATACCAGGCCTTCTGTCCGATATGTGTACTGCACATCGAAGGTCGCCTGCGCATTCACGACACCATCCGGGTTGTCGCCAGTGCCTAAGAACGAAGTGTCGGCAAACTTCTTGTTTGTGCCTGTGCAGCCCGCTCCTGGAGGCGCACATTCAGCAAATCCGAGCGGATGGAGTGGTCCAAGACCACTGTCCTGCTGGACTTCACTGTACCAGCGGCCGGTGATTGACGCGCTGTGACGATCCCCATAGGTCCAGGAAATGGTCGAATTGATACGCCATTCTGGAATAGGCACAGCGATATTCGTCTCGGCATTCTGCTGACCCACACCGTCCTTGATGGGTACGAACTCGTTTGCTGCAAAATTGAAACTTTCGACCCAGGTGACGTCGGTCTTCCAGTTGAAAGTACCAATGTCCTGATCCAGACCGAAGGTATCTGCGTCAAAGCGCCATGCTACCCCAAAGTCCAGACCTGCAGTCTCGAAGAACGCTGCATTTACACGCGGTCGTTCAATCTGCAGGATCACACCCGAGATCGGATCACGCGTAACCAACGGACTGGCTTGCGCCGCGTCTGCCGCCGAGATATTGGCACTGGGTGTACCGCCCGCCCAGGCAATGGCGTCAGCGTTATTGCCGAACACACCACCTAAATCCAAGAACAACTCTTCGTCAGGAGTCAGAATATCACGTGATCCTGTAACCACCAGACGATCTGTGAAATCGAAGTCCCAATAGTCAGCACTCAATGTCAGGTCCTCAATGAGCTCCCAGCTGAAGCCGATATTGAAGTTTTCGGACGTTTCCGGCACCAGATTTGCATTCGATGGGATCGGTGTCTGCAGGAAGCCACCTGGATCGGATGCACCCTTGGCAATCCTGTCAGGGATGTTCTGCAGTCCAAATACAACCGGACCACCCAATTGACCCAAGCTAGGTGCCACAAAAGCCTGGCCCCAGGATGCCCTGAGAGACAAGGTGTCTATGGGCTGCCACAAGACCGCAAATTTCGGATCTGTGGTGTTGATCCCATCGCCGAAATCTTCATATCTGACTGCGGCCTGCAGCTCCGCAGAGCCAAGGGTATCACTGTCAAACAGCGGCAGGGCTAGCTCACCAAACACCGAATAGACATCCCGAGATCCGACGAAGTCATCGGCTTGCCCGAAGAACAGGCGGTCACCTTTATTGAACGGGACAGAGCCGTTGAAGTCGAAACGCTCGCGGCGCCATTGACCGCCGACAGCAACACCAACCGAACGGTCTCCCGCCCAACTTGCATCGAAGAGATCGCCGGAGAAAACCGTATCCACCACATTGAGAACAGTTTCTGTCCGGTGAAGATCAGAGATGAAAATCCAGTCAACAATCTCCTGACTGTTTTCACGTTCTGCAAGCGTGGTCGCTGGTGCAACCACTGAAATGCCCGGATTGGATGAAGTGTTATTGTTCTGGAGCTGAGAGTCTGGGATGATGTGGTTTGCAAATGGATTAAAGCAGAGATCCCCATTTGGTCCACCTTCGCAATTGATCGCCGCGATCACGCGCGATTTTGAAATGTCGCCGAAGACGTTGTTGAAAGTGCTTCGATGCAGCAAGTAGGACCCGGTCCATAGCCAGTTCGAATTGGGAATCTCATACCTGAGCTCACCAACAACGCGAATGTCGTCAAAGGTGTTGGACTGGAACGTACCGCCCTGTTCGGTTACGCCGAAGCTTGGGAACGGGCCAAGATTGCCGATGGTACGCACATCAACGCCATTCGTATCCTGCATGAACGGGATGCCGCCATCGGGATCGTCATTGATGGAGGCAAAACGGTTGGCTGCCAGAATGACATCGCCAAAGCCGTTCTGATCAAGGTCGACCCCAGGATCACGATCCGCAATGCCGTCCGGCGTCAGATCAAGCAGATTGTCATTGTTCCAGAAATCCTGCCCAAACAGGGGTTTCGGGGTACCAAAAATAGCGTCACCGTCTGTATCCACACCGGTCTGGTTCGGCGCAACAGCGCGGAAAATAGAGCCCGGATTTTCCCCCGGAATTGTGAAGTTGAGCCGGCCTGGATCCGTCAACGATCCGTTTTGCACAGTATCCTTGTGGTTATAGATCATCTCAAAATTGAATTGCAGATTGTCCGTTATGTCATGCGAAACATGACCATACAATTGCAGCCGCTCATCATCAGGAACATATTGATAGGGCGACTGGAAATTGAAGCGACAACTTCCGAAAAGGATACCCGCTGCCGGCTGCTGCGGATCAAAGAAGTTGTCCACATCGCCAACATTAGGATTTGCGCACTCTGGATCAACGCCTCTGGTGGCAGCCGGGATTGGAT
Source organism: uncultured Alphaproteobacteria bacterium (assembly GCA_965371465.1). Taxonomy (GTDB): domain Bacteria; phylum Pseudomonadota; class Alphaproteobacteria; order CBDUYM01; family CBDUYM01; genus CBDUYM01. Next base: position 22,577 of record CBDUYM010000030.1, read on the forward strand.
CGCCGGCTTGATCTCGCAGGAATACCTGGAAGTTGCCAGGATTTGCGGTCGATGAAGTGCCGAAACCCACGGATGAATTCCGCGGCCGATCAAGGAAGTCAAGGTCTGCCCGGTCAAAATAGCTGAAGGCCATGACAAGACTGGTGGTGTCGTTGCCTGCACCCCACAGAGCCGCGATGTTGTACTGGTCATGGGAGAAATCATCATCCCACTGACCATCGATCTGGATCTTCATGCCTTCATAATCCGTGAAGGGAATGAAGTTGACCACGCCGGCCACGGCATCTGAACCGTAAAGTGCCGCAGCACCATCAAGCAGCGTCTCAATCCGCTGAATTGCGATAAGCGGATACATGCGTGTGATATCGCCTGTAACCGAACGCTTACCGTTCAGCAGTGTCAGGGTCGCGGCTTCACCAAGTCCCCGCAGGTTCGCGGCTGTATTGGAACCGCCCTGGTTGGTGTTGGCTGCGCGGTTCGCCTGGAAGTCAGTGCCATAGTTAAAGGTCTGCTGCCGGATAACATCGGTGATGTTCGGCGAACCCTGTTCCAGGATATCAGCCTGATCAACGATGTTCAGGGGCGTCGGCGTATCGAAATTGCCGCGGCGGATATAGGAGCCTGTGACGATGATCTCATCGTCCGCTTCCTGATCCTGCGCGAATGCGACACCCGAGGGCAGCATCATGGCTCCTGCGGCTGCCGTTGCTGTGACAAGGGCTGTGGTTGACCTGAGCCAGGCTCTGGAATTAGCTGATCGGAACATTATTTCTTTCCCCTTCAATCCTCTATTGCGTTTGAGATGTGGTTCATGCGATCTCAAATGTGAATGTCGGCGTTCACAATCATCTTTGTAGTGTAATCGTATGCATTCCGTCAAAATAGATTAGCGAGATTCTTCATTGCATTCTTTGATTTCTCAATGGCTATAGCAAGAATGCAACAGACAGTAACCTATGAGATATCAAAGGAAGTACAACTTTTAGCTAACTTTCCAGGAGTTCTAGAACTAATGACTAAGCCGTGTTTCCTTAGGAGTAGAACTTTTTGGAATGAACTCACAGAAAAGTGAAAGAAAGAAGTTGGACAACCGCGGGGTCAAGTGCGATTTAATAAAGCTCTCGATGGGCCAGAGCAGCTGCGACAACTTCAACTGTCTGACACTATCGATCATCCAGAGTGGCTCGGTTTCAAGGGTTGGCCCATTCTCCGACTAGGAGAAAAGTATGCGAATTTTGATTGGTGCTCAGATGGGACTCTTTCGCTTCGGTCTTGAGAGGGTGCTCAGAGATACTGTGCCTCAGCTTGATCTGACAGAAGCCGATGGACACGCCGAGTTACTCAGCTTGCTGAAAGCGGGTGGCTTTGATCTGATAATCGTACTGCTCCCCTTCGCGGATGCAGATTCCGAGGCCGTCATCCTTTCTTTACGGACTTTAGCGCCTACCACATCACTACTCGTGGCTTCCGATGGTGAAGACAAGGAGCTGGTTACCAAGGCGGTTGCTGCAGGAGTTGTTGGGTACGTGCCCAGCAACATTGACTCAGAAAGTATGGGCAAAATTGTTCAGCACGTACTTTCTGGCGGCATTCACTTGCCCCCTGGATTCAGGCAACCCATCCAAACTGAAGGCGAGGTCGAGGCCAACTCAAATACACTGCCTAAGCTCTCAACGCGTGAACTTGAAGTTGCCTACTCAATGATGGCTGGCAACACTAACAAAATGATTGCTGAGTCACTGGGAATAACCGCAAGCACGGTAAAGCAGCACCTGTACATAATAATGAGAGTTCTAAACGTCAAAAGCAGAACAGAGTGTGCTTACAAGCTTAGCCTTTTGGGGCTTCGTCCTGGCGAGATGCGAAATTCGCCAATTCTGTCTGGACAAGATAAGAACGTTCCGACCGCTCCCGCAGCAGCTGTGCCGGTGGCATCGTCACATTAACTGACCCTAGACACAGGAATTCTCAGCCATTGCAGTTCAGTCCGCCGTGCATGCACTTTGCCACACATCAAATTCTTCGGCGCGATACAGCTTTAGATGGGAGCGGTTGATCAGATGGCGCTCGAAATAGAAGCAGTTGTAGGCTGCGGACTGGACATTCAGGAATCGTTGGGCGGAGCCTGGTGACTTGAAACGTTGCATTTTCCGTTCTCGTCGCCGCACTTGTTGATGGGAGTTTTCTGCGCGGTTGCTTGACTCGCACATTATTAGACGCCGCCGCAGACATAAGGTTACAGACCCAGACAACAGGCAACTACTCCAAGCATTCCCTAGCTTTGCCGAAGGTATATTCCGCAAATCAGCTTCTCACGCAACTTGGGGTTAGAGACGGGGCGCATAGCTCGCACCCCTTGATCTAACCGAGCTTGCGTTTGAAGGCTTGAGCACTGATGAAGCGCTGGATTTGTACTCTCAGTTGATTACGCTTTGTCAGCTAATGCCCTCGCTATGGGTCACGTGTGGGAGGGCGGCTGCAGCACTGACTGGACTCATTGGCCGTTGAATCTGTTTGGTGATGACCGCGGAGTTTACCCTTGAATGTTGGGCCACTAACTAGAGCTGTGCTGGACCTGTAGGTGGTAGTGGACAAAATCCCTGCGACGGCACGTCAAGCGCGCTATTGAATTTGCTCGACATGTTCTGAAATCCGATCAGGCCCGTGAGTTCGACCAGAGCATCGGAATCGAAATGCTCCTTCACTCTGGCCATCAGCTCATCGGTAACGCCATCGCCACCGGAATATGTAACGGCCTCGGCATACTCAAGGGCGATGCGTTCCTGTTCGTCAAACAGCAAGCTGTTGTGCCAATCCCAGAGTTGCTCGATCTTGTCGTCCGGCACGCCTCGCTTGGTCAGCGTCGCTGAATTAATATCGACGCAAAAGGCACAGTGATTGACCTGTGACACGCGCACGGTGACCAACGATCTGAGCACTGGCGAGAGCGGCGAACGCTTACGGTCAAAGGCGCCGTAAAGCAACGCAAGTGCTGTAAACACCAAAGGCGAACGGGCCCAGAGCAGTCCTGGCTCCAGCACCATGCCATAGCGCCGCTTCTGGTTCCAAAAGAACAGCCTTGTGTACCATGGGTAGTCCTTCAACGCTTTGACAGGAACGTGCATCCTTTGCCTCAATCTTGTCTGAATTTAAGTTGATCCCGGGCGCTCACTATCACACATCTCTGGACGGCGCATTGTCACATTAGCTGACCCTAGACACAGGAATTCTCACCCATTGCAGTTCAATCGGCCGCGGTTGCATTTTGCCCCACCTCTCGTGGCAGCCGGGCCTAATATGTGTGGCTCCACTGGCAATGTGGGTGGATGATTTCCGAACTGTGCGCCGTGACGCTTGATAGCCCGCTGCCGCGCAATGCAGAAACTTGCAGACCCTCAGCCGTGTGACACGGACGGCTGCCCCGGGGGAGGGGAGACAGCAATCTGCCTCAATTGCTGCCTCCCCACATCACTTCGACGTGCCAATCTCAAGGCTTGGCCCGTCTGACATGAGCGAACTAAGTGGAGAGTTCTGCCCACTAAGTGATGCACTGTGAAAGCAACTTCGCTCGCTTCGATCAGGCTACAAACACTGCTTTCTTAGGATGCAAGCAGTTCGCAGGGCCAGTTGCTTGACTCGCACATTATTAGACGCCGCCGCAGACATAAGGTTACAGACCCAGACAACGGGCAACTACGGCGCGTGAAAGGAAAGATGAGGGACTGCGACCTACGCGCCCCGTCGCCATGTCAAATGAGCGCAACTGAGCCACAGAGCAGACAGGATCACGATTGATCTCTATTGGCCTACTGAAGCTTTCTTCCGCATCAGCATGAGTCAGCCGGCCGCTTCTCATATACCGAAGTCCCTTTACTGCCGTGAAGGCGCCATATCACCAACTGGTCCCTTGCTTGGCAGCCGTTCATCTGTTGCCGCCGCGGTGCTGTGAAAGTGTCGGCGCTCGGTTACGTGTCACCCTCGAGGCGATCTTAGATCTTCGATCTGCCATCTGTCTGTTGATCTCCAAAATTTGAAACGTTTTTTCAGTGGGCAGCTTGTTCAATTTTTGATCAACCTAATTTCACCCGGCAAAAGCCGGCTTTAATTTCAAAACCTGTTGGTGAGTTTCGCTCCATTCATCATGCTGGTATCCGAAAAATCCAAAAGTCGATTTGGCCCTGTAACTTTTTGTCTGTCGAGTTGTCTAACGACTCGAACTGTGCCGAGATACGGACAGAAGTGACTAACCCTGGTCTGCGTTAGAACAAGTCTGGTTTCTGTCGCCTTCAAAGCGTTGCAGAAGAGGATCTTGATGGAATCTGCAGACGACTTAGTAATAGAAAAGGCGCACAAATGTTGCGCCCGCGCTGTTGGCGCATGTTGTCGCAAAGCATGAACTGAATTGCGGCGGAATGGATCCTAAGGATTGGACAGACAAATGATTTTGACCACATTGAAAAGATATTCTCTTGCTGGCGCAATTTGGCCAAAAAAGACACCGTCCGTTATCGCATCTCAAAATCGACATCAGGATACAGACGATTCTATTGATGTTGAGATATATTCGAAACCATGGTGCCCATACTGCAGAAGAGCCTTTAAATTGCTGCAGTCGAAGGGAATAGACTTCAAAGTCATTGATGTATCAACAAAAGTCGAACTGGAAAAAGAAATGATCAGGCGGTCGCGCCGCCGCACTGTGCCACAAGTATTCTTACGAGGAGAGGCAGTTGGTGGATACGATGATTTAGCTAGACTGGATGCATCCGGCAAGCTTGATCGGATGCTGCAAGAGCTGAATCTGAATCATGAATAGCTAGCCTGGGTAAAAACGCAAGTTCTTAGACAGACCGCCGTTCGTGAGGCCCTTTCTGTCTATTACTAGAAGGCTTCTGTTCTGCATATGAACCTCTGATTCTCTGTGGACTGCTAAAAAATCATCTTGAGCCAGAGCCTGCAGTCAGCGAAGCATTATATCACTGCTTATTGCCGCTTGCTCTCAGGATTGTCTGAACCAGTGCCTCGGGAATGTCCGATTCAGCCGCGTCATCGTAAGCGTGGCTCGCCATCTCGACAGTGCTGACATAGCCATCGACAAAGTCTCTGCAGTGCTTGCATGCCAACAGATGTATCTTATAGCTGGCTCTCTTCCAGAAGGTCAGAGCGCCATCCAGAGAATCAACGATCATACTGTCACACTCCTCGCAGGTCATCTTCATGCCTAGCGCTGATATGAAGCTTTCCATTATACTCATGTGATAGCGCCTTTCGCGTAGTCCTTTTGGGCCGAGAACTGAGATTCCATGTTTTTCTTCAAGGCCTTTCTTGCTCGATGTAATCTTGTCTTCACGGTGCCTGCACTAATGTCTAGCATGTCGGCTACCTCATTCGTGCTGTAACCCTCGATATCTCGAAGGAGCAGCACGCTGTGATATTTGTCAGGCAGGGATTCAATGGCTTCACGGACCTGAGCCTGCAATTGTTTACGCTCCATGAAAGTGTCTGGCGAGGGAAACGGACTTCCCGTTGACGCTAGCCGACTTCCTTCGGCATCGAAGCCTGATTCAAATGGCTCTGTCTCGAACCTTGATCTTCGTATCCTGGATCGAAGGGTGGAGGTGCACGTATTGATGACGATCCGATGGAGCCACGTTCGCATCGCCGATTGCTGTTTGAAGCTTTCCAGATTCTTGAAGGCGCGTGCATAAGCTTCTTGCACGCATTCGTGCGCGTCGTCTTCATTCCTCACGACTCTACGCGCGACGGAGATCAACGAACCTCCGTATTCCCGGATCACCTCTTCGAATTCAGCCGAAGCTCTTGAGCGTGGCAGATCGGATGGCTTGGTTCCAGGCCGGCCTTTCATTAGAGCGCTCCATGACTCTGATTTCGTACGATGCGTTGTTAGTAGCCGAAGCACGGACGAAAAGAAATATCAAGAAGCAACAGTCAGTGCAGGCTGGCATGTCAATTACACGCAATATGCACCTGACGGAAATCAAAGAAACGTGAATTCCAAGATCTCAGCTGTGATTCATGGGCCATCTGAGGCTTCCGGGGCGAAGACTAAGTTTGGACGACTATCAACCGCATCCGTGAAGATCTCTGTGCACCGCAATGTCCTGTTCGGCATTGAGCTGACGCACCAATTCATACTTCGCATGATGGGCCGCCCCCAGCAATAATCAGCAGTGCAATCAGTTTTCAATGTGTTTGGGCGCAGGGCTGGTTAGCGGAATCCTGGATGAGCTCAATTCGACCTGAATCGGAATATAGGCCGTTCAAAGGACGTGCATTGGCACGGCCCTGTAACCTTTGGGCGGCCCAGGTGTCTAAAGCTTCGAGAACACAGATTTACGTTCTGCCGAAAAGGAGGCCTTCACTATGAATTTTCCCGTTGCAGCGACGCTCTTCTTTGCCGCGTTTACTATTTTCATTGCTTGGGCAGCTTACGAACAGAGCGGTTCATTAGCGCAAGTCGTCCTTTAGAGACAGAGTTTCGATGACAGCACAATAGTGAGGAGATTATCCATGCAAATGAAACGCTTTTCTAGCATAGCCGTTTTGGCGGCAGCCGTTTCGCTGGTTACTTCTGCGGTTTCAGCCGCGGAAGCCAATTGGTCCGTAGACGACTGGTCGGGCTTCTATGGCGAGCTCCGTGCAGGCATCACTCTGCTGGACAATTCATCCAATCAGCAAAACTCAACTCTGGTTTTCCCGTCGATTGCCTCGAACACGGATTTTGAGACAGGCGCAATGGGTTCAATCGCTTTGGGATATGGCTTCGCCGACCAGAACCGGTGGGGTTCAGGCCTCTGGAATAATATTCGGCTTGAAGCCGAGTTGCAGTATCAGGAAAACGACATTGATAATGTCGTGGGGAATCCAGAGGTTACAGCCCTCTCATACATGGGGAACGTCTACTACGATTTTGATCTTGGCAGCAACTTCGTGCCCTATATTGGTGTTGGCCTTGGTGCGACGTCGCTGAATGTCGACGGCGTCGGTCTTAGGGATGATGCCGATACTGTCTTTGCATACCAACTTCGTGGCGGCGTGAGTTATGGATTTGACCAGAATATCACTGCCTCTCTTGGCTATCGCTACTTCGATGCCGATAATCCCAGCCTTGTTGATCTGGATGGGACCTCCTTTGACACTCAGTATTCTGGAAGCGCCGCTGAGCTCGGGCTCCGCTATAACTGGTAGCGACCCGAATCCTCTCTCTGCAAGCTGTAGCCGTTCGGCTGAGTCAGCAGAATCGTAGGATGTGACGAGTCGCGCTCGATCTTTCGACGCAGCCGGTAAACAGCGGAGTCCAGAGTGCGCGTCCCGACGTCCGACGCCAGGCCCCAGACCATCCGCAATAGAGCACTGCGTCCGATACTCTGACCCGATGCAAAGTAGAGGTGCTGCAGCAATGAAGTTTCGATTTTAGTCAATGGGATTGTCCGCCCTTCCATTGACCACAGCAAATTACGAGACGGCCAGAATGCGAAGGATGCGAAAATGTGTGCCAAGTCGTCAAATTGCTCGTGATAAGCCAGCTGCGCGCGAATATGTGCAATCAAGACATTGAAACTGCTGGGCTGTCGGATGTACCCATTTGCGCCTGAGTTCATGGCAAGAATTTCTTCTGCGTCAGAATGCACGTGCGAGATGACAATGATTGGGCAATTGATGTTCTGGCTTCTGATCCGGCGGCAAAGCTCAATTGCATCTGTATCAGCGTTGTCTGAGGCAAGCAGCAGTAAGTCAACTTTCGTGCGGGAAAGCAGTTCGAAAACCTCAACTGCGTTCTGCGCAATACTCGTTGACCAATCTTCAAGAAGAGCGATCTGATTGGCCAGTCGCTCACTCATCGTGGCATCGGCATCAAGAAAGAGAATAAGCCTGCTTTCTTTCAAAACTGGCTCCGTTCAATCGATGCTCCCAGGTTCGCTGGCATCCAGAAAGAGGCCCAGGCGGCTTCAAACAAAGAAGCATCGCGTGTTCTTCTGATGACTCACTCTACGCAACCTAGGCTCACACACTGCACCTGACAGCCGCAGTGCTGAACTCAACTAATTGTGATGCGGCAGCGCAGGCGGCTAATCAGGCTGTTTCAATCTTGCGACGCTGCAGCAGGCCACTGATCTGCAGTAGGGACAAAAGCGTGCTGGGTACTTGCCGTTGATCAACGGGATCATATGCTGGCATTCTTTGCGGTAGGGGCTATGTGCAAAGACTTTCCGACCCTAGCTGCGACAATTTATCGCACGTTGATAGGCCCTTCGTTTGATGGACAGAGCAGTCCAGCTGGATGCAGAAGGCCTCACGAAAATGTGATCTATGGCAACATTCACCGGGTGATCGGCCAGCGCTGCAAAAAAATCGGATGTCCAATGTCATCAAACATCACACCGAGGCTACAACTACCTGACGGCAATTCGAGGTGCGATCACTCATTGCTCTTTGTATTTAGTCGGTCACAAACCAGTCACTGATAATGTAGTGCAAAATTATGAGATTCAGGTAACTCAGCTTCACGAATTCGTGACTTATCTTGTGTCTTTAACTCTTCATCGTCGGATCTTTAATGGGCTGGCTCGCCTGTATCTCAATTGATTACACTCAACTGCGCCGTATTCGGATTTGACTAAACAGTCTCCAGTGAATCATCTGAATGAAGCGGTGACCCATGACTATCGATAGGCTGCGCATGTCGCTATTTTCGGCAACGTTTGCGCTGCCGATGCTTCTATTCCCTGATGCACCGGCTGCTGCATATACTGAAATAGCGGTTCAAGGAGGGGCACTGATCAGCGGCCAGCTTACCTTCCAAGGCGATCTGCCGCTCAATGCGATAGAAACGATTGCAATTGAAAAAAATCCTGAAGTCTGTGGAGAGGGATTTCGCGAAGTTGTTTGGGTTGATGTCCTAGAGGGCGCCCTTCGCGGCGCGTTCGTGTTCGTTGACAGCATCGAGGAAGGGAAACCGTGGGGAACCCTGCCCGATGCCGGGCATTTGATCGATCAAAGAGGCTGCCGTTTCTTGCCCTGGGCACAGGTCGTCAGGCCCGGGCCACTGACAATTCGCAACAGTGACCAAGATGTCTTACACAATATCAATGTGCGTGAACTGATTGGCGTCGAGCGAGGCCGTGACGTCAAGAGAACGATGTTCAACTTTGGTCAGCCGGAGCCAGGCGACCTTGAGGTTGAGGTGTTTCCCCGGCGTTCGCCATACATTTCACTCAACTGCGAAGCTCACAATTTCATGTTCGGATTCATGATGGCGCCTGACAATCCATATGCGGTCGTTGTTGATGATAACGGTCGCTATTTGCTGACCGATGTGCCGCCGGGCAACTATGTGGTCCGTGCATGGCATCCGACTCTGGGGCTCCAGGAGACCGAAGTTCAGATCGAGGCAGACGCGACAGTAGAAGTCAATTTCAGTTTCGGCGGCTAGACCGACCTTTCTTGGCGCATTGCACAATGTCAATTGGACGTTCAAGCACGCTCAACCGACTAACCAGATACGTCTGTCTAGGGATCCTGTCGATGATAGTCTTCGCCTGCAGCCCTGCCGACCAGATCGCGAGACCGCTCTCGCCTGAAGAGTCTTCGCTGCAAGCACAACGACCTACATTGCCTGCGACTTTGAATGTCTTTGATCGCGAAATCGCTCCTTCGGACCTTGAAAACCCGCTCTGGACTCTGATCGCCGCCCAGTTGATTTCCAATCCAGACCAAGCCCGGCAAACCCATGTTGAGGCTGTACTACGGGGGCGTGATGTCTACTACACCCAGTGCGTGCATTGCCATGGTGATCTACTGGATGGCAATGGACTGATTGGCCTTGGCCAAGACCCGCCACCAACAGACTTCGTCGATGGTCCTTTGCTGGGCGAAGTAAGTGAAGCCTATCTCTTCTGGCGCATCGCTCGCGGTGGGCCGGGGTTGCCAAGAGAGTTCGCGCCTTGGCGTTCCGCAATGCCGGCGTTTGAAGATGAAATCACAGAAAGTGAAACCTGGGATGTCATTACCTTTCTCTACGACAGCGTGAACATGCTGCCTGACTCGCGCCAGCAACTTGTCAGATCTGCAATCGCAGGTGCCGGCGCGACAGTGCCGAGTATAGGACGGGCTTCGGACCCGGTAGATCTCTATGAGACTCGCTGTGCGGTCTGTCATGGGCAGACCGGAGAGGGCGATGGACCGGCTGCAGAATTTCTCTATCCGAAGCCACGAAATTTCACGTTGGGGCTGTTCAAGTACAACAATTCCCCCTTTAAGGAATTGCGACCGACCGACGAGAACCTGTTCCGGGTGATAGCCAGCGGATTGCCCAGGACCGCCATGCCGGCTTGGGGTTCAGTGTTGAGTGAGGCTGAAATTCAAGATTTAATCAATGTAGTTAAGGCGTTTGATTGGGTCGGCACTTGGGCACCCAAGGATGCACCTGACAGCGACTTTGATGATGAAGGCCTTTACATAGGTCCACAGGTGAGCATCACGGACGAAATCAGTGTCGCCCAAACGCTCCCAATTACCGAGACCTCGCTTGAAATCGGACGAGAAGAGTTTCTCAAAAGCTGCAGCCCTTGTCATGGCAATGAGGGTCGCGGCAGCCCATCTGCGGAAAAGCGCCTGAGAGACGAATGGGGAGCAAGAATCTGGCCTCGCGATCTCACGAAGCCATGGACATGGCGCGTGACCAATGTAGATGGCAACGCCGAGGAGACAATTGCAAACATTTTCACGCGGCTCTCAGTTGGCATCCCGGGCACTCCGATGCCGGCTCATGAAGGCGGGGTCAGCCTGGAGAACAGATGGCACATCGCGCATTATGTTTACACCTTGCGCGACACCACGCCTCAGTTGTCCGGCTCGCCCGTGATCAGAGCATTACGGACGGTGGATCAGTTGCCCACCACTGTAAACGACCCGACCTGGGCATCGGTAGAAGTAACGACATTGGTTATGATACCGAACCTGTATTCGGATCCCAGGCTCTATACGCCATTGAACGACTCCATAAGTGTGCGCGCTATCTACAATGCAGACAACATCGCTTTTCTGCTGGAGATGGATGATCGCACGTTTAGCCGACCTGGCGATCCTGACGCGGAACGGATCAGGGATTCGGCCCTGGAGCTTCACCCGGATGCGTTCGGCATTCAATTCCCTCACGTCGATGCCTATTCGCTTGAGCCTGAACTGGATTTGCCGCTTTTTCAACACGGCGACGCCTCCCATCCAATTACGATGTGGTACTGGCATGCCGAAAGTATAGATCCGGAAATTCCTGCTCAGATTTCCGTCCTCGACGGTAACGGGATGAACGAGCCGCTGATTGAGCGGGCCGGCGACCCGGAGATCCAGGCATCGGGCGAATGGATTAACGGCCGATGGCGGATTTTGATCAATCGTGCACGTATTCCGACCAATCCTGTCGATGTTAGCTTTGACGATGGAGTAACCATACCCATCTCATTTTCACAATGGGATGGCAGCAATGGAGAGACCGGAAACAGACATTTACTGAGCCAGTGGTACTGGCTGTCCATTGGAACAAACAATCAGTCGTTCTTGGAGTGGGACTCAAATGACAAATCGTAGCCAATTTCGCGCAGACAGAGGCCAATCGACTTCGCTCACATCTCGGTTGATCATTGCCCTTCTGTTCTCGCTCTTCTCCCTGGTTTCCATCTCTCAGTCAAACGCTCAACAGACTCGTCAAGGCGATGTTGCCTCCGATAGATACATGGAGCTGGGGACGCCCGAGGGCGTGTTGGGGGGCGAAAATCAGAAGGCATTCGAACGTCGTGAAATCAAATCACAAATCAAGACGTTCATTCCGCCCTTGCTACGGCCTGCGTTTACGCAGCACGCCTATGTCCTGCCGCCAGGGGCTTACTCAATAGGAATCTCACACCGGAATCTAAGAATTGACGGCGATGACTTTTTCATGAACGGATCGCCGAATCTGGCAGTCTTCGCAGATTCTGAGGTCGAGCGCAGTTTGACTGACCTCGATCTTTTCTATGGCTTCGACCTGGATCGCAAGTATTTTCATGGGTTTACCTTACGCATAAATGTTCCTTATCTGGACTCAAGCGTCGACGGGTCTGTTCACCCCAATGGCCAACAATTCATCAGCCTTGAGAACGCCGGCAGTACTCAGGAAATTGGCGACATCGGCATCTTTCTCAAGAAAAAGATCTGGGATCAGGGCACCAAACCGCTGGGTATCGCAGTGGTCGGTGCAGTGTTCATACCCTCGGGTAGCAACAGCCAGACCTTTGGCAGCAACGGCAGAATTACAGCCTCGCGCCCACAGCCGCCCAATCTCACAATCGCGCAGGGATTTGACGCTCTCATGATGCAGAATGTCGCCAACGGTGTGTGGGGCGATCCTCGATGCTTCTTCAGGAACTTCAATCTGGGAAATCGGGCCGTCTGTGACGGTCCTGCGCCTGGGGATGGCGGCGCCTTTGGCGTGCCGGCGGCAGGACCCCTTTCTTTCGCACCGGGCGGCGCCAATTTTGATAATGCATTCGTCGGGGACTTTCCCTTTAACAACGGCGTATTCGGAAGATTCTCAGACGACGGCCGCCTTCCATCCGTATTGCAGCCTGGAACGGGAGACTTTAGCTATCTGGCTGGTGCGTTCTTTACGCGTCAGTTCTCACCAGGCAGCTTCCTAGGCAGAAGTGCAGCACATCTAGGCGTCACTCATCGCTTTGTCTCAGCTGACGATGGTATTGATCTGGGTGACACCACCACGTACTTCTTCTCATTCGTGAAGCCGCTCTTCCGGGACTATATTGCCGCAGACCTTACTTTCGTGGCATTCGACAAAGGCAAGGATAGCTACGCCGGCAACATCCCAGAACCAGAAATCCATACATGTGATGCTGCCGATGTCTCTCAATCAGTTGGCGGCTGCGGAGCAGTCGGTAGCGAGGTCTTTGTATTCGAAGCAATTCCCAGGCCGTCCTTTTCGGGTGGATTGACTGGATTCATTGCACCGTCAATCGTCTTCAGTCCTGATCCTCAAATTCGCATCACAGCGTCGAGCTTAATCCGCATTATCGAACCCGACCTAGGGCCGGCGCCCCCGGTTGTGTTTCGGATCAGTGCGGACTTCATATTCTAGCTTTTTCAAACACAATGGCATCCATTTCACTTGGAGGAAGAGCGATGTTTTTCAGAATGACTAAATGCTTCATAGCAGTAATCGCTGGTTTAGCAGTTGTGGGCGGAGGTCAATCGTCAGCCAAGAATCTTCTATTTACGGCAGACGGAAGAATAGTAGAAATCAAGGGCGGGACGTTTCAGCCTGACTTGAGCGCCTATCGCTCACCGCTGGAAAGCATCGTCGTGAATCGCAGATTTATTCTGAATGATGCGACCTACATGGCCAACGAAACATTCAAGTTTGGCATGGAAGGATTTGACGATCTGGTCAGAGCGGCTATGCCCGTTGCTTACAAGCGACCGTTTGAATGGGTAGTGGCGAAAGAGATGTACTTTTATGCACGCTACCTTCTCGATTACACGGGTGCCCGAAGTCATGCCGGCATACATATGGTTCATGCGCCTTATTGGACGTTGCAGGCCCAGCGCCATACTTCTTACAACACTCTACAGCGTGATAGGGGAGAGAGAGTGTTTTCCAACAAGGACATCATGTTGGGCTTATATCTACCCATGGTGTATCAGCGGACGGGGTTTCCTCGTGTCTTTGACGATGTGCAGCTCACCTATTTGCAGTACAAATCGGTGGATCCACACTTCACTGGTAAGCTCGACAATCGCGATACGTTCGAAGATCCCATGAGTGGAAAAGTTGGTGGCTGGGGGCAACCGAATACGTTCCTGAACGATTATCAACAGCGATTCAATCACGACCTGATGGATACAACATTCCATCTGGGTGGCATCGGCCAATTTGTGAAGAGACGTATGCAATGGTCCGACTACTTCTTCCACAGCGAACACACCGGTCAATCAGATGTATCACTTGGCACTGAAGTGGCCATGCTTGGCAATGATGCCGAGGAAGGGATGCGCGGCTGGGGCCTCACAATGGGTGCCCTGAACGCAATTCTCGAAGTCAAGTCTTCAATGTTCACCGATGGGGAGAACCTCATGGGAATTAACCCTCAAACCTATGATCCAGCAGAGGGGCTCAGATACATTCCGCACGAGATTGAGCCAGACATTCTGTGGGTCGGGGACATACCCGAGCGTGTTTGGTCTCTTGATATGAAGGACAACTCAAGCCAGCTTTGGGATCAGGCTTCGTGGATCTGGGGAACATCGGCCTACGCGACAACTGTCAAGCGGCGACCGCTAGTGTTCACCGACAATCCGCCGGTCGATGGCGGGTTTGTCGAAAAAACTACATCGCTTGTGGCCGAATCCGTGGCCAACGCTATCTTCCAAAATGTCGAGGCAATGCATACTCGCGACGGCGTGTTCGTATCAGAGTGGCGCCCTGAATCCGGTACTGGCAGCCAGGTAGCGCTACGCGACATGATGATGGCGATGATTGCTATGCGCGACCTGGAGCAAAGCTGGGACATTATTGACAAGTATCCAGAGATCGCCGATCGCGCGCGTGACCTGCTTGATAGAAACGCTCGATTCCTGGTCGAAGTCCAGGGCAAGGACGGCTCGTTCTATGAAGGATACTCTGTCGCCGATGGCGCACCCGTCGGTTCAAACACGGTTGGCGCTGCCAATTGGGCTGCTGTCAGAGCCCTCGTCGCGGCCTATTCGACATCGGAGGACGAGAGCTATCTCAGGGCCGCACGCCGCACCTTCAACCTTATGAACAGCAGCTACTGGGTCGAGGAACAAGGCGTCTATCGCAGCAGATTGGGCGATGACACAGTGATCGTCACGCCCTACACCATCGGCATTACTGCGGCAGCAATGCGTGAAATGCTGTTGACCACGCCAACGCATCTGGCTGAGCCGCAGATAGAGCGTGTGGCGCGCTGGTGGGTTCAGACAGTAGATCAGAGTGGCGCCATTCAGGCAGAAACCCAGCTCACTGGCGAAATTTACACCGGCTTTATTTCTGCTGATGATGATGGAGACGGTATCCCGTATGTGAGCCAGGGACATGGCCGAAACGGAATTGCGCCACTTATTGCTGCGGAGACCGCCATCAATGTGGGGGGCAGCAGCAATCAGTTGTTTAGTGCGCTGAGAGGTGATCGGCACAACCGCAATCAGTTCAAGCCCGTCCGCATGAACTACATTCCAGCGAGTGACAGCGACGCAGATCCACTGGTGCTTGCTCTCAACAATTCTGATGGACCTGATCTCATCGAACGCGGCTACATGGAACGAGTTGACGGAACACTTATTCCGCTGCCGCCTTCAAGGCCGATTAAAGTCGGCCTCGGCACTGTGCTCGGCCTCTCGGGCCAGGAGATTTTTGAGGCGAATTGTTCCCAGTGCCATGGGCAGCACGGGGAGGGAATTGATGGCATGAGCTATGAGGATGATCTGGCGCGCACACATGAGGCAATGTTCAAGATCGTCAATACGGGGCGGCCCGAGAAATTCATGCCTGCCTGGGGTACAGGCAATGATGACGGTTTCGGCGGTACATTGACCCGCCCAGAGATCGACCTAGTGGTTGACTACATTCAGAGCGATGAATTCGAGGTGCTCTATCGCGCCACACAGGCGGGCGAGGCCGTCGCAGGTGCCTGGCCGAAGGATGTATGGTTCTATCTTTCGCGCGAAAATGCCGCTGCTGGCGGCGCACTTCTCTCTGACGCGGAAGACGCCCGTCGCATTTATAATCAGTTTGAAGATCCTGCATTAGTCGAGTCAGGCCGGGCGTGGAACATTCCAAGAATTATGCCTGACGCAGATCTGCAGATGAGTGACCGCGCCACTTTGTATCGGCGGCTGGGATGGTCAGTTGAGGACCTGGATCGGCTGATTGCACAGGACACGCAAAATCCGGACATTCACTGAATGCAACACCTGCATATCAAGGATGCAGCACTGTTCCGACATTCGTGAGCAACTAGAGGATACAGATATGAAGACCAATTATGGCGCAAATTGGCAACGCCTTGCTTGTGTCATTCTCTTGTCCATGGTCGTGACCGCCCCAAGGGCCGCCGCCGACCCCGTCAATGGATTGCAAGTTTTCATCAGCAATGCCTGCAATGCATGTCATATTAGCGCTGGCCCGGTTGACCCTCTGCCGGTCACAGAACGGTCGGCCATTCAGGGACCCCCGCTCTGGTTTGCAGGGAACAAGTTTAGAGCCGACTGGCTGGTGGGCTGGCTCCAGACGCCGACGCCAATCCGGCGTGTCGTTTATGGAACGCTAGTTGTTGCACCGAACGAACATCCTTCGCTCTCGCCACCCGAATCCCAAGATGTCACTGACTATCTGATGACTCTGACTGACGGCGCTGTGTCAATCGGAGTTGTCGAACCGGCGATACTCAACAGGCGCCGAATGTTCCAGGGAGAGCGATTATTCAACAAAAAGCAAGTCTGTTTTGGTTGTCATGAATATCCTTCAAGGCAGGGGAACATCGGAGGTTTCACGGGCCCTTCACTGGTTGGAGCCGGAGACAGGTTGAAGGAAGATTTTGTGTATGCACTTTTTATGGATCCGATCCGATTTTACCCAAACGGGCGAATGCCAGTGTATGGCGACAAGGCATTCGAACCGTTCACTGATGAGGATCTACATCTTCTCGTGCAATACATCGGCAACTTCACACAAGAGGAAAACTGACAATGTCGTGGGAACAAATTTTGGCGTCGAGGAACCAAATTCTGGTCGTAGCGTTTACCCTTGTCATGTCAAGTTTCATTATGGATCATGAAGTAGATGCAGCATCAGCCAAGGAAAATTTTGAGTGGTATTGTGTCCAATGCCACGGCCCTGAAGGAGCTGGCGATGGCATAAACTCTGAAGTGGATGAGCTTCCTGTCGGACCAATGGCGCTCAGTAAATCTGAGGAAATGGCGAAGTTCAGCAATGATGAGATCGTAAAAACGCTGACGCAAGGCGGGCCGGCCAACACACTAGAGTCTCTCATGCCACCTTGGGGCAATACATTCACCGCTGATGAAATTGAGGAGCTGATGAAACACGTGAGATCTCTTTGCCAAGACGAGAACTGTCCATGATGCTCCGTACGTCTGAAGACACGCATGGACCCAAGGTGTCCCTGGCACTTGTGTGCAGCCGTCATTCTGCTGGTCTGGTGCGAGCCTGAGTCCTTGGCTTCTGTGAGAAACGCATAGCAAGGGAGACAGCATTGCTGACGTCCCAGGCTCAGATGCTGTCTCCCAATCATCACCCAAGATTACCAGCCTATCTATGCTGGTTAAACTATGCAGAGCGAATTGTGACTAGGGGCTCGCTCTCAAAGTGATGTTAGAACGATGTGGTAAAGTATACAGGCGAAGACCGCTTGAACAACTCAACTTATTGTGAATGCAGCCGCCTGTCAGTTAATGTGACAATGCCTTCGCCAATAAGATATTTTCGCTAAGCTGTAACTCTACTGGGCGTCTCGAGTCTAATGCTGGTACATGTGCAATTTACTCTCGTCCTGCACGCGAGACCCACCAACCAGCCGCTGAAAAGATAAACATGGACAGTAATCTGATCGCACTTGGTGCTGCGCTACTATTCCTTTTAGCGTTCGCGAATGGTGGAAACGATGTTTCTAAGGGCATCGCAACACTAGCAGGCGCTGGTCTCACTTCAGTGCGAGGTGCGATCGCATGGGGGTCGCTCTGGACTGTCGCTGGGGCGGTGACAGGGCTGTTTTGGGGCGCTGCGCTAATCAAGAACATCAGTGAGAACATTCTCATAGAGGGACATGACTTCCAGCTGCCTCTCGCTCTGGCGATTTCACTTGCGCCCACTATATGGATTGCATTGGCAACATGGCGGAAATGGCCTGTCTCGACGACACATGCTGTTGTTGGCGCGCTGGTCGGCGCTGGCTTGATGGCCTTTGGCGTTAATGGCATTGATTGGCTGAGCATTCTCTCAAAAATCGCTTTGCCAATGCTTGCCAGCCCGATTGCAGCATTCATGCTGTCCTGGTTCTTGACGCCCGCGCTGGAGAAAACTGCGACTGTCACTAATCGGATGAGGCTGTGCCTGACACCCCTGCCAAGGTTCGCCCTGGTCAATAGTAAATTGTGGGGCGCGACTGACCATCCGCTAGATGACTGCCTTGTATGTACCTGCGACAGCCCGCAGGCGGGGTTGACCCACGGCATTACGCTATCCGTTGACAATATGCATTGGTTGACCAGTGGCCTTCTTTCGTTTGCGAGAGGTCTCAATGACATGCCGAAACTGATCGCAGTCATTTTGCCGTTCCTAATGCTGAACAGCACTACCGCACCTCCCGAGTTATTTCTCTGGGGCGCCCTTGCAATGGGCACTGGAAGCTGGATTGCAGGACGTAATATCACCGAAGTGCTCGGCTTCAAGTTGACAAAATTAAGTCACGAGCAAGGCTTCTCTGCCAATCTGGTATCTGCATTTCTCGTGATCGTGGCGAGCCGCTTTGGCCTGCCGGTATCAACCACGCATGTATCAGCCTCGTCGATCATGGGCGCGGGCCTCGCCCACAACAAAGCGCTGAATATGGCAACGGTGTCTGGCATGTTGTTTGCCTGGCTGGTTACCGCGCCGGTTGCTGCCCTTTTTGCAGCCGCGATTTTTGTGCTCTTAGCTGCACATGCATAAGAAAGAATCGATTTGGGCCAGCAGTGTTAAATGGTGGTTGATGCTAGGTGTTGGTCTCAAGAAAATTGAGTTCAGAGCCGTAGCAACAGAGTGCCTTCACTCTGGCCCGGTGCAGTAGGGGCACTTCCAATGCAGTGATCCGAATCAAGCATGAGGAAAGCATGTCTTCAACAAGTTGTGACCGAAAGTGATCCGGAATCTTGATCTTGATCAAGAAGCTGGCGCGATCGCG
>CBDUYM010000031.1:0-41036 GCA_965371465.1 uncultured Alphaproteobacteria bacterium
ATAACCTTGCCAAGGTTAGGGTCGTGAGTTCGAATCTCATCGCCCGCTCCAATAACAAGGGCCTCTCACATCGTGGGGGGCCCTTGTTATTGGAACTGGTGGCCGACGAGGTTCGAACGGGTGAGTTCGTTTGCGAAGCTGACGGAGCGTAAGCGACGACAATCTCATCGCCCGCCGCTGTTTCATGCTCCGTTAATCAGTTCCATGTGCTGCGCCCAAGGGCCTCTCATCATACTATCGAGCCTCGCGGAAATTAGGCTGCAGTGTGCCTTGGATGGAAAAACAAAGAAGACGCGTAAAGAACCGCGCCGAAACAATATTGGTATTGCTGTGGCGCCACTGGGCAACAAGTATTCGAACTCCTCCATCTTCTGTCTTATCTGCTCGTCCGCCTTCATAGTCCGGTTCAAGTGGTGATAGATGACGACCGTGTTACCGCGGTTCAGAAAGCGCCCCGCCTCATGCCAATAGACGTATTTATTTGATTTGAGCGAATGAATGGGAACTGACTTCACTTCAAACCCGTTGTCCGGATCAAGGAACACAATATCCTTGTCTCGGGTTTCATTTAGAGCACCGTCCAACCAGCTGTTTCTGAGGCCCTGTCTCTGCTGTTTCGAGTGCCGTTGGCCAGGCGGCTTGTGCTGATAGCCAAGGGCCAGATCATAGAAAACCGTATCTTGAAGGAACAAATCTGAGTTTTGGATTTGCGCGATGCTTCTCCTGCCGCGTTCGACTAGCTTCTTGAGCACATCGAACAGCTCTGCGTCACACTCTCTCATCGACTCATTTGAAAGATATGACACGTGCATGCCATCGTCATTGTGATCTTCATTAATGGTCAGGTACCATACGATGCCCAAAGACAGTTTCGTGCCGTGTGACAAGCGCCCGCAGAGAGTCCGCAATAAGCCGTACTTGCCAAAATCGCCTACATCACCAACATAGCGGTTTTGCACTTTCCACTCCTGATCTTAAGCTGCTGCGAATGGGTAAGGCCGATCTAACATTGTCAGGAACCGCGGAGCTGCATTTCAAAGCAAAAAACTAATGGTCAAGCGCATTGAGATGGCTTCTGAGCTCCAATATTTCGGTCTCAAGGGAAGCGAGTCTTGCGGAGACCGAGCTCAACTCCGAGTTTGCTTGTCCGATTTCTTCCATGGCAATCATTTCGGCTGACAGCTTCAGAATTTCTGCGTCTAAGGCGTCGAGATCTTCACGGACCTGTTGAAATTCATCGTAGTGCTCGTGACCCGAGCTCAGATGGGTTGCTAGATCTGCCCGCGTACTCGCCACGAAGTCTGTCGTGTCTTGCGCCAGCATTGCGTAGTCGTTAAACAGCTGACCCAAGGCAAATCCGAGGGCGACCACGGTGATCAACCCTCCCCAAGTGATAGTATTTCGGATTGTGGTCGTTCTTTCCTCCGCCGCCGAAGCAGCTTCGTTGGCCTGTAACGCGGACCGCTGAGCCTTTTCCGCGTTCTGCTTTGTTTCTGCTACTGCGAATGGAACCGCGTTCCCAATGGGTTTGTTCGGCGCGGCCTTGGCTAAGTAGTCCTCTATGCTCAGGTCCTTTTTCAGAGGGTCGAACGGTACATAAGCTGACTCAGAGGCCGCGCCGGGTGGAGGCGATCTTGTCCATTGTCGGTTAGGGGAGATCTTTGTAAATTCTACCCATATAAGCCGCTCTTGACCGTGAAATCTGTACTAATTTGCATTGAGGTTGTGAACTGGAATTGCCAATCGTCCCTCGAACCCAGGATCTACCAATGGCCCGGTGCCGAGCAAAAGCCCACGATGAACGTTCGTAATTCTAAGGTTGAACCGTATCGCCATGTAGTCTGGCAGACGAATTCTCTGTAGCGTACTGAAGAACATGAGTGAGTTTGGTTTGAGGTCTACAAAATCGGTTTCACAGTCAAGCATTACCTCCTTCCGATCAGTATTTTCTTCCCAATAAATCGCCTTACCGCCAATTTGAACTTCGTAAGAAGAACTCTTCAGAAACTTTGTGTAATACGGGAATATCATCCCCGTCTTTTCAATATATTTGTGGATGTCCTCCGAATTAAGCAACGCTGGCGCAATTTCAGGAAACGGATCCGTGTGAGCGAACTCCTTAAATCGCTCTTTGGCCTCGTCGTCTGTCGACAGATCTGTCTCTTCTGGGCGGGTCATTACTATCCGTGGCTAGGCAAACTCTAGATTTGGGGCGAGCAATCGTCTTGACACAAGAGATGATGGGCCAACACCAACGAGGTCAATTCTTGCATCTACGGTTGCTTCAACATCAGCCACAAAGGACTCTGCCCTTGGTGTCAGAGCGTTTGCTTTGCGACACGCGGCATCCACATAGTCCACGTGATTAAGCACAATTGTGCTGGGTACATTGGCTTCGATGGCATCTCTGACTAGAGCACTATCAAACCGGCCAACGCGGCGAACATTGTCTGTCACCGTTGTGTGTTCGATTACTGCACTCGAGTACCCACTTTCGGCCGTGATGGTCTGCCAATCGATTTCGTTTTCCAGTGGCCCGGACTCTCCCGATACTCGGATCGGGAAGGCTCTCAACACCATTACAACATCGTCTACGTCAAATGGGCTCAATCCGACTTCCGATACAAATGCCGCAGCTGTCGTGTCCCGACTAGTTACATTTGGATAAAATCTGGAGTGCAGCAGAGAGAGTCCAAATCCTTGGGTACCTTCAATGATGATCCGTTCGTTCCGCTTCAATCGTTCACGCAAGAAGGGTCGTAACGGACGCACGAACTCCCTTATTCGCTCATCGTTTCCAGCAAACGAAAGAAATTTTTCACGGCGGCCTCGCGCCGCGACGGCGCGGCCTGTACCGCTTAGGGTAGAGCCAATGCGAACATCAAGTTTCGAGATGCGCTCTTCCCGCTTGTGTTCTGAAGTAACAATCACTGCATTCGGATCTATGAAGAGGCGATCCTTTTGGAGGCCAGTTTCCTGAATTTCGCGAAGAAGTATATCCACATCAATATATGAACCTGCTGCAATCGCGCAAATTGGATCGTCAAGAAGAGCGGCGGTTGGCAGGCAGCGGAACTTCCGAATCTTGTCTGCAGCATCGACGACAGTATGCCCGGAATTGGATCCACCAACTCGCACGACAACAGACGCGCAGTCGCGTTTGGCTAAGTCGTAGGCAACCTTGCCTTTGCCTTCGGAACCAAACTGACCGCCAATTATCACTGAAACAGCCATGCTTCTCTCCTTGACTCAGATTCTGCGAAAGAATAACACCCATGATTCTAATCGGTCAATGGTAAAGTCAGATTCTCCGTTCGGAATCAATGGTTTAACGCCAATCGAAAATTCGATTCCAAATCAACGGGTTAGGCCATTGCCTAGCGCGCTGATTGCAAAAAGGGCCAGAATTGAGCCCATGCTGAAGCAGTTAAGCGTGCACCGGTAAGAGAATCTCTTCGCGGATTTTCAGAGGTTACTTTCTGAGCAGCTCATGCAACCACTTCAGCGGACAGTGAATTTTGGCGTTACCGATTCATCGGCGCCGCAATGGTTCAGGTCATCGGATCTGTTGCAATCGCAATACGCAGCGAGCGGGGGCGTCCCGTCACTGCTAACAAAATTGCATAGCCGGGCGGCGAAAAATGCCGCTATGGTTTCCTTTCGGCACAAAAAATTATCAGGGAGATGTCAGATGGCGGCAGTGAAAAAGGGTGGCACAGTTGCGGTAACCGGCAGTGCAGGGTTCATCGGCAGCTGGGTGGTCAGGGTGCTCCTGGACAAAGGCTATCGTGTGCGGGCCTGTGTCCGTGATGTTGATGACGGGCGCAAGACCGACTTCCTGAGAGCGATGCCGGGATATGCATCCGGCCGGCTGACGCTTCATTCCGCGAACCTCGACGATGCCGGCTGCTTTGACGACATATTCGCCGGCTGCGATGGCGTCTGCCACGTTTCGCACGTCAGTGATTACAATGATCAGGACTATGTCAAAAAGGTCTGCGATCACATCATTGCGAGCGTCAACAAATCGGGCACCATCAGCCGCGTGATTGTCACGTCGAGCGTCGCCGCCGTGATCTCAGAAATGGATATGCAGGAGCTGGTGAGAAGGCCGGTCTGCGACGAAGATCGCTATCCCGACGAGCAGAACCCCAAGCGCACGGTCGAGCGCGGTCAGGGCTATTCAATGGGCAAGGTTCTGGCCCAGCGGACGTTCTCTGATGCGGCCGAAGCAAGTGGCAAATGGGATGCCATTACCTGCTGCCCCGCCGACAATGTCGGACCCATTCAATCGGCGCATCAAAAAGACATGGGCCCCTGGCAGCATAATATTGAGACCATGCTCCTGGGCGAATATCACCAAAACGGCGTCTACCGCCCGTGGATGACGGTGGATGTTCGCGACGATGCTGCCGCACATGTCGGATTGCTGGAGAGTGCGAGTGTGAAAAATGGCGAGCGCTACATCGCCTGGTCCACCGACACCCGAAATGTCGAGGATGTCTGCGCCAGCATTGACCGGCTGATGCCTGAGCTCGGCCATGGCGAAGCGACGCTGCTCGACACGTTTCCCGAAAGAATTCAGGCTCGGGAGGAAGAATTCCGCACGATCTGGGCGGGATGCGATCTCAGGAACGACAGAATTCGCGCTGTCACCGATGTAACCTTCCGTCCGCTCGACGACTCCATTCGCGATTGCGTCGAATCCCTGCTGGCCGTGGCGAATGTTCAGCCCAAACTAAGGGAAGGCTCTGAGCGAAGGGCGTCGTAGATAAAAACGATGCGCGTCACTGTCGGGAATCCGATCAGGCTCCCTCACGCCACCAGATGTGCTTTCAGCACGTCTTCGTCAAACTCAATGCCAAGGCCCGGGCCTTTTGGCGGGATGATGAAACCGTCCTCAAACACCAGGGGTTCTTTGAAGATCGTTTTGTGCAGGGGCCCCTGATTGGCTTCCTGGATCATGAAATTAGGACAACAGGTATCGATCTGGATGGCGGCAGCGGCGGCCACCGGCCCGCAATACATGTGCGGCGCGATCACCGCGTAATGGGCTTCGGCAATGGCCGCGATCTTTTTTGATTCAGTGATTCCACCACACTGACCGACATCGAGCTGAATGATTTGGGCCGCCTGTTTTTCAAGCACCTCAGTGAATTCATATTTTGTCACCAGCCGCTCACCAGTGGCGATGGGAATGCTTGTATGGGCGGCAACGCGGGCCATTTCATCGACATTCTCCGGCATCACCGGTTCTTCAAACCAGAACGGGTGATAGGGTTCCAGAAAGTTAGCGACACGGATGGCACTGTAGGTCGTCATCTGACCATGCGTACCGATGCCGACTTCAAGCTTGTTACCGACCGTGTCACGGATGCTTTCGAATATCTTGGCAGCGTTCTCGATTTCCCAGATCGGAATGTCGCGAACCGGATGCAGCGGCATAAAGGGATCAATCTTGCAGGCCGAATTCCCTTCTTCGAGCAGCTTGGCGGCAACATCGCCGGCTTTCTCCGGATTTTCCACTAACCCAGCACTTGGCATGTAGGCATAGGCGCGAAGCTTCTCGTGGTACATGCCACCCAGAAGGTTATAGATCGGCTGCCCCGCCGCCTTGCCAGCGATGTCCCAGAGCGCCATGTCGATGGCACTGATCACCGGCGTGGCATAAAGGCTCGGGTGGCGAAGATCGTGCCGCGTGCCGTACATCCTGTCCCAGATGAGCTCAATATTGAGCGGGTTCTCACCGATGACAAACTGCCCGGCAAACTCCTCGATCAGGCTGACCTGAGACTTCAGATCCTTGAGATGATTTGAGTACGAACTGCCGGCAATGCGCTCGCCAATGCCGGTGATGCCTTCGTCGGTCAGAAGCTCAAGGAACAGCCAGTAGCGACCGCCGATGTAAGGCGGCTCGGCCTCGACAATCATGGTTTTGACTTCAGTGACTTTCATTTTTTCCATGCTCCTTCGCTCGTCGGCTCGTATTTGCTGGCGCGAATGTCGGGCAATGTACCGGCCAGCTCCGACACAGGGTCACCGGCAATCCGCGTGTGCCGCAAGACCCGCGGCTGGGTGTAGTCATAGGGCCGGGCGCGATGCAAAACGCATCGGTTGTCCCAGACACAAAGATCGCCAGGCTGCCATTTATGACCGGTCGTACGCGGCGGTCGGGCGGCAAACTCCACCAGTTCGCTGAGCAAAGCGCTCGAGGCTTCGTCACTCATGCCCGGAATGCCATAGGCATGCCGGCCAATAAAGAGAGACTTCCTGCGTGAAACCGGATGCGTCTTGATCAGCGGTCTTAGCGGTGCCCCCCAGGGATGGAAGCCGAACCCGTCGCCGGTCTCCGGATCCCTGTCGCCCAGCACTGAATGTGAATAGTAATTCGAATGCAGCGCACAAAGGCCCTCGATCTGGCCCCGTTTTTCGTCATCAAGCGCATCATAGGCCGCGCGCATGTCCGCCCATTCGGTCTCGCCGCCCTCCTCGGGCACCACCATCGCGCTCAGCATCGAAGCCTTCGCGGATCGGGGTTTGAACGAGCTGTCACTGTGCCAGCGCTCGTTTCCCCTCAAGATCCAGTAACGCAGCGTGTCATCCCCAAGCACAGCGTCATCTTCCATCGCGTTGGAAATGTAGGCCAGCGGTGTCTCAAGTTCGCCAAACCGTGCCCCGAATGCTGTCTGTGCATCGTCCGAAAGGTTCTGACCCGGGAACATCAACACGCCGAATTCGATAAAGGCCTCCTCGACAATCGACCAGCTGTTGTCATCCAGATTGCCAAGATCAATGTCAGTTATCACGGCACCAAGCGTTGCATCTTTCGGCTCTACTCTAGGCGCCATTGGTTTCCCCCCAAAAGTCATATCGACGGCCTTCCAAGGGAAGCATAGACTCTTTTCCAGGAATGGGTCGAGTAGGCGGCCCTGCCCATCTGAGGCCACGGAGTACAGGGAGGGATAGACATGAAAATTCTTGTGATCTCCGACATCCATGGGAATGCAGAGGCGCTTCGTGTCGTCCTCGACAAAGAATCTGATGCCGATCGCACGTTCTTTCTGGGCGACACCATTTCGCCCGGCCCGCAACCCAACGAGACCATCGAATTGCTGGCGCCTTTGCCGGGGGTGTTTATCGCGGGGAATCATGACCTTGAAGTGCTGGAGCCTGAGCGCCTTGAAGACTGGCCAGTGGAGTGGCGCACCTATGCGGAATGGGTGAACGCGACACTGGACCCTGCCGGTTACGAATTCATTCGCAGGCTTGAAATAGGCCGTGAGCATGAAGAGGACGGGATAAGGCTATATCTCGGCCATGGCGAGCTTGATAGCCGACCCGGTGCAGCTCTGCCGGACGCGACGGATGAGACGCTGGCAAGGCTCGCCAATGGTTCAGACAGTCCCTATGTTCTGTTTGGTCATTCTCACGTCCAGTTCCGGCGAACCGTCAACGGTCAGAAGTTCTTCAACCCGGGCAGCGTTGGCCAAAATCACTGCGGCAAGCAGTTAGCCTGCTACGGGGTCATCGAAGACGGCATCTTCCATCATCGCCAAGCCGAATATGATCCCGGTCCCTGGCTCGCGGCCGTGGATCAAATCGGCCCTCTTGATGAACATCCGGAATTCCGGGAACGTCTCAAAGAGCGTCAGATATCAGGTTTCGGGCTCGGCAAAAGAGAGCCCTGGACGCGTTTGGCAGCCGAAGGCTATTTCTAGCACTCTCACGCACGCCAAATTTCACCCGCCGATCTGGGATGCTCGGGCGATATCGACGACGAAAGCGAAAGCCAGTGCGAAGCCGATCAGGACGATCACCGCCGCCACAGGATACGGATCTTTCGCCGATGAACGAACCGGCCTCGGTCGCGTGAATTCAAGGCACTTGTTGGGTGCCTGGAATTCAGCGCCGTATTTCATGTGCAACTGCTGCATTCAACGCGACTAGCACGCAGCAGTATTTGTAATGCAGGTCCCTGCGGTATTCATCGCGCCGCTGATCGAATTGCCCAGTGCGAGCGAAGCGGCGGCGATGCCGGCTCCGATAATCGCCAGGATCAATGCGTATTCAGCAGCAGATGCGCCTGAATCGTCGCGCCACAGAGCTGCAAGCCTTGATTTCAGAATGTTCATGTCGATTTCCTTTTCTGCATGATTTGAACAGCTCCCATCATGGCGAGAGCCTGTCAGGGATCCGTCAGCGCTTGCGCAAAGGTGTCAAAGACATGTCAATACAACCGATGGAAGGAACATCTGCGGGCCCTTGTAGGCCAGCATTAGAGCGAAATTTTGGCTAATTCTTGCTCTTTTCGTGACCATCGCAGATTGTGGCCCGATTGTTCTTCTGTGGAGATCTGATGAAGGGGCTCACGCGCGTTCTGTCTGAGTTTGCAATGCCCGGCGGCTCGCCCATCTTCATCCGGCCAAAGGCTGCCGGTCCACCCACCCCATATTCGATGCGCTCGTCGAGGTCCGCCGCTCTTTAGATGACTATCTTCGCCGCATTGGGCGGCGCGCTGCCGTTATTTCCAGCGTCAAAAGCCGGGCCGAAGGCAGGCATCATCATTTTCGGCGTCAGCGAACTACATCCACCAAGCCACAACACTGCCAGCAACGTAGGGAACCGTGTCATCTCTGTCCGCCTCTTTGCCCAAATGAGGTACCTACTGTGACGCAGTGTTAAAGCGAGACAGGCTGATTCCTGTCCACACCAGGCAAACATGGTCTAACCTGACTTCAGAAACTCACATTCACGGCTCCGCGAGAGATTCAGTCATGGCAAACGCATCTTTTGATTTTTCTTCCTATTTCAGGCCGGACCTTCCGGGCCCTTCGGGGAAGTGGAACGGCTTCCCCAAATACAATTTCATTGGCGGTAATAACGCGCCTGAAGAAATTCCCGTTGATGATCTGATTGCAGCGGCAACCAGTGCCCTCAGACGTGAAGGATCTACGCTGGCAACCTACGCCCTCAACAGCGGACCTCTTGGCTATCTGAAACTTCGCGAATTTCTTGTCGGCAAGCTGGGCCGGGCGGCCGGCATAGACTGCACGACGGACGAGATCCTCCTGACATCAGGTTCGTTACAGGGCATTGATCTGGTCAACGCCATTCTGCTAGCCCCCGGTGACACGGTCATCATCGAGGAGGCGACCTACGGAGGCTGTCTCGGCAGGTTTGCGCGCGCTGGGGTCACGCCCCTGGGCATTCCTCTTGATGAAGGCGGCATGCGCATGGACAAGCTTGAGGAGGCGCTGGCTGACTGTCAGAAAAAGGGTGTTCAGGCACGTTACATCTATGTCATTCCTACGGTGCAAAACCCGACCGCAACAATCATGAGTGAAGCCCGTCGCGCAGAACTGATCGCGCTCGCGACCAAATACGATGTCCCTATTTTCGAAGACGAATGCTATTCGGATCTGATCTGGGAAGAAGGCCGTCCGCGGTCAATTTATGCCATGGATGGTACGCGCCGTACTATCCACATCGGCTCTTTTTCCAAATCCATCGCACCCGCCTTGCGGGTTGGCTACGTTGTTGCCGACTGGACGGTCTTGAGCCGCATGCTTTCGTTCAAGACCGACGCGGGCTCAGGCGCGCTCGAACAGATGGTGCTTGCTGAATACTGTACGAACCATTTTGACGCTCATGTCGACAAGCTGAACATCGCACTGAAGGCACGGCTGGATGTGTTGATTGATGTCCTCGGCGAACACTTCGGTACATCAGCAGAATTCGAAGTGCCGCCTGGCGGCATCTTTCTCTGGGTCAAGCTGCCCGCGGAAGTCGACACCTCAAGGCTTGCCCAAGTCGCCGCCGAAGCCGGCATCGCCATCAACGCAGGATCGGGATGGTCCATCGCCGGCAAGGAAGCGAAGCGCTGTCTGAGAATTTGCTATGCCAATCCATCGGTCGAGACCATTCGCGAGGGCATCGCGCTATTGGCGGAAGTCTGTAACGCGGAATTCGGCGTTCCCGCCCGCATTGCGAACCTCGAAAGAGGGTAGGTCAGTTGCGTGTTTCCCAGGCGCGGTCCAGGTCTTTCTGCAACAGCTGCTTGGTCGCCGCATAGGCACCCGGGTCTTTTCCTGCGAGGTCCGAGAGCAAGTCTCTGCTTGCTTCCCGCAAGTCAGTGCCGACCGGGAAAACACGTTGGACAAGGCCGACAGCCTCGGCTTCGATACCTGACAACGGCTGGCCCAGCATGGCGATCCGGCTCGTATGACCGCCCGCAATGAGCCGCGGCAGCTTATAGGACCAGCCTTCTGCGCACCAAAGCGCATTGTTCACTCTGGGATCACCCAGATTACAGTCTTCGACGGCGAAGCGGAAGTCGCAGGCAAGCGCGTAGTCATAGCCCGATCCCAGGGCGTGGCCATGAATCAGGGCAACGGTCGGTTTTCCCAGTGTCCAGATGGCGTCAATCACTTCATGCAACAGGAGGGGGCCGGTGCCGACACTGAGATCAACCTGTCGCCTGGCCATGCGTGCCGGCGG
This sequence comes from uncultured Alphaproteobacteria bacterium, assembly GCA_965371465.1. Lineage (GTDB taxonomy): Bacteria > Pseudomonadota > Alphaproteobacteria > CBDUYM01 > CBDUYM01 > CBDUYM01. The sequence goes on from CBDUYM010000031.1 coordinate 10,498, forward strand.
CTGCCCCCCGTCCCTCATATCGTCACCAGCCGAGAATGCCCGTCCGCGGCCCGAAAACGCTACGACGCGAACAGAATCATCTGCTGCCACTGCCTTCAGTGCCTGGACAATGCGATCATGCTGCGCCTGATTGTTGGCATTCAGACGATCCGGGCGGTTCAGAATCAGATGGCGGACGGCACCATCATTTTCAATCAACAGCTCAGGTTCTGAAATCTCGTCCGGCTCGGCCATTTCAGCGACCCTTAAATTCCGGCGGCCGTTTTTCCCGGAAGGCGAGCGCCCCTTCGGCGCGATCTTCAATGATGTTGGTCTGGCGGATCGCCATGGAATGCTGCAGCGACGCGCGGTAAGGCAGATCAAGCTGTTCAACGATCTGTTGTTTGATGATCGAATAGGATCGTGTCGCCATTCTCGAAATCTTGTCTGCAAGGGCCATTGCCTCTGCATCAAATTCGCCGCGCGGCACAGCCCGCATGACGAGGCCGATGCGCGCCGCCTCAACGCCGTCGATCGCGTCACCAAGAAGCATGAGCCGCATGGCCTGTGAAAGGCCGATCAGTCGCGGCAGCAGATATGTAATGCCGGTTGCCGCGTAACGCGCCTCGCCAACACGCGGATCGCGGATGTCGACGTCAGATGTCGCGAGCCGTATGTCGCAGGCCGCCGCTATGTCGAGACCAAGACCCCAGACACGCCCCTTGAGAAGTGCGACCGTCGGCGTTTCAAGTCCCCGAAGACATGACAGAAGATCCTGAATCGGCAACGGCGCGGGTCCATGGCTGCCTGGCGGATTGTGGCGCGCATAAGCAGCCGGCCAGTCGCCCATATTGTCCCAGGCATCGCCGGCGCAAAAGTCGGTGTCCGCGCCTACCAGTGTCATGACCCGGCATGCACCATCAGCATCGCCTGCGTCCAGCTTCTGCCGGAGATCGACAATGTCAGCCCAATTGAGCTGATTGCCGTCTGTCTGACCATCAAGGACAAGTTTCAGGATTGGGCCGTTCTGTTGTGTTTTGATCATCGGTCCTAAGGCAGCTGTTGCATCTGTGATGCCAGAGCATAGGAGGGCCGTTTAGGGGAAACAACGCCCCAGTGATGACAGCCCGGCGCCATCAGTTTCCGCCTGGATGATTTCCTGAATTCAGTCAATCGGTCCCAAGGTATTGCAGCGCATCGATGGCGTCTTCATCGCCCTGCTCTGCCGCCAGTCTGTACCAGCGCACAGCTTCCTGGACGTCCGTAGCCACGCCGCCCTGGCCATTCTCGTACATATAGCCGACACAGAACTGTGCATAGGAATCGCCCTGAGCGGCCGCCAGCCTGTACCAGCGGAGCGCTTCGATTTCGTCCAGGGCGACGCCCTGACCGTTTTCATACATGATTGCGAGGTTCAGCTGAGCACGCAAATAGCCCTCGTCAGCGGCCAGTTTGTACCAACGGACCGCTTCCGTCTCGTCCCGGGCTACGCCTCGGCCATTCTTGTATAAGCCTGCGACACTGTATTGTGCGTCTACATCGCCTTCTTGCGCACGACTCAGAAGCTCAGAATCTATCTCTGCTCGTGCCGAAGTTCCAACGATGAAGACAGAAGCGATCAGCAAGCCCATAGCCGAAAGTACCCCGATTTTGAGCCAGGATCTGGCTCTTAATCTGGTGTCGGCTGACATAGCTATCAATTCCCGCCTTTGGTTTTCCCATCAGCTGAAACCCAAGAATCACGTAATTTCGGCGTTCACGCCTTGATTACGCGCAAACTGTACCACAAAGTGGGCCGGTGAGCTGGCTTCCATCAGGGCGCATCGCGATAGATCCGACCGCGCTTTCGAACCGGGTCCAGCAGCGACAAATCCCCGGAAACCACCGTGTAGCCTTCGGGAAAAGGCGCCCGCGCCTCCATGCCAATGGCTTCAAGGACACGATCGTTCTGATAGTAGGCGGTCACTGTCTGGATCGCGAGACTGGCCATAAAAAGCGGTTCTGTGGTCCTGATACGGTCCACGAGCGATTCACGATCAGCCTTCGAAAGTGCGACAAATCTTTTGCCGTGAAGTGCATCTGCGTCAGCGTCCAGGCGATCCAGTTCTGCGCAGATTGTTGGCCAGAGCTGGCTTGCATGCTCCTGAATGTAGTCAGGGACATTGATGTCTGCGGCACTCGGCATGCGGCCGTCAGAACTGGCCGGAACGATCATGTCCAGTACAGCGCCGAGAACTGTCCGCTGGGCCTCGCTCATCGGTGTCAGGACTTCCCCGCTCATCTGAGTTCCGCGACCTTGTTGTGTTCAATGAGGTCAAAATCGATGTCCACCCCAAGACCGGGCCCGTCATGGGCGTGGACCAGGCCGTCTTTGTCAATTTCGATGTCGTTTATAATGCCATGCTTTTGCGCACCGGCCGGCAACAGAACCTCGAAATATTCACAGTTCGGGATCGCCATGATGAGGTGAAGATTTGCCGCGTTGTTGAGGGAGTTACCTCCGTGATGGACCTCATAGTTCATGCGGAAGGCTTCAGCCATATGCGCAGTTTTCAGGCAGGATGTCAGGCCGCCCTTCAGATTGACATCGCCCCTCAGGTAGTCAGTTGCCTGCTGCATGACCCATGGCGCATAGGATGTTGGTCCGGCCATGGGAAGTTCGGTCGCCATGATCGGAATCTTGAGCACCTGTTTCAGTTTTATGTAACCGTTCAGATCATCGTCGGCGAGCGGGTCCTCGTACCAGTAAAAGCCCATTTCCTCGACAGCGTTCCCAACCCGGAGCGCCTGCGGATAATCATAGGACCAGGTCGAATCCAGCATGATGCGGTAGTCATCGCCAACGGCTTTGCGGACCGCCTGACAAATTTTGATATCTTCTTCCGGTATGCCGGGCGGATGGATTTTGTAAGCTGACCAGCCGTCCGCTTTGTATGCCTGGGCTTCTTCCGCATAAGCTTCAGGCGAGGCCAGCACCGCCGAGCTGGCATAGGCGGGCACAGAATTTCTGTAAGAACCCATTAGCCGATGTATGGGCACACCGGCATGGTGACCAGCCAGATCCCACAGCGCCACATCAATCGAGCCGATGGCGTTCAGGCGCTGGCCCCTTGTCCGTCGTGTCAATGTCTGCCAGATGCGTTGCCTGGCGAGGGGATCCTCACCCATCAAAACAGGCTTCAGCGCTTCGATGACAAACGGCGCATCGCGCGCGCCCGAGGCCATTGAAGAGCCCAGAAACCCATAGCCATCAACACCTTCATCGGTCTCGATCTTGACCAGCCCCATCTGAGTCTGTCCGGTGCCCGAGCTTGAAACAGTTTTGGTGTAACGCGTGGCCGGAATGTCCTTCCAGTCCCAAAGCGTTACCGAGACATCTGTAATCTTCATCTTTCCCCCTGTTCGCTGCGCCGATCTTTAAAGGTGAACGTTCAGCCGGCTGTAATTCTGTATGCGCTGCCGGGCTTCTTCGTTCCAGCGGTTCTCATCTTCTTCGCCCGTGAAGGGCGCGTATGAATAGACTTCATCCTGCGGGTAGCGTTGATGCCGCGCATCAACCGAAAGCGGAATCATGCGTGATCGCTCATGCAGGCGTTGGTCTGTGTAGGTGTCTTCGATCCCGCTCAGTTTTATGTTGGTGATGCCCGCCACCTGGCGTCGTGGCAGAAATCCATAGGTAATGCTCCAGCGCCGATCAGGAGATACGTTGGCGAGTGACCCGTGCACAGTTTGCCGGTTGCACATCGAAACGTCGCCTGCTTTGCAAATGATGGGCACGGCACCAGGTAAAAGGTCGCCCCTGGCACGTGCCTTCATGGCCGGGATATCTGCCTTGCCGTCGCGATGCGTGCCGGGAACCGCCCAGAGAGCGTTTGCCGGCGTCGTGTCCCAGAGCTGCACCTGATAGTTATAGCCGTGGCCCAACTCATCAAGCTCAGGATCTCCCCAATGTGTCGTGCCGTCCTGATGCCAGGCCACCGACACACCCTGACCGGGCTCCTTGATGAATATGTTTTCATTAAAAGGCAGGAAGTCAGGTCCCAGGATATTCTCGGCAACCCGCAGAAGGTCCGCATTGCCGTAGAGAACTAGGCTCGTGTCCATCAGCCGCAGAATGCTGGTGATAAGATCAACGGTGTACTCAGGGGCGTCATCACCGGGCGTCGGCTCCAGCATTTTCACCGGATGGCGGCCCTGCAACCTGTCTGTACCACCAAGCGGATCGCTCAAGGGTTTTGCAAAGCTGAATGATGGCCCTTCGAACTCGGCGCCGATCGGTGGATTGCCGTCCCTGTCGACATCTGCACCCAGGGTCACCGGCGCATGGGCCAGCGCATAAGCCACTTCTTTGCGTAAGCCTTCAATTTCTGTTTTGCCGATCACATCTTCAAGGACATAAAACCCATGTTCGGAGAAACCATCAATGATTTCCCTGCTGAGCGACCCATCCGCCTCAAATCGAACAGGACCCCGATTGCCAAGGGAGAGAGCCTCCTCACCAGCGGCCAGAAGGTCACCAGCATCAGCTGTTTCTGATTTTGCCATCACTTGCTCCAGCCTTGCTAATCGAACAGGTTGGCAAGGCGCTTTTTCATCTGATCCGCAATGTAAAGCGCGATCGCCTGTATGGTTGTTGTCGGGTTTACACCGCCTGAGGTTACAAAGACGCTGCCATCAACAATGAAGAGGTTGCGCACGTCGTGGCTGCGGCCCCACTCGTTGACCACCGACTTTTCGGCATCAGTTCCCATCCGCGCTGTGCCCAGCAGATGCCAGCCTGCCGCCCGCACCGGGCCAAATGACTGGACCTCAAGGGCGCCGGCGGCGTGCATCACTTCCTCGCCCTTCTCGCGGCCATGCCTGAGCATCTTCTCGCTGTTCTCGCTCAGCCGATAAGTGATTTTTGGCGCCGGAATGCCGTTGGAATCAGTGAGTTCCGGATCGAGAGTGACCGTGTTCACTTCTTCAGGCAGGTCCTCGCAACAGATCTGCATACTGATGGTCCGGTCATAGTATTTTGCAAAAGCCGCGTGATGCCCTTCTCCCCAGGGAATGTTCCCCTGCGCCACGCGCATTGCGGCCGTGCCGACAGGCCCGCCGCCCCGCGTGATCTGAAAATTGTAGCCGCGCACAAAGTCGCGGGCCGGGTCGGTCTCATAGAACTGCTGAGACAGCATGCAGCATCCCTGCGGCCCATAATGGGACTCGAGATCTTCGTCAAACACGCCGGTGACCGTTCCCCAGGGATGGAACATGAGGTTTTTGCCCAATAACCCGGAGCGGTTCGCAAGGCCTTCGGGAAAGCCCCTCGATGTTGAATTGAGGAGCAATCGGGGAGTGCCGACACCGTTGCAGGCCATGATCACAACCTCGGCCGCCTGGTGATGCTCTGCACCGTCAGCGTCGAAATAGACAGCGCCGGTCGCCCGGTCATTTTCGTCAACAGTGATTTCTCGCACCCGGCAGTCTGTTTTGAGTTCCACGCCGGCGCGCTCGGCCATAGGCCAATAGGTGATGTCGGCGCTGCTTTTTGCGCCCTTGGCACATCCGGCACCGCAGGGACCAAGGTTGGCGCACTTCTCCCGCCCTTCGTAGTCACGCGTGATAATGGCGCTGTCGGACGGCCACCAGTGCCAGCCCAGCCGATTAAAGCCCCGCGCCATGGTTTCACCCATGAGCCCCAGCGGAACCGGGGGGCATGGTGGTTCATGCAAAGGATACGCAGGATCACCGGTGAGGCCGGAGACGCCTATGTTGCGGTCGTTCTCGGCAAAAAAAGGCTCCAGCGTGGCATAGTCGATGGGCCAGTCATCGGCGACGCCGTCGAGGGATCTGACGCGGAAGTCCGACGGGTGCAAGCGCGGAAAGTGGGCCGTGTAAAGAATTGTGCTGCCGCCCACGGCGTTGAAATTCGCCACCGCAATTGGCGAGTGTTGGTCGTTGATCGGGTAATCGGCAGGACGCTTGCGGGCATTGGGGCTGATGGCGTAATCGGTGCCTCTGAGAACTTCCCAGTTCCGGCTGGTGCTCGCGTATTCCGCCGGATTCATCCAGCCACCTTGCTCGAGACACATAATCCGCATTTTCGTCTCAGCCAGGCTCCAGGCAACTGCAGCACCGGAGGCCCCCGCACCAATGATCAGAACGTCAACAATGTCTTCGGCCATGTGCACCCCAATTTGCTTGCTGGCATTGTTCGATCAAATGGCGGCTTAAAGCAAGCTTCCAGCTGGTGCCAAAATGCCGATAATGGAACACCGCCAGAAGGAAACCTGACCATGGAACACAAATATATTCTGACCGAAGATCTGGGCAATGTTGTCCGGATCACATTGAACAGACCCGACAACATGAATGCCATCAGCCGGCGCCTCTATGCCGAACTGGATGAAGCCCTAGAAGCGGCCGAGAAAGATGACGCCATCAAGGTCATCATCATCGCCGGCAGTGGTGACAACTTTGGCGCCGGCCACGACATTGGTTCGGCCGAGATGCGATCCGAGCTGGATGACTTCCCGCGCGACTTTTCCCCCATTGAGCGGGTCAAGTCCATGGACCGTGGCGTCTATTGGCGGTTCCATGACCGCTGGCGTAACATAGGCAAACCCCTGATCGCCCAGGTTCAGGGCTACTGCATCATGGGTCACTGGATGCTGGCCGCGTCCTGTGACCTGATTGTTGCGGCAGATGATGCCCTTTTCGCCGACCGGTCTGTGCGCTGGGGCGGGGCGCACCATGAATATCCCACTCATTTCTGGGAACTTGGCATCAAGAAAGCCAAAGAACATCTCTGGACTGGCGATTTCATCGAGGCTGAAGAAGCGCATCGTCTCGGCATGGTGAACCGGGTGGTTACACGGGCGAAACTTGAATCTGCAACGCTCTGGCTCGCGCGGCGCATCGCGCTCAACAGCCTCTATGCGCTGAAGGTTTCGAAAATGTCGATCAACCAGGCCGCCGACATTATGGGCCAAAGCGCCGCCGTCAGAGCGTCCGGCAACTTCTGGATCATGGCCCTTGGCGGCGGCGCTGCGGCAGACGGCCAGGAACCCGCGACCGATCCGAATGATCGCGTCAACTGGTCCAAGGAACGAAACGTGCGCTTCAATGATCAGGACGATGAGCGCCCCTGGTGAGGCCGGACAATGCTACGAGGGAATTTCCGCGTACGGTACTTCAGTGAATCTGACATCGAACTCTTTCATATCCGATTGTCTCCAGGCGGTGGAAATGACGATCTCATTGGTAGGAGTGATTGTTTTGAAAGAAAATTCGGAAAGTAATGCTATAGGTTCCATGAGAAGAGGGAGTACGCCGTCCCCTGTGACTTTGCCAATGGCTTCTTTCTGGGTCCAGAGCTCGAAGAACCGCTGACGGCCCTTGGCTTCCTGCTGGAACCTCAATTCTGCCCACTCGGCCGGGGAAAAGTAGCGTCTGGCGATTGCAGTCCAGCTGACCTTGCGTTCCAGGTTTTCGACATCGACGCCGATTGCCCCAGCAGCCGACACCGCAACGGCGACACTGTTCAAGACATGAGAAATGGAAATATTTGGCAGGATACTGGTCCCCTCCGCTTCGAGGATCGGTCGACCTTTCTCGTCCCGACCGAACTGAAGCTTCTCTCGCGGCAGCTCGTGATGAGCTTCCAGCATGTGGGTCAGAAGCGCCCGCGCTGCCAGGGATGGCAACCGTGACACTGATCCTTTGGGAAAGGCAGAGCCAATCCTGATGTTTGCCGCTGCCAAACGTTCCAGAAGAAGATCCGCCTCGGGGCTATGAGTGACAGGCATTTCCGCCCAGTAAACAGCGATGGCGGGCATAAGCTGCTAGGTCCTGCGTCAAAATTTCAGGGAAGAACTGACACCGCCATGTGCAAAATTACAGATCACAATGGACGTCACCTCCATGTCGGCCCGGTGATATCGGCCCCTATTGTAGGACGCAGCTGGCAGTTAGGGAACCAGTGGGTGCACCTTGGCCTAGTGCCTAAGGCAGTGCTTCATCGGCATTGAAGTCCGCGGAAGCATCGCACACGCCTGTGCATGTCTTCCTACAATATATATTTAATTGGATATATAATGGTGCAGTTGGTCATCAACCAATGGGGACAAGCGCTGCTGTGTCCTCAGGAGGTCACCTATGCGCAAGACTGCTTCAGTCCTTATTTCTTCAATCTCACTGCTTTACTTGATCTCGGCTTGCGTCTCGGGAGGTTCGGCACAGGATAAACGCAACAACATCGACAGCATGAGGGCCGAGACCCTTGCCACTCTCTATGCGACCAATTCTTCGATCGAAGGCGAGGTGCAGGATGCGATTGGCTATGGTGTCTTCTCCAATGTAGGCATCAATTTGATCCTGTTCTCTGCAGGCGGAGGTTGGGGCGTCGTCCGCGACACAGTGAGCGGTCATGACACCTACATGCGCATGGCATCAGGTGGTCTTGGATTTGGCCTCGGCGTCAAGGATTTCAGAGGTGTCTTTGTCTTCACATCACGTAACGCACTGGATCAGTTCATTGAGAGTGGCTGGGATGCCTCTCTGCAAGCCGATGCGACAGCCGTTTCAGGTGATAAGGGTGCCGCCTTTCAGGGCGCGATAGACGTGGCCCCTGGCATTAAGCTCTATCAGATCACTGAGACCGGACTTGCGTTGCAGGCAACAATTCAGGGCACCCGGTTTTGGAGTTATGCAGGCCTGAACTAAAGGCGTTCCTCTCGAGCAACATTTCTCTCCAGCCCAAAGAGCTCACGGCGGCTTGGCTCTCAGCCAGAATCTACCGCCGCGCTGCAATCGCCAGAATGTTGTCCGAGGGGTCGCGAAAGAAGGCCATCCACTCTTCAGCAGGCTCGCCGAACTTACCCTCGGTGTCATTAAAGATCATATGCGGCGGACCATCGAACTTGATGCCTTTTTCGATCAGTTCGCTGTGCGCAGCCTCGATATCATCGACGCGAAAATAGAGAGTGGCAGGCTTGGCGCTGGTCTCAAACAGCAGCCGGACGCCGCCAAAGCCGAAAAAAAGGAGCCCGGGCGGGTCATAGCGCTCGATGAAAGTCGCGCCGAGGACATTTTCGTAGAACGCCTTCGTTTCATCGAGATCATTCGAGTGCACGGCAACCTGATGCAGAGTCTGCAATTGCATAGTCCTTCTCCATCCGCTAGTATTTAGCTAAGCTAATTAAATTATTTAGTAATACTAATCAAATGTCAACAGACCCTGATCACCAGGATTACCTGGACCACATTGCCCTTGAGCTCAATTCAACTGCGATCCATCTGACCCGCAGCATGCGGCGCATTGATGATCAGACAGGCGTTGGCCGGGCTCAGCTTTCGGCCCTGTCTGTGCTGGTCTTTGGCGGCCCCTGCACGCTCGGCGACCTTGCATCGGCCGAAGCGGTCACGCCTGCCACAATTCACCATGTTGTTGCCGGGCTGATTGAGGCGGGCTTAGTTCGGAAAAAGCAGGACCTGGATGATCGGCGCAAATTCATCGTTTCGCCAACGCGCAAGGGCCGCGCCCTGATGATGCGCGCACGGGACGCACGGATCGGTGCCATCCGTGAAATGATGGGCGACCTTGACCGGAAAGATCTCGAGGCGCTGGCAACAGCTGTCAAAATTCTTCGCCAGTGGGAAGTCGCGCGCAGCCCGTCCGGGCAGGACTGATCATGAAGGGCGCTTGATCTCCGACATTGCGTCCCGGGACAATGCATGCAGTATATTCCGGGGAGCGAAGCGAGGAAGCATGTGCCATGGCCGCAGAAAAATCATTTGATGCCTTCATTGAGGACCTCAGGTCAGGCGCGCTTAGCCCCCGCGAAGCGCTGAGCGAGGCGGCTTTTTACGAGCTCTGGCAAAAAGAGGGCCTGTCCGGGCTGGCCCACCTGACCATGCCATTGGTCGGCGGCGCTATGGCGGACCGCTTGCCATGGGTCTTCCTCTCTGGCTACCAGGGCATGATCCGATACGCATTTCCATTCAGTCCCGATGAAGGCTGGGCCAGCTATCTTCTGACCGAGGATCGGACCGGTGAATTTCCCGGGACAACACTGTCGGCGGGTTCACAGGGCCAGGTTCTAAGCGGTAACAAAAGCTGGGTGGCAGCTTCGGACCATGCGGATCATCTTATTGTGCGCATCGGCAAGGGACCCATTGATCCCCTGATCTGCATCAGCCGCGATGCCGAGGGCGTCACGCTGACAGCGCGGGAGAAGCCCGGATTTCTGGCCGACATGAGCCAGGGCTTTGCCGGCTTTGACAATGTTGCCATTCCGAAAGACGCGATTTTCGGCACCGACCAGACGCCCCTGCATTTTGCGGTATCAGAGCCCTGGCATGCCCTGATGGCGATGAACGCGTTCATGGCGAGCCACACCGTGTCGCTTGCCAGTAAGAATGGCGGTGGTGATGACAATGACCATGAGATTGTCGCGGCTGCCATTCTAACGCTGCAAAAAGCGCACAGTCTGGAGACCGCTGCCCCGTCGCGCGAAGAATTTGTCATGGGCGTTTACGAAATTGACGAGGCCACAACAGCGCTTGCCGCAAAGTTCGAAGCCTTCATCACCGACAAGGACCCTGATTTGCTCGCGCGATTCCAAAAGGACAGGGGCTTCATCAATATGTTCTCCGCCGACCTGAAGCGCCGCTTCGCCCGGGCTATGGCATAAGTCCGGCGATGGCCTCACCGCCTGCGGTTTTTCGCAATATCAAAAGCTGACACGAGTTTCAAGGCGGCGAAATCATGGCAAACCTGCCCCTACTCATGCAAGCCGAAAGCCTGTATGGATATCGCAGGGAACAGACAAGAAATTGCCGGAAGGGTGATAACCATGGCCAGCGAAGCAGGGCAGTTACCGAAACTTGAAAAGCCGGAGAATCTCGGGTTCTCCGCAGATCGTCTGAGTCGCATTGATGAGTATCTCGAGGGTTACATCAAGAAGGGCAAACTGGCGGGTTGTTCGTTTGCGCTTGCGCGCAATGGGGAGCTTTGCAGCTACACTGCATTTGGCCATGCGGACATTGAACGCGATGTGCCGATGGCCGCAGACACTATCCACCGCATTTATTCCATGTCGAAGGCCATTACATCCGTCGCGATCCTGACCTTGTATGAGAAAGGGATCTTTCAGCTGGATGACCCGGTGGAGAAATTCCTGCCTGAATTTGCTGACATGAAAGTACTCACTGGCGGCACTTCCATGCTGCCGGTCACGCGCCCGGCGCAGGTCCTGATGACCATCCGTCATCTGATGACCCACACATCGGGTCTTACCTACGGGTTTCAGGGCGTGCCTCACGCAGTGGATCAGATGTATCGTCGCGCAGAAGTCGGCGGTCCGGGTAAGACGCTGGCCGAATTCACCGAGAAGCTGGCGACAATGCCTCTCCTGTTCGATCCGGGCACGAAGTGGAATTACAGCTATTCAACCGATGTTCTGGGCAGGCTTGTGGAAGTCATGTCTGGCCAGTCATTTGACGAGTATCTGCAGGAGGCGATTTTCGGCCCGCTTGGCATGGTCGATACAGGTTTTCGCGTGCCGGAAAACAGTGCGCCGCGTTTCGCCACGAACTACAACCGGAACGCAGGGCCGCTCGCGGTTGAAGATGATGCCCGGACCAGCCCCTATCTTGAAGACCGGCCCATGAAGTCGGGCGGTGGTGGCCTGGTTTCAACACTGCCGGACTACCTCAGGTTTGCTGAAATGATGGTCAATGAGGGCAGCCTTGACGATGCGCGTATTCTCGGCCGCAAGACAGCCGAATTGATGACCATGAATCACCTGCCCGATGGCAAAGACATGGAACAGATGGGTGGCGGCCTTGGCGAGGCGCCGACGCTTGGCACTGGTTTTTCCCTGATGGGCGCTGTGGTCATCGACCCGGCCCAGGCGCCAATGATGCAGTCCATGGGTGAATTTTCCTGGGGCGGTGCGGCCGGGACAAGGTTCTGGTGTGATCGTGAAGAGCAGATTTCAGCGGTCTTCATGACCCAGTTCATGCCGGGTGGGCGCTATCCGATAAACGCCTACCTCAGAAACCTCGTGAACCAGGCGGTTGTAGACTGAGTAATGCCGGCACTTCCTCCTCTGAAATCGCCGCCGGCCTGAAACCACATGAGCACTGCATGAGCTCTGTCGACAATCACCCACCGGTTTTCATCGTCTCCACCGGTCGCTGCGGTTCGACCCTGATGTCCCGTATTATCAACATGCATCCAGACATTCTCAGCCTGAACGAGTTCTTCATGTCGCTCGCGGGTCATGCATTTACCGAGAAGGCTGTGGATGGTGAGGGGCTATGGCGGCTTTTGTCGAGGGCGACAACAGCGCAACGTCTCGTGTTCCACCCCGATGTGCTGGTCGACGAGTTTCTCTATCCCTATGCACCGAGTTCACACTTCAGGCTGGAAGACGAAGATCTGCCGCCTCTCTTGTTTACGGTGTTGCCGCACATCACAGACCGGCCCGACGAACTCTATTTCGAGCTTGAACCGGAAATCAGGGCACAGCCAAAGCGGCAACTGGGCGCGCAATACCAGTATCTTTTTGCACTCCTGAGAGACCGTCTGGGTAAAACAATGTGGATCGAACGATCCGGCGCATCCCTGGTTTTTCTGCCCAAGCTGAAACAGCACTTCCCGGATGCCAGGTACATACATATCTACCGCGACGGCCGCGATGTCGCCATGTCGCTCCACAATCACGCGCCGTCCCGCCTGTTCGCCCATACCTGGCAATCCGCAAGACGGTTCGGCATAAATCCGCTGCGGCCACCGTTCGTTCTTGGCGCCTCAAAGCTCTATACTCGGCTTGAACCGCTCGCGGTCCGCCTTTTCGGCATTCAACAAAAGCTGGACACGCCGCTGCCCTATCCGGTCACCGGCGCATTCTGGTCCGACCTTGTCGACATTGGCCTTCGCCATCTTGCCGATGTTCCGCCTGAGCGTCTCCACAATCTTCGCTATGAAGACCTCGTTGAAAATCCGCGAGACGAGCTCACGAAGTTGTTACATTTTGTCGCGGGAGACCTGCCTCTGGAGCCCTGGCTGACCGAGGCGAGTGCTCTGCCAAGGGCCCGGCCACAGGCCTGGCGCGAACTGCCGGATGGGCCGCAGGCCGCGCTGACCAAGGCCTGTGCACCGGGGCTTGAAGCGCTCGGCTACAGCCATTGAAGCCTGGCCGCCGCAGCCACCATCTCTCTGTGATTCTCGTCAGGTTACGCATGGCAACTGCTGCTGCTCGGATCAATAGCCTGATCTGCCCCATTTCCGACCTTTTTCGTGGCGATATTTCACGATTGTAGATTCTCTCAAGGGCATGTTGTGCGGCAGATAAATATCTGTTAAGTCCACCAGCCTTGATTGGAATGCTTTGCAAGTCAGGCGCTCATATATAATAGCAACAGGGCGGCTGAAGTGCCGGGCAATCCGGGCAATTTGTCGAAGCATGGGCCAAAGTGATTTTTCGCTCTGTGCGCCAGTATTTCAGGGGCTTCAGCCTTTGAAAGTAGGTCTGGCGTTTCGGGAAAAGCACAGTTATGGTCCGGGCGAGACTTAGGGGGACTAATCTGCACGCAGATATGGCGGCGACCTGAATGTATGAGAGGGCTATTGCGAAGCCATCCTGGTACTGCCGGTTGTCTATGACCCCAGTAGGCGATCTGGTCCTCAATTGGCCGGGTCTCATGTGCCGGAATGGAAATGCGAATGAGCGCATGTCAGGCCCGGCGATTGGATTGATGGATACGGGAAAAAATGAAAACCAGTTCATTCAAAGAAATTAGATCCTGGGTTTGGCGCCCCGTGATCGCGATTGCCCTTTCGGGCATGCTCGCGACTGGAGCCGCAGCTCAGCAGGGAACCATTAGTGATGTGACCGACATTCGGGAAGAAGGCCAGGAAGCCTCCCGCGAGTCTCAGGTACTCATAGATGCCCTCGATGACGAAACGGCCGAGCTCCTGGCTGAATATCGGGGCCTTCTTGATGATCTCAGCACTATCACCAAATATAATCAGCAGCTTCAGATCTATATCGACAATCAGAAGATCGAAGAAGCTTCGCTGAACCGGCAGATCAGGGAAGTGACCACGATCAGTCGCGACGTTGTGCCGCTGATGCGGACCATGACCGAGGGCTATGAAAGATTCATTGCCGAGGATATTCCGTTCCTTGCACAGGAACGTGCGAACAGGTCTGAAATTCTTGCGACGCTGATTGATCAGGCAAATGTTGCGCCAGGCGAAAAGTATCGCCGCATCCTTGAAGCCTATCAGATCGAAAACGAATATGGCCGGACCATCGAAGCCTATAAGGGTGTCATCGATACTGAGGGCACAGGTAACGAACGTGAAGTGGATTACCTGCGTGTCGGCCGCGTCGGTTTCTTCTATCAGACACTTGGTCAGGATGAATCAGGCTATTGGGATGTCAATTCCAAGTCTTGGAAGGTCCTCGACAGCGGCTATAGTTTTGCTCTCCGTCAAGGCCTGAGAATGGCCAGAAACGAAATTCCGCCGGATCTCCTGATCTTGCCGCTCCTGGCTCCGGAGGACGCCCGATGAGATATTTCAATAAGACAATCGGACTTTCACTGGCAACCGCCTTTGCGGCCCTTACGCTTGGACTTTCGACCGGGCAGTCATCCGCACAGGAAGCCGCCGCACAAGCACCAGCCCCTGTAAATGCAACATCGAGCGCTCTGGACGAGCTGCTTGAACTGGTCCGCACCGGACGCATTGAAGAGAATGCGGAAAACGAGCGCCGTGAGGCGGAGTTCTTGCGCGATCGAAATCAACAGCAGCGGCTGATTGCGGACATCAAAGTCGAAATCCAGCGGGCTGAGAATCTAAGCACCCGGCTGGAGGCTGAGCATCGCAGAAACGAACAGACACTTGCAACGCTCCAGGATGAGCTGACAACGAAAACAGGTGACTTCGGTGAGCTGTTTGGTGTGGTTCGCCAGGTCTCCGGCGATACCCGGGCCCAAATTCAGCAGTCCATGATCAGCGCGCAGTATCCGGGACGCGATGCGTTCCTTGGTGAACTTGCCCAGGCCAAAGAACTGCCTGCGGTCGAAGATCTGGAAAAGCTCTGGGCTGCCCTCTTTGATGAAATGGTGCAGCAGGGAAAAGTCATCCGCTTTAACGCTGATGTCGCCGATCTTAGTGGCACTGTAACCAATCAGGCAGTAGTCCGGGTTGGCCCGTTTACAATCGTTGCTGACGGCCAGTACCTTCAGTACAACGTTGATCAGACGACCGGCGCGGGGCGGCTTTCTGTCCTTGGCCGGCAACCCCAGGCCAATGCTGTTGTCAATGCCGCGGAGGATCTTGGGGACACCACCAGCGGCATGGTTGACGCTGCCATTGATCCTTCTCGGGGCGCCATCCTGTCACTCCTGGTACAGCAGCCTGACCTTTTTGAGCGTTTCAATCAGGGCGGTATCGTCGGCTACTTCATCTTCGCTCTCGGTATGGCAGGGCTTGCCCTTGCGATCTTCCTGATCGTATCGCTGACCCTGACCGCCGGACGTGTCCGGGCTCAGGCCAAGGATGTAGGCTCGCCGGATGAAAGAAATCCGCTGGGCCGCGTCATTGCCGCTTACATGAACAACAAGGGCGAAGATACCGAGACCCTTGAGCTCAAGCTTGATGACGCAATTCTGAAGGAAACCCCAGCGCTTGAGCGGGGCCTGCCGATTGTCTCCGTCATCGCTGCTGTGGCACCGCTGCTTGGCCTTCTCGGTACGGTGACCGGTATGATCCAGACCTTCCAGGCGATCACGCTTTTCGGTACCGGCGATCCCAAGCTTATGGCAGGTGGTATTTCGCAGGCGCTGGTGACCACGGTACTGGGTCTGACATTCGCCATCCCGCTTCTGCTCCTCCACTCAATCGCAGCGAGCCGTTCCAAGTCCGTTGTCGATACGCTTGAGCAGCAAAGCGCCGGTATGGTGGCAGCCCACGCTGAAGGCATAGAACATGGATAGCTTTTTCAACTCAATCGGGCTCGAAGGCCCGATTCAGGCAGTTGAAAGTTTTCTGAATATGGGCGGGGATGTTCTCCTGCTCATCATGGCCGCCGCCTTCGCCTTGTGGGTACTGATCTTCGAGCGCTACTGGTATTTCTGGCGCGATCACCAGGGCCGGGTCGATGCTGCCCTGGCAGTCTGGCATGCTCGCACCGATCACTCATCCTGGTATGCTCACCAGGTAAGGAACCAGCTCATCAGCCTGGTCGATGCTTCGGTGACGCGAAACGTGGCGATGATCGATACAGTGATCGCGCTCTGCCCGCTGCTTGGCCTGATCGGCACAGTGACCGGCATGATCGAAGTATTTGACACGCTGGCGGCCATGGGCTCGGCCAATGCGCGTGCCATGGCCTCAGGCGTGTCGAAAGCCACAGTTCCGACCATGTCCGGCATGGTAGTTGCCATTTCGGGGCTCTATTTTGCCGCCCGGCTCAAGGCCCGGGCCAAACGCGAAGTGCACCTGGTGGCCGATCATATGGAGCTTCACTAGAGCGCTCATGATTATGACAAGATTTGATGCCTATACTGAGCCAAGGAGTGCTCGATGAGACAGCGGCGCATTCGCGAATTAGAGGAAACTGAACTCAACATCACGCCGATGTTGGACGTGGTGTTCATCATGCTGATTTTCTTCATCGTGACGGCTTCCTTCATCAAGGAATCCGGCCTGGAAGTCATCCGGCCTGAAGCTGTGACTTCTGTCCGACAGGATCGGGCCGCCATCATGATAGCTGTCGGGGCTGAAAGCCAGATTTGGATCAACAAGAAGGAAGTGGACCTTCGTGCCGTCCGCGCAATAGTGGAAAAGCTCTATGCCGAGAACCCGCAAGGCGGCGTTGTGATCCAGGCCGACGAGAAATCAAAAACCGGCATTGTTACACAGGTGATGCGGGCAGCGACTCTTGCAGGAGTCCCAAGTGTGGCTATTGCCACCGAAGAACAATAACGGGAGCGTTCCATGAGACAGAGGCGCGCGCGAAAACTTGAAGAGACTGAGCTCAACATCACGCCCATGCTGGACGTTGTGTTCATCATGCTGATTTTCTTCATTGTCACAGCTTCGTTTGTAAAGGAAGTGGGTCTTGATGTGACGCGACCGGATTCAGATGCGCCTCAGAATACAAATGACCAGGCCATATTGATCACCGTTGGGCCCCAGAACCGCATATGGATCAAAGATCATGGCGAGGATCGCGAGATTGACATCCGCGCTGTGCGCGCAAATGTGGAGCGTCTGTTCGCCGAAGATCCGACCAGTGGTGTGGTCATTCGGGCCGACCCGGATTCAGAAACCGGCGTGGTTGTGCGCATCATGGATGCCGCAAAGCAGGCCAAAGTCCCAAGCGTGGCGCTTGCAGACAGTAGTGATCAGTGATCTCATATGAGGGCAGCGACGGCTAAGGAGGTTCAGGCATGGCAGATGCAACGATAAACGCGGCAATCAGCGAAGCGCAGGCAACTGACGCTGGCATGTCCTGGCTCCGGCTGGGCATTGCTATTCCGGTTGGCGCGGCCATTACGTTCAGCCTGTTCATTTTGATGACCATCCTGATCGCCACTGGCGAAAAAGCTTTCGATGAAAAAGACAAGGGCCCGTCGATTGATTTCGTCCGCGTCAAACGGGACGAGACCAGCGACACAACTGATCGCAGATTGCCCCAGAAGCTGCCGCCGCCCGTAGCCCCTCCGCCGCCACCGATGCAGCAGACCGCCAGTCTGCGGCCGACAAATTCAGGCATCTCCATGCCTGTACCGGACGTTGGCGCCGGTGCGGATCTCGGTGGCTTTAGCCTTACTGCGCCGACAGATGGCGATATCATGCCGCTGGTGCGTGTAGCACCTCAGTATCCTCAACGTGCCCTGTCACAGGAGATCTCGGGTTGGGTGGATCTGGAACTGACCATTGGGCCAGATGGCAACGTTCAGGAAGCTGTAGTTGTTAATGCTCAGCCCAAGCGTATTTTTGATCGCGCGGCGCGTCGCGCGGCGATGAAATGGAAATATAAGCCAAAGGTAGAAGATGGAATTGCCGTCGTGCGCTACGGTGTTCGCACGAGAATAACTTTTGCAGGGCAATAGTGAAGCTTGATCATGTCCTTTAAACGCTTAAGGATTTTGATCGGCTCTGTAGCAATACTCTACCCAGCCACAAACAGTTTTGTGGCCACGAACAGGAACAGGATTGAATGCAGCACCCAAACAAGTTTACACGGACATTTGTTTTGGGGTCGAATGGCAGGCCGGATGCGACTTGGTCTGAAAAATAGGGAACTAGCATGAATTTACATGCGCGAATTGGTAGGGCGCTGGCGATCATTGTGTTGGCGGCCGGGGTGTTTGAAGTAGTGCCAGTGACCACAGGTTTCGGCATACAAGAAGCCAATGCGCAGTTTGCTGCGAGGTCTCGGCGCCCGAAATCAGATGTAAAGGTCCAACCAGGTTCAAAGTCAGCACCGACCATGAGCGAAAACGCGTACAAGAAAATTGATGCCGCCCGCATTTGCCTTGATACCGAAGACTACCAGTGCACGATTACGCTGATGACCGACTTTCTTGGAAGCACGCGCTGGTCACAGCATGAGCGCGCAGCCGCCAACCAGCTTATCGCCTATGCCTACGCCACAATGGCGGGCAAGGAAAAGGATCTTGCCAGATCAAACCCACTATATCGGCAGGCCATTGTCTATTTCGATGATGCCATTAACACAGGCGGGTTTACGCGACCCGTCATGCTGAGCACGGTTCTGAATCTCGGCCAGATGTATATGATCCTCGAAGACTGGCCCAATGCCGCCTATCAGATTGAACTCTGGTTCGACATGAATGAAGCAGATGAAAAGTGGGTGCCAACAGCGCAACCCTACATGATGCTGGCACAAATCTATTACAGCCAAGGCCGGCCCCGGGACACAATTCCTCTGGTCGAAGAGGGCATACGGTTGAAGCCGACGCCACAGAAATCGTGGTATCAGTTCTTGGTCGCGCTTCATCTTGAGAGCCTGGATTACGATTCCGCCATGCCGGTTTTGGAAAAGATGGTTCTCCTGTTCCCCGACGACAAAATTTCATATCAGCAGCTCGCTGCTATCTATTCTGAAAAAGGCATGGACACAAAATCCCTCGCGATCCACGAAATTCTTTTTGCCCGCGGCATGGTCGACAAGGAGAGCGAATGCCGCCAGCTTTCTCAGCTCTACGCCTATCACGAGATGCCCTTCAAGGCGGCGAGCGCCCTTGAAAGCTGCATTGACAATGAGATCGCCGAAGCTGATGAAGAAAACCTTGAGATGGTCGGCGACAACTGGATCCGGGCTAGGGAATATGCGAAATCTGTGGCGCCACTTACCGAGGCAGCCGATCTTTCAGATGATGGTGAAATCTATCTCCGTCTCGGCCGTTCGTATTTTGAAACTGAATCCTGGGATGATGCCGTTGCCGCATTGCAGAGCGCAATTGACAAGGGCGGGCTCAAGTCTGCCGATATCGGCAATGCTCACTATCTGACTGGTATCGCCGAATATTATCAGGACGACATGCGCGCGGCCCTCAGAGCGTTCGGCAGGGCCCGCGACTACAAAGCTACCACCAGAAATGCACAGCGTTGGGTCGATTATCTGAGCGCTGTCGCAGCACTGGAATAGCAACCTTTGAAAATCTGCATTCGAGCGCCCACCCCGAGATCAGCTCCGGGCGGGCGTTTTTTCGTATGGCTACAGCCGGACCGCCGTGCCACAGGCTGTGACCATGAGCATGCTGCCGTTCCGGCCAATGGTCTCGTAATCGAGATCAATGGCCAGGATGGCGTTGGCGCCAATGTTGTCGGCTTTTTCGCACATGTCTTCGATGGCCATGGTCCGGGCGTCTCGCAATACGTTTTCATAGGACTTCGTACGCCCGCCGACAATGTCGCGAACGCTGGCCATCAGGTCTCTGAAAATATTTGCACCGACGATAGTCTCACCAACCACAAGCCCAAGGTATTCCTTGGCCGGCCGCCCCTCGACCTTTGGTGTCGTGCTCAAGATCATTTTAATCCCCTTCCGATGCTAGGCAAGTTGTCGTTCTTGTTCCCAGGCATGACCCGAGTCGTAACGATTATGGACCCATCTGTTTACCATTAGGTTCCTAATTATTATCTCCCTATGATTGAGAATAGGCAGGAAAAATACGCCTTCTGGAAGTGATTCCCTGATCGCGATCCTGCCATTTTGACGATCTTCTCTGCAAAGCATGAAACTGAAGCTCTCAGTAACGCAGTTCTTAAGGGAGGGGATCATGCCTGCAACGCCAACGCACTCTCATTACATCGACCTATCACCTGATCGGTTACAGACACGTGCAGCCCGACTTGGCTTCACAATTCCGACAGCAGCGGTGGCTTCTCTCATTCTTGTGGCTCTGATGACCGCGCTTGTCGCTCCGCAGCGGATCGAACTGTCAGAAGTCTTCACCTCTGATCCAATCATCATCACAAGGATGCTTGAGGATACTGCCGTTGACACACGGCAACAGCCAACACCCAAAGCCGAATTGCCTGAGCAACCGCCCATGCTGCCAGACAGCTTTGATCCAAGGCCGCTCAGTCCTGATGCCCCAAAATACCCAATTCCGAAGAGCGGTCCTGACATTTTTGAAGATCCGGGTCCGGTTCTGGCCCCTCCCGGCGGCGATGCATTCATATTGGTGGCAGTGGCCCCGACCTACCCAATCCCTGCTCTGGAAGCCGGTATCGAAGGTTGGGTCCTTGTCGAACTCTCCCTCTCCACCGATGGATCGGTGGCCGACGCGAGGGTCATTGCATCGGAACCAGGCTCCATCTTCAACCGTTCGGCCCTGAAAGCCGTCCGCAAATGGAAATACAGTCCGAAGATTGTAGATGGCGTGGCTGTTCCCCAGCATGGCATTCGACAGAGAATTGTCTTCGAAATGGAAAAATCATGACAACTGTTCGGCAAACCATGTCGAGATAGCGGTGTCGTAAGCCGCGGTATGACTGTAGGCCTTCGAAGCCATTCGCCGTCTGAATTCAAGTGATGTGCCGCCATCATTGCGGTCCAGCTCGTCAATCAGGTCGGCGTAATCATCCACGTCCACAATGACAGTGACAAAGCGATGGTTCTTGGCGGCCGAGCGGATCATGGCCGGTCCGCCGATGTCAATGTTTTCGATGCAGGTCTCGAAATCCGATCCCCTGGCCACTGTCGCTTCAAAGGGGTAGAGATTGACGATCAGAAGATCAATGCCGCCGATGTCATAGGCCTCCATAGCTGCCTTGTGATCAGGGTCATCCCGCACGGCCAAAAGCCCGCCATGGATTTTTGGATGTAACGTCTTCACGCGTCCATCCATCATTTCCGGGAATCCGGTGTAATCAGACACTTCCCTGACCGGCACATTTTCGGAAGCCAGCATGGCCGCCGTTCCGCCTGTCGAGAGAATTTCGACAGAGAATTTGGCCAGCGTTTCGCCAAGGGCGATCAGCCCCATCTTGTCGGAAACACTGAGCAGGGCGCGCCTGATCGGGACATTGGTCATCGGGATACTGGTCTCGGGCATTTTTTCTCCGCTTACGTTTTCTTTAAACCGATGTCGGGTTACTGAGTATCAGGTCTCAGAACAATCTCGATCAGAGGCGTTCAAAGCTCCATCTCACGACCGTGTCATGGGTGATCGTTCCACGCAAAATGATCTGCTGTGTGCGCCGTCTCAGGCCGGTGCCGAAGTGGATGCTTTCGGCCAGTTCGGGTTGGGCGCCGGCGGCACGGAAACGCCAGCCCGCGCCGCCTCGCAGGCGGACCAGAACCGATTTCCCGTCTTGCAGAACGCTCGCCGCCGCGTCCGGGTGCAGATGAAAGCGCGCGGCAAAAGGGGCGCCAATGCCCCTGGCACCCCTCGGCCCCATCAATGTGTCTTCACCGCGCACTTCATTGCCGCTGTGGGCGATGAAAAGCCGTCTGAAGAAGCGGATATCACTCTCCGCGTCATAGCCGTCATGTTGTCCTTCAATGGCACTCCATTGTTCGTTTTCGCGAATGCGCGCACTGACAATCTTTCGTGAGTCACCTGGCCCTGCCTCGACGCAGGCGTTTTGATTGTTCACCACCATCGTCGAATGTGCGGCGGTCGCTTCCATGGCGGTCTGCCAGTCCGGATCTGCGAACGGAACGGCGCCGCAATTGACCACCAGGCGGTCGGGGCCGTCCGATAGTTCAAAGCTCAGGCATCCCCGATGGATTGTCTGATTGAACGGATAAAGCGGCGCCGCGCCTGTGTCCATGACACAGACCAGCGGACCTGCTTCCAGTCTGTGATAGCCGCCATGGCTCAATGTCATGGGCGCTCGGCTCTTGGCGTCGTTCAGTGCGATGGCGCGCGCGAGGTGAGCGCCGATCCCCTCGCCGCCACCGGCAAAGACCGCAAGCCGGCCGTCACCCAGTTGAAAGCATTTCAGCGCCGTCACCGCCCGATCAGCGCTGTATTGCAGAAACTCGGGTGCTGAATGGCCGCTGTCGCGCAGGAGATGCTGGATACTCAAGAGTAGCTCGGCGGTCTGCAACAAAGTCGCCGGGTTGCGATCGGCATGACAGCCGTCCGGCAGCAGAGAGACTTCCAGTATGTCTTCAAGTTTCTGCAGGCCATCCCTGATCCACTTGTCGCTGTCGAAAAGACAGGCGCCAGCATAAATGATGGCGGCACCGACGGCCAGGTCTCCAGTTCTTGCTTCGGGCGCTGAACCGGCTCGCAAGAGGTGCCGCGATCCTTCAGCCAGAGATTTCAGAAGTTTCCTGTTGTGGGCTTCGTTCTCTGCATTTGAAATCAGAGACCAGGCCTCAATCCAGTTCATGATCCGCGCTCCCAGCACTTCAGGTGCCCAGGCCGTTTCATCCCAGCTCGAAAAAGCGTCAGCCCAAAGCGCCGTGAACCGAGCGACAAAAATCGTCGCATCCGGGTCGGCGTTGCCATGAAATGCCGAGAGCCAGTCAAAGCCATGCAGCGCTTTCTGCCAGGCCGGCGAAGTGCCCAGAATGGACCACGGTACCTTGCCGCTGGTCTGAACTTTCTGGCCAGCAAGTGTATAGGTACCTGCAACAATTTCAGAAGCCTGCGAGCGGTCCCGTGGCCACAGCGGCGTTGGTTGAAACGCCAGGCTCGATGGCACTGGACCTTTCAGGCTGGCATTGTAAACATGGCTGCCCACAAGGCGCCGCGAAATTCTTGCGCCGAGGCCTATTACCGGGCCAACAGTGGCATCTTGATGCCTCTCTACAGCACCCGGCGCATGGCTATCGTTTTTGTCGGGAGGGGTCACCATGGGGCACCAACTGGAAACATGATTTCGCCTTGCCTGCCTCCCTCGGCAGTCTCGTTTCAGGAACCTCGCAGGGCTTTGATATTGTCCGCATAGGCCTGGGCACCGCCCTTGAAGGTTGCCGTGCCCGCGACCAGCATATCCGCGCCCGCCGCTATTGCCTGTGGTGCGGTCTCGCGATTGATGCCGCCATCGACTTCAAGATCGATGTCCCGACCACTTGCCTCGATCTTGTTCCGCAAGATCTGTATTTTGCCGAGCTGGCTTTGAATGAAACTCTGCCCACCAAAGCCCGGGTTCACACTCATCACCAGTATGAGGTCAATTTCGCCGATAATCTGATCGACAACATTCGCTTCGGTGGCCGGGTTAAGCGCGATGCCCGCCTTGAGCCCAAGCGATTTGATCAGCTGAATTGTCCGATGGGAATGTGCACCGGCTTCCGGATGAAAGGAAATGATGTCGGCTCCAGCATCAGCGAAAGCCTCAATGAATGGATCCACCGGTGCAATCATCAGATGGACATCAAAAGGCTTGTCGGAATGGGGACGCAAGGCTTTCACAACGTCCGGGCCAATGGTCAGGTTCGGAACAAAGTGGCCATCCATTATATCGATGTGGATTAGGTCCGCCCCTGCGGCGGACACCGCACGTACTTCTTCACCAAGACAGGCAAAGTCTGCCGACAATATGGAGGGTGAGATGCGGACAGGTTTTGGCACGCCTGATGATGTAACAGCTCATCATCTGGCCTGCAAGTGGCCTCGGTGCGGGCCCTCGCAGCGCAGCGAACTCTATTTACCGGGTTCAGATATTGTCAGAATCGCGTTCGCATTGCGCGAAGCCTCGTGGCTTCCGACCCAGATGACGTATCCCCCTGAACTTGGCGTAGTGAATTGAATCAGGGGATCAAGCGCCCGCGCGCCACTGTCATCATCGCAATACCAGCTTTTGTCCGGCGCATGCACGACCAGTGTAGTGTTTGCCCGGCCGTTGGCCTCGACGGCAATGTAAAGCTCAGAGACGCCTGATGAATAGTCCAGGCTGAAAGTTGGATCGCTCTTGATATAGCCACTGCAATGCGATCCGAAAGCTTCTCTGGCGGAAACGGCACCGCCGGCCTGAACGCGTACGATGTGGGGATCAGGCGCGAAACCACTGGTCAGATGAACCGTCCCGTGCAGCGGCTGGCGCGCCAAAAGCTGAGGCTCCGTCAATTGAAATGCAATGATAAAGGTCTGATCTCTGCCGCTCAGATTTGGCAGCATTGTCGACAGGGCGAACGCAATAACCCCCGCCGGGATCATTATCAGTATCCCATAACCAATCTTCTCATTGCGCTTCGATCGCATAATCCGCGAGTCTGCGCTCGTCTTGATGGCCTGTAAACATTCTCTGGGTTGAAGCTCAGGCCACTTCACACCTGTTGCATAGAGGGATCAGTTTTGGGCTGTCTGCGGCTCTGAGCCAGCGTTTCGCCTCAGCCGGGCGGCATAGAAACCGTCCATTCCGCCTTCGCTGAGAAGGTGCTGAGGTAAAGTTCTCAGGTCGCCATCCTGGTTGATGAGCTCTGTCACGGAACCGACTTCTGACGCCGAGACAGGTATTCGCTCGAAATCCTTTCGTTTCGTGAGCAGGCGCTGGACCCTGCTCTCCCCCTCCTGTGGCAAGAGCGAACAGGTGCAGAAAATCAGGATCCCGTCAGGTGCAAGAATATCCGCAGCATGGTCTATCAGCCGGTCCTGGAGCTGCGTCAGTGCTTTGATGTCACGTTCCTCGCGCAGCCATGGAACATCCGGATTTCGACGGATTGTACCAGTGGCAGAACAGGGTGCATCCAGCAATATGAAGCTGAAAGGTTCCATGCCGTGTTCTGGCTGAAATGTTGCTGCGTCCGCTTCAACAAGGTCAGCGTTGAGAGACATGCGATCAAGATTTTCCGCCAGAATGCCAAGCCGCCGCGTGGAACGATCAACGGCAGTGACCTCGGCACCGGCAGCCGCCAGCTGAAGCGTCTTGCCACCTGGGGCGGCGCAGAGATCGAGCACCGCCTTTCCTGTGATGTCGCCAAAAAGCCGCGCCGGCAACTGTGCGGCCGTGTCCTGGACCCACCAGAGCCCGTCCTTGAAGCCTGGCAGATCGCGAACCGGGCCGGGATGCTTCAGCCGCAGGCTGCCAGTGGAAAGCAGGCTGGCACCGAATTTTTCCTGGCTGAGAAAAGTTTCGATCAGGTCCTGAGATTGAGCATCGTCTGCCTTCAGCGTAAGGTCCAGTGGCGCTTCTTCCACCTGCGCTCTGGCAATGTGGGCCGCCACTTCGCCGCCATAAGCGCGAACCAGAGCGTCCATGAGCCAGGTCGGTGTGTTGAGGAGAGGATTCGCTGACTGAGCCGTGAGGTCCTCACGTTCCGAAATGCGCCGCAGAACGGCGTTCACAAGACCAGAAAGTCGCTGGGCGTCGCGGCTGCCTGTTTTGGCCAGGGACACATAAGCGTCTACCACCGCATAGGGTTCACGCTCCATGAAGATCAGTTCCGCGGTGCCCAGTCTGAGAATGTTCTGAACGGTCAGGCGGGCATCGCGCAGTTCCTCCTTGAGAAATTCCGCGATGATCTTGTCGGCTTCGCCAACGCGTCGAAGCGCATGGCTCAGGATCGAACGCAAAAAGGCATTGTCCCGGGCCTCGAAGTGATCAAGGTCGTGGCGCGTCTGCAGCTGACCAAGTGTCTCATCCATGGACTTCCGGCGGATGAACGCCCCGTCCATGACGCGATGAGCAACCTCTCGGGCGTTCAGCTTCTGTCGTCGTGCCATCGTGCGTCGGCTGCCTCACTGGGTTTGTCTGAATTGGATCGGTCAAGCAATCCGGCGTAGGCTTCGCCTATCATGTCGGACAAGGAAACCGCAACCAAAGACACTGGCAAAGACTCTGCCAAAGACCCTGCCAAAGACCCTGCCAAAGACCCTCCAGCAGGCGCCAATGTGAAAGCGCCGACCAGCAACTCTCCCGGAAAACCGACCCGGCAGAAGGAAATCGGTGGGCCCAAGGGCCCCGAACCCACCCGATACGGCGACTGGGAAAAAAACGGCATCACTTCAGACTTCTAGCCGGTTCAGGCGACCCCCCTCAGATTCTTGTTTTGTTCAAACATGTCGTTTATATTGAACAACATGAAAGTAATACACCTATTAGTAAGCAATTGAGACGGCCTTCAGCCATCGCGTCGGCGACAGGGTTCACACTGATCCTGTTCGGCGTCTGTGGGTCTCAGTCGTTAGCCGCCGATGTGCTGCCGGGGCCTATCCCGGCCGAAGTGGTCCGGGTGATTGACGGTGACAGTCTGGTTGTGCGGGCGAGTATCTGGCCGGGTCAGGTGGTTTCTGTGACGGTTCGTATCAGTGGCATTGATACAGCTGAAAAATGGGCATCCTGTACCCTGGCCCGCGAGGCGGCCGTCCGCGCCGCCGAAGTAACTGCGGACAAGACACTCAACACGGCCGTCAGGCTCTACGATGTCAGATTTGGCAAATATGCAGGCCGTGTTGTCGCTCGCGTTGAAACGGAAGCGGGCCTTGATCTTGCAGCCATCCTACTTGAGGCCGGCCTTGCCAAACCCTATCAAAATGGTCCGCGGCCGGATTGGTGCCCGCGGGACTAGGCTGGCGGCTGAAATGCTTTCCGCCGCTTGTGATGGACGCGGAAGGGTTCCATAATCTCCCGCAAACAAAACGCCACACAATGAATGTCATGGGAGACGGTGAAACTTATGTCCGACAACGAGATTTTTCCGGTTCCAGAGGAATGGTCCAAATCCGCCTGGCTTGATGCCGCGGGCTATGAAGAAATGTACAAGCGTTCCATCGAGGATCCGGATGCGTTCTGGGCCGAGGAAGGTTTGCGCATTGACTGGATAAAGCCCTATTCCAAAGTCCGCGATGTCTCCTATGCCAAAGGAAATGTCAGCATCAAGTGGTATGAGGACGGCACGCTCAATGCCTCCGTCAACTGTATTGATCGCCATTTACCGAAGCGCGCCAAGCAGGCCGCGATCATTTGGGAGGGTGACGATCCCAGTGAATCAAAGACGATCACCTATCAGGAACTTCATGATGAGGTTTGCCGGTTCGCCAATGTGCTGAAGGGCCGCGGCGTCAAAAAAGGCGACCGCGTGACGATCTACATGCCGATGATCCCGGAGGCCGCTTTTGCCATGTTGGCCTGCACCAGGCTTGGTGCCATTCATTCCATCGTTTTTGGTGGCTTTTCGCCGGACGCTCTGGCTGGTCGTATCATTGACTGTTCTTCGAATGTTGTGATCACTGCGGATGAGGGTCTGAGAGGGGGCCGCAGCGTGCCGCTGAAAGAGAACACAGACGCGGCGCTGGAACGCTGTCCGGATGTGAGCACCGTGGTGGTCGTCAGGCGCACCGGAAATGACGTCAATATGCGCGAAGACCGTGACATCTGGTATCACGAGGCCGCTGCAGATGTGGCGACAGAATGTGAGCCCGAAGAAATGAATGCGGAAGATCCCATGTTCATTCTTTACACCTCGGGATCAACGGGGCAGCCCAAGGGCGTACTTCACACCACCGGTGGCTACATGGTCTATGCATCCATGACCCACCAGTATGTCTTCGACTATCATGACGGCGATATCTACTGGTGCACTGCAGATGTCGGCTGGGTCACCGGCCACAGCTACATCGTCTATGGCCCCCTGGCCAATGGTGCGACAACCGTCATGTTCGAAGGCATCCCGACCTATCCCGACTTCAGCCGGCATTGGCAGGTCATCGATAAACACAGAATCAACATTTACTACACCGCGCCGACAGCCATTCGCGCGTTAATGCGTGAAGGCGACGGGCCAGTGAAGTCAACCGATCGGTCTTCGCTACGGCTTCTCGGCAGCGTGGGCGAGCCCATCAATCCGGAAGCCTGGCTCTGGTACTATAATGTGGTGGGTGACGGCAGATGCCCGATCGTCGATACCTGGTGGCAAACCGAGACCGGCGGCATCCTGATCACGCCGTTGCCGGGCGCCACGGATCTGAAACCTGGCTCTGCCTCGAAGCCGTTCTTCGGCATCCAGCCGGCGCTTGTCGACGGCGACGGCAAGGAAATCGAAGGTGCAGGGTCAGGCAACCTGGTGCTGCTGGCTTCCTGGCCGGGGCAGATGAGAACACTCTATGGTGCCCATGACCGGTTCATGGAGACATATTTTTCCACTTATGAAGACAAGTACTTCACCGGCGATGGCTGTCGCCGCGATGAAGACGGCTATTATTGGATCACAGGTCGTGTTGATGACGTGATAAACGTATCAGGCCACCGCATGGGTACCGCAGAGGTCGAAAGCGCCCTCGTCGCCCATGCCAAAGTCGCTGAAGCCGCAGTGGTTGGCTATCCCCATGACATCAAGGGCCAGGGCATCTATGCCTATGTCACGCTCAATGCCGGCGAGGAGCCGGATGACGATCTGCGGAGCGAGCTCGTCCAGTGGGTCCGCAAAGAGATCGGGCCCATCGCGTCGCCGGATCTCATCCAATGGGCACCGGGCCTGCCCAAGACCCGTTCCGGCAAGATTATGCGGCGCATCCTGCGCAAGATCGCCGAAGATGATTTCAGTAATCTCGGTGACACTTCGACACTTGCGGAGCCTGCGGTGGTCGAAGACCTGATCAATAATCGCCAGAATCGCTAACGCTTCAGCCTCGATAGTGGCAGTATCTTCGCAGAATACTGCCATTTTTCTCAATTCAGCAAAACAATGTATAATAAAATGAACGTCGTTTAGATTGAAGTGGTCCGAAATGGCTGACGCACGGCAGCGATCAAGAGAGGCGACCCGGCAAACCCTGGTCGGGGCCGCACAAAAGATCATCGTGGATGAAGGTCTTGACGCCTTGACCATGCGCAGACTGGCGGCCGCTGTTGGCTACACGCCGGGCGCGCTCTACACACACTTTGAGGGCAAGGGCGAACTCATGCTCTGGCTGGCCTATGACGCGCTCGGCCGCTTGGCCCTGGCGCTCCGCCCCGAAGCAGACGGCGAGCGGATCAACGCAGTCTTTGGTTTCCTGCAGGCAAACCCCTCTGACCGGGCGGTCCTGGCCCTGGTCCTCGGCTCAGAAGGAATGGGCCACGCCCAGAGCGACACAAGACGCCTCGTCCTTGGCCGCCTCATCCGCATTTTGCGAAGCCTGGCTCCGGGCAACGAAGAAGATTCCGGGCAGCACGAAGCAATCAGCGCGCTCGCCCTGATCATTGGTGCTCTTGTTATAGAAAATGCTGCCTTGCTCACATCACTGGGCTTTACCGGCGATGACGTTCTCACTCATTATAGAGCCGGAACAGGCAACGGCGGCTGAGCCGCGACGGGAGAGAAACCTTATGCTCTTGCAGCAAAGCACATGGCAGGAAGTCGAAAGCTATCTGAAAAAAAGTACCGGCATTATCATTCCCATCGGTTCGACGGAGCAACATGGCCCCATCGGGCTGATCGGCACCGATGCCATCTGCCCTGAAGGCATCGCCAAGGGTGTGGGCGAGGCCGAAAACGTTCTTGTGGCGCCGACCTTTAACGTCGGCATGGCACAACATCATATGGCTTTTGCCGGCAGCATGACCTTGCGCCCGACCACCATGATTGCCGTCATCAAAGACTGGGTTGCCTCGCTTACCAAGCATGGCTTTGATCACTTCTATTTTTTGAACGGCCACGGCGGCAACATGACAACTGTCTCGGCTGCATTTTCAGAAATTTATGCGGACCGCAGCCTGGGCGTTGCAACCAATACGCCAATCATCAAAATGACCTTGAAGAACTGGTGGATGTATCCCGCGGTATCGAAGCTCAGAAAAGAGATTTACGGGGCCAAGGACGGCGCTCACGCAACACCCAGCGAGATCGCCCTGACCCAGTATCTGCATAGCGACGCGATCAAGACCAGCGCGACGAGATTGCCGGTCGCCCCCCACGGCTCCTTCCGGGACGCAGAGGATTACAGGCAGAAATTCCCTGACGGACGCATCGGTGCGGCATCGGAAATGGCCAATCCAAAAGACGGTGAGAAGCTCTATAAGGCGGCCGTCAAGGATATCGCGAAAGACTACAAGAATTTCCTGAAGAGCTGACTGTCTCAGGCAATCGTGATGTTGCCGTTCCTGACTTCAATGGGCACCGGTGATAGCCCGGCATCGCAAT
>CBDUYM010000032.1:0-38626 GCA_965371465.1 uncultured Alphaproteobacteria bacterium
ATTATTCAGCCGCTTCGACGATCTCTGGCACGAACTTTGGTGTCTATTTTTTTTATGCAGCGTTTTACTATTTCGGTAACATAATTGGTGGCACGGATGGCGTCTATTTCCCGGGCGGCGGTAAGGTCTTCAACTATAATGGTGCTAGCATCCTTGGCGTGGGCGACGACGGCATTGACCTTGGGCTCGGCTATTATGTCCGAAACTGGGGCTACGTCTTCGGTGGCGATGATGGCATTGAAACATCGGGCGCCTATGCGCTGATCATCAACGATCCGAACGGTGGTGGTGGCAATAATGGTAGAATCGTGGGCCTTGGGGGGCACGGCATCAACGCCAGCTATTACAGCCGGGTGAATAACACTGGCGGCGGCCAGATAAACGGTGTCGGGTTCTTTGGCAACGGCATCAATCTGACCGCCGGTGGCTATGTCTACAACAATGCAAGTAACATTACGGGTTTCAGGGACGGTATCCATGCGGACGGGGTATACTCGAGGGTCCGCAATGACGGGTTCGGCTTTGGGTCGGGCATCTACGGCATCCTGAACGACGGTATTTATTTCACAGCCGGAGGCTATGTCTATAACGCCACAACTATTCAGGGCGGCGGATACGGTATCAACGCGCGGGGCGCCTACAGCACGGTCAGGACCATCGGCGGGTTTATCACCGGTAACACGGACGACGGCATCTATATGGATACCGGCGGTTTCGTGTACAGCGTGGGAACGACAATCACGGGCAGCGACAGTGGTATAGAGATTACCGGTGGTGCCGGATTTGTCTTCAATTATGTCGGTCTCGTCCGCGGACTTGCTTTTGACGGTGTATCACTGGGGGCGGTTGGTGGCACAATTCTGAACGCTGGCGGCGGCTCCGTTCTTGGTCAGCGTCATGGTGTCTACTCCGGCGGCTATGCGACGGTAACAAATACAGGCGTCATGCAGGGGACGACCGGTGATGGTGTAAACCTGCAAAACGGCGGTCTGGTCACCAATTTCTTCTACGCCGGCGGTGGCTCAATCAAAGGTGTCAACGGTGTATATGTCACAGGCGGCGCCGGCACGGTTACAAACTATGATGTCATTCAGGGTTACACCCTTGATGGTGTTGGGCTGAATGCGGGTGGCACAGTCAACAATACCGGTCCGACAGGATTTGTGCTGGGTAACCAGCATGGCGTTTATGGCGGCACGGCCGCCGGTACGATCACAGTCAATAACTCGGGCTTCATTTATGGCTATGGTCAGGGCATCGGTGGTGTCGGTGATGGTGTCCACATGGCAGCCGGTGGCACGGTCAACAACTTCCTGACCGGCTACATCCAAGGCTACAACGATGGCGTCTATTCGGCGGCCAGCGGCGTCAACAACGCGGGGCTGATCGTCGGCCTCTTCGATGACGGCGTGCATTTTGCCATGGGCGGCTACGTCAACAACTATTTCGCGGGCACCATAGTCGGTTTAGGTGGCCACGGGCTCAATCTGGGCACGGGGGGGGCGATGCTCAATGTGGTGCAGAATACGGGCTTGATTTCGGGTTTCGTCGATGGTGTATATGCATCTGGCTACCTCTTTATGAACAACCACTATTCTGCCACTGGCGGCTCTGTGATCGGCAACAACGGGAACGGTGTTACCGCCACTGCGGGCGGTTACGTTGTCAACTACTATGGCGCGAGTATTTTAGGCCTACTTGATGGCGTGAATATTTCCGGCGCCGCCGGCGGCTGGGTAGGCAATGGCTACGGCGGTGCAAGTACCATACTCGGCGTTACCGGCGATGGCGTTGAGATTGCCTATGGTATTGCGGGCGCCGGACCTGGCGGGAACTATTCCGTCTACAGTGCATATGGAGGCTCATTGATACAGGGCGGGGCTGGCCATGGCGTCTCTATCACGGGCGGTCTGGGTTCCGTCTACAATGGCGGCCTGATCATCGGCAGCCAGGATGGCGTCAACGTATCAAATGCTGTGGGGCTGCTGGTAAACCGTAATGCCGTCTATGGGCTGGGCGGCGATGGCGTGAACTTCGGTTTCGGCGGCTCGGTCGCCAATCTTCCTAGTGCCAGTTCCTACATTCGCGGTTATCGCCACGGTGTGTATGGCGGTAATGGCGGGGCGCTTATTGTTGTCAACTACGACCGGATCTACGGCCTGGGTTTGGGTGGCCCGGGTGATGGCGTTCACATGGCCGGAGGCGGGATCGTCAATAACTATGGGCCGGGTTACATTCGTGGTGCCAATGATGGCGTGTACTCGGCTGCCGGCGTCAACGGAAGCGCCTACAGTTCTGGCCTGATCAGCGGCCTGAATGGCCATGGCGTGCACCTCGTGCAGGGCGGCAATGAGGCGGAGTATTACGACGTCGGAGCAATGGTGACCTACTACTACTCGGTCATCAACATTGGCGTCGGATCAACGATCTATGGCTTCAATGGCGATGGTGTCCGGATTGACGGCGGTTACGGCACGGTGGCGAACTATGGCGGCTCGTTCATCACCGGCACCGCGCACGGCGTGAACATCACGGGCGGTACGCTTGGTTATGTCCTGAATGCCTATGCGACGATAACCGGGCAGGGCGGCGACGGTGTGCGGCTCGACAATGGATCTGCTTTCGCCGGGCTGGTTAACGGTTACGGTGCGTTTGCGGTTGAGAACGAGGGTGCTGGTGGGACCGGCATCTATGGCTTCAATGGCGATGGCGTCTTCATCAATGGCGGCAGCGCAACGGTTTACAATAACAATGCAAACATCACCGGCACGCGGCACGGTGTCTATACAACCAATGCTTTCGCGCGGATCTATAACCGCTACGGCCTGATTGAAGGCTTTGGCGTTGGCGGCGATGGCATTCATATGGCGGCTGGCGGCGATGTCTATAACTATCTCGGCACCATTCGCGGTGCCGACGACGGCGTGTTCTCCAACGGATCATCGGTGACGAACAATGGCCTGATCGTCGGCCTATTGGGAGATGGTGTCGACTTCGCAATGGGCGGCACGGTGACGAACAATGCGCCCGGTCAGATTTATGGCTTCCTGAACGGTGTCTATACGCACGGCGGCCTTGGCACCGTTGTCAACTCCGGCTCCATCTACGGTGCTCAGGGCAATGGCGTCCGTATGACCAATTCCGGGAACGTCAGAAATACCGGTGGCGCCATCTTTGGTGGTTACGACAACGGCTATTTTGGCCTCGGCTATGTTGGAGCGTATGCAGGCGTCTACATTAACGGCGGCGGCAATCTGTATGCAGGGACTGTCTACCAAAATGCGGCCGCAACCATCGTCGGAACGGGCCATGGTCTACATACAACGAATGGGCTTGGCGCAGTGGACAACTTTATGGGTTCCATCACAGGCCTTGCCGGCGATGGCGTAAGACTTGCGGGCGGTGGCTACGGTTACTACGCAGGTTACGCGGTTTATAACGGTCCGACCAGCACGATTGCAGGGCTTGCTGGCGATGGTGTCTATATCAATGGTGGTTACACCGCAGATATCTGGAACCAGGGGGGGCTGATCACCGGAACCATCAACGGTGTTCAGGTTCAGACGATCGCAAGCTTTGTGCTGAATAGAGGGACGGTTACAGGTACCGCAGATAATGGCGTCTATCTGGCGGCTGGCGGTTTCGTCTTCAACACCGGTGCAATCACGGGTTTGGGTGACAATGGCGTTGTGATCTCCGGGGGACTGGGTGGCACAGTCGTAAGCTACGGCGGGGCAGCAACCATCACTGGTAACACCATCGGTGTCAATCTTGGCTATGGACTGGCCCGCTACTCACCTGCCTCGGTACCCAGCGGTCTTGGCATGTATGGCATGGGCGTCGGCGGTGTCTTTGGCAACAGGTACAATTTCGCGGTAGCCAACTATGGTGGCGCGACGATCACCGGCAACGGCGGGCCCGGCGTCTACATTGCCGCGGGTTCCGGCTCAGTCTTCAATGGCGCGGGCAGCACGATCACCGGCACATCGGAAGCCATTCTGATTGGTGCCGCGGCGGCCTACGGGCATGTCGTCAATTTCGGCGGGCTTTATAGTGGTGCGGCCTTCAGTGCTGTCGCAATGGGTGGCAATGGATACGTCTACAACGGGGCGGCCGGTGTCATAACAGGCGGCTTTGACGGTGTAAATATTGCTGGATACGGGGTCGTGAAAAACCTCGGCGCCATCACGGGCAACAATGATGACGGCGTTGACATTGGCGCCGGGGGCTATGTCTATAATGGCGCTACCGGAACGATTACAGGCACTGGCGACGATGGTGTTGTAATCAGTGGTGCCGTCGGAGCCGTGAACAACAACGGAGGGATGATCACAGGCACAGGTGGAAATGGCGTTGCCTTGCTGAATGGTGGCGCAGGCAACATCTACTATCTGGTGAACCTGCCCATGGTCGGTGGCACGGACTTCTACTCGGTTGTTAACCAGAACAACGGCACTATCAATGGCCTGGCTGGTGACGGTGTGTACATCTACGGTGGTGCGGGCACAGTCGTCAACAGCGCAGGCTCCCTGATCCATGGCAGCGATGACGGTGTGGATATTCGCAATGTCTATGGTCGGGTGATCAATTTCGGCACCATCGTCGGGGACTTTTCGGCAGGTGTGTACTTTGACACCGGTGGTTACGTCTACAATGCTCTGGGCGCCATCATCCAGGGCGAAACGTTTGGCATTTACGTGAAGGGCGGTGCTGGCTACGTCAAGAACTATGGCAAGATCTATGCTGCCTCCGCCATTGGTGAAGGCATTCACCTGGAAGATGGTGGCATTATCTGGAACTACGGCGAAATCTACGCCTTTACGGACTTCTCCATCCATGGAGTGAGTGGCGCGACAATAGTCTACAACGTACTCAACGCGTCCATGAATAACTATGTCGGCGATGGTATTGATCTCAACTTCCAGGGCGACAATGTTCTGGATGCCCTGCTCACGGTGACGGGGGATGAAGTCCGGAATTATGGCTACATCCGCAGCCACAATGCCATTGGTGTGTCTCTGAACAACGGTGGCGCCATCCTCAACGCCTACAATGCCGGCGTGAACGGCATGGCACAGCAGAACGGCTACATCCGCGGCGCAGTCGACGGCATCTTTGGTGGCAGCAACGCGGCTGACGGCTTCGGCGAAGTCTACGTTCTCAACAACGACACCATCATTGGCGACACTGGCGATGGTGTGAACCTGACCTATGGTGGTGAGGTCTACAACGTCGGGGCCGGGGCGAATATGACGGGCTTCGATCAGGGCGTTTCAATCTCCGGCGGCAATGGCACGGTCGTTAATGATCAGGGCACGATCACCGGCACCAACAATGAAGGTGTCTACCTGCAGACCGGCGACGACATTCTCATTGCTCAAGCCGGTATCGAGGGTGTTGGTCCAGGCATGTATGGCATGGGGGGCATTGGAAATTACGCCAATCAGAAGTATTTTGCGGTTGCCAACTATAATGGCGCGACCATCACCGGCGACTCATACGGTGTTCGCATTGCTGGTGGCGATGGATCCGTTTTCAACGGCATTGGCAGCACGATCATCGGTGGAACTGATGCTATCAACTTCGGTGCTGGCGTGGCCTATGGCCATGTTGCCAATCATGGCATCCTGACCGGCACAGTTGGCGTCGGCGTCAACATCACCGGTCCTGGCTATGTCTACAATTCTGCGGTCGGGAACATTACTGGCGGTACGGACGGGGTCTACATCCTCGGTTACGGTGTTGTCAAAAATCTCGGTGCGATTACCGGACAGGCCGATGACGGCGTCGATATTCGCGGCGGCGGCTATGTCTTCAACAGCGGCACAATCTACGGCGACACGACCCTGGCAGCTGGCCCCAATGGTGGTGATGGTGTCTTCATTTCAGGCGGGGCGGGCTCTGTCCAAAACACCGGCGGCACTATTTATGGTTACACGGGCGACGGTATTGAACTCGCTGATGGCGGTTCGGGCGAAGTAGGTGTCGGTTACTCCGTCTACAACAACGGTGGCGGCATCATCCGTGGTTTCGCTGACGATGGTGTCTTCATCGATGGTGGCGCGACCCGGGTCTTCAACGCGGTCGGCAGTACAATTACTGGCTTTAACACCGGTATCTTCCTGACCGATGCAGCGACTGGCGGCAATGTAAACAATGGCGGCACGATCACCGGTCTTATGGTTGATGGTGTCTATGTGATCGGTGGCATCGGCCTGGTCAGAACCGCCGGTGGCATCTATGGCATGGATGATGGCGTGGACCTGCGGGGCGGCGGCTATACCTATAACTCTGGCACCATTCATGGCGGTGTCGGCAGCGCAACGGGCGTCGAGGATGGCGTCTATGTCTCTGGCGGCACGGGCTCTGTCCGCAATGTTGACGGCACAATCCGTGGATACGGCGGTGAAGGTGTACACCTCAGCGCTGGTGGTACAAATAACGTAGGGACCGGCTTTGGCTACTTCTCTGTTGCGAACGATGGCGGCACTATTATTGGATCCATGAACAATGGTGTGTATATCGAGGGCGCAAGCGGCAGAGTTGTGAACTATGGCAATGGCGCTATAACGGGTAATTTGAACGGCGTGCTGATTGCCGGCACTGCTGGCTATGTCCGAAATCGTGACGGCCTGACCAACATCATCACAGGTGTGACCCTTGATGGTATTCGCTTCACCGGAGGCGGTTACGTGCGCAACGGCGGCGCTGTCACAGGCAATCTCAATGGCGTGAACATCTACGGTGGCACAGGCGATGTCCGCAATGACGGCGGCACGATCATTGGCACCAATACGAATGGTGTCTACCTGCAGGCAGGTGGTATCGGTGGCATTGGTGGCTTCTCGGTGCGGAACGAGAACTCAGCCACGATAAACGGCTTTGGCGGAGATGGCGTGCTGATCAACGCTGGCGGCGACGCCGATGTCTACAATGACAACACAAGCACGATCTATGGCCTTAACAATGGCGTCAGAGTTAATGGAGCCTTTTCCTACGTCAGTAACCAGGGCGCTATCACCGGCATGAACGTTGACGGTGTGCAGCTTAATCTCGGGGGTTACGTCCTTAACCGCGATGGCGGCACAATTATTGGTGGCAACGATGGTGTGGAAATCCAGGGTGGCTTCGCGGATGTCGTAAACCGCAACGCAAGCACAATCACCGGCCTCGGCGCTAACGGCGTCTATGCAGGCATCAATGCCTATGTTGGGAACAAGTATGGATCGACGATCACGGGCGACACAAATGGTGTGCTGGTTCTCGGATTCGCCGAAGTCTTTAATTCAAGCAGCGACATCTACGGAAACGGCGGCGATGGCATCAACGCTGGCGGCGGCGCAGATATCGGGAGCTTTGGTGCGACGTCTCTTATTCAGGGCACGGTGAACGGCGTCTATGTCACTGGCGGCGGCGCCTTTGTCTACAACACCGACGGGGACATCACAGGTCAGGGCAACAATGGCGTTTACGCTACAGGTTACGGTCGCGTGGACAGCTATGGCGCTACTGCCGTGATTTCGGGCTTCGTTGATGGTGTCCAGATAAATGGCAATGCTTTCGTCAACAATGCCGATGGCTCGACGATCATCGGCAACAATGGATACGGCCTCGAAATCTTCGGCAATGCTGTAATCAACAACGGCGTATATGTGGGCGGTGGTAGCAATGATTCCGACATCACCGGCCTCGGTGGTGATGGCATCTATGTCGGCGGGACGGGCACGATCTACAATGGTGCCGCGGGCAATGATATTTACGGCTTCAACCATGGCATCTTTGTTGTCGGCTATCTCGATTTTGATATGGCTGGCGGCAGTGTTCTTGGCCAGGGCTTTGACGGTGTGCATGCCAACGGTGGCGCCGATATTGCTACCACCGGCGGCGGGTCCATCTATGGCCTGGATGAAGGTATCGAAATCCAGGGCGGCATCGGCAATGTTCTCAGCCTTGGCGGGACAAACATCACGGGCATGAATGGAGAAGGCATTTACATCGGTGGAGGATTTGCCGGCTATACCTATACCACTGGCATTGTCTTGGGTGGCCTGAACGGCATCTACATCTCAGGTGTTGGCAATGTCCAGGGAAATGGCGGAACTATCACAGGCAACGGCGGGCACGGGATATTCCTGCCAATGGGCGATACGGTAAATCTCATAGGCGGGACCGATGTGAACGGATTTGGCGTCGGCTTTGACGGCATCTATCTGGGTGCCGCAGGTACGGTAGCCACATCCGGGGATGTCTATGGCAACAGGCATGGTGTGAACATTGGCGGCGTCGGTACGGTGACCGTGAACGGCGGAACAGTCATGGGTCAGAATGGCCACGGGATTTACATTACCGGAGGTCTGGGAACCGTGACGAACAACGGTGGTGCGATCACAGGTCTTGGTCTGGACGGTGTGCACCTTGCTGTCGGCGGCAACGTCTACAACAACAGTGGCACCATAACTGGCGCGGATGAGGGTATCTATTCAGCTGCCAGCATAATCATAAACACTGGTGCAGATAGCTATGTGTATGGGCTTGCAGGCAACGGCATTGAACTCGGTGCTGGCGGCTATGTGAGAAACGGGACGGAAGGCTATACCTACGGCTATGTGTATGGCTTCCTCTCCGGTGTAACCTTTGCCGCGGCACCCGCTGAATTGGTCAACCACGGCACGATCATCGGCGGCACGCTTGACGGCGCAGAGCTCAATGGCGGTGGCACGGTGTATAACGCTCCGGGTGCGACGATTGCTGGCGCCTATTATGGCGTCCACGTCAACGCAGGCGCAGGTACCATCCTGACCGGAGGCACGATCACCGGCGGTAGCGGCACTGCAATCCAGTTTGACGCCGGTGCGGCCTACAATGACAGCTTGACCTTCTACACAGGGGCGCTGCTCAATGGCGATGTAGACGGTGGATTGGGCTTCGATAGCTTCTATGTCTATGGGACTGGCACCGAAGACAGCAACTTCTACGGCTTTGAATACCTCGGCATGAATGGGGCCGACTGGGACTTTACTGGCAACGTCTTCGCAGCCAACACTTATGTCAACACAGGTACATTGGCGATAAATGGATCACTGACCGGTGACATCATCGTTTACAATGGCGCACGCCTCGAAGGTACCGGCCCGATTTATGGCAATGTTCTCAACTACGGCACTGTGGCACCTGGTAACTCAATTGATACCATGGTCATCGATGGCAACTTCACGCAGGATGCAGCCGGCAATCTTGAGATCGAAGTCATTTCGCATGTAGATCGCGATCTGATCCTGGTCAGTGGCGTGACCGACATCCAGGGCGGCACGCTGACAGTGGACGCAACAAATCTTGATCTGGTGGCAAACAACTTTGAGGTCATCATTCTGGAATCTGATCTCGGTGTGTCTGGTGAGTTTGACGACGTTGTTACCTTTGGCGTACCGGACCCGATCGTCACCTTCAATCCGAACGACATAACGCTCTCGTTCCTGATTGATTTCGGCCAGAAGGCCCGCGACCTGAACGGGACGCCCAACCAGATTTCGGTGGGTGATGGCCTGACCACAGGCAGCATCGGTGCCACGGGCGACATGTTCGACATATTTATCGAACTGATGCTTGCCTCCGATGGCGAGTACCTGCCGGCGCTTGATCAGCTGCACGGCGCGCCGCATGCGACACTCCAGCATACGGCAATCATGATGCAGGACCGTTTCATCACAGAGATCAGCCACGAAGCACGGACAACAGGAATTGGCAGTGGCTTCTTCCTCCGGGGTTACGGCGATATGGGTGATGTCAAAGGTGATGCCGACGGCAATGCATCTGGCCTGAACGCCGATAGCTATGGCATTATTGGTGGTGTGACTGGTGGATTTACGGACAACGTCGAAGGTGGTGTGGCCGTCGGCTTCTCGACCACCGATGTCGGTACGGACAATGACAATGCGGATTCTGACATTGACAGTCTCGAAGTAGGTGCATTCCTCAATTTCCAGAATGACAACGGCTCGTTCTTCACAGCGGGCGGCTCAGCGTTTTGGAATGACATCAAAACGGCCAGGATCATCGATTTTGGCGCACTTGATCGGACGGCACTATCTGACACCAACCAGAGTGGCTGGTCGGCATTTGCCGAAGTCGGCCGCTCCTTCGCAATGGGGAACGGCGGGGCCTCACTGACGCCACGGGCTTCAGTGCGTTACACTGAACTGTCCAACGAAACCATCGAGGAAATGGGGGCAGGGGCCGCGAACCTGACACTTGAACTGATGGGTCAGGACAGCCTGCAGACATTCGCAGGTGTTGGTGCGGAATTCCCGTTGAGCAGTCGTGACAACGGCCCGGTCTTCGAACTCGACGCTGGCTGGATTCATGAGTTCAACGACCGGAGCACATGGTTCGTGGCAACCCTTGAGGGCGCTGGTCCAGATCATGTGCCGTTCGCAATCCAGGGCGCGCATGTCCAGCGTGATCGGATTTCGACATCTGCGGGTATCAGGGGCCAAATGACGGATACAGTCAGCTGGCGTCTCCGATATGACGGCACCTGGGGTGATCTCTCCAACCACGCCCTGACGTTCGGGATTACAATGTCGAGGTAATTCAGCTGAGACGGAGCAAGATGCAATTAGGGGCGGGCGGTGCGACAGCACTGCCCGTTACCATTTCTGACATTGTTTTCTAGAGCTAGCTTTCTATCTGATAGCCCAGCTTCTTGATGACAGGTTCCAGGATAGAGAACACGGGCTCCAGCTCTTTGAGGTAAAGCTGATAGCGATAGACGGAGCTGTCATAGAGCTCTTCAGTGACCTGAGCATAGGAGGCGGTCCGTGCGTAGCGGCGGTTCTCATGGAACTTGAGGCAGGCTTCCTCGAATTCGAGCCCGGTGAAATCGAGAAGCTTCCGCACATTGGGTTCTTGATCGGCGACCACGTCCTCATAACGAATTTCCAGGTAGTTCATATCGAGTTCGGCTTTGTATTGGTCGACAAGTCCGTCGACAAGAACGAAATGGCGGGCAGCTGATTCAAGGCTGTATGAGCAGAAGTAGCCATGTGTCATATGGTTCGACAGCACCGACAGGATTACATCAAGCGGGTGCCGGATTACGCGAAGTATCGGTGAATGGGGGAACATGAGGGAAATCAGGCCGAGATGGGTCTCATTCAGCGGCATTTTGTCGGTGAACCAGTCTGCACCTTCCTCGATGATGCCTTCCTGGCGGACGCGCTGCAGATAGTAATCCCGCATGTTATCCAGGCCCTCGAGCTGATCGCCGAGCCAGAGGTCGGCCAGGCACTCCGGATAGGTCAGCGGGCTTGCCAGCATTCTCGGCATGATATTGGAAATTTCATTGATGTACTGGAGCTCGTCACCGGCTGACACCTTTGAGTGGGCAGTGAGCGTCTGTTCGATCATCGTCGTGCCTGAACGCATGAACCCTGTAATGAAAATCGGTTGTGCAATGTCTTCCCTGAGTGCGCCCCTGGGCGTGAATTCAAGGCGGCTTCTGGTAAAGAAGCGCTTGAGCCGGCTCACCTGCTGTTCGGCAGCTTCCACGTTGTACGCCATGCCGCTCATTTCGCGGTACTTGCGTTTGCCTTCCGTGAATGCCTCGAAGGCCTGATCGTGGCGACCCATCTTGTCCAGCAGGCGCCCTTTTTCCAGAGTCTCTTCGGGCCCAAGGCCAATCTCGTCGCGTGACTTTTCGATCTTGTCGAGATGTACAAGGGCGGACTCATAGAGCTGCTCGCGACCCGCAATGACGGCACGATTGAGGAGGATGTTCGGATCGTCCGGGGCAAGTGCGTTAGCCTTGTCGAGAAGCGCTTTCGCTTTTTCCAGATTTCGATCTGTCTCCTCGGTTTTGGCGTAGCCAAGGAAGGTCTGGACAATTTTGTCGTTGCCGGCGAGGGCGGTTTCGTAGTGCTCACGGGCCTCGGCGATGCGGCCCTGGTTCTTGAGGTTCCAGGCTAAATTTGCATGAATGATTGGATCGGGCTCTTTCAATGACATGACCTGGCGATAGTGATATTCGCCAATCCTCGGACGACCGATCTCGGTCATGATCATGCCCATCAGATTGTGGCTCTGCGGGTGCTTCGGCGCGATCCGTACTGCATTTCGGGCGTGCGCTTCTGCTTCCATAAGGGCGTGGCGCATCAGCAGCAATTGCGCCAGATCGCAGGTCGCCGGGTGGTTATTGGGATCGAGGCCAACCAGACGCCTCAGAAGCGCTTCAGTGGCGCTAAGGGTGCCCTGCTGCTTGCGAATTTGGGCCAAGATGCCGAGCGCCGGCAGGCAGCCAGGGGCGAGCTCCAGAATTTCAAGGGCCTGATTTTCCGCGGCCTGGACGTCACCGGTACCTATGGCGGCGTTGGCTTTTTCGATCAGCGGCTGGAGAGTAGCATTTGGTTCCGGCTGGGTGATCTCCGCCGGATTCATCGCACAACATCGCAATGCCCTCAGACCACTGCCACACCGGCAAAGCTCGCGGGGGCCGACGGCCTCTTGCTGTGTTGGTCGTGCCATTTCTACCAAGCTCACACTACTTTTGGTTTCACATCTCGTGAACGATCTATACGGCACTGATGGCGGGCTATCAAGGGAACGAGTGCATGCCCATTGGGGGCTTGAAATCGATCTGCAAAAGGAGTCAGAATTTGACCGCAGCAGCTCGGTTGAGAAAACTGTTCGTGAACCTGTACGCAGGGGACCAAAATGGTGCAACCCTCTGAAACTGATGATGAAAACAGTGTAGCGCTCTTACGAAGACAGCCGCAGGACAGATTGCTTGCCTTGACGG
This sequence comes from uncultured Alphaproteobacteria bacterium, assembly GCA_965371465.1. Taxonomy (GTDB): domain Bacteria; phylum Pseudomonadota; class Alphaproteobacteria; order CBDUYM01; family CBDUYM01; genus CBDUYM01. The sequence continues at coordinate 12,794 of CBDUYM010000032.1, forward strand.
CCAGACGCGCTTTGACCTGGATTTTCGGCGATATCGGCGTCGGCAGCCTGAAATTTGTGCTTCCGGACGGATCGGTTCTCTACTTCGAAGGCGATAAACCTGGACCCGCTGCCGAACTCACTTACACCCATTACCGCGGTATTTTCAGAATTTTGGCCAGAGGTGACATCGGGTTCAGCGATGGTTTCATTCGTGGCGACTGGTCGACGCCTGATTTGTCCAAGCTCATCCACTTTGGTGCCCTGAATGTCGATCAATTTGAGGCGCAGATGGGCGTAAATCGTCTTGCCGCCTATTTTCAGCGTCTGGGCCATGCCCTGCAGCGCAATTCCAGGCGCGGCGCCAAGAGCAACATTCATGCCCATTACGACATCGGCAATCCCTTTTATCGCCTCTGGCTCGACCCCAGTATGACCTATTCATCGGCCGTCTACGAAAGGGGGGCAAATGATCTGGAGACAGCCCAGCACGACAAGTATGCCCAGCTGGCGGATCTGCTTGAGCTTGATGAGACCCATCATTTGCTTGAAATCGGCTGCGGATGGGGCGGCTTTGCCGAGTATGCGGCGGCAGAACGGGGCGCCAGAGTGACCGGCATCACGATATCCGAGGAGCAACTCGAATTTTCTAGAAAACGTATGAAAGACAAAGGGTTAGACGGTCAAGTTGAGATCAAATTCTGTGACTACAGAGACGTGCGCGGGACTTTTGACCGGATTGCATCGATTGAAATGTTTGAAGCCGTCGGCGAGCGTTATTGGCCAGCTTTCTTTTCCACTATCAGTCAGCGGCTGCGGCCTGGCGGCATTGCCGGTGTGCAGACCATCATCGTGCCGGACGACCGCTTTTCGGGCTATCGGCAGCGTACGGACTTCATTCAGCGCTATATTTTCCCCGGCGGCATGATCGGTGCAGATCGCGTTTTGCGGGAAGAATTCGGGAAAGCAGGGCTGACGGCAAAGGAAGTGCTCCGATTTGGCCAGTCGTATGCCCGAACGCTCGCCACCTGGCACGAGAACTTCAACGCAAGATGGGATGAGATAAAGGCCCTTGGCTTTGACCAGCGTTTCCGGAACATGTGGGAGTACTACCTCAGCTACTGTGAAGGCGGCTTCGCCGGCGAGATTCTTGACGTAGCGCAGTACAAGCTCGAAAAGAAGGCGTGAGAGCCGCCGGGGAGGGCCATTTATGCGCAATGGCTGGCAGGTCGAAGGGGAAGATAGAGAAGTGGGAGCTGATCCGATTGCGGGCGATGTTGTGACTGAGACGTTCGACTACGATAATGGTCGACAGGTCACAGTGTACATCCCGCCAGATCCGCCTGAGGCGATCGTATTCGCGAGTGACGGTCAGATGATCTCGCAGTGGGGCGGGACTCTTGAAGCAGCGGATGTGCCGTCTACCATGGTCGTTTGCGCGCATCGGGTAGCTGACGAGACGCTGCGACTTCACGAGTATTCACCCAAGTTCGATCCGGAGCGGTTTGCCGCACACGAGAGGTTCTTCGTCGAGGACGTCGGCGCGTGGGTGCGGTCACATTTCGGTGTAACTCTGCCGGCCGAACGTACGGCGGTGTTTGGTGTCTCAGCCGGTGGAGAGCTGGCGCTCGCCATTGGGCTTCGCCATCCCGACCTTTACGGGGCGATCTTCTCAGCCTCGCCCGGCGCGGGATACCGACCGCATGACGAGATGCCGAGTCCGTTGCCGCGCACGTACCTCGTCGCCGGCTCGGAGGAACCGTTTTTCCTCGAGAACGCAGCTCGATGGGCGGTCGCGTTGCGAGATGCAGGTGCTGACGTCGTGATGAGCGAGAGAGTCGCGGGGCACGACGACGCGATGTGGCGAGAAGAGTTTCCGCTGATGGTCAAGTGGGCGTTTGGCGGATAACTTGGATGACTCACCTAACATGAAGCTGAAGAAGACCGAGGATCCTGTCATGTGACCATGAAAGGAATTCTGCCGTCGTTCCTTTGAGAGCCTGCAAATCAGTCATTCACCGTTGCGCAGCAGGGCCATCAACAGAATATCCGTGGGAATGTTGCCCAGCACGCGCGCGCCTTGCTTTCGTCCCTCAAGAACGAAGCCCGTTTGTTCATAAAGAGCCCTCGCGCGGTCATTTGAGGCCAGCAGCTGTAATTCTATCCTCGTCAGGCCTGCCGCCAGCGCGGCATTAATAGTGGTTTCCAGGACCCTGCGTCCGACGCCCCGGTCGCGAAAATCCGGCAGCACTGCCATGCCAAGATTGCCTGAGTGACGATAACCCTCCTGGTCAATCGGTGTGATGTCACACCAGCCGATGATCTCTGTGTTCCATTCGGCGACAAAACAGACAAAATCTCCCGTCATGGAAGAGCGTAGGCCGTCAAGGGAAGGCGGATCGACGAACGTAAACCATCCCTGTTTTGCGGCGATGTCGATGCAGTGCCAGATGCCTTCCGCGTCATCGGCATCGGCGCGTCTGACCTCGACGTCCGAACTGTCGTTGAAGGTTGGCCGGTCACTGTTCATATTGGGCACAATGAAGGCGTGAGAAGCGCGGCAAAGGGAAGCTGAGGCGAAGCATGTTCTGGCTCCCGTGCGATGGTAGCTGCGCCTGCAATGATGAAGGCAGGAAGCGGCGTTGGCAATGTACAAGGGGCAAAGCTGCGGGATAGGCCGCTAGGGAGGTATGCGTTAAAGCGCATAATGTATATTATGGTAAATAGTCGGACCGGTCAGGCAGTCTGGATCTGATCGCCACATGCTGGCCGTATTCCCTGACTACCAACATCAGGTTCTTCATTGCCTAATGCGCTTCAGTTGGCTAAAGATGAGGCAGTTTACTAACTCTTCAAGTCAGGTTTTCTCATGAAAAACAAGCTTTTACTCGCCGTCGGTTCACTTGTTGCTGCAATCGTCACATCCGTGGCACTTCAGGCGCAGGAGGTCTCGAGAACCACAACCGCTGAATCATTCGAACAATGGACACTTGGCTGTACGACCGATGAAGCCGCTTTGAGATGTGAGATGGTCCAGACCCTGGTGGCGGCGCAAACCGGTCGGGCGATCATTCGGCTTTCGATCCCTGGCGCGACGGGCGCAGAAGATGGAAATCGCATCCTGAGGATCAGGGCGCCACTGGGCGTACTACTGGCCCAGGGTATCCGCCTCACTGCCGCCAGCATCGACGTTGCCCTGCCCTACAATGTCTGCGACACCCAAGGCTGCTATGCGACGCTGCCAATTGATACAGCGACCGTCCGGGCGTTTCAGGTAGCCGAGAGCGGCGACCTCATTTTCAGGATGGCCGGCGGCGGACAGCCATTGACCGCAACCATGTCATTCGAGGGCTTTTCTGACGCCCTGGATGCGCTTGAAGAGAAACTTCAGTAGACCTTAGCCAAGACGCCTATCATATTGATTTTTCAAAGAAATCACAGCCTGAGTCCCATCAGATAGAGCTTCATCGCTGTGGTTCTGTGAGGCCCAGGATGGCTACTCATAGATTGCAGTGATGGTAAAACTGCCCTCATATGCACCGGCTGGAGTGTTGGCGGGCACATACAGCGTCGCTCCAAAGTGGATGGGCGTAGATCCCTCGCGCAGAACCAAGGGGTCGGCCGGGACGTCTGTAAAAGTGTCAACAAAGAGGGTGGCCAGATTGCTGGTCACCGTGATTGCAGATGGGCTCAAGAGGCTGAACGCTGCGAGCGGTTCACCCGACACCTGGATGCCGCTTTGAGGCTGTGAATAAGGCAAAATCAGGCCGACGCCACCGGTGGCGCTGCGCGCGCCAGCCATTGCCTTTGTCACAGTACCAGCGACACTTGTTGAGAATATCAGCCCGAATTCCAGTGTATTCAGTTCGGCAACGCTTACTGCCGTGACTACCTGTGCATTGCCCTGGGCTGTAAGCTCCGCCGCTACCCCTGGCAGCGTCCACAACATGCCAAGTGTTACTAATCCGCGAAAGACGATGCCCAAAGGTCCCTCCCCGCTGCGCGCAGATTCTCTGCATAAAATCTGTCCATACCGGTGCCTCCTGAAAGCGCGAACTGGATCTTGATAGCTGAAGTCAGGCAGCTTCATTACACATCCCCGGCGACATCCTCAATGTCAGGAGTACCTGACCTATCGGAACCTGTCAACAGGTCCTGGGTGCGCAAACAGTTGACGACCTCAAAGCAATCAGGCATCCAGACCGGCTGGAACTTCCGACGTCAAAAGTGTTCAAAAACAATATGTTAAAGCGTTTTGGTAAACAGTCTCTCGAAGTTCGAGGTTGTCACGCCGTGAAATTCTTCAGGCTCAATGTTGAAGAGCTCGGCGACCATCGCAGCTGTATGCACAACGAACGCCGGTTCATTGGTTTTGCCGCGCTTCGGAACAGGGGCCAGGAATGGCGCGTCGGTCTCCACAAGTAACCTGTCCAGAGGTAATGATCTGATGGTTTCGCGCAAGCTTGACGCGTTTCTGAACGTGGCGATGCCGGAAACTGAAATGTAGAGGCCGAGGTCTATGGCGGAATGGGCGAGCGACCTGGAAGTGCTAAAGCAATGGATCAGGCCCGAGAACGCCCCCTCGCCCATTCCATCAGCCAGAATTCCAATTGTTTCCTCGTCAGCATCCCGCGTGTGGACTATCAGCGGCAAGCCGGTTTCCCGTGCTGCCACTATGTGCGTGCGGAAGCTGCTCTTTTGGGCCTCCCGGTCGCTGTGATCATAGTAGAAATCAAGACCGGTTTCGCCAATGCCAACCACTTTGGCATGTTCGGCAGCGGCGACCAGCTCATCTACGCTGACACCGCCTTCCTGGTCTGCTTCATGAGGATGTACGCCAACCGAGCAAAAAACGTTGTCGAACTGCTCTGCAATTGCTTGTACGCGCGGAAATCCGGTCATGGTGGTCGAAATGGTGACCATTCTGGTGACACCGGCCTCGGCAGCCCGGGCAACCACACCAGCGATATCATCGGCGAATTCCGGGAAATCGAGGTGGCAGTGGCTGTCGACGAGCCCGGTGCCAGCTGATCGAGAGGTCATTCCGGCTTACCCACAGCCACACGTGTGCCGTCGTGCCGGGGCAGCGCGCCCTCAGGCGCCGGCAGCTTGGTGCCTGCGGGCCGGTGGCCTTTGGCACCTATGTCGGCGAACGTTCTCTTGTCCGTCGGCACGGCAAGCTGATCAAGCAGGACTGACGCTGCATTCGGGATGATTGGCTGGGCAAGTATTGCAATGTTCCTGACAACTTCTGCGGTGACATACAGGATAGTGTCTCTGCGGGCAGGATCGGACTCCGCAAGGGCCCACGGCTCTTCGCCCGCAAAGTAGCGATTGGCGTCAGCAACGACGGACCAAAGTGCTTCTACCGCGCGATGATTTGCAAGTTGATCGATATGCTTGCGCATGACATCCAGTGCTGCTTCAGCCGTCGCCATGATTTTCTGGTCATTGTCAGTGAAGTTGCCAGGCTTCGGCAGTTTCCCTGCGCAGTTTTTGGCAATCATGCTCAGGCTTCTTTGTGCCAGATTGCCAAAATCATTGGCCAGGTCGCCGTCAATGCGCCTGATGAGAGCATCCTGTGAAAAGTCGCCATCGCCTCCGAACGAAACTTCCCGCAAAAAGAAGTATCTGACCTGATCAAGGCCGAACGCATCGACCAGAGCAAAAGGATCAATAACATTGCCAAGGGACTTCGACATTTTCTGCCCTTCGATGGTGAGCCAACCATGTGCGAAGACCTGCTTGGGCAGCTCGACACCGCCAGACATCAGGAATGCCGGCCAGTAGACGGTGTGAAACCGCAGGATGTCCTTGCCAACCATATGGACGTCTGCGGGCCAGAATTTCCTAAATTCGTCGCTCGCCTGATCCGGATAGCCCACAGCCGTGATGTAGTTTGTCAGCGCATCAATCCAGACGTACATGACGTGGTCATCATCGCCCGGTACCGGCTGCCCCCACTCTATCGATGTTCGTGAGATGGAAATGTCGCGAAGGCCACTTTGAACGAAACTCGTCACTTCGTTCATTCTGGATTGTGGCCTGACGAAATTCGGATTGCGTTCGTAGAGTTCAAGAAGCCGGTCCTGATAGGCGCTGAGGCGAAAGAAGTAGCTCGGCTCATCCTTCCATTCAACGGTCTTGCCAGACGGCGCGATCAGCTCCCCCTCGGCGTTCTTCGTCAGTTCTGCGTCGGTATAGTATTCCTCGTCACTGACAGAGTACCAACCTTCGTACTTGCCCAGATATATGTCGCCTGCATCGGCTAGCTTGCGCCACAGATCAAGCACCGCGACGGTCTGTCTCTGCTCGGTTGTTCGGATGAATTCATCGATCGAAATTTGCAGCAGCTCAATCAGGTCGCGAAATCGCACGGAAATCCGGTCGACCAGCTCCTGTGGCGTTACACCCTCGGCGATGGCAGCCTGTTCGACCTTTTCGCCGTGCTCATCGGTGCCTGACAAGAACATGACTTCGTACCCGTCGAGCCGCTTGAACCGGGCAATGAAGTCGCAGTTTACCGTCGTGTAAGCGTGGCCAATATGCGGAACGTCATTCACGTAATAGATGGGTGTGGTTATGTAAAATGACTTTCGATCAGCCATGTTCAACTCATCTTTTTTTGGGCAAGGGCCAAGCCGTGATCAGGCGGCTTTGGCGCTGCATTCGGCCATCCATTGGAACATCTGTATTACCATTTGCTTCCTGTCGAGATTCAGGGCCTGGCACCTGGCTTTCAGATTTCGCATGTTCTCCCACACCTCTATCCATTGTTCAAGCGCCTGAGATCCAGATGCGGCAACTGCCAGTACATCAAGGCCAGCCGGGGCACCAGCCTGGTTGTTTTCTGCGGCAGCAGCTCTGATTGCGCGCTGCACCCATGAGAGAAGGGCATCCAGTGCAATTTCTGATGCCTCTTCCTTGCCGCGCCGATTGAGTTTGTCTGCAAGTCGATGCAGTGTCGCCATGTTCAGGTTGGGTAAAGTCTCCAGCAGGGTCAGACAATCGTCAAAATAGTCGAGTGCGTCGCCGGCCAGTAGTTGTTCGGCACGGCCGGGTGAGCCGTCGACCAGCCAGGTCAGCAGGCCTCTACGCTGTTCGCTCAGCTCAGGGTTCCATGCGGCAATCAGATTGTTGACTGAAGTATCCGGCAGCGGGCGCATTGAGAGCCGTCGGCATCTTGAAATGATGGTTGGCAAGAGGCTGCCCGGTGCATGGGAGACAAGGATCAGAATGGACCGAGAAGGAGGCTCTTCCAGGATTTTCAAAAGCGCATTGGCAGCATTGAGGTTCATTTCATCAGCACTATCGACCAACGCAACGCGCCAGCCACCTTCAGCCGGCGTCATGGCAAAAAAGTGCTGCAATTTCCGTACATCGTCGATGACGATCTCACTCTTAAGGCGCTTGGCTTTCTCGTCCCACTGGCGCTCCAGCACCATGAAATCAGCATGACCGCCGGAGATGGCCCGCCGGACTATTGCTGCATCTTTGTCCAGCCTGAGGTGAGCTGTTGCCACCTCACCGAAAAGATCATCATCGCTTGCATCCATCCCGCCACAGAGGATGAAGTAGGCCATTCTGTACGCAAGAGAGGCTTTTCCAATACCCTTAGGGCCCGTGAACAGCCATGCATGAGGCATGCGGCCAGATTCCATTGCCGACACTATGTTTGCCATGCTGGCATCGTGCCCGAGCAGATCCGGCGCTGAGCGCGGACCTTCCAGATTTTCGCTGTCCCGCTCCGGCATCTATGCCTCATCAATCAAGGCTGAAACATGAACCCAGACTGCTGCTGCTATTTCATCCTCTGAATGGCTCGCATCAATCACTCTGCAGCGCGAGGCATTTTCTGAGGCAATGGCCCGAAAGGCAGCCCGCAACTGGTCGTGAAACTCGCGTCCCTGGCGTTCCATCCGATCGTGGCCGCCGCCGCTTGCCTTCATTCTGGCGAGGCTGTCTTCGACATTCAGATCAAGCACCAACGTCAGGTCAGGCTCGAAGTTCCCCAAAGTCAATTGATGAAGGTCTGCAACAAATTGTGTGCCAAGCCCGCGCGCATAGCCCTGGTAGGCCATCGTTGAATCCGAAAAACGATCTGAGATCACCCAGGTTCCCTGGGCAAGAGAAGGCTCAATAATCTTGACGACATGTTCCTTCCTGCTTGCGAACATGAGCAGCGCTTCGCTGACCGGATCCCAGCGATTTGCATCTCCTTCAAGGAAAATATTCCGGATCATGTCGCCTTCAGGAAAGCCACCTGGTTCTCGCGTCGTTTTCACAGAGACACCTGCGGCAATCAACGCGGCCCGGAGGTGTTCAATCTGCGTCGACTTCCCGGTCCCCTCCCCGCCTTCAAATGTTATGAACTTGCCACGGCCCATCTATAGGTCAGATCTTTCTCTCATGGCGCTAGGGCGAGATTCCTGAAGTGCCAAAGAGAAGGTAATTTGCCGCCGCGCCAATGCGTCCAGTGAAGTCAAGAAGTCCAACATCCTGTGCCGCCACAAGGGGGAATTCGACATCATCCTCGCCAGGCAATCTGACGATCAGTCGGCCAAGCCGCGAGCCCTTGATCACTGGTGCCGAGGCCGGACTGTCGTAGGCGGCAATAACTTCCATACCACGCCGCCCGCTGCGCGGAAGCGTCAAACGAATTTCGTTTTCGACAATGAGCGGGACGCTGTCTGCATTGCCAAGCCAGACAAGTGCGTCATCAACCTTCTGTCCGGCGTCGAACAGTTTATATGTGCCGAACTCCCGATAGCCCCAGTCCAGCAGCCTCTCTGACTCCCGGCTCCGCAGCCGCACGTTGTCGAGGCCGTTCATGACAGAGATCAAGCGCCGCTGGTTGCGGATTGCTGAGGCAACAAGGCCATACCCGGCCGCATCAGTGGCACCGGTTTTCAAGCCGTCAACGCCAGTAGAACGACCAATCAAATCATTGCGGTTAGGCTGAGTGATCTCAGAGTAGGTGAATTCAAGTTCGGCGAAGTAGGGGTAATACTCCGGGAAGTCTTGCGTCAGTTTCTGGGCGAGTACTGCAAGGTCGCGGGCTGTCATCAGGTGATCTGGATCAGGCAAGCCATGCGAATTGCGGAACGTGCTGTGGGTCAGGCCAATCTGGCGGCCCTTCTCAGTCAGCAAAGCGGCGAAGGCTTCTTCAGTGCCGCTCATCCCTTCTGCGACGACGACGCAGGCGTCGTTGCCTGACTGGATGACAATGCCGCGTATCAGGTCCTCAACGGATACACGCGTATTTACCAGGACGAACATCTTTGACCCGCCGGTTCGCCATGCTTTCTCGCTGACGGGGAAAGTATCCTGCAGGGTCAGCCCGCCAACCGACAACTGTTCAAAGAGGACATAGAGCGTCATAAGCTTGCTCATCGATGAGGGCGACATGAGCTCATCGGCATTCTTTTCATAGAGAATGCGGCCGGTCTCTGTATCGATCAGAATGGCCTGTTTTGCCGATGTCTCGAACGGCATCTGCGCCTGCGCAGCGGAAGTCAGCGTTGCCAGCAGCAGGGTAAATGTGGACAGCGCGCCGAAGACATAGCGTTTCATAGATTATACGTTTCCTTGTTCAGCCAACAATGACGGCTCTGAACCGCTGGAGAGGCTAATTATTCTACAACAATTGCGGCCTGATAGTGACCATCTGCAAGCAGACTGCGAAGGGCAAAATCTGCATCGGTGATAGCGTCAAGGGGGCCAATGCGGACACGAAAGAATTGCTGACTATCTACCCAGACGGTTGAGATATGAGCCGGTCCGATGGAAGAAATTCGCCGTCGTAATTGTTCGGCATTGTCCCAGAAAAGGAATGCACCAACCTGAACATAAAGGTCTGTTGGCATGACGGCGCTGGTTGTTATTTCCGCCGACCAATTACTGTCCAGTACTGTTGAAATCTGCACTGCAATGGAGCCCGGCAACGCGGTCATGGAAACATCGGCAACCGGTGCATTGCCGAACGCATTTTGTTCGGCTTGCGGCGTCTCTGCCCTTGCCGCGACGAAGGTCTGATTGGCCGGGCGTTCGTGAATGACTTCCACACGCACGCGTGCTGTTCCCTGCAACCTGAAGCCAAGCGCGTCGGCCGCTGCCCGTGAGACGTCCAGAACGCGGCCGTTCACGAAGGGACCGCGGTCGTTAATGCGCAGAACAATGGAACGGCCGTTTTCCAGATTCGTAACACGTGCATTGGTCGGCATTGGCAGCGTCTTGTGCGCAGCGGTGAGAAGATTCATATCGTAGATTTCGCCGTTGGCGGTGCGTTTGCCATGAAACTTTGAGCCATACCAGGACGCGATACCGGTTTGGTCATAGGTTGTATTCACCGCAGGGTGATACCAGACGCCGTCCACGCGATAGGGATCGCCTACCTTATAGCCTGGTGCGCCAGCGCCTGTGACACCCGCCTCGAAAACCGGAGACGGACGCGTGCCGCCGCTGCAGGCGGCCAAAACCAGAACAAACATGCTTGCTATAAGACCGCTGTTCTTGAATGTCACCGGAAAGTACTTTCTGTGATCAGTGGCTCTATCTTGTGTGGCAACGCGCCCATCCCTCTATATCTTGCAGTTTACTCCGCTCCGATGCCATCAGCAAGATGCCCAACAGCAAGCGCGAAAAATTTGGATCTGTTCCATTTGAGAGTTGATTTGAAATTTCCATAGACCATGAAGGCGGCGGACTCATCGTCCGATGCATAGATAATGGACGCATCTATTACCCGTCCGGGCAAAGCCGCGCCGCTACTCTTGCGGACACCAAGTGCTTGCCATTCCGGAATGGTCTTGACCACATCAAGGGAGATCAGGCCAGGATCGAGGTTTTCCGGCAGCCTGACGGCCCTGCCCCAGGTTTCAGTGTCGTTCCAGCCCGAGTTCTTCAGGTAGTTGGCAGCTGAGGCGAAGACATCTGCCTCTGTGGTCCAGATGTCGCGGCGCCCGTCACCAGTGTAATCAACTGCGTATTGCAGGAAACTGGAAGGCATGAACTGTGACTGACCCATGGCGCCCGCCCAGGAACCGACCATTTCCTCTGGCGCGATATGGCCTTCGTCCAGAATTGTCAGGGCGTTCAAAAGCTCACCCCTGAAATATGCACTTCGGCGGCCATCGAAGGCCAGAGTTGCAAGTGCCTCTATGACTTTAAAGCCGCCTGTGACCCGACCAAAATCCGTTTCAATTCCCCAGAGAGCGACGACAAACCTGGCCTGAACGCCATAGGCCTGGCTTACGTCTGACAGCAGGTCCGCATGTTGGGCAAGTTTTTGCCGGCCAAGCTGGATACGCTGTTGAGGCACGACCCTCGCCATGTACTGATCAAAGGTCAATGTGAACTCAGGTTGGCTGCGATCGAGTTCGATTATTCTTGGCACCGGGTTAATGTCGGCAAGCGCTGCATCCAGAATTTCTGGGCGAATTCCGGCGGCCAAAGCTTCTGCGCGCAATTCAGCAAGCCAGTCATCAAAGGATACTTCGATGACGGCAGCTGGGTGTGGCTCAGCCGCTCCAGCAAGAGGCTGCTGAGCCATGGCGGATGGCGCAAAAGCTATGATCGTCAATAGTGTGAGGGCGGTGAATGCATCGGCGGCTCTTGAATTCAAGGAAAGTCTCCGGTCAGAATGGACTTCGGCAATAACAGTGTTGTCGCGCCCCGAGTGTACCACGAACAGGTCCGGCCATGGTCAAACCGATTGGCATAGCGATGCATCGTCGATTAGTCTGTTGCACGTCCAATTAAGTGTCAGTCTGTATTTCTGGCATGAACAGAAGCTGAACTTGTAAGAGTGAAACGATGAAGAATTCTTTATCCCGCGAATTGATCTCTTCAATCATGGCGAAAGAGATCACCCAAACGGATCGTCGTCATGCGGCAGCTTTCGTGATGGACACTCTTGCCTGCGCGATAGCTGGTCAGAATACGGAACAGGGGCGGATGCTACTTGACTGGGCCAAGCTGCAGCGGGCTGATAATATCTCTCCTTTGCCGGCGCAAAGCACCGCGTTCCTGATCGGCGCCCTCACCCATATTCTTGAAATCGACGATGTCCATCGCGCATCGATCACGCATCCGGGATGCGCAGTTGTTCCTGCGGCATGGGCCGTTGCGCGCCGCGATCAGGTTGAAAGCCCGAAATTTCTTGATGCCGTCATCCGGGGCTACGAAGCCATCTGTCGCGTCGGTTCTGCGGTTGGCGATGCCCATTACAGATACTGGCACAACACAGCCACTTGCGGCCCTTTTGGATCTGCCGTCGCTGCTGGCTCCCTTCTTGGCCTCAATGAAGATGAGATGGTGCACGCTTTTGGCAATGCCGGCACTCAGTCCGCGGGACTATGGGAATTTCTGGAAACCGGCGCGATGTCCAAGCATCTGCATGCCGGTCGTGCTGCCGAGGCCGGCATCCTGGCTGCTGATCTGGCACAGAATGGTTTCACGGGACCGCCAGCTATTCTGGAAGGTGATCGCGGCTTCTTTCGCGCCGCCTGCCCGGACGCCGATCCTGCGAAAGTGCTGGCGGACTTCTCGGCGCCCTGGCAATTGACGCTGACATCAATCAAGCCCTGGCCATCATGCCGGCATACGCATCCGAGCATTGACGCAGCGCAGGCACTCCGCGACCGTCTGAACGGCGCCGAAATTGACAGGATCCTGGTGCGCACCTATCAGGCTGCGCTTGACCTCTGTGACAGGGCTGACGTGCACACTGAGTACGAAGCCAAGTTCTCGCTGCAGCATACGGTCGCTGCCGGGCTGGAATTCGAGAAGATAGACTTTTCAGCCTTTGATGAAGCGGCGCGTAACAATTGCGCGGACATGAGGCTTAAAGTCGAAGTGGAACTGGATCCTGCCTTGGAGAAGGCATATCCCGCTGCGTTCGGCGGCGCTGTTACTGTGCACCTGAGTGACGGCTCAGCCCTGACGGAAGAGCGCCTTGCGGCTAAGGGGGATCCCGAAGCTGCCTTGTCTGAGGAAGAACTGATCGCCAAGGCCGGCATGCTCCTCGGCCACAGCAAGGTCAGCGGCGCCAGCCTCTCAGCTCTCGGCCTTGAGCCCCAGGCCATTCTGGCGAATTTGCCGGCAGTCGAAAAAGCGATCCCGGCTCTTTAGCCGCGGTCAAAAGCAATTAAGCCGCGACCAGCTTATTGTTCAGCCGCTTGACGGGTCGTCGAACCCTGGTCTGCATGGCATCAAAGCCGCCGACACTTTCGAGCAATGCGTCACAGCGTTTGCGATCATCGCCAGCCAGCGAGCGATAGTATGAAAGCGGCCTCTGGAACATCCACTGGCTGAAACTTCGCGCCTGTCGCGTACCATTGCAGCCGCCAAGAACGAAGTTGTGTTCTCCCACGGTTCTGGGAATTTCCTCGGCATCGGGATTTCCATCTATCCAGGCCGCCGTCATCTCAATCGTCTCGAGAATGGTCGGCACGCATTCTTCAAACATGACCTTCAGCATGGGCAGCAATGTGTCTGGAAAATCAGCAGCCGGCAAAAAGTTGCCTGAGTTCGGCGCTGGCGTGTTCATGTTGCTGACCCAGCGCGCGACATTTGGTGCAATACGCATCATCAGGTTTCCCGACCAGGGGTCGCGAAAGTTGTGCGCATAGAGCGGCCCCATCAGCCCGTAATCGCCGATTGATGGTCGTGTGCCAAACAGATACCAGTGATGTTCAAGATGTTCGTTGAACTGGGTCAGAAACTCTTCGTACCTTGCCTCCAGCCCCGGCACAGTCTCCGCCGTAATGCCCAGCATGGGCAGTGATCCCCTGAACGGTGCAGATATTTTGGCGCCGATTTCACGTTGTTCCTCGGCAGTCCCGTCAGGCAGCATATTCTTGCCGAATTCTTCGAGGATAAAATCCAGATTATGCGCCCATCGGTAATGCATAGCAGGCATGATGAGCCATTCGTCGCCATAGACTTCAAACAGGAGTGACACGAGGTGTTGCACCGGATCATCCGAGTATACGGCGGGTTCAGGGAACTTCTGCTCAATGAAATCGATGATGTCGGTTGTATCCTGGATGAGCTCATCATCCGGCGTATGGAGCACGGGGATTATGCGGCGACCGACGCGCTCAAAACTCTCACGGCTTCCACCGTCTTCGATGAACGGTATGTTTTTGTATCGCAGATAGGCGCGCGCCTTTCCCGTGTAGTAGGATATGGCGCCGCCATAGAGAGTATAGGATTCCATCAGGTCGCTGCTCCAAACCAAACGCTGAACACGTCGCCAACAGCCTCGAAATCGATGCTGCCATCGAGATAGATTTCCACGCCTTTCAGGGCGACAAAAAGGCCGAGCGCAATGGCGACCGACATGATCATGAGACGCTGCTTCTTTCGGCGCTGGGTCTCGACATGATCGAAATGAAGCCACTGCATCGCGCGCCGCCTCGTGCGATCTGTAAACTCACCCATTTCCAGGGCCTGGCGCACCCGATCCCGTCCCATGCGATCAAAGCGCCGCTGACGCCTTAAATATCTTGCTCTCATGCGCAAACCCTAGCACGGCCCCATAATTGGCCGTGCGGCTATTGCAGGAAGCGTTGCGGGACAGTATGTAGTGGTTCAATTGGATGGGTGGCCGAGCGGTTGAAGGCACTGGTCTTGAAAACCAGCAGGCGTGCAAGCGTCTCGTGGGTTCGAATCCCACCCCATCCGCCACATTACTGTTTCATGCGATCTCAGCGTGTAGCTGAAACCAGCTTAAACCTATAGCTTCAGGGAGTTGTCGTGCCATCCGGTATCTTGTTTTGTCAGGCAGTGTCAGTATACTCATGGGTAGAAACATGGGTTTGAATGGTACAGATGGCAAATAGGCTCCACAGACTAACAGCAAGTCAAGTCAAGTCAGCCTCTGGAACGGCTTTGTTTCCAGATGGCGGCGGTCTCTATCTGCAAGTCAGCGCGTCGGGTTCCAAGTCTTGGGTGTTTAGGTTCACCCTGCGTGGCAGGACAAGAGACATGGGGCTTGGCAGTACCGAAGTTGTCATGCTTGCTGAAGCCAGAGATCTTGCACATGAGTGCAGGAAACTAGTCCATGAGGGTATTGACCCGATTGAACAAAGAGCGTTGGTGCGATCCCAACGAGACCTGCAGCGAGCAACCTCAAAGACCTTTGCCGAATGTACCAAAGCCTACATCGACGACCAGCAAGAAGGATGGCGAAATCCCAAGAGTGCTATCCAATGGCGCAACAGTCTTAGAACATATGCGGACCCCATATTCGGAAACCTGCCAGTGCAAGAGATAGATACTGTTCTGATCAGACGCGTTCTCGACCCCATCTGGAAGACTAAAACAGAGACAGCCAACAGAGTGCGCCAGCGGATAGAAAACATTTTGGATTGGGCAACAGTGAGTGGATTCCGAACCGGAGACAATCCAGCCCGCTGGAAAGGGCACCTTCAGGCGCTCTTGCAGTCGCCTGCCAAGCTTAAGAAAGTCCAGCATATGGCGGCGCTGCCATATCCGGAGCTTGGAGCGTTCATGGTGACATTGGCAAAGATGAAAGGTCATTCGCCACGAGCGGTCGAATTTCAGATCCTCACCGTTGCCCGACCGGGCATGGTGCTCTTGGCGGAATGGTCTGAGATTAACCTGGATGATCAAATGTGGACAATCCCTGGTGATCGCATGAAGGCCGGACGCGAGCATCGCGTGCCTCTTTCAGGCTGGGCAGTCGAAATCCTTGAGAAGGTCCTCCCCCTCGCGACTGATGGCAACTATATATTCCCTGGTGCTCGCCAAGGCCGTCCTCTGTCAAATATGGCTCCCATGGCAGTTCTCAGGCGCATGGGCCGAGGTGACCTCACAGCGCACGGGTTTCGCTCGACATTCAGTGATTGGTGCGCAGAACAAACGCCCTTTCCTGCAGAGGTACGAGAGATGGCATTGGCTCATTCAATCGGCAACAAGGCTGAAGCAGCATATCGGAGAGGCGACCTGTTCGAGAAACGCTGCCCGGTGATGGATGCATGGGCCGACTTTGCAGGAACTGTCGAGAAGAGCGCGAAACAGGGGCAAGTCATCCCGTTGAGGAGCAATGTATAATGCCAGATTGGGATGAGCGGCAGCCTGATCCTTACAAATTGGAAGTTCGCAAAGTAACGATTGAGTTTGCGGAAGGTGAATGTGAACTTCTCAATCTGCCTTTGTCAAAGAGCGCAAACCTGCAGGGACACCTTGATCTGGTCTACCGTGTCCTGATGGACGTGAAAGATGTGCCGCGCGGCGGGCAATACCGTAGGAAGCAAGAGCGTAATGTGAAGCAGATCTCAAAAATTCTTGATGAGGTCATGCACCGATTTTGCGAGCTTGATCCTTATTCAGTCGATCAGCTGAGCCGCACGCTATCCCCTTTATTTCGTTGGATGCTGAAACCACAGCGCCTGAGTTCTATTCAAGACGGCGCCAGTGGTCGAGGAGCGCCAACGATGCATTATATGGCAACAGAAAGTAGTGTGGCAGATGATGAAAGGGCCCCTCTCGAGCTGGCGATAAGAACCAGGCGTTTCGCCTTTGAGGCAACGTTCATGGGTTTGCTATCCCATATCCGGCTAGGCATAGGCTTAGCCAGCAGACTCAGGCCCCAGCCGGGGCCACCTGGGAAACCAAAGAACTGGTGGCGTGAGCTTGCTTTAGGCCACCTGGAAGCCATTTTCGGAATGCTCACTCAGGAATTGCCCACTGCTGTCCCTGGAGGACGATTTGTTACCTTCTGCGACCATGTCTTTGAGGCGATGTTCCTTCATGGGGGTGGGCTTGACGACGCTATCGAAGTCTACCTGAACGAGGAACCAGAGCCGCCGCTGTAAAATCTGCCAAGAGCTGGCAGATTTTCAGATGCGCGCAGCTCAGCATTGATCAAATACTCCCATTCGGTATCACAGAAGGGATTTGATCATGACCAGAATAATACGCGAACCTGAATGCCGATCTCTAACCGGACTGTCCCGTTCAACCCGCTGGAGGCTTGAACGCTCCGGCCAGTTTCCCAAGCGCGTCAGGCTGTCCCAGAGCGCCGTAGGCTGGCGAGAAGAAGAAGTCATCTCCTGGATCAATGATCGAAGCCCGTCGGCTGCCAGAGCACCGCAGAGCGTCACGGGTCCATGACCATCGTACAGAGCGGATCCTTGATGGAACATCCAATACCATGCCAGGGCCCGTACTAGGCGTTGCAGAGAACCGGTCCGACATTGAAGGTCTGAAAAATCGTAAGCCCAAACGCTACGGGAGCTTTTTTCAGATCGACATTCGGACCTGGCATGAAGTGTGCAACCTCGGTCTCAATGCAGCAGTGGCCTACTTGGTCCTTGCAAGGGGTTCCGGCCCCGACAATTCCACGACCTCCTGGTCTGTACAAGCAATCGAGAAATACACCGGAATATCGAGGGGAAGAGCCGGAAAGGCGATCCTTGACCTGTGTCAGAGCGGTCTTGTCAACAAGACGAGATCTGGAACCAGACCCAGATATGACCTGACCAAAGCCGAAGACTATTTCAGTGATCTTGTCAGCCTGGACGAGTTGACTGGTTTAGAGCGTGACGTACTTTTATTAGTACGCGATGGGCTGCCTCTCATTTCCGATTATCGGCCAGCCAGGGATGCGCTGATGCAGAGAAACATTCTGCATCAGGATGGGCAAGGCGCACTCATTATCAAACATGATGCGCTCGCCGATCCACAGTGGATCTGGTTGCCCAATGAGCTTGTGTCAGGGGCTGCTGAAGAGACGCCGCCAATAGAGCTGGTGCGCCAGACACAGGACTCAATGACGCTCAGGCTGTTCATTGATCTTTACGCTGCACATGCCTTGACAGAAGACGGAGGTATCAAGCGAACGGTAACCTACCAGCGCTACGACAAAAGGCAGCTAGGTGAGAGTAGGCAATTCAAGCTGTTTGGCTTCTCGCTTGCCGGGGATGTCGTTCGCCGGGGACCTCTGACCCTTCCGCATATCTGTGAAGTTTCAGATGAAGAGCACGAAGCTGGCGTGAGCCCCGCCGAAGACTTTGTTCAGCGGTTCAAAGCCTTGGCGGATCTGGGGCTGATCGAGTGGATCCCCTATCTGTACGAAAGCGACGGCGCTGAGGCAGAACCCATCCATCCAATCGGGCTATTTGCCACTAATTCGCCTGAAGATAGGGTAGGCATCCTGGCCAGATCTGCTGGCACTGGCCTGCTGCCTGAGAGCCTGCGTGCAGGGGCCGATGCAGGAGGATCTTTTTGCATCCCTGTGTTAGGTCACATGACCAAAGTTGAAGTGATCGGCATTGCACGATTGAGATACAGGCCCAAGACCAAAATGACTGCAGCATGGCGACAAGCCTACATGGATACATGCAATCGCTATATCCAGTTCTATAAACAATTTTTCTGAACCGCTCTTCGGCAGCAATGAGAGCATAAGCTTTCGATAGCCGGCACGCTCATGGCCACCACTCTTTCATCTCACCATGCAACATCAAAGGAGTATCAAAGGGCATCAAGGGATCATCAAGGTCTCATCAAATGTAGTACTAACACCCGCATTGCTGTTGTTTGGCAGCAGAAAGGAAAACTTTTCAGTCAATTCTGATGGTTTGCCGTTACGATCGAATTTCTCTGCCAGTAAAACTCTCTCGCATTGGCGCCTGACTCCCGATGATCGACATTCTGTCAAAGTGGTCAGGAAGACTCATGACGCGCCGGTCTGTATCCCCCCACAGTCGTCCGTTAAGAGACTACTATGCAGAGAAGTGGTGCATGCGCTCCGTTTACCAATGGGGTTCGTAGTGATGCAAGTAAGAAATTGGTAATGGTATTTCATAGCGCTGTAGAACCATGAAGCGCTGCGATGAGTTCCCGATGAAGCCGGAGCCGTAAGGCCCCATGGGTATTGGATTGTCACTCTGCTCTGATATTGTTTGCCGTGGAACCCGAGGATTGCACTATGACCGCATTGCGTGATCAATGTCTCCTGCATTGGTGCGCCCATAATTCGACCACAGACAATAGTATTTCGATGCATATTGAGGACTGATCATGGCCAACAAGCAGACACAGAGAGTTCAGGAAATCTGGCAGGACAAGCTTTCCAGTTTCCTTGTGAAGGGCCGCGTCACGCGTGCCCTGGATTATCTCGCAGACGTGATTGATGCGCCACCATCGCTCTTCGAGGACGATCCGACCTTCGTCGATGAACGACGACTGGCCTGGCTGCTGCGCATCAATCTTCTGATGCAGTTCCATAGGTATCGCGAAGCGCTTGCATGGGTACTCTATGAGCTTGAATTGCATCCGGATCGACCTGTAGTTCTTGCGATGCGGGCACGGTTGCGTCGCATCCTGAATCTGGACGCAGCGAAGAGCGAAAGCGATGCTGCATCAGATAAGGCCTATGAGTGGTCAACAGTGGCCGGCATGCGAAATGTCAAGGCTATGCTGGAGCACGACGTATTATTGCCGCTGATCGAGCCTGAGCTGTTTGAGAAGTATGGACTGGATGTTCCTGGTGGCATTCTGTTTTACGGCCCTCCTGGTTGCGGCAAGACACACATCGCAAGGGCATTGGCGGAAATGGCCGGCAGAACCTTTCTGGAGATAAAACCATCTGAGCTCGGAAGCACATATGTCCATGGCTCTCAGCTAAAAATTCGGGAACTCTTCAACAAGGCACGCAAGCAAGCACCTTGCCTGATGTTCCTTGATGAACTGGATGCTTTGGCACCCGAACGCGGCAAATCAGGTGGTCATTATGATCGTGAAGTAAATGAGCTTCTGGTCCAGCTCGACGATTGTGTGAAGGACGAAATCCTTGTTGTTGGCGCAACAAACCAGTTCGGGAAAATCGATGCAGCCATCAAGCGGTCCGGCAGAATGGACAAGAAAGTATTCATAGGTCTCCCTGATATTGAAGCACGGGCTGAATTGGTCAGCCTGTCTCTTGCCAAACGACCGACTTCAAGAATTGACGCAGCTGAGATTGCTGGCGCCTTGGAAGGCTATACTGCTGCTGAAGTTATTCAGGTATGTGATGAAGCCGCTCGCCTCGCGCTCTCGAAGAGAAGAGACATAACAGAGCTTGATTTGCATCGATCAATAAGGGAGTTCAAGCCACAAAGATTCTCCAACAACCCCGCCGACTGGGAGTGACAGAGGTCGCCCCACCCAAATTCAATGATTTTGTGCAGACTGATCGACCCGAATTGACAGATACCTGAACGTCCCGGCCTTGTGTCCAGCATCAGGGCACGAAAAGTCATGCCAGGCCAGGTCGTAGGAGTCCTGCAACGTGATTCCAGGTCTGCCGCTGACCGTGATTTGCGCTGTGTTAGGGCCCCAGGTCAGCGATCCTTCCTCAATAGTGCGGTCGTGAATTTTGAACTGATGGTCATTGGTTCTGCGCTTCGCATCACTTCGGGGGCGCTGCCAATAGGAAGTATCATTCGCCAGCGCGATTACCCATCCCTCGTCAATCAGGTTTCGGCGAGAAAGATGCTCAATCCGCTCGAGATCTTTCAACACGTCGTACCGCCTGAGATCATGTGCAGCATGGTTGGCCAGGGTGAACGCTTCGCCATCAACGGTTCTCTCAAAATCCCTTGTCATGTACTTGAGCTCAATCCCAATGCGTTGGCCATCGCTGGCGACCCAAAGATCGGTGTACTTCCTGTCCTTCTGATCCTGTCCCACGCGGTATTCAAGACGGATCTTTGCGTTGGGGTGCGCCAGGTGGATTTGCCATGCCAGCGAGTGCTGGAAATCGGCTTCGGAATGAAAGATCGGCCGGGATGCGGCAAGGGAACCGAGATGTCTATGGAGATTCATGCGGCGAGAACGTTGCGGCTTCGGCCGATACACATCTGGCGGCACATTCTGACATACAGATGTTCACTGTGCGGAGATTCTTGAGCAAGCGGCTGCTTGTACCTCTCGGACCGCCCGCCGATGCCCTTGTCGCTCGAAGACATTCTGCTCCTCCCCTTCACTTTCACAAGATCAGCAATTCGCTGGCCGACCACTATTCAGGCGAAATCGCCAGCCATACAATTAGCCTGATTTCCTCCTCCTCAATGGGCGGCAGCGGCTCTGGCGGCTCAATCGGCTCAAGGCCCGTACTGATAATCCATTCAATCAGGCGTGTGGCCTTCGCCGAGCCAGCGTCGCTCTCATCATCAAACTCTCTTCGCAGCATCCGTTCGTCCCGGCGTGACCAAGGGGTCTCGACCACGTCGAGAGCGCGCCTGATTCTGTCCTCGCTGACCTCACCTGGCCGATTTTCATCAATGAACTGAGCAACACGCGCGTTCAATGGTCTCACCTTAGGCTGGATGTTTCGAGGATCTGTTTCAAAGTCCCAGTCGGCGAGAATGTCGTTCCGCGCGACATCCCAGAAGTCGAAAACGTTTTCTTCGATGCCGACGGGCAGAATTGTCTCTGTGTCTTCGTCAGTTTCAATCAGCTTGAGACACGTCCCCATCTCTTTTTCGATCGCTGCTTCCGTGGCAAGAGGCTGCCAATCCTCATCAGCACGAACGAAGCGAAGGTAGGTGCGCTTGTCACCAACAGTCGCAAAGAAGAAGACACCCTTCTCGCTGCCCTTGCGCATGCCCGAGCCCACCTTCCAGGGCAGGTTCACAATCACGTCTCTCTGGTGCTCAAGAGCCTTTCTCAGTGTCTGCCGATATTCTTCGCCGGTCTGTGCCGCACTTTCCGTGCCGCCCCTCTCATACAGATCCGGGTTTTCATCCACCAGTTTCTGGATCTCTTCCCTCGTTTCAGTGAACACTTGATCTCCACCTACAGCTTCCTCGATCGGTGTCTGAACACCGATGCTTGCTGCCGCCATGGCTAACTTGTCCATAATGCGTTGTTCGAGCTTGAGCAACCGATCCAGTTGCTTGTCCGGAAATATCGTCCGCAGGAAGACCCTTGTGTGAGGGCTGCCGATACGATCAATGCGGCCGTGGCGCTGAACAAGCCGCATTGGGTTCCAGGGCATATCAAAATTGATGATATTGCGACACTGCTGAAGATTGACGCCCTCTGCAAGAACGTCTGTTGTTACAAGAACATCGTAATGGTCAGCGTCGGGCCCATCATTAGATCGCATGGAAACGGGCGCGAATCCGAAGACGACAGACTGGCGACCTGTCGTTTCACCATCTGCGCGAGCTTCGTCACCGGTAACACTGGCAAGCCGCCCCTTCAACATGGACAGTTTTGGATTTCTCTCAATCTCATCTTTGAGATGCCGGAAAATCCAGTCAACAGTGTCCGCAAAGAACGAAAAAATGAGCACTTTCTGTTTCTGAATTTGATCAAGCCGATCAGTTGCCTCATCTTCGGCCTGCTGGCAAATAGCTTCAAGCTCAGCCGTGAGCGCCTTTAGCTTGGGATCCAGTTCAGCAGTAATCTGACCCGCATGTATGGACAGATTGCGCAATATCTCAAGGTCAGCTGCAACATCCCGCCGAAAGCGATCCACATCGAACTGGCCAGAATCCTCTGTCAGTTCTTCGCTTTCCAGTAGATCGTCGAAGAAGCCTTCATCATCGCCAGACAGTTCCTGAAAGAACTCGGTCGTGACCACCCGTCCCTTGTCCAGCGCTTCAAGAAACAACACGTGTTGCCGCACCATCTTTGAGAGCGTGTTGCTGAAAGCGAAAGCAGATGATTCAAATCGCTTCAGCAAGCCGGATCTCAGCAGGCCGGCAACACCATTTGCTTCGGCTATCTCTTCATTGGTCGCTCCGTCCAATAGATAGGTTGCCGGCATGTATCGAGCAAACATGAGCTCGGATTCATCGGGGTCCAGCGCAGCTTCAACTTCTTCAAAAAACCCGGGCAGCGCCGCTTCTAGGTCATACCGCACGGTTATGGGTTTGGGCTCAGGAAAGATAATCTGCACCTGTTGACCATCAGGATTCGTGATTGTATCGCCTCCATAGTGCTTCTTGATGAACTGCCTCGTCCGCTTGACCGTCGTCGCATCAATAATGGGGTAAAGCTCATCGGGACTGAGATTGGATGGCCCTTTTCGCATCGCCCGTTGAAACCTCTCGCGGATCGAAAGAATCCCTTTGTCTGCAAAGAACCCGTCCTGGCGGATGAAGTAGCTGAGCAGCGTATGGAGATCCCAGAGGGAGTTATTGACAGGCGTTGCCGTCATCAGCAGCAGATCGCGCTTTCTGCCGAACATCAGCGTCCTCAGGACCTGCGCACGCGTTGGCGTACTTGGGTTCCGGTAGTTGTGCGCCTCATCAACAATGATCAGCTGATACTCATCTGCGTCACGCAGCAGGTGATTTCCCGTCGCCCCGATCCTCAAATTCCGGTCATTGGCCAGCTGTTCGTAGGAGTAGCATTCACAATAAAGGCTGAACTCCGCAAGAAACGGCTTCCACGTACTTTCGCGCAGGGCCGCCGGACAAATCAGAAGGCTGCGCTGTCCATTCTCGCGATAGTGATTGAGAATCTCGCCTGCGATAAATGACTTTCCGAGGCCGACTTCGTCCGCCACCAGCACGCCTCCCGTCTCCCTGAGGATCCGCATTGCACGGGCAACACCGTGTTGCTGGAAACTTGTCAGCGGCAGGTTCCGATCGATCTTCGCCTCTTCCTCAATTTCCTCACCATACAGCTCCCACAGCACGCGCAGAAAGATGAGCCATGGAGTCGTCGGCAATAGGGTTTCCTCATACATGGCGGCAAGATCGAAGGGCTCTGCTTCCTCCCACAGTTCGTCGAACCAGGTAATGGCACGTATTACAGTCGGATTGTCATATCGCCCAAGATTGAGCTCAAGATTTCGTGCAAGCCCATTGGCAGTGAGATTTGACGAGCCAGCTATGATGCCGGCGTCACCATAGCCGCCGTCCTTTGGAGAAAAGATGTAGGCTTTCGCGTGCAGAAAGTTTTCATGATACCGGCGCACTTCCATATTGCCTCCCCGTAGAGCGGAGACAAGCGCTCTCAATGCATGTGCCGACGCTAGCAGGAATGGTACATAATCCCGTTCCTGCCGAAGCTCTTCATTCAGAACCATCAACCTTCTAGAGAGTAGATCCTTCCGCCAGGCAGCTTCTGGCACGCCAAGCGGCCGGTCTCGAAGCGCACGTTCACTTGGCAAATCGGCACCGATCATCAGACGAACCGATGGGACCTTTGCCAGTGACCCGGCAATTCTCTCGAACCCGGAAGGACTGAAGAACGCCGTGGAGATCCTGACCTCCGCAGGCGGATCTTGCGCTTCGCTGAATCCGTGCGAAGTGGCCGCCCCAAACGCCTGCTTCAGCGCTTCCACCATCGTGTTGCCATCGCGGTTATCGATGAAGTCTTTGTTCCCCTGATCACTCACAGGCTCTGGCTCCACGCCCGGAAGTGCACAAGAACTGCGCTCAGATGGTCTTCATAGTCCCAGCCTTCATGGAAAGTTTCGAAGATATGGATGAGTTGTTCCTCGCCAAGACCATATAGGTGCGCTGCCACCGCATCCAGTTCTTGGATCATGTTCTGCTTTTCGTCTTCTGGCAAAGCTCCAAACTCCACACCAACTGCGCCAGCCCACTCTGCAAACCGTCTATCAGGACAGGCAAGCCTGCCTGCAAGTTCCAGAAGCCGCTGCCGCAGCGGACTATCATTTTTTGGGCGAGGGACGGGGAAGGAATTGATCATGTAGAATTTGACGTGATTCTCAATGTATCTACGCGCGTACCAATCGAATGGTCGCGAGCGCAAGATTCCGTAGAGGAAAATTTGGTCCGCCACGCTCCCCCTTGGGAACAAGAAATAGGGTGCGGTATCTGTAAGAAACAGTCCCGGCGGCACAACGGTCGCAATGATTGTGCGGGTATCTGTTGCTCGCGCGACATCTCGGTAGGCCACTCGAATTTGATGCCAAGGAGCCGTTTCCTGATTCAGAGCCCACTCGCGAGGGAACTCAGAGTAAGCGGAATTGGCGATTTGCCTTCTGCGAGCGCTCTCCAACCACGCTCCCATTGTCTCGGGTTTGGTGTAACCATAGACCTCACCGGTATCACAAACATCGAGATTGAAAGACTCGCCCTTGAATACCGGCCATGCTGACTCAGCATTTTCACCAGCAGAAAGTAGAAACTCCTTGCATTTCTTGGAGTGCGCCTCCCCATATGGCCTTGCGCGCCAGCTGAGGCCATCGTCGAAGTCGAGCCTAGGTGCCTTCCTAAGTTGTCGGAAGACACCAATAGATTTTTCGCTGGGTAAAAGTGGTAGTGCGAAAGAGTCGTTCCAATCAGCAACTTCTTTTGGCGTAACTCCTATCGGCGGATTGTTCTTTTCCCTTTCAAATTGGTTGAGATCTCTATACGGCCCTTTTAAGAATATGTTCCTGCAAGGAGGCGTGCCACGGTTGATCTGTGAAAGTGCAATTGTCCATTGCGGATGCAATTCGTCAAAAGCCCATTGCCTGTTGTTCAGCAACATTGTAAGCCGCACATCAGCAGCTTTTGTGAAGAGTTCCTTGCGAAAATCTTCTGACCCTTTAGCGTTCATTGCTGACCGCGGTAGAACGACACCCAAGCGACCGCCCTCAGCCCGTATCAGGTGCCAGAAGCGCCAGCAGAAGGCTTTGTAGACATCGGGGTCGCCACTTCCCATGCCCGGGTACATACCGTTCATGAGTGCCCGTCGCATCCGTGCCTCTACAACCTCTTCAGCCATCAACGCTTCTAGGAGATCAGGCCGCTCTTCAGTCAGCTCTTCTCGTCGCCTCGCCGCGTCTGTTTGACTTAGCCCCCTCAGTCCTGGTGAGTGTCGTGCCCAAAAGGCGACTTCATGAATGATGGGAGACTTCCAAGGTGGATTG
>CBDUYM010000033.1:0-38591 GCA_965371465.1 uncultured Alphaproteobacteria bacterium
GGGCCTTCAGGGCTGGTTTCGGTGACGGGATCAGACATCAGTGTCCTGTAACCATCAAAATTACTTCCTCCAGGAAGATAACAGCCGGCAGGATGAACCGTCCAAAGATGTTCAAGTCAACACCAATGGCGTCACCAAGGTACGGCAGGCCAAACAGCATAGCCAACAGAATGACAAAACCAACGCGTTCAAGCCGCGCCAGCGGCCGGGCAATGAAATCCGGCCCAAGCCCGACGGCGACCCGCCCGCCATCAAGGGGCGGCAACGGAATCATGTTGAACACAGCAAGCAACAAATTGAGAATAATCGAAAACTGCAAAGTCAAAATTGCCCATTCGGCAAAAAAGCCCGGCATGAAAGGGGCGATGTGCAGTAAAAGCGCAGAAATGATCGCGATCAGTATGTTGGCCCCTGGACCCGCCAGCGCCACCCAGACCATGTCCTGCCTTGGATGATTGAGAGCGCCAAAATTGACCGGTACGGGCTTCGCATAGCCGAACAGAAACGGTGAATTCGCCAAAAGCAGCAAGGCCGGCAACAGCACAGTTCCAAACAGATCAATGTGACGAATTGGATTGAAACTGACGCGGCCCATTCGCATGGCTGTGTCATCACCCAGCCGATAGGCGACATAGCCGTGCGCCGCCTCATGCAGGGTCACGGCGAAGAGGACCGGCAGGACCCAAAGAGAAGCAAAGTAGACACCTTCAGCCATTTTCTTTTGTAGCTCCAGACGCGACAGACCAGACAAGCCCGGACCTGATCGACTTCAAAGACACAATATATTGTTTATGCGATCGGCAGAACCCCCAATATCTATGACTTTCGGGGGCTGAAGCATGGCGAACGCCGAATCCACGCGGCGCATCGTGGCTTCGTCCGCCGGCATCGCTTTCACGGCAGCGATGACGGCTTTCCGCTCCGTCATGTCACCATTACAGTGAAGTACAAGATCGCAGCCGGCGTGCAGGCAATTTGCCGCTCTTTCGCCTGCGGAACCCTCAAGTGCGTTCATTCCAATGTCGTCGCTGAAGAGGACGCCATCAAAGCCGAAGGTGCCCCGAATAACATCTTTGATCGCTTTCGGTGACGTGGAAACCGGTCGCTCCGGATCCACGCTGCTGAGGACAATATGCGCCGTCATTCCCAGTGGCATGTCGGACAGTGCAATGAATGGGTAGAAATCAGTTGAGCGGAGCTCGTCCGCTGCGATGTCAATGATAGGCAAGCTGTTATGGCTGTCTGTCTGGGTACGGCCGTGACCTGGCATGTGCTTCACAACGGGCAGAACGCCACCTTCAAAGTGCCCCTCACAGACCGCGCGCGCCATGATCGCCACTTCTTTGGCGTCGCCGGAATACGCTCTGTCGCCAATGACCTCATGAGCGCCAGGCCAGCGAATATCTGCAACCGGCGCACAGTTCACATTGATGCCGAGCTCGCCCAGCTCAAGCGCAATCAATTGAGCGTTCAGACGAATTGCTTCGAGTGCCAGGTCCGGATCTCTTGCATAGATCGCTCCAAAATCCGCCGCTGACGGGCGATCCTGCCAATTCGGAGGGCGCAGGCGCTGCACTCTTCCGCCTTCCTGATCGATCATCACCATGACCCGATCATGGCCCGCAAGATGCTTCATGTCGGCGATGAGGTCTCTGACTTGCGCCGGATCATTGCAGTTGCGCGCAAACAATATGTAGCCAGCCGGACCGACGTCAGCAAAGAAGCTCCGCTCTTCCTCGGTAAGCGCCAATCCGTCTGCCCCGAAAATGATCGGGCAATTGCTCTTTCCGGCATCGACCTCATGCGAACCGGTCAACGCGGCACCACCATGCAATCCTGCCCTTGACGCTTAAGCGTGCTGCAAAAGAGGTCCGCATCCTGCCGCCCCGAAAAGGCGCCTGTTCGCAGCCGATAGAGCGTCGGCATGCCAGGCCGTTCCAGGAGCGACACATAGTGAGATTGCCGCGCGAGCAGGCCGGGCAGTTTCTTGGCATAAATGTCCCAGGCTGCTTCGGCAGCTTCATGGCTGCCCAGCGCCGCAAGCTGGACTGAGTATGCGCCACCGGCCTCTGCTTCCGGTAGCCGCGCAGGCGGTGGTGGCGGCAGTCGAGGCACTGGGGCCTCTTCGACAAGCGGAGACGTTTCGCCGACAGCCACTTCAGTCATCGGCGTTGCCGGTATTTCCTCAGCTGCTTCACCAGCATCCGCGATTGATGTGCTCGGCGGATTGTTGCTCCGAATGTCGACAGGCTCCTCTGCAGGAGGCAGCAACTGCTCCTCATATTCAACCTGGCCGTCCTTCAGCCGGTCGAATATGAGCATTTCCTGATCTGCAACCTCGAGCCCGCCAGGTTCGTCAGGCGGCACCTTGGTTGGCGAAGTGTCGGCGCGAATGATCGGTGGGGGCACAGTCTCGTCGACGGCCGAAACTGATCCATAAGCAATCCAGATGGCGACGCCAAAGAGGCCCACAACAGCGATGGCGGCCCCAATACGATAAGGGTTGTAGCGCCGGACAATCGAAGTTGCCGAGGCGTGACTGTTTTCACGGACCATTCGTCGCTTCAGCCGCTGCAGCCGTTCCACGATTTCGGCGTCTGAACTCTGCTCTGTTTCATTGCTCATGCAAGCGCGGCTCCTATTTCGCTGGCGATCATTCTAGCGCATCTCATCAAGCGGCTCGACACCCATTACTGCCAGGCCCGACGCGATGACCATGGCGACTGACGTGACCAGAGCAAGGCGCGCCCTGGTGAGATCACGGTCCAATGGCCGAATAAAGCGAAGCTGTTCATCCTCATTTCCACGGTTCCAGAGACCGTGGAATTCGGCCGCAATTTCCTGCAGAAAAAAGGCGATGCGATGAGGCTCATGGGCCGCTGCCGCACTTTCGACCAGCCGTGGCCATGAGGCCAGACGGCGGATAAGGGCGATCTCTTCCGGTGCCTCGAGGCCCGCCAGCCCATCGAGATCCAGTTTTTCCAGTTCATCGGCCACCCCCGGCAATTCGGCCGCCGCATTCCTGAGGACGGATTGGCATCGCGCATGCGCGTACTGCACATAGAACACTGGATTGTCTTTCGACTGCTCCACCACTGCTGAAAAGTCGAAGTCGAGCTGGGCGTCGTTCTTACGCGTCAACATAATGAACCGGACAACATCTCGGCCAACTTCTGCGATGACTTCTCTCAGCGTGACGTAATCTCCAGCCCGCTTCGACATCTTCACGAGCTTGCCGTCCCTCAGCAGGCGAACCATCTGACAGAGCCTGACATCAATTTCAGCCTCGCCATTACTTAGCGCCGACACGGCCGCAGAAAGGCGCTTCACGTGACCGCCATGATCCGCACCCCAGACGTTGATCATGTGCTTGAAGCCTCTCTCAAGCTTGTCCACATGATAGGCAATATCGGCCGCGAAATAGGTCCAGCTTTCGTCTGATTTCTGCAATGGGCGATCAACATCATCACCAAACTCGGTAGCTCTGAACAGGATCTGCTCTCGCGGCTCCCAGTCTTCTATTACTTTGCCTTTGGGTGGATCCAGAACGCCTCTGTAAATGTAACCTTTCTCGTCCAGTTTCTTGACGGCCTCTGCAATGGCGCCTCCACGATGCAGATCCCCTTCCGAAAAATAGACATCCTGGCGCACACCGAGAAGTTCAAGATCCTCCTGAACAGTTTCCATCATCGCCGCAACGGATTTTTTCCGAAATGCTTCCAACCAGCCAACATTCGCTTGTTCCACCCACCTGTCTCCATCCTTGACCTTTGCCGCTTCGGCCGCTGCCCGCAGTTCGCTTTCTCCGATCCCATTCAGGATAAAATAACTGCTCGGATGGTCTGTCGACCGGACCCGATAGCCTTTCGCCGACAGCCAAAGGTCAGGGACGCGTTTTCCAGAGACGCCAATCATCTCCAGGTACATGTCATAGGCTGCGGCAGCAGCTGATCGATACATTCTATTGCCGATTTGGACGCCGGATTCCGGACCTAGTGAAGGCCACGGTTCAGTCCGGTCAGCTTCGATATACTCCTTGAAGGCTTCAGGCCATCCGGTCTCATTTTGGTCCAGCCACTGCTCCCCATCCTGTTCGACGACACTTCTAGCCACATCGATGATGTAATCACCCCGGTAATGGCCTTCCGGGATTTCGCCAATATCTTCACCGAGCAACTCGCGATACCTCATGTAGACGGAACGTGCGAGCGCATCAATCTGACCGCCTGTGTCGTTGTAATAGTACTCGCGTGTCACATCGTACCCGGCTTTTTCAAGCAGTGCCGCCAGCGCATCGCCTACCACAGCAACGCGCGCATGACCTACGTGCAGCGGGCCCGTGGGATTGACAGAAACATATTCGACGTTGAGCTTTTCGCCTGCGCCCTGCTCCGAAGATCCGTAATCAACGCCAGCAGCCAATATTTCAAGGATCTGGCTATGCCAGAAACTGTCTGTAAGGCGCAGATTTATAAAGCCTGGACCAGCGACTTCTGCCGACAGAACCGAAGCATCTGCCTCAAGACCTTTGGCCAGCCGATCAGCAATCTCTCGCGGACTTTTCTTCGCGGCCTTTGACAGCACGAGCGCTGCATTTGTGGCGACATCGCCATGGCTTGGGTCCCGCGGCGGTTCCACGCTTATTCTGGACAGATCCAGATCGGCTGGCAACAACCCTTCATCGGTCATGGCTGCCAGCTCAACGCGGACGCGCTCCTCGAATGCAGTGAAAAAGTTCATAGACGTTTTGGCTTCCCTCGACCTCTCACCATCCCTCACCCACCGATCAATCGCGCATGGTCGTTCAAGGCATAACGATCCGTCATCCCACCAATAAAATCGGCAACCCGATGCGCAGTCTGCAGACCACCTGCGCCATCGCATCCTGGTTGCCAGTTTTCCGGCAGCCGTTCTGGCTCGTTCAGATACAGCGAAAACAGATCAACGACAACCCGCCTCGCCTTTGCAGTCATGGCATTGACGCGATCATGGCGGTACATGTGCTGGCGCAGAAAATCCTTCAGATCGTGATCTGCCTGTTTCATCTCATCACTGCTGCTGGCCAGCATCGCACCAAATGCCCTGACGTCTTCGGCGGACCTGGGGTCAGCGATCTGAAGCAGATTGCCGGTCTCCTCAATTACATCGAGAATGAGCCGATCGATCATCCGCCTGACCACTTCATGAATCAGACGAGAGCGATCTATATCTGGATAAAGCGTATTCACTTCCTTCAGGATTGAGCCTGCCAGCGGCACCTCCTTCAGATCATCAATATCAAACAGCCCGGCGCGCAGCCCATCATCAATGTCATGATTGTTGTAGGCAATGTCATCGGCTAACCCTGCCACTTGCGCCTCAAGAGAAGCATAGGTGTGCAGTTCAAGATCATGCAGTTCATTGTAGGCCAGCACCGCTTCCGGGACGCTTTCAAATCCGTCTCCGGTCGTCAGCGGCCCATTGTGCTTCACCGTTCCTTCAAGCGTTTCCCAGGTCAGATTCAGGCCGTCAAAGGAAGCATAGCGCTGCTCAAGTTTCGTCAGCACTTTCAAAGTCTGGGCATTATGGTCAAATCCGCCGAAGGGCCGCATCATCTCCTGGAGAGCGTCTTCACCGGCATGGCCAAATGCTGGATGTCCAAGGTCATGGGCGAGGGCAATAGCCTCGGCCAGATCTTCATCCAGCCTGAGTGCGCGAGCAATGGATCGCGATATTTGCGCGACCTCCAGCGAATGTGTCAGCCGCGTTCTGTAGTGATCACCTTCATGGTATACGAACACCTGTGTCTTGTACTGCAGGCGGCGGAAAGCAGCTGAATGAATAATTCGGTCACGATCACGCTGAAACGGCGTTCTCGCCTCGCTTTCATGCTCTGGATACAGCCGACCGCGCGTCGCTTCGTGTTTGACGGCATAAATTGCCCTTGAATCCGCGGCATTGCTCATAGATGCAACCTAACCCGCCACAGTTCCCAAAACAACGAAGCCAGCAAGAATTGACATATCGCCACAAGCACTTACATATTGGAAACTGATTGAGACATTGGCCAGCAGACAAAGGAATGTCTCCGATCCGATGGAAAAAGCTGATAGAATGGATTGATGGCAAGTACTGAAACAACATTGAATTCTGCAGTTACAATGACTGCCAGTGCTGCTGGCCGGATTGCCGTGCTGGCGGCCAAGGAGCTCAAGCCGACTACGGTCTTGCGGCTTGCCGTCGACGGCGGTGGCTGTTCAGGCTTTTCATACTCCTATTCTTTCGAGGATCAGGCTCTGGAAGATGACCTGGTGGTCGAGCGTGATGGAGCAACGCTGGTCATTGATCCGACGTCGCTTGAGTTTCTCGCCGGTGCCGAAGTCGACTTCGTGCAGAACCTGCTGGGCGCCTCATTTCAGATCAACAATCCGAATGCAAGTTCCTCATGCGGCTGCGGCACGTCTTTTTCCATCTGACCTCCGAATGAAGATAGCGACCTGGAACGTCAACTCCATCCGCGCCAGGATGCCGCGGTTTACGGAGTGGCTGGATTCAGCCAGGCCCGATGTCGTTCTGTTGCAGGAAACCAAAGTCGAGGACGACAAGTTCCCAATGGTGGAGATCGAAGAACGCGGCTACAATGTCGCGATCCGGGGTGAAAAAAGCTACAACGGCGTCGCCATTCTTTCAAAAGAACCCCTCGACGACATTGTCATGTCTCTGCCCGGCCCCGGCGTGGATGATGCAGAGACTGATGAACAGGCGCGCTACATTGAAGCTCAGATCGGCGACATCCGCGTCGCCAGTATATATTTGCCGCAAGGCACCGACCTGAAGGGCCCGCGGTTTCCATACAAGCTTAGATTTCTGGAACGGCTGCTGGATCGTTTTGAAGAACTTCTGCCGCTTGAGGAACCCTTTGTGTTCGGCGGCGACTACAATGTCGCGCCCTGGGAAAAGGATGTGTTCGATCCTGTCCGCCTTGAAGGCACCCTCGATTTTCACCCCGAAGAACGCAAACGGTTACGCAAGATACTCTATCTTGGGATTACGGATGCATTCGATAGCCTGCATCCAGGTACCGGGCACTACACTTTCTGGGACAAGCGGACGCGCGCCATTGATTATGATTTTGGCCTCCGGATTGATCATCTCCTGCTCAGCCCGACGGCTGCAGATCGGCTGACCGCCTGCGAGATAGATAAGGCGGAAGCGAACAAGGCCAAGTCCTCGGACCATGTCCCGGTGTGGTGTGAGATAGCGGACTAGAGATCGGCTACCGCCAGTTTCAGGAGGTCCTGTAGGGCCGCGTTTGTTTCGCGGCAATCATGGCCGAGCTCAGCAGCTGACCTTGAGAACTCCATGCAAGCCAAATCAACTGCGGCCAGAATTGATCGGGGTGATCCATCAATTGCCGGCACCTCGGTACGAGCGGTAAGCGGCATGTCGCCAGCCTTGTGAATTTGAGTCCCAGCCCGGTTGTCACGACTTATCATTTCGACGTCCAGGCAAATCTGGAACAGTTCGTTTGCCAAATGTGTCGCCATCAGCAGATCGCCTTTAACCGCCTGCCGCACTGCAGCCGCCGCCCACAGGTAAAACTTTCCGACGCGGGCGGTAATCTCTCGATCTGAGTGCCTTTCCCAGGGCGCAGCCGTCACATTCGCCAGGACGAACGAGAGATCCGGGTCACGGGAGAAGAGCGGCAGCGGTGTCAGATGAAACGGTCGCCGTTCCCACTCATCAATTGATGCCAGTGCCGAGGACGGCGCAACACTGATGTCCATGGCGATGCCATTGCTGAAGAAGAGTCGCGAGAGCCCGCCCTGATCGTCAGTTTGTTCTTCGTTCGCAACAAATGTTCCCCAGCGGTTTGCCCAGAGGGAAGCTGGAAAGAATTCCGGGAACGCTGCATCTTCAACAACGACGAGAAGATCGATGTCGCTCCACTTGCCGACCGGCTTATCTGCAGCAAGCGAGCCGACGAGCCACGCCCCGCGTACCGCTTCATGCGAACGTAGAAAGGCAGTCACTTCTTTCAGGACCGAGCCCTGCCAGCCATCCTCGAAGTCTTCAGATGTCGGCGTAGACATGGGTCTCAGCCTTGGCGCCGGGATGCGTCACAGCACCTGTCCTGGCCGGGCCAACCGTCTGGGCGTATTTCCACAGGGTCCCGGACTGGTAGTCATTAGTGGGCGCTTTCCACCCCGCTCGGCGTTCGGCGAGCTCATCATCACTCAAGTCGACCTCAATAGTGCCAGCCTCAGCATCAAGGCTGATGATGTCACCATCTTTCAGAAGACCAATTGGCCCCCCTTCGGCTGCTTCCGGACCAACATGGCCGACACAGAATCCGCGGGTGGCGCCGGAAAATCGGCCATCCGTGATCAGCGCGACCTTGTCGCCCATGCCCTGACCATATATGGCCGCCGTGGTCGACAGCATTTCACGCATGCCAGGCCCGCCTTTCGGACCCTCATAGCGAATGACGATGACATCGCCTGCGCTGTAATTGTTATCGCCAACTGCCTGAAAAGCGTCTTCCTCGCATTCAAATACGCGTGCCGGCCCGGTAAATTGGAGCTGTTCCATTCCGGCAATCTTGATAATCGCACCGTCGGGCGCAAGATTCCCCTGAAGCCCAACAACGCCACCGGTCTCGGAAAACGGGTTTGTTACCTCCCGGATCACTTTTTGAGAGGGGTCCCACTTGAGATCCGCTACGTTCTCAGCCAGCGTTTTCCCCGTCACAGTCAGACAGTCGCCATGAAGATAGCCGCCGTCCAGCAAGGTTTTGATCAGCATCTGAACGCCACCAGCCTCGAACATGTCTTTGGCAAGATACTGGCCACCCGGTTTAAGGTCGGCCAGATACGGCGTCTTTCTGAAAATTTCGGCGACCTCCATCAGGTCAAAGTCGATGCCGCACTCGTTTGCAATCGCCGGCAGATGCAAGGCGCCGTTTGTCGATCCGCCGCTGGCGGCAACCACAGCGGCAGCATTCTCTAGCGCCTTTCTGGTTACAATGTCTCTCGGCCGAAGGTTATCAGCGATCAGCCGCATGACGGCTTCGCCGCTGGCCTCGGCATATTCGTCCCGGCTCTCGTATGGCGCTGGTGCCCCGGCCGAACCGGGCAGCGCGAGGCCCATTGCCTCAGAGACACAAGCCATCGTATTGGCTGTATATTGTCCGCCACAGGCCCCTGCTGACGGGCAGGCGACGCACTCAAGCTCATGCAGATCTTCATCCGTAATTTTACCCGCAGCATGTTCACCGACCGCTTCGAACACATCCTGCACAGATACTTCCTTGCCTCTGAAATTACCTGGCAAAATTGAGCCGCCATACATGAACACAGCGGGCACGTTCAGGCGCACCATCGCCATCATGAGGCCGGGCAAGGACTTGTCGCATCCGCCAAGACCAACCAGTGCGTCATAGCAATGGCCGCGCATGGTCAGCTCCACTGAATCTGCAATGACCTCGCGACTGACCAGGGATGACTTCATGCCCTGGTGGCCCATTGCAATGCCATCGGTCACAGTGATCGTTGTGAATTCCCTGGGGCTTCCCTGTGCTGCCGTGACACCCTTCTTGACGGACTGCGCCTGTCGCTGGAGAGCAATGTTGCAGGGCGCTGCTTCGTTCCAGGTGGTGACGACACCGACCAGCGGTTGATTGATTTCTTCTTCAGTCATGCCCATCGCATAATAATAAGAGCGATGAGGAGCGCGATCGGGGCCCACCGTTACGTGCCGGGATGGCAGCTTGGCCTTGTCAAAAGTTCTGTTAGCCATGTTTTTCTCTCTCTTTAGGCGGAAGTGGGCAGGCGATCGAGAGCTTCGATCAGTATTGCCCGTGCTTCCTGATATCGCCTCCGCCGATCCTTTTGCTCATCGACGACGTGCTCAGGTGCTTTCTGCAGGAAGCCTTGATTGCCAAGCTTCTTCTCGATCTTGAGAATCTCGTTGTCTGTTTTGCTGATTTCCTTTTTCAGCCTCGCACTCTCTTCGGCGAAGTCGATGACCCCGGCGAGTGGCAGGGCAATTGTCGCCTCTCCGAGAACAGCCTGGACGGCATCTTTCGGCGCTTCGGAGGCCCCTTTGGCGCTTTCCAGATGCGCCAGGCGCAGAATGAGATCCAGATGGCGCTGCAGCCGTTCAACGTTTTCCTCAGATGCACCGACCAACAGAAGCTGGATTTTCCTTCCCGCTGGAATGTTCGCGGCAACTCGGGTCACCCTTACTTCGCTGATCAGTGCGGCCACCCAGTTCATTTCCTGTTCGTCAGCTGTCTCATATTCAAGCTCTTCAGTTGCGAGCCCCATTGCCGGCCAGCTCTCCGAAATCACCATCCTGTCCCTTGTGACGCCAGCCTCTTCGGCAAGCCGTGCCCACAGCTCCTCCGTCACGAACGGCACGAACGGATGCAAAAGCATGACGATCTGATCCAGAACCCAGGCCGCAGTCGCGCGCGTCTCTTGCTTCGCGCCGTCGTCATTCCCCATCAAAATGGGCTTGATGAACTCTACATACCAATCGCAAAACGTGCCCCATGTGAAGCGGTACATGGCATCTGCGGCATCGTTGAAGCGGTAGCCTTCAATCCCGAGGGTCGTGTCCCGGGCGGCTCGCCTGCAGGAACGGACAATCCATTTGTTGACCGGTTCAGTGCAGGCATCTGGGTCAAAGGCCGGATCAATGAAACACTGGTTGATTGCTGTGAAACGCGAGGCATTCCAAAGCTTCGTAATAAAATTGCGATACCCCTCAATTCGGCTTGTCGACAGACTTATGTCCCGGCCCTGTGCAGCCATTGCCGCCAAAGTGAAACGAAGTGCGTCAGCACCATATTCATTGATAAGGTCAAGAGGATCGATCCCGTTGCCCTTGGTCTTGGACATTTTCTTGCCGTGCTCATCACGCACCAGCGCATGAATGTAGACTGTGTGGAACGGCACTTCGTTCATGAAGTGCAAGCCCATCATCATCATACGCGCGACCCAGAAGAAAATGATGTCAAAGGCCGTGCTGAGCACATCTGTCTTGTAGTGACGTTCGAGCTCTGGCGTCTCATCTGGCCAGCCAAGTGTGGAAAACGGCCAAAGCGCCGATGAAAACCAGGTGTCGAGCACGTCTTCATCACGTTCAAGCTCGACAGCCTTGCCGTAATGCGCTTTCGCAAGCTCATGCGCTTCCGCCTCATCGTAGGCGACAAAGATTTCGTCGTCAGGACCATACCAGGCGGGAATTTGATGCCCCCACCAGAGCTGCCTCGAAATGCACCAGGGCTGAATATTGCGCATCCACTCGAAATATGTCTTCTCCCAGGATTTCGGGACAAATACT
Source organism: uncultured Alphaproteobacteria bacterium (assembly GCA_965371465.1). Taxonomy (GTDB): domain Bacteria; phylum Pseudomonadota; class Alphaproteobacteria; order CBDUYM01; family CBDUYM01; genus CBDUYM01. The sequence continues at coordinate 11,329 of CBDUYM010000033.1, forward strand.
GTTTCACCGTCTTCGACAGCTTTCAGGGCCGGCTCGGCAAGCACTTTGGCGTTGAGAAACCACTGGTCGGTGAGCAGTGGCTCAGTTTCAACTTCGCTTTTCTCGCCGTGCGGCACGCTGTGCTGTATTTCCTCTTCTTTGACCAATAGCCCCAGATCCGCCATTTCCTTGACGATTTGCCGCCGTGCTTCATAGCGATCCAGTCCCTGATACCGGTCCGGCGCGTTTTCGTTAATACAGGCGTTTTCATCCATAATGCTGATCATGGGCAGGTCATGGCGGCGACCGACTTCGAAGTCGTTGAAGTCATGCGCCGGCGTGATCTTGACAACGCCTGAACCTTGCTCGGGATCCGCATGTTCATCGGCAATGATGGGAATCAGGCGATCAGCAATTGGCAACATGACGTTCCTGCCGACAAGATGGCGAAATCTTTCGTCGTCAGGATGCACGGCCACCGCCGTATCGCCAAGCATCGTCTCGGGCCGTGTTGTTGCGATCGTCAGGAACGTGTCAGGTTCCCCTTCGACGGGATATCTGAAGTACCAGAGCTTTCCGGTGGTTTCTATCTGTTCAACTTCAAGATCCGAAATCGCCGTCTGGAAATGCGGATCCCAGTTCACCAGCCGCTTGTCCTTGTAAATCAGGCCTTCCCGGTAAAGCTCGACAAACACTTTCTGGACCGCTCGTGAGAGCCCTTCATCGAGCGTAAACCGTTCGCGGCTCCAATCGCATGAGGCCCCCATCCTGCGGAGCTGATTACCAATCTGACCTGCAGAACTATCTTTCCAGTCCCAGACACGTTTCACGAACGCCTCTCTACCGATTTCCTGACGCGAAGATTGCTCCAGATGAAGTTCCCGCTCGACCACCATTTGAGTGGATATGCCGGCATGATCCATCCCAGGCTGCCACAAGACGTCGCGCCCGCGCATGCGTTCAAACCGGACAAGAATATCCTGTAGCGTTGCGTTCAAGGCATGACCAAGATGCAGATCGCCAGTGACGTTGGGTGGCGGAATGACAATTGTGAAGGGATCGCCATCAACATTCTGGCCGTGACGAAAAGCGCCGCTCTCGTCCCAGGCTTCATAAAGCCTTCGTTCAAATGTCTCCGGACGGTAGTTCTTGTCCAGCATCATCGTGCCTCATAACAAACGGACCGGCTCTCCTGAAAGGGCCAGTCACCAACTATAAATGTAACGGTCTGTGTCGAGTTTTTCTTTGAGCGATGAAGATCAATCCAGTGCCCTAAGGCACATCTTCACGGCCTGAAATGCGCGCAATCTCCCGATCAATCATTTTTTCGACCAGTGGCGGCAAGTTGTCATCCAGCCATTCCTGTAAAAGCGGGCGCAAGAGGTCCCGTACCATCTCGTCTACCGATTGACCGGCTGGCTTACTGGATTCAGCCAGCTGTGCGAACGCCGCACCTGCAACCGCCGCTGTATCGGCCGATAAAATGGCCTTTCTGCCCTGTACTTCTGTTGCTGTGCTCTTTGCCGCCGCCATACTGTCTGCCTTTGCTACTGCATCGTCTTTTTCTTCTGCAATCCAATAGTCTTCATTTGGATCGCTGCTTCGAGGATTGCCCATCACAGCCTTCTCTTCAACTGGAATCAGCCCTTCGGATTTCTCGATGTCGACGATACCCTTCGCTTCCGTGATCTCACTTTCCGCATAGACCTTTTCAGCAGACTGTGCCTCATCGGCTTCTTCCTGCTCTTCATCTTCGGCAGGCTCAGTAGCGATGCTGTCGCCAGACGGGCCTGCCGCAACGGGAATTTCAGACGGTGACATCTCCTGGGCCACGGCACTGTCCAGTAATGCACCGCTCTCGTCGGCCTCTGTGTCTTCCTGGAGCAGCGTCGATGGCGCTTGAATGACATCAATGGGCGGCGGCGGCGCACTCATGTCGACCACAATGTCACCTGGCGGCGCGGTGCCCTCGAGCGAGACGATCGTGCCATCGTCTTCAACCATGGCCGTCAATTCAAGTATGTCATCTTCTGAAAAGCTCTGCTCTTCGTCTTGGTTCGCTGCGACAAGCTCTGTATCAGACACTTCGCTTCGGCTGCCATAGAGCTCGACTACTTCTGCTTCCTCCGGCTGGACATCGGGCGCGTCGCCAGAAGACACAGCGGAAATATCTTCCCTGCCATCATCTTCGGAAATGATGCGTTTGATGGACGCCAGGATTTCCGTCATTGAAGGCCCTTCGGGTACTTCGCCGCCAGCCATGTGTGGTGCTTCCTTGCGCTTGAAAAGTTCAGGCAAACTTAGTTTGGTTCCGGGCTGTCGCGCAACTGATATTGCCCTTAGCGCTTAACATCTCCGACATAGGATGACGGGCTCAGATCGTAACCAAACCACTTGCCACTCACATCGCTGTAGTTGTCGTCAGGATCATATGGAGCGGCCGAAAGCCCAAGATTTCCCGGGTTCAGCCGGCCGATGGAGGCAAGAAGTGCATAGGCAGCAACAAACTGGTCACGTTCAGCCCGGACAAGAGATACCTGAGAGTCATTCAGTTCCTGTTCGGCATCAAGGACGTCCAACGTTGTTCTTGTGCCAACAATTGACTCCTGACGCACACCGTCGAGTGCAATTTCGTTCGCCCTGACTTGCGCCAAGCCGCTTTGAATCTGACCTTTGGCGCTTCGCAGGCTTTCCCATGAGTTCGTCACATTTTCGACCACAGTGCGGTAAGCCTCGGCGATGCGCAGCCTGTCTGCACTGTTATTTTGCCGGGCCTGGCGCACGCGCGACCAGACGGCGCCGGACTGATAAAGCGGTATCTGGCCCTGCAGAGACACAGACAGTCCTTCCACCGAAACGGTGTTCGTATTGGGATCCCAGGACTTCGAGGCCCGACCCTCAAGCCTGAGTGATGGGAGCAACGAACCTGTATTTTCGTTAATCGTGTATTTGGAAGCCTCTTCAATGCGACGTGCCTGCAACAATGCAGGGCTTTCAGCCAGGCCAATAGACAGGGCATCGTCTTCATCGACCGGCAGTGCCGGCAACACGGTCAGCGGCTGCACACCGTTTGGTAGATGTCCAACGGTATGGAGATAGGCTGCACGACTGCGTGTAAGCTGAGCTTCAGCCTGAGTTAGCGTAGAAACTGCGCCAGCGAGCCTGGCTTCGGACTGCGCCACATCAGTCCGCGTAATTTCACCGACCCGAAAACGATCCTGTGTCGCTTCAAGCTGCCGGCTCAGCACCAGAACCTGATTGTGGTTAAGGCCGACGACCGCCTCGTCCCTGACAACATCTGTGTAGGCGGTCACTGTATCCAGAAAAACGCCCTGTTCAGTGATGCGAAGGCTCTCACGGCCGGCATCCACCTGGCGTTTCGCACGCTTGACGCCATAGTAGGTCGACAGACCGGAGAAAATCGGCTGGGTCAGGACGGCAGCCGCACTCTTTGGCTCCGTCTTCAGGGGGTCCGTTCCCGCAGCCTGCTGGGCAAGAACGGCTGCGATTTCCTCGGCGCTCAATCCCCGATCAGCAAGTTCCTGAGCGGTGAACGCTATGGGCTCTACAACAGTCCGGGTCGCGCCGATCGATCCCTGCAGCAAAACTGATGGGCGGTAGCCTGAGACTGCTTGTGATACGCCCTCGTCCGTGGCCCTTAGAACTGCCCGCTGGGCCAAAAGGTTCGGATTTCCCTGATAGGCCGCATCAAATGCTTCCTGCAGCGTCTCGGCATTGGCCAGCAACGGATTGGCTGCGAAAAGGCAGCCTATGGCCGCAACGTGGCATATCCGTTTCAGGGATGCATTCATACTCAGTCGTTTCATTATTACTTTCCGCTCTTATTCTGATGTCCATCCTGGATCCAGATGCAGGACCATGACTTGCGCGACGCCAAGCAATCGAAAAGGGCTGCACTACACTTTTGCGGTGCGTCCGCACAGCCCATAAATTCAGCAATACCATACTACATGTAGGTGTTTTACGCTACCTGAGCCCATATGAAGTCAAGGATCAGGCGTCGTGTTCCTTGAACTCCTGTGGTGTTCTGCATCCGTCGCATATGCATCTCTGCGCAAATCCCGTGCCAGCCTGAGCATTGCCTGTTGATTGACGCCCAAAGCAGTTTTCGACTGAATTTACCCGGCTAGTGCGGCAGAACCGTCCAATTTTGAACACTCAGCGTTCGAATTCGACCATTTTTGGAGAACGCGCAGGCCTAAAAGCGGAACCCCTTTTTGGCTGAAAATCCGGGCAGCGGTGGAACCTTTGCATCGAACGGCGTTATGTGACCAATGTCGCCTGCAGTTCTGGTAAAGATAGTTGCCTTTCCGACACGAGGGCCGTCGATCACCACGGCCAGCCGTCCGCCGTCATTGAGCTGGTCAAACAAAGCCGACGGCACCTCCTCGACGGCACCATTCATGAATATGACATCGTAAGGCCCCTGTCCGACACAGCCTTCTGAGAGCTTGCCTGTCACAACCGCCGCATTGGCCACTTCAAGTGCGGCCAGATTTTCAGTCGCCAGCCCGGCCAGCTCGGGGTCCTCTTCAAGGCCGACCACAGCACTGGCGATTTCAGCCAGAACCATCGTTGAGTAGCCCGTCGCGCATCCGACATCCAATACAAGGCATTCGTCATCAAGCTCCACAGCCTGGACAAGTTTTGCGAAGACAGTTGGTGTTATCAGAAACCGGCCTTTTGCCACCTCAATGCTGTCATCCACGTAGGCATGCTTGGCAACATCCTCAGGCACAAACCTGTCGCGCGGCACAGCATGCAGTGCATCGGCAACACGATGGTCGGAAATGGCACTTGGACGCACCTGGCTTTCGACCATATTGAAGCGTGCAGCATCGGTGTCAGACATGTTTATCCCTGTTCCAGGAAGAATTCCGTATTGGATTGGCGGCAGTTATAGGCTGCAAAAACAACAGTTACAATGATCCATGCCAATGCATGCGGCAGGCCTGTCGAAATCACGTTCCGGGCGCCTTCAAAGGCTCACGCGAGCTTGACCCATCCTGATCTCGCACATATACAGCCTCCAAGGCGACGTGGCGGAGAGGCTACGCAGCGGATTGCAAATCCGTGTACACCGGTTCGAATCCGGTCGTCGCCTCCAGCATTTTCAGAACCCCATCCGGAACCGGCCCCGCTTGGCACGGTCCTTGCGTCGTCAGAACGTGTAGTACGCCAGCTTGGCATCACATGCTTCGGGGAGAATTAGATGTTTGGAAGCTACCTGCAAAGCGCATTTCGGAACGCCATTCGTAACCCGCTCTATGCCATCGTCAACATTGTCGGTCTGGCGCTCGGGCTTGCCTGCTGCACGCTCATTGTTCTCTTTGTGCTGGACGAGCTGAGTTACGACAGCCACTGGGCGGAAGCTGACAACATCTACCGGATCAACAGCGTCACCAAGGATGCAGGTGGCTTTGAAGGCAAGGAGTTTGCCGCGCTGCCCGGCACTTTTCAGCCCCTCCTGAAATCCGAATTCCCCGATGTGCGCGTGGCGGCCCGGCTTCACCGGATTGATCCTCTGATCATACGCGACGATACCCGCTTCTATGAAAACGAGTTCTATTTTGCCGACCCCGAAATTTTCCAGATCTTCGACATGTCCTTCGTTGCCGGCAACGCAGAGACAGCACTTTCAGAACCGAACACAGTTGTTCTGGCAGAATCCATTGCCGCCAAATACTTTAGCGACGAGGATCCCATCGGTCAGACCATCAACTATGGCGGCACAGTCGATCTGAAGGTCACAGGCATTATCGAAGATCTGCCGAGGAACACGCATCTATCAGCAGAACTGATTTCCAACATGGAAACCTTCCGCGCAGTCCTTGGTCCCATGGTGCCGCTGATGTTCGAGCATTGGGGCAACAGCGCCTTCCACACATATGTTCTTCTGGAAGAGGGGGCGAGCTTTGAAGCGCTGGAAGCGCAATTGCCTGACTTCTTCCTCAGGCACGCCGGTGAAAAGAGAGCGGAGACGTCGACGCAAGCTGTCCGGCCGATCACAGAAATCCATCTCTGGTCGGAGGCCGAAAGCGAACTGAAACCGACTGGAGACATTGATCTTGTCTACATGTTTGGTGCCATCGCCATCGCCACCCTTGTGATAGCCATTGTGAATTTCGCCAACCTGACCACAGCAAGAGGTGCCCTGAGGGCGCGTGAAGTCGGCGTCCGCAAGGTCGCAGGTGCCACGAGAGGCAGTATCGCGGCGCAGTTCCTGTTTGAAACTGCGCTCTTTGTCATTGCTTCCGTTTTTCTGGCCATGTTCCTCGTGAGCGATGTATTGCCATGGTTCAATTCATTTACAGACAAGGATGTAACCCTCGGGATCCTTATGGAGACTGAGTTCCTGATCCCTGCCATCGGGCTCGGCATCGCGATTACGCTTCTGGCCGGTGCATGGCCAGCCGCCTTTCTTTCAGGCTTCAGGCCGGTGGCTGCGATCAAGGGGGACAGCGGCGAAGGCGATGCAGGGGCCGTCCGGAAATCCCTGGTTGTTATCCAGTTTGCAGTGTCTGTGGGTCTGGCCATCAGCACAGCCGTTGTCTATCAGCAGATGACATTCGCCCGGAGCCTGCCCCTTGGCTATCAGAAAGAAGATGTCGTCGTGCTGAAGTATAATTTCAGGCGACCTGAACAGGCTGCAGCCTATGAAACACTTGTCACGGAATGGGCCAGTCACCCGGACGTGGTATCTGTAACCGGTGCCTTCACAGTGCCCACCGACGAACTGAATACGGGTGAAGCCCTTGTGCCCCCTGGCGGCGATCCTGAAAACCCGGTGCGGGTGCGCGTCAATTATGTAAACTATGATTACTTCAGAACATTCGACATTGATCTTCTCGCCGGTCGCTCCTTTTCTCGCGAGCGTTCAGGTGAAACCTTCACCATTCCTGGTCTGACACCGCCTGATCAGCTGTCAGATCAGGCAGCGATTGTCATCAACGAATCCGCCGTCTCCCTGTTCGGCTTTGCCACACCGGAAGATGCGGTTGGCCAGCAAATTCAGTATCCCGCAGGCAGCAACCTGTCACTGACCCTTAATATTGTCGGTGTAACCAGTGACATCTACTACACATCGGTTCACTCGCCGATCATGCCTCAGGCCTACTTCCTCTCTCCCCTGTCATTGCAAATCGCCATCCGTCTCAGCGGCAACAACAGGGAAGCCGCCCTCGCCCACGTTGACGACACCTGGAACAGCCACGTACCGAGTTACCCCATCTCCCGCACTTTCCTTGAAGATAAGTTCGATGCGCTCTATCAAAACGAGGACCGGGCCTTCGCGCTGTTCACTGTCTTCACCATCATAGCGTTTGCAATTTCGGGCCTCGGTCTTTTCAGCCTGGCGGCCTTCACAATATCCCGCCGGACAAAGGAGATCGGTGTCCGTAAGGTGCTCGGCGCAACTGTACCCAGGATCGTCACACTCATGACCTGGGACTTCACAAAGCTGGTTCTGGTGGCATCTGTCATCGCAACGCCCCTGGCCTGGTACGCAATGCAGCAATGGCTTCAGGGCTTTGCCTACCGGACACCCATCAGCCCCATGATCTTCGGCGGCGCAATCCTTGCGGCCTTCGCAATTGCCACTTTCGTTGTCCTCTTTCATTCATTGCGAGCGGCCAATACGCGTCCGGCGCTCAGCCTGAGGGATGAATGACATGTCATTGATGATCGGAAACAACTTCCTGAGAGCCCTCAGGAACGCCGTTCAAAACCCGCTCTATATACTGGTGAATGTCGTAGGCCTCCCCCCTCGGTGTTGCCTGCTAAATGCTGATCCTGCTCTGCGTATTTGATGACCTGAGCCGTTTGCGTGGCGCCTCATGCCTGACCGGGGCCCATGGAATTTGAGGTCCACTTCTGACCCAAAGCGGAACTCACGACGAGGCCGCGACGAAGTTCACATTTCAAGCCCGGTTTTTTTCATCAGCGCCTTATAGCGCGGGTCAGCATGCAAGGGCATGAGGGACGGAAAGATGTTCAATTGGCGCGGCAGATGGCCGACTTCGGCGAACTCACGCGTCAACACATCAATTGCCCCGTCCGGGTTACCAATGCCAACGAGGTAGCCGGCATGTCGCGCCGCATCCTGTGCATCAAGGTCAATATGCTCAGCAATTTCTCGCGCTCGATCCAGCTCTCCCACGGAGGCGTAGCCCTCGGCCAGCAACATTTGCATCTGCGGATCTGAGGCACCCTCCATTGTTTCAGCGATGCCGAGATGGCGCATGGCATCTGTATGGCGGCGGCCATGGCTGAACATCATGGCGTAAGCGATATGGTTAACGGCATCAAGCGGATGAAAGACGATCGAGGTCTCTCCCGCATGAATGGCCTCCTCCACCTGCCCAGCCGCGCCATAGACTATTGCGGCCATGCGATGGGTATTAGCACTGAGGGGATCAAGGGTCAGCGCATGTTGAATCACGGGAATGGCCTCCTCCGCTCGCCCCATGCAGGCAAGGTGGAAAGCAAGGGCACCAAGAACCCCTGGTTCATTGGGTGCCAGCTCCGCACCACGCTGGAAAGCGGCCAGTGCCTCGTCCCAATCCTGGCCAATGATGTAGCCCCGGGCGGCGTGCGCGGCGCCGAGAAGGGGATCGAGAGCGAGCGCTTTTTCCACGGCCTGGAGCGCCTCTCCGTGTGGGTCGTCGGCGAGAGCGACATTGAAGTTTTCGAGTGTGGAGATCAGGACGACCGCCTTCAAGGCATAGGCACTGGCGAAGACGGGATCAAGTTCGATGGCGCGGTCAAAACGCTCGAGTGCTTTTTCGTAGTCCGCGGCAGCGGGCCTGATCCACTCGGCGACGCCGGCGAGATACGCTCTATAGGCTTCAGGGTTGTTTGTAGGAGGTCTGGTGATGGCATTGGTCTCGGCAGCCGTCAGTGTTGCCCGCAACGCGTTAGCGATGCCAAGTGCGATATCGGACTGAATGGCGAAGATATCGTCGAGGTTACGGTCGAAGTTCTCGGACCAGACATGAGTGTTCGAGGCGCTGTCGATGAGCTGCGCCGTCACCCGCACGCGGTCCCCTGCATAGCGGACGCTGCCCTCCATCACAGTGCCAACATGAAGCTCCCGAGCGATCTCGGGAACCGGTTTCCGCGCAGCCTCGTACTGCAGCACCGAAGTCCGGGCGATGACGTTCAGGTCATGGATCCTGGCCAGCTGATGGAGCACCTCCTCATGCAACCCGGCGGCAAACCACGCGTTGTCCAGATCGGGGGAGAGATTCTCGAACGGCAAAACGGCGATGGTTTTGGGATCGAGTTCTGGTTCTGCCGCCGGTTCAGTCGTAAGCACTGGATCGGTCCCGGCCCCGCCGCCGGCGCGCCTGACACCCTCCGGCGTGACCTCGAATGCCCAGGCGAGAACGATGGCGATGGGGAAGCCGACAGCAACCAGGACGATGACGAGCGTATCGACCCATATCGGCAGGTTAAGGGGGGCTTCAATCGCCACGACGATCTGAACAAGCAGCCAGGCAACAATCGCATAGACAGCCGCCACCTGAACGACTTTCCTGCGCCGAAGCTCTCTGACAAAGCGTCCCATGACCGCTCGCCCTCCCGTCAATTGCACGGCGTCGAGACCATACAACGAAAGAGTATAGCGAAGTGCCAGCTCCATTAGGAGTCTGCCAAATCAGCCCAACCGGGCTGTCGAAAACGGTCACGCGCGATGTCGGCTAATGGCCAAGACCGGCCATTCCCGGAAAGTCAGCTGCTCTGTCTGCGACTAGCCGCAAGCAGACATCCTGGAGCCGGCATGACTGGCCCGGAATCGTTCGGGCTCGCCCACCAGCAGATGTGAAGCATGGCGGCTCGTCGATGCCCAAAACAGGACAGAGGCCTGTGCTTGTAACGTTTGGCGGAAAGTGGCAGATTTTGGCTCGGGTAACCGACACAATCAAAAAGTTTCTTCCAAGGCATCGTATGACGCAATCGACAGAAATTCCTCCTGTAAAAGACAAGATATTGTTTACGCCTGGTCCGCTGACGACCAGCCAAACCGTCAAGCAGGCAATGCTGCGCGACCTGGGATCGCGCGACGTTGCCTTCATCGAAGCGGTACAACAAATTCGCCAGACGCTGTTGGCTCTTGCCGGCGTGTCGAAGGACAAGGGCTATGAAGCAGTACTGATGCAGGGTAGTGGCACCTTCGGCCTTGAATCGGTGATCGGCTCGACAGTTCCTCCTGGTGGCAAACTGCTGGTGATCATCAACGGCGCCTACGGTGAGCGAATTGCCAGGATCGCCGAGGTACTGAAAATCGATGTGGTGACGCTTGACTATGCCACGGATGTGGTTCCCGTTGCGGCAGATGTCGACAGGATGCTGAACGAAGACCAGGCGATCACCAACGTTACAGTCGTTCATTGCGAAACCACAACCGGCATCATCAATCCCATTGAGGAAATCGGCGAGGTGGTCAGGAAGCATCAAAAGACCTACTTCGTCGATTCCATGAGCGCCTTCGGTGCGGTCCCATTCGACTTCGAGAAGTGCGCAATTGATTTCCTGGTTTCATCAGCCAACAAATGCATTGAGGGTGTGCCGGGCTTTTCGTTTGCAATCTGCAATGCCAAATCTCTTGAAGCCACTGCTGGCTGGGCGCGTTCGGTGAGCCTTGATCTGCTGGCCCAATGGCAAGGGCTGGAAACAAACGGCCAGTTCCGGTTCACGCCGCCAACCCATGCGATCCTGGCGTTCGAGCAGGCGCTCCGCGAGCTGGAGGCTGAAGGTGGCGTCAAGGGTCGAGCCGCCCGTTATCGCATCAATTATGAAACACTGGTCTCGGGCATGCGCGAAATGGGATTTGTCGAATACCTGTCGCCTGAACTTCAGGGCACGATCATCACCGCATTTTGCTACCCGGGCGACCCGCACTTCAAGTTCGATGAATTCTATACGCGGTTGAACGATAAGGGATTCGTCATCTATCCCGGCAAGGTATCAGACATTGATTGCTTCCGTATCGGTAACATCGGCCATCTCTTCGAGGATGACGTCCATGGCCTGCTTGAGGCGATCAAGGCGACTTGCGCCGAGATGGAAATTGAAATTCCATGTAACTGATCGCGTTAACTGGCCAGGAAACCCATGAACGCTGTCTTGTTCTCAATCGGCGTCGTTTTGGGGCGTCCGAGGTCAGACCTTGCGCCAGGCTGTACCATGATCTCCAGCAAGGCCGGTCCACGCGCTGCACGCAGATCAGCTACTTTTCCGGCCAGATCTTCATGGCGTTCTATGCGCCAGGCATTTGTATAGCCACACCCCTTGACGATATCAGTGAATGACACGGCCAGGGCAGCTGTGGCCATGCCGCCGACTGAGTCGTGCACGCCGTTGTTGAAGATAACATGCTTGAAATTCGCAACACCAGCAGCACCGGCAACTGCTGCGCCGCCCATATGCATCAGCATGGCCCCGTCGCCGTCAAGGCAGAACACCTGTCGTTCGGGTCTGGCCATGGCGATACCCACGGCGATCTGTGACGCATGGCCCATAGAGCCGACCGTCAGGAACTCACGCTCATGGCCCTGGCCGGCACGATCACGATATTCGTAAAGCTCGCGCGACAGTTTCCCGGTCGTCGAGACAATCGCATCGTGCGGATCAAGCGCCGCAACGACCGCTTCGATGGCCTGCTCGCGGGTCATTTCGAAGTCATCGCCAGCCTTCTCGGTCGAACTGTAAGGTGCGAACGTATCCTTGCGGACCATGAGGGCGACAGGCCGGCTTTGAGCCACTGCAAGGTCTGCCATCTCGTTCACACAGGCCTCTGCAGCTGCGGCCTCCGGTGCCAGGACGCGAACCGGGATATCCATTGCCGCCAACAGGGTTTCTGTGACCTTGCCCTGCTTGACATGCTGTGGCTCATCTTTTGTCCCGGGCTCGCCGCGCCAGCCAATCAGCAGCAGCATCGGTATGCTATAGACCTCGGGGTCGGCCAGCGAGAGAAGCGGATTGATCGCGTTCCCCTGACCGGAATTCTGTAAGTAGACAAGGGGCAGCTTCCCGGTGGCGAGATGATAGCCGCATGCCAGTGCCACGGCGTTGCCTTCATTGGCTGCGACGACATGAGCTGGGCCGGCATGATCGGCGAGGTAGAAGCAGACCGGACTGAGGAGCGAGTCTGGTACGCCGGCGTAGAAATCGATGTCTCGGGCCCGAAGCCAGTCGACGAAATCCTTGCAGGCGATCATCGAGAGCTAGGCTCTTTCCGGAATCAGGCTGATGATTTCGCTGATCGGCATAAGGGAGTTTTCGGCTTCACCGGCCCGGCCATGCCTCAGAATGCTCTTTGCAACGTCGACCATAGCCGGATAGGCGCTGCGCAGGAGCTGGTTCGCGTAAATCACGATGCGGACGCCTGCCTCCGCCAGTTCGTTTTCGGTGATCGCCGAGTAGGTCGACGGCACAACAACCAGCGGCACTCGATTGGTGAAAGTTTCGTATTCCCTGCAGAAAGTCAGCACCTCATCGGGGTTCGGCTCCTTCGAATGGATCATGATGCCGTCAGCACCGGCATCAATATAGGCCGCAGCACGGTCGAGCGCATCGTCCATGCCAGCTTTGAGAATCAGGCTCTCTATGCGGGGGATGATCATGAAGTCGTCGGTTATCTGCGAACTCTTGCCGCGCGAGATCTTGTCGCTGAAGTCTTCAATGTCATCCTGAATCTGTATCACATCGGTGCCGAACAGTGAGTTCTTCTTGAGCCCTTTCTTGTCTTCAATGATCACCGCCGAAACGCCGAGACGCTCCAGCGTCCGCACCATGAAGACGAAATGCTCTGTAATCCCACCGGTATCACCGTCATAAATGATAGGCTTGGTCGTGGTCTCCAGGATGTCGTTGACCGTGTTCATACGGGAGGTTATGTCGACGTACTCAATGTCGGGTTTGGCTTTGACTGCTGAGTCCGTAAGGCTGCTCATCCACATGCCATCGAATTCCTGCACCCCGTTGTGGCATTCGACCTGAACAGTCTCTGCGATCAGACCCGTGAGACCGCTATGAGCCTCAATAATGCGGATAAGGGGTTTTGCTTCCAGCAGCCGCTTCAGCATGCTCCTGCGAATATAGGGCGTGGTGCCTGTTTCGCGAAGCGCACGGGCGAGGGATATTGATGTAATGCCAGACTTGTGCTGAAGCTCAACCAGCTTGCCGCCCCATCGCTCCAGAATATTGACGACACGCTCGCGGGTTTCCCGCAGCACGCCGGTGTTCCAGTCGTCGCGATGAATTACATAATCTGGTTTGATCTTCAGCAGGTTCGGCACATAGTCCAGTGTCTCCTGCGGGATGACTTCCCTGACACCTACCATGTTCTCGACGACGACCTTGCGTTGATCGTATTCCATATAGGGCAGGCGTTGATAGCCTGCGATGGCGCTGTCGGTCAGCAGACCGATTACGACCTCGCCCAGTTCCCGAGCTTCCTGGATAATGCTGACGTGGCCAGGCGTGAGCAGATCAGCACTCATCGCGATGTAGACAGTTTTCATACAACCCCCTGCTTCTTTTTGTTATGCGTAACTACTGTCCATCGTGGTGGCGTACCCCTGGGAGAGGCAGGTGGCGTCTGCTTTTATTAGGCAGGACCACAGTTCCTTCGATGCACTGAAGTACAGATAGAGCCGATTATGCTCCTGTTCAACACGAAATCCGTCTTCATAGGACAGCCCGAGAAGGTGTCTGATGATCATTTTGTTCAAATTCCGATGGCCGACAACTAGCGAAACCCCAGGGTTTCTCAGGATTTCGGCCCGCTCAGCGAAGAACTGGCCGACCCGGGCGGCCACATCCCGGAGGTTCTCGCCGCCGGGAATACGGTAGTTTATTTCGTCCTCGCTGAATGCTTCGTAATGCCGGGCCAGCTCCGGGGTTGATTGCTCAGCCTTCAGCTCGCCTTCAAGGATACCAAGGGCAGTCTCTCTCAGGAGGTCGCTGGTCATGACACCTGGGTGACCCGGATTGGCAGTTGCGATGCTGTTAGCCGTCTCGCGACAGCGCTTTAACGGGCTGGAAAAGACTTGGATGATCGGCAGACGCTTCAGGAGTCGCGCAACCCGCCGTGTCTGGTTTTGTCCCTCGATGCTGAGAGCGGTGTCTTGCTGGCCCTGCAGTCTCGCCTCTGCATTCCATTCCGTTTCCCCGTGGCGGGCAATGATCAGGCAGTCAGGCCCATGTTCGCGAACGAACCCGGCGAGTTCTGTCTCGGCATCTTCGTCTCGCAGAGTGATATCCACTATTCGGCCGGGCCCTGGCTTTTGAAGTGCTTGTAGACAAGGCCGATGCGGACGAGAAAGTTCAGGTAGGTAGTCATTGCCAGTGCGGCCAGCAGCCACAGCAAAAGCTGTCCATTGCCAGTGAGTTCGCTGATCACCAGCCCGATGGACAGCAGCAGCAGGCGGCTGTCACTTCCCGCCGAAACAAGTGCGAACAGGCGTTCAAGCCGACGCTTGGGATACCCCTCGTTCCAGGCTGAGCGAAATTTCTCTGAGCTGGTTGTCAGCAGCAAGACGCCGCCGATAAGTGCGAAACCGGCTGTGAATGCATCCGTTGAATCCACACGACCAGCCAGAGAAAACGTAATCGCCGCCACTATCAAGAGCTCGGTAGTGCGATCAGTCATTGTGTCGAGGAAATCGCCGATCCTGGATGGATTGCCTTGAATTCGAGCGATCTCTCCATCGACGCAGGAAAAGATTCCGAAGATCTGAATCAGAGCCACACCCCACAACCAGTGATCCAGCAGCACCAGCGTGGCAGCCGCGATGCCGAAGATCAGGTCGAGAACGGTGGCAGCATTGGCGCCCATATGTTCGGCGAGCCGAACCGAAAACCAGACGGAAATGCGTCTCTGGACATGGTAGCAAAAGGCACCGTCAGACTCTGGTTTGGCAAGTGCCGGATACAGCCACTGTTTAGCGTTATCCATCATTGCGGCCTGAAGCGAGGTAATCCAGCACTGTCTGCAAGCTGAATTTGGTGTCAGGAAAGCCGGTGAGTTCGCCGCCGTTTCGGTGATCGCGGTAGGGCAACTGACAGACCTCCATCCAGTCATCAGAGCCGAAATAGGTATTCAAAATTGCCACTGAATCGTGTGGTACACCCACGGGAATGCCCAGAAAATCGGTTTGCTTCAGGGGCAGGAAATCCTCAGCTCTGTAGCGCACCTCTTCTGGCGGCAGCACAATGGTGCCGTCTTCAAGCAATCCATGTTCCCAGATGCCGATCCAGGGAAAGCGAAGCCGCGGCTTGGCCGGTACTCTGGCACTATCATCGCGAAAGATCCGACAGCCCATTCTCTTGCCGTCGCGGATGTCCGGCTCAACTGTGTAACCCTGGCGTTCCAGTTCCGGCGCGCAGTTTTCAAGGAAGCCGTCAAAGTCGAAGATCACAATATCAACGTCGTCGTCCCAGGGAATGAAGTCGTCATGACGCAGTTTGCCCAACAGCGTGCCAAACATGATGCAGGCGCGAATGCTGTGTTTTTTCATGGTGGCGAAAAGATCCTGCATGTGACGGATAATCAGGTCGCGTTCATCAAAGAAGCCGATGGCGCTGAACTTGCTGAGAAGCTCTAGCTGTGCCGCGCTATCATCAGCCTGAACCAGGGGATACACCTCGTTCCGTGCACGAGAGAGATGGGTTTCATCATCGATCTCGCACCAGAGCAGATCCTCAATCACCGGGCATGATACAGGCACAGTCCGGGCCGCCGTCACCAGACAATCTGTCTCATAGTCCATGTGCAGGTTCGTCTTGAACTGTTGTTCAGCAATGTCGATCATCGCAAGGAACAACGACGGGGAAATCTTGGCGATGCCAACCATCTCACCCCGCACTTCGTCACCCAGGCTTGCCCGATCTTTGGAGATCGCTACAAGGCGGCCGTCACGGGTCTCCACAAAGCACTCGTCGCTGGAATTCGAAAAGCCCGCCTGCAACAGAACGTTGTCGGCGGGATCTGCAAGGCAAGTGGTGAGTGCCCGGCGTTCGTAAACGAGGTCTGACTCCAGCAACAGGAAGGCCTCTTCAATGCAGGCACGCGCGCAGTAGAGAGAATACATGCTGCCCGAATCCGCGAAGTGCGGGTTGTGGATCAGTTCAATCGTGCCCGGGTATTTTTCCTGCAAAGGCTTGTAATGTTCCGCGAGATGTCCCGTGACAATGACGATGCGCTCGATACCCGCAGCCAGCAGGCGCAGCACAGACTCCTCAATGATGGGCTGGTCGCCAAGGCACAAACATCCCTTGGGTGTCTGCTTGCCCCGATCTTTCAGTCGAACGCCCATGCCAGCGGCAAGTATTACTGCTGTTCGAATAACTTCAGCCGGGGATTGAAGCGTTTCTTGATTGGCATCGAGCTGCTGACCATCAGGCATTTGTTCTATCAGTTCCCTTTCGTGCAACTCGCTCAATACATATCAGAATCAGGCCACATTCCGCTCGAATCAAGTCATTCCTGACTTCAATGCCGACACTACCATAGTCTGAAATACGCCATTGCCGCGCGTTTCGGATACAATGTGCCGAAGGCCAGCAAAGCTGTGAAGAGTGTCCGCCTGAATATCACTCAGATCGCAGAGAAATTGACATGAACCATGTCACTGCTTCCCGTCCTGCCCCCACGGCCGCCAGAACCCGTCAAACTTTGTATCGTGCTATAACGGCCCACAGTTGATCTGACCTGCCAGGGACGCAAGGACTGACAAATGGAAAATGAAGTATTGGTCCTCGACCTTTTGGAATGGGTGGCGAGCAGGCCCAGATCATACGAGGAGGTCATGAGTGCATGGCGAACGTCATGCCCAAGGCTAATGATCTGGGAGGATACGACCGACGCTAAACTCGTTTGCCGACAGGGGAAGACAGTGCAGGTTACAAGCCAGGGTCATGAGTTTCTCCAGGCACACGGTAGGCATTGTGCCGTCCGATAAGGGTCACGGCGCCGCCCCATCGCTTTCACCATAGTTCCTTGAGAGCGTGCGAGAGCCACGCCAGCAGAACTTCGCCAACTTTCCGCTTGCCGTACACCAGTAAATAGAAGCTCTAGGCACCACAGGCCCTCTGTGCGACGATGGAGTGTGTTTTAACGGGGGATGCGCTATGGACCAGCTCAAAGTCAAATCGAGTCACGTTACGGCGGGTACGGAGACTGACGGGTCTGTCTATGTGCCGCCTCTCGAGCTCACAGAAGGGCAGCCAGCGCCGATCGCTGCAAATGGTGGGTTGTCTTATATGTCATTTGACAGAGACGGCGATGCGGGAACGGCCGCCGCGATGGAGGCTGCCCGCGCCCAGATTGCCAGCGGCGAAGGTCAGGCAGTTACCAATTTGCTTGAGAATGCTCCCCCCGGCCCCATCGAGACCGAGTGGGGCATCGGGTTTCGTGCTTATGCGGAATGCCTCGAGTACATTCGGGCAAACAACATCGAAGCCCCTGAAGGCGGACTCGCACTTCCCTTGCACTACACCGTCAATGAGCAGCCCTCCTACTCCATCGTTTCGTCCAATGCGATCTGGCGCGATCCGGCGCGCAAAGCCGAAGC
The DNA here is from genome assembly GCA_965371465.1 of uncultured Alphaproteobacteria bacterium. Lineage (GTDB taxonomy): Bacteria > Pseudomonadota > Alphaproteobacteria > CBDUYM01 > CBDUYM01 > CBDUYM01. Next base: position 28,908 of record CBDUYM010000033.1, read on the forward strand.
GGAAGCGCAACGTAACAACGAACGGAACGTCGGGCGGCGTAACCTCTATTTTCCCCAAACAATGCGCGATGCGCGATGCATTGAGGAGTACTACCCTGGTCTCTCGCCGACGAGCCCGGAGTGCATGGACAGGCTTGGCCTGTCGCTGGCACACTGCGAGTCCACTTGCGAGAACTTCTATGATGCCGCAGAGGTGGAGCGCGTGTTCTATCCGGAAATCGAGAAGCTCCTGCTTGAGTTTTTCCCCGATGCGACAGATGCGTTTGTCTACAACCACGACGTCTTTGACCATGACTATGAAGGCGACCGGACCGAAGATCAGGCGGGCAAGAACCCGGGCGTGAACAAGAACTACGCCAACCTCGTCCACAACGATCTGAACGACAACTCAGGCCGCGTGCGCTGCCGCGAGCTTTTGACGAAGAACCTCAGGAACTTCGGGCGCGAGCAGAATTACACCGGAGCCGAGGCCGACGAAAAGATGTCGAAGCGGTTCATGTCGATCAACCTTGCAAAGCCGATGGAGACTGTGGAACAGAACCCCTTCGTCCTCTGCGCCTGGCCCTCTTTCGCCAAACAGCCCTACATCACCAACTACCGCATCTACGACGACCGCGTCGGCGAGACCACCCGCTTCACGTTTCGGCCCGAGCACGATTGGTACTGGTTCCCGCAGCAACAGACCAACGAGGTCTCGATGCTGAAATGCTATGACTCTGTCACCGACGGTTCTGTCTCGCGCTGGTCCTTCCACACGGCATCGGTTGATCCGACCGCGCCCGAAGATGCGCGCTGCCGCAAGAACGTCGTGGTCCGATCCTACGTGTTCTTCTAGGAAAGCAAGAAGATTCAGCGGGCACCGCGATTAAGCTGATTAGTCACAGTACAATTTTTCCAAAAATGGTTACTGTCTCCAATCACTGATGTCGGCTCAATGGCTGGGCCGCTCTGTAGAATGGATTCGGGTTTTCATGACTGACGCGGCAGCCAAGCCAGGCGAATTGCGTGATCCCGCCTATGGCTGGGTCATGGTGGTGGTCGTACTTTTATTGTCCGCCCTGTCGCTTGGCGGGCTTGGTGCGGTAGGTGTATTTCTGAAACCCCTGGCGGCAGAGTTTGGCTGGGGGCGCGGAGAGACGGCACTCGGATATACCGCGATTTCCATCGGGGCTGCAGTCATGGGACCCATCTGGGGTTACATGGCTGACAAATACGGCAGCCGACCGCTGGCGTTCATTGGTGTTGGTGTCTTGACACTGTCCATGTGGCTGCAAAGCAATACGACGAGCCTGTGGCAGTTTTATGCCAGCTATCTGTTGTTCGGTGGTCTCGGACTTTCAGCTCTCGGCGGACCGTTGCTTGCCAATGTCGGCTTCTGGTTCCGCCGAAATCCAGGTCTGGCAATTGGCCTGACGACAGCGGGTGGTGCGCTGGGGCAGGCAATTATCCCCTATGGCGCTCGGTTGCTGATCAGCAGCTATGACTGGCAGACAGCCTATTTCGCTATGGCCGGGCTGTTTCTGGTCGTCGGCTTGCCACTCTGCTTTCTGGTCCGCGAAAGTCCATGGCGCCTGGCGCAGTTGGGCAAAGATACGGCTGAAGAGACACCCCATGATTTCCCTCTGCCACCTGTTGAAGTGATTTCCTGGATCTGCCTGGCTGTCGTCTTCTGTTGCATATGTATGGCGGTGCCGCTGGTCCATGTGGTTGCCATGGTTTCTGATCGTGGCATTCAGCCTGAAACAGCCGCCAGCGTCTTCATGGTGTTAATGATCGCAGGAATCTTCGGTCGTATCCTGGGAGGCAAGGCTTGTGACCTGATCGGTGCCTTGCCAACCTATATGATCGCCGCGATTTCACAGGCCTGTCTCGCCTTCCTGTTTCCCCACATTGCTTCGCTCACGGGCTTGTATGTGCTGGCCGTGCTTTATGGCATTTCCTATTCTGCCATTATGTCGTCCTTTATGGTCTGCATCCGGATGATGGTGCCTCCGGGCATCGCGGCGCGCGGCACCGGCTTTGTCAGCTCTTTCGGCATGTTGGGCATGGGCATTGGCGGCTATGCAGGCGGCGCTCTCTTCGATGTGACCGGTGACTATGTCTGGTCATATACCGCCGCAGGCATGGCTGGATTGGTCAACTTCGGTATTCTCTGCATGTTCCTTCTGCGCATTCGCCTGGCGAGGCAGGCGCTGCAAGGAACAATGCCTCAAATGCCGGAAGTGGCAGCAAAAAACCATCAGGACATGCCATTGTGACTTGGACTGTTGTCTTCCGTCATTGTGTGAGACAGAGCAACACGACATGATTGAGAACCGTTCTGCACAAGGAACTCAGTGGAAGGAAACATACATGCACCCCGGCCTCACTGCCGCAATCAGCCCTGATCATCCCGCCTATATCATGGCCGAGACTAAAGAGGTCGTAAGCTACAGGGAGCTTGAAGAACGCTCCAACCAGTATGCACAGCTCTTTCGCTCGCTCGGCCTGACCGAAGGCGACGGCGTGGCGATCTTTCTCGAAAATCATCCGCGGTTTCTTGAAATTTGCTGGGGGGCGCAGAGATCCGGCCTCTATTACACACCGATTTCATACAGGCTTCAGCTCGCCGAGGTCGAGTACATCGTCAAGAACTGCGACGCGAAAGTATTTATTACATCCGCTCACAACATGCAGGTGGCAACGGGGCTCTCGCCCCTCCTCAAAGACGTGGCCTGCTTTATGCTCGATGACGTGGCCGAAGGCTTCAAGTCACTGGAAGCTGCCGCTGCTACGATGCCGGTGACACCCATCGACAATGAAACAGAAGGGCGGGCCATGCTCTACTCGTCCGGCACGACGGGTCAGCCGAAGGGTATTCGGCACGCCCTGAGCGGTCAGCCTTTCGGCACGCGGCCCGCAGGTTCAATTTATGGTCTGGGTAATCAGAGCCGTTACCTGTCGCCGGCACCGCTCTATCATTCCGCGCCGCTCGCATCCAATATGAGCGTGACCCGACTGGGCGGCACGTCGATCATCATGGAGAATTTTGACGCTGAATGGGCTCTGGAGCTGATTGCTCAATACAGGATTACCATTGCCCAGTGGGTGCCCACTATGTTCGTCCGCATGTTGAAACTGCCTCCGGAAGTGCGCGCAAAATACGATATGTCCTCCATCGAGGTCGCGGTTCATGCGGCGGCACCCTGTCCGGTGCCGGTGAAGCACGAAATGATCGAATGGTGGGGGCCGGTGCTTGAAGAGTATTACGCCGGCACAGAAGGAATCGGCACAACCCGAATAAGTTCGGCAGAGTGGCTCGCTCATCCCGGCTCCGTCGGCAAGCCTGAAAATGTTGAAATCCGTATCCTCGACGATGACGGCAACGCGCTTCCCGCGGGGCAGTCGGGGACGATCTGGTTCGCAGGTGATGCCAGTTTTGAGTATTACAAGGACCCGGAGAAGACCGCGGCGGCAAGAAACACTATTGGATCTACCCTTGGTGACATTGGCTATCTGGACGAAGAAGGTTACCTCTATCTCACCGACCGGAAGGCAAATATGATAATTTCGGGCGGCGTCAACATTTATCCGCAGGAGACGGAGAATGTGCTCGTCACTCACGCGAAGGTACGCGATGTCGCAGTGATCGGTGTGCCCAATGAAGACTTCGGAGAGGAAGTAAAGGCCATTGTGGAGCCGATGGACTGGGAAGCAGCGGGGCCGGATCTTGAGCAGGAATTGATTGCCTTTTGTCGCGCAAACATCTCCGCTATCAAGTGCCCGAGGACCATAGACTTTGAGCAGGAACTGCCCCGCCATCCCACTGGTAAGCTCTACAAACGCCTCCTGAAAGACAAGTACTGGGAAGGCCACGAAACCAGGATTCAATAGTTTACGTCTGTCTCCCTTTCAAGCTACCAGGACTCGGCGTCGGCGCGTTTGGCTGCCTTCATGCCTTCATCGGTCACACCGATTTTCCAGTAACAGCTGAGATAAATGAACTCGCGTGTTACCTGGCGATCGTGCCTGAAATACTGGCGCAGGGCCCGGGCAGCACTGAACTCGCCAGCCACCCAGACCGCAACCTGGCCATCCCGCCAGGGCAAGGCCATGACGGTATCTTCCAGTACACTATTGGGTTTTTCAGGCTCAGGATTGATCACCCAGTGGACCTCTATGCCTTCGGGGTGTTCAAGGTCCAGCCTGTCCTGATCGCAGATGACTTCCAGAACAACGTGACCCACTGCATTTGATGGCAGGCTGGCAAGATTCACTGCGATTGCCGGCAGGGCACTCATATCGCCCGCCAGGAGAAACCAGTCGCCCTCTGGGTTGACTTTCTTGCACGCACCGGGGCCGCTGATCGTGATCTCGTCACCGCAGGCCACATGATTTGCCCAGGTCGCTGCCGGCCCCGTGTCGCCATGTGCCACCATGTCCAGCGTAAGTTCCCTGGTGTCAGGGTGAAATGCCCGCACTGTGTAGGAACGAACAGTGGGCTTACGGTCTGCATTGGCTGCGTCTGTATTGGCCGTGCCTTCATTGGCAAAGACAAGTTTGACGTAGCCGCCGTCGAAGCCGGTGGGGAAGTCGCTCAGAGCCTCGCCGGTCAGCGTCACACGGACCATGTTGGGCGTCAGGTTATCTCTGTTCGCAACTGTTACGTTTCGCGGGGGCCTTGCCATCTCTCATCCTTTGAGGGTCCATGCGCTGGAGAACGCAGATTCATGGCACGATTCTTCCTGTCCGTCAGTAATAACGCGAGACGGCGCCAGGGTCCGTCGTTTCTATGTCGAGACTAAGGGGCTATGAAGGAATTCATCATGTCTGAAGTGTTGCTGCACGTGGATCTGACGTCACCACTTTCCAATTTCGAGATCCCGACAGTTACACACGGATGTGATCGAACCATTTGATGCGAACCTGCTGACCCTGATTATTGTAGCCGACCAGGATGGACCTGTTTGTCGGCGACACTGGCGGCGTCAGTCTGCCCCGCTGGAAATCGGCCTGGCGAACATTTGCCGTTCCGGCGAGCCCGAAGTCCGGTCGCGAGATTGACCAGTCGCTCAGAATCTCGTTGGCTCGTGTTGCAAGCCTGATTTGCAGATAATTCAGCCTGTATTCCTCCTCAATATGAATTCGGACGAAGGCAAAACTGTGCTTCAACGGTTCATGTCGCCCTGTAGCAGCGGTCAAAAGACCTGCAATCGCGTCATCAACGTAGGCGACACATACAAGTTCCTTCGCTCGCTCTTCAGGCGCAGTCCCTTCTGGCAGAACGCTTCGTTTCTCCCAAAGAGAGATCGCGTCGCGTTCAAGGTCTTTGTTGTTTTGCATCCAGGCATTTTGGATTCTCTCTCCTGCGAGCATCGTGCGGGAAGGCGCTGTTTCGCGCTCTGTCCTGCTTTGTTTATCTGCCATGTGAATCTCTGCGTTGCGGTTACTTCTTTGGTAAATTATCAACGCAACGCTGGTGGAGCATAGCTTGCCTCCGCAGCAATGACACGAATTTCAGAGGAGATGGAGCACTGCCTGGGCGGTGGTCAGCTTTCTTCGCGTTCCCTTTGCCTTCTCTTGATTGTCGTATAGACGAACGCATCGGTGCCTGGATCCCCCTTTTCGCCGACCTGGCGGTTCTGGCCAGCACCGACGTCGAAGCCGATACCATCTTTATCATCTGTTACGTACTCGCTGAACCAGGCTTCCATTCGCGCCTTCAGGTCGGTGATGAGATCGGAATGGGAGGGATCATCAATCAGGTTTTGACGCTCATCAGGGTCGTTGACAAGGTCCCACAATTCGTTGGGGCCGTCTGGATACCGGTGGACGTATTTCCATGTCTCTGTCCGGATCATCCGGCAATAGCCATATTCGTCATAGACGACGATGGTGTCGCGACCTGGCGAATTTTCATCCTTCAAAGCGGACAGAAACGATTGGCCGGGCAAATCAGTGTCGGGCAATGGCAGATCTACATACTCGAGCAAGGTTGGCATGAAGTCATAGGAGGCGACCATCGCGGTTTGAACCATCCCTTCAGGAATGACGCCTGGATGCGATGCAATGAATGGCACCTTGATAGAGTTCTCGTACATATTGACGGGATTGGTGCCGTTCCCCTTGCCCCAGAAGCCGTGATGGCCGCAGGAATAGCCATTGTCCGATGCGAATATCACCAGCGTTTGCTCTCGGAGGCCCAGAGCTTCCAGTTTGTCGAGAATGCGGCCCAGATCGAGATCCATCGCTGTCACGGACGCAAAGTACCCTTTGAGACTTTCACGGTTACCGAGATTATTGCTTAGACCCAGTGTTCCCGTATCCGCCACTGTTGTGTCCCTGTTGCGCGGAATGATGGCCCATGGATGGGCCTCTTCCTGAGGACAGGTATCGAATGCACAATCGTCATAGGAATCGACAATTTCCTGCGGATGACCGGCCCATGGGGCATGGGGGGCGGTATAGTTCACACTGAGGTAGAAGGGGTTTTCGTCACCTGCATGGTCATCGATAAAGGTCAAGGCATCGTCCGTAATCGCAGTGGTTATGTAACCAGGGGCCACCTCACTCACGCCATTGCGGAACATCTCCTGATCATTGTATTGGCCCGCGCCATGCGGATGGGCGAACCAGTGCGTGAAACCAGTCTGGGGCAGGATCGAATTCCCCAGGTGCCACTTTCCAGATAGCCCACAGGTCCAGCCGTGTTCCGCAAGGACATCGGTGTAACAGATTTCGTCATCCATGAATGATGTTGCTTCTTCCCCGACTGCTACTCTACCCGTCAGAAAATCGTGGACGCCGTGCTGAGAGGGGATCCGTCCCGTCAGGAAACATGCCCTGCTGGCTGAGCAAACAGGAATGGTAATGAAGAAATTCTCAAACTTTACACCGGTCGCGGCGAGGCGATCAATATTCGGTGTGCGGATTTCACGGTTGCCGTAACATCCGGCGGCCCAGATTCCCTGGTCATCGGTGAGAACGAATACAATATTGGTCTTTCTTGTCTCGCTTGACGGCGCCATTTCAGTCGTCCTCGTGATGGAAATCCGGATGATGAGTTTACGTGTGTTGTATTCCATACAACGGCATCACTCCAGTGGCGAAAAGTTCAGGCCGTTCCTGCAAATTCAAGGATGGCTTTTGCTGCGGCTTCAGGGGCCTCCATTGGCACACAGTGATTGCAGTCCGGGAAATGCACATTCTCCACGCCTGGAATAAGATCAAGGCCAACGGCGGCCATTTTGCCGTAAATCGGCGCTGACGCCCCAGCGGTGGCAATGACAGTTGGTGTCCTGATTTCAGACAGGAGATGGAAAGGTTCCCCACGCTCATCCCCGTGGTAGCAACCGTGCATGGCTTCGACGATAGTGCGCATGCCCTTTCGCTCAATCTCAGCTGTACAGCGACAATGGATGCTGCCGTCCTCATGGTGGTCAAACCCGTGTTCAATATGGGCGGCAAGGACTTCAGGCTGAAAACGGTTGAAGGGAGGACGCCTGAGCGCGCGAACTCTGTAATCGTCGATGCTCGCATAGCTCTTCCGCTTTTCTCCTGTTCTTCTGATCTGTTCTATAGCGGTCTCTGGCAGTGTTGCGTCGAGTGCAGCCGGGTATGAGAGCGTTGGTTCGAAGGCAAAAACCCGGCTGATGGCTTCGGGGCGAATGGCCGCTGCGAGAAGCAGTTCAGTGCCGCCCGCGCTGTGTCCGACGAGGTAAACATCGTGAAGAGAGAGCGTTTCGACGATGGCCAGAATGTCTTCGGTATAATCAAGAAATTCATAGCCGGCATCGGGACCCGCATCGACGGTTTCCGATAGCCCATGGCCCCGACGATCCAGGGCAAGGACTCTGTAACCCGCCGCGGCCAGCAATGGCCCGACCATCCACCATGATGCAGCATCAAGGCTGTTGCCATGAGTTAGAAGGGCTGTCTTGTTTGATGTAGCTCTCTCCGCTGGCCACTCAAAAGCATGAAAACGAAGGCCATTTGCCTCAAACTCGATCGATCCGGGATCAGGGGTGCTAGGTTCAGGATTGCTCACATCGTGAACGTAACGTCGAACATGGTTTACGATCAAGTGGCGATACTCAGTCCTGATGGGTGCGATCGAGTGAAGCGTTTCAGAGTGTCGCCAAGTGGTCAGGAACGGACAAGAGAATCACGAAAGTCGATGTCTGCTCCTGACCCATAGCGGACATGAACCAGAGTATTGCGTTAAGCCGAATCCTCAACCTGTTCAGGTAACCATACTCTGATTTCACTCTGCAAACCTGCCGCCAGAATCTGCTCGCGCTGTCAATTTTGACAGTTCCAATCTGTTCATGCAGCAGGATATTCTTCGTCTGCCCATCTATGGGAGCGGTGTAGAATTTTTCGACCCGACCTGGAAACCAGGCGATGTCGTGAAGTTGAAGTGATCAAGGGCTGCTGAACTATGAGCCTGACGACGAGCGCACCATCAACACGTGATGGAGTGTACGCCCTGGCATTGGCCGTTTCGCTGCCTGCGGCGGCCCAAGAAGGCATGATCGTGACCCAGCAAGTATTACAGTTGGCTGCAAGCAACAACTGAGAACAATAATGAAAAACATCCCATGGCTGATCTTGATTGCCGGAATTGTCGTCGGAAGTTTGCTCGGGTATAAAGCTGCCGACGTCGCGACCAGTTTGTATTTTGTTGAGAGTGGCATTGAGAAGAATGGCTGGCGATATTCCACCGAATGGGGTGCCGCTGCGCCACCGTCCCTAAGTGCCGCAGCGTTCGCGAAGCATGCAATGTTCGGGAACACCGCGGAAGAGGCTGTTTACTACCTCACCTTTGCAGATGGCTCATCAGGCAATAAGTTCATTATTCATTTCGACGCTGACGACATTCCACAGGTCAGCGCATTCTGGTCGATTACCATGTACCACGGTGACTTGCCGTACAACCTGGTGGCCAATTCAGCTGATCGCTATGTTGTCAGTGATCGCACACAGGGGATCAAAATCAATGACGATGGCTCGCTGGATATTTGGGTTCAGCATCAGGAGCCACCAACCGATCGACTGGCCAATTGGTTGCCCGCTCCTGACGGCCCGATGATGTTATTGATGCGGACTTATGGACCGGGTGAAGCCATCCGGGAGGGCAGATATGCCCCCCCACCACTGACATTCCAAAACAACTAAAGGAAAACAAGCCATGAAAAAGAACATTATTGTTTTCCTGTCTGCGAGCACGGTATCCGCGATTATTGCTGGGTTCTTGCACATTGCGTTTTTGCCCCTGATCGTCACCGGAACAGCATTGGAAAGGAGCACCTCAGTCAGCGAAATTGACGAGATTTCATTGCTGGCCCCGATCAATCAGATCGCATTTAGCCAGGGTGTCTACACAGCAGATATTGACGTTGGCGCAATTGGAATGACCGGCCCTATGGCGGACATGATTTATGCGCAAGGCTGGCTTGATGTTAGCGACGAGCCGATGATATTTGACGTGCCGGACTTCGGTGATCGTTATTTCGTGATTCCCCTGATTGACAGGTGGAATATCGTCAACGGCTACATTGGCACGCGCACCACGGGCAACCGGGGTGGACAATACGCCGTTGTTCACAAAGACTGGAATGGCAAGCTACCAGCCGGAATGGAAAGCATCACGGCATCTACGGAAGAGATCAATTTCCTGTTTCGGGTCTTCGTAGCCGACCCGGA
>CBDUYM010000034.1:0-37402 GCA_965371465.1 uncultured Alphaproteobacteria bacterium
GGTGCAGAGGTTAGACGCTCAGGCACAAAATGCGCAATCGGCCAAAGACGCACCTGGACCATTTTCGATATTCAAATGGTCGGATATGGAAAGAACTGGGCCGCAAGTGTGGTTCCGGCGCCAGTGCGCCGCCCCCAATGTCTATCAAACAGTGGGAAGCCGTGCATGCTTGCACGCATTGGCGTGAACGACCGGAACCTGCGCCCTCCCCATGAATATGGAATCGGTTGTCGCGACAATGTGGCACAGCGCCTTTCTTTGAACGCCATGTCAGCCTATCTTGGTTGGCCTTTTTCCCGGAAATGATGGCACGGCACCATGGGGAAACGGCTGTTTTTGGTATTTTAGTTGCGAATGAGTGTCAATTGCATTAAGGGCTGTGCATGAACAAGGCAATCGAGAAAATGGCAGATTCGCGCCAAAAGGTTTTACTGGGCGATCTCAAGCCCGGTGAACGTGGGATAATTGTCGAGATATCAGACGCCCTTGATCCGGCTGCGAACGAGGCTGACAAAGACTGGCGCCTCGAAAACCGGCTGCGCGAAGTCGGCTTTGTTGAAGGAGCGGCAGTCGAAATTCTGCATGAAAGCTCTTTCGGCGGCGATCCCATTTCGGTGCATGTCGATCAAATGACCATCGCGCTCAGGCGTAGGGAAGCACGTGCAGTGCTGGTCGCAGTTGATGGTGCAGGGGCAGACTAGCTCATGGAAGTCTCGGCAACCCTCGCCCTGGTCGGCAATCCCAACAGTGGCAAGTCAGCTCTATTCAATGCGCTGACGGGCGCACGCCAGAAAGTCGCCAATTACCCTGGCGTCACGGTCGAACGGCGCGTCGGCCATCTCCCTGTTCAGGCTGGTGGGAAGTCAATCGAGGTCATTGATTTGCCAGGCAGCTATAGCCTGACTCCGCGCAGCCCGGACGAAGAGGTTGCACGTGACGTCATCGAAGGCCGCATGCCCGATCATCCGGTGCCGGATGGAATTCTCTGCGTCATTGATGCGACTAATCTGCGTCAGCATCTGCGCTTTGTGCTTGAGCTGAAGCGCATCGGGCAGCCGTTGTTTGTTGCCTTGAACATGATGGACCTGGCACGTCGTGACGGCATAGAGATTGATCTCGAAGTGCTGCGGGCGGAACTGGGCGTGCCGGTCATCGAGACGGTCGCCGTGCGCCGACATGGCATTGATGATCTTGTCGTCATGCTGACAGATGAACTTGCCGATCTCGCGCAAACATCTGCTCCGGCGGCCAACGGCAACGAAGCAAAGGATGTGCGTGCGCTCCAGCGCGAGGCGAGCCGCATCGCCAAGCTGGCCATCGTGACAGAAGGCGTGGGCCATCGCCTGACCCGCACCCTGGACAATGTCCTTCTGAACAAAATTGCCGGGCCGCTCATATTGTTTGCGCTGTTGTTTACACTGTTCCAGGCGGTGTTTGCCTGGGCAGAGACACCCATGGCCATGATCGATGATGGCATTATTGGTCTTCAGAACTGGGTCATCGCCAATCTGCCGGCGACTGTGCTGAGAAGCCTCCTGGTTGATGGCATACTGGCAGGTGTTGGCAGCGTGATCATCTTCATGCCGCAGATTTTGATTCTCTTCGCTTTCATAATCCTGCTCGAAGCATCTGGTTATATGGCCCGTGCTGCCTTCATCATGGACCGGTTGATGTCGGTGGTGGGGCTCAATGGCCGCGCCTTTATCCCGCTTCTTTCAAGTTTCGCCTGCGCCATCCCGGGCATTATGGCCGCGCGCACCATCGCCAACCCGAGAGACCGCCTGACCACAATCCTGATCGCCCCCCTGATGACCTGCTCGGCCCGTATTCCGGTTTACGCCATCATCATCGCCGCTTTCATTCCCAACCGAAGCGTGGGCATGGGTATCGGCCTTCAGGGACTTGTGCTGTTTTCCCTCTACATGGCTGGCATCCTGAGTGCACTTATCATTGCATTTGTGCTGAAGCGGACCGTCATGAAGGGGCCGTCCCAGGCGCTGATCATGGAACTGCCGAAGTATCAGGCACCGCGGCTACGTGACATGCTGCTGGGCCTCTATGAGAGGGCGCGGATTTTTCTCAAGCGCGCGGGAACCATCATCCTGAGCGCGATGGTGATCCTTTGGGTCCTTGCATCATTTCCATCGCCACCCGAAGGCGCCACCGATGCAGCGATTTACTATAGTTTCGCAGGCATGATCGGGCAGGGCCTGCAGGTTTTTTTCGCACCCCTGGGATTCAATTGGGAGATTTCAATTGCCCTTGTTCCAGGCATGGCAGCGCGTGAAGTGGCCGTTGCAGCCCTTGGTACAGTCTATTCACTGTCCGGTTCCGAGGATGCAATTGCAACAAGCCTTGCCAGCACGCTGCAACAGGCATGGTCACTGCCGACTGCACTTTCGTTCCTTGCCTGGTACGTCTATGCGCCCCAGTGCATTGCAACGCTTGCGATTACAAAGCGCGAGACAAATGGATGGACCTGGCCGATGTTCATGGCAGGCTACATGTTTGCACTGGCCTATCTGGTCTCGTTCATAACTTATCAGGTATCATCCGCTCTTCTGATCTGAGCGAAAGCCGACGGATTTTGAACTGAAATTCAATATGTCTTGGGGGGCAAGTGGGGTGTCTGGGGGAAAAGTGGGATGGTGCCCTCCACCCACCAGGCACCATCCCCACAGCTTAGCACGGAGGAGAATGACGATGGTGCTATGGGACACCTATCATCATCGGGTGGAAACTTTTCGACTGGCGGTCTGTGTTGCGCCTGCCGGAAATTCCAAGGACACTTTAGGGAAGCGCACCAAACCCTTCATTGACCAGGATCAAGCTCAGCCTCGCTTTTGCAAATGAAGCGTGAGTAAGGCTGAGCACAGGCTTCAGGAATTGGATTGCTCACTGATCCCGGTCGCGCTATGTCAGAAAACCGCGTTTTTGGTTTGGCAGGAGAATAACTGTGGCAAGAAAGCACGTCCGATTCGGCATTTTCATGGCGCCGTTTCATCCCGAGAATGAAAATCCGTTCTACGCGTATGAGCGTGACATGCAGCTTATTCAGTATCTTGATGACATCGGCTATGACGAAGCCTGGATCGGTGAGCACCATTCCGCCGGCTTTGAGATTATTCCGTCGCCCGAGCTTTTCATTGCCGCCGTCGCTGAGCGCACCAAACACATTCGTCTGGGAACCGGTGTTTCGTCCCTGCCTTATCATCATCCGCTTATTCTGGCAGACCGTATCGCCCAGCTCGCTGTCCAGACCCGCGGCCGAACCATGTTCGGTGTCGGCCCGGGCGCACTGCCATCGGATGCCTTTATGATGGGCATCGATCCAGCAACACAGCGCGACAGAATGGACGAGGCGTTATCTGTGATCGTGCCCCTCCTTCAAGGTGATACCGTCACCTATAAGTGTGACTGGTTTGAACTGAACGAAGCACGCATCCAGCTGGCAAATTACAATCCTGGCGGCATCGAAATGGCCGTTGCCAGTCAGATTTCACCGGCCGGCGCGCGGGCTGCCGGCAAATACGGCCTCGGCCTTCTCTCCATCGGCGCGACCAATCAGGGCGGTTTTGATGCGCTTCGATCAAACTGGGAAATCTGTGAGGCCCGGGCAGAAGAATTCGGCCAGACCGTTGATCGCAAAAACTGGCGTGTGGTTGGGCCCATGCACATCGCCGAGACCCGCGAACAGGCGCTGGCGGATGTGAAATTCGGCCTTGCCGACTGGGTCCGCTATTTCACCGAAGTTGCCGCGCTCCCGCTCGCGCCGGGTGAGGGTGACGACCCGGCCGAGGCACTGATAGCTTCGGGTTTCGCGGTCATCGGGACGCCAGACGATGCCATTGCCCAGATCGCCAGGCTGGAAGAAGAATCCGGTGGCTTCGGTTGCGTCATGCAACTCGCCCACAATTGGGCCGACACTGTCGCAACACGGAAGTCTTACGAGCTGATGGCGCGCTACGTTATGCCCAAATTCCAGGAAACCAACGAACGCCGTATCAACAGCCTGAACTGGGCCAAAGACAATCATGATCGCTTTATGGGCGCGGCCTTTGGCGCGGTCGGGGCGGAAATCGAAAAACACCAGGCCGAGCTGGCCGAGAAGTCGAAAGACGCCGCCGAATAAGTAACTATTCCCCTCAATTATTGATCGTCGTCTACGATGTCCTGGAACTGGAGCTCGTAAAGGGTCCTGTAGGCTCCGCCGAGTGCCATCAGCTCGTCATGGCTGCCCATTTCCTCTACGACACCATGCCGGAGGACAACAATCTGGTCAGCTTCCTGAATGGTCTGCAGGCGATGCGCAATGATGATTGATGTGCGTCCTTCGGTCAGATGGCGCAGAGCATCCTGAATGAGAAGTTCCGTCTCCGTGTCGATACTGGCGGTTGCTTCATCAAGGATCAGGATCTCGGGATCTGTCGCCAGGACGCGCGCGAACGACAACAGCTGACGTTGTCCCTGGCTCAGGTTTGCACCGCGCTCAATAAGATGAGAATCATAGCCATGCGGCAGTTTCTTGATGAAGTCATGGGCGTTCACCAGCTTTGCCACTTCGATAGCGCGTTCTTTTGTAATCTCAGGATTGCCAAGGGCAATGTTGTCGTAGACGGTGCCGGAAAATACATGGAAGTCCTGAAGCACAGTGCCGATGCGCTGCCTCGCCTCTTTCGTCGAGATGTCCTGCATGTCGATGCCGTCAAGAAACACCATGCCCCGGCCAAAGTCGTAGAAGCGCCCAAGCAGCCGAACCAGCGTTGTCTTGCCGGATCCCGTTGAACCGACGATGGCCACTTTCTTGCCCGCCTCAATCGTGAAATTTACATCCCTCAAAATTGGCGTATCGGTTTCATACTCGAACCATAGATGGCGAAATTCCACTTCACCGCTCAGGCGTTCCGGCAATTTTGCAGGTTCATCCGGCTCGTGCACAACCTCCACCCAGTCCAGCGCCTGAAAGATCCGCTCGCCTGAAGCCATGGCCCGAAAAATGACATTGAACTGCTGGCCAACGGCGACAATGGGGCGGAACAGCATGTCGATAAAGTGGACAAAAATAACCAGGCCACCAAGGGTCATGCCACCTTCGATCGACCAGCTGCCGCCGAACCAGATGATGGCGCCGATGCCAACCGTCGCCATGCTTTCCACAAACGGCCCGTAAACTGTTTCAAGCCGGATGGCATGCGCTTCCTGATCCCGGTTCTCTTTGTTGATGGCGTCATAGCGTGCAAGGTTTTCGTCCTCGCGACCGTAGAGCTGAACCACTTGAACACCTGAAAGATTTTCCTGCAGGTTAGCGTTCAGAAGCCCTGTGGTTGTCCTGATGTCCCGGTAAATGCGCCTCGTCGCACGGCGGAAAAAGAAAGTGGCGACAGCGACAATTGGAATTGCCAGCAACAGAAGAATGGTCAGTTCCCAGGAAATTACGATCAGCATGCCGACCACTGCAAAGAACGGCACGAATTCGCCGAGCAGATGGCCAAGTCCCTGCAGCATCTGAAAGAGCACTTCGATGTCGTTGGTAACCCGCGTCATTACGCGCCCAATGGCAACGCGATCAAAGAAACTTGCTGCGCGGCCTTCAAGATGGGCGAACAGATCGCGCCGAAGATCGCGCAACGCTCTGGCAACGGCAATTGTCAATGTCATCCGCTGCCAATGGCCGACAATTGCCCAGGCAATCTTGATAATCGTGAACAGGAGGGCGGCTGCAGCCAGCAGCAGTTCCTTCTCGCTGAAGCCGAAATCAAACGGCGCAATCCAGGCTTGTGCAATCCAGTCGGTAAGCGCGATCATGCCAAAGTCAGGCGCGTTTGATTGCGGCATCGGGTTCAGGACATAGTCAATCGCCACACCGCCAACGATTATCGGTTCGAGAAGCGACAGGATTGAATAGATGATGACAAGAAAGCTGGTCATGTAGGCATAGGATTTGTGTGGCTTGACCCACTCGAAGAGCCTCACCACCATGCTCATATCAAGCCGCTTGCCCGAGATTTCAGAATCAAAGCCTGAATAGTCCCTGGACTTGGCAGCCGGCATGCGGGCACGGATTTCGGCTGGAATCTCGTCCTCAGGACGTTCGGTTGCCGCGCCGCTCATGACTGTATCGCTCACGCGGCCTCTCCCCCGCCACGAAAGGCAGTGGCTTCTCTTGGATTCCGCTGCGCCGTTTCGAGATTTGCATAGAAGCCACCGGCCTGCAAAAGCTCATCATGGCTCCCGCTCTCAAGAATAGTGCCGTCTTCAATGATGTAGATCTTGTCGGCGTGCCGCGCCGTTGAAACCCGATGGGATACGAGCACAGTCGTCTTGCCGGCACGAAGCCGCCGCAGGTTGGTCAGAATATGTTCTTCCGTTTCCGTATCGACGCTTGAGAAACAGTCGTCCAGCAACAGAACAGGTGCTGTCCGGATTAGCCCGCGGGCGAGGGTCGAACGCTGCTTCTGTCCACCAGACAGCGTTACACCACGCTCACCTACTTCGGTCTCCAGCTGATCGGGCAGCCGCTCTATAGTGTCCCTGATGCTGGCAGCGTCGGCTGCATCCCAGATGACAGGGTCAGGGCGGCTCGGGTCGTCATATGTAATATTGTTTGAGATGGTTTCGGCAAACAGGAAGGGCTCCTGCAACACCAATGCGACCTGCCCTCTGACGGCGGCGAGGGGCAGTTCCCGGACGTCCCGGTCGTCATATAGAATTGTGCCTTCCGGCGGGTCCAGCAGTCTTGCCAGCAGTTTCAGCAATGTAGATTTGCCGCAGCCGACCCGTCCCAGAATTGCAACCGTCTGACCTGGCTCCACATGCATCGAAATGTCATTGATCGCTTCAAGCGTTGCACCCGGGTAGGTGTAGCTGAGATGATCGACGTCAATTTTCCCGACAATGTCTGAGGTTGCGCCGTCAGGCGCCAAATCGACGATCTCGGGCTCAAAGTCATAAATCTCGAACAGCCGCTGCGCCCCTGACGCACCCCTTTGCCACTGGGAAATGATGCTGCCGAAGGCCCGCATCGGCCACATCACCATATTGAGGTAGAGGAAGAATGCAGCGAACACGCCAAACGTCATTTCGCCCTGGAGCACCATCCAACCCCCTACGGCGAATACGATCAGTCGGCAGATGTCGCCAATGCCGGGCAGGTAGGCCCCCAATAGCGACTGGAGCCGGATCATGCGGATGTAGGCGTCGGCATAGTGATCGTTCAGACGGCCAAAGCGTTGAACTTCAGCATCCTCCTGGGCAAGCGCCTGGATAGTGCGAATGCCGTTCAGGTTTTCCTGAACATATTCCGACAGGTCGGCAAAACCTTCCTGCACGCTGAGCGACCGTGCATAGATGCTTTTTGAATAGCGAAATGCGATCCAGGACAATATCGGCAACGGTGGCAGCACCACCAAAGTCAGGAACGGCGAGTAATAGAGCATGTAGCCGAAGCCCACCAGGAACTGGCCGAGGGTTGCTGCAATCATTCGTGTATTGCCGCTGATCAGATTTCTTACCAGCGAGATGTCATTGATGGCGCGCGCCATCAGATCGCCTGTGGCGAAAGACGAGTAGAATCGGGGACCCATCTTCTGCAAGTGACCGTACATGCGTTGCCGCAGTTCGTATCCGATGTCGAGGCCGATGATCATCATTTTCATGCGCGACCATCTGAGCATGAAGAGCCGACCAATTGTGACAAGCACCACAACCCAGGCAAGCCAGGCAAGCTCAGGCTGGGCCAGGGCAAGCATTTCGGCAACGCCCCCACCGGCCTTGAGAGCGTCACTGACGGTATCGATGCCAATCTGAAACTGCTGGAACACAAGGCCTTCGGCGGCCCGGCCGGCAAACAGAACGCCGACAGCCAGCGAGTACAAGAGCCACCGCCCTTTCATATAGGGCAGTACACGTCCAACAGGTCCGATATCGATCTTCATCGCGAGCTGAGTTCCTTGGGGCGCGCGCAAATTCAATATTTCACGAGCCGAATGCCAAAAAGGACGCATCTTCTGAAATGCGTCCAGACTGCAGGATTGGTTAGTTTCAAGTCATGAGGGGCATGGTGTACCCCCTAATCAGCCGCGTGAAAAGAGGCATTCAGCCGCATGCAACGCAAGCGTCGGGACGCTTGCCTAAATGTCACGATCTTCAGGTTTACGTTCCTTGTTTGAGCCCAATTGACGCGTCCACATGGAGTGATAGGCTGGCGTCGTTTTTGAGTTCCAGGATGTGAACAGGCCAGGATGTGAACATGAACGTAAAGCTCGTCTCCGCCATCGCCGTCCTCACCGTGGCAATTATTCTTCTGATAGTCGGCCTCGGCGATGAAGGCGAAAACACTATGCCTAGCGATGGCTCCACCGATGTAGCCACCGAAACGTCATCGGCCCGATCCTCTGCTGAAATCTATGACTTTCTGGCCCCCCACGTTATTGCCATGAAGCCGGCGGGTGAGGGGCCTTTTCCGACTGTCGCGCTGTTCCCCGGCTGCGCTGGCACCAAGCGTGTGCACTACATCTGGGCCCAGAAACTGCGCGCCATTGGATACGGTACGGTGCTGGTCGACGGCTTCGCGGCCCGCGGCATTTATGCTGATCGCTCCATCCCGGTTGCGGCGCGATGTGTGAAACTGCCGGTCAGTGAGCGCACCGGCGATGTCGTTGCTTCACTCCAGCTGATCCGCGATATCGACTGGGTTGATGAGGGCGACCTCACCGTCATGGGCTGGTCCCACGGCGGCGCGACAATCCTCGCCACCCTCGCCGGGATCAGCTCCGAAGCTGGCCTCTCATCGATGAGCGACCGCCCCGACAATGCACTCGACGGGCTCCAGACTGTCGTTCTGTTCTACCCGCCCTGCGGATTGGGTGGCGAAGCTGCCAACCTCGACTGGACGCCAAAGGTTCCAACTCTCTTCCTCCTGGCCGCCGAAGACCAGACCGTCTCGGCCGAGGCCTGCGTCACCCTTGCCGGTGAGCTCCGCGATCAGGGCCACATCGTCACCGTCCACAGTTTCGAAGGCGCCGACCACGGCTTCGATGACCGCAAATGGGATGGCCGCTGGAACGCCGATTCCGCTGCCGAAGCCGATGAAGTGTTGTTGGGCTACATGCTTTCAAGGCAGGCGATGTAGTCTATTTCATCATCCGTCATGCTGGACTTGATCGCGTTCCCGGGGTGACAGCTGGAGATCTAATTCAACTCCTCCGACGAAAATTCAAGAATATCGCGCGCGATAATCAGGCGTTGGATTTGTCCCGTCCCCTCGTAAATGTCGCAGATTCTGGCGTCCCGAAACCATTTCTCCATCAGGTGTTCCTGGCTCGTGCCCATGGCGCCCAAGAGGTCGATGCATCTTTGTGTCGCTGTCCGTGCAATCTCGCCGCCTTTGGCTTTGGAGATGGAGCTTTCGGTGTTGTTGGGGATGCCTTTGCCGGCGAGGTAGCCGGCACGGCAGACGGCGAGGGTGGCCGCTTCGATGTCGGCTTCGATTTCGATCAGCCTGTCTTCGATGGTGCTGCGCTTCATGCGGCTCTCGTACCAGTCGACTTCGATCTGTTCCTTGGCGAGCTCGTCGCGGGCGAACTCAAAGCCAGCAAGGGCGGCCCCAATGCCGGACGCAGCGACGCCAGGGCGGGTGATGTTGAAAGTGCGCATCACACCGCGGAAGCCGCCGGAACCCGCCTTCGGCACCGTTTCGTCACCGCCCAAAAGGTGATCTCTTGGGATGCGGCAGTTATCGAAATTGTAGGCAGCCGTATCACTGCCACGAATGCCGAGCTTCTTTTCTTTTCGGACTGTTGTGAATCCTGGCGTGTCTTTCAGGACCAGGAATGATTTGATCCCAGCCCGGCCAGCTGATCGGTCAATCGAAGCCCAGACGACGGCACCTTGGGCGCGAACGCCGGTGGTTACAAATATCTTGTCGCCGTTCAGCACCCATTCGTCGCCATCCAGCTCAGCCGTCGTCTGCACCGCCTTGGTATCGGAACCAACGCCGGGTTCAGTGATCGACATGGCAAGCGTGAGCCCGCCCCACTTCGCCTTTTGTTCGTCCGTGCCGGCGGCACCAAGGGCCGCGTTGCCAAGCCCGAAGTCGCCGGTGAATAGCGCCAGGCTGTCACCCCAGCAGGAATGGATGGTCTGCAACATGCCCATGATGGCGCCGGGTGTGTCGTCATCCGTGCGGCCTGCGTACTGGCTGAAGACGCCCGGAAATTCTTCCCGGTCCACCAGATGCGCGGGCGCCACTTCCTCTTCATGACGGTCGTAATAGACGCCAGCTTCACGAAGGGCGAGGGCCTCGCGGCGAACATAGTCGAGGACCTTCTGGTCATTCTCTGTCAGCGTAAAGTCAATCATGTCTCTGTTCCTTACGCGCGTTTACGCTGCTGCGGTGCCTTCAAGCACCGTCAGTGTCCGCATGTTCCGGTACCACATCTCCAGTGGCAGCTCGCGAATGAAGCCATGGCCGCCAAAAATCTGCAGTCCGTCGTCAGCAATCCGCATGGCTTTGCGGCCGACATAATTCAGGGCGATGGCGGTTTCCTTCTGGGAATCCTTGGCATGTTCCAGAGCACTTGCCGCTTTCCACACCAGCCAGCGCATGGTTTCCACATCCGCATGCATGTCCGCCATCATGAAGGCGATGGCCTGCTTTCGCCCGATCGCCGTGCCGAAGGCCTGGCGTGTCTGGACATAGGGAATGCAGTAAGCCGTAACGGCACGCGCCAGGCCGACGGCAAGGGCAAGTCCGCTGACACGAACGCTGTTCATGAGGCGCGCGCCATCAACGCCTGCGTCCCCACCAAGCCGCGCGCTGGCAGGCACTTCCATGCCGTCAAATTCGAGAATTGCAACCGGCAGCCCGTTCAGGCCGAGCCTTGCTTCGTCTTCTGCTGTCACCTGGAGCCCGGCCGTATCGGCTGGCACGATGAACGCCTCAATGGAGTTGACCCCGGTTTCATCCCCGTTTCTGGCAAGGATCAGGAAGTGAGACGCAGCCACGCCCAATGGCACGAGCCTTTTTATGCCGGTCAGGAGCCAGTCATCGCCGGATTTCTCGGCAACGCTCTGCATCCGGTTCACGTCAAAGCCAAGCTGAGGCTCATGAATGGCGATAGCGGCGGGCGTAAATGTCTCGCCGGTAAAAAGCGGCAGAAATTTCTGCTTCTGTGCTTCGGTGCCAAAGTCGATCAGCGGATTGACGAACGCCGATGTCGCCATGATTGCGGATGCCAGGGCCGGGCATCCGGCTCCCAATTCTTCCAGCACAAGGCAGTTTGTCACCGGCGAGCGATCCATGCCGGCACCACCGTAGGCCTCAGGTATCTGACCCGCGACAAGGCCAAGCTCCCACGCCGACTGCAGCAGGTCTGCCGGGACTTCGCCGTTTTCTTCGGCGGCGCGCGCGGCATCCACCAGCTCGGCCGCAGCAAAGCTCTGAACAGTTTCACGGATCAGCTCCTGTTCTTCAGAGGGCTCGAATGAAAGCATGGCGGGACTCCCTGTTACTTGCTCTAGATTGGCCGGAACCTAGCGGAAATCCAAGGCTCCCGCCACGCGAATTCGAAAGCTGTCCTATGATGCGCCACATTGTTGCCCTATAAAGGATGGCACACATTTGCTTGTACTCCTGAGGGGTACGGTCCGCCTGAAGGAGCCATCACTTATGCTCGGCAAGAAGACACTGATCGCGGCAAGCCTTTTCATTGCTCTCAGCTTTTCCGAGGCGAGCTGGGCGCAGAATCGTTACATCACCATCGGCACTGGCGGCCTGACCGGCGTATATTATCCAACAGGTGGCGCGATCTGCCGTTTTCTAAATCGTGGGCGTAGCGAACATCACATCCGCTGTTCGGTCGAAAGCACTGGCGGCTCGATCTACAATCTCAACACGATCCGCACCGGTGAGCTCGACATGGGCGTTGCCCAATCTGACTGGCAGTACCATGCCTATCATGGCACTGACGTGTTCGAGGATTCTGGACCCAACGAGAACCTGCGCGCGGTTTTTTCTATCCATGCTGAGCCTGTAACCATTGTCGCCCGTAAGGACGCGTCCATCACATCGCTTCGGGATCTGAAGGGAAAAATCGTCAACATAGGCAATCCGGGCTCCGGCACACGCGCGACCGCTGAACGTCTGGTCGAGGCCCTTGGCTGGACCATGGATGACTTCCTGCTGGCGTCGGAGCTGAAATCTTCAGAGCAGAGCCAGGCGCTGTGCGACAACAAGATTCATGCATTTATCGTCGCTGTAGGTCATCCAAGTGGCACGATCCAGGAAGCCACCACAACCTGTGAAACCGTAATTGTCCCGGTTACAGGTCCCGAAGTCGACGAGCTGGTTGAGGCCAACGACTACTATCGCCATGCGTTCATTCCGGGCGGCATGTATGAAGGAACGCCGAACGATGTGGCCACATTCGGCGTTGCTGCAACTTTCGTCACTTCCAGCGAAACGGAGGCCGATATCATCTATGAAGTCGTGAAGGCCGTTTTTTCAAACTTTGAAATGTTCAAGCGCGGTCACTCGGCCTTCAGCACTCTGAAGAAGGAAGAGATGGTCAAGGATGGCCTCAGCGCCCCTTTGCATGAAGGCGCCCGGCAATACTACGAGGAAGCCGGCCTGCTGTAGCCCTGACTTCCAGACGCCATGACCGATGAACCAACAGCGGAACCTGACGCGGCTGATGATCTGACCGCATCCGACCGGGGCGCGAGATCACCCGTCGGATCGGCGGCCTATGTCCTCCTCTATACAGCCCTTGCATGGACCCTGTTTCAGCTCTGGATCGCATCGCCCCTGCCTTTCATGTTCCGTTTCGGCGTCTTCAACGATGCCGAAGCCAGGTCCATTCATCTGGCCTTCGCCATGTTCCTGGCCTTCACCGCCTATCCTGCCCATCGAAACGCGCCGAAGCTTCGGATTCCCATTTTCGATTGGTGCCTCGCCATCACCGCAGCGTTCACCGCAGGCTACATGTTCATCGCCTACCGGGAACTGGCGACCCGGGCCGGCATTCCCACGGATCTTGATCTGATAATCTCCGTTGTCGGCCTCATCCTCCTCTTGGAAGCGACGCGACGGGCCCTCGGCCCACCTCTGATGATCGTCGGCATTCTTTTCATCTGTTACATCTTTTTCGGTGATTCAGAATTTCTGCCGGAACTTCTGCGCTGGCAAGGCGCATCTGTGTCGAAGGCGATGTCCCACCTCTGGCTCTACACCGAGGGCGTTTTCGGTATTGCGCTGGGTGTCTCGACCAGCTTCGTATTTCTGTTCGTGCTCTTCGGCGCTCTCCTCGAACGGGCGGGAGCCGGCAGCTATTTCATCAAGGTGGCGTTCTCGCTCCTTGGTCACATGCGGGGCGGTCCGGCCAAGGCCGCGGTTGTCGCCTCCGCCATGACAGGGCTGATTTCCGGTTCCTCAATTGCAAACGTTGTGACCACCGGTACATTCACTATTCCCCTGATGAAACGCGTCGGGTTCACATCAGAAAAGGCCGGTGCCGTCGAAGTCGCCTCCTCGGTGAACGGCCAGATCATGCCACCTGTCATGGGCGCCGCCGCGTTCCTGATGGTGGAGTATGTCGGTATTTCCTATGTCGATGTCATCAGGCACGCGTTCCTGCCCGCCGTCATCTCCTATATTGCGCTTGGCTACATCGTCCATCTCGAAGCCCTGAAATCAGGCATGGAAGGGCTTGAGCGGCTGGTGGAGAAGACCATGACCAGCCGCCTGATCTCAGCCCTGATGACATTCTTCGGCTTCGTCATCCTGGCCGCCATCGTTTACTTCGGCATCGGCTGGATAAAAGATCTGTTCGGTGGCTTCGCGGTGTGGATATTGGCTGCGGGTATAGCCTTTTCCTACCTGGCACTTCTCAGCTATCAGGCGCGCTTTCCGTCACTGAGCCACGATGACAGCGCCGACGACATGCTGGAACTGCCACCTGTCGGCACGACCGTTAAGTCCGGCCTTCACTTCCTGCTGCCGGTAGTCGTCCTGATCTGGTGCCTGATGGTCGAGCGGTTGTCACCGGGGCTCTCAGCCTTTTGGGCGGCCGTACTTCTGCTGGTGATATTGACGACACAACGGCCAATTGTCTCGTTCTTCAGGGGTGAAACTTCGCTCAATCGGCGTGCGGAATTCTTTGCCGGCCTTACCGATCTGGTCAATGGCCTGGCAGGCGGCGCGCGTAACATGGTCGGTATCGGCGTAGCAACCGCAACAGCCGGCATCGTCGTTGGCACTGTATCGCTGACCGGCATTGGCCTTGTAATGACCGAATTTGTCGAGCTCATTTCCGGTGGCAATATCATGCTGATGCTGATTTTTACCGCTGTCATCAGCCTTATCCTGGGCATGGGTCTGCCGACCACGGCGAATTATATTGTGGTCTCGACTCTGATGGCCCCGGTGGTAGTTGCGCTGGCGGCGCAGGGCGGGCTGGTCCTGCCTTTGATTGCGGTGCACATGTTTGTCTTTTATTTCGGTATCATGGCGGATGTGACCCCACCGGTGGGTATTGCTTCTTTCGCTGCTGCCGCTGTGTCCAATGGCGATCCCATCTTCACGGGGTTCCAGGCTTTCTACTACTCGCTTAGAACTGTCGTGCTGCCGTTCATTTTTATCTTCAACACTGATCTGTTGCTGATTGATGTCAGTATTCTCGGCGCTGTCGTGATTTTTGTTGTTGCAACCTCAGCCATCCTGATTTTCGCTGCGGCAACCCAGGGCTATTTCATGGTCAAGTCCCGGTACTGGGAAAGCCTGGCGCTGCTGCTTGTGGCATTCACGTTATTCAGGCCGGGCTTTTGGCTCGATCAGCTAATCCCACCCTTTGATATTTTCGATGCGACCGAAATTTCAGCTATCGCTGAGAACGCCCAAGACCTGCGCCTGGCCGTAAGCGGCTACAACATCAACGGTGACTTTGAAGAGAAGACCGTCCTTCTGCCTCTGGGCGCAGCCGGAGCAGGCGCTGCGCGGCTTCGGGATGCCGGGCTTGAGCTCAGGACCGACGCAGCAGGTGTTGTGACGGTGGACATGATCGGCTTTGGCAGCTCTGCGGAGGCCGCAGGCCTCGACTTTGACTACCGTATACATAACATTCAGGTTTCGGCTGAGCGCTTCGCGAAGGAATGGCTTTATCTGCCGGCCTTCCTTATTCTTGGTGGCATCATATTGTTGCAGCGTCGCCGCAGATCAACTGCCGGAGATTGAGATGGCAAAATTTCATGTAACCATACGCGCCACACTGAACAGTGGCACACTCTATTGGGTGACCGATGTCAACAGCGGTACGGAAGAGAACGCCCTCAAGAAGGCAACTGACAGCTTCCAGAAAGAAATGGATACAAATGAAGAGTGGAATTTCTCAGACTATGAGATCGAGAGGTTGAAGGGCTAAATCTCGTGGCCCGGGACAATGTAGAAGCCATCGTCTGATGTCCCGCGAAGAGCCGTGATCCCGTAGACTTCCGCCAGATTTTCGTCCGTCAGAACTGTTTCGGGTGGCGCATCAGCGATAACCTTTCCCTGATCCATCAAAACCAGCCGATCACAGAAGCGGGCGGCCAACGTCAGATCATGGAGCACCGTGATGACACCGACGCCGGCACGAGCACGGTCGCGCAGCAGTTTCATCACCGTAAGCTGATGGCCCGGATCAAGAGATGCCGTCGGCTCGTCAATCAGCAGGTAATCCGGCTGGCCCGCTACCGCACGGGCCAAAAGGGCACGGGCCCGCTCGCCACCTGAAAGCGTGGTGATCGTGCGATCGCGAAGATGATCGATGTCGGCTGCATGGATCGCCTCTTCAATTGCCGCAAGATCCTGAGGCTGCATTTTGCTCCAGGGATTCAAGTGGGGCAATCGTCCAAGTGCCACCAGGCGCATGACACTCAACGGCCATTCCACACTCTGGCCCTGGGGCAGATAGGCAACGGCTCTTGCGCGCTCCCTGGCAGATATCTCGAGGAGCGATGTGCCGTCAATTGTAACGTTACCCATATCCGGCGTAAGCAGAGAGGCAAGCACGCGCAGCAACGTCGTCTTGCCCGCACCATTGGGCCCGATCAAGCCGACCATTTCGCCTGATGTGACGCCCGCGCTCACCTGATCGACGACCACTTTGTCATCAAAGGTGACGGTAATATGATGCGCCTGGAAACCGGTCATCTCATGGTCTTTCGGGTGGATAAGATCAGGCTCAGGAAAAACGGCGCCCCCACCATGGCCGTGAGAACACCGAGTTTCAGCTCAATGTCTGACTGGGTTGGCAGCAGCCGGACCAACAGGTCCGCGGTCAAAAGCATAACCGCCCCGCCGAGCCCGCTGACCACCAGCAGTTTCCCCGGTCGATAGCCGACCAGTGGTCGCAGCAGGTGGGGTACAACCAGGCCGACAAAACCAATGGCACCGGCCACAGCGGTGGCCGCGCCGACCGAGAAAGCCACAGCCAGTATCACGCGCAATCGCACAAGCGGCAGATTGAAGCCGAGTGACTGCGCCGTATCCTCTCCCAGCGTGAGTGCATCAAGCGGCCGGCCAAGACCGATCAGCAAGGCCCAGCCAAGCAGCATGAGCGGAATCGCCAGAACAACATGATCAAGGCTGCGATCCTGCACTGAACCGAGCAGCCAAAATACAATTTCGAGGGCAGCGAACGGGCTTGGCGCGAGGTTCAAAGCCAGGGACGTGAGCGCGCCCGCAAGGCTGTTAATGGCGACGCCTACCAGGATGAGCGTCAGCACACTTGCGTCCCGACCGGCGAGCAGATAGATCGCGCCAACGCTGAGAAGTGCACCAAGCATGCCGCCAAGGGGCAGGGCCATCGGGATGATTGCCGCCAGCCCAAAATACATGGCGATGACGGCGCCGAGGGACGCACTGGCAGAGACACCGATGAGCCCAGGGTCGGCCAGAGGGTTTCTGAGTAACCCCTGAAGTGCCGCACCACATAGACCAAGCGTGCAGCCAATCAGCCCGGCGAGCAATATCCGCGGCAGCCGGATCTCAAAGATGATGAGCGCTTTGGCATTTCCTTCTTCGCCCCATGCGCCGGAAAGAATGAGGTCAAACACTTCGCCCGCTGAAATGGCGGTCTCGCCGGCGAGTATTGAACCGCCGCCGATCAGGATCGTCAGGGCGGTAAGCCCAATGACAAGGCAGCGCTGTCCTTTGCCGCTTTCAATCATTGCGCCCGCCTGATTGCGGCAATCATTTCTGCCGCCTCCGCAATAAAGGGCGTTGCGCAATCCCACAGAAGGGGCGTTGTGGTCAGCGTGTCTTTGTCCGCAAGAAAGTGTTCATAAGCCGGATGCTCGGCGGACTGTTGCGCCAAAGATGGCCGATCTTTGTGGTAGTTGGACAAGATAGCCAGGTCCAGGGGATGCATGACCAGATCCTCCAGTGAAACGCTGGGATATCCGGGTCCACCTATTTCAGTCGCCAGATTGCGGTAGCCAGCTGCCACCAGAATCTCATCAAACAGGGTCCCGCTGCCGTATGAGAAGCCGCCTGGGATGTAATGAATGGCGGTGGGTCTTGTGGCCTCATTGTCCTCAAGGGCGCTCAGCCGTTCAAGAATGTTGTCGGCCATGGCGTTTGCTTCGCTCTCGACGCCAAAAGCGCGGCCAAAAGCCTCAATCTGTTCGACGGCGTCAGCGATACTGGTGGGAAGATCTATGTAATAGAGCGTGTAGCCGATACGCTCCAGCAGAGCGCCACCCGACAGTCGCGAGAATGTGCCGGCAATGATGACATCGGGATCGATTGCAATGATCTCCTCGACACGGCCATGGTTGAAGTGCACATCGCCTGGCGGCGTCAGATAGCGAGATACATTGGGATCTGCAGCATTCCAGGTCAACGACCTGAACCGATCATGATCCACAAGATTGAGAAGAAGCTGATCCGAACAGATATTGATAGAAACAATTCTTTCCGCTGACGCAAACTGAGCATGTGCGGCATCTGGAACAAATCCTGGCAACAGCCATGCAATCCAGAAGATTACAGGCAAGCAGCGCTGAAACGGGTCAAAATTTCTCAAGCGTCTTCACGTCCTTCGGGCGACAACGAAACCTCGTTCGTCACCCAAAGTGCCTGAGCACTTTACCCTTCGCCGCCCCGGCAAACGGTTGGATGACACGCGACGGCAGGTCTCCTGGCTCGCGGGTCACAACGTTCTCTCTGCCTTCCCGGAAACCAAAGGATTCCAGTGGCTTTGATGAAAGACGCTCGCCGCTTACAGTTGCGGGGGCAGCTGCGGAATAGGCTGAATTGCAATAAAATTTGGCCCGCACCGCATTCCCTCTTAGGTCCAGATATCTGGACACCATCACAAAAGACTATAAAACACCCCTCAATAGGTCACAACATTTCACGAACTGATGCATCCGTGCACCAAACTTGCAATCTGCAGGCAGTATCGGCCTAATTTGTTGATTTCTGCGCACATCTTGTATATCTCTCCCGCCAGTTCTGAATACCACAACAGTTAATGTTGCAATAAGGACACGCGCAGCTCGCGCACAAAAAATCACCACAGCAGCCATCACGGCAGAGAGACATTTCTTGGTTCACACCTCTTGGATAACAGGATGGGCTCCCGTTTGTTCAGCTTACGAAAAATAAAATTGAGTGTGCTTCTTCCTGCGAGCATAGCGATTGTTGGGTTTTCACTGACAGTTTCGCTCGGCACGTCGTTGGTGCAGGAGGCAAAGGAAAGCATGCAGATTGCGGTTCAGCACGAGCCGCATCCAATGTCCATTGCTGTCAGTCTGTCCGGCGATGTCATAGCCGATACCATCGCCATTGATCGTGCTTTCATTGACACGTTGCCTGCTGACTGGTCGGACATCCACTCTGTGAAGGAAATGAAGGAGCGCTTTGTCGCTCTTTTGTTGCCCCATGTTCTTCGCGCCAATGAGGTTGTTCTTGGTGAGCGCATGAAATTGCTGCAGATCCAAAATCTCATCAACAGTGGTCAGCGGCTTACGCCGGCGGACACGACCTGGGTGATCGCGCTGGCGGAACGTTACCGCCTGAAGGAAGTGGACATTGACGAGCTGTTGCTTCGGGTTGATGCCATCCCGCCTTCTCTGGCGCTCACACAGGCTGCAATCGAGTCTGGCTGGGGCCGGTCCCGTTTCGCTCTTGAAGGACAAGCTCTTTTCGGCCAATGGACACTGACACCTGGCACCGGAATTGTTCCAACTGGGCGACCCGCCGATGCAACCTACGAGATCCGCAAATTTGCCAGCCTTGGTGATTCAGTTCATTCCTACATGCGCAATCTCAATTCCCACCGAGCCTACCGTCGATTGCGGGAATCAAGAGCGGAAATGCGTGAGCTTGGTGTCGAGCCGGATGGTCGGTCATTGACCATCCACCTTTACAGTTATTCATCGCGCGGACCGGACTATGTCGCCGACATTCAACAGATCATGCGCACCAATGATCTCTACCGCTTTGATCGAGCCGAGTTCGCAGGCTCCTAAGCGCCGTTCTCCAAAACCGGATTTCGCGACACGCACAAACTGGCGTAGGCTGCCGGGGCGACACTTCCGGAGGCCATATTCATGTGCGGACGATATACGCTTACATCACCTCTCGATTCTGTTACCGATCTCTTTGACCTTGAAAGCAGCCTCAATCTCGGCCCGCGTTACAACATTGCGCCGACGCAGGATGTGCCAGTCGTCCGCCGCACCGAAGGCGATCAGCGCGAGCTTGTACAGCTGAGATGGGGGCTGATCCCGTCATGGGCTAAAGAAATGCCGAAGGCCCCGCTCATCAACGCCAGGGCCGAAACTGTGGCCGAGAAGCCGTCCTTCCGGACTGCTTTCAGAAAATCCCGCTGCCTTGTCCCCTCGGATGGTTTTTATGAATGGCGAACCACAGGCAAAAAGGGTGCGCCCAAGACGCCCTATCACATGAAGTTTCGTTCCGGCGAGCTCATGATTTTTGGCGGCATCTGGGAACATTGGCGCGGTCCGGCGGGCGAGGCGATCGATTCCATGGCAATGCTGACAACAAGCGCCAACCATGACATTGCTGAAATTCACCACCGCATGCCGGTCATTGTTGCGCCCGAGAATTTCGATACCTGGCTTACCGCCGATGCTGAACTGGAGGGAGAAAACTTACGCACGCTGATGGCGCCGTTCCCGGACGGTTTTGTCGAAGCCATAGAAGTCAGCACACGCGTCAACAGCGTAAAGTACGACGATCCCGAATGTCAGACCCCCGTCACCAGGACCGGAGAACTGTTCTAGCCGGACCCTTCAGACAATTTTACCTGGGTTCATCAGGCCCTTCGGATCAAGGGCGTTCTTGATCTTTCGCATCAGATCAAGTTCGAGTTCCGATTTGTATCGCCTGATCTCATCGCGCTTCAACTGGCCAATGCCGTGTTCCGCGCTGATACTACCGTTCAGTTCGTGGGCGATGTCATGAACGATTTCATTCACAGTCTCCCACTTATTGAGATAGACCGTCG
The DNA here is from genome assembly GCA_965371465.1 of uncultured Alphaproteobacteria bacterium. Lineage (GTDB taxonomy): Bacteria > Pseudomonadota > Alphaproteobacteria > CBDUYM01 > CBDUYM01 > CBDUYM01. The sequence goes on from CBDUYM010000034.1 coordinate 20,514, forward strand.
TATCTGCACCAACGGGCTGGCTCAGGTTGAAGTGAATATTGCCATCGCCGAGATGACCAAAGGCGCAAACTCGAATGCCCGGCACCGCCCTCTCGACAGCCACACCGGCGCGATCCATGAATGTGGCAACCGCAGAAATCGGCACGGAGATATCGTGTTTGATACTGCCGCCTTCACTCTTCTGCGCTTCGGGCAGTGTCTCGCGCAGTTTCCACAATGCGTCCCGCTGATTTAGGGAGCCTGCAATCACGGCATCCTCAATAATCCCGGCCTCTGCCCCCTCGGCCAACACATCTTCCATCACTGCGCGCAGATCGTTGCCTGAATGCGCTGAGTTGAGTTCACAAAGCACGTACCAGGCGTGCCTGTCTGCGAGCGGGTCGGTGGCCCCCTCGATGTGCGTTGTAACGAATTCCATCCCCAGTTCCGGCAGGAATTCGAAGCCGGTCAGATTGTCACCACAGGTGTTACGGGCGACATCAAGAAAATTCATTGCCTGGCGGACGCTCGCCAGACCGATGAGGGCAGTTTCTGTCTGCCTGGGTTTGGGATAGAGCTTCAGCACTGCGGCGGTAATGATGCCCAGCGTGCCCTCAGCACCCATGAAAAGATGTTTGAGATCGTAGCCCGTATTGTCTTTACGAAGGCCTTTAAGGCCGTCCCAGACCGCGCCATCGGCCAGGACGACTTCAAGGCCGAGGACCAGGTCCCGCGCATTGCCAAAACGCAATACCGCCGTGCCGCCTGCGTTTGTGGAGAGATTGCCGCCGATCTGGCAGGTTCCTTCAGATGCCAGGCTCAATGGGAAATACCTGTCGGCATCGTCGGCGGTGTCTTGAATCTGCGCCAGGACAACGCCTGCTTCAACTGTCATTGTGCTGTTCTCAAGATCAATCGCACGCACCTGGTTGAGCCGGCCAAGGTTCACAATCACTTCTGAGTTCTCCCGCGAAGCCACGGCACCACCGACAAGACCAGTATTGCCGCCTTGCGGTACGACCGGAATTTCATGTTCGTGACAAAGGGCTACGAAGCGGGAAACCTCAGATGTATTCGCCGGCCGGGCAATGAGTGCTGTCGAACCATGGTAGCGACCGCGCTCTTCATGCAGGAACGGTTCCATGTCGGCTGCATCATCAATGAAGCCCTTCGGCCCCAGCAGTTCTTTGGCGCGTGTCAGAAAATCTTCTGGCAGATGGCTAGCTGTCATGACGGCGTCAATCTAGCGCGGTGCCGCGGCCCTTTTCAATCGGTCATTCAGTGCATGGCCAATGCCCTTGTCCGGGATCGCCATGACGGCGATCATCCTCGCACCCGACTGATCCAGCTCTCGCAACATGCGAAACAGATTGGCCGCTGCCTCCACAAGGTCGCTCTTTTCGCTCAGGTTCCTGAGGGCCATTGCCCCATCTGGAACAACCGGACCGAATGCCAACAGGGCTTCGCCGTCCCGGACGTCTGTTGCGCCCAATCGGACTTCAGCCTCTGGCGCATAATGTGAGGCGAGCTGCCCTGGCGACTGCGGGGCTGGTTTGTCTGCTGCGTAGCGAGTTTCGATACCAGTCTTTTCCTCAATGTCTTCTTTGCTGACGGAACCTGGCCTCAGGATTTGGATGGGTGCTGACCGCGCACCAACAACGGTGGATTCGATCCCCAGTTCCGACGGACCACTGTCCAGCACAATCTCAGCAGCAGCGTGGATTTCGGCAGCTATATGTGCGGCTTCTGTAACGCTCAGTTTGCCGGCAGGATTAGCGCTTGGCGCGACAATCGGCAGCCCGGTCTCACGGAGCAATTCCTGAGCCAGCGGGTGTGACGGACAGCGAATGGCCAGCGTATCGAGGCCAGCACTTGCCAGCAATGAAACGGGTGATGTCTCTGTCCGTTCAAGAACAAGGGTCAGCGCGCCTGGCCAGAATTCAGCTGCCAATCGTTCTGCGATATCCGTCCATTCGACAAGAGCTTTTGCCGCCTGAACATCTGAGACATGCACGATCAGGGGATTGATCTCGGGTCTCCGCTTTGCGGCGAAGACAGCAGCGACCGCACCGTCATTGGTCGCATCCGCGCCGAGCCCATATACGGTTTCTGTGGGGAAGACGACGAGTTTCCCGGCACGAATAGCCCTTGCTGCTGCAGTGATCTCACTCATCATTGGACCCTGTAGACCATTTTCGTCCCGCCCGCTACTATCGGCGGCAAATCTCGATATTCATTGCCTCTGAGGGAGAGAAAAATGAGCGATTCCGTACTGTCAGTTCTGGACGATGGTGTTCTCACCGTAACCTTGAACGAACCCGATACCATGAACGCACTGAGTGCAGGCATATCCGGCGGCCTCGTTGAGGCTGTGAAGCGCGCCTCCGAAGACGATGATGTCCGGGTCATGGTGCTGACCGGCGCGGGCAGGGGCTTTTGCGCCGGTGCAGCTGTGGGTGCGGGCGGCTTTCCAGGGTCCGGTGGTGGTGGCGGCTCTTTGCCGTCAAGGCGCATGAGAATGGACAAGCGTGGCGGCTCGGCGGCAACGGTGGAGCTATTCGCAAATTGTGATGTGCCCATCATTGCGGCGATCAACGGCCCTGCTGCTGGTGCAGGTTTCGGCATTGCCACCTGCTGCGATGTCAGGTTTATGGCAGAATCTGCCAAGATCGGTGTCATTTTCATCAAGCGTGGTGTTGCTTCGGACTACGGCGTCGCCTATTGGCTGCCCCGCATTGTTGGCATGCAGAACGCTTTTGATCTGATGTACACAGGCGACCTGCTGACGGCGCAGGAATGCAAGGATATCGGTCTTGTCAAAGAAGTCGTGGCAGATGATGAGGTAGTGAGCGTCGCGCAAGCCTATGCCCGCCGCATCGCTGACGGTCCGCCCCTGGCCTACACAACAGTTCGCCGCATGCTGCAGCGTTCAACCCACATGGAATTGCGGGACTACACAGAATACGAGTGGACGGGTCAGACAGCCCTTCTTGGAACGTCAGATGTCACGGAGGGATTCACAGCGTTCATCGAAAAACGGAAGCCGGATTTCAAGGGCAAATAACCTCGGCCACCACCATATAAGGGCCCTTTTTCGAACTTTCGGCGAGGAATCTCCGGCTACCCAATTCCATTTGCATGCTCTCGATATATGCGTAGAGGGCCTCGTCATGGTCACTTGAAAAGTCGATGCCAAAGCCTAATTCCTCATCTGTAAGCTTCAACACCGGTGTCACCGCTTTCATGCCCCGGATATACTCACCTTTGACAAAGCTGAGCGCATAGAAGTCCGCGATCAGAACGCTGCCGGCCGCCGTATGCGCCCGGATGTCCTGAATCGTTTTTTCGACATCCCCATGGCCGAGATAGAGCGTGACACCTTCCCAAAGGAAGATCGTCCTTTTCGTCTCATCATAACCGCATTCCGCAAGTCTTTCGAACATGTCGTCATGCTCGAAGTCAACTTCAACATATGTAACATGATCAGTGTCAATACCCGCATTCTGAAGACTGGCTCGCTTCAGGGCTTGCATTTTTTTCTGGTCCAGTTCAATGAACCTGATGCCTTGGTCCTTCAAATCCCCATAGGCTCTGGTATCAAAGCCTGCACCCAGCAGGACAAATTGCTCAGCGTCAACGGCGTGGCGCTCAATGATCTCATCAAAATAGAGTGTTCGGGCGATCATAATGTCTCCCATGTTTTCTTCGCCCACTTCAGGCACTCTGGGAAAAATGAAATTCTTGCCGGTCATGCGATGGATGAGATAGAGGGGAAACAGCACAAACCACAGGCCTGCGATCGAATTGTTGGGCAAGGCCCGGTTGAGCACACGGCTCGCGGGATCATCACGCATGCCGAAGACATCCATCATCCAGCGCCCATTGATAACCTCAATTGCCGTTGACGAAACGCCCAGCTTCCGGCTTGTCAGCAGCTGCCGCCAGCCGACCATCACAGTCCCGATGATCGCGAGCGGGATGAACAGGATCTGTACAAAGACATAAACGATAATCGCGAGAGCGGTCACGATGTCAGTCGCCAAGCCTGACAAGCATCTTACCTTCGTTGGCACCCGTAAAAAGGCCCTGAAAGGCTTCCGGCATGCGTTCAAGGCCATCGAGGATGGTTTCCCGGTACTTTATTTCCCCATCCTGCAGCCAGGCAGACACGTCTCGGATGAAATTTGCACGCAGATCGGTGAATTCACTGGAGACGAACCCCCGAAGCCGGATGCGCTTGTATATGGTATTCCAGAGCGCATTGATGCTCGGACCCGGCGCGTCACCAAGCCCCTCATTGTAGGCCGAGATGATCCCGCAGATCGCGACACGCATATCAAGTTTCGCATGTCCAATAGCCGCCGCAAGCTGTTCGCCGCCGACATTATCGAAATAGACATCCAGGCCTTCGGGTGCTGCCTTCCTGAGCTGCCCCGCAATGTCGCCATTTTTGTAATTGAAAGCTGCATCAGCGCCAAATTCTTCAATCAGGTGCCGAACCTTCTCATCAGACCCCGCACTGCCGATCACAAAGCAACCCTTTATCCGCGCAATCTGTAACGCCATGCTGCCCACAGCACCCGATGCGCCGGTGACGAAGACGGTTTCACCTTCTTTGATCTCACCGACTTCCAGAATACCTCCATACGCCGTCAAGCCGGTCATGCCCAGGGGGCCCATATGCGCCGTCAGGGGCACATCCACATCTGGCAGCTTTCGAGCCGCCCGCCCGTCAAGAACGACCCTATCGCGCCAGCCCAGACCGTGGCTCACAAGATCGCCTTCAGCAAAGTGGCTGCTCGTGGTCTCAAGAATCTGGCCAATTGCCCCGCCCATGAGCGGTTTGCCGAGCTCTGATTCATACATGGCAGGTCGCATATAGGGATCCACAGACAGCAGCATGTTCTCCACCAGAATCTGATCGTCGTCCAATGCATCAAGGGATCTCTCCTGAAGAGCGAAGTCTTCCTGTTCGGGGATGCCCTCGGGGCGCCTCACCAGATGGAACTCATGTGCTGTCCCTGTCATGTCTTTTGCGCTTTCTATCTTCCGTTTTGGTTCTTTCTGATTCACAGTACCGCTGATGTGGCCGTTCCGCACCCTGGTACTTCTGATCAGGTCAGCTAACCGTTTTCATTGCCGAGAATTTTGCGGACCATATCGTGCTTGCTGGCAGTGTATGAACTCCGGTCATTGGGGAATTTCGCAGCATACTTCCGCTTTAGCGCTTCGTACCTCCGGCAGAGGTCTTCATCGTTGCGAAGAATGTCTCGGAAACGGACATAGTCGTCCCAATATGACGACGCAAATGGAACCAAATGAACATGGATACTCCGAACGTCCGGTTCAGGTTCCCAGACAAACAGATGCCCAACACTGCCTTCGCCTTCTCCACGGTAGATGTATCCTGCGTCTGTCAATCGCCGGGACAGAGCCGAAACATCTGCAGCATCGTGAAGGCCCATCACAACATCGATGATCGGCTTTGCAGCCAGGCCGGGCACAGAAGTGCTGCCGGCATGTTCAATGACGACATCAAAACCTGCGCAGATTTTGCGAACCGAAGCACAGATTTCCAGACCGATCCGTGCCCATTCAGGGTCGTGGTCGGCAATACGAACAGTCTTTCGTTTCAATCCAATCATTACGTGCCATTGTGACGGTGTAGCGATCACCCCATGGTTGACCAGAATATCAGGAACGAGAGAGCTTTCGAAGTCTCTCATAGCTCGTTTGAGCAGGGAGGAAGTTTCCCGATGGCTACATTTCGATACATCGTGAAGGATGTCAGCGCTTCCGTTGCATTCTATTGTGATCGTCTTGGCTTTGAACTCTCGCAACAATTCGGGCCGGCAATGGCCATTGTCACCCGTGATGATTTGCAGCTTTGGCTTGCCGGGCCATCGGCGTCCGCATCAAGACCGATGCCAGATGGCGCCAAGCCTGAGCCCGGCGGCTGGGGGCGCATCGTTATCACGGTTGATGATCTCGACAAGACCATCGCGGACTTCAAGTCAGCGGGAGTCCCGTTTCGGAACGAAATCGTAACCGGGCCAGGAGGCCGGCAGATCCTGTGCGAGGATCCGTCAGGCAATGTCGTCGAGTTATTCGAACAGGCCGACTAGCCGGCAAACCTCAGACTCGGATGTGGTCAAACCACTTCACGCGAATGAACTGGTTTCTTACATTATATCCGACAACAACGGCTCGGCTTACGCGGCCCACAGGATGCGTGCCATTCGGGCGCAGATAAGTGCTGCTCACAACGCCGGCAACACCGGCGAAATCTTCCTCAGGATGATCTTTTGACCAGACCTCGAAAAACGAATGGACGTATTGGCTGATTGCTATACGCAACCCGCGCTCTCGATAGTCCGGGTGGACAAGTACGCGCCAAAAGGCAAATTTCTGTTTGAGCGGCGGGTGCAAGCCAATGGCCGCTGTAGCAACGCCGACGACAGTTTCGTTGTCATAGGCCACACAGACGAGTTGCTTTGCGCGATCCTCAGCGGTCACATCATCGGGCAGCACATCCATCTCCTGCCAAAACAGAGTCGCGTCGGCGACGAGCTTGGCGTCATCTTTGCGCCAGGCGCCAACAATCTTATGTTCCGGCAATTCGGATCGCGCTCGTTCGAGGCGTTTCTGGTCTGGGTTTGCTTCGCTTGCCATCGATGACCTCTCGTCAATGAACTATCCAATGGGCAACAGCAGAGAAGAGATCATATTGGTTCTGGCTAGTCAGTTCAATTGGCAGTCTTGCTGGCTGGGCAATGATCCTCAGTAAGCCTATACTTGCCGGCCGGGGTTGCCGGACGCAAAGAGGAATGCATGGCGCTGAGCGACGAAATGAAAGCGCAGTTTGTCAGGGACGGTTACTTCGTCATGCCTGCCATTTTTAGCGCAGACGAAGTCGCCCGAATGCGCGTCGAAGCCGACAGCATCCTTGAACTGATCATCAACTCCTCACTCTGTCATCAGCGCCACAGCCGGCGGCTCGACATCCGAAAGTGCGAGACCGGTGGTTTGATCGCGCGGAAAGTCCAGCCGATCATTGATCTGTCGCTCTATCTGGCAGAAATTTCCCGGGATGATCGATTGCTCGCACCTATGGCCGAACTCATGGCAGATGAACCCGTCCTTATGGAAGAAAAGCTCAATTACAAACAGCCCGTCCCGGACATGGATGTGTTCACAGTGCCGGAAGACGATGACCGGTTCCCCGCCCACAATGACTGGGCCTACTACAAAATGAACGGCTATCCGAAAAACATCATTTCTTCAGCCATCACCATCGATGAAACAACTGAAGGTAATGGCCCCCTGATTGTCTTCCCCGGCACCCACCACAGCCATGTTGAACATGACCAGGTGCGTAACGGGCTGCAGGCGCCAAAAGGAAGTTTTGACGCGGCATCCGGTGTGCCCATCCTGGCACCTCCTGGGTCGGTCCTGCTGTTTCACAGTCTCTTGATTCACACGTCAGGCCCGAACCGCTCAGGCGATTCCCGCCGCGTGATGATCTTTAGCCACTATCCAAAGGCCGCCAACATGGGCGCTGACGCCAGGAATGGACCTAACAGGTTACGCGAGGCTCCCTGGGAATGGGAATATCAGCGAAAGAAGGAAGCGGGTCTCTTTCAGGATCAGTTCTTTGTCTCTTAATCGTTCAGGAATTCTTCGAACTCTTCTATCGAGTCAAAGGTAAGGCACACCGTCAATTCGGCCTGGTTGCCTCCTCATACTCCGGAAATTCATTGAGGACATCGATTGCGATGCCAAGGGGCCTGCCCACGGCGTCGACCAGTTCCTGCGCTGAAGGGACAGGGCTGCCAGCATCCAGTGTTGATCGGACAAGCTCGCGCATTTCCTTTTTCCGTTCCTCTCTGGCCTCTTCTTCGGTTGCGCTCACAGGTTCTGAGAAGTCAAGTTTGTTGCCCCAGGGGTCAACCAGATTAATGGTTGGGATGTCATATGGCAGCTCGACGATTATGTTTGCCTGACCGGGACGCTTCGCATCCCAACTGGCTGCAAGATCGCTCAAGTCTTCAATATAGAGATTGAGCCACGATGCTGAAGGTCGATCAGGAAACTCATAGAGCATCATGCCGATCTCATCCATGGAGATGGCCATTATGGCTGGCCGCCCCGGTGCTTCGCGCCATTCCCAATCAAGGTTGAAACCGAGCCACTCCACATACCAGGAATTGGCTTCTGCGCTCGACCCAATGCCGAAAACCGGAGTGATCCTGCTGATGCCGGGGGTCCCCATGGCCGCGCCCTTCTTCTGATCCGCTGAACCATTAGGCCGAAAACGCGACTCAATTGCAAATAGATGGCAAAAGACAAGGGCCCCGTTGAATTCCGGGGGCCGCTATGGCTACCATGTGCTCTATCAATACAGGAGAGCATGCCCATGACAGCACCGGTGTTACTTGTCGCCAAAAGGGACGGGATCGCAACCTTGACGCTGAACCGTCCGGATCAGTTAAACGCTTTATCCCTGGAGCTACGGCAGCGCCTTCATGAGGAGCTTGAGAGCATCCGCACGGACCGCGAGATTCGCGCTGTCATCCTCACAGGCGCAGGACGAGCGTTCTGTGCAGGTCTTGATCTGAAGGAAATGGGCGATCCAGAGGCGCGCCGTGCCGGCGGTGATGCACCTGATCCTCCGAGGTTACTCCGCGCTCTGCCGCAGCCGGTTATCGGCGCTATTAACGGCCTCGCAATTACCGGCGGTTTCGAAATCTCGCTCTCCTGCGACATTCTGATCATCACGCCGGAGACGAAATTTGGCGACACCCATGCACGGGTCGGCCTGGTGCCAGGCTGGGGATTGTCGCAACGTCTGTCACGCGCAATAGGTCTCGCAAGGGCCAAAGAACTTTCGCTTACCGGAAACTACCTGTCCGCTGATCTCGCCTATGAGTGGGGTCTGGTGAACCGCATCGTTCCCCGCGAAGAACTCATGGACGTCTGCACGTCATTGGCCCGGGACATGGTCGATTGCGTGCCCGAAGCTATGCTTCTCGGCAAGCGAATGATCGACAAGGGATTTGATTTACCTCTGGGTGAGGCGATGATCTACGAAGTCGAAGTCAACCGCATGTATCGCGGCCCCTCAGCCGAAACCGTAGCAGAGCGCCGCCTCGAAGTGCAGAAGCGAGGCCGCGAGCAGGCATCGCGGAATAGATAACAGGAGTAAGATAATGTCCATACATGGATCCTGTCTGTGCGGGGGTGTCGAATTTGAACTCGATGGTCCCGTCGTTCGCATGTTCAACTGTCACTGCTCTATCTGCCGCAAGACGTCGGGCGCCGCCCACGGAACATTTGCAGTTGGGCATGCAAAAGACTTCACGTGGCACAAGGGGGAAGACCTGATCAGTCAATATGAGACCCCTGCCAACGGGCCACGTTCCTTTTGTTCAAACTGTGGCAGCACGCTGCCGGGCGTCGATGATAGATATGCGGCCATGCCGGCCGGTGCGCTCGACGACGATCCCGTAAAGCGCCCCGAATTCCACTTCCTCACCGCCTCGAAGGCGTCATGGCACGAGATTGTTGACGATCTGCCTGCTTTCGAGGAGTTCCCCAGTCCGTCGGACCTGGGCTGATGTGAAACGGGCCGAGGTGCAAAAGCGAGGCCGCGAGCAGGCGGATCAATAGCCACTGATACTACATCTATGGGGGAAACATGACAGACAGACCGGAACGCACACGGACCTACAGGGGCGGCATGCTCGACAGTACCTACTGGGATCATTTCACTCCCAGGTCAGACGACATTGTCATCTCGACATCCATGAAGGCGGGCACGACCTGGATGCAGCGGATCTGCGCGGCTCTTGTATTGCAGTCCCCTGATCTTCCTTTGCCGCTCGACACGCTCTCGCCCTGGCTCGATATGCGCTTTGCGGTGCCGGAAATGACCATCCCGCTCCTTGAATCCCAGACCCACCGCCGCTTCATCAAGTCCCACATCCCGCTTGATACGCTGAAGTTCTTTGACGAGATCAAGTACATCGTCGTGTGTCGCGATGGCCGAGATGTCCTGTTCTCGGGTTACAATCACGTCCTCAACCAGCACCCCTGGACCTATGAGGCAGCCAATGCCCGAACCGGCGAAGGCATTTTGGCCGCCCGCAACAAATACGATCAGGAGACCCCGCCCGAAATGGCGGCAGCACTTCTAAAGATGAAGCCCTGGGAAGGTGAGGATGTGCCGTTCGTGGAAGGCCAGGATGTGCACGCCTTCATCGACATATGGCTCACGAAAGGCTTGTATCCTGACGAAAGTGATGGGGCACCCTTTTGGTCACACTTCACGCATCTGCAATCCTGGTGGGACTGGCGGCAACTGCCGAATGTCCTTTTCGTCCACTATTCTGATCTGCTGGCAGATCTTGACGGCGGCATGCGCAGAGTCGCAGCCTTTCTGGACATCCCGGTCGATGAAGACATCTGGCCGGCGCTCGTCGATTCCGCGACCTTCAAAACCATGAAAAGTCAGGCTGACCAGACCGCACCCGCCCAGGGTGTCTGGCGCGACAACAGCAAATTCTTCAACAAAGGCACCAATGGCGGCTGGCGGGATGTCATGACGGAAGAAGAGCTCGTGCTCTATGACGAGGTCGTCGATAAGACCCTTGAGCCTGCCGCCGCCCGCTGGATGGAGGAAGGCAGTCTGAAGGTCGGCGATCCGGCGAACCTTTAAGTGTGCTATTGCCGAGGAAACCTCACTCCACCGGAATGCACATTAGATCTTCTGCGACAATCAGCGGGCCGTCATAGGTGGATCGCAAGTCAGAGAGCCTTCCGTCCATGACTTCGTTTGGTAACTCCGGCCAGGATGGGGCGAGACCGGTCAGGTGGCTCAGGACCAGTGTCCCAACTGATGCGTCCGTGGCCATCTGACCCCATACACTTGGTTTTGCGTGCAATGTCGCCAAAAAACCTGAGACGTTTTCCGAAGCCGAAAAATGGGCGACGAGGACATCCACGCCGGAAACAAGATCTGTGAAGGCCGGGTTCGAACCGTTCTGGTCGGTGGCAAATGCGATGGATCGCTCACCAATGTCGACACGGTATCCCAGGGCCGGGACATCGCCGTGCGGCACGCCAATGGCCCGCACCTCGATTTCGCTATCTGAAATGACATTCGTTGCGTCTGATTTCGCAACGTCAATGGTTACAGGATCGAATTCCATGCCACCGCTGACGGCTCGGAACGTGCCCTCGACGCCAAACAGGCCGTCGAGGAACTCATCCAGTGAAGGATAGCCTGACGATCCGGTCGGTCCTGAAACCGGCAGTGTTCGCGATTGAAGCCAGAGCAGCGCCGGTACTTCCGAAGCATGATCGGGATGGAAGTGGCTGAGCGCCAACAGATCCAGGTCGCCTATATCGGCTCCAGCTTCATGAAAGCGGGCAAATGTCCCGCCACCGGCGTCCACCATGATGCGGCTCACGCCATCAACCCAGACAATATAGCCAGCGGATGCGCGCCCGACGCCACGGGGGCCGCCTGACCCAAGGACCTGCAACTGAACACCCTCATCGGTGCAGCTCAATGCTGCAGATGCAGGTGAATGCCACAAAGTCAGCGCGGTAATGGCCAGAAGCCAGATTTTTCTCATGCCATCTGCTCCTCGGCGGCACCGGTCGGAATCAGAAGACTATTCAGCCGCCGCTTCCGCTCTCTCTTCAGCGACGACTTCCTGCAAGCCTTCCCATTCTTCCCACATGTTGCACATCGCATGTTTGGAGCGTTCCCAGGGATCGTTGCCTGTTTCAAACTCCAGCCATTCGCCACGCTGACCACGGTCCGGGTGGTCGGTAACGCCGTTGACCATAACGTTGGGCTGGCGGCTTTTGTTCCGAATGCGGAAAATGATGTTCTTCCGGGATTCCGTGCCGTTCTCATTGCGTGTGCCGGAATGCGGGATTTGATAGACCGCGATGCAGGCATCGCCTTTGTTCATCAGGATCTGGGTCGGTCGAGGCCAAAGTTTGCCGTCAGGTGTACTCTCTGACGTCTCGTCCAGAAACTGTTCACGGACTTCCTCAGGGGTATAGACCAGCCCAGCGCGATTTGGCGCGGAATGATCCATGCGCGGCCATCCGGGTCCTTCCGGTCCCAGATGATTGTTGATGTCGCGCTGCTTCCTGAGGAATTTCTCAAGCGCATGGTGTCCGCCTGTCAGCAGAGCTGTCTGGCCGCGACCTTCGACGGTCTGGTCATTGAGGCAGACGAACACGAAAGCAGTAAAGCTGCCCAGTGCCAGGGTCATTTCCGGATCTTCGAACATAGGCACCATGTTGTGACCGATGACATCGGGACTGCGCCCAAGATCGCCGTTTGGGCCAGACGCGAAATAGCGATGATAAATTTCATCGTCCGTCCCCTCCTGTACGTCCTGGGGTGCCGCCATGGTGATCATCCCGTCGATATGCGTCTCGGCACCGTAGTAGGGCATATCCTTGTCACGGTAGCCGACATTGTTGAAATGTTCGCCCGGCTGGCGCGGCTTGAGGACGCCGATCTGACAGACGATCGGCGGGTCGAACTGGCCCATGGCTTCGTTCAGAATCGGCGTGATGGTCGAGGCATTGACAAGGTCCGTCATTTCCTTGCTCGGCCCGAGGTTCTCACCTTTTTTTGCGCTTTTTATGCGAGCAAGCGCCGCAGCAACAAGTTCCTCAGATACCGCGTTCGGAATGATTACGAAGCCAACCCGATAGAGGGCTCTCTTCTGCTCCAGCGTCAGCGTGTGGGCGCTTTTGGCTGCCATTTCCATACTCCGTGCAATATGTATCAGGCCAGTGGGCCAGGATCCGGTTGTCCCATAGATGTTTGGCATGACGGTAGCAAAGTGCGGAACAGGGTCAACCCCTGCCAAAGAGGCGATGATCTCTCAAAGTTCTCCTCTGACGGCCCATGCCCGCGCGATCAGCGCAATCGAGCCATCAGCTTGAATGGGCAAGGAACTCTTAAGGTGCTTGCGCAACCGCTCCCTTTCATTTTCAGACAAGGCAGCACATTGAGCTCCTGCCGGGCCTTGTCCCCTCAGAAATGGCGACCAGTAATCGTCGAAATCAGCAAACACTGTCGCCGCGTCCAAGGCGCATGTATCCACACTCTTGAGGCCAGCTGCCGTAAACAGATCCACAAGGGGGCCGGGACTGCAAATCGGAAACTGTTTTCCTTCGTCATTCGCTGCGGCATCCGGGAACAATTCGGCAATTCCGTCCCAGAAACGCCGCATGAGCTGCATTTCACCGGCATAGTCCCAGACGTAGGCGGCAACGGTGCCGCCCGGTCTGACCACCCGGCACATTTCGCGAAGACCGGCTGCCTGATCGGAAATGAAATTGAGGACAAGGCCGGATACCAGTACATCAGCTTCGCGAGCTTCAAGGGGTATGCTGAGCGCGTCACCGGTTCTGAAGTCAGCACGATGGTCAGCAATCGTCTCCCTCGCGGTCCGGATGAATCCTTCAGACAGTTCGACGCCGATCACGACGCTTGGGTCCGCAAGTTCCAGAAGCGTCGTGCTCAACGCCCCCGTACCGCAGCCGATATCGGCCCAGCGGAGACCGTTCGGCATTGAAAGCCATTCTACAAACAGCCGACTGACAGGTCGGCTCCACCTGCCGATGTAATGCTCGTAGGCGTCGCCGTCGGCAAACCAGTCTGCGTCACCATTCTCAGTCATGGGCAGATCCGAAAAGCCTAGATCAATTCAGCTGTGATTGTCAGTTCAGGAGGATTCTCGCCGACAATTTCAGCCTCGTACAAGGCGGCGATTTCCGCATCCGTCTTGCCAATTTCCTTGAGAATTTCGACCGTATGCTGCCCGAGCGTCGGTGCGGGGCGGCCGATTTTGGTTTTCTTGCCGTCAAAAAGAGCCGGCGGCCTTGGCTGGCGTATTGGGCCGGCAGTGGGATGAATGTATTCCACGATTAGCTCGTTGTGCAGCACCTGGCCGTCTTCGAATACTTCCTCGCGTTCATAGACCTTGGCGGCGGGCTGCTCCTCGGCATAGAGCCGTTCGCAAAGCTCATCCGTGTCCCACTTGATGAACTCTTCGCGCACCCATTTGGCAAATTCTACGCGGTGGATCAGTCTTTCTGCCACCGTCGAAAAGCGGACATCGTCGAGCATGTCTTCACGCTTGAGCGCACGGCACAGACCGTCCCATCTCGGCGCCAGCATGGAGATATGGCCGTTTTTGGTGGGAAACAGCTTGTACGTCTGGTTGAGGTAGGGTGCCTCTTCAACGCCGTCACCGACATAGGTGTGGTTCCACATGCCATCCAGCCAGACGAAGTGAAGGCCCGCGTCCATCATGGAAAGCTGCAGATGCTGCCCACCGCCACCGTTCATGCGATGAATGATGGCCGCCAGAATTGCCTGGGCGCAAGTGACAGCCGTCACCTTGTCCACAAGATAGGATGTAATCATGTGCGGCTCTCCGGTATCCGGATCAGCCTGTTGACGGGCGAAAATCATGCTGCCCTGGATGACGGCATCATAGACCCGACGCTTGGCGTTGGGTCCGGTCAGGCCGAAGCCCGAAAGCGAGCAATAGATGATGTCAGGATTGACGTCCTTGATCGCCTCGTAGCCGATTCCCAGCCGATCGGTCACGCCGGGTCGCATGTTTTGCACAAACACATCGGCTGAGGCGGCAAGCTCGCGCACAATCTCGGCACCTTCCGGCTTCCTGACATCCACCATGATGGATCGCTTCGATCGGTTCATCATGATCCCGGCACCGCCAAAGCCGCCACGCTTGCCGCCCATGCGCCTGGCACCGTCGCCCACGCCCCACTTCTCAACTTTGATGATATCGGCGCCCTGATCCCCCAGCATCTGGGTGCCAGCAGGGCCTGAAATGACCGATGTCAGATCAACCACGCGAATACCCTCCAGGGGTCGCGTCACATCCATGTTCTTCCTCCAGAAATATCTCTTCGGCGGACAGTCTGAGGCAAGTTGCGCGTCTAAAGCAAGTGTTCAGCCGGTTTGGTGGAAGACAGGCCAGCTATTAACCAGTTCGCCAGCCTTTAGTACGAGCAGATCGCCAAACTGCAGCATCACATGTTCGCTCTGAGTCGGGCGCAGGAACATGTAGTCATCGACCCGCAGATCGACCGATCCTGATGTCGTAACAGGAGACTGATTCGTGCTCTCATAGATCGGATCCGGCACACCGGATGGAGACACTACGCGTGCCTTCCAGTATCCACCATAGATGTAGTAGAGCCGCTGCAAGTTCGGATCCCACCACGGCAGGAAGTCCGCGATCCACGGATCGCCCGCCACGCGCAGTTCCTCATATCGCTTCAGGATCGGCGTCGCAATGAAGAGTGCAGGTTCATGAGTTGCGAGATGATAAGTGTCAAAATCAGATGGCATCGTCACGCCGGAGCCAGCGGACAGATCGTTCATGGTGTGATCTTTGACATAGATGCCAAGAGTGTGACTGCCGGCCCCGTTGAGTGTCAGCTGAGTGATATCAACGCCCGTGCTCCCCGCCAGATCCATAAAGCCCTGATAAATTCCAAGCACGTTCCTCACTGCTGGATGGTCAAGGTCTGCCTGCAAGCCGGTCAGATGTGGCTCATATCCCATGAGACCGGCGAAACTGAGGTTCGGTGATTCCTTGATAGTCGCCAGCAAAGGCTCAAGCGCCTGAGGTGCCGGAAGCCCGCCACGATGCAGGCCGACATCAATCTCCACATTGATGCGCATGTTGATCCCGAGCTTCGCTGCAAGTGCCTTGTATTGCAACAATCGGTCATGGGTATCGATCAGCCATTGCACCTGGGTCGCCGGATCAAAGGATGTATCGCCAAGTTTCGCGTAGAAGCTGGCGGCTGCCTGCACCGGCATCGGCTTGCCGAACAGAACATCGGCATCAGGGAAAGCCGTCGCCACTTCGCTAAGAAAAGGCTGATGGAACAGCATCAGGGAGTTTGTGCCAGCCCGCGTCATCACATGTCTGAGAAGCTCAACAGAAGGCAGGGATTTCACCACGACCCGCCAGGTCCTGTCAGGACCAACAGAAGCGGCGAGCCGATCGATGTTGTGATCCATCCGGTCAAGATCGACGACCATAACTGGATGTCCGGGCCCATCACGTTTCAGAAGATCGTTCAGCTGGGAGAAATATTCGTTGTGGGGTGCACCCCTGTCCTCTGGCTTCCACAGGAGGACAGCACCACCAAGCGCTGTCGCAGCGACACCAGCGATCCCCGCAAGGAGCGACCTGCGTTTCACGATGCCACGCCGAAGATGTGGCTGAGGTGATCATTGAGCATCCGTCCTTCGGGGTCCATTTCCGCTCTCATATCCGCAAAGTCCTGAAAGTGGGGATAGAGTTCTTTCAGCTGGCTGTAGCCAAGCGAGTGGACCTTGCCCCAATGCGGCCGGCCACCGTATTTCCAGAAAATCGGCTCTATTTCGTTGAAATAGGGGCGGTAATCTTCCGATGCCATGCGGTGAATGGATATCGCGGCATGGCCATGATCGCCATAACTCATGCTGAGCCAGATGTCATCAGGCGCGACATAGCGATATTCAAGCGGGAACACAACATCGATTTTCTTGTCAGCGATGGTCTTCAGAACTTCGCGCAGACAGTCAGCACCCGCTTCAATGGGTACCGAATATTCCATTTCGTTGAAGCGGCTGTTGCGGATATTGGTGAGCACCTTCCATGACTGATCAACGAACTCGCTTGGCTCGCTCAGTGCTGCAATTCCGTTAATGATAGGCCGACGCATACCTGGCGGGAGGAGTGCGAGGGCTGCGAAGGCGCCGGCGGATCCGTCGTCTTCAGCAACAGGATTGTTGACCGGCTCATCCGTCTCATCAATGGCGAGCACGGATGCATAGTCCG
>CBDUYM010000035.1:0-27135 GCA_965371465.1 uncultured Alphaproteobacteria bacterium
ACGTGGCCACACGCTGGATGGAAATCGCTCAATGCTTTGCAGGCGGCCCGCAGGATCCGCCACCACCTGGCCTCCGACGCGTGGCGACAGGCAAGTGAATCAGTGCTTGCTTCTGGCTTGCTCTCGACACCGCTCCAATTCGGTGACAACTGCTCTCCGGTTCTTGTAACGCTGACTGCGCCTCGCAACGGTGTACCTTGACTTGATCTCTGCACGTTCCCTTGCCAGTTCATCAGCGAATGTTTGTTCGTGGTTTTTCGTCGCCGGATCGTAGAATCCAACATATCCGCCTGGATTAATTCCGAAGGAACGGAGAGGTTTCGCTGGCAGAGGTGGCGCTGTTCCTAGAAAGTCATTTCTTGCTCCAATTTCCTCGCCGCCAGTGAAATAGAGTGGCAGCACAAAATTGGAGACTTCAATGCCGTCAATCAGATAGGTTTCGGTCTGAACCGCATCGCACATTTCGTACCAGTGAAACACATCTCTTTCCTGCCCTTCCGGGTGAGGACCCATAACAAGACGATTCACTTCAGGATCCGCGATGACTTCCAGTGCCTCGTGCGAGAGGGTGGTTTCCCACGGTTCTTGCAGTTCCTGGGCAAGGTCCGTGAAGACGACTCCGAATGGTATGCCCTGAAAATTCACGTTGTGGAAGCCCAGCGGGTCACTCGGATCAAATTCGTCCTCCAGATAGATGATGGCATGCCCGCGCATAGTTGCTGAGTCCATGCTTCGGCGGGCTACATCCTCAATGCTTCCCTCAAGCTTCAGACTCGCCTCAATGTGCCATGCCGGTGTGAAATCCTCTGCGATCTGGCGGTTCACAGCTCTGATGCCATCTTGCAGGTCGCGGTCAGCCTTATTGGTGTGATTGATGATGGAGATGATCATTCTGCCTTCCCTTTCCATGAGATTTTCTCAAATACTCGCAAAGATAGAGTGCTGACATACAATTAATAAGAGCATAGAAGTAGAAAATGTCGTAAAAAGAGTCGAAACATCAATTCTGGTTTTGGTGATCGGAGGCTGAACTATAAGAAGTCAGGCTGGAAAGCGACAACTGGTCGAGCGTTCACTCGTGCAGAGGGCGTCAGATCAGACAAGTCGCGGAGGTCCGGGTCATCTGACGAAAGCCCGGACCTCGCGCGGAGAATACAACTTTTTTGTGTTACTCCTGAAAATACCAGCAGATTTTTGCCATGCCTTTCGATGCCAGCCCGCGATGACAGGATAGCTCATGGCCGACTTTTCCGATCTCAGGTTCAAACGCTTGATTGGCCGCGTTGATGACAAGGTGAGAGTGGGCATTGTGTTGCTGGTAATTCTACTGGCGATTCTCGTTCCATGGCTGTCGTGGTCCATGCATCGAGATGTACCTGGTCCGAACTTTCAAGATCTCGCACGCGCTCGGTCGGCCGCCATTCTTCAACTGGATGTCAACATTGCAGCCTTGTTGGGTTCATACAGGGCCGATGCAGTCGCCGATGCAGTGTCGATGGCGGGTCAATACCTTGATTTCCATCGTGATGCTGCGCTTGGTCATCGGCGCGTAGCCTATCACCAAGCGGCGGTGCTTGCTTGCTCCCTTGCTCTCTCTGGCCTGGTCAATTCTGTCCCGCCCGTTCTTGCAGATCTTGCGCAAGATGAGATTGTGACCGTGCGTGTCGATGGGAATCAGCGGGCTGTTGAGGCCCGATGCGGAAACAGGTTGCGCGCCAGTTCGCTGTCATCTGATGTGCTGTTGAGAACAACAGAGCCAGCAGTTATCGTTTCTTGGCTTCAGTCCAGCGGTTTGCTGTCTGAGACCGGATGCAGTTTCTGCACCCGTGCTCAGACTCTTGAACTGGACGCAGTTACCGATGTCGTTACTCAGCTGACTCAGGAAGAGGCCAGGCTGATCGGCAACGCAATTGATTACCTTTCGACGCTTGCAGACGGTCCGAGCCTGGATTTTCTGGCAAGTGAGAACTACGAATGGTTGATCCATCTGACCGCCATATCCTGGATAGGCGTCATCATCGCGACCTATGCCAACCTGGTAGTCAGCATAAATGACCGGACACCCATCGGGCTGATCGCGGTTTACACAATGATCAGATTCGTCACTGCGCCTATAATAGCTGTAGTTCTTGTGGCCTCGATCAACTATGGCCTGACAAATGAGCCCATGGCATTGAATCACAGTCCCCTGTTCCTCCTGTTCGCATTTGCTTCTGGCTATATGAGTGAAAGTTTCAATCTGATGCTGCGACAGGGGCTCAACAAGCTCGTACCGAGCTTCGGATTGAACGCCGAGAACATGAAGGGAGCGGCCGATCTTCAGGAGGCAACTGACAGAATTCTGAAGCTTCCGAACCCCTCTCTTAAGCCACCATCCAGTGTTGCCGAACTGGAGGAGAGATTGCATTCCGACATTGACGGCGGCGTCCTTGAAACCGAGGCCAGAGTCGTACGATCGACAACCTATTAGGAATAAGACCGACATGAAGGAAAAGAATGCACTCTTCCGCCAGCGCTTGCAGCTGACCATTGTCTTGTTTGCAGGCATGGTCCTTCTCCAGGCATGCACGGGCACACGCGAAGTTGGCATACTGGCTGACGCTCTGGACAAGAGCACTGCTCCCATGGCGCAACGTGTCAGTACGCTGAAAAGCCAGCATACGGGGCTGGCAACTTCCTACAATCAATTGAGGTCGCTTACTGTCCTCTCCTACAACTTCCTGCAGACACAGATCTGCGCTGCTGCTGCATCCGATGTTAAGGCAAGTCTTTACCAGGCAGAGGCAAGGGCTCACGTTGCATTAAGTGCCGACTTCGATACTGCTTTTGAGAGCATAGTGCCCAGCATCACTGAATCTCTGGAACCCGTTCAAGCTGAAATAGACAGGCAACAGTCTCTGGTGCCAGCTCGGTCTCCAGGTATTTCAAGCGCTTCCTTGCCGGATCAGATTGCACGGACTGTCTTTGCTTCTCTCGTGCAGCAACGGGACAGTTTGAGACTTCAGTATGTATTCCGGATGAGAGATGGACTTCAGGAGGTGTACGAAGATGCCGGGGAACAGCTCGCCAGTGATGTCGCCACGCAGATCCGAGAGATCAATGCTCTGGAATCGAGATGTGGTGAGAGCTCGTTGATCCGGCAACAGCTTGAGAGCGGAATCGGCCCGGATGTTCTGGCGCCCGAGGCTCAGTATCAAGTCCTTGAAGCATATCTTGTACAGATTTCGAGTGCCTCAAGTGCACTCAAGCTTTACGCGGAGACCAACACGCTGTTCGGCAGTAATGGCCTGATGCGTCTGCTTGCCACCTCAGCCGTCACTGCCATGACGGGCGTAACGCAAGCCGGGCAGCCATCCGGGCAATCTTCTTCAAAAGGAAATCCGGCAAGCACCGATCTGGCTGCTTCAGTTGCCGGCGCTATCAGAGATTCAGACACAACCTTTGCGGAGCCCCGAGCCTTCATCGAAGACTTTACGGCCGCTACCGGGCTTGATGAGACGCCGCAGTTGTTTGATGCTGTAGTCGATTCCTTGGCGGCCGAGGCTGGTCAGAATGCAATAGCAGCGATTGAAGCCGTCAAGTCAGAAGCATCCAGTGAAGCAGTAAACTAGAAAGGAGAATCACAATGTCAGGCTTTGCCATAGACCCCGCGACACAGGCTACAATTCGCGCCAACCTGCCATCGGATGTTCTTGCATTGATAGACAATGCAAAGTCGGCTCTGCAAACGAAGGCTGATGAAACAGTTGACAAGTTCAGGAAGGATGTTGAGGCGCGACTGGAAGAATTTGTCGCTCGTGACCTTGCAGCCGAAATGGCAAGCGAGCTTGCAGCAAAGGAACAAGATGCGCTTGCCGCCCTGTCGAAAGGTGTATCGGAACATCGGCAGCGCGTCGAAGCCATCAATGAAGAGATCACTGCTGCGTCTGGAGATGATGGCAAGATCCAGGAAGCGCTTGGCAAGCTTGTCAGCTCCACCGAAGCGCTCGACGTCGCGCTTGCTGAATCCCGCAAGAAAATAGAGCAGATAGGGACAACAGCAGCCGAGCTCGGGAAAACGGCAGTCAAGAAAGCTCTGACCGGATTGCTGGGATGATGCCTCCCGCCAGCTGCCTATTCCGCTGAAACACCAAGCGCCAGTGCAAGGCGATCAAATGTTGTCTGGATGGACGACGTATTCAGCACATCAATATAGGCTTCGTCATCAAGACCCACATCGCGGAACGACCGCGCATCACTCGCTGTGATCTTGTAGCTGTTGCGAATGAGCTTCTCGACGAATTGAAGAACCGTCTTCGCCACTGGATCAAGATCTTCAGGCAGATCCGGCCCCGTCAGTGCATCCCATTCGATGCCCCCGCGATGTTCTTCCAAAAACGCCCTGGTTGCCGGTTGCGTGTAACCGCACTGGTTCAGAACGCTGACCCGCGCCCGGACCATGGCATGCAGGCTTGCATCCAGACTGTCTGATTGCGGCTTCTCCAGAAGTTCAAGCGCATGCCTGTGTCGCGCATAGCATTCCGGCCGCAACGACGTCGCGCGCAACAGGTTCGGCATGCGCGAGACCTTGCCATCGGCCCAGGCCATGATGTCCTGGTATTCCTGGCTGTCCACATCTGCTTCGACCCAGGCAATTCCATCCGCCGCATCACCCTCGGCGCATACTGGCCGGGCACGCATTTCCACCGGCCTGTCGGCACGCGATTCATAGAATTCCCGGTCATGCAAAAGGACATCACCGCGTTCGCGTTCGCCATCAAGGGGAATGCCGCCGCCATCGGCGCTCATCACCCACCAGGTCTGCATGCAGGCGACAAGCGCCCATTGAACAATGTCGCGGTCCGTGAGCCCGAGGCCCCGCAGCTCTTCCAGATCACCGGCCGTGAACTCCCATGGCCTTTGCACAAATTTTTCTGTAAAGCGAAATGCCGCCTTGTGCACTTCGGGAATGTCTGCGCTCTGCGCATCCTCGCCGACTTTTCTGGCAAGTTCGATATCCTGGTAAATCATCGGCAGCACGGCCGAAATTGATTCAGTTCAGTAAAAGCAGCTTGAAGCGTCGGAGACTCCGAAATTGATCAGGATATGTGGCACGGGGCCCGTCTCGGCAGCACCATGCCCATCATTGGTCAGAGCCGCATTCTGAACTGCGCCGAAATGAAAATATGCCGGCAGCAAAGTGGAAGTTGTATAGACCTGCGGGCAGGGGATGATCTGATCCGGTCCGAGGTTCCTGCCGTATGAGCCCGACAGAAAGTCAAAGTCTTCTTTCAGCTGCCCCGTCGCGTCACCCTGGGAAATTCTCTGCACAAAAGCCATTCGCAACCCTCCGAAATTGAACCCGGTCGTGCGAGCATTGCAGGCTGCCAGGTCAATGGCAACAGAGCCGAACCCGGTTGACGAAATTGTGATCACTGCGAACCGCCTTCAAAATCGTTGAGATTAGCGCCTTTCGGCAGAATCTGTATAATCGGCCAGCACAATCGGGGGGACGATCTTGGGCGACTTTCTGGCGGAGCTTCGAAAGCGGAAAATCTGGTGGGTAGCGGGCGTTTATCTTGCTGTCAGCTGGCTTGCGGTTCAGGTGGTCGGCACGCTCGAAGCAGCTCTCAACCTGCCATCCTGGATGGACACGGCAACCATCGTTTTTCTGATCGTTGGCTTCCCGTTCGCCATTGTTCTTGCCTGGGCACAGGAAACGCAGGCAACGGTGGGCGAGCCGGAGGCACCGGCAGAGAATGAAGCAACTGAAGCCGAACCAAAGGACTGGTCCTTTGCCTCGGAAAACTATCGTAGCATCGCAGTGCTGCCCTACGACAATTTCACAAACGATGAAGATCTTGGACATCTGGCTGACGGGATGAGTGAAGACATCATCACGCATCTTTCCTTCGAATCCGGCATAGAGGTAAAAGCGCGAAACTCAAGTTTCCAGTTCAAGGGCACATCCCTCGATATTGTCGAAGTCGCCAGGCAGTTGGATGTCAACTTCGTGCTGGAAGGCAGCCTGCGGGTTGTTGGCGATCAGCTCAGGGTTACATCCCAGCTGATTGACGCATCAACGGGAAATCACATCTGGGCAGATCGTTCGGATGCACTGCTTGCAGACATCGCACGCACACAGGATGCCTTGACCCTGACGATTGCCGCTCGTGCCGCCGAAGGCACCATGGAACAGATGCGCCAGAAATTTGCCGGAATGCCGGAGGATGAGCTGCCGTCTATCGGATTGTTCCTGCGTGCCGTTGATGAGGGGCTGACGGACTATGGCAGCCGCGACCGGCGTCGCGGATTACTGATGAAGGCCATCGAAAAGAGCCCGGACGCACCCGAGCCCAGATCGGCGCTTGCCCTGATCATCGCGACGGATCTGAGCATCGGATATTCCCGCGATCCGGCCGCTGACCGGGCCGAGGTCATCAGGCTGTCGCAGGAACTTCTGCGCATTGCACCGAAAAACGGGCCGGTCCTGTCCATGATCGGGCGAAACTATTCAGGTATTGGAATGTTCCAGGAGGGCTTGCAGCTGGCGCGTCAGGGTCACGCCATTGCCCCCAGCCGCCGCACGCAGATGAACGTCGCGTTTGCGGCCATGAGGGCGGGCGATATCGACGAAGCCATGGAACATTATGATTTTCTTGATGAGACCAGCATCTCTCCCGACGAAGATATTGTTGGAAACCTCACGCGGACATTGGTGATGAAGGGAGATCTCGAACGTGCCCTTGAAGTGAACGAGCAATCCGTTCTCCATTTTGGCAACCAGTTCCTGACCTGGTATGACCGCGCCAATATTCTGGCCCAGCTCGGTCGAATAGATGAGGCAAAGGATTGCATCGACCGTGTTGGCGAGCTGGTCCCGGGCTTCACCCTTGATCTGGGCATCGCCGGTGCCATCCGCAATTACGCCACCGAAGAACAGAAAGACCGCATGGCCGCCGGTTTCAGATTGCTGAAAGCGGAAGAAGAGGCCAATGCGTAACTTCCTGCTTCAGCTCCGGGCCCGCAAAATCTGGTGGGTGGCTGGCGTCTATATTGCCGCCAGCTGGCTTCTGATGCAGGTTGTCGGCTTTGTTGAAGAGCCGCTGCGCCTGCCCGATTGGGCGGACACGCTGGCGATTGTGCTTTTGGGCATTGGCTTTCCCATCGCCCTCATCCTCGCCTGGGCGCAGGAGACGCAAGCCACCAAGCCTGAATTTTCCGAGGCTGACGAAGGCCCTGATGCAGCTGCCGGCATCAAGGAAACGTTCAGGTCAAATGCTATATTCCCCGAGCGGTCAATCGCTGTCCTGCCCTATGACGATTTTACAGATGACCGCGCCTTTCTCCATCTGGCTGACGGCATCAGCGAAGATATCATCACACATCTGTCGTTTGATCCGAGCGTTCAGGTGCAGGCAAGAAATTCGAGCTTTCAGTTCAAGGGCACCTCCCTTGACGTAAAAGACATTGCCGCCCGCCTCAATGTCAATTTCATTCTGGAAGGCAGTGTTCGCAAGATCGGTGACACGTTAAGGATTACATCCCAGCTCATTGATGCGACGGATGGCACTCACATCTGGGCAGACAGATCCGATCAGCCCGTGTCTGACATTGCCAGAACTCAGGATGATGCAACGCTGGAGATTTCGGGCCGTGTCACCAGTGCTCTCTTTCAGCGTCTGCGAAAGATCATGGACAGTCTGCCGGAGGAAGAGCTGCCGGCCTTCGGTCTTGGTCTCAGGGCATATTTCATGCAGGTGAGGGATGGTGAGAGCCGGGATAAACGCCGCGCCCTCCTGCATCGATCCATTGACCTCGCTGACCCGGAGGATGAGCATTATCCCAGAAGCGCTTTGATAACCATGCTCGCTCAGGATGTGTCGCTCGGATTTTCAACGGACCGGGAAAGTGACATTGCAGAGATTGGTCGCCAGGGCGAGATCCTGCTGGCCCAGTCGGGCAATGATCCGATCATTTTGGCCAATGTAGCAGGGGCCTACACCAACATTGGCCGGTTTCAGGAAGCGTATCAGCTGGGGCGCCAAGCCTATGCCATCGCACCCCAGCACAGGCGGACGAAACAGAATCTTGCCTTTGTTGGCATGCGGGCAGGTCACGCGGATGAGTCAATTGCGCTGATCGATGAGCTGAGGCAGAGCTCTGTAAACTCAGAGTCATTGCTCCTGGGTGAGCTGGTGCGCGCCTGGATATGCAAGGGTGACTTTGAAAAAGCACTGGAGTTTTCGAACCTGCGCACCCTCCACCAGGGCAATGCTTTCCTGACCTGGCTTGATCATGCAAACATTCTGGCCACCCTTGGCCAGTTCGATGAAGCGGACGTTGCGCTCGGCCGGGTGCGCCAGATGGTGCCGCGATTTACCCTGGAAGCCGGTATCGCAGGCCAGAGGCGGAACTACGAACCGGAAGAGTATCAGCAGAACTGCGCCCACGGGCTTGAACTCATGAAGGAGCGCGAGGCTGCAAATGGGTAGCTTCTTCAAGGAACTCAGGCGCCGGAAGATCTGGCGATCCTTGCCCGTCATGCCGGGCTTGACCCGGCATCCAACTTTTTCTGGTGATGTTGCGATTGGGCTGGAAGTTGGACCCCGGATCAGGTCCGGGGTGACAGATTGGTGGAGTGGCAAGGGATGAGTGACTTCCTCCAGCAACTCCGCCGCCGCAAGATCTGGTGGGTGGCTGGTGTTTACCTTGCCGCCGCCTGGATCGCCGTGCAGGTCGTTGGCATGCTCGAAACCACTCTCAGCTTGCCACCATGGGTCGATACAGTGGCGCTTGTGTTGCTGATTGTCGGCTTCCCCTTCGCCATCGGGCTTGCCTGGGCACAGGAAACCCAGGCTGCAGACGGAGCCGCCGCCGATGACGCATCGCCTGAAGCTGCCCCTGCAGACGATCAACGCAGCCTTGAAGAGCAGTTTGAAGCGACTTTTGCCGTACTGCCATTTGATAATTTCACCAACGACAATGCTTACGCAGGACTGGCAGATGGTCTGAGTGAAGACATAATTACGTCATTGTCCTACACAGCCTGGATGGAAGTCAGTGCCAGAAATTCGAGCTTCCAGTTCAAGGGCGCTTCCCTTGACGTACCGGAAATCGGACGGCGTCTCGGCGTCAACTTTGTGCTGGAAGGCAGTATTCGCATTGTTGGCGATATGCTACGGATTACATCCCAGCTCATCGAAACCTCAACAGACAAGCACATCTGGGCCGACCGCATTGACGAACCTTTGTCGGACATCGGTACCAGTCAGGATGCCGTGATCGCCAAGATTACTGAAAGTGTGATCGAAGCTTTCCAAAATCATGCAAAAGAATTTTTTGCGACCGTTGCCGAAGAGGATCTGCCGCCCATGGGCCTCATAATGCGCGCGTCGAGCATGCCGGTCTCTGATGGCGCAGGCCGAGATAAACGCAAAGAACTGTTGTTGCGCGCCATCGAACTTGTGCCCAACAAGCCGCAGCCGCGTGCGTTGTTGAACTCAGTGATTTCATTCGACTATGCCGTTGGTTTTTCCAATAACCCGGAACGAGATCGCGCAGAGGTCATGCATCAGGCAGAAGCCCTGTTGAGCATTGCCGGAAACAACGGGCCGGTTCTCACTTTGACCGGCATGGCCTATTCGTATATCAGCATGTTTGATGAAGGGATCGTGCTGGCACGCCAGGGCTATGCACTTTCGCCTGACACCAATTCCAGATTTTGTCTCGCCTTCGTGCTGACACGCGCAGGCCAGCTTGACGAAGGCCTCGAACTTCTCAAGACACTGACCGCCAAGGGCGTCAACGGTCGGGAACGGGAATTTTCACAGTTGCAGCGCGTTTATGTCATGAAAGCGGACTTCGATGCCGCTCTCGAGATTTCAGATATTCTGGCCATTCATTTTGGATATCAGTTCCTGGTCTGGTTCGAACGCGCCAATATCCAGGCCGCCCTCGGCCAGATGGATGAGGCCAAAGCCTCCATCGAGCGGGTAAGACGCATGGTGCCCCGGTTCACTATCGAGATTGGCATAGCCGGCCAGAACCGGAACTATGCAACGGAAGAAGCCCGTGAAAACATGTCGAAAGGCCTGAAGCTCCTGTTGGCCGCAGAAGGCGCTGAGA
The DNA here is from genome assembly GCA_965371465.1 of uncultured Alphaproteobacteria bacterium. GTDB lineage: Bacteria > Pseudomonadota > Alphaproteobacteria > CBDUYM01 > CBDUYM01 > CBDUYM01. Next base: position 10,108 of record CBDUYM010000035.1, read on the forward strand.
AGGGCGAGGAAGCGTGAGCGATTTCTTCGCAGAACTCCGCCGCCGCAAGATCTGGTGGGTTGCCGGCGTTTATCTTGGCGTCAGCTGGGTGATCTTTCAACTCGTGGCCCTGCTTGAAGATACGTTTTCGTTGCCGCCCTGGCTTGATATGGTGACGGTTACATTTCTGGCTGTCGGCTTGCCGCTGGCGATTATTCTGGCCTGGGCCCAGGAGACACAGGCCGAAGATGGCAGTGACAGACACGAGGAAACTGACGACGGCGAAATGATGTCGATTGTTGAACGCTCAGAGCTTTCAGTCGCCGTCCTGCCCTATGACAATTTTACCAATGATGAGGATTTCGGCTATGTAGCCGATGGCATCAGCGAAGACATCATCACTTCTCTTTCCTATATGCCAGGTTTCCAGGTCAGTGCCAGGAATTCGAGCTTTCAGTATCGTGGAGCCTCCCACAACATCCCCGACATTGGTCGCGAGCTTCAGGTGAATTTTGTCCTCGAAGGCAGCATCCGTGTTCAGGCAGATATGCTGCGGATTACCTCTCAGTTGATAGAGACATCCACAGACAAACACATCTGGGCGGATCGCACTGATGAGCCCCTTGCAGATTTCGGCCGCCAACAGGATGTGGTGACCGGAAACATTGCCGCCAATGCGTCAGAGGCCCTGACGGCCCACACGCTCAAACTGCTTGCTTCCATGCCAGAAGATGAAGTGCCGGCAATCGGCCTCCTGTTCAGAGCTCTGGACATTCCCTATACCGATGGCAAGAACCGTGACCGCCGCCGCGCGCTGATGCTGAAGGCCATAGAAAAGGAGCCGGATAATCCCCAGTTCCGTGCCTCGCTGAACGCCCTGATCGCTATCGACTACTCCATTGGCTTTTCCAATCATCCAGAGCGCGACCGCGAAGAGGTATTGAAACAGGCCGACATCCTGATGCGGCTTGCGCCTGCGGATGGTCGGGTGCTGAATGCAACCGGCATGGCCTATGTTTCCATCGGCAAATTCGAGGAGGGCCTTTTGTTGCTCCGCCAGGCCATGGCGCTGACACCAGATATCTGGACCAAGACGAACATGGCAATAGGTCTGACGCGCGCCGGCAAGGTCGACGAGGCAGTTGACCTTCTGGAAGAGCTTACCGAACGCGGCATCGAAGGCAGAGCAGGGCTTTTCGTGCTTCTCTGCGATGCTCTTGTCTGCCAGGGGAACATGGACCGAGCACTTGAAGTTTCGGATCAGCTGATCATTCACCAAGGCCATGACTTCATGACATGGCTTGGCCGAGCCAATATTCTGGCCCCTCTTGGTCGCCTGGACGAAGCGGAGCCCTGCCTCAAACGCGTGCGCCAGATTGTGCCCCAGTTCACGCTTGCCGCGGCCCTTGCAGGGATGGAGCGCAACTTTGCTCTGGATGAACATACTGAACTCATGTCAGCGGGTCTCAGACAACTGCAGACCAGCGAACAGACATCCAGCTGACAGCTTATCATCCACCATTGGACTAGTGACTTTTCCGCGGCCCCGTCGCAGACTTCGCTGCAAAGGGAGACAGCCAGATGCAGTTACCACGTGAACAACTGATTGATGCCTATACGCGAATGAAAACAATTCGCGAATTCGAGGAACGCGCCAAAACCGAGTTTGAAGGCGGCAACATTCCAGGGTTTGTACATCTCTATGTCGGGCAGGAAGCGTCCGCCGTCGGGGTCTGTATGAATCTGACAGACAGTGACTTCATAGGTTCCACCCACCGTGGTCATGGCCATTCCATAGCCAAGGGCTGTGATGTCGGCGACATGATGAAAGAAATTTTCGGCCGCAAGGATGGCCTCTGTCATGGCAAAGGCGGCTCCATGCACATTGCCGATTTTTCAAAAGGCATGCTGGGCGCCAACGGCATTGTCGGCGCTAATCCGCCTCTGGTCATTGGCGCGGGGCTAAGTGCCAAGACCCTGAAAACAGGGGCTGTCGCTGTTTCCTTCTGTGGTGACGGCGCCTCCAATCAGGGCACGGCATTTGAAGCCATGAACATGGCCGTGGTCCTGCAGTTGCCTGTGGTTTTCATTTTTGAAAACAATGGCTATGGCGAGGGCACCGGCGTTGATTACGCGGTCGGTTCCAAAGACATTGGCGGGCGGGCTCAAGCCTTTGGCATCCCGACAGAGAAAGTCGATGGGACGGACTTCTTTGCCGTTCATGACGCCGCCAAGGAGGCGATTGATAAGGCCAGGGCCGGCGGCGGCCCGCAGGGGCTGGAGGTGCAATGCAAGCGCTTTCACGGTCATTTCGTTGGTGATCCGCAGTCCTACCGCTCTGCAGAAGAGCTGGCCGAAGCCCGCGAAGACGACCCGCTGCCCAAGTTCAAGACCGCGGTGACGGAAGCGGCACTTCTTGAGCCTGAACAGTTCGACGAAATAGACAGCGCCGTCATGGATCTGATCGAACAGTCCGTAAAAGACGCATCTGAGGCAGAGTTTCCAGGCCCTGACGATCTCGAAACTGACGTCTACATTTCATACTAGTTGCCTGAAAGGAGCATAGAGATATGACCAGGAAAAGTTATCGGGCCGCGATCAAAGATGCTTTGGCGCTTGAAATGGCTCTTGACCCAACGGTGGTCGTCATTGGCGAGGATGTCTCCGGTGGACACGGCGGCAGCGCCAATGAGCTGGACACTTTTGGCGGCGTCCTTGGCGTAACAAAGGGTCTGATCGGTGAATTTGGCGAAGAGCGCATTATCGACACACCGATCACCGAAAGCGCCATCATCGGCATGGCTGTGGGCGCTGCAAACACCGGCCTCAGGCCGGTTGCCGAACTGATGTTTGTCGACTTTCTCGGTGTCTGCTTCGATCAGATATTCAATCAGGCGGCCAAACTTCGCTATATGTTCGGCGGCAAGGCGACAACGCCGCTGGTCATCCGCGCGATGATCGGTGCCGGCCAAAGTGCTGCCGCCCAGCATTCGCAGATGCTGCATCCTCTGTTTACCCATATCCCGGGTCTGAAGGTCGTAATGCCCTCAAACGCCTATGATGCCAAGGGCCTGCTGGTCGAAGCCATGCGGGACGATGATCCGGTGATTTTCCTTGAACACAAGCTGCTCTACGGCACTGAAGACGAAGTACCGGACGAGCAGTACACCGTTCCCTTCGGCGAGGCGAACTATGTCACTGAAGGGGATGATGTCACGATCGTCGCTCTGGCAAGAATGGTGCATTTTTCGAAGGCGGTTGCAGAGAAGCTCGAAGGAGAAGGCATTGGTGTTGAGGTGATTGATCCTCGCACAACATCGCCTCTGGACACTGAAAGCATTCTGGAATCAGTCGAACGCACGGGTCGTCTGGTCATCGTTGATGAGGCAACACCGCGCTGCAGCGTGGCGACTGATATTTCAGCGATGGTGGCCAGCGAAGGCTTTGATAGTCTAAAGGCGCCGATCAAGATGGTGACTGCACCGCACACGCCAGTGCCGTTCTCACCGGCTCTTGAAAAACTCTACATTCCGGATGCCGCAAAAATCGAAGCGGCTGTGCGGGCGGTTCTGGGCTAGTGGAGATTACTGCCATCACTGTCCCGAAGTGGGGACTTGAAATGGAAGAAGGCACCCTTGTCGAATGGCACATCGAAGAAGGTGATCAGATTTCGGCGGGCGATGATCTGGTAGAGATTGAGACTGAGAAGGTTACCAATGTTGTGGAATCCCCGGTCTCCGGCATGTTGGTCCGGCGATTGGGCGCGGAGGACGAGACATATCCCTGTGGTGCGCTTCTCGGCGTGCTCGCAGACCCCGATGAAGACGCCGAGAAAATAACAGAATTCATTGATCAATTCGAAGCCCTTGAATCCACTCGTTCCCAGGATGATGGCGGCCCTGCACCAGAGTTTATTGAAATTGATGGCCATCGGATCCGCTTTCTGAAAATGGGTGACAGTGGCCCGCCAGTGATCCTGATCCACGGCTTCGGCGGCGATCTGCAAAACTGGATGTTCGTGCAGCCCGATCTGGCGGCGGACCATGTCACCTATGCAATCGATCTGCCCGGCCACGGTGGCTCAGGCAAAGACCTTGAGGGTGTCGAGGGGCTTGATGGCCTGGCCGCTATCGTGCTTGGCGCACTTGACGCCCTTGATCTCGATGCCGCTCATCTCATCGGCCATTCCATGGGCGGCGAAGTAGCCATCCGGGCCATCATTGCAGCCCCTGAAAAAATCCTGTCACTCACGCTACTGGCGCCAACAGGTGCGGGAAGCAGTGCGGCCGAGGCTTTTGTCGATGGCTTTGTCTCTGCTCGCCGAGGCCGCGATCTGCGGCCCGCCATCGAGATGCTGTTTAGTGATCCCGCACTGATCAGCCGAGATCTCGTCGATAACCTGATCAAGTACAAGCGGCTTGACGGTGTGAAGGACGCCCTCGGCAAGTTTGCAGAATGGCTCGCCTTGCCATCCACAGCGCTTTTCGATGCAACAGAAGTGCTTGCCGATGTGCCAGTCACTTTGGTCTGGGGCACAGAAGATCAGATTGTGCCGTTCGCCGCCGATATGGAACTGCCCGAGGGGATCAAGCTCGAACTTTTGGCTGGAATGGGCCACATGCCTCATCTCGAAGCATCCCAGCAAATCGTTCGGATTGTGCGTGCTCTGATCACTTGAGCAGGCGCAATGCTGACCGACGCCGCTCATTCATACTTGGCCGCAGAGCGAAATACTGAGCCTGGAAGCAATGATGGCGGCCGAACAGACTGACAAACTTGTCGATCTTCTGAATACTCTTTTGGAAGCCGAACGGGCCGGCGCACAGGTTGCCGCGCAGACCGCAAAAGAGACCGATGACGAAACTGTCGCCAGCCTCATGGCTGTCGTCAGGCAGGACGAGGCAAGGTTTTGCGCCATGCTGGTGCGAAATATCGAAAAACTTGGTGCGATCCCCAGCAAGAATGTTGGCGACTTTCTGCAGCGCTGCATGGCAATCCCGGACATGGGTGAGCGCATCGATTTTCTGAACCGCGGTCAGGGTTGGGTCGCCAAGCGCCTGAGAGAAGTAATCCCAACGGTTTCGGATGCAGATCTGCATTCAGAACTTCAGGACATGCTGGATGTCCATATCACAAATATCGAAGTCAGCAATAGGGTACGCGAAAGTCTGTGAAGCTCGCTATTCAGGGCTCTGCGCCCGTTCCCGTCCTTCTTCTTTTTCGGGATAGCTCGGCTTGGTCAAAACGAACCAGGCTCCGTAAAGCATCACGGCAAGCATGGTCAGCAACAAAGCCAAAGGCGCATCAGTAAAAATCGCGACATACGCAAAGCTGACGGACATGGATCCGGTAGCGGCCATCTTTGCTATCGGCGGGATCACGCGGTGTTTGTCCCATGCCTGCAGGGGCGGGCCCAGAAAACGATGATTGTAGAGCCAGCTGTGAAACCGTTCGGAGCTTTGGGCGAAACACCATAGCGCCAGAATGAGAAATGGAGTTGTTGGCAACAGGGGCAGAAAAGCGCCGATCGCACCAATTCCCACTAGTGACATGCCAAGGATCAAGAGGAAGGGTCTTTTTAGATGCTTCATGCCATTGCTCAACTGTTGCCCGGGGCGTCAAGCCTAGTCCAAAGGCAGCGTGCTGGACAGGTCCATGGGGCTCTTGGCAGAAAAATGCGCTCCGTCTATCCTATCCAGTCACATTGGTTCGAGCGTGGAGCACCCATGTCCAAAAGAAAATTCATCATTGATACAGATACGGCTTCAGACGATGCGGTTGCCCTGATTATGGCGCTTCGGCATGCGGACACAGAGGTTCTGGCGATAACGACTGTCGCTGGCAACGTTCCTCTGCCACAGGCAACGCAGAATGCGCTCTACACTGTCGAACTCTGTGCTGCGGCCACACCCGTGTATCAAGGAGCTGAAGAGCCACTCAGCCGGCCGCTTCGGACAGCGCAGTCTGTCCATGGTCGAGACGGCATGGGCGACATAGGCCTGCCATTGTCCGGCCGCGTACCTGCTCTGGGAGGCGCCGTCGAGGCGCTTGTACAGGCCGTCGAACAGCACAGCCAGGACATTACGCTGGTTACGCTGGGCCCGCTTACAAACATTGCCCGGGCGCTCAGAGCACAGCCGAAATTCGCCAGCATGGTCAAAGAATGCATCGTCATGGGCGGTTCGGCGGATGGTCGCGGAAATACTACCCCGGCTGCCGAATTCAATATCTGGGTCGATCCTGAGGCCGCACGCGAGGTTTTTCTCTCGGACTTGCCGGTGACCATGGTCGGCATTGATATTTGCCGCAACCACGCGACTTTCGGAGAGGATGAGATTGCCCGGCTGAAGCATATGCAGACACCCCTGGCTGACTTTGCGCTTGGTATTCAAAATACGATTATCGGCCTCTATCGCGCGCGCACAGGTCAGGCGGGCTTTGGCCTGCCCGATCCGGCGGCCATGGCAGTTGCTCTCGATCCATCGCTTGTCCTGGCCTCGCAGCACCTGTTTGTCGATGTGGAAACTTCTGGCGATCTGACAAGAGGTGAGACCGTCATAGATTGGCGGGGTCAGCTTGATCAGGCCGCGAACTGCAATGTGATCACAGAGATATCAGGGGCGGGATTTCGTTCCCTGCTTGAGAGTTCGCTGCAAGGGTAGTGGCAACTTCAATTCGGCGTTGCCCGGTAGGTGATCCATGATACAATTGGCTTGCTGACAGTCTTGAGCTTTGTAGCATTCAAAGTGATTGGTCGGAAATCCACGCGTAAACAATAGCTGGAAAGACTCGGTGAGCCAGATCTCTGAACATCCTGGTGTTACATCGGACCGTAATTTGGTATCTGTGCCTTTTGGCGAACATCAGTTCCTGAAAGACTTCGCAGAGAACCTTACATATGGTCGGCTCCGCCTGACAGCTGGGCTGCAGTTTCAATTCAGCCGGCAGAAGTCCAACCGTCGGCGGCGCTTGAACCACCTCTTCAATCGGCTCCTGCTGAAGTCAATGACCCCGCGCACGGCAGCGCTGGCGTTGTTGAGCTTTCTTGCCTGGCCTTTCTCGAACATCTTCTATGCACTTCGCCAGACGAGAAGATTCGGGCCGAGAATCAAACGGAAAACATCCAAGTCCCTGCGAAAGCAATTTCTCGAGCAACTGACCCTCGTCTTCAGAGATGGCATGCCTGCCTACTGCTACTACCAGTACGAACTCTTCAATGATCAAAAGTTCCGCAGGGCCTCGGATATCATCCTGCCCTTTGTCGCACAGGCCGCGATCTATCCACTGATCAATAACTCGTCAAGGCGAGCACTATTGGAAAACAAGAACGCTTTTCACGATCTTTGCGATCAGTGGGACTTGCCCATGCCGCAGCGGATCTGGGCATTTGGCAAGGAATGGCCTGAGTTGCCTAAAGCGGATCTCATGTCCAAACCAATACTGGGGGGCCATGGGGAAGGTATTCAAAAGTGGGCGCTTGATGGTGATTGCTGGGTTGCAAGTGATGGCCAGCGATGCACAGTGGCCGAACTGTTTGAGTTGCTGATGACCAGATCTGCTGAGAGCCCTCAACTGCTGGAACGCCATGTGGCAAATGCGAACAGTATTGCCGACCTTGGCAGAGGTGTCCTGACAACCGTCCGCTTGGTCACATGTCTTGATGGTAATCGCCAGCCAGTGCCGGTTCAGGCCATTATTCGTATCCCCACGAAAAGTGCCGATGTGGACAATATCGGCAGGCAGGGGCGAACCGGCGGGATCGCCGCTTCCGTGGATCTGCGCTCAGGTGTAATGGGCTCCGCACGGCGCGTTTACCGAAATTCAAGGCGCTATGCGTATCATCCGGGACACGGAGCTCCGATCAAGGGCCGTGAACTGCCCTATTGGGATGAAGCAAAGGCTCTGGCCGTCCGCGCTCACAGAACCGCATTTCCAGAGCTTGCACTTGTCGGCTGGGACATTGGCCTGACAGATGATGGCCCCGTTCTAATTGAGGGCAACTGGACGCCAAGCCTGCGCAGCTTACAAGCTGCCTCCGGGATCCCGACAGGCCGGTCGCCGCTCGGCGAGCTCATAGCATCGCATCTTGAACGGGCGGAGAGAGAATTTTTCAGCCAAAAGTAGAGGTTTGGGCTGTCTTTCCCAGCCGCTCCCGATGATTCTGCCCTGCATTCAGGTGGACCCCGCCGGCGCCCTGATTTAATGTTCTTAGTGGCAACACACGAACCGCCCGAAACGTCTGCCTGACAGCCTCAGATGTAACCGTTTGACGCTGGTTGACACTTCGGATCAGCGCTTTGACGTGACCTTGACGGTGCATGCCTTTAACTGCGCCTCATCGAAAGACCGTCGCTGAACCAAGTCCGTTTCGCTCGGCGTACCGGTTGCCAGTAGCCTCCATTTTCACTTCGAAAAGTTGAGTCCCGGTTCGGGTCTGGTTTCCAGCGGCAAGTAGCTGCTTGGCAAGCCGCACCTAACGAAAGTGCTGTCGGCCCTGGATGTCGCCAGCACTAAAAAACAAGAGCAACAAACCGATCAGGCAGGGATATGGTTGCAAGAAAAGAATTGAGCGCAGTCGCGATGTTGAATGTCGCCCAGGCGCCGAAAAAGTCAGAAGCTGTTGAACGTTTGCCGCTTGAAACTGCGCGACTGCAGGCCGCAAAGGTCGCTTTTGCCGCACGGCGGGTGATCGTTTCAGAGGCCGTTTCATTGATCGTCGGGGACGTCCAGCCGAAAGCAGGCGACCTGGTGCTCGCTGAAGTCGTTGAAATTCTTCAGCATACGAGATTGCAGCTGCCAAGCGGGCGGCGCACACATCTGTTTGAGGGTGATGAAATCATCGTCGCATACGGCAATCGCTATGCACCCGGCCAGTTCGAGGCTGAGGTGCCAGGGTCTCTTGACCCTTGCCACCTTGTGGCGGCGGGAGGCATGGCGGCGAAGGCCTTGTCATGGCACGAGAGCCTCCGCGCGCCGACACGTCTCAATCCTGTTGGACTCCTCGCTGGCAGCACTGGTCAGGTGATGAACCTTGCTGACTTTGCAATCAAAGGACACCTGATGCAGGCCTATCCGCGTCCTGCGACTTTTGCTGTCGCCGGCACGACCATGGACTCCGGCAAAACCACTACCGCTGCTCATCTGATCAAGGGAATGTCACGTGCAGGTCTGCGTGTTGGCGCCGCCAAGGTGACAGGCACCGGTGCTGGCGGAGACTACTGGTTTATGAAGGATGCTGGCGCTGAGTGGATTGTTGATTTCACAGATGCGGGCTACGCGTCCACTTACATGATTTCCATGCGCGAGCTTGAAAACGTGTTTGCAACGCTGGTCGGCTATCTCCAGCACCAAAAGCCGGATGTCATTGTACTGGAAATCGCTGATGGCTTGTTGCAGCAGGAAACCAGCGCTTTGCTCTCCTCCCCACTGTTTGCTTCAAACGTGGATGGCATCATCTTCGCTGCCCAGGAGTCGATGGCTGCAGTGGCAGGAGTCGACTGGCTGAAACAAAGGAAGCTGCCGGTAGTGGCAGTCAGTGGCCGGGTCTCGGCGTCACCCCTTGGGGCAAAGGAAACTGCAAAGGAGTGCGGCGTACCGGTGCTGAACAAGGAACAGCTTTCTGACCCTGATGTGATAATTCCTTACGTCCTCAGTCCTCAGTTCCAGTGCAAGTCGTAGAGGTGAGCTATGGAGCTTCCTAAAATTCTCAACCGGGGCCGGCGCTGGATTTTCGTGCGCCTGGTTGCCAACGGTTTTCTGCAGGCCCTGGGCCTTATTGCAACTGCCGTTCTGATTCAGCTACTCTTTGACGGATACGTCATGGGCGAAGGATCAGTGATTGATTCAGACCTCATTTTGATGAGTGCGTTGCTCGTCGCCGCCGCCATAGCCACGGGCCTCTTGCGTCTCTTTGAGCGGGTCGATGCCGAGAAGCTCGGACAGACCTACATACATTCCATCAGAACGCTTGTCTTCGGGCACATCACGAGCCTTCCTCCCCGTGTTCTGCAGAACAAGCGTCACGGCACTCTTCTGCTCCGCTTCCTCGGCGACCTTACAGCTATCCGCCAGTGGGTAAGCCTTGGCCTGGCACGGCTGGCTGTGGCGCTGGTCCTGACCTCAGTGACGCTGATCGCGCTTTCATTCCTGAACCTGATTCTGGTGATTTCTGTTGGCGCGGCCGTCGCCATTGGCACGCTTTTCGCAGCCATGATGGGCAGACCATTCGAAAAGACTGTGCGTGACGTCAGAAGGCGGAGATCCAGGCTCGCTGCAAACGTCAATGAAAAAATCAGCGCTGTTCGGACCGTTCTCACCCACGCTCAGAGACGGAACGAAGGAAAGAAGGTCCGCCGTCAAAGCAATGCCCTTGCTCGCAGCATGATTCATCGTGCGCGATTGATTGGCGGCCTTCGCTCTCTTGTCTACACCACAACCTCAATCGCGATGGCATCCGTGCTGTTGGTCGGCATCTTTGAAGTGGCCGCGGGCCGAGCGACGCCTGGTATGGTCGTTGCGGCCATTTCGCTGGTTGCAATTCTGATACCGCCCATACGTGATCTGGGCCGGGTTTATGAATACTGGCAGGGCGCGAAAGTCTCTCAGGAGAAGCTCATGAATTTGTTGGAGCTTGGCCCAACCATTGAACAGGCGCCGAAGGCACTGGGCCTCAGCAGGGGCAAGGGCGCCATCGAATTTCGCGACATCTCTGTCAAGGGTGTGCTTCGCCATGTCTCCGCACGCGCTGAACCGGGCAGCCTTGTGGCAATCATTGGGCCAAACGGCACAGGCAAATCTACACTATTTGAACTTCTGTTGCGCTTGATGGAGCCGGACAGTGGTACCATTACAATTGATGGTCGCGACATTGCTCAACTGAGGCTCGGTGTGCTGCGACGCTTTGTCGGCATTGTCAGCTCAGAAGTTCCGCTCCTCCGTGGCAGCGTCGAAGAAAACCTGACCTATGGGACGACGAATAAATCGGCGGCTGAAATTCGCGAGATTCTCTCAGGCTATGGTCTGTTCGAGCCGCTCATGGCCTTGCCGCAAGGTCTCAAAACCCACGTCACCGAGGCAGGCACCAACTTGTCGGTCGGGCAGCGTCAGCTCGTTGCCCTTGCGCGGGCATTCGTAAATCAGCCGAAGATTCTGCTCCTCGATGAAGCTGACGCCAACCTGGATGAACCGACAGGCGCAGCATTTCGTTTTGCAGTCAGTGAATTTGATGGCACCATCTTGATGATCACTCACAATGATGAGTGGTTGTCCGTAGTTGATGCGATTTGGGATACGCGCGGCGGCAAGCTGACAGTAGAAAGGCTTGCCAACAAGGTCTTGCCTTTCCGCGCCGTTTAAACATCCTCGTCGGTCGTTCCAGGCTGAGCGAGGCAAGTCGCAGGCAACATGAACGATAGATCAACAAAATCTCGCGATGACTCAGTCTTTGCCTTGAAGGGCAATGAATTTCGTGCGCTTGAAGATCTGCCCAGAGGACGCGTCATGTCCCGTTCCGTGCCGGCGCAGCTAGCTGAAGACTATTTTCTGTACCTTCCGACGGGACTCAAGCCAAGTACCAGAGCGCTTGTCGTCGTGCACGGCCAAAATCGGAATGCTGCAGAATACGCCTTCCGATTCTCTCAGTTGGCTGAGAACCTGGACCTTGCGATCATCTCGCCCTTGTTCAATGAAAAGCTCTTTCCAGACTATCAAAGGCTTGGTCGGCGCGGCCATGGGCAAAGAGCGGATCTCGCGTTCATGCGCATGATCGACCACGCCTCTGAGTGCGTCCCAAGTCTGAAGGATGACTTTTATCTGTTTGGATATTCTGGCGGCGCCCAGTTTGCCCACCGGTTTGCAATGGCCTATCCAAAGCAGATTCGCAGCACTGTAGTAGCGGCATCAGGCTGGTACACTTTCCCCGAAACAGAGCTCGCCTACCCGCGAGGTGTCCGTCAGCCAAAAAAACTGAAAGGCGTAACTTTTTCGCCACATGAGTTTCTACGTGTGCGCCAGCACCTGATCGTAGGGGATCAGGACACTGCGAGAGGCGCGGGATTGAGCCGATCCAAGAGCCTTGATCGCCAGCAAGGCCGGACCAGAGTGGAGCGTGCTGCACGATGGATGGAAGCCATGAATGAGGCAGCAGAATCATTGGGATTGACGGCACCCATCACAATAGAAATTATGCGTGGAGCGAAGCACTCGTTCTCAAAGAATGTAGCCAGGCACAAACTTCTGGAACGGGTGTTCAAGTCGCTTTGAGCCAGCTGAGCTCGTTGTTGCCTATGGCTCATGTCATGTGTCCGTTAGTTGTTGGCTGATTTATTTGGGCCAGTGGATTCAGTGTAGTTGCGTTTTTGGGTGTTCGACAGATCCTTGCTCTGATTTTCAGCAGCATCTCTGTTCAGGTCGGCCAAGGAACGAAGCATGTCCCATTATCGCACTTTCTATTCATTCGGCATTTTTTCACTTCTAACTCTGTTTGCAGGTGTGAACACCGCAAACGCTGTTGAAGCCAGCTTTACTCTGGAAGATGGCATTCGAGTGATCGAAGACGATGGCTCCACAGAATTTCGGTTCGGCGGCCGCCTTCATCTCGATTGGATCCAAGTGAACGATGATGTTACAAACTTCAACGACAGCGTAAAAATTCGCCGTCTTCGGCCATATGTGCGTATTCGCCACCGTGACTGGACTCTTCAGGTGGCGGGCGACATTGAAAGTGAGATCAGTGGGACGAAAGATCTTTGGCTGCAGAAGGAATTTGGGCCACGCGTTGCGGTTCGGGTCGGCAACATGGTACCGCCATTTGGTATGGAGAGCGTGTCCAGCTCCAATTACAACACTTTTGCAGACCGGGCGCTCGGCCATCTTTTCACAGCGGGTTTTGGCCTGGGCGGCAAGATCACCTACGTTGGCGACAACTGGACGATCGGTGGCGGGTGGTACTCTCAACCAATAGATTCGCTCTCGAATGAACGTGAACGCCATGGTGATGGTTTCGTCAGCCGGGCTACTTTTGACCCCTACCGAAGCGGCGCGAATCTCATTCACTTTGGCGCCAGTCTGGAAATCAGAGATATCCCGGTCGATGGGCTTTTCCGGCTTAGAACCAAGCCCGAAACACATTCCACGAATATCCGGCTCGTCGACACCAGAACAATTGAAGATGCATCCAGCTTTCGGAACTACGGTCTTGAAGCCGCAACCAGAGTTGGCTCATTTTCGCTCCAGACTGAATACATGCACAGCAACGTGCATCGCAAGAATCCTGGCATGATGAACATGCCGAGCCTGAATTTTGACAGCTTTTATGCTCAGGCAAGCTACATATTGACGGGCGAACGCCGATTGTATCGTGCCGCTGAAGGAGTCTTCACAGGCGTAGAGCCTGAAAGCGACCTGGGCGCCATTGAGATCGCGATCAGGTATTCGACAGTCGATCTTACAAACAAGGACATTACTGGCGGTTTTGAAAGGAATTGGACGGTCGGGCTGAACTGGTACCTTTCCCGCAAGACGCGCTTTATGTTCAACTTCATCGATGTTGATGCAAATCCGAATCGTGACGGTATCCGCGAAACGCCGAACATCATGGTTGTGAGATACCAGACTTTCTTCTAGGGCCCGAAGCTTTGCCATAGGCTCTTCACAAAAGACGGAGACGCCTCGAATGCGCAGACGGGATCTACTGAAAAAAATCGGTCTGGCCGGAATTGCAGCCGGCCTCATGCCGCGAAAGACTTTCAGCCAGAATGTAGCTGAATCCGTGGCACCGCTTGCCCGTTCTCCGGTCGCTGTTTCAAGTGCAAACGGATTGGCCGCTGTGGAACTTGCGGTTCAAAGGATGACTGAAGGCCTGGATCCTCTTGATGCCGCGATTGAGGGCGTCAATCTGGTTGAGGCAGATCCCGACGATACTTCCGTGGGCCTCGGTGGCTTGCCCAACGAACGCGGTATCGTCGAGCTCGACGCCAGCGTCATGCATGGCCCCACGCACAATGCAGGCGCCGTCGCAGCATTGCAAAACTTTGTCCACCCTTCGCGTATTGCCAAACTTGTCATGGAACGCACCGATCATGTGCTTTTGGTGGGCGAGGGGGCAAAGGAATTTGCCAGGGCTCATGGCTTTCAGGAAGAGAACCTGTTAACCGAACAGGCACGCAAAATCTGGCTGGCCTGGAAAGAAAGCCTGTCTGCCCAGGACGACTGGCTGCCACCTACCCGAATGGATGAAGCAGAGCCCTGGCTCAAGGATGCATACGATAGATTTCAGGTGCGCGAGACCGGCACGATAAATTGTTGTGCCATTGACGCCGGCGGGGATTTGGGGAGTGTGACCACAACAAGCGGCCTGTCGTTCAAAATTCCCGGTCGTGTGGGTGACTCGCCAATCATCGGCGCTGGTCTCTATGTGGACAACGAAGTAGGGGCCTGCGGATCCACCGGACGCGGCGAGGCAAACCTCCTCAATCTCTCATCCTATTTGGCCGTGGAACAAATGCGCTCTGGCAAATCACCAAAGGAAGCCGGCCTGGCGGTCTGCGCCCGCATTGCTGAGAAAACAAGAGATCCCGCATTGCTAACAGATGATGGACGACCCAATTTCAATGTTCGCTTCTATCTTCTCAACAAGGCTGGCGAATACGCTGGCTGTGCGCTCTATGGTGGTGCGAATGTAAACTTTGCTGTCTGTGATCTGGACGGACCTCGCCACGAGCCGATAAGCGCTCTCTTTCAACTATAGTTGCATTCACGATTAAGCCGCTACTTTTATGAAGTGTTGCGAGATGGGCTCATCACGCTCGGCTATATGTCCTGATAAGAGTATGTAGAATTAACAAGCTTCAAATGGCGCGTGGCGAGCCATTTCGGCGGCTCACCTGAAAGCCAGCCGCTGTTTGACATCGGCGGCGAATTGACGATTTTTGCATGCGCGTTGTTCTTGCCCGGAATTTTTCCACAACTCCGTAATTCAATCAATGATCAGATCGTGTATCATGTAACCGTAGCTGTTCATTGAGTGAGAGTAGTGTGATGCGTGTCATATCAAAAACGAAAACATGCCCACTTCGTTAGCGACTCATCTTTCTCTCTTCGGGGAGGCAGGCCTGTTGCGCCAAAAAAACAAAGCTGTCGAGAGCGTCACCAAAAGAGTGAACATCTCGCCGGCTAATCGGAAATGGCGTCAGGGCTGGTGAGTTGTTCAATAATAATCAAGTTGGCAGGTTTCGGATGTTAGACACAGTCAAAAAATCATGGGTGCATTGCGCCCGCATATGCTTTGTATATCTGCCTATGGCAGGGGCAATGCTGACGGGCGTTTCTACCGTCAACGCCGAGGGCCCAATCGTCGGCGGTGCCCAGATTTATGTCAGCTCTCTGCCCAAGGAAAGCGTAGACTATTTCCTCTACGTGCCAGACTCCGTTGGCAGATCACCTGAAATTCTCGTCGCAGTGCACGGCATCAGCAGAAATGCTGAAGACTATGCATCTCTGCTAGCACCCTACGCTGAAGCATATGGCGTGATCGTAGTCGCGCCCTATTTCCCGAGGGAAGTATTCCGTGATTATCAGCGCCTTGGTCGAACTGGCCTCGGTCGCCGCGCCGACTATACATTGCAGGCCATAATTGACGACGTCAGGTCAAAGTACCCAGGTGCCAGGCCCGCCATAAATCTGTTTGGCTTTTCGGGCGGGGCGCAGTTCGCGCATCGCTATGCCATGGCCCACCCAGGCAAAGTCAACCGCGTCGTCATCGGCGCAGCCGGGTGGTACACGTTTCCAGATCTTGGTGAGGGCTTCCCCTACGGCATTCGTCCGAGCCGACGGCTCTATCAGACCTACTTCAATCCGCACGATTTTCTCGAAGTCCCGATGCATGTGATCGTCGGATCGGAAGATGGAAATCGGTCCGGCTCTCTCAACACTGCGCCTCAGATCAACAGGCAACAGGGCTTCACTCGCGTGGAACGAGCCCACGCTTGGGTATCGGCGATGCAGGAGACCGCCACCCGAAAAGGCTATGAACCCAGAGTGTCACTGGAAATTCTGCCAGGCGCGCGCCACTCGTTTGTGGACAGCATGCAGGAGCACGGCATGGGAGATAAGATTTTCGATTTCCTTTTCGGCCCCCTGCCGCAGGCACCTCAGCAATTTGCCAGCACCGAAGCTGCTGGATAATTCACGTATTTTGTTTCTATGATCCCTGCAGATGAAATCATTGCGCGGGGGTTGTCATGGCGGACGGAATTGTACTGTGGGGTGGCGGGACACCAAGAACACTGAGACCCCATTGGATGCTCAGTGAGCTTGATGTGCCCTATGAGGCCCGGCCCATCGGCCCGCGCACAGGCGAGACCCAGACCGCTGCGTACAGGGCCGTCAACGCTAAGCAAAAGGTTCCGACGCTGCAAGACGGCGACTTCCTCCTTTCTGAATCGGCTGCGATCGTCAGTTACCTTGCAAATACCTATGGGGACCCCAAGGGGCTTACTCTGCCTTCAGACCCGAAGGACCGCGCAAGATATGACGAATGGTGCTTCTTCCTTATGACAGAGCTTGATGCGACATCGCTCTACATAGTCCGGCGACATGGCGATCTCAGCGACATCTACGGGGAAGCACCAGCGGCTGTCGCTTCGTCAAAGGTCTATGCGAAGAAATATCTGGATGTCGCTGACGATCTCTTGAAGGCGGCCGGTACTTATGCGCTTGGCAGCAAATTCAGCGCTGCGGACATTTTGCTGACGACCTGCCTTGACTGGGCCGTCGGCATTGAAATTCCCATTGGCGACACTCTGAGCGAATATCGGCACCGCTTGCGTTCGCGTGATGCCTACCAGGAAGCGGCCAAGATAAATTATGGTCGCAGCTGAGGGTTGGGCCATTTTGATATTCAAATGGTCGGAGCCGCAAGTGTGGCTCCGGTGCCAGTGCGCCGCCCACGTGGAGCCGTGCGTGCTTGCACGCATTGGTGTGAACGACCGGAACCATGGCCCGATTCCATGAATATGGAATCGGGTTTAGGCGGCGGGAATAATCGGCAGG
>CBDUYM010000036.1:0-26928 GCA_965371465.1 uncultured Alphaproteobacteria bacterium
AGATTCGTTTAAGCTCTGGCGCGTGTTCTACAGAATTCTGTCGCTTCGATGAGCGAAGCCGCTGCAGATTCTTAAGGAAACAGGGCTAACAAATCCGAATGTCTGCTATTGGCTAAAAGCAGACCCTTTTGGGAATCTGTGATCTTGTCCGCTTTTAGCCAATAGCGGACATTTCATTGCCTGATGAATTCGGAACCTGGCAAGGTGTGTTAAGGCTAAGGTTTGATGGTCTAGAGCTACATTACGGGAGCAGTTTTCTATGCAAAGTCATAATACTCGATTGTTTTCCCGGTTGTTTGTTGCACTGAATTTCATGTTTTTGGTAGTTGCTTGTAGTGGTGCTGGGGGTGGTTTTCCTCAAATTGCAAATCCGCCGCCCTTCGATTATGTGGATGGGGAGGAATTGCGTAGTGGTATGCACCAGTTAGCCTTTGAGCTACAGCACCTCGACATGGCCTTGGCAAGTGAAAATGATGCGAGCCCGAATTTGCAGCAACGGGTTGTCAGCAGCTTGGAGGGAATTGAGCGCATTGGAGGAATACTCCTGACTCGAGATCTCAGCTCTACCCATGCTTTTCTGAAGGATGATATGACCAGATTTTTGTCCGGAGTAAGCAGGGCACTTTTCGATGCAGAGCGAAGTCCGCCGCGCTATTATTTGGCTGGCCGGGTATCAGGAGCTTGTGTCAACTGTCATAGAGTGAATCAGTGATTTCCTGACCCGGGCACTTCGATAACTGATCCGCCAATGTGTAACTGCAGGACTGGCCGAGAGGTCACTGGGCCATGTCCGCCATGGGTCAGAAGCAGACACGGATTCTCACGAATTACGGGTCCGCACCTAGCCAACAGCGGACATATCACGGCTGAAAGTAACGCCTTACACAAGGACATGATCGAACCAGCGTACCCGGATCTGCCTCCCGGAGTCAGTGTAACCGCAGAGGAAAAATCTGTGAATTTCTGAAACCGCGGGTCGGTCCCCGGTACGCAGATAGGGGGCGTCATAACGAGTATACAAACCGGCGAGCTTTTCCTGAGGGTTTTCAATAGACCATTGCTGAAGCACTTCGATTGCCTTTGTTGCAACGCGGTTCATGACCTGATTGCGCCTATAATCAGGGTGTGCCGCAACGCGATGAAAAGCGAGACGATGACGGAGCGGTTTGTAGTCCACTAGAAATGCAGTCGTAACGCCGACCAGCTTGTCGCCGAGATAAGCAACTGCTGAAAGCTGTTTAGCCCGCTCTTCATGAGCACCCTCACCCAACAGACCATGTTCAATCCAGAATTCAATGGCATCACGCTCGAACCGCTGGTCATCTCTTCGCCACGCGGCTTTTAACTCGATCTCAAGCATTGTCTGCGTTCTCCCTGAAGCGTTTGCGAAACATGCCACGGACCATCGCGCGAATTCCAGACCTATACTTGAAACCCCGAAAAGCGTGGCTGGTGACGAGTGTCGATCGGTCGCCGAGCTTTCGCAGAGCCACTCGAATACAGCCGATGCTCCCTGTTCTCCATTTTCCAAATGCCAGATGTCCGCTTTGGGTCATGACCGGACTCGGATTTCAGTGAATTTCAGCCGATTTCGGGTCTAGAGGTAGCCTGGAACAGACACTCTGCTGGTGAAATGCAAGATGTGTAACTACTATTGTGCTTGTATCACAAGCGACTTCATTATCCGGCAACGCCTTGATGCGATCTCAGAATCTGGGGATCGCTGATCTGACATCATGGGGAATGACATGCGATGACTGAGCTGGAGATTCGCACTGCCTGGAAGCGCGAAAATGCCGATTTGGAGCGTGAGGCGATTTCCTTCTGGGAGAACGTCGTTCAATTGCCAGGTGCGGCTGATTTAAAAGAGCGGGCGAAGGAGCTTCTTGCCGTAGCCTTCGCGGACAATGTTCTTGTCGGCATCTCAACTGCGGAAATTATGCGGATTGATCAGATCAGGCACGACTTTGCATTTCACCGCATTGCCATCGCACCTGAGTTCCGCCGGCAAGAACTGATGCGCAGACTGGTTCGCGCTAACTATTCCATTCTTGCAGCCTGGTCTCTCACGAACCCAGAAGCGAAACTGGCTGGTCTGGCGACTGTGTTCGAGGCAGCCGAGATCAATGCCGTGAAAAGGCCACCGATCACAGAAGCACCGGGCCTGGTCCTGGTCGGCTTCAATCAGAACAGCCAACAGGTCCGCATCCGATGGTTCGATCACACCCTGGTCTGAAATGCCGGCCCCTTCCGGTGTTTGATGCAGCTTCTTGCCCGTTGCTGCTTTGGGTCAGGAGCGGACCTCAATTTTCACGACTGTGACGTCCGCTGTTAGCCAAAAGCGGACATTGGCTCCGTGTGAACGAATCCCCAAATTAGGGTTCCGAACCGAAATTTAACCACCTCTTCCGGCGCAATGGCCTTTCCCACGCTGCAAGACAATCGTTCAACACCCTCAGCCAGGAAAGCGCATTTGCTATCATCTGGACAACCCGCCGAAGCCCGGTAGAAGAAAATCCCGACGGGATATACGTCTACACCTTGAGCGCCTTGAACATTCTTGTCAGGAGATCCTGAACGTCCCGGTTCCGAAGGCTTGTGTTGCTGGCAGGTGAGTGGTCACTGTAGAGGAAGTGCTCTGTCATGACGCTCACCATCGTCAACATGGCCATGCGCCCTCTGGTCAGGTCATCCTTGGTCGGATTATCAAGATCCTTCGCCAGAACCATGCCGAAGAGGTCGTACAATTCACGCCGGTCGGATTTGGCAATGCGCATTTCCGGATGCAGTCGTTCGTAGAGGTGAACAGTGCGTATAAGGCCCGCGTGCTTTGAATAGAGCTGCGCGGTCCGGCGCACGACCAGTTCAATCATCTCGTCCGGGCTGGAAGGCTCGCTTGTCGCAAATCCCTGAGCCCAGTCTTCGAACAGATCATCATAAGCCTTGAAGACAAAGGGCAGGACACCCTCTTTTGACTTGAAGCGCCGATAAAAGGTTCCAACCGCCATGCCGGCTTCTTCCATGATGGTGGCAATGGTCAGCTGGTCGAAAGGCGTGGATTCAATCAGGGTGAGTGTCGCCCGGACAATGCGATCTTGCGATTCGCGGCCCTTTTTGTGGGTTGGTTCAATGATGTCAGTGTGCACGGTCTGTCCTGTCCTTCGATAAAAGAAGTTGACTTGTGAATATGCATTCATATATGTCTGTGTCAAGAGCGAATACATATTCACAAATCGGTGGTCCCATGTCACATCAAAGACTTGCCATTCTGTTCATTGCCCTTTTTCTGTTTACTATCGCCTGGTCGGCTGGTCTGTCGGGCCTTCTGGTGGACTGGTTAGGCCCGGCATCCGAAATAAACCACTACCTCATCAGCAAGGGAGTGCTTGCCTTGCTGATTGCTCTGGCGCTTTGGCGGCTCAAAATGTTTGCCGCTGCTGGCTTCGGCCCGAGGATGGATCTGGCATCCTTTGTGATAGGTTTGCCACTTCTCGCGCTGGGATTGCTGGCGTTTCTGGACCCCGACAAGCCTGCCATGATCGCAGTTGATTTCGTTGGATGGGGCGTGATCGCATTACTTGTCGGGTTCACCGAGGAAGCGATTTTTCGCGGCGTCCTGTGGCTGGCGCTTGAAGGGACGAGCCTCTGGCGAAGAGCGATCATAACCTCGGCCCTGTTTGGCTTGATCCATCTGATTGCGGGAACCCTCGTCGGGATTCCGTGGACAATCGCAGGATCACAGGCCATTTTTGCTGTTTCTGTTGGCCTGATTTTCGCTGCGATGCGTGAGCGCGCCGGAACAATATGGAGCGTCATTATCGTCCATGCGGTGTTCGACATGGTGGCACTTTCAGCAGCAGGCGGAGTGTCTGGCCTCTTCACACCCGGTTGGGAGACCTATTTGCGTTTTCTCGTCCCGGCGATTGTTTTCACGGCATGGGGCAGTGGTGCGATCTACCTCATAGGGCGCCGCGCAAGGCAGGAAAGTGAATGAGTATGTGCCGTCTGTTCGTCAGCGTCTCCGTCTTGCTCAGTTTGTAGATTGAACTTTTCGTACAGCTGTTCAGAGCTCAACTTCGAATGACTGTTGTGGTTTGAAAAAGTCCGCTGTGGGTCATAACCGGACCTCAATTTTCACGATTCTGACGTCCGCTTTTAGCCAGAAGCGGACATTCTCCTCGTCGGCTACCTACTCGGTCGATGCAAGCGAGCTGAACCGCTGCTCCGCGTCGAAAGCTAGTTGTCGAGTGAGATCCCCAGAATTTGTCTGGCGACCAAGACTGGCGGATTGTCCTGCCCACAGTGAAGAAAAATCCGTAGCGCCAGCGGCTTCTGCTTTCGCTTTCAAGGGCGCTAACGCACCTCCGGCAGTCGGAAACGCGGGTGCCTGATCAGACATCGGGCCAACCTCCCGCATTACTCTGTTCATGAGACCGCGCGCCGGCCTCCCTGAAAACAGGTTAGTAAGTGCAGTCTTATTGTCTGTCGCTTGTTGGAGTGCCTCGCGGTGTAGGTCTGATATCAATGATTCAGGCGTAAAGAGATATGCCGTGCCAATTTGGACACCTGACGCGCCGAGCGCGAATGCCGCTGTGATGCCCCGACCATCTGCAATTCCACCTGCAGCAATCACTAGAATCTTTACTGCATCCACGATCTGTGGGACGAGTGAAATCGTTCCGGGTTGCGTCGCTACCTCTTTCGTTAGGAACATGGCGCGATGACCGCCTGCCTCGTATCCTTGCGCGACGATCGCGTCACATCCATGGGCTTCGAGCCACACAGCTTCTTCTACGGTCGTGGCAGAGCTGAGTACCAGGCAACCGCACGCCTTTACACGATTGAGAAGCCTCTGGTCAGGCAACCCAAATTGAAAACTCACGACTTCCGGTCTATGTTTTTTGACTACCTCACACATTGCGCTATCAAATGGAGCCAGGCTGGCGGCCGGCGCGGACACAGACTTGTCTAGCCTGAGTTCTGTATAGTATTCAGCTAATCTTTCCTTCCAGGCCAAGTCACGAGCCGCGTCAGGCTCCGCGAGGGTGTGGCAGAAGAAATTGACGTTTAGGGGTTTGTCAGTGCGTTGGCGGACGGTTGCAATTTCTGCGTCAGCTTTGGCACTATCAAGCATTGCACAAGGCAGTGATCCCAGGCCGCCTGCTTCGCTGACTGCGATCGCCATTTCCGAACCACTCGCCCCCGCCATCGGAGCCTGAATTATAGGTAGGTTTGTACCGATGAGATCGAGTAACTTTCGATCAGGCCACATGCTTTCACTCCCATCATCTCAGGCGAACAGTCACACTTGCAACTCAGGCGGTGCTCTTTCAGTGAGAATTTGAAACTCAAAATGATACCTGCAGGTCGAGTCCTGACCTTTCGTACCTTGTCCTGAATGGTCGCTTCTATAGGTGAGCAGTTTACGACCGGACAATCAAGTTTCGCGCAGCGATCGCTGACGTTCCTCATGCGCCCACACTAAACACGGCCTGCTGGACAGGAGCTCGGCTGCGTCAACGCAACAGTGCCGGCCAGTATAGGCGTGCCCGAAGTGTCAGCTTTGGGTCAGGAACGGCAATCGTTTTCCGCGAAGTCAAGGTCCGCACCTAGCCAGTAGCGGGCATCCTGAACACGACGATCCATCTGACTCCCATCATGGCTGGCGTTCAGGTATGCTTGCCCGATTGCACGGAACGACTGGAGGGGGCCCAACCGCATTGCGCGATTTACTGACAGAACTGAGACGTCGGAAAATCTGGTGGGTGGCGGGCGTCTATCTGGCGACAGCCTGGGTCATTTTCCAGGTTGTTGTCCTGTTGGAGGGAACTTTCTCGCTTCCCGCGTGGATGGATATGGTCGTTGTCATCATCCTTGCAATGGGCCTGCCGCTTGCCATCATTCTGGCCTGGGCGCAAGAGACACAAGCCGCAGGTGAAGCTGTTTCGGAAGACGAGGGATTGCAGCCGGAAGACGCAGCGACGACGCCCAAAGGTCGCAAGGCCGACCCACCCTCTATTGCCGTTCTCCCTTTTGAGAACATATCGGACGACCGGAATCAGGAGTACCTGGCAGACGGGATGACGGAAGAATTGATCAATCTTCTGTCCCATGCGCCCCGATTGCGTGTAACCGCACGCAGTGCAACGGCCCACTTTAAGAGGCAAGAGTTTGATATTCGCGATATAGGCCGTGATTTGAACGTTCGTTACGTGGTGGAGGGAAGCGTCCGGCCCGTCGGCTCACGCATCCGTGTAACAGCGCGGCTGGTAGAGACACAGGATGCTTCGCAGCTCTGGTCGGACCGGTTCGATCGCCCCACGGAAGAAATATTCGAGATTCAGGATGAAGTCGTGGAGGCCATCTACCGCCAGCTGTACCGGCGACTTGAGATATCTGAACGCGACCGCGTTCGTGGCAAGAAGCCTGAGAATCTGGACGCATGGGGCCTTTTGATGCAAGCGATACAGATTTCACTGACAGATCGGGCAAGCCAGAACAAGAGGCGGACTCTTGTGCAGCAGGCGCTTCGCCTCGAACCGGACTATCCGCTCGCCAACGCATATCTGGCGAATTTTCTGGCTGAAGATTGCACTTTCGGCTTCAGCAAACAGCCGACAGAGGATAAGGCGGCGGCCAAACAATACGCCGAAAAAGCGTTGCTGGACGCACCCGATGATCCGAATATTCTGCTCTGTTGCTGCAGCGTTTTTCATCGCTTGGAAGATGTGGAAAGAAGGAGTGAGGTTATCGAGCGCCACTTCAAGCTGACGCGCGTGCCAACAACTTGGCTCTATATGTCGCTCTCGCGATCGGGGCGCCGTGACGAAGCAGACGAAGTAGCTGAACGGCTCCTTGAGGAGTTGACAGGCGATAATCTCGGCTCGATGCATCATCTGTTGGGACAGGAATGGACGGTGAGAGGGGACCTTGAAAATGCGCTTCATCACGAGCTGCTCGCTCGGAGCCTGGCGCCGGCCAACACCACGATCCTCACCGTGCTGGCAAACATCTATGGATCCCTTGGCCGCATGGAAGAAGCCCGGGAAGTCTGGGATGATGCGAGGAAAAGGGTGCCCAAACTGAATCGCGACGACGTGATCGCCGCCATCAATGTCGTCTGGAAGGGCGAAAACGAAGTTCATGAAATGACGCGGGGCATAATAGAGGCAGGGCTGGAATGATCAGCGAGGTTGCATAGATCACTCGGGGATTCAGTTATTGTCAGGCACTGGCATTGACGGGTGAGCATCGGGATCAGGCGCAATGTCCGTGCTGTCACAATGTGTCACACCGGATAACTCTTTACCGCAGTTCATTTGTCCATCTCTCGGATGAAAGGAGACGGGGCGACGACATCGGCACCCCGTCTCCATTGGACTGTATCGGCTTCGCACTGAAAGCTAGTCCGCTGGTCCCTCACGGAAAATGTCCGGAGCCGGTTCGCCATCTACAAAGATGAAGCCTGCCAGCCCACGCTCAAGCCTGGACAGCGCGTGATCGACCACGATCAGTCGCCCTGGTACTTCGACCTTGAACTCGACCATGGTCGCACCACCTGGCGGTACCGAAATGGTCTGGACACCTTCTACAGGCGGGGATGTCAGCTGGCCCCACTCATAGACCTTGTCGAATATTTCGCCGATTACGTGGAACGCTGATGTGAAGTTTGGGCCACCAACGCCGAAGAAAATCCGGACAGTTTCACCGACATTGACCCGCATCGGATATTCTGAGGTCAATCCGCCGACGGCTCCATTGAAGACGAAATATTCGGGTTCTTCATCCAGCAACCGTTCGACGCTGAATTCCTGGAAGCCGCGCATGGCGAAATCACCTTCAGTGTAGATTTCGCCTTGCATGACATAGAATTCATGATCGACCTCGTCCAATCCCTGTTCGGGTTCAACAACGATCAGCCCATACATGCCGGCAGCAATATGGTTTGCCACCATGGGTGTCGCGCAGTGATAGACGTATACGCCGGGTATCAGCGCCTTGAAGGTGAACACCTTCTCATCGCCTGGATCAACCTGGGTCAGCGTCGCTCCGCCGCCGGGTCCGGTGACCGCATGAAGATCAATCGAGTGGATCATATAGCTGTCTTCAGCATTCTTGAGAGTGAGCTCCACAGTGTCACCTACGCGCACCCGCAGCATGGGTCCCGGTATCTTGCCGTTGAAGGTCCAATAGGTGTAGGTGATCCCGTCCATGAGCGTTGCGTCCAATTCGACAGTTTCAATGTCGTAGCGCAACGTTACAGGTGCACGGATGCCAATAGGCGGCGGCATTTCGGTCGGATTGCGAACAATGCTGACGCCGTCAGGATCTTCTCTGGCAATCTCACGAGTTACGCGAATCAAACCTTCCATGCCCGCTGCGCGATGACCCGCGACCGCACAGTAATAGGTAAAAGAACCAGCACTGCCGACCTGGAAGACAATGATACTACTGGCACCGGAGTCGGTGACGATTTGCGACTGTGCCCTGAAGTCTGGAAACGCGATGTCATGTTCCGCACCTTCGCCATTAATCAAAGTGAGCTGAACTACGCTCCCCTCTGTGGCCTCCAGTGTCGGATTCACGATGCCGTCAATATTGCCGCCACGGCCGATGTAGACCATCTTCCCTTCGGCAATGCCGGTGATAAGTGTGTAGTTAAACTGTGGTCGGTAGGAAACGCCCGACTGCTCGTCTACATCCTGCGCGAGCGATGGAAGGACGAAAGAAATAAGAGCCAAAAAACTGACCAATACAAACGGAACAAGGTTTCTTGTTGCTTCAGTCATAGCTGCGACCCCTCCTAAAGGTTCATGTATGGAGTTAAGAATTCTCCATGAATCTGGGGCCCGGGACTGACACGACATATGATCAAAATCAAAGGAGACAAGAGGTCGCGCTGTAGCGTGAAGTACTTTGAATCACGGTACATGTCGCCGCGACAGACGGCTGACATCGCAACACTCAGGACAGCAAGAATTCCCTATATATTCGATAACATCAAGAGATAAACTCACATAAGAGAGCGGTTTCGGTATTGCGCGCCGGTATCGGCGGAACATTAAATCAGAGGACGCCTCCATGAGGGATTTGACACCTGACGAGGTCAGCGAACACGTCGAAAATATTCGCGCCAATGGCTTTGCCATCATGGAAGGCGCTATTGAAGAAGACTTTCGGGCCGAAATTCTCGCTGAGCTTGCTCATCTGGAAAAGGTTCGACCGGGCGGCGATATTCCACCTGGCCCGTTCACCGGCATGGTTACGCGCCGCTGGTTCGATGTTCTGAACGATGGCGAAGTATGGCAGAGGATTGGCAGTCATCCCTGGATACTTCAGGTGCTGCCCCGGATTTTGGGCGAGGGGTTCCTTCTGTCCACCATGGGCAGTGCGGTTGTCGGTCCGGGCGAGCCGGCGCAGCCCCTCCATGTCGATGACGGCGTCTACGCTTTCCCACGACCGCACCCGAACCTGGTCTGTAACACCATGTGGGCGCTCGGTGATTTTACAGAAAAAACAGGTGCTACCCGCGTCGTCCCCGGCAGCAGCAATTGGGATCACGATCCGGATCCCAAAGAGAGTTACGAAACTGTGCCGCTGATCATGCCGGCGGGAAGTATCGGGTTCATTGTCGGCACGCTTTATCACGGTGCGGGGCACAACGCCTCAGATCACGATCGGGACGCCCTGACCATCAATTACTGCAACGGTTCAATGCGTCAGCAGGAAAACCTGATGATGTCGGTCAGCCCCGCCCGCATGCTGACTTTTCCGAAAGAACTACAGGACATTCTCGGCTTCAAGGTCTGCAAAGGCGCCGGCCACATGTTCGCGCAAGACCCCCGCGCCGAAATGGATCGCCACTATTCACAGATCGATGCGGCAGATCCGTATCTTGAACAGCGCCACGCCTTGCACGCTGAAAGGCTGACTGCACGACTGACGGCCACCAAAAAATAACTCTTTCAGCTTCGATTAATCTGCTGCTGTCTTCTCAAGTCGGTGCATCTGCGGGCGCGGAATCAGTTGAAAGTTTGCCAGGCCCTGAAGGCGCTTGTCTTCATTGGCGGCAAGCTTCGGCTGAAGCGCCAGCAGTAGCGCCCCTGCTGAGGTCTCGCCAAAGAACCAGTCCATCAGCCCCTGGCTGGTTGTTGGGCCAGGCTGGCTCGTTGCGGCTTCGATGTAGTAGGCGCGCAGGTCTTCGGCAGCAAGCTTGATCAGGGGCGCATCGTCGGCGCTCACATCGCCATCCATTTGCTGCTGAAGAAAGTCAACAATATCGTCAACCGACTTGCCGCTGGCGCCGACGGTGGTGCCGCCACGCCGCTCAATCGCCAGTGCATGCCAGGGCGCCAGTTTCCGGTTTTCGGCGCGCACGCAATCCGCCAGAGACTTGTCGTTCTGTTCGGTTTCGCCTTCATCCGTGTCAAAGGAAACCGGGCAGGCCCAACCCGTCATGTCGACGGGACCTTCAGTATCGGTGGGGTAGTCCTCCAGAACCGGTCCTTCATCGCGCGCGAGCAACTCAAGCGCCGCTCGCAACACGCCCATCTGGAACCCCGGATCATTGGGAACACCGAAGGGGCGTCCCAGCTCAAATGTAACCCAAAGTGCGCGAGGCGGATGAATTCTCTCGGTATGCTGTCGGACAAGGCTGATCTGCGTGGTCGCGATGCCTTCGTCTTCGATGTAATGGGCAAGCCCGCCAACGGCGCGCGTACAAAATGGTCAGACCGGCACCAACAGCACGACATTGACATTGTCGGCCTTTAGATGCGCGGTCATCTCGCGCGCGGCATCTTCCATACGCTCAGGGTCGGTCGCGCCCATGAACGAATAGTGAAACTGCGCAACAGACGCGATCTCGCCGGCAGCCGCCATTTCATTGAGCCGATCGATCGGAAAAATGACATTCAGATCCTGCTGAAAGCCTGTGCGATCAAAATTCAGGGACACATGGCTCATCACCAGATCACTGGCCGCCGTATCGCCAGGGATTACGCGGTATTCACTGGCACCGCCTTCAAATGCCGCGTCCGACCTGACACCAAGACCGGCAGTCGAGACAATCGCTATCCGCGCGTCGCTCAGCGCCGGTGGCGTCTGGAATGGTGTACTCTCAAATTCCGGGCACTGTAGCCCGGCAAGAGGCGAATCATCACTTAATACAACGATGGCTGAGGTCCTTTAAAATCAGAGAGCCCGTTTTCAGAATTTTTCGGATATTAGCTGCTTGAACAGGTGGGGGAAAGGACATCAGGTCTCTCCGATGTTCACATCTGCGCGATGAGATCTGTAAATTATCAGAGGCCAGGACCCGTGTTCACATCGAATCGTGGTTTCCGCGTCACTGGATTTGTGCTGGAATTCAGCTCACAGAGCTGCAATCCGGGGATTCGCACAGAAATGAATGATCGGCGAGAGAGTTTTGATGTGCTTGAGGCAGCTGAAAAGCTTGCTCCCGCTATCCGCGCAGCGCAGGAGGAGATAGAAGGCGGCAGCGAATTGCCGGCCTCTCTGGCATCAAGAATGGCGGCCGATGGCATGTTCCGCCTCTTGTTGCCGAAAGACTTCGGCGGTTCCGAAGTGTCGCTGCCGGAATTCATTCGCGTGGTGCAGATCATCGGTGCGTCCGATGGCAGCACCGGCTGGGTGGTCTCACAGGGATCCGTTTTTGGCAGCATGGCCGATTATATGGATCCGGAGGCGGCTGCCGAAATCTGGGGTGCCGACCCGAACTCAGCAGTTGCCACGGGTGCGCCGATCACGACCGGTGCGACGCGCACGGATGACAATCATTTTCTGGTCAGCGGCCATTGGAGATTTGCCAGCGGCTGCGGACATGTCAACTGGATGGCCGCAAACTGCAATCTCACCGGCAAGGACGGCAACGCGGAAGAAGGTCGTTTTTTCCTGATGCCTCGCGACGAAGTGCCCATCACGGATGCCTGGAACGTTCGCGGCATGAGGGGCACAGGCAGTCATGACTACTATCTCGACAAGCACAAAATTCCCGGGCATCGCTATATTTTGCGCTCCGACTGGGGTGCAGCACCTGGGCGCTCGACCGGGCTGCCAACAGCGCTGCTGTTTGCCTGCGGATTTGGTTCGGTCGGCATTGGCCTTGCAAGACGCGCGCTCGACAGCCTTGTCGAGCTTGCTGATGGAAAAATACCGATCTTCAAGGCCCAAAAGCTCCGCGATGACGAACAGGTCCAGAGCGAATTCGCTGAGGCCGAGGCCCTGTATCAGAGCACGCGCTCCTTCCTGATGGACATGGCCGAAGATTGTGCATGGCATCACGAAAAGGGTGATGCAATTCCCAATCAACTGAGGGCACGACTGCGCCTGGCCGCAACAAACGCCATGCGCCAGTCGGCCGAAGTAATCAATCACGCCTATTCTCTTGCTGGCACCGATGCCATTTTTGACAATCATCCGATCCATCGCTGCTTTCAGGATATTCATGCCCTGACCCAGCAGATTCAGGGCCGCAAATCCCATTACAGGACTGTCGGGCGTGTACTTCTTGGCCTTGATGCCGACACACCGTTTGTATAGGTGCACAGCAATGGACATAAATTCAGATTTCACCAAACGCGCCGTGGTTC
The DNA here is from genome assembly GCA_965371465.1 of uncultured Alphaproteobacteria bacterium. GTDB lineage: Bacteria > Pseudomonadota > Alphaproteobacteria > CBDUYM01 > CBDUYM01 > CBDUYM01. The sequence goes on from CBDUYM010000036.1 coordinate 12,612, forward strand.
ATGCCGAAGAGCTCGACTGGGTCGCCTCGCCGATGGCCGGCGTTGATCGCCGCATGCTGGAGCGGATTGGCGATGAGGTTGCCCGCGCGACGACAATTGTGCGCTATGCGCCTGGCAGTCATTTTTCGCCGCACGTTCACACCGGTGGTGAAGAATTCCTTGTCCTTGAAGGCGTGTTCCAGGATGAACATGGCGACTACGGCCAGGGCACCTACATTCGAAACCCGCCGGAGTCATCTCACACGCCAGGCTCAGAGAATGGCTGCACAATTCTGGTAAAGCTCTGGCAATTCGATATGGCGGATCGCACCCCTGTGATCATCGACACGAACAAGATGGCTGCAATTGATCCCGCAGGGCGTGAGGGTGTGTCCATCATCCCCCTTTTTCATGATGCCCGTGAAGACGTGAGACTGGAGATTTGGGCGCCGGGCGCGGAAGTCGGCATTGAAAGCCACAAAGGGTTGGAGCTTTTGGTGCTGGCCGGCGGTTTTACTGAAGCCGGCGAAGAGTTCGTCGCGAATTCCTGGCTCCGGTTGCCATCCGGACTGGCGCTGTCAGCCGTCGCCGGTGCCAAGGGTGCGCGATTGTGGGTCAAGAGTGATCATCTCGCTGAGCCACAACATGCGCCGAAGATCCAGGCTCAGTAACCAGCCGGGTGACGCCGTGACCTAGACTTCCTCGGGGCATTTCTCCTCGCCCTCGCGCGTCGCACCGCTGAAGTCAGCATCCTGATCCTGCACCATCGTAAATTCCGTGCCGACAAGATAGGCATCGGTGAAGTTTGCGTCGCTCAGATCCAGAAGGGCGAAGCGCGCATTCAAAAGACAGGCACCCGTGAAGTCAGCACGCTTCAGATCGGCAAGGCCGAAGAACGCATCTTCAAGATTTGCATTTTGAAAGTCGGCGCGCTCCAGCGAAACATATCGGAATGTCGCTCCGGGCAGGTTTTCGCCCTGGAAGTCGCGACGTTCAAGATCCTGTCGCGAATATTCAGGTCCATAGTTTTCGAACGTCCGGATTTCATTTGCAAGCCGGCCGGCATCGGAAACCCATGCAAAGGAACCCGCATCGTCGAACAGTTCGATCACCCAGTCCTCGACCTCGGGTACTTCCCAGGCTTCCTCCTGTGTCACATTCACTGGCGATCGATCTGCGTCAGGCTCTTCATCCGCCGCGAACAGCGTCATGAGCGCCATGCCAACAACCAGGACTGCGACAATGCCGAACATAGGATTCTTGCGCCGCTCTTTGGCCTGCGCTTTGACCTCTGATTCCATTGAACTCATTTTCGTCTCCTTTGCCGTTTTAAGGACATCTATTCGTAGCGAAGGGCGCGTACTGGCGCCGTCATGCCAACACGCAACGCATGGCTTGAAACGGTCAGTGCCGCCAGCACACATACGAAGACCCCAGCGCCGATGAAATAGAGCGGATTGAGAAACACTGAATCTGTGAAGAAATTCAGGTATTGCTGTGATGCGAGGTAGCCGAGCGGGATGCCGATGAAAGCAGCAATGATTGCTGGCCGGACGAACCGCCACGCCAGGCGGCCCGAAACATCGGCCAGTGATCCACCCAGGACCCTTCGTACGCCAACCTCTTTGGTCTGCAGTTCAGCCATGAAGGCCGACAGTCCATAGAGACCAATGCATGCGACAAAGAGGGCAAGAATTGAGAAAGCCACGACGATAAGATTGATGCTCTCAAATATCACATTCACAATATCGAAAATTTCTGTCAGGAAGCGGCGCTCCATGGGCGTGTTGGGCATCATGCGCTGCCAGATTTCATCGACTTCCCGTGTGACCCGTTGCATATCCTTCCCGTCGGTCCGAATATTGGTGTTGCTGAACGCCACGGGTGTGTTCATGTAGATGATAGGCTTCAACGAGTTGTGGAAGGCCAGCATGTGAAAGTCGTCGGTGACACCTACAATAGTTGCTTCGTAGTCGTTACCTTCACCATCCTCATCTATGTTGACCAGGACCTGGCCAATGGCCTCTTCGGGATTGTTCCAGCCAAACCGTTCCGTCGTCAGTCGCGAGACAAGGACATTCACCCGATTGCGAAGCGGGTTGAAATCAACATCGAGTTCAAAGAGGTCATCTGTAAAGGCCTTCGAGAAATTCCGCCCCGCAATCATTTCAATCCGGTAGGTATCAATGAAATCATAGTCCACACCGATGTAGTGAAGCCGCACTTCGTCACCACCCGGGACATCACTTCTGCTGAAGTCCCTCTGGCTGTTACTTTGCATATAGGGCGTCTGGCTTGAACCGGCGACATGGGTGACACCTGGAATGTTCCGAATCTCATCCTTCATGACGTCAATGACGGCGCGAGCTTCCTCTGTGTTGGTGCGCATCACCACAAGCATATTGTCGCCGTTGAAGCCCAGATCTCTGGTCTGGGTGTAGACATTCTGCGCATATGAAACGACCGCAGCAACAATCAGGACGATTGAAACAGTGAACTGCACGACGACCATTGTGGAGCGCACATAGGATGAACTGCGGCCAAAGCCTGCGACCCCTTTAAGGGCACGGACCGTGCCAATGCCGGACAGCAGGAACGCCGGATACGCCCCGGCAATCAGACCGACAGAGACGCTGATAATCAGGAACTGCACTGTCAGGCCGATGTCAGTACCGAAATCAAAGGTCAGTACTTTGCCCGTGGCATCGTTGAAGACCGGTACAGCCAACGTAATGAGTATGATTGCGACGATGAAGGCGAGCAGTGATTCCAATACCGCCTCAATCAGAAACTGAACGGCCAGGTTTCCGCGAGTCGCACCGGCGGCTTTTCGAACCCCGACTTCGCGTGCGCGCAGCAGCGCTTTGGCGCCGGCCAGATTGGTATAGTTGATGATCGCGATCAAAAGGATCAGAAATCCGAATAGCGAAATAGCTTCCATAACCGGCAACCCGGTTGCATCCCACAAGAACCCGTTCATTTCCACGAGAGGGCGGATCTTGAACTCATCGATAATTTCCCAGACATTTTCGTCCGCGTGCTCTTTGAAATAAGGGTTCAGCTGGCTTTCAAGGTCGGCCGCATCGTAATCTGCAGGCAGCAATAGATAGGTCCGGTCGGTGACATTCAGATTATCCCAGTTCGCATAATCCCGATCGCTCTCGAATGTCGCTTCCAAAGTATCAATGTTGAAAAGGACGCCAAACTCTTCCTCCGTGATCAGCGTGTAGCTGAAGTGACTGTTACTTGGCAGATCACGCACAATTGCAACAACGCGAACATCAACTTTGTTGTCGAGAGTGAAGATCTGCTGATAGGCCGGGCCGCCGCTGAATATCTTGGCAGCGGCAGTTTCTGTCAGAATGGCGGTGAAGGGCTCGGAAAGATCAGCCGTGTCGGCACCTTCAACATAGTCGAGGTCGAAAATCTGCAGAAAGGCCGGATCAGCGGCTTGGGTCCATTGAAAAATAGTATTGTCGCCAACACCGACGATCATCTCGATGGCACTGTACCGCGCAACCGCTTCAATTTCCGGGAAACCACTTTCCAACAGCGGGCCGACTGCAGTTTGTACGCCGTTCAGGCTCCGCAGCCCAAGATCCATTTCGGGATTGATGGTGGGGTAGATGGAATAAGTCCGGCTCGCCTTCTCGAAGAACGCATCATGGGTGGCCTCGTATTCCACCAGAATCTGCGTGAAAATGAGCCCTGACAGACCAATGGACAGCCCCAGGACATTGACAAGCAGGTTCAGCCTGTTCTTCACGGCGTTTCGTATGCCGGACATCACATAGCTCGAAAACATCAACCCCTCCTTAGATGGCCCGGGCAATCCAGGTCACTATTCTGGTCTCTGCGCCCCATTGCACAACCCGATATCAGCAACATTCATGCCAACTGCGCGGATCGCCAGAGATTGGCAGAAAACTGGCCCTTTTGACGGCCGATGCCGAATCTACTGCATGAGCCAGCCTACAATTTTGGTGAATCTCACTAATCCATGGCCTAAAGGTGGGCGCCGGATTGGACTCATGCTCCCCAAATTTACTAGACTTTAAGATGGATGACCCAATTGGGCGCTAAGGAGGGGAAGATGGCGCGTTCGGCGGTTTTTTTCACAATCAGTGACGATGGCTTTGCGACAGATCATCTTGGTGCCGTGGATGTCTCAGATTCCGGTCGTGCGGAGGCCCTTGAGCTGATCCAGAAGGAAGCAAAAGACCGGGGCGACCCGGAACCATCGGCTGTGGTTCGCAAATCGGTCGCCGTGCGGGACTGGGCTGAAACCGGCCGCCGCACCTACATGTGGGCGTACTTGCCGAAGTCAGACGATTGATTTGCTACTGAGAATTGATCGCATGTAATCAACATGCTATGCAGGGGTTGGCGTTTCAGGGTGCCACCAGTCTGCGGGAAGGGCCGAGCCTGCCTGAGCAATTCAAGTTTGAAGTCCACGTTACATCAGCGATCTTCCTTCAGCCCAGAATGCAGACGGGGCCATGACAAAAGGATATCGCCATGACCAGCACTTCAACTGTCATTACGCCCAGTCTGCTGCCGAACGATCCCAGTCTGGCGCAGCTCAAGAAACTTGCCAAAGAACTGCGTGAAGCCGCCCGAACGGGTGAAGCAGACGCCCTGGAACAGTTCCGGCTCTTCCACCCGAGGGGCATTGATCCTGCGGCTGCCAAGCTCAGCGACGCACAGCTCGTGATCGCTCGAGGTTACAGCTTCCCGAGTTGGCCCAAGCTCGTTCATTTTGTTGAATCCGGACCTGGCGCGGAGATTGCAGAAGACTGCCAGAAATTGCGCTCGGCAATCGACGACAACAATACAGATGCTATCCGTTCAATAGTTGCTCGCAGACCCGACATCGTTCATGACCATGTCCGGCGCATGCGGCAGCGATATGGGAACTACCGACCGTTAACCTATGCTTGCTCCCAGGGGCAGATCGAAGCCGCGCGTATTCTTATCGAGCTTGGTTCCGATATCCGCGAAGACGGTAATCTGCCCGCCGCTCGCGGCTCCAGCCACATTCCAGTGCTCGAGCTGCTGACAGAGCATGGCATCGACATCAACGAGCAGGTCTACGACTGGGCCCCGCTGATCTCTCATCCCTGCGAAGACCTGGATGCAGAGGTGCTTAAATGGATGCTCGACCATGGTGCGGACCCCGACCTCGTCATTTCCGGTTCAAGGGCACCGCTCACGGCGCTCGAGATGATCCTTGGCACCTATTCGCGAAGCTTCTTGAATGGACGCATGGTTGCCTGCGCCGAACTGTTGGTCGCCGCCGGGGCAGCTCACGAGGACGGCCCGGTGATGGACATGCATCGACGCCGTTTCAAAGAGCTTGAAGCGCGCCTGAACGACGATCCCGACCTCATCAATCGCCATCTCCCGGGGCTTCACTACGGCGAAACTGGCGGTCGGCGGATGAACGCCAGGGGCGGCACGCTTCTGCATATGGCGGCGGAATGGCCGGATCTGGAAGCGGCTGAGCTGCTGATCAGCCATGGCGCTGACGTCAACGTGAAAGCGGAGATCGATGCTGACGGGGTCGGCGGCCAAACGCCGCTCTTCAATGCGCTCAGCCAGTTCAGAAACCACGGCCTCGAAGTAGCCGATTTTCTGTTGGCCGAGAGCGCCGATCATACGATCACGGCGACCGTGCCCGGCTCATATGAGGAGCGAGACGAAATGTTCACCGGCAATGCGGTGGAGTATGCGGCGCGCTATCCGGGCAGGTGGATGAATGACTGGGAAGCGGTCGTGGCGCTGTTCGATCACCATGACACAGACATCAGACATATCGAACCGGCATCTGCAGAAGGCCGCTAAACCGGCTTTCGGAACCGAAAAACAAATCTGTCTGTTCGGCCGCGGATAGCTGGGTCGAAGACGTTGATGGTGCGATCATCCTCTGGATGCCTGAGAATGTCCGAGCTTGCGTCGAGCTGAAATCCCGCAGCTTCAATCTCTGACCTGACCAGCGCCTCATCGACACGATGCAGCGTTGTGATATCTCGCTCGCCGGAGCCCGCTTCTGCATGGTGGTCTATGACGCCGTAGACACCACCGGGTTTGAGGGCGTCGAAAACTGCGGCGTTCATCTTTTCGCGATCCACGCCTTGCCAAAATGCGTCGTGATAAAAGAGCACGATGACCACGGCGTCGAGGCCGTCTGGTAACCCCGGGTCGTCGAGCTCTCTGTCGAGCCTGGCCACATGGCCGAGTGCCGGATGCTGGAGCCGTTCAGTGATCGGTCCTTCCGCGAATCGTTTCAGTACAAATGGCGAGTTGTGGGCCCAGACCCTGCCGCTTGGCGTGACCACTTCGGCCATGACATGAGCGTAGTAGCCGCCGCCGCTCATCAGCTCGACGACTTTCATGCCGGGCTGAAGTTGAAGAAACTGCAGCACTTCAAACGGTTTGCGATCAGCATCGCGGGCCAGGTCTTGCTCAGGCCGTCCGGGGATTTCTTCAGCCATGGATTTCTATTCAGCCGTCACTTTCACGGGCGCCGGCATTTCCTCCAATGGTTCCCTGCCAGGGGCGGCATGGAACGTGTTCTGACCACAGTACAGGGGGGCGGGGCAGGGGTCTTCCAGAAAGAGGCAGGCAACTGGTCCTGGGTCGGCCATCCAGAGCACTTTCCTGGCTCTATGCCGGCAGACCGAATCTCTCCCGGTTCGCCTGGATTCCGGGATAAATCGACCATTCGGAAATATGGCCATCGCTGACCACGCAACGCCAGATCACGCAGCTTGGCACGATCTCCAGTTCGGGAGACACGTGCGAGCCTGTGGTGTGGCCGATCAGGTAGACGGCGTCCGGCCGATCAAACAGCTCATCCTCATATACGACATAATCCGGGAAGCTCGCGAAATAGCCGGTCCATGATGGGCGGATGCGGTCTTTACCTACGCTGCGCGCTTCACCATCAACGAAGAACACATGATCGTCCGCCGCCAGGGCTTCGAGGCCATCAATGTTCTGGGCGTTGATGCATTCCACCCAGGCCCGGCATATCTCCACGGCATCTCCGGTCATTCGATATCTCCACCCAACAGAGCCCGCAGCTTTGGACGCGGATCGTAAGCATGGCCTTCGGGGAAATGGTGCAGCTGGTGAAGCTGCATCATGAGTTCATAGACCTCAAGGCGTTCATGAAGGTTCGCAGTATTGAAAATCTCCGGGTAGAATTCCTGCAGCCACGGCACCACATCTGCGAATTCTGTCTGCAACGTCACGTCCTCCTTGCCGCCGTCCTGATTGGAATCCCCGAAGACCATCACCGGGTTGGCTGCAAATCGCATGATCATGTCGAGTTCCATGTCGACGGGCCCTTTGAACGACGCTTCAAAGTCGAGCAGCGTCAGCGTCTCACCGTCCCACAGCACGTTGTTGAAATGGGCGTCGCCATGCACAAGACAATGTGCATCCCGGTCGAACAATGGCATCCGCCCCGCAAGGAACGCATCGGCACTTTCCAGCAGGCGCTCATCGGCAAGCGCTGCCGCGCGCAATCCCTTCAGGATCAGGGGATAGTGCTCAGGGGCTGCATGATAGAGATCAGCGGCCTTCTCCGGATCATTGACAGCATCTTCCATCCAGGGGTTAGAAAAATCCTCCGGTAATGAAAGCTGATGCAGGGCTTTCAGATTGATGGCAAACTGGCGTACGGCTTCGCGGCGTTCGCCAGCTGGCATCCCCGGCCAGAGACTGAGAAGACTTTGCCCCAGCACCCGCTCTGTAATCATCCACTCGCGCCCATTTTCCTTGCCGTGGGCGATTACCGTGGGAACACTGACCTCGCCCCTGATCAGCGCAAGAACTTCGACTTCATGGCGAAACGATTCCCGAAAGCGCCCGGAACCACGGCGCACAACATGGGTCGGCCCAAGCCACACCTCGTTGGACCAGCCGTATATTTCTTCCAGCGGTTCATGAGCAAGGTCGTGGGTCTTCAGGAGCGCAATCGCATACTCTCGGGAGGCGGAAGCCACCTGATCAGATCGGCGAAGTCTGGATCAGGAGCTGACCCTGAAGCCCGGCGGCGCGGACGATGGGACCGCTCACATCACTTTCCATGAGGGCCTTTACCTGATCTTCGGTCGGCAATATGGCGTTCTCATAATCCATTTTCTATCCCTGCCCCAGAGGCGCAGCCGTTACCTGGATCAGCAGTTGCCCGGCAAGTCCCGCTGCCCGGTGCACGCTGAATTCGGCGACCTGCGGGTCACCGACGATTTTCACAAAATCCTCTTTGGATGGATATTCCATAATGGCCGCTGAATCCCAAAGTTCGCCAACTTCGCCAAGCATCAGGTTCTTGACTTCACCGCTGAAAAGAAGCCGCCCTCCCGCCGCTATGACAAAGGGAGCCATCTGGGCGCCATAGAGACCGTAGGCCTGCTGGCCGGTAAGATCCGTTTCACGGCCATCTGCATACTCAGCCTTTTCCCGGAACTTGAGAAGATTGAGCATGGCAACGGGTCCGGTTACATCGCTCGCCAACAAGGCCTGGATCTGTTCAGGCGTTGGCCCTGTTGCATTTTCAACTTTCATTGTTTCTCTCCTAGTTCGGCCAATAGATGTAGACGTCGTCCTCGGCCTGTGGCTCGGCAAGGGTCTTGTCGATATTGACATGACCCATCATACGGCTGGGCCATGCCGGATCGGCCTGCTCCGCGTTATGGGCAGCGAGAATTGATTTAAGCTCCGCCACAACGTCTGGATGATCGGCGGCGATGTCCACTTGCTCAGTGGGATCGTTGGTCAGATTGAATAGCCAGGTCTCATCGGGGATCACGGAGACCTGCATTTTCCAGCCCTGGTGCAGCACAGTCTGATAGTCGCCCTGACGCCAGATCAGCGTTTCATGTGGCACGCCCTCTACTTCGCCTGTGATGAAGGGCAGCAGGTTGACGCTGTCCATGACGGTATCTTGCGGCAATCTGGCTGAGGCCGCCGCCGCAGCCGTAGCAAACACATCGAGATGAGAAACCGGTGCCTCATAGACGCTGCCCGCCGGAATTTTACCGGGCCAGCGCATAAAATAGGGAATGTGCGTGCCGCCTTCAAAGAACGTCAGCTTCCATCCACGATAGGGCTGGTTGATGTCGGGCAGGCCGATATAGGCGGCGCCGCCATTGTCTGACGTGAAAATCACGAGGGTGTTTTCATCAAGGCCGTTTTCCTGAAGAGCCGCCATGATCCGCTCAACACTCCGGTCAAGAGCCATGATCATGGCCGCATAGACCCGCAATGTATGATCCTCGATGTGATCAAGTCTGTCGTAGTCAGATCTGGCCGCCTGCAGAGGCGTATGAATGCCCCAATGACCAAGGTAGAGGAAAAATGGTTGATTGCGGTTTGCCGTGATCGCCTTCACAGCTTCATCTGTATAGTAATCTGTGAGATATCCATTGGGCTCGAAAGTCTCTCCGCCATTATAGCTTGTCGCATAACGCATGCTGGCCCAGAGGAAGTGATCGATGGGATCGAACGGAATTTTTGCGTTGACGACATTGGGATCGTTGTCCGGCAGATATTTGCCGGACGCCATCAGCAGGCTCTCGTCAAAGCCCTGATCGTTCGGGCTCATACCATTGACGCCGCCAAGATGCCATTTGCCAATATGGATGGTGTGGTAACCACGCTCCTTCAGAACTTCGGCCAGTGTCACTTCTTCTGTCGGCAAGCCCTGTTCGGCGTAGGGCATTTCGATGTCCATGATCTCTTCGTTCCAGATCGTCGTCCTGAGCTGGTTGCCCGACAGGCTCTCGCCAACCATCTTGACCATCGGCATGAAGGCGCCTGGCACCGGTGTGAACTCAAATCCGAACCTGGTTGAATAGCGCCCTGTCATCAATGCAGCGCGCGAAATGGCGCAAATCGCACTGCCGGCGTAGCCATTCGCAAAAGCAACCCCTTCCCGCGCCAGCCGGTCAATGGCCGGAGTCAGAAGCGAGCCATCGGCAGCGCCGCCGTTGTAGAAGCTGATGTCGTTGAAACCCATGTCGTCCGCCAGGATGAGAACAATGTTAGGCGGGCGATCAGGATCCGGGACGAAAGGTGCCGATGGCCCCTGCTGCCAGACTACTTCACGGTTTGGCGCAATCGGGTTCAGGATCGCCTGCAGAATGCCCGGCGTCTTCAGGATAATCTCCACACGGTAAATCCAGCCGACGCTGGCGAACAGGAGCACCACAGCCAGCGTCCAGAAAGCAACTTTCCGCCAATTCATCCCATCAGCCCTTCCAACAGCGCCTCGCAACCCGTTCCGTCCAGAATGCCGTTGACCGTTCTTCGCGCGGGCTCCGGCAGGCCGGCATATTCTTCGCGCACCCACTGCAGACACTTTGCCTGATAAGGAAACGGATTCTGGATCCAGGGCGCGCCCTCGACTTCGGTCTGAACCTGATTGGCGTTGTCAGCCAGAGCTTTCGCGTTCGCCAGCATCACCGGAACATAGGTCCGGCCGGCTTCGGCCAGCAGATCAACGATGGTGTCAGGCAGCTCTTTTGGTTTGAGCCAGTCATCCTGCACCGGTTCCAGGCCAGAGAGATCATTGACGATGTCGACCCAGGCATAGACCCGGGGCGACTGCTGCAAGGTGACGGCTGATGGCGTCGGATCAAACTGGGCAAGCTGCGTGAGCTGACCGAAGGCGCCAAAATCCGATGCCCCAGGGCGTTCTCCCATAAGGAATGGATGAAGTTCAAGGTGCGCGGTGAACGCCTGCAGAAAACGTTTGTAGCTCGCCTCGATCACCGGAGCTGTCGTGTCGTTTGAGCCAACCACATAAAGCCTTGAGATCTGCCGCTCCGACACCATCTTCTTTGCCGCCTGCGCCCTCTCTTCCGGGCCACTGATGCCACGCCAGCGGGGAAGAATATCTCCCGCCTTGTCGATGTCGGCGTCGTAGTACCAGCGATAATGGAACATGGCCTTGGTCAGCCATTCGTCGGCATAGTCTTCCAGCAGATAATCAATAAATCGAAGTGCAGGGTCATGAGGTAACACATTGCGCCCCTCAAACTCATCTTCGAAACGCCGGATCAGGGGTGTCGAATCAACGACCGCCTCTATTTCACCCGCATCGTTGGGCAAATAGAACGTCGGCAGCAGCGAGACCTTTGGCTCCGGCAGGCCGTGCTCAGTGCTCTGGTCACCGATGAACAGCTGATAGGGAATGTGGCGGTAGCGCAGCACAGCCACCATCTTGCGTGTATAGGGTGATCCTGGAGCGCCTTTCAGGCGCAGCGGCGTTGGTAATGTCATGCCATCCCTCTCTCAAAATCTTTTTCTGGAGTTCACCACTGGATTTAGCAGGAGACAACAGCTAATGGCCTTGTTCACCGTATCCGGCTATCGTATTTCTCCCAGGATGTTGGCGGCGCAGGAGAGAGAATGACAAAAACCGTTACGATACTGCTTTGCTTGAGCCTGCTGCTCGTCAGTTCCTGCAGTGGCAATTGCGGCGGCTCGCGCAACGGGCAACTGATCGGCAAAGTGTGCCAGAAAGTCGTTCTCTGACGGCCATGCCTATATTGATTACAGGGGGCACCAAGGGCATCGGCCTTGCCATCGCGCGGCGGCTGGCAACAAAGGGTGAGACCCTGTTTCTGGGCTACAACGCCGACAGCGACGCGGCGGATTTGGCCCGCGCCGAGATCGAAGAAAAAGGCGCCACAGCTCACACCATTCAGGCGGATGTCGGCTCAATCGAGGGCGTGGAAACCATTATTTCTGAAATTCGTGAGCAAACAGGCGGACTGACCCACATCATTCATTCCGCGGCGATGGTTTACCCCACGACCATGCTGGACGCGGATCTTGGAAAATTTCGTCGCGCCATAGAGACCAATGGCCTGTCGCTGTTGTATCTGGTGCAAAAGGCCCTGCCGCTGCTTGCGCGCGGCAGCAGTATTGTCTTCATTTCCAGCACCGGCGCACGGGTCGTGCTGACAGGATCACGCTATGCAGCCCTTGGGCCGGCGAAGGCGCTGGCCGAAGCAATCATTCTCTATCTTGTGCCGGAACTCGCCCCTCTCGGCATTCGCATCAATGCGGTTGCGCCCGGGCTTGTCCATACGCCATCCGTCGCCACCATGACCGGCAGCGAGGAAGCTGCCAGACAGGTTGTTGAAAACGCTGCCGCGAGGAACCCTTCAGGTCGCGCCTCCGAGGACAGTGACTATGCTTCCCTGGTTGAGTATCTCCTGAGCCCGGAAGCCGAGTTTGTGCAGGGCCAGGTCATTGCCGCCACCGGAGGTGTCAATATATTCCGCTAGGACCTCTTCCTCGGCGGCCAGGGGATCAGAACCGAAATTCCTTCAACCTGCTCATCGTATGAAGGTCGGCGCATGCGCTTTCGCTTCAGCATCATGGGAAGGCTGACCGCAATGAACAGAGCGGTCATTGCGATGGGGCCGGCGATCGTCCACCACCATTCGGTGCCCAGCGCCATAGCAAACATCCACAGGCCCCACCAGAATCCGAGTTCGCCAAAATAGTTGGGATGCTGCGACCAGGCCCAAAGGCCTCTCCTGCAGACCTCGTCTTCGCCATGCTCCGAGACCTTGAACGCCTGAAGCTGTTCGTCAGCAACGGTTTCGATCACGATCGCGCCCAATGTCATAACAAAGGCCAGAAGATCGATCAGGCCCAGCGGCGCATCGACATGGGTGACGGCGAACACGGCCATGCAGCCGCCAAACACCATCAGGGTCGGGAACAGCTGAATACCGAAGAAGTCGATCACCGGGTAAAGGACACCGAATTGCTCCCTGAAATTCTGGTAACGAAAGTCCTCATAGGTCATGTCCTGCCAGCGCCGGAAGCAGTTCAGGGTGAGGCGCACGCCATAAATGATTACCAGAGCAAAGACAATGAGTTCACGTTCCGTCAGCGCTTCATTGCCGGTGCCATGGAACATCCAGTAGAGCATCAGAACCGCTGGTGCGACGCTCCAGTAGGGGTCATAGACGCTCGAATTTCGGACGATTGTGCCAATTATGAAGATTACCACTGTCGCGGCGATGTCGCCGGCCAGCAGCGACCAGAGCGGTGAGGGATGATCGAAAACGCCGATGACATACCAGCCCACAGCAAGGGCAATGGCGTAGGCGAAAAAACACAGAATAGCCGGCGCAGCCGGGCTCGACTTCCAGGCGGAACTGATCCCCGATCCGTCCTCAGATGGCGCACTCATTCCGGATCCCCCTCGCTCAGAATTATTGCGACCGCTGTTGCCATAGCTTCCCTGAGGTCAGGACCATTGTAAATATTGTTGTGACCGACCCCTTCCAGCAGCGAACTGAACACAAGGTTGGGTACCGCTTGCTGAAGCGCTCTTGTTCTGGCCGGCGGTATAACCTCGTCATCTGAGGCGGCGATCACGGCAACAGGAATGCTGACAGCCTGGATTTCTTCGACAGGATTCATGTGATGGCGCAGCAGAAGGCTCACAGGGATCCAGAATAGCTTGTCTTTCGCGACAGCTTCAATTGAGTCAAATGGCGTAATCAGTAACATTCCCGTGATGTTCCGGTGGCGGGCGATATGTGTCGCCGGGCCAGAGCCGATGCTCACGCCGACACTTATGACCGGCCCACCGCCGAAATTTTCCTGGACGTAGTCATGGATTGACAGGGAATCTTCGAGGATGGCTGCGGCACTTGTCTCGCCGCCGCTCCGACCGTAGCCGCGATAGTGAAAGACCACGACATCGCTCTCTGGAAATACTGAAGCAAGAAAAACCGCCGTTGCTTCTGCGCTCCAGCCGTTTCCACCAAACCCGATGATGGTTGCTGCCGCGCCACCGCCATCGCCGATGACGGTTGGTAATCTCCATCCTGACAGGGAAACGCCTGATGAAGTCTCCAGCGTGAGACGTTCCGCCGCTGGCGGCAGTTCGGAAGCTGGCAAAAGAACCCCACTGCCCGGAAAGATCAGCCAGCCCTGGACGAAGTAGAGTAATGCCACCAGGGCGCCATAGAAAATGGCAACTGACCCTGTGATCCTGATGGCCGAACTGATAGCGGGCTTGATTGCGGGCATGGCGGCGTTATTCCGGCGGAAGTGTTGAGGCCTGGGCCGATAAGTGTGACTATAGCGCTGATTTCAAAGATCATGTCGATGTACACTTCTGATTGTCGCGGATGAGGGAACGAGGAGCCTGAAAAGTCCAAACACCATAGGTCGATTGATCGCCGCAGCCTTAATTCTGGTTCTGGCCGGATGTGGCGGCGGCGGAGGTGTTACGGTGCCGACGGGCGGCGGCGCGCCGGCTCCTCCGCCTCCTCCACCACCTCCACCTCCACCA
>CBDUYM010000037.1:0-26768 GCA_965371465.1 uncultured Alphaproteobacteria bacterium
AGCAGGGCGTAGAAGCCCTGGTCACCTTCATGAAGACCTTCCAGCAGGGGAATGGTTAGAAGGGACTAGACTAGGTTTCACGCTCGGCGGTCCCAACCGATACGGCCCGAGAATACGCGAGGGCCGTCCGCGTGCCGGGCGCGTACCTCCGGGGCTCAGACCTCCGGGGCGCGCATCTCTTTGGCGCGCACCTCTTTGGCGCCCACCTCAGGGGCGCGGATCTCCCCCACGCGACTCTCTCGGACGCGGATCTCACGGGCGCGGATCTCAGGAACGCGGATCTCCTTGTCGCGAACCTCACGGGCGCGGATCTCACGTTTGCCGATTTTAGCATGGCATCGTTCAATCAGACTGTGCTCTCGGGTGCTATCCTTGACGGAACACTATTGGCCGGTGTCCGTTTCGATGTGCGTGGTACGCCCGATCCCAACCATGTGCCGAGTGGCGCTGGCCTGTCCACGATGACCTGGCAAGAAAGCTCGGCTGGGCTCGCCCATCTCCGGTCTGTCTTCAGAAACGCCGGAATGCGGGACGCAGAACGGCAACTGACCTACGCCATAATGAGGGGGCCAGATGGTGCGCCATGGTCCTTCGATCAGAATTTCAAGTGGTTCTTCTTCGACCTTACGTCGGCCTATGGCCTGGAGCCGGCTCGGGCGCTCTGGATTTTGCTTGGCTTGTACACTCTCTTCGCCATCCCCTATATGGTCGCTGCGAACGTACCCATCTCGGAAAAGGCCGCCATCTGGCGGGTCTGGTTCAAGGATGAAAGCCGGGCTAGTAATCCAGATGCGAGGCGATTGGCGGTCGATGCGCGAGCGCTCATGATCCCGGTGTGGGGCCTTTATTTCAGTCTTCTCTCCACATTCCGCATTGGCTGGCGCGACCTCAATATCGGCAACTGGCTGTCACGGCTTAACCCCCACGACTACGAAGTCCAGGCGACCGGCTGGGTCAAAGTAATCTCAGGCGTTCAGTCGCTCCTGAGTGTCTATTTGATCGCCATTTGGGCGCTCACCTACTTTGGCCGCCCATTTGAATAGCGTGCACAGGCGCGCTTGTTTGACAAAGGGAAGCCACCCCACCCCACGGCCCTGCCGGCATTAACGCAGTTGGCGTGACTTTATCCAGCGCAATTTCAAATGGGCTATGCTCGGAAGCTTTGTCCTTGAGAACGTTTCCAGCATCGAAGCAGACAGAATCACAGATTCCAAAAAGGGTCTGCTTATAGCCAGAAGCAGACATTAGGCGTTCCCATCAATTGACAGTGAAGGTCCCTGAGTACAGCCTGAAACAACTGTTACGAAATTTCATCGCTGATGGTTTTGCTCCGCCGATTGCCAAACCACGACTGGTTGGGGGCCAGCTCTAATGCGCGACTTCTTCGCAGAACTTAACCTTCCGATGCCTTGAGAGCACCGTTAGACGTGGCACAAGCCAAGAACTCTCTTGCTGCCCGCGTCGAACACAGGATGTGAACCGCCACATGCCCTCGGCATTGCGACGTGATCGCAAGCTCTCGTTCGCGCGTCGTGTGCCGGCGTCGCCAGATACGCCAAACCAACATCCATTCGTCCCGCAACCGTCGCCAGGCCGAGTCATCGCAGCCGTCGGGCGGCTGAAAATCGCGAGGCCTGCGAAGCCCGCGTACGAACGCGCGCCGTGCGCAGATCCACCACGGCGTGTCGAGGAACACGAGAGTGTCCGCGCGCTCAAGCAGGAGATCGAGTGCGACGTCGTTGCCGTCAACAATCCACTTCTCGCCAGCAAGCAAGGCGCGCTGTTTCTCGCGGAACTCGTCCTCGGGCACCGGAACCCAGCCCGGATTCCAGCGATGGAGGTCGAGACAGATGGCGGGAAGGCCAGTCTTCATCGACAATGCTTCCGAGAACGTGCTCTTGCCCGCACCGGACATGCCGGTGACGACGAAGCGGCTGCCAACAGCAAGAGGTATGTCCATCTCACTCATGATCTGGCTTATCTCTGCGCCAAAAAAAGGCCGCGACCTGGCGAGCGCGCATCTTTCGGCAAGAACCTTTTTCTGAGTAGCTGGGGGATAAAACTCATAGGCGAAACCTCCAGCATCAGACTAACTTGCCGTAGCGGAAATTGCCAAACTATGTGGCCAACGCCAATGTCCGTTCTTGGCTAACAGCAGACCTGAAAATCAACAATTTTGATGTCCGCTCGTGACCCAAAGCGGACAGCATCAAAGAATGATCTCACCCGGTCCAGCCAGCATTTGACTTCTCTTTTCATTGCTATTCGACTGTGCATACTGGCGCAATCTGACAACTGAATTGGGCGGAGCGTGGAATTACAAGGATTTCTTATTGGCTTTGCGCAATTGGCCTTGGTGCTTACGGGCTTTGTGTCCGTATCTAGAGTTTGGAATAGAGAAATGGCGACAGCGTTAGATACCGCAGAAATAATTTCAGCGGCCTTGAAGCTGCCATCTGGGCGTTGGTACTTCAAGTTGACGTTGGATGCTCGCGCAGAGGATGATGGACGAGATGATTAAATTCATTATCGGCGGGCGTCGGATTGATCCAGACAAGATTGGCGACGGGCTCATGGAGGCGGCGATTGAAAGCATTGCAGCCGACATTGAGGAAAAGATTCGGTCAGTCCGTGACCCGAAGACGGGCGAGTTTCCAGCTGTTGTTGTCACGGGCGACAGCCTTGATAATCTTAGAATAAGCGTTGAGGGTTCGCCCGAAGTGATCGCCTTGGTGGAGGGGCTGCTCGGAACCGGCCTAGATGACGAGGAAAGGGTTTTGGAAGGAACTGAAGGGCCGCCGCGCGTATTCCTATCTTACGCAACAGACGACAGCGTGCTTGCAGAGCAGATCGCTACGTCTCTGAACTCGAGCGGCATTGATACGTGGTGGGACAAATGGTGCATAGGTCCGGGGGACAGCCTTCGGCAAAAAATAGATGAAGGGCTGTTGGGTTGCACGCACTTTCTTGTGCTCTTGACTCCGCGGTCGATTATCAAGCCATGGGTCAATCAGGAGATCGATGCCGGGCTTGTCCGAAAGCTCAATAATCAGTGCCACTTCCTCCCTATACGTTACGAGCTACCTGCATCTCAATTGCCGCCTCTTCTTTCCGGAATGAACGCGCCTGAGATAAAGGCTGATAGAGATGTCAGCCAGCTCATCAATGACATTCACGGCATAAGTCGAAAACCGACGCTAGGCCCGGCACCGCTGGTGGCTGCCCAAGCCACCGAAACCAAAACCGGTTATTCACCTGCGGCGAACGCCATCGCCAAATTGTTTGTCGAAAAAACCAAACACGCACGGTTTGCTGACCCGCAATTCAGCGTCGAGGAATTGGCCAACGAAACCGGATTAACCGTTCCTGACACAAAAGACGGCCTCCATGAGCTGTGGGCCTTCTTCAGAGATTCACGTGATCACGTCTTAGTCGAAGCATCCCTATTCGCCGAATTTGACCAGTACTGGAAGCCTTGGAAGACGGCGGACGATGCGCTCAAACTTGCGGCCGATATCGGAAATGATCCCGATTTTCCTTCGGACTGCCAGCTCATCGCCGACCGTTATGGCTGGGACTCGCGCCGGCTCAATCCGTCGATCACATATCTACTTGAATGGGATGTGATTGATGACTACCAGGCTATAGGCTTGCCGCAGTTTACGATCGCGCGAGTCGTTGGCAAAGAGGATGAGGTTCGCCGCTTTGTGAAGAGCCGGCAATAGGGCGGCGCTACGTGCCGTAGCGTAATACAACCGCAGCACAGGACGACCCCCCCCCCGACAACGTGCCGACAGCGTCCCAAACTTGATCCCAAGAGGCGGTTTGGGTGATGTATCCTACCTTTCAAACTTCTGCGATTTTCAGGAAGATCCAGTCGATCATTTGAGTTTCAGTCTTTTGACGCATTTCCTTTTCTCTAGAAAAATTTTGTCAGATTTTTGGGGAAATAGGTTGTCTGCTGAGGTCCGCTTCCTGCCCGAAAGCAGACAATCTGCGGCAAATACCAGAATGTCTGCTCCTGACCCTAAGCAGACATTCAGCGAAGCAGAGATTCTCTCGTCATTCCGCTCGCAGAACGCGCATTCTCAGGATCTCCCGCGCATGGATCTCGCTCGCATTGTTCAGACCGTACACCATCTGCGACACGTTCTCTTCATCGCTCACGCGATCAATGAAACTGTCGATGTCCCGAAGTGACTCGTCCTGACCCTCGAATACACTGCCTTCCAGCATTCGTTCAGCAACAGTCAATCGGAGATTGACGGCAAAAACATGCTCCTCACTCCCAGGTGACCATCCCGCAAAATAGGCCGCCGTTTCTTCCTCACGATCCTGGCGGATGCGAGCCGCCGCCTCGGTGTTGCCGTTTCTGTCATATGAAGCGGCTATTGCGTGCATGACGTTGGGCGTCCCTTGGCCAGCGTTTGAACCGTATATGGTGACCCTCAGTGGATGTCTGAATCCGTAATCGCGCGCATACTCCTCAGCCAGTTCTGCTTCTCCTGCAGCGGCTGCAATGAACACCAGATCTCTTCGACGCGCCGCCCTGTCCCCCTCAAACTCCAGCCTGTCAATGAGGCGTTTCGCGCGTCTAAACCTCCTCTCAGCGAGAACGGGATAGGCTCTTGCGTAAGAAGACACATAATCGAGATCATGTTCGTCTTCGACGGCGCGAATAACATCAAGGATCGCTTCTGCGCCATTTTCGTCGCCCAAATAAGCGTAGACCCTCGCAGCATCGGCACTACACATCAGTTGGCTGTTTGGCATGAAGTCGTTGTGCTGATAGTTACGGGCCAGCCGAACAGCTTCACTCCTGTTCCCCGACATCGCCGCGTACACGGACCGTGTACAGTCGGCTCTGGCGGCCCAGCCCATGTCAGCTGCGGTTCTCCTTGCGCCCTCGAAGTCACCGAGCTGGAGCTGCGTAAACATCAACCAGGTACCGGAGCGGAAGGAACTTGCAGTACGCCTCATTCCTTCTATGTCCGGGATGCGCTGGTACGAGAACAGCAGCCGTAGCGCAAGTTTTTCCCGGTCATAGCCAAGGCTTGAATCGCTGCTCATATCGGGCGCGGTACCGTAAAGAGCTTCAGGGTTATGCAAAAGATCATCAGCCGCTGATAGATCTCCCCCGTCAATCAGCTGTTCTATGTGCTGAAAAATGAGCGTACCCTGCAATTCATCCACGTCTCTTTCAAGCGCGATGAGTTCGTCCATGACATGCTCTGCACCGGCAAAGTCCCATGCCTCTGCCTGAAGGAGCGCCCTGCCATTTAACTCGTAGGTATAGTACCTGTCATCCAGATCGTTCTCGAGATCACTCAGAGCCTTTGTAATCTGCCAGTCCTCAAGTTCTTCAATCCCGGCCGACGTGCTTCTCAGTATGCGGACCGCCAGTTCTCGCGTCTGGCGTGCCTCGTCAGGATGTCCTGATTTGATCTGTGATCGCGCGACATTGGCAAGAAATGTCCATCGGCGATCCGTGGAGGCATACTGATCCAGTTGCCCTGGAGGCAGCGCCTGAATCGCTTCTATTGCAGCATCGACAATCCTTCTGCGTCTCACTTCGGCTCTGCTGAGGAGGTTGTCCATTTGAGTTTCCACCTGAGGCCGATTGGCAGCATCCGGCACCGCCGAGACATATGTATTAAAGAGGGCGAGTGCGATGAGATCGTTTCCCAGCCGGGCCTGAGCAAGTCCATAGTTGAACTGCACAATGGGATTGTAAGGGTTACGCTCGAACGCGTGCCCAAAATGCTCTACGGCTTCATCCCAGTCCTCGTCGAGAGCCGCCTCGAAGCCTCTCTCCAGGTCGGTGGCTGCAAGTACACCGGCCTGCGGCGTCAGCATGACAGCGCAGACGATGCAGATCAGTAGAATCATACCGAGGAAAGTATGGCTGCAAGAGTTGTTCCGCATTGCTGCTACCTCCATTCGGAACTGGGGTCCCTGTTGTAGCGTAAGGCTTGTCGTTCCGACGGCTCGCGTATCTAGCCGCCGATCGAGCTCCGAAGCGCGCGCATGCGTATGGTCTCCCAGCCCCAAGTTTTACCTGCCTGCCTCAGCAAGTTGACAATACGGGTGGGTTCTTCGTTCCTCGTGTCATCCAGGAAGGAACCCATGTCCCTGACGGATTCGTCAAACCCTTCATAGAGGGGAGCCGTCAGCAGTCCCTCAGAAAGTTTCAGCCATATCTCAACAGCTTCGGCCTGCTCAGCATCAGCCGCCGTCCAACCTTCGTGCCGGTCCGCTTCACGTTGACGGATTTCCTCATGAAGACGATCAGCCTCCCGCACGTCGCCCCTCGCCTGATATGCGTCTGCGATAACCGGTAATGTCTCGAGCCTCTCATAATCGCGCGCATACTCCTCTGCTCGTTCGGTATCGCCCGACTGCGCGGCTATGTAGATGAGATCGAGGCGAAGCTGGTCGCGATAGAACTCGTCTGGGTTGGAGGGTGTTTCAATGCGGTCAATCATTCTCCGTGCCCGGTTGAATCTGCGTTGTGCCAGTAACGGGTAGGCTCTTGCATATGGCGAAATATATCTCTCTCCCTCATACGCAACCTCCCGTTGATAAACCATGTCATAGAAAGTGGACGTCGCCGCTTCATCACCCAGATAGGCAAACGCGCGCGCCGTCGCCCTCAGACATCTCACCGCACTGTTTGGCGCAAGTATATGTGCCTCAATTCTGTTGCCGGCATCTATTGCCCTCGCCACATGGCCCTGTAATGCTGCGGATTGGGCAATCCCACAATCTGAATCGGCAAGAGACTCCGCATCCGCCGCGAGTTGGCGTGCAGCAGAAGAATTTCCGCGCCGGAGCCATGCGATCGCCACTGATCCGAGAGAGGAAGCATTGTGGTCTCTTGCCACAGAAGCTGCAGCCTGCAGATCACCCGATTGCAGATACGCGTCTATCAGCTGTGCTGCGGGATACTTGAGCCGCTCGGCAAGCCATGTACTATCCAGCTGCTCGTCCTGAGTCTCGGACATAGCGCCGTACAGGGATTCAGGTGAGTCAAGTATCCGTACGGCGCCGGCCAGATCGCCTGCATCCATCCTCCGAAAAATACGCTGAGTGATAAGTGTGCTCAGTAGATCACGCGCCTCATGGTCCGTAGCAACGAGTTCTGCCAGCGTCCGTTCTGCAGCCTCGAAGTCCTGCGCGTTGGCCTGTGCGATGGCGATGTCGTTCAAAAGAGACTGACCCGGAAAATCAGCCAGGCTTCGTGCAAGAATACGTGACCAAGCTCCGAATTGGCCTTCATCCAACTCTTCAGTGCGATATGTCGTTTGTGACAGAATGATCGTGGCGAGTTCCAGAGTCTCCCTGGCTTCCGCCAGGTAGCCGCTCTCAGCCTGCGAGCCAGCAATCAACCACAGCAGATCCCACCGTCGCGCGGATGTGCTGATCCTACCTATCTGTCCTGGCGGCAGGGCCCTGACTGATTCAATGGCGACTTCAAAGATTCTTCTGCTCTTCACCTCGGCATTCGACAAGAGCGCCTCGATCTGGGCTTCGACCTGTGGTCGGTTGGCGGCGTTCGGCACGGCCGCAAGATAGGTGTTCAGTAGGGCTATCGCCGGAAGCTCATTGCCGATACGAGCCTGAGCCAGTCCATAGTTGAACTGGACAATGGGATTGTAGGGGTTACGCTCGAACGCGTAGCCAAAATGCTCGACGGCTTCTTGCCAGTCTTCTTCAAGTGCCGCCTCGAAGCCTTTCTCCAGGTCGCTGTCCGCAGCATGCGTTGTTGAAGACCAGAGAAAAAACAGAGCCGTGAACCCGCCGAAGAATATTGTCGCGAACAGTCGCTGCTTCATTGCCGACACATCTCCTGTCACTCAAAGCGGCGCGCAGTGGCGCGCATTCGTGTAAGTTCCCTTGCATAGACCCTGGCGGTTTCACCCAGCATTGCTGGCACTCTTGCAGGGTCCCATTGGTCCATGACGGACCTGAATGCATCCAGGTCGCGCAAGGCAAGATCAACATCGGTCCACAATTCGTCACTCTGCTGCAGGCGAATGATCGCCAGCCATGCATCAACGCGCGATAAATGTTCGTTGTCGGCTGGCTCCCATCCGGCAAAACGATCTTCTTCTCTACGTTCGATCTCGCGGCGCATGCGTGCCGCGTCGCGAGTGTCGCCCGCTGTCGCATATCCATCGGCGATCTCTTCGCGCCATTCCTCCAGAAGTCCGAATTCCTCCGCGATCTCCTCCGCGCCTTCGGGCCAGCCTCTGGCAAGGGCGGCTCTGATCGCCGGTTCCGAAAAACCGGCAGAATAAATATAGGGTACTGATTCTACCGAACGTGCATGCGCCTCATCACTCTCCTCGATAGCCTCCCTTATGGAATTTACCGCCCGCCCGAACCGACGGTTTCCAAAATGCACCCATGCATCGGCGGTCATTGCCCAGGCGCCGCCTCCTCGGTCGCGAGAAAGAGCCATCCTGTCGGCCTGTCGTGCCGCATCACGGGCCCCACGAACATTGCCGGCATAGACGAGATACCTGGCAACATGGGCCAAACAGAACTCACTGGCGTGCGGGTCCTGGAATGGTGACGGGGAGGGAGGTTCAACACTCTGCACCGCGGCATCCCCCTGTCCAAGCAACGCGTACGCCCATGCCCTGACACAGGGAAACGTTGCACTGTCGTCGAGGAGTCTTTGGGCAAGCAACACTCCAATGGCCTGGTCTTCTTCGGCCGCTGTAATGGCAAGCTCCTGCAGGAGCCTGCTTTGATCGAAATCGTCGAGCCGACTCATGACTGAAAACGCAGTGTCATAATCGTTCTGTCTCGCGTACTCAGTAGCAACGATGCTCCACGTCACGTAACCCACACCACCCAACATGTCAGCCGGGATGGAATAGAATCGCGTGCCTGGCCCGACCGACTCCCAGACTGCCTCCAGTGTGTTGTTCTCCAACTGATAGATAACCCGTTCATAGGTCATACGTGAAATGACTCTGAAGTATTGACGGCCTGTCAGGTTCAATGCTTCGAGCAGGCTCTCAACGGCTCCAAAATCACGCGCTGTAGACAGAAAATCGACGCGCGGATCCAAATACACAGCGCCGCTTCCATTTAACCACTCTAATTCACGCGCCAGGGCAATTCGCTCCTCATTGAGGTCACTTTCCGACATGTTTTCAATGATTGCGTTCGCGCGCGACAAAATCTGATTGGCGCGAGCCAGCATGTTTCGGGCCTCTTCTACATCGCCGATAGTAAACCGACTACTGGCGAGATGCTTGAACGGCGTCCACCTGCGAGTCTTCCTGAACGTCGCATCCAGTAAACCGGGCGGGAGCGCTTCAGCGGCCTCGATTGCTACTTCAAAGTATTGTTCAATCTCGTTTTCTACGGCTTGCTCAAGCGAATCGATCTGGCCTTCAACTTGTGGTCGGTTCGCGGCACTCGGTACTGCTGCCATATAGGCTTGCAGAAGCGCAATGGCCTGCAGCTCATTGCCGATGCGTGCCTGAGCGAGGCCGTAATTGAACTGGACAATGGGATTGTAGGGGTTACGTTCAAAGGCACGTCCGAAGTGCTCGACGGCTTCATCCCAGTCCTCGTCGAGAGCCGCCTCAAAGCCTTCCTCGAGGTCGTTCTCCGCAGCTGTAACACCTTGAGGACCGACCGCGAGAACACAACAGAGTGCCGCAGTTACAACAAGCGTCGCCCGGCGAGCGCGCACGAGAAACGCATATGCCATCTCAGGGCGTACCGGTTCCGGCGATAGACGGACCAACCGGCGGCTCAATCGTCTGCAAGGGATCCACCATGAACTGCTGAATGAACGCGAGCTCTTCGTTTCCAAGCCTGTCGATCGTATCCCTGTCCGCCATCAGCAATGCTTCGGTACTCGAGCCTGCGAGAAACTCGGCCTCGATCGCTATATTGACGAATTCGTCAATCGTGCTGAGCGTCCGTTCGTCAAGGGGACGCCAGGCTTCCTCGCCCTGCTGCGCTTGCCACCCTGAGTCACGACCGAGAGCGTAATGGACGGCAAAGAGGATCGTCTCATCTTCTTCGCGCCAATAGGCATCAGTGAATTTGAGGACGGCATCGATATTCTCGCCCTGTTCCAGCAGGGCATAGCCTTCGGCCACCAGTGCGGCAGTTTCGGGCTCAAGTGAAGAGGGCTCCGGATCGGAATAGTTGGCATAGACAGCCAGACCCTCGATGTAATTCAGGAGATTGCGCTCCCTCTGACTTTCAGGGTCTTCGCCTACACGTTCGCGCAGGACCTGCATGCGCGGATCATCCTCGTAGTCCAGATCTTCCGGAGGGCGCGAAACATCGTCAAACGGACGATCTGCATCAAATCCACAGGCTTCTCTTTCGCAGTAGCCGCTTCCATCACGTATGCCGACGATTGTGGCGTAGAGCTGCAATGTCCCTTCATCGTCCGGATTCGCTGCGAGGGCCGTGGCCAGGTCTGCAGCAGCCAGGTCGTAGTAACCATGCATCCAGCTGTAGACGCCCCTGCGATAGTAGAGGTTTGACCACTCCGCCCGGGCAAGATAGCCCTTATGCATGCCGAGCAGGTATAGATAGGCGTCTCTCGCCGGTTCATCCCAGGGACGCTCCAGGAGATGGTTCTCCAGATAGTCGATGCTTATCTGCCAGTCGCCGGCACCCTCCTCAAGAGCCGTCAGCAGCATCTCCGTTTTGCGATTTGGATCGGGCGGACCTTCAAAGTCGCCCGACACTCGGGACGGATCCAGAACAATCGCCTCGTTGGGATCGAGAAAGGTCAGATCGACAACATTTGGATCGGACCAGGCGATACCCTCGATGATCCGCCCGATGTCCGAGCCCACAGCGTCCATGCGTCGCTCGACTCTGCGTCTCGTTTCCTGATCTTCACGCAATTCATCAGCACCGGCCCGCGACCAGGCAACATTGTCCCGAATGACCGAACAGTCGCCCGACGCCCGCATGCAGAGATCGAGTGCTGATTGACAGAGCGCTTCTGCTTCCATCCACTCGCGTTGCTCGCCAAGGGCGATGCACTGATTGTTTTCTTCCGTTGCCCGCTCGCGCCGTCTCTGATTCCGTTGGTCCGCCAGATCGCGAAAGAACTGACCGATATCGAGACCACCACCGCCACCGGTATAACCACCGCTTCCGGACGACCCGCCATCGCAATAGGCAACGCACCCGGAAGCCCCCACGCCCTGGGCGTGGGCCCTGGTGCCTGGTCCTCCTGCGATCATTGGGAGGGACGCGACGAATATACCGATGGCGAGTGTTGTCAGCGCCTGCTGTATCGTCCGATACAAGCTCGTATCTTGCACCCTCGTCCTGTCCTGCCAGACAGACGGCCTTTGTTGCTCAAGCGCGGCCATGTGAGGCCGCAAACTCCGACAATTCTCGCTCACATGGATGGCGGACATATTGGGCACGCTCCTTTCCCGACGGAGAGGACAGCAGCCTTCGACAAGCGCTGGTCCCCTCCCGAAATTGAGGGGTCTCAGGTCCGTGCCTGCGATTAGCATAGCAAGTTGCCGGACAATTGGGGAGTCCGTGAATTCGCGTGGTTCAGGGCCTTGTGGGCTGACTCCGGAATGTCCGCTTTTGGCTAAAAGCAGACCTAAAATTCACCAAAATTCGCGTCCGCTCCTGACCATTAGCGGACATTGGGCCATGTTCCGCGTGCGCGTCACACAAATCCAAGTTTGGCCCTGGCTTCAAGGTAGCGGGGATGATCGAACACTCTTTCCCAACCACGTCCATGGAACAGATGGGGGATCGCGCCGTCCGCATCGTCCCGCGTATCGATCGCCTGGTGTAGCCAGTCAAGCGCGGTTTCATAATCGCCCAGAGCCCGGTACATGCGAGCCCAGGCGATCGCTCCTATGTGGCGGTCGTCAGATACTGAATTCAGAATCTGGAATATGCGCTCTACCTCGCCGAGCATGCTCAGCTGACCATATTCCCAGGCGACATAAGTGAGAACATGTGGTGGATAGTCTTCGCCCAGCAGTCTTTCGACAATTGACAGTTCAGCCAGACTCTCTTCGTGCATTCCCAGTTCGCGTAACGTAGTCGCATGCCATACGCGCAAACTCCAGTTGGTTGGCGACATCTCGATTCCTTCTTCGTAAACCAGGCGAGCTTCCTCCGCTCTGCCTCCCATCAGCAGGCTCAGACCAAGTAGCCCTCGAAACTGTCCCTGGTTGGGTACAAGCTCGACTGCTCTTATTGATGCAGCAATTGCTCGATCGAAGTTGGCGCGCTGACGTGAGAAGAACGCGATCTGCCAGAGCACACTCGGCTGATTGGGACCGAGCTCCAGTGCCAGATCATATTCGCGATCTGCGTCTTCCCACGACCACTCATATGAGTGCATGCGCGCGAGAACGACATGTCCCATAGCAAGCGTGGGATCAATCTCAAGCGCCAGCTCTGCATGCTCACGAGCCTTGCCGACGATTTGCGGTCCATCATCGGGCCCCTCCTCCAGGGCATAACTTTCGCTGATTAGTGCGCCTGTATAATTCAGGGCCAGTGCAATATGTGCATATGCAAAGTCAGGATCGAGCGCGATCGCCTGCTCGAGGTACTGTCGTCGCCGACTCTCAGTTTCAGGACCAAATCCCTGAACACGTGCGCTGCGAAGATACAGTGCATAGGCCTCAACGTTGTCGGTAGGGGCCCGCTGAGGAACCAGCTCGGCTTGGAGGCTGGCAGCAATTCTCTCCGCAATTTCGCTCTGGATGGAGAAGATGTCGCTCAGGTCCCGGTCAAAGATCTCCGACCAGAGATGTGCACCGCTCTTGCCGTCAATAAGCTGGGCGGTAATGCGCACCCGGTTGCCGGCATAGCGAACTGATCCCTCCATCACTGTGGCAACACCGAGTTCGTCAGCGATGATTGGAATCATCTTCTGTGTGCCCGTGTATCCCAGGACAGAGGTGCGCGCAATCACGGTCAGTTCGTTGATCCGGGTCAGCCGATTGAGGATCTCTTCATGCACGCCGGCGGCGAAATAGGCGTTATCCGGATCGGGTGAGAGATTCTCGAATGGCAGTACAGCAATTGACTTCAGAGGATCGTGGTTGAGCAGCGTCGCCTCTATCCTGGCAAGCTGGTTCTCTTCCACATCCGATGGCTGCGAGAACATCAGGACAGCTGCGAAAAGCGCCAGTGCGCCAACGAACATACCGGCCCAGACCAGCGTGTCAGACCCGCTGCCGTCAGTCTCGCCATAGACCCGTACAGACGATGTCCTCTGGATTCCCTCTGGTGTCAGTTCAAAGAGCCAGGCAAGGACGATGGCGGCCGGGAAACCGGCGAACAATGTCGTCAGCACCGCTGGCTGAACCCAGTTCGGTGCACCGTAGGTACCCAGCACCAGCGCCATTGCCTGGGCGAGAACCCAGGCAACCACAGCATAGACAGCCGTCACATGAAACACCCGTTTGCGACGAAGCTCTGTGAAGAAGCGACCCATACCGCCCGTCCTCCCACTCAATTGCATGGTGACGTGACCGTGCAACTAATAAGTATAGCCGAGACACAGATCATTTGGGAGTCAGGTGGCACCGGGCATGAGACAGCAATGACGCCAAGGGTCAGGATGTCTGCTTCTGGCTAATACCGGACCTGAAATTTGCTAAAATCTGCGTCCGGTCATGACCCAAAGCGGACACCTACGGCTGCTGGGCATCCAATGTCGAAGACGTGTAAGGAAGCAACGCACTGTACATAAGCTCTCGGGCCAGCCCGCGTTTCTGCATATTGAGATCAATCTTAAGGGAGCCATGCCAGCGAAGGGCAGTGAACTCCAATGCAGGAATTCTTGCATTAGATGGATATACTTAGTATATTCAAATCAATTGGAGGAAGATATGCTTTCAACTGCAGAAGCGGCTCGAGAGGTCGGCATCAGCAAGAACACATTGCTCCGGTGGATCAGTGAGGGGCTCTTTGCCGATATTGGGCGGGACAAACGAGGATGGAGGGTCTGGTCTCGGGAGGATGTGCAGAGGCTGAAGGACTTTCAGGCGCATTATCGTGCCGATGTTGCTTTGCGACGTCGGAGCCGTGCATCGGACAAGGTTACATATCGGCGTGAGGCGGCACAGTGTATGGCCCGCACAGGTCAGGCGCTGGTGTCTGTACGAGGAAGCTCCATATGAAGATACGATCGGCAACGGCAGAGGATGCAGCTAGATGTGCAGAGATTAGCTCCCTGCGGCCAGCTGACGAGCTCAAGGCCTTTCTGGACGATCCTACGATGGCCTGGCCTGTGATTGAGGATCGAAGAGAAATCGTTGTTGGCTTCGGGCTCATCAATCTTTGGACCTGGAGCGGCGTCGCGTGGATCTGGGACATTACAATTGACAAGAGCGAAAGGGGCCAAGAGTACGGTCTATTCCTTCTCGACGGAATGATCCAGACTGCGCGCGACATGGGTGCACGGGTGCTTATGGATTTCGATTATCCGCAGGGAAATGATCTCAATCAGCTCTATTTCGGCAACGGTTTTAGAATTTGCGGCTCAAATGACCGCTGGTTCCCGTCCGGCAAGGATCACACTGCCGTGTTCTATGGCTACGATCTCTAAACTGGAAGCAGGCAAGCAGGTAGCATCGAAAAAAGAGGGTGAACCGTGACCGAACATCATCAAGCACATGACTGGTGGCAGAACTGCGGCCATGTAGTGGATGCAGAAATCACTGCTCTTGACCAGAAAGAGGACGAACTGGCTCCTTTACCCGAGAGCGTCCGCCGTATACGCGAGCAAATCGGCCGGTTGGAGATGTGCCACCATAAAGCCGAGCGTTGGGTGGAGCGCATCATTGAAGCTGTCGGTACAGGCCATACAGGTGGTGGCCTTGGAACTCGGCCCCAAGGAAAGCGCCACAGCGTGGAGGGTGTGTGGCTTGATGCCTGCCAGGTCCTAGTGGCGTGGTGTGAGGGAGAGCCGGAGAACGTCGCCGGTCGGCATGTAGGCGAGAAGATTGCCGCCGAACTGTTAACGGCCATAGGCGAGCCCACCGAACTCAAACGGTGGCAGGTCCGCTGCGTCGAAAGGCGCATCCGCAGCTTTGTCGGATGGCCGGAAGTGGCTGCACAGTACATACCATTGCTCGAGATTGGTTCCGGCTACGTTTCAGCGTTCAGATCGGATTGCCCAGCGGAGTACGGTGAAGAGGAACATTTCTGGCATGCCACGGTACAAACCATGGTTCACGACGAACGCCCGCGCGAGCCCGAACACGAACTACTGCATCTGGCATCGGAGAATCTCTCGCTTGCGCTTGCGATTGACATGCTGTGGCCATGCAACTGGAACTTCGAGGAAAATCTGCACACATTGCTTGCCGCAATCGGTGGCCAGATCGAGCTGAGAGCACCCCTCGCTGTTTGCGCCAGGCACGTCAGCAGGTCTCCTATTCGACCCAGAATGATTACCCTGTGTCAGGAATTGGATGACTTTGACATGGGCTCTGAGGGCCTCGGAGGCGACACGCACGAAGTCGGAAGCGCACCAGCTCATATGGCCGTGCACCGGAGCTGGTTGATTGCATCGCTTGCAAAGACGATCAGGCTTCAGCTGGATATCGCCCTGCGCGAATAAGTCCGCTTAGGCTGAAAAGACAACGATGAAAAGGACACAATTATGAGCAGTGCACGCAGGATTGATCCGGCCCCGTTCAATACTCTGCCACTAATGACGGAAGCTACGGCGACGGCCCTGTCTGGCAATGCCCCCGATACATGGGCATTGCCTACTTATGGCTCCGATGCTGAAATTTCTCTCTTGCAAAAGATGGCGAGGGAACTTGGTGAGCTTGACGATGCGACGCGCCGCATTCGCACACACATAGCCAGCTTCACCGGCTGTGACAGTGGTGTGCCTGCTACCATTGATGAATTGCTCGACGCCATTGGGCGTGGTGAACTCAGAGAGCCAGCCTTACGAAACGGCTGTCTCAATTGCGGTTTTTTTGCTGAGATCAAGGGAATTCAGCCAGGCCAGCAAGAAACAATGCGTCTCGTGCATGAAGTGATAACGGCCAGGCTATCAGGTGATGCTCAGGATTACCTTCTCAAAGAGTATCCCTTCGCAACAGGATTCATCAAGAGAACATATGAATGGCTTCCTCCATCAGATCAGCTGTCTCACCTCCAGAAGCTCCTGGTCGAACGGATGCTCTTACCGTGGGACTTTTATCTCAAGGGCAGTCACACTGTTCCCGGTCTTGGCGGACCAGACATCTTCGATCTCAGGGATTCCGTCGCGCAGCAATGCTACGAAGAAGGGGGTCGCGGTGCCCAGATTGATGCCGAGATAGCTACTCTGGCTGGCTTGCCAAAAATCACCATGGCCCTTCCAGAGACAGCTTTGAAAGCGAACATCCAGGAGCCTTCAAAACGGGATCTCTACATTCTGGGTTGTGGCCTTGCTCATGGCCTTCACACCTTATCGGACTGCCATCACAGTTCGTTTCGTTGGATAGAGAACTGGATCTACGCCATCGGTACAGGAAAGTGGGGCATCCCATCGCGGCGGCTGGGATCGGAATCGGAGCGGCTGTCGCAGCTGATGGTTGGCTATCTGCTGGCTCTCGACAAGTGGATGCTCGGTGTGCCTCAGCAGTTTCTACTCCTGGATCTCGGCCATACAGATATCGGATTTGATCCCAAGAATGAGATCATCAGAGTCTACGCCTATCTTGGCCCAGATCGCACACCGCTCAAAATCTGGCTGGCAGCCTATCTGTGGACCAACCTGGCTTACAACAACGGTACTTTCAACAATGGCGCGCTGTATTGGCCAAGACCGAGTAATGTCGCGCTGGACCAAGTTAGTGGTAATGGCATTTCCATTAGAGAGTGGTTCGATCTCAAACTCTCGCAGTCGGCAGGCTGAGCCGGAAGGCGACGCTTTGGCTCTTCATGGAGGCCACCTGCGACACTTCCCGTCGGGCACAGTCCACTGGCATCAATGTGATGTCCGCTTCTGGCTAAAAGCAGACCTTTTCAGAGTTTAGTGATTTCGTCCGCTTACAGCCAATAGCGGATATCGAGCTCTGGCCGAATTCAAGTGTGCTGGTGTGATACATTTCGTGTGTGAAGTCGGCTTCCAAGCGATACCTCGGGTATCCATGGCGGCGGGCCGTTTCCGGCACGAAAGCTGACAATGTGGGAGAAAATCTTGGAATGTCTGCTGTTGACCCAAAAACGGGCATTTTGGTGAGGTGGCCATGAGCTCATACCTCAAGCCCGATCTTCTTCATCAATGCCAAAAACCGGGCATCAGAATGTAGTGGGCGAAGCAATTCAGATGACTAGGTCAGGGCAGGCAATCGACCGGTACACGCGAAATCAGATTCCGGGGCAGAGAGAACCCCTTCCCTGTCACCTGTCCAGAGCAGAAAAGCGGGGTACCATATGACGTTCTGATTGTCGGGGTTGAGGTCTTCAAACGCTGACCTCGCGCATCACGTAGAAGCGATCAATTGGATGTCGTCAGCCCCTCCTGTGAGAGCCCCAACAGCGTTTGGTCGATTAGTTCCACGGCTTGCTCAATATCTGCAAGCTTGGTCCCAAACCCAAGGCTAAATCGAATTGAGGCATCCGCCTCGGTCAGGCCAAGACCAATGGCCTCAAGGACGTGCGATGGTTCCGTAACTCCTGATGTGCAAGCTGATCCGTGAGATGCCGCGAGATACGGTTGAAGGCTGCCAAGAATGTCCCGAGCAGAAAAGCCGTGAAAACATATGTTGGCGTTGCCGGGGTGACGCCGGCTCAGCTGTGGGCCGTTTGATGATATTTGCCAGGGCAATGACATCAATGCATCAACCAGGCTGTTGCGTAGAACGCAGAGTTGATTGCGCCTGGCTTCTGCTTGGTCATTCGCGCAAATTTCAGCTGCCGCCCCCATACCGACGCATAGCGGCACCGGAACGGTTCCAGAGCGAAGGCCGCTTTGCTGGCCCCCACCGTAGATGAGAGGCTCGATCTGAGACAGTAGTGCACGTTGAATGAAGAGGGCTCCAATCCCTTGTGGGCCGTACATCTTGTGAGATGAAAGGCTTAACAGATCAACAGATTGAACAATCGATCTCATGTCCATGGCGGTCGGTGCTTGAGCGGCATCACAATGGAAGATTGCTCCGGAGTTTCTGACGATCTGCGAAATGCGGGCGATGTCTTGTATCGTTCCGATTTCATTGTTCACAGCCATAATCGAGACCATGAGGACATCTTCACTCAATGCTTCCTCAAGAGCCGCCTCAATGACGCAACCGCTGCTATCAACAGGAACTCGCTGAACTGTGTATCCGAACTGATCTCTCAGAACATGCCCCAAGGAGAGCACGCTCTTGTGTTCAATTGCACTAAGAAGGATGCGTTTGCGCTTCTCACCTGCCGCACGTCTTCCAATGCCAAGAAGCGCAAGATTGTTCGATTCAGTCGCGCCTGATGTGAAAATGACTTCGTCGGCATCTGCACCAATTAGCTGCGCGACTTGCTGTGTCGCCTTATGCACGGCTGAAGCTGAATGCCAGCCTACACTATGGTCTACCGAGTGCGGATTTCCAAATGTGTCTGAAAAGAAAGGCACCATTGTTTCTAAGACTTTTCGGTCAACCGGCGTTGTTGCCTGATGATCAAAATAAATAGTTTCGCCAATTCTCATGGGTCTCTCAGCGCAACTTGGCCGCAATGCCATATGCACGGCGGTGTTCAGGGCTCTGCGATAATTCTTCTGCTGATCTTGAGCTTGGGTTTGACCGTAACACATCTTGTAGGATAGTGTCGAACTGGACGAACCATCCAGGTCGAGGGCCATGGCAAGAGGACCACTCTTTAAAGACGACTATCGGCCTCAACTTTCAGGGCATGAGACTTTCCCACTCCGCTACGGGTGGTTGAAGAAGGTCTATGACGCTGTGACGGCCACAGAAGATCAAGCGGAAAACAAGTCCGTCTTTCTTGGAGACGATGCTATCGCAAGATTTGGCGTTGGCAAGAACATGGTGTCCTCTATGCGGCATTGGGCATCTACTACGGGTGTGATCTCCTTCGCTCCAGGGCAGGCCGTCATCCGAACCACCAAGCTTGGTCGAAAACTGTTCGACCCAAATGGCCTTGATCCATACATGGAGCATCCCGCAACGCTATGGTTGCTGCATTGGCAATTGGCAGCTCGTCCAGAAAAAACGACATGGTTCTGGGCCTTCAATCACTATCCTGCGCTTACTTTTGATAGAGAACATCTCGTAAGAGGGCTTGATCGTGTTGCAAAGGAACGGGAATGGTTACGAGTTGCTGGGGCGACAATTAAGAATGATGTTGCATGCTTCATCCGCACCTATGTTGCACAACAATCATCCCCGCATGACGATGCCCTCGAATCTCCGCTCACCGAGCTTGGCCTGATAAAGGCTGTTGGAAAGAGAGACGGCTATCGATTTGTCAGAGGCCCAAAATCGACATTGGGAGACGGTATGTTCGTCTTTGCTCTGATCGACTTCTGGCTTCGATTTTCGGAAGCGACAACCCTTTCGTTCGAAGCAATCGCGCATGAACCCGGAGGCCCTGGCCGCGTCTTCTTGTTGGATGAGAATGATGTCGCAGATCGCTTGGCAAACCTTGATGACATCACCGGCGGTGTGCTCAGATGGTCTGAGACCTCTGGCCTTAAACAGGTAGTTCGAGTTGCGGATCTGGCTCCTGAAGCCGCTCTAGCCTATCTCGAACGGGATTATTCACTTCCGACGCAGAGCAAGGCTGCCTGATGCTATTGAGTAAACGCATTCACATTGCCCGCCGCTTTACTCGAGCAATTCGGATCGACACGGATCTCGGTGATCCAGGCGCCATTGAAGGATTTGTATGTCCTCAATCTTCAGCTGAAATACTCAAGACCATGGCTCGTCACGTCGCTGAGACCGGTCAGGGTGCTTTTACGTGGACGGGTCCATATGGTAGCGGCAAATCCAGTCTTATTGTCGCTCTTGGCGGGCTCTTGGTCGGCAATGCAAAATTGCGGAGAAAAGCCGCCAAGGTCTTCGGAAGTGATCTGACAAGGGCAATTCGAGGCGCATTGCCGACCGGCACAAACGGATGGCAGGTGTTGCCCGTTGTGGGCAGACGCGATCACCCCGTGGACGTGATCGGAGATGCGATCACTGTGTCCAAACTTGTGCCTCGTAAGCCTCGTGGCGGATGGACTGAGAGTAAACTCATCTCCACGATTACAGAAGCTGCAGCACGCAATCCAGAGAGTTCTGGCGGCCTTATCCTTTTTATTGACGAGATGGGCAAGTTCCTGGAGGCGGCCGCTCAGGACAACACTGACATTTACGTGTTCCAGCAGCTTGCCGAGGCAGCTTCGCGAAGCAATGGGCGCTTCATCATAATTGGCGTGCTGCATCAGGCCTTTGAAGAGTATGCTCACAAGCTCTCACATGAAATGCGCGATGAATGGGCGAAAATCCAGGGACGTTTTATTGACCTTGCAGTCAATACTGCCGGTGAGGAACAGATTGATCTCATATCTCGAGCGATTGAAAGCGATCACTCGCCCGAGGCGCCAGGCAAAGTAGCGAGGAAAGTGGCAAAGTTCGCTCAGCGTGGGCGAGACAAAGACTCCGAACACCTCGCCAGAATGCTTGAATCCAGCTGGCCGTTGCATCCCGTCGTAGCTTGCCTTCTCGGGCCTATTTCGCGAAGGCGCTTCGGCCAGAACCAACGCAGCATTTTTGGCTTCCTCAACTCGTCAGAACTACACGGCTTTCGGGACTTCATTGGTGCTACTGCCGATTCTAATCTTTACCTGCCGGATCGGCTCTGGGACTATCTTCAGATCAATCTTGAACCCTCCATTCTTGCTTCACCGGATGGTCATCGATGGGCCCTGGCTGCGGAAGCATTGGAGCGTTGCGCGGCTATCAGCAGAGACGCATTTCACATCCGATTGCTTAAGACCATAGCTGTGATTGATCTCTTCAAGGAACGATCCGGGTTAGTGGCAGGTACTGAATTGTTGCGCGCTTGTTTCCCTGAAATTACAAAAGCAGCACTCAAGCACGCCATTGAGGATCTCGAAAAGTGGTCATTCATTGTCTTCAGGAAGTTCCTTGATTCCTATTCGATATTTGCAGGAAGTGATTTTGATGTTGATCGGGCAGTGCGGGCGGCGCTAGAGGATGAAGATGAAATTGATTTTGAGGCTCTGAGAACACTGGCAGGCTTGCATCCCGTTCTTGCCAAACGTCACTATCATGACACCGGGGCGCTCCGCTGGTTTGACATGAGCTTGACGCCGCTTGCAAATGTCATCGCAGCTTCCACTGAATATTCCCCAAGCCAGGGAACAATTGGGCAATTTCTATTGGCCATTCCCACCGCAGGACAGAGTGAAGAGGAGGCAGCAGAGCTGTGCCGTTTAGCCGCCCGTCAAAGTGATCGCTGGGACACCGTTGTTGGTGTCTCCAAGCGATCGCAATTGATAATCACGCTTGCGCGCGAGCTTTTTGCTCTGGAGCGCGTGCGAAATGACCATCCAGAGCTTGCTGGCGATTCTGTCGCACGACGTGAAGTTGACGCGCAGCTTGCTGCTGTCCAGGCCCAACTTGAATCAGAACTGCACAGAGCAATTGATGGTGCAACCTGGTATCGCAAGGGTCGCAAACCCACGGTGTTCAGACAGGCTGATCTCAACAGTATGGCTTCAGATCTTGCGGATCGCAGATTTGATCAGTGCCCACGACTGCACAATGAGCTCCTCAATCGCCAAAAACCTTCTGTCAGTGCTGTAGCCGCTCAGAATATTCTGCTTCGCCGGATGGTCCTGAACGAGGGTACCGCTCGGCTCGGCATTGATGGTTATCCTGCAGAGGGCGGCCTACTGGCTTCGATGCTGGAGGCAACGGGACTTTATTCGGACTCTGGGGGCGACTGGTGCTTTGTACCGCCATTGGCCGACGATTCAGACACCTATCGGTTGGCGCCAATGTGGCGTGCTGCCACCGAATACATCAAGGTGCATGCGGAAAGGACGGTTTCAATTGCGGAAATTTACGATCTTTGGCGGAAGCAGCCCTATGGAGTGAAAGACGGCTTAATGCCTGTTTTCGCCGTGGCCTTCATCTTGTCACAGCGAACCAGTGTCGTGGTTTATCGTGATGGCATCTTCCGCGCGAGATTTGATGATGTTGATGTCGAGTATCTTGCCAAGGATCCTAGCATCATTCAAATCCGATGGATGGATCTGTCTGATGTCGCACGACGTTTGCTATCAGAGATGGCGGAAATTGTTCGTGCTCATGATCCGGAGAACGAGCTCTCTCACTTGGAGCCCATTGATGTGGCACGGGGACTCGTGGCCATTTATGACGGACTGCCACAATGGACCAAGCGCACCATGCGCCTTTCTGCAAATGCCATAACGGTTCGAGATTTGTTCAAGCGCGCCCGCGATCCCAACAAATTCCTCTTCGATGATATTCCGACCGTAGTCGGTGGAGATATTGCGACTGCAACTGATGGAGAATTACTGCAGATCGTAACAAGAGTTCACGAGGGAATTGATGAGCTAGTTGATGCCTATCCGTTCATGCTCCAAAGGCTTCGTGATATGATGCTACTGGAACTTCAGGTTCCCAATGCATCTGTGCAGGCCATTGCTGAGCTTCGGAGCCGCGCAGAAAACATAAGACAGCTTGCAGGTGACTTCCGATTGGAAGCCTTCGTCGGACGCCTTTCGCAATTCGAGGGTACCGACAACGGGTTTGAAGGCGTTGCCAGCCTGGCCGTGAACAAGCCCCCACGGGATTGGGTAGATCCTGATCTTGACGGTGCCGCGATTGAGATTGCCGATCTTTCGCAGAGGTTTCTCCGAGCGGAAACATTCGCGCGCGTCAAGGGCAGGCCAGATAAACGGCAGGCCATGGCGGTTGTAATCGGCTTGGATGGGCGTCCCACCCCGATGCTTGGCGAGTTTGCAATTGGCGATGCAGATCGCGAAGCTGTTAACGACCTGGTTGACCACCTTACAGAAGCTCTGAAAGGAGCTGACACCGATCAACAGAACATCATCCTTGCGGCACTAGCAGAACTTAGCGTGCGCTATATGCAAGACTTGGACAAGGAAAAGAAAATGGTAGCCAGAAGAGGTCAATAGCCGTGCGTGAAGAACAGCAGATCCGGGCACAGGCCTGTTACGAACAGAATTTCCTTCAGGCCCGCAGCCTCAATTCGCAAATGAACCAGGTCCCAGTGTTTGCTATGACAATCACGGGAGGTTTGTGGTTCGGTGCTGGCGCGATCGAAAATGTACCCGACCACATTAGCTTCGTTCTGCTCCTGTTTGCGGGCCTATGCAATCTTGCGTTCATCCTTGCTGCTTTGCGTATCCGGGACTCCTTTCAGAGCTATCTTGAGAAAATCGAGGAGTTCCATCGAGAAGGCTATGCGTCTGGTACACCAAAAAAACCTAAAGTCGCGTGGTTGGGAAGCTACAGTATGATCTCCATGTACTGTCGTTTGATGTTTATCGCGACCTGCCTCTCATTCCTTGTGGCGTTCAGCCAGTATTGGCCATCTGATTGGCTGTCGCCAATTTGTGGATTTCTATTTCTTCTAATCACTCTCATAGGATTGCATCTGCACCTTGTTTGGAGCGCAAGAAACCGTGAAGAAGATGGCTGAAGGATTGAGATACTCTGCAGCGAACCTGCGTGAGATGCGAGCCACTCAAGCATTCTATGATCAGAATGCTAGTTCGTATTTTGCCCAGACGAGCGCTATCGACATGTCTAGTCTGTACACTCGGTTCTTGCAGCATGTGCGTCCTCGGGGACGAATACTAGATGCTGGTTCCGGTTCTGGACGAGATACAGTCGAATTCGTGAAACGTGGATATGAAGTCGATGCCTTTGACGCATCAGGTTCATTGTGCAAACTCAGTGCCAAATTGACGGGCATAGAAACTAAGCATTTACGCTTCCAGGAATTCTCAAGCTCGCCACAATATGACGGCATCTGGGCATGCGCTTCATTGCTCCATGTGCCCGAAGCTGATCTCTCGGACACGATCCGCCGCTTGGTAGGGGCGCTGAAACCAGAAGGCATTTTGTATGTCTCATTTAAATATGGATCAGGCGAACGGATATCTGAAGATGGTCGGTTTTACACAGATCTAAATGAACCGATTCTTCGCGCACTGTTCAAACCATTCCCAGATATGAAGCTTGTTGACGTATGGATTTCGGCTGGGGAGGGAGCTCTTGCAGACAAGGATCAATGGTTAAATGCAATAGCGCGCAAAACACTCGGGAAGCCCAACAAATGAAAGCTACTGCGACGATGGAAAAACATGTTCTAGGACTGTCTGGCGGTCGTGACAGCGCCGCGCTTGCGGTTTACATGAGGCAGCACTATCCGGAGCTTGATATCGAGTACTTCTTCACGGACACGGGTAAGGAGCTGCCAGAAGTGTATGAGTATCTAGGTCGGCTGGAAGGTTTCCTAGGTAAACCGATCCTTAGACTGAACCCTGATCGTGACTTCGATTTCTGGCTCAAACAATACAATGATTTCTTGCCGTCGCCGCTGACTCGATGGTGTACCAAGCAACTGAAATTGCGGCCGTTTGAGAAATGGCTTCGGCCGACCCTCGACGAAGGCACTACAGTGTATAGCTATGTGGCTATACGCAGTGATGAAGAGTATCGCGAAGGTTACAGCTCCAAGAATAAGAATCTCATTGTCA
Organism: uncultured Alphaproteobacteria bacterium; assembly: GCA_965371465.1. Classification (GTDB taxonomy): domain Bacteria; phylum Pseudomonadota; class Alphaproteobacteria; order CBDUYM01; family CBDUYM01; genus CBDUYM01. The sequence goes on from CBDUYM010000037.1 coordinate 24,764, forward strand.
AGCTGCCATTCAAGGATGCGGGCATAGACAAGCAAGGAGTCTTGGAGACTCTTGAAGGTGCGGGCCTTGGTCTGCCGAGCTACTATTCATGGCGATCCCGCAGTGGCTGCACCTTCTGTTTCTACCAACAGAAGATCGAATGGGTGCGCCTGATGACGGAGCATCCCGCCGCATTTGAAGAGGCCAAAGGTTACGAAAAGAATGCAATGGAACATGGCTCTCCGTTCACCTGGATTCAGGGTGAGTCACTCGACGAACTCGCACAACCCGAACGGATTGAGCAGATCAAGCAGGATCACGAGCAACGCCTTGCGCGTATGCGCTCGAAAGTCCAGATGAACCCCCTGCGACCGGATAGCGAGCCGCTTGATATCGATGATCTGTATGGAAAGGCGAAAGTATGCCTTGCCTGCCACAAATAGCGGATGATGTCGGCCTAACTATGAGACCGCAGATAAAATCTGTGGAACGTCTATTAGACGAAAAATAGATGCGCTTTTCCTTTTTAGTCTTCCATCAGCTTGAACGCATATATCTGACCTTGCCGGTCAATCGCTAGCCTTACTCTTGGTGACGACGACTTTGACTCTTCCCACAATCTCTCCCTCACTTTCTCGACTTCCCAAATCGGCTCGTTAGTCATTTCCGAATTCACGAACTGCGATACACATAGCGCCGCAGCGGTCTCAAAAATCGGGAAATACCCAACGGAGGTCCTGAGTTCGGGAGCAAGCGTTGCCAGGCTTTTCTCAATGGCCTCCCATTCGATACATTCAGCGACCGAGCGATCTCCAACATCACGACAAAAGAAATAATTGTGAATCAAAACTTCACCGCTTTCATCAGGATCGCAAAAAGAACGAAATCTGCGACCTGCTGAAGTTAGGCTGTATCCGGTGAGGCCGTGTCGCTCCTTCTTCTGAAGAATTCCGGCATCGACCAAGAGTTCCAACCGGGGTATCAGGAACCACGACCATGGTTGCCCGAGGTTTAGTTTTTCACGAACGTTGCGCTCCGTGATTTTGACCAGCTCATTGAGTCGGGTTCGTATTTTGGCATTATGAGGGTGACCGGAGCGTATCTGCTGGGCGGATAGAACGTGCTTCCAGCTTTTCAGCAGAATCTCGACGCGATTCTCGACTGATATCTCAAAGGTTGGATCGTCTGGAACCTGCGCAAGGAAAGCCCACAGCCAATCACAGTCAACATCCAGTAGCCAGAGACCGAGGTAAAGAGCGTCCCTGTCGCCGAGATGAAAGGGATCATCAGCTGTCCAGCCAGTGGATAAACTCAAACGCCCCCTGGCCAACAGAAGATTCTGATCTGTCTTCACGAGTTTTAATGTGTGCGCAAGCGATAGCGCATCATCAAAATAATCTTGGGTCAATGCACCTACAGAGGACTGCAAAGTCGAGTCAGCTAACAGCAGGTCCTGGTGCTCCACCTTGAGAGGTTGTCCCTTTTCTATCGCTTGTCGGAGCGGCGTGTATCTCGGTGAGCCCGGCTTGTTATACAGATAGTCCTTGAAATGCTCTAAACTGTCTCCTGGCACCTCGCGCTTCTCGGTGAGGAATGCAGCAACCTTCTTGCAAATGTCCTCCGAAAAAGTGTTCCGGCTTGGATTTGTGTACGATGACGCCAGGAGCGCGATGCCGTGCCGCATCATATACAGGCGAAATGTCAGGGCGACTCTCAATGCATTACCCCTCTATCCCGCCGTGAGCTGTCACCCTCGGTCGGATCTCCGTTATGAATGCCCGTGTGGTATCGCCGTGGCTGATGTAAGCCTGTCCTTGGGCGAGTTCCCTAAGGAGATCGTGGAGTGAGAGTGCCTGAGTGCCGCTGGACATTTTTTCTGGAGATCGCCCCTTGGCGCTGCGAAGCACAGCATCAATGTCAGATTGGACGGTTAATCTGTGCGCAACCACGCAATCCACTTGAGACAAAATCTCTGGATGAATTGCGCTGGGTTGTTGAGAGGTAATCATGAGAGATAAACCGTGAT
>CBDUYM010000038.1:0-25506 GCA_965371465.1 uncultured Alphaproteobacteria bacterium
TGGCCCGATTCCATGAATATGGAATCGGGTTTAGGCGGCGGGAATAATCGGCAGGACGATCCGGCTGGGATGGGCGGCATCGTGATAGATTGAGTTTCGCGCGACTCTTCTCAACCGCTCTCGCCCTATAGGCTCGCCAGTATTCGGGTTTGGGTCAAATCTTGGGAAATTCGAACTCGAAATGTCGAGCCTGATCGCGTGCCCCGCGGCAAAGAGATTACTGGTCGGATAAAGCGTGATGGTCAATTCGACAATTTCGCCTGGCTCCGCAAAATCCGCTACGCCATCACCATTTCTGTAGCGCAGCCGCTGAATGGAATCGGTGAGGTTCAGATGATACCCCTGTGGATACCATTCGGATGGCGGGTAGACATCGATCAGCTTGGCGGTGAAATCGGTGTCAGAACTGTCTGTGGACACCCATAATTTGACCTCTACAGGGCCGGTGACTTCTGTATCCGACTCCAGAGGTTCCGTCTGGAATACGATCACGTCTCGGCGGGATCCCAGCGGCAGATATGGAGCCCTTGTGAAAAGAAACTTTTCGCTCTCCACCTGATCGTAACCACCTGGCGCCATGACGAACTGGTTCCGCGTGCCTCGGGGTGCAAATTCCGGGGTTGATACCCCTGGAGGCATGGACGCCAGGTCATTTAGCGAAGAAACATTGCCGCCAATGGACGGTACCGGGTTCGACGGATCATACTGATAGGTCGTTGCCGGCATCGGCTGATCAGGCGGCGTAGCAAGCAGAGCACCGCTACCATGAAGGAAAAAGTCTTTGAATACTGTGCGCTCAAGAGGCCATTCCTGTTCATCTCGCCAGGTCCCGCCATGAAAGAGCCGTCCGCCCCCCGATCGATGGCCGCCGCCGCCGCCCATGACAAAGATGCGAACCGGCACATCCTGCTGCCAACCGTCTCCTTCGCCACAGAGTGCCGCATCGAACCAGCGCTTGTGAACATCGCGAAAGTCATCAAGAGCAGCCGTTTCACCGAACTCCACATCGCCTGCGTAGGAAAGCTCCATCGTTGTTGCACCGTGCGTCCAGGGCCCGATCAGCACCCGGATCCTTTCGTCATTAACGGCGGAGTTGCCGACGAAACTCTCGAGCGTGCCGCGTGTGTAGGAATCGTACCAGCCGCCGACATATAGAACAGGCATATCAGGGAAATTTTGCCAATGGGCCGAGGGGTTCATACTGGGGGTGCCCCAGTATTCTTCGTCATAGTCAGCGCGCGCCATCAGTTCCAGCGCCCATTCCTCATAGGCAGGGACCAGCTTCAGCTGTGTCTGGCCTTTTCGAATAGGCCAGCGTGTCAACCACTCACGGAACAAAGTGGCTTCCATGTTGAGGCCCGGGACAACCCAGGGATCTTCAGTAAGATCCGCCTGACTGTTTTGAGCGGAATGCCAGAACGCCCAGGCAATCCAGCGGAGCTCAAGCGCACCTCCCTGGCGGACAGAGCTGGTGTACGCGTTTGCCCCGCAGACATTTGGAATCATGGTGCCCAGATTGTCAGGTCCGAGCCCAGCCATGGAAACTTGTGTCCAGCCAGACCAGGATGTGCCCCATGTGCCGACCTTTTCACCGGCCCAAGACTGCGCTTTGATCCATTGCAGCGTATCAAATCCGTCTTCAGCCTCGGGCTGAAGGAAATTCACATCGCCGCCCGAACCGTAGCAGCCACGACAATCCTGTATGATCGCAATGTAACCATGGGAGGCAAAAAAAGTTGCATATTTCAGGCCTCGCTCCGCATCTATCTTATTGTAGGGCGTTCGCTGCAGGACGACAGGGTGGCGGCCCGCTACAATCTTGCCGGCGGCCGATGGAAAGTAGATGTCAGTTGCCAGCAACACGCCGTCGCGTGTCTCGACCATGACGTCCTTTTGTAATTCGACATCAAACTCGCCCGTCTTCGACAATTCCATTCCGCTACTGCTCCTCAGTCCGGCTGCGTTGGTTGGGTCCGCTGACGACGCGCCTGGGCTGCTTTGAGTAGGTTTGGCAGATCACCTGAAAAGGCATCGGTCCGATACCGCATGACGCTCAGCGTTTCTGACCAGTGGTCCATGGGCAGGCCGGCTTTCTGTTTGAGTTGTCTCAAAAACGCATCCGGCTCGGGAATACTCTCCCAGACTTTTGGCAGGAACGTGCCGGATTTTCCTTCGTCCTGCAGAATGAGCCCGTCTTCGCCAGGCTTGAGCTGTGACACGAGATCTGCCTCATCAGAAAAGCTGACTTGTTCAGGCGCGCTCAGCACCGCAACTTCCAATACAAGCGTCGGTATCTCTGAGCGCTGTACCTGCGGGAACCGTGGATCGGATCTGGCAGTCTGAAAGGCTTGCGCCGCAACATCGCTAATCAGCGGCCTGTAGGCCTGCAATGTCCCGAGGCAACCACGTAGCTGCCCGGCCTTGGTCAGCGTTACAAATGAAGCGCCCGGGGTCTGCAGCCTTGGCGCAACGCCGCCCAGGAAAATCTGCTGCATCTGCTGATCGCTGACGCTGAAAGCCGTGAAAGTTGCAGCGACCTGCAGCAAGCCCTGCTTCTGCTGATCAGTGAGTGGCAGGTTGGTCGGGTCAGGGGTGTCAGAAAATGACCAGGCGCCATAGCCCACAACGCGCTCTCGATCACCCGAAGTATCTCCTGAGTTCCTGATATCCAGCGTTCGCGGTATTAGGGTCTTCTCATGAGACAGCTTCAGAAGCCCGTTGACAGCTCTCGCACCGCAGGCTTCTTCCGGACCAATCCGGCCCGGCTCTTTAGCCATAATGATCCTTGAGGTCGTCAGATCCTTCTGACAGGCCTCTGCGTAACTGTGATAGTGGCTCAGGTCCGAGCTCACCAAAATGAGGGTCTCAGGGCCGCCCCACAACTTGCGCATGACTTCAGCCACCTGATCACCATTGGCGCCTCCCACTACAATTGGCACCAGCTTGAATTCTTTCAGCACTTTTTGCAGGAAGGGAAGTTGAACTTCGAGACTGTGTTCTTCTGTATGCGGGGCATCAGCAACTTCCACAAAGCTCAGGCTCTCGATCTCCTTCATGGCCTCAAGATCGAGTGGAACTGTGCCAAGCGGAGTCTCGAATTTCTCGACTGATGGAACAGCCATGCCGGGTGTAAACACGCGATGCGCTGGCCCGAACAGAATGACCCGCGTAATGTTCTCCGCAACATCACCAAGAGTTGCATAGGCGCTGGCGGCAACGCTGCCCGAGAACCGCAGGCCGGCATGGGGCACAATCAGTGCTTTGGGCGGCGGCGCTTTGCCATTCGCTTCGTTCCGCATGTTTTGTGCGGCAGACATAAACTGATCGACGCGCTCAGCCAGGACCGACGGGTCATCAGCGTAAAATGTGCCTGCAACGGCGGCGGGCCTGACACTCTGGTCCTGAATGCTCATATCAGTGCTCTTTCGAAACTCTGCAATGACGATTTCAATGTCATACTATACTTTGCAGAGAACGAACTGAAAGAAGGACTTTCGTCCCGTGGCAATGAACGACCAAGGGCAATCAGATCCAACTGTCTTTCCAGGCAGATACTGGTCCCGGACGGATGACGGGCGGATCGAATGCGAGATTTGCCCACGGCGCTGCAAATTGAGGAATGGCCAGCGTGGTCTCTGCTTTGTGCGCGAGGCCCGAGACGATGCCATTGTCCTGACCACCTACGGCCGCTCAAGCGGCTTCTGTATTGATCCGATCGAAAAGAAGCCCTTAAGCCACTTCCTGCCAGGTACGCCCGTGTTGTCTTTCGGAACGGCAGGCTGCAATCTTAGCTGCCAGTTCTGTCAGAACTGGGAAATCTCCAAATCACGCGAAATGGATACGCTTGGTAATCGGGCAATGCCGGACGCCCTTGCCCGTGCGGCGGTGCATTATGGATGCAAGTCTGTTGCCTATACATACAACGATCCCGTCATTTTTCTGGAATATGCCGTCGACACCGCCGCTGCCTGCCGCGAGACAGGAATCAAGAACGTGGCCGTGACGGCCGGATACATTTGCGAAGAGCCTCGCGAAGAATTCTATCGCTATATGGATGCGGCCAACGTCGATCTGAAAGCATTCAACGAAGAATTCTATTTCAAGTTGACCGGCAGTCACCTGGCGCCTGTGCTGGAGACGCTGAAGTACCTTGTCCATGAAACCGATGTCTGGGTGGAAATCACAACGTTACTGATCCCTGGTGAAAATGACTCGAGCGCTGAGATTGACGAAATGACATCCTGGGTGCGCGAAAATCTTGGCACTCATATCCCACTTCACTTTACAGCTTTCCATCCGGATTTTCGCATGCAGCAAAAAAACAGAACGCCACACGCAACTCTTCTCAGGGCGCGTGAGACAGCACTGATAAACGGCATTAAATATGCTTACATCGGCAATGTTCATGATGACATTGCCAGCAGCACCTATTGCCCCGGATGCGGCAAGCTGGTCATTGGTCGGGATTGGCATTGTCTGAACGCCTGGCATCTGGACGACGGCGGCGCGTGCCTCTCCTGCGGCACCAAAATTGACGGCGTGTTCAGCGGGCCGCCTGGAACCTGGGGCCAGCGACGCCAGCCCATCAGGATGGAACAGTTCGCCGGGACGTAAAGCTTAGAGAATTGTTACCAGTGCTGCGCCTTCCGTCATTTCACCGACAATTGTGGCGCTAGCAAAACCTGCCTCGCTGAAATCGTTCAGGATGATGTCGGCTTCTGCCGGATCGCAGGCTATCAGCAGGCCGCCACTGGTCTGTGGATCGCATAGGATATTGTTTTCCCAGTCCTTCATATCCTGAGGCAGAACCACCTCAGCGCCGTAGCTGGCCCAGTTTCGTTCAAATGCACCGGTTACATAGCCTGCCTCGGAAAGTTCCCTGGCCTGCAGGAGCGTTGGCACATCGGCGAAGCGCACCGTGGCACCAAGACCGGAGCCCCTGCAAATCTCCAGCAAGTGGCCGAGGAGCCCAAATCCGGTGACGTCGGTCATGGCATGGACGCTTGAGCGCTTGGCGAGTTCCATGCCCACAGCATTCAGCTTCGTTGTTGCCTCAATCATTTCAGCGTAACCTTCGGCATCAAGGTCGCCCTTCTTGAAGGCTGCACTCAGGATGCCTACGCCTAGAGGCTTGCCCAGTATGAGCACATCTCCCGCCTCCGCGCTGGCGTTTCGCTTGACATGATCCGGATGCACTATACCAAGTGCTGCAAGCCCATAGATCGGTTCCAGCGAGTCAATTGAGTGCCCGCCTGAAATGACAATTCCCGCTTCTTTGCAGACTGAGGCACCGCCTGCCGTAATCTGTCCAATTACATCCAGGGAAAGTTTGTCCAGAGGTGCCCCAAGAATCGCAAGAGCCATTATCGGTTGCGCGCCAACTGCATAGACATCGGACAGCGCATTGGTAGCTGCGATGCGGCCGAAATCGAACGGATCGTCAACGATGGGCATAAAAAAATCGGTTGTCGCAACAACGGCCTGGCTATCATTCAATTGATAGACCGCAGCGTCGTCGCCAGTTTCAAGGCCCACAAGCAACTCCTTGGGTGTGAGCTGCTCGGGCAGGGCGCCCAGGATCTCGTTCAGAACAGCTGGTGCAATTTTGCATCCGCAGCCTCCGCCCGGCGACAGGCTGGTCAACGACACTGCTTCCATATTCATTTTTTGGGTCTCCCTTGGTTCCTCCAATCGAACCATAGCCAACAATCCACCCTCTGTGTTGGGATTATGGTGCCTGGTTCATGTAATCGGCCGCTGCACATTCTGTTCTGGCGTCGTCACCCGCCCGGAACCACGGCTGCCTGCGGATTTCTTCCTCAACGAGCAGTCTGGACGTTGCTGATCACTTTTTTGCTAGTAAGCGCCGCCTCAATGTGGTCACACAAACTTACAGACAGTGCCTTCTTCTTGACTCACCGAGGTCATGGTCCGTTGGTGTGATGCAGCCCAACCTTGCGGGACAGTTCATTTTGTCGGAGACAGAGTAGGCTTGGCGGGGCTGATCTTCTTATTCCTGCCGCTATTGATGGCCAGCAGACGGCCTAGGTTTGCAGCATCAAACAAGCGGGGCCCTGCCAAAGCAGAGCCCCGAAACTGTTTACGCAACTTAAGCTGACCGGAACCAAGACTTCTCGAGCGGCATTCGAAAACGCAACTACGCAAAAGAAAAAAATTTACTCAAACGCAACCTTACTGAGCCTGACGCTAGCTGAACCATCCATTCCGGTCTTGTCGGTAATGAAACAATTCCCTCCGATTTCAAAACCGGCACAAGTTTGAATGTTTAGGCGAATGATTGTGTTCATTGATCAAAAGAAAAGGGGTTTGGGAGAATCCCAAACCCCAATCTCGTCCAGCCCAGACTCTCCTCCGTGGAGCTACTGTCGGAAGCACGATGGCGTCCGAAAACAGTTCTTCCAGGCGGTTTCAGCGGACCTCAGGTCAACTGCACAGAACGAACGTTTCAGCGGCACGCGACGCAACCCTATTCAACGCAACCTTATTGAACGCAACGGGACGCAACGCAATTGAGCAAATACAGAGCTCAATGCCGCAACTAGACGCACTCAAGCAACTACAGGAAAGCAACCGGATCGAAATCGGGAAACTACTAAACCCTCACTGCAACGATAAACAATCTGCGCTGCCGAAAAGGAGAACAAGCTACGTACGCAACGATACAAAGACTCTGCTGAAAGGAACCAGCAGCCTGATTACGAACATCAGGTCACACACATACATACAGACACATATGCGTAACGTCCTATCGCTTTCAAAATCTCATGCTCAATTTCGAAATCGACGGTGCTTTTTCAGAATTGGTCTGTAGATGCTGATCGACATTGAGGGCTAACTTACAGATTTAAAAGGGTAATCGAGGTTCTGTGCCCGGACCCGAAATCCGCTAATCACGTTTGTGTGATTGAGAATTGTTCCCGGTTTCATATAGATCGCCATGTTCCAGGGCGTGGATCCTGCGACATTGGCTTGGAGTCATGTCGGTGATTTCCTTCGATGCAGTTGGTCGATCAGCGTATCACCCTTGCACGGGCGCAAAGAGTTCGTCTGCTTGGAAGCCTATGAAACAAACCAGGAGCGCCATATTTCGCAATTTCGATGTCAGCTCCCGGTGAAATCAAGTGTCCCGGTAGCTCCGAATGCTCATTCACCCAACAGCCTGGACATATCATGCGCGAACAGCCTCGTCAGTAAGGGGCAAAACAGACTGGAATGGCCCCTACACGTAAGTGCAGAGGCCACCAAAATTGCGCGCCAGATGGCGAAAAGTATCTAGGCCGGCGTGTAACCCAGCATCGCCTTGATTTCGAGGAACTCTTCGAAGCCGAATTCTCCCCACTCTCGGCCGTTTCCTGACTTTTTGTATCCACCGAATGGCGCTGCAAAGTCCGCACCTGCGCCATTCACATGTACATTGCCGGAACGAATGCGTTCCGCAATGCTGCGGGCATGCTCTTGCTCGCCAGACACATACCCGGACAATCCATATTCCGTATCATTTGCAATTCTTACAGCCTCGTCGTCGCCTTCATACGGCAGGATCGAAATTACCGGGCCAAAGATTTCTTCGCGGGCGATCGTCATGTCATTGTTCACGTTGGCAAACACTGTTGGCCGAACGTAATAACCTTTGTTAAATCCCTCCGGCCGTCCGGTGCCGCCTGTAACCAGATCAGCACCTTCGTCTATGCCCTTCTGAATAAGGCCCTGGATTTTATCGAATTGAATTTCACTGACCACCGGACCTATGACCGTGCCCTCGGCGAATGGATCACCAACCGTAACACCTTCGGCCGCCGCCTTGGCAATGCCAACTGCCTCGTCATGGCGATCCGCTGGCACCAGCATGCGCGTCGGTGCATTGCATGACTGACCTGAGTTTGTGAAGCAGTTCGTCACGCCGCCTGCAACCGCTGTTCCGAAGTCAGCGTCATCCAGAATGATATTCGCTGACTTCCCGCCGAGCTCCTGAGTGACACGTTTTACGCCCGGCGCAGCGGCCTTGGCAACTTCGATGCCAGCGCGCGTTGAGCCGGTGAACGACATCATATCGATGTCAGGATGGGCTGAAAGGGCGGCGCCCACGGTTGGACCATCGCCGTTCACCAGATTAAAGACACCAGCCGGCACGCCAGCCTCGTCGAAAATCTGCGCCAGGATCATGGCGTTCAAAGGCGCCACTTCACTTGGTTTCAAAACCACTGTGCAGCCTGCCGCCAATGCTGGGGCAACCTTGCACATGATCTGGTTTACAGGCCAGTTCCAGGGCGTGATGAAGCCGCAGACACCCATGGCTTCCTTGCGAATCCGCGTTGTGCCCTGGTCTTCTTCGAACTTGTAGTTCTTGAGGATCTCAAGTGTCTGGGCCAGATGCCCGATGCCGGTTCCCGCCTGAGCCGCTTTTGAGAGCCATATGGGCGCTCCCATTTCCAGAGCAATTACCTCAGCGATCTCTTCATAGTGGGCCTGATACGCGCCCATTATCTTGGTGATTAACTCGATCCGCTCTTCGCGGGTGGTCTGAGAAAAGCTGTCGAACGCGGCCTTTGCCGCAGCCACAGCCTTGTCGACGTCGGCCGCCGATCCAAGACTGACACGCCCAATAGGTTCTTCAGTCGCCGGATTGATGACGTCAATTGTCTTGGGCTCAACCGGATCGACGAATTCCCCGTTGATGTAAAACTGTAGGTGTTCCCTGAAATCAGCCATGACTTCTTGCTCTCCTGCCTGTGCGTTTATGGATTTATTCTGAATGCTTTGTTGGGCAGGAGGTTAGCCGTTTGGCAATGCCGCTGCAACCGTCGACATAGGATATGGCGATGATGCTCAAATGAATGTTAGCCGGCGCATTCGAGTGGCTCTGGAAATCCGTCGAAGTCGCCATCGCCTGACATGAACGCACGGGCGTTGCCTTGTGAGTATTGCGGCATCGGCGTAGCCATTTGCTGAGAAGGTCCGGGCTGCACAAAGGCCATTGGGGCCCCGGCTGATCCTGCGCTGGTACTGGACGGCATGGGCATTGGCACCGGCGTTTGCGACGCAGACTGTGAATTCAGTCCGGCTCTGTATCTTGGCGCTGGTTGCAATGGCATGCTCATGTCGGCCGATGCCATCGGCGCATAGGAACCCGTAACGATAATTTCCTCGTAGCCCACTGCCTCATCATCCGCGGCAGGACCAAACACACCTTCGTAGACCCAGCCATCAGGCAGGTTCGCTGGGACATGGCGAGTGACTAGAGTTTCGCCGTCCGGCCGTACCAGCTTTTCCGCAATGGCAACCAGGGCTGTGTATTCAGTGATCAGCCCATAGCTTAAAGCAACCTCCAGCACAGCATCCCGGATGCTGGCACTGGTGGCGCCCAGCACCTGCGAAAACTGAATGTCCGAAATCTTGTCTTTCGCCCACAGCTTGGCGACCCCGACACCCTCTGCGGCAGATCGAAGTTCTATTCTCTGCGACCATGGACCTTCGGCGTTGCGGCCCGAGACAGTAAAGAACGTCACATCTGCAGAAATTTCGGCTGTAACCATGAACGGCTCACCAGCATGCAGATCAGGAATCGGATTGGGAAAAATTTCGCTCTGGCCTTCAGTCGTTCCGATCTGAATATCGACGGAAAGCGGCACCTGGATTGCTCTGAAGAGTGTTTTCATGCGCTCTGTCACCTGATCGGTGGATCCGATGAACGTATAAGTGCCACGTCCGGCCCTGGCTGCCCCGCTCATAAAATGGCTATTTGGTGCTGAGCCGATACCAACAGTATAGAGCCGTGAATTGCCGAGATCAGATCGGATTTGGCGAAACAGAGCGGCCTCGTTGCCGACCTGACCATCAGTGATGAAGATCACCTGACGCACGGCATCCGTTTCCCCGTTCTCTGCCAGCACCAGATCAAGGGCTGTGGCCATTTCCGTGCCGCCGTCCGCACTGATCTGATCAATCGCACGCAATGCCATCGCCTTGTTGTTCGGGCTCGCGGGGCAGGCGTTCTGGAAGATGGGCCCGGCAGCATTGTTGAAGGTGACAATATTGAATGTGTCCTCGTCTGTCAGGGCGCCGACAGCGTACCGGAGGGCTTCTTTTGCCTGGCGTATTGAGGTGCCTTGCATTGAGCCTGATTTGTCGAGGACCAAAATGACCTCCCGCGCAAGCCCTGTGTTATCTGCATCAGAAGACGCAGGCGGCACAAAAAACAGCATGGCATGGCGGCCCGCGTCACTTTGTTCCAGAAAGACTACTGGCTCTTCGGTGCCGCCATCCAGGGTCCAGGTCAGCTCGAAGTCACGATCTGCCGGGACTTTTTCAGCTTCCAGCATGACGAAGCGGTGCGAGGCAGTGCGGTTTTCTGTGCGGATTTCATGATGATGACTCTCAAGCGAGAGGATCGGGTAGCCAGCGTCAAGCTCGACCGTCAGCCGAACCGGGTTTACCGGTGGGTCATCGGGCCCTATCACCGGCTGTAGTATGCGGCTTGCGTCGGGTACCTGGTCGGTGCCGAAGCTCCATTCGCCCTCATCCAGACCGAAACTGGCCAGTTGGCCAGGGATATATCGGACACCAACCGTCATTGGGAAGCGAAGCGAATAGACACCGTCCTGATAACGAACCGGCTCCTGATATTCGAATTCGATTGCAATTTCATCCTCTGGCCCGATGTTCGCCACCGATGCCGTGAAGATATTGGGCCGCTCAGACTCAAGGAGAGCTGCCCGTTGGCCCGCCGCCGCGGCATCGGCGTAAGCCTGCTGAGCTGCGTAGCGTTCGTCGATGTGGCCCAGCACGCGTTGATCGCCGATATGCATGACCAGACTGTCCACAGACGAATTTTCGGGCAATGGGAACATGTAAATGCCTTCCAGCCAGTTTTTCGTTGGATTGCGAAACAGCTGGATGACTTTGGTTCGGGCAATCATTCCGGTTACAGTTATCTGAACGCTGGTCTCTACTTCGGGTGCCGGGATTAATTCTCCATCCGGTGTCGGAAACATCAGGCCGCGAAAGTCGGAATGCTCACTTGGCAGGCTCTCGCTGGCCATTGCAATCGCTGCAGCCGAGAAGACCACATAGCAGAATGTGGCAACCAGCCCGCTGCGCCCAAAAAGGCGGCTCGCCGTATCAAACTGCATGTTCATGATCCCCTGAAATAGAGTGCATGTAATCAATGAGATAACATTGTCTCAATTCGCGTAATTTCATGCGAATGTTAGGACAACCTTGCTTAAGCAGAGATGAATGAACTGTGGCGAAAGTGTGAGAGTCGATCCGCTTCAGATCATTGGCAGAGCAATGATCTGAAGGCGTGCGAACTGACTGTTAAAAAAAGGCCGCCCAGCGTTCAGCTGAGCGACCCCTTAAGGATCAATTTGGGTATTCCCTAAACAGGCCTGAATCTGGGCACCTTTATTCCCTGATCGGTCGGTGCGAAAACCACCTCAACCGCATCTCCGATCTTGAGGTCTTCAACCTCACATTCGACGATGTTGGTCATGACGCGAGGGCCCTCTTCGAGCTCGATGTAGGCCAGCACATAGGGGCTGCAGGCGGCCCAGGGCCCCTGTGCCCGCCAGGTCACGCTGAAGGTGTATATGGTGCCCTTGCCCGACGCCTCATATGACGAGATGTCGAAGCTCTGGCATTCAGGACAGATCCTGCGCGGAAACCAGATCGTGCAGCCACAGGAGCCACACTTCTGCAGAAGGAACTTATCTTCTTTTGTCGCTTCCCAGAATTCATCTGCATCTATCAGATGCGGCGCTGCGATTGCGGGCAGCTTTTCGTCGCTTGAACGGGTCATGCGTCTTCCTTTCCGAGAATAACGGTTGCGCTGCCCATGCGGGTGCCGATCGAACCGCCGGTGCCGTGGGCAAGGGCGATGTCGCAATTGGCGACCTGGACTTCAGGGAAGGCTTCGCCGCGCAACTGACGGACAGCTTCAATGACCTTGGTGATGCCGCCGCGATTTGTCGGGTGATTGTTGGAAAGGCCACCGCCATCTGTATTGAACGGTAGTTTGCCGTGAGGCGCCTGAAGCGTGCCGTCCATGACGAACTTGCCACCCTTGCCACGCTCACAGAAACCAAGATCCTCTAGTGTTTCGAGAACTGTGATGGTGAAGCTGTCATAGATCGACGCATATTTGATATCGCCCTGCTTCACTCCGGCTTCTTCAAAGGCCCGGGGGCCAGAGAAGCGAGCGCCTGTGTAAGTCAGGTCCAGCCTTCCATTATCAGCGTGCTTCGTGGCTTCGCCGTGACCGAGCAATTTGACGCATTCGCGATCCAGGCTCTTGGCGATTTCAGGGCTCACCATGATGAGGGCACCGCCGCCGTCGGTGATTACGCAGCAATCCATACGATGGAGTGGCGAGGCGACTAAGGGGCTCTCCAGCACTTCTTCCACTGTCACCACATCCTGGAGGAACGCGTTTTTGTTCCACTGGGCATGGGTCGAAGCCGCCACTTTAATTTCGGCCAGCTGTTCAGATGTTGTGCCGTACTCGTACATGTGGCGCTGAGCCGCCATGCCATACATGTTCAGGGTCGACGTGCCGTAGATCCCTTCATAGGCGCCTTCCGGCGTAGCTGAACCGCCGCCGAAGCCACCCCCGCCACGCTCGGTGCGCGGACGCCCGGCAAGTGTTATGAGGGCGACATTGGCTTTGCCGGTAGCGATGGCAGCTGCTGCGTGGCCAACATGGCTTACGTAGGATGAACCACCGATTTCGGTGGAATCCATGTAGCTCAGCTTCATGCCCATGTAATCCGCCATGGACATGGGGCCAAATCCTGGTGCGTCGCCCGCGCAGAGATAGGCGTCGACATCACTCATCGAAAGTCCGGCATCCTCAAGCGCCATCATGGCGCACTCCGCATGAATTTGCGGCGTCGATTTGTCCGGTATGTGGCGTTCGGGATGCTCGGCAATGCCGGCAATGAACGCCTTCCCCTTGATACTCATATGGCTTGTCTCCCTCAGCCTCTTATTTTGTCGGGCGCTATCCTAATGGCGCAGATGAAAATGTACAGGGGCGAAACTGCCTTACTGAGGCAACGGTTCCAGCGGCTGAGTATTGCCACGGATTGGCTCGGTGCGGCCTGCCACTGCCGCCCATTCAACAGCATTGGCAATGACGCGCTGAATCTGTGGATCGTAGTAGGTCGGATGTGTCTCGTGGCCCGGCTGAAAATAGAAGATGCGTCCCAGCCCGCGTGTGAAGCAGCAGCCTGACCTGAAAACCTCGCCGCCCTGGAACCAGCTCAGGAAAACAATGCTGTCTGGTTCAGGAATGTCGAAATGCTCGCCATACATTTCTTCAGCTTCCAGCTCGATAAACTCATCGATTCCCTGGGCAATGGGATGCCCGGGCGCCACCACCCATAAACGCTCCCGCTCACTCGCTTCTCGCCATTTGAGCATGCAACCCGTGCCCATCAGCTTCATGAATATCTTCGAGACGTGGGCAGAGTGCAGGACGATCAGCCCCATGCCCGCCAGCACGCGATCTTGGACGCGGGCAACTATTTCGTCTGAAACTTCATGGTGGGCAAGATGCCCCCACCATGTCAGCACGTCGGTGTCAGCCAGAACCTCTTCCGTCAAACCGTGCTCCGGTTCATCAAGAGTAGCTGTTCGTGTCTGATGGCCAAAACCGTCTAGTGCCTTCTGCAAGGCCACATGAATGCCCTGCGGGTAGACGGCCTGCACAGCTTCATCTGTCTTTTCGTGTCGGAATTCGTTCCAGATGGTGACGCGAATTGGATTTTCTGCAGCGCTCATTTTATGCTCTCCCTCACAGACCTGATCGCAGAAAGGCAGTGTTCCATCATGACCCAGATTGAGGCAAACGGCATTTTCATCGAATACGAATGGCATGGACCGGAAAAGAGCCCGGTGGTCCTGTTCGTTCGCGGGCTGGGCTCTCAGCTTGTCGCCTGGCCGGAAGAGCTGATCAGGGGACTCAATGACGCGGGTTTCCGCGTTCTGCTGATGGACAACCGCGATGCCGGCCTCAGCCAATGGTTCGGTAGCGCTGGCGTGCCCAGCATTGAGGCTGCATTCGCTGCCGGATACGCCGACGAAAAAGCGGAAGTACCCTATTTCCTGGAGGACATGGCTGAAGACTGCGTCGGCCTGCTGGACGCCCTCGACATCGAAAAAGCCCATGTCCTGGGTATTTCCATGGGCGGCATGATTGTTCAGGTGCTTGGTGCGGGTCATGCAGACAGGTTCAACAGCCTGATTCCCATCATGACAACATCAGGCGGCTCCGGCATAGAGAACCCGCCGCCCAGTGAAGAGACCTTGCCCTTTCCTGATGCCTCGGCAGATAAGGAAATCATTGCCAATGCCATTCACAGCCAGCATGCACAGTCGGGTTCCATCTATCCGATGCCTGAAAAGCTCGCCGAAGCGATTGCCACAACTTCCTTTTTTCGCGCATTTAATCCTGATGGTGTAACCAGGCAGATGGCCGCCATCGGCGCCAGCGCAGACCGCAGGGAACTGATTGACACAATTGATCTGCCAACCTGTGTCATCCAGGGTTCGGAAGATCCCCACTTCAGCATTGAGGCTGCCAAAGACATTGCCGACCGTATTAAAGGCGCTGAATTTCACGTCATTGACGGTATGGGCCACAACATCCCGCCGGACCTGGCGGTCAAGTGGCTAGAGATTATCCTGCCGTTCCTCAACTCAGCGGAAGCCCGACCCTCGTCCTAGCTGCCCCGGCCGGGATAGCTGAAGGCCATACCTTCTGAAGGGTCGGCCTGAATGCCGTAAGGCACTATGGGATAGCGAAGACCATTTTTGCTGAGTAGCGCCAGACCTTCAACGCCACGGGCGAACTCGTCCGGTGGCATGGCAATCAGCAACTCGTCATCAGCGACTCCGCCATATCGACGTTCGGCAAAGCAGGGCAGCGACACTGAAGTCTTCCGCGTAGAAAGTGCCCGCCCCCAACTGTCTGCGCAGGCACTCTCACCAGTGACGGTGAAGTCGTAACGCTGATAGTTTTTGTGTTGCAGTCCGTTGATGAAAAGTATGATCTGGCCCGGCGTGCCATAAAAGAGAACAATGTCCGGCGGGTCCAGTCGGCCCGTGCGGATGGGTGATACTGCAAGCCCCTTATATTTGCCGGGTTCGACGCGCGGCATTCCGACCTGATGTTTGTGGGCCTCTTCCTTGTTTTCAAACCAGACACCGGCAAAACTGTCGCCGTCCCATGTGCTTGGATTTGGCGGGCTCAGGCCAATGACGCTGCCGCAACTGGAACCGACCATCAGATTCTCATCACTGATGCCAAGCGTGTAACCCGTGATGCGGCTCTGCGTGACCAGCTGGCATGTGGTGAACGGCCGATCTTTCGTCGGCGTCCGGATGCCGGAGAGCTCCATCATCTCTTCAGGATTTTCGAAAAGCTTCATGCCGATAGCAAGGGTCTTGATTTTCAGGAGATCCTGGAGCTGCGCATTGAGGGCCGCGAGCTCCTTCGCATCGACCAAACGTGTTTCATCTTTTGCCATCACTTGGGCCTTTCATTCTTCGAATATCGTCGCTGACTTGAGCCTAGCCACACTGATCACATTTTACAAAGGGCGAAGATTGGGCCGGCAGCAAGCTTTGCCGTTTTGCCGCTCCTCTATCTGCGCTATACACGTATCATTCGTGTGGCGAGGTTTTGGAGATGAGATGTCAAAGGCATGCAGGTTAGTTCTTCTGTTGATGATGGCTCTGGGCGGGTTTGCGTCTTCAGCGCATGCGCAGGATCCCATCCGCATCGCTTTTATTGACCCTATGTCCGGGACAAACTCCGCGACCGGTGCAAACGGTTTCGCCCAGTTTCAGTTTGCCATAGAATATCTCATAAACAGCCGAGGCGGTGTCCTTGGCGGAAGAGAATTTGTCGTTGAAGCCTATGACAGCAAGACAAGTTCCCGCGAAGCGCTCATTCAGTTAAAGAGGGCGATCGGCGAAGGCATCGTGTTCATCGCCCAGGGCAATTCCTCAAGCGTCGCCCATGCGCTGAACGACCAGATCAAGAAAAACAATCGCCGCAATCCCGACCAACGCGTCCTCTACCTCAATTACGCGGCAGTTGATCCGGCCCTGACCAACGAAAAGTGCAGTTTCTGGCAATTTCGATTTGATGCCCATGCCGACATCAAAATGAAGGCTCTGGTTGACGCTATCGCAAAGAATGAAGACATCCATTCCATCTACATCATTGGCCAGGACTACTCATTCGGCAAAGCGGTGGCCGCCGCCGCTGCACGGTTCCTGGCAGAACGCCGTCCTGACATCGAAATCCTGGGGAACGAGCTGCATCCCATGGACCGGGTCAAAGACTTCTCACCCTATGTAACTAAGATAAAGAGCGCCAATCCCGATGCCATCATCACCGGTAACTGGGGCGGTGACATGGTTGGCCTCGCCCGCGCCATTGCATCAGCGGGTATCACGGTACCGATCTATACTTATTATGGTGCGTTTGATGGCATCACCGCGACATTGGGGGCGCAGGGCCGCGACAAGATCAGGCTGGTCCATGAAGGTCACTACAATCCGGCGCCGACCGAGGAACTGGCAGAGTATCACCGGGCGTTCAAGGAACGCTATCCGGATTATGATCTGTCAAACCCCCGTATTTTCAATGCAGTCCAAATGCTGGCCCGCGCAATAGACGCAGCAGGTTCCACAGATCCTCTGGCTGTCGCGCTGGCATTGGAAGGTATGGAAATGACGTCGATAGGCGGCGATCCGCTTTACATGCGCCCTGACGATCACCAGATGTTCCAGCCCCTGCAGATTTCGATCCATACGGATGCCGGAATTGTATTTGATGCCGACAGCTCGGGATTTGGACTGGTCACCGAGTCAACGACCTCACTTGAAGATACAATTGTGCCGACGAGCTGTGATATGCAGCGGCCCTCATAGGGCTCTGACGTTGCTGAAGGCAACTCCATGGATCTTGTAATCTTCTCGCTTCTTAACGGCCTTGTGACCGGTATGCTGTTATTCATGCTGGCCAGCGGACTTACGCTCATATTCAGCATGATGGGTGTTCTTAATTTCGCCCATGCCAGCTTTTACATGTTGGGCGCTTATGTCGCCTACTCAATCTCTCAGCAATTCAATTTCTGGACCGGACTTGTTCTGGCGCCTCTGATCGTCGGCATGCTGGGCGCAATGGTGGAGCGATACGGACTGCGTTACGTCCATCGCTGGGGGCATGTGCCCGAGCTTGTATTTACGTTCGGTCTGGCCTTTCTGATCGAAGAACTGGTCCAGTTTTCCTGGGGCCGCGAAACCAAAAGCTACAACGCACCGGAATCTCTCGATTTTGCGCTCTTCACGCTCTTCAACCAGAACTTTCCGGCTTACAAAGGCTTTATGCTGCTGGTCTCGGTCGCGATCTTTGTGGCGCTTATGCTGGTCCTGACGCGCTCAAGAGTGGGCCTGATTATTCAGGCTGCTATCACGCACCCGACCACCGTCGCCAACCTTGGCCACAACGTGCCACTGATCTTCATGGGCGTATTTGGTGTGGGCACGGCTCTCGCCGGCCTCGCTGGCGTGATTGCCGGCCCGGTGCTCAGCACTTTTCCTGGCATGGCTCTCGTGCTTGGCAGCATTGTGTTTGTCATCATTGTCGTGGGCGGCCTCGGCTCCCTGTCCGGCGCTTTCATCGCTTCCATGCTGATTGGCCTGCTGCAGTCGTTTGCAATTGCCCTTGATTATTCCGTGAACGATCTCCTTGCGGTCTTCGGCATCAGTTTCGACGCGGAGCACATGCTGGTCGATCTCTGGACTCTTTCCCTGCCCCAGATCGCGCCACTTTTGCCTTATCTGTTGCTGGTGCTGATTCTGATTTTCCGCCCGACCGGTCTTATGGGGACGCGAGAGACATGATGGGTCGCACCAGAATGCAGGGCCTGATGGTCTGGAGCTCAGTAGCTGCAGTCCTGATCGTAATGCCGCTCATTTTCAATTCAGTCCTGGGCATTGCGCTTCTCAATCAGATGGGCATCGCGATCATCTTTGCACTGAGCTACAACATGCTTCTGGGGCAGGGTGGCATGCTTAGTTTTGGCCATGCAGTCTATTTTGGTCTGGGTGGTTTTCTGGCTATTCACTTCCTTAACTTCATGGAAGATGGCAGCGTCCTGTTGCCACTACCCCTGGTGCCAATTGTTGGCGGCGTCAGTGGTCTGATATTCGCGATTTTCATCGGCAGCTTTTCGACACGGCGCGCAGGCACAGTGTTCGCAATGATTTCTCTCGGTATTGGCGAACTGATGGCCGCTTCATCGCTCATCTTCGTCGGCTTTTTTGGCGGCGAGGAAGGGGTCAGCGGCGACCGCACCTGGGGCGTGCCCGTCATGGGCTATGAATTCGCACGCGACGTGGAAGTCTATTACCTGATTGCCGCCTGGATCTTCATCTCGGCACTTTTGATGTATCTCTACACGCAGACTGCTGCCGGCCGCATGGCCAACGCTGTCCGCAACAATCCTGAGCGCGCCGAATTCATCGGCTACAATGTGCGCATGGTCCGCTATCTGTCGTTTATGGTTGCTGGCCTTTTTGCCGGGGTCGCTGGCAGTCTGGCCGCAATCAACTACGAAATCTTGACCGAAGAAAACCTGAACGCGGTTACATCAGGCAATGTTCTTCTGATGGCCTATGTCGGCGGCACAGGATTCTTCGCCGGTCCAGCCGTGGGTGCGGTCCTGTTCACGATTCTCCAGTCGCTGCTCAGCAACTACACCGACATCTGGATGCTGTATGTCGGCATCGTTTTCCTGATGACGGTGCTGTTTGTGCCGACCGGTCTGACCGGTCTTATCTCGATCCACAAAGAAGCCTGGCGTC
Source organism: uncultured Alphaproteobacteria bacterium (assembly GCA_965371465.1). Taxonomy (GTDB): domain Bacteria; phylum Pseudomonadota; class Alphaproteobacteria; order CBDUYM01; family CBDUYM01; genus CBDUYM01. The sequence goes on from CBDUYM010000038.1 coordinate 18,901, forward strand.
TTGGAAAATTGAGATCATTGCTGATCCCCTACCTGATCATCAGTGTGCCGGTGGCGGCTATAGTGGTCAGTGTTGTCGGGCTGCTGGAGCTCATTCATCATGTTAGTGATACGCTCATCGCCGATCCTGAAATCACACTCCTTTTTGTGACTTTCGACAGTCATGCGGTTGCACCATGGATCACGCTTGTCGTGCTTGGCCTCGCCGGGACCTTCGCCTTTTCACGCTTGCGCCTTGGCCTTCGGCAAGCCTGGGCCGCTGCCAACGACAGCACGAAAGTCGACGAGGGTGCCCATGAGTGACGCTATATGCCTGTCCGGCGTAACCAAGAACTTCGGTCAGACTGAAATCATCCGGGGCGTCGATCTTTCTGTTGCCCGTGGCGAACGTCACGCCATCATCGGCCCGAACGGGGCGGGAAAATCGACCCTGTTCCACCTCATCACCGGCCGCTACGCTCCGACCAGCGGCAGGATTGAGGTAAATGGCAACGACGTGACGGGCCTGCCCGCCCACCAGATAAGCCGTATGGGTGTCAGTCGCAGTTTCCAGGTCACCAACATTTTTCCATTGATGTCTGTGTTTGAAAACATTCGCTGTGGGCTTTTGTGGTCGATGGGCTACAAATATTCGTTTATCCGCCAGCTCTCACGCGATCACCAGCTGAACCAGCGCACCGATGAGGTCCTTGCGGAAATAGGGCTGCTGGATCAGCGGGATCTTGCAGGTGGCGTTCTTGCCTATGCTGATCAGCGTGCACTTGAACTGGGTATTGCTATCGCATCGGGCGCTGAAATCCTGCTTCTGGATGAACCGGTCGCCGGCATGAGCCACACTGAAGTGGATCGCGCGGTAGAGCTCGTTCGCCGCATCAGCGAAGGCAAAACGCTGGTCGTTGTCGAACATGACATGGGCGTCGTCTTCGATGTTGCAGACCGCATCAGTGTCCTTGTTTACGGCGAGATAATTGCATCTGACACCCCGGAAAACGTCCGCGCCAACGCCGCCGTGCAGGAAGCTTATCTGGGCGGGGAGGCTCAATGATCATGCTTTCTGTCAAAGACCTTCATGCCTGGTACGACAAGAGCCACATTCTTCAGGGTGTAACCTTTGACATCGCCGAAGGAGAGATTGTCAGCCTGCTTGGCCGAAATGGCGTGGGCCGTTCGACAACCCTGAAAGCCATCATGGGTGAAGTGCAGCCGGTGGGCTCGATCATATTCAAGGGCGTTGAAATTGCCGGGCAGAAAGAGCATGACATTGCGCGCCGTGGTCTTGGCTACGTACCGGAGATGAGAGACATCTTCCCGACACTGACGGTGCGGCAAAACCTGATCCTGGGCATGAAGAGCCCGAAACAGACCGGCCGCTGGTCAATGGATGACATGTTTCAGATGTTCCCGAACCTGGGCGAGCGTGCCGATGTCCAGGGCGGCGTCCTCTCCGGCGGCGAGCAGCAGATGCTCACCATCTGTCGCACCCTTATGGGTGATCCTGACCTTGTCATGATCGATGAGCCCACCGAGGGCCTTGCGCCGAAGCTGGTCGAGCAGGTCTCAGGTCTCCTCAGCGAAATCGCCGGTCGCGGCGTCGCCATCCTGCTGGTCGAGCAAAAGCTCGCCATCGCCATGAAAATATCCCACCGCCTCTACATCATGGGCCACGGTGCAATCCAGTGGCAGGGCACGCCGGCAGAGCTCAGCGAAAACAGCCCCATACGCCAGGAGTGGCTCGAGGTATAATTATTGGATTGCTGAGGTGATCAAATCGGGATAGAAACGCGCACTTTTCACACGGAACTGGATCGATCCGATGGCGGCACAGATTTTCATCGACGGTGAAGTGGGCACGACGGGCCTGCAGATCAGGGAACGCTTAGGCGCCCGGGATGATATTACGTTGATCCAGCTTCCTGACGACGTCAGGAAGGATACAGACGCGCGAGCTGAAGCGATCAATTCGTCCGACCTGACCATTCTCTGCCTGCCCGATGATGCAGCGCGCGAAGCAGTGGCGCTCGTCGCCAACAACAAAACCCATGTGATTGACGCATCCACGGCGCACCGCAACCTTGATGACTGGGTCTACGGCTTCCCGGAAATGACGGAAGGTCAGGAGGATGCCATCAGGGCGGCCCGTTTTGTCACCAATCCCGGCTGCTATCCCACCGGAGCTATTGCACTGATCCGGCCGCTGGTCGAAGCGGGCATGATTCCCAAAGACTTTCCGCTGACCGTGAACGCGGTCTCCGGCTATTCCGGTGGCGGGCGTCAAATGATCAAGGACTTTGAAGACACCGCCTCGGCCACGCACATCGAGGCTGCTGTCCGGCCCTACGCCACTGGGCTTGAGCACAAGCATGCGCCTGAAATTCACAGATATTCCCTGCTCGATCATCGGCCTCTGTTTACGCCAAGCGTGGCCCGTTATCGCCAGGGCATGATCGTCCAGGTGCCGCTGCAACTATGGGCGCTGCCTGCCAAGCCCGACCTTGCAGCCGTTCAAAGCTGCCTTGCTTCCTTTTATGAAGGGCAGCGCTTTGTGCGCGTCACGCCGCTTGAGGAAAGCCTGGCCACGCCCCATCTTGATCCCGAGGCACTCAACAACACAAATGACATGGAACTCTATGTTTTTGGCAACGAAGCAGAGGGGCAGGCGGTTCTGGTGGCGCTGCTTGATAACCTCGGCAAGGGCGCATCCGGTGCAGCCGTGCAGAACATGAACCTCATGCTGGGTCTCGACAAAGACCTCATTTAGCCTGTAGAGCCCCTGAACCGGGGCATTGCGAACCGCTCGCAAGGGGAAATTGGCGCTTTTCCATGGGCTCGGTTTGAGGCACAATGCGGGCGAATTCAGGAATCACGCGAAGCACTTTTGCTTCAAATACTATTTCAAATACTATGGGGACAGGTATGGCACGCGAACAAACGGCATCTACGGGTCTGCCCTGGGCTGAAATCCAGGAATACGATGCGCCGACCAAGATGTGCTGGAACTTCGACTACACGATTTCCGTCGACAAGCTGGAAAATCTTTACCGGAAGGCCGTGAAGCGCCAATGGGATGCTTCCGAACGGCTGGACTGGGATTACGAAATTGATCCTTCGAAGCCTATCGTCAATCGGGATTCGAGCTTCTATTTCAACATGCCGTTCTTCAAAAAGCTTTCCAAGTCGCAGCAGGAAGCGTTTTCCGCTCATCAGACCGCGCATACGCTGTCCCAGATCACCCATGGTGAACAGGGCGCGCTGATGACCGCAGCAACGATCACGCATTCCGTGCCGGACTATGATGCGAAGCTCTACTCTGCGTCCCAGACCATTGATGAAGCGCGCCATGTTGAAGTGTATGAGCGTTATGTCAACAAGATCGCCATTGCATACCCGATCACTGAGGGCCTGAAGGCGACGATTGATGCCGCACTCATGTCAGGGCACTACATCAAGATCATGATCGGCATGAACATGATCATCGAAAGCCTGGCGCTTGCCGCATTCCACAACATTCGCCAGCAGACTTCCTGTCCGCTCCTGAAGGACCTGGTCGGTTACGTGTTGCAGGACGAAGCACGACATGTGGCGTTTGGCAACGTCTATCTCTCCCACGCCATCAGCGGCCTGCATGAAGATGAGCGTGAAGACATAGCCGATTTCGTCTACGGCGCGCTGGCCATGCGTTACAAGCGCGAGAAATCCACCGACGGCGGTCGTAAGTTCGACCCGACCTTCGCCATGATGCTGAAAAATGTCGGCATTGATCCTGATGATTTCTCCAAAGGCATCGATGAAGCCTATGAGCAGGGCATGCGCCTTCGGAACAACACCGGCTCGATCAATGCCTACAAGGATCTGGCAATGCCGTCGCTGTTCAAAATTGGCTCCATCACGCCTCGCATTCGAAAGAAAATGGAAGAAGAAGGCATTCCGATCTGGGAAGATGACACAGTCCTGAAACAGATGGCTGGCGACGACACCGGCGAGTTCGTCTTTGATGACGAGGAAGATCCCTTCGCTGCCGAAGAAGCCGAAGAAGAGCGTCGCAAAGATGCAGAGCTTGTCGCACAGGTTAAAGCCTAAGCTTTTAGCGAACCCGAAAAGCCGGCCGGGGCAGCTTTTGCTCCGGCCTTTTTCGTGTGAATGCCATGCCTGAGCTACCGGACATTGAAAATTACATCGCCGCCCTTCAGCCGCGGATCCTGGGAAAGGCTGTTGAAGATGTGCGCATCGGCAATCCGTTCATTGTGCGCACTTTCGATCCCTCTATTCAGGACGCAAAGGGACGGGAAGTTAGCGATATCTCCAGGCTGGGGAAGCGCATCGTCTTCAGTCTTGCACCGGACTTTCATCTGGTCCTGCACCTGATGATCGCTGGTCGGCTGCACTGGCGCAAGACGGGGGCGGCCGTCAGCCAAAAGAATGCTCTGCTTGCCTTTGACTTTGCCGACGGAAGTCTTGTCCTTACTGAAGCCGGATCAAAACGCCGTGCCTCTCTTCATTGCGTGCGAGATAAAGACTTGCATGAGCATGATCCTGGCGGCGCCGAGACGCTCGAGATTTCACTCCCGGCTTTCACAGAAATTCTTGCAAGCGAAAACCATACGCTGAAACGGTCTCTGACTGACCCGCGACTATTCAGCGGCATCGGCAACGCTTACTCGGACGAGATTTTGCATCATGCGCGTCTGTCGCCCATACGTCAGACAAAATCCATGGCGGGTGAAGAGTTCAAAGCGCTCTATGACGCAGTGCACTTCGTTCTGCCCTACTGGCGCGAAAAACTTCGAGCGGAAACCGGCGACAAATTCCCGGAGGGTGTGACCGCGTTTCATCCCGACATGGCCGTCCATGGCAAGTTCAACGAGCCCTGTCCGGATTGCGCCACGCCGGTTCAGCGCATTGTGCATGCGTCGAGCGAAGTCAATTACTGCCCCCGCTGCCAGACCGGCGGCAAGCTGTTGGCAGACCGGGCACTTTCGCGCCTGCTTCACAAGGACTGGCCCAAAACCATTGATGAGCTGGAAAATCTGAAGCTCAAACGCAAGGCATCAGACTGAAACAGGCTGGATTCACCAACCCTCCCGCCCTAACATTCGCAGCAGAGGTTACGGGAGAAGGTGAATATGGCGGAATTCGGCATAGGTCAGGCGGTGAGCCGGTTTGAAGACCCGGTGCTGGTCAGTGGTCAAAGTATTTTTACGGCAGACGTACAACCCGAAGGCGTTCTGGAAGCGTTCGTGCTGCGCGCACCCATGGCACATGCCATTCTCAATTCTGTGGATGCAAGCGATGCCAGAGCGGCACCGGGTGTCCTTCTTGTTCTGACCGGCGATGAAGCCGCCGCCGAAGGGCTGAGCGACATTCCCTGCATGTTGCCTCAGAACCGTGATGGTTCGACGAATGAACCACTGCTGCGTCCCTTGCTGGCCCGTGACAAGGTGCGGCACGTTGGCCAGGAAATAGCTTTCATCGTTGCTGAAACATTGGCCCAGGCAAAGGATGCCGCTGAACTCATTCGCGTCGAGTATGAAATACTTCCAGCCACGATCGATGCTGTCGAAGGAGCGGCGGACAGCGCACCCAGGCTTTATGATCATCTCGAGAGCAACATTGTCTATGACTGGGAAAACGGCGATCAGGCGGCCGTGGACGCAGCATTCCAGAATGCCGCTCATGTCACCAAAATCGAGATCATCAACAATCGTGTCATCGTCAATGCAATGGAGCCCAGGCCCGTGGTTGCCGAATATGACCGAGAGACAGATGGCTCCATTCTTCATACGCCGTCCCAGGGTGTTCATGGCATGCGCCGGACATTCGCTGAAGTCATCATCGGCTTTGATCGCAAGAAGTTGCGTGTTCTGACACCAAGTGTGGGTGGCGGTTTCGGCATGAAGGGTGGTATCTACAGCGAGCCTGCCCTGGTCCTCTGGGCCAGCCGAAAACTGAAGCGTGCCGTTCGTTATCTGCCGACCCGGCAGGACGCCTTCCTGTCGGACACGCAAGGCCGAGATCAGATCAATTTTGCTGAAATGGCCACGGACAAAGAGGGCCATTTCCTGGCATTGCGAGCGACCAGCTACGCCAACATGGGCGCATACACAACAGGCGGCGGCCCCGGCGTGCCAACCGGTTCTACTGACATGTTGGTCGGCCTTTATAGAACACCTGCCCTCTACGCAAGGGTCCTGGGCGTTGTCACCAATACTGTCCCGGTGTCGGCCTATCGCGGAGCCGGTCGGCCTGAAGCTTCTTATCTGATTGAACGGCTGGTCGACGCAGTTGCCCGCGACCTTGGTCTGTCCCAGGCAGAGGTCCGGCTCAGGAATTTCATTCAGCCCTCGGAAATACCCTACACGACGCCGCTCGACGATACTTTCGACTCAGGTGACTTTCCGGCGATCATGGAAGCGGGAATGGAGAAGGCGGACTGGGCCGGCTTTGAAGCGCGCAGAGCGGCATCGCGCGAGCGCGGCCTGCTCCGCGGCATCGGCATGGCTACCTATATCGAGCGTTGTGGGGGCGGAGGTCGCGAAATCGTCAATGTTGAGTTCAATGAAGATGACACCATGACCCTTGTCATGGGCACGCAGGAAAATGGTCAGGGTCA
>CBDUYM010000039.1:0-24406 GCA_965371465.1 uncultured Alphaproteobacteria bacterium
ATGGTTACAGGACACTGATGTCTGATCCCGTCACCGAAACCAGCCCTGAAGGCCCCGGAGGCGACGTGACCTTTGAGGAGGATATCGCGCCACCGCGCTACGTTGTCGAGAGCCGGCAAGGTGATCTGACTCTGGATCTCGGCGCCTATGAAGGGCCGCTCGATATACTGCTCACGCTTGCCAGGACGCAGAAAGTGGATCTCGCTCAGATTTCAATTCTGGCACTTGCTGATCAGTATCTTGCTTTCATTGCAGAGGTCCGCCACACACATCTGGAAATCGCGGCGGACTATCTCGTCATGGCTGCCTGGCTTGCCTATCTCAAGTCACGGCTTCTTATCCCTGCGGAAGAGAGCGATGAAGACGGCCCCACAGGTGACGAGCTTGCTGCCAGGCTCGCGTTTCGCCTTCAGCGGCTTGAAGCGATGCGGGAGAGCGCTGCAAAGATATTCTCAAGATCGCGTCTGGGCCGAGAGGTGTTCCAGAGGGGTGATCCTGAAGGCATTACGGTCATTCGGAAGTCGACCTTCGTCCTTGAGGTTTACGATCTGTTGAAAGCGTATTCCGATCAAAGGGTGAGAAGTGAATCTAGTGTCCTTTACATCCGGCCCCCGAAAACATTCTCCATCGATGAAAGCCTGCGGCGGCTCAGAAGACTGATCGGTGATGTACCGGAATGGGCGCAGCTCCTGCTTTTCCTGCCCGAGGGCCTGGGGCCAAACGCCAGCTCGGGTGATATCAAGTCCGCAGTGGCCAGTACGTTTGCGGCGAGCCTGGAAATAGCGAAACAGGGCGAAGTGACGCTTCGTCAGGAAGAAACATTTGCCCCTATATATTTAAGGCGCAATTTGTCGGATGAAGGGGATGTGGACCGTGAACGCTGAAACCTCGAACGCCGAAAGCCCCGAGGCCAACCCGGCTGATCAGGGACCGATCAATGCCGAGCATATGAGAATGATGGAGGCGCTCTTGTTTGCGGCATCCGAGCCCCTTGACGAGAAGAGCCTTCGCGAACGCTTGCCCGAAGCCGCCAATCTGGATGCAATTCTTGCTCAGCTGATTGCTGAATATGATGATCGGGGCGTAAATTTGGTTCGTGTCGCAGGGAAGTGGGCATTTCGAACTTCAGAGGACCTGTCATTCCTGATGCGCCGGGAAGTGCGTCGTGAGCGCCGCCTGTCGCGTGCGGCAACCGAAACACTTGCCATCATCGCCTATCACCAGCCAGTGACCCGTGCAGAAATTGAGGAAATCAGGGGCGTTGTGGTGAGCCGGGGCACTCTCGATGTCCTGATGGAAACGACCTGGATACGACCGGTTGGCAAACGGCGGACACCTGGCCAGCCGGTCACGTACGGCACAACATCAGGCTTTCTGGAGCATTTTGGTTTTAACGCCATTGCCGATTTGCCGGGAGTGGAAGAGCTGAAGGCCGCAGGCCTCCTGGACTCAGCGCTGCCCGAGCACTTCAGAAAAGAGGAAACTTTGCCAATCTCGGGCTCTGGTGATGGAGATGAAGAGGTTCCCAATCCACTTCATGAAGCTGAAGAGGAGCTTGACCTGGCTCTTGAGGATGACCTTGAGCGAGATATCTAGTTGGCGTGACGTAAGTTCAGCCACATTGCCTGGCCGGCGTGAAACTGCCATTATACCTGAGATTCTTCTGACCATTTGAGGACCACGACAATGACGCCAAGTTTACCGCAAATTCTAATCGTTTTGGTTCTTTTGGTGCTGCTGTTCGGGCGTGGCAAGATTTCCGAGCTGATGGGGGATGTCGCGAAAGGCATCAAGAGTTTCCGTAAAGGCATGTCTGAAGAACCAGATCAGCCGACGAAAACCATTGATGCCACAGCCGAAACAGTGAATACGTCTGACAGCGAACGTGACAAGGCGGCCCAGGGCTAAGCCAGTAGCGGCTTGGTGATTTGCCCTGGTGGGCCCGCTCTAGGCGCGACGCGCGCATGTTCCCTCGGCAAGACTATGGTCTAAGGCTTCACTATGTTTGACATTGGCTGGTCAGAAATGATGTTCATGATCGTGCTGGCGATTATCGTCGTCGGCCCGAAAGAATTGCCGACGCTTATGCGTACCGTGGGGCGCTGGGTAGCCAAAGCAAAGCAGATGAGCCGCGAGTTTCAACACAATCTTGAAATTGTAGCGGACGAAGCGCAGCTCAAGGACATACAGAAGGAGCTCAGCGCGGACATCAAGGCAGTCAAAAGCATGGCTGCAGAAGTCGCTGAGCCCAAGCCTGCAGGCGCGAAAGCTGCCGAAGCAGTCACGGACACTCCGACCGACACATCAAAGACGGACAAGCAGTGATGGCGGTCGAGGAGAGCGCATCAGGCGAACGCGAAGCAATGGAAGACACCCAGGCGCCGCTTCTTGACCATCTGATTGAGCTCAGAAGCCGTTTAATCTGGTCGTTGGTTGTCCTGTTTGTTGCTTCCTTCGGCTGCTTTTGGGTCTCCGAGGAAATCTATCAGTTTCTGGTAGGTCCGCTTCAGACAGCATTCGAGGGGCAAGAGGGCCGACGACTGATCTATACAGGCTTGCCTGAGATGTTTTTCGTCTACATCAAAGTAGCGATTTTTGCCGGCCTTTTTATCTCATTCCCGGTGATTGCGGCGCAGCTGTGGAAGTTTGTGGCGCCGGGCCTCTACAAGAACGAAAGGCAAGCATTTCTGCCCTTTTTGGTGGCGACGCCGATCCTTTTCGTGCTTGGCGGATCGCTGGTTTATTACCTGGTCTTTCCTCTGGCCTGGGACTTTTTCCTGGGCTTTGAGCTGCCTGCGTCGGAAGGCGGCCTGGCGATCGAACTTGAGGCGAAAGTGAATGAGTATCTCGATCTGGTTATGAAGCTGATCTTCGCCTTTGGGCTTAGTTTTCAGCTCCCTGTGGTCCTGACCCTTATGGCGCGGGCTGGCCTTGTGACAGCTGACACGCTCAGGACCAAGCGGAAATATGCAATCGTCAGCGCGTTTGCCTTTGCCGCCATCCTTACGCCGCCGGACATTATCAGCCAGATCGCCCTCGGCGTGCCAATTCTGCTGCTCTATGAAATCTCTATTCTGGCCGTCCGAATGATCGAAAGAGGACGCGCACGCAATGAGGACTGAGGAAGCGGCATGTCGTTTACTCAGCTTTACGGATCGGCGCTGCCACCGTATACAGTCAGCCACAAAAATCTGTTCCGGCGTTGACCCCAGGAAATCTATGTTTAATGTTTGATATCAAATGGATACGGGACAATCCTGAGGAGTTTGATGCCGGCCTTAAAAAGCGAGGTCTCGGACCTCTGTCCGCCGAAGCTGTTGCGATCGATCAGAAGCGCCGAGCGGCCATAACCGAGCTGCAAGACCTGCAATCGAGGCGCAACGAAGCCTCGAAAGCCATTGGTGCCGCCAAAAAGACAGGCGACAATGCTGAACCGCTGATCGCCGAAATGGCGGATATCAAGGACAGCATGAAGGCCCTGGAAGATGCGGTCAGGGGCGCTGAAGCCGAGACTGAGCACCTGCTTGCCGCCATTCCCAATCTGCCCTTTGCAGATGTCCCTGTGGGCGTGGATGAGGATTCTAACATCGAGCTGGAAGTATTTGGAAAACAACGAAAATTCAACTTTCAGCCAAAACAGCATTTTGATCTGGGCGAAGATCTCGGATTGATGGACTTTGAAGCTGCCGCGCGCCTCTCTGGATCCAGATTTGTCGTGTTGAAGGGTGCGCTGGCGCGTCTCGAGATGGCACTTGGCATCTTCATGCTGGATGTTCATGTCAATGAGGGTGGCTACACGGAAATTTCGCCGCCGCTGCTGGTCAAGGAAAGCACCGCGTTCGGCACTGGCAACCTGCCCAAGTTCGCCGACGAGGCATTTCAGACAACAGGTGGTATGTGGCTGATTCCAACTGCGGAAATGGCTCTGACCAACCTTGTTCGAGAGCAAATTCTGGATGCCGCCGTTTTGCCCCTCCGCTACACAGCGCTGACGCCAAGTTTTCGCTCGGAAGCAGGTGCAGCCGGCAAGGATACGCGGGGCATGTTCAGGCAGCATCAATTCTCAAAGGTTGAGCTGGTGGCGATTACAACGCCAGAGGAAAGCGCTGCGGAGCAGGAACGAATGTTGCTGCAGGCCCAGAAAATCCTCGAACAACTTGATCTTGCGTTCCGAACCGTACTGCTTTCGACCGGCGATATGAGCTTCTCAGCACACAAGACAATTGATCTGGAGGTGTGGTTGCCAGGTCAGGACAACTATCGGGAGATATCAAGTGTCTCCAACTGTGGTGACTTTCAGGCGCGCCGCATGGATGCCCGGTATAGATTGCCGGGCGGCAAGGGAACAGGCTATGTGCATACACTCAATGGCTCTGGTCTTGCGGTCGGGCGTACCATGATCGCGGTTCTGGAGAACTATCAGGAAAAGGACGGCTCAATTGTTGTGCCGGAAGTGTTGAGGCCCTACATGGGCGGCCTTGAAGTGATTTCGAACCCCGAAAAATAGATCATCTAAAACATTATAAAAGTTACATAGTACTTTGAAAACATTAAAGATATTCGTATCCAATGATGATGGAATCAATGCGCCAGGCTTGAAGATTGCCGAGCGCATAGCAAGGGAGCTGAGTGATGATGTCTGGGTTGTCGCACCGGAACGAGAGCAGAGCGGCGCCTCTCACTCGCTGACCATTCAGGATCCGCTGCGTATCCGTAGAATCTCGAAGCGGCGCTATGCGGTGGACGGCACACCGACTGACTGTGTGATGCTGGGTGTGAACCATGTCTTAGGCGGCGAATTGCCGGATCTGATGATTGCGGGCGTCAATCGGGGCGCCAATCTGGGCGAGGATGTCCTCTACTCCGGCACAGTTGCGGCCGCGTCTGAAGGTGCGATCCTGGGCATTCCTTCAATTGCACTCAGTCAGGCGACAACTTTGCCTGGCCGGGCGCTCCACTGGGGTACGGCTGAGCATTTTGGGCCAGGTCTGGTCAAGAAACTGGTCAAAGAGGGATGGCAGGACGGTGTCCTTCTCAACATCAATTTTCCGCCGGTTGTCGTGGCATCCGCCAAGGGGGTGGCCATTACGCGTCAGGGCAGCAGGGATGTGACCGCTCTTGAAATTATCGAGCGTGAGCATCCACGCGGCGGCAACTACTACTGGCTGGCACCGCGGCGAAGAATTGGTGAAACCCAGAGGACAAGCGACCTTCACGCTGTTTACCGCGAACACAAAATCTCAGTCACCCCATTGACAATCAACCGAACGGCAGGAAGTGAGCGGCTACGCCTGTCGAAGGTCATCACCTGAAGACGACAGCTGATGGACATTGATCGCGACAAATCCAACTTAATCAAGGCCTTAAAGGCGGATGGCATTCGCGATCCCCGCGTGCTGGCAGTGATTGCCGAGGTACCGAGGGAACTTTTTATCGACGAGGCCCTGCGCGATCGGGCCTGGCAGAATGTTGCGCTGCCCATAGACCGTGGCCAGACTATCTCCCAACCTTATGTGGTCGCCTTTATGACCGAGGCTGCGGAGGTCGCTGATCGGCATCGCGTTCTTGAAGTTGGCACAGGCTCCGGCTATCAGGCGGCTATTCTCTCAAGGCTCTGCCGACGTGTTTACACCATCGAACGCCACCAGCACCTCTATGAGATAGCGCAGCAGCGCTTCAAGAAACTGGATTTCGGCAACATTACCGGAAAACTGGGAGACGGACGCCTGGGTTGGCCTGAGCAGGCCCCATTTGATCGTATACTGGTCACCGCGGCGGCCGCTGAAGTGCCCGAGGCTCTGATAGAGCAGCTCACACCCGGCGGCGTGCTTGTGGCACCTGTTGGGCACGATCTCTTTGCACAGAAACTGGTCCGAATTACCAAAGGGACGAATGGAAACGAGGTCGAAGACCTGCTGCCGGTCCGCTTTGTTCCGCTCTTAAGTGGCATTGAGGAGCGCGACTGACGCGCAATCTGAGGCGAATTTTGCTATACTCCGCCTTGATAAGTGCCAATGGCAGTGGCGAAACTGATCGAAATGAAATTTTCCGGAATGATGAAAGCGCTGTGTTTCAGGCGCCGAGTGGTTGGCGCAACACTTGCGCTCGCCTTTCTGAGCGCTTGCGCCACATCCACGCCGGCGCCGGTGCGCGTAGCAGCGACCGGGCCGATCCAGGCTGCCAGTCAGGAGGCTGAGCGCCAGGGCGGTGGTATCCGCGTGGATGTCAAGAAAGGGGACAGCGTTTACGCCCTGTCGCAACGTTATGGGGCAACGGCGCGAGCCATAATCGATGCCAATTCATTGCGTCCGCCGTACGTTCTCCAGCCCGGCCAATCGCTTTTCATCCCCAGTGCTACCTTGCATGTGGTTGCAAGGGGCGAGACGCTTTACAGCATCTCGCGCAACTATAACGTCGACATGGCGAGCCTCGCCAAGCTGAATGGAATGAGGGATCCGTACAGACTGAACATAAATCAGCTGCTCAAGATTCCCTCTGTTAGGTTTGCTGCCCTAAGTTCAGGGACAAGTGTCGCCTCTGGCGGATCCGGCACGAGTTCACAGCCGGTGCGTGCGGCGGCAAGAGATTCAGGCGATGGAAGGTCTGGAAGTGCCAAGGTCCGGCCCGCGGAGCTGCCGCGGCCCGCGCCAAGGTCTGGAAAAAGCTTCGCCTGGCCGGTGCGGGGCGATGTCGTCATGGCGTTTGGTCCCAGGCCCGACGGCTATCACAATGACGGCATTAACATTGCAGTCCCGACCGGAACAGCCGTTCATGCGGCAGAGAACGGCGTCGTCGGTTACGCAGGAAATGAATTGATGGGTTACGGCAATCTGCTTCTCGTCCGACATGCAGACGGCTGGATCACCGCCTACGCGCACAATTCAGAGCTGCTGGTTGAGAGAGGTGATCAGGTGAGGCGCGGGGAGGTGGTCGCACGGTCAGGCGATAGCGGAAAAGTCACCCAGCCGCAGCTTCACTTTGAAGTCCGCAAGGGAAAAGAGGCAATCAACCCAATTGATCATCTGGTTGCCGGTCGCGCACTAAATTCGGAAGAGCGACTTGCCATGCTGGAGGCCGCCCGCTGACGCTCTACTATACCGCCCCGTCTCTACGGCCCACCAGATCCTGAATGAATTGCCAGGCGACGCGGCCTGACCGGGCGCCACGCGTCAGCGACCACTCCAGTGCCTTGGCCTTCAGTTCATCATTGGCGATCTGAAGGCCATAGCGATCAGCGTATGAGCGTACCATTTCCAGATAGTCGTCCTGGCTGCAACTGTGAAAGCCAAGCCAAAGGCCGAAGCGGTCAGAAAGGGAGACCTTCTCCTCCACGGATTCAGATGGATTGATGGCGGTCGAGCGTTCGTTCTCCATCATGTCACGGGGCATCATGTGCCTGCGGTTTGAAGTGGCGTAGAAAATCACATTCTCGGGCCTGCCTTCAATGCCGCCTTCAAGAACTGCCTTCAGCGACTTGTAGCTTGAGTCTGCGCTGTCAAACGACAGGTCATCACAGAACAGTATGCAGCGGTGCTGTGTTTTCGTGAGCACGGCCAAAAGTGTTGGCAGCGTTCCGATATCTTCGCGATGTATTTCGATCAGCTTCAGACAGCCCGGATGGTCTGTCACAAGATGACCGTGCACCGCTTTGACGAGTGAGCTCTTGCCCATACCCCGGGCGCCCCAGAGGAGAGCATTGTTGGCTGCTCCGCCGCTGACAAACTGTGATGTGTTTCTAAGCAGGATCTCTTTCACACGATCTATGGCGATGAGCTGGTCGAGGGCGAGGCGATTGACATTTTTCACCGGGCTCAGGCTCAGTCCGCCGCTTTGCCAGACAAACGCATCTGCACCATCGAGATCAGGTGTCGTGGGTGCAGACGGCGCCAGCCGCTCAAAAGCGTCGGCAATTCGTCGCAGGAGGGAGATTTCGCTTGTTTTTGACATTTCGGCGACCCTACTTCTGCCGGAAAGCGAATTCAATTGAGAAAGGCAGGGCCTGGGCCCTTTGACGCCTGAGATTCCTTCCCAAATAAGCCTGACACGGTTATAGTCGCGGCCAGTTGGGGATGCCCATTTTGGGGCAAAATCCGATCATAATCCGGCGCGCAATCCGGTGTCCATTTTCAGGAGTTCGCGATGTTCATAACGCCAGCCTATGCCCAAGATGGGGGGAGCGCAGGAGGCTTCGATCTGGTCGGTCTTTTGCCACTTTTGCTGATTTTCGTGGTGTTTTATTTTCTCATGATCCGACCGCAGCAAAAGCGTGCAAAAGAGCATCGGGCCATGGTCGGAAATATGCGTCGTGGCGACACTGTTGTGACAGGCGGCGGAATCGTCGCAAAAGTGACGCGGGTCATCGACGAAAATGATGCTCAGGTCGAGATCGCCGACGGCGTGCGCGTGAAAGTCGTGAAAAGCACAGTGAGCGAAGTGCGCACCCGTGGCGAACCCGCCGACGCCGATTAGTTTTCAAAGGGCGCTGAACCAAGCATGCTCTATTTCCCAACCTGGAAAAAAGTCTCAGTTTTGCTGGTTTGCCTTTTTGGCATTGCATTTGCCGCGCCGAATTTGCTGTCAGAAGACCGGGCTGCGAGTTTGCCTGGCTGGCTGCCCAATCAGCAAATCAATCTCGGACTTGATCTGCAGGGCGGCGCCCATGTCCTTTTTGACGTGGATGTCGATGGAGTCATAGAGGAGCGTCTGGAAGCTATTCGTGACGAAGCGCGTGTTGTCCTGCGTGCTGCAAGGGTTGGTTATACCGGCCTTAGCGTCAGGGGTGGCACGGTTCAGCTGACGCTCAGGGAACGTGATCAATTTGAAACCGCGCGCGAACAACTCAATTCTCTGGCCACACAGGTCGCCATAAATCCACTAAGCGGCGTCAGTGGCACAGACATCGAAATTGAGCTTGATGATCAGAGCGGACGGGTGACGTTACGTATTTCGGAGGCCGATGCGGAAGGGCGCAAAGTTCGCGCTGTCGAACAGACAATTGAAATTGTGCGGAGACGGGTAGACGCCCTTGGTACGACGGAACCGAATATCCAGCGCCAGGGTTCAGATCGGATTCTGGTTCAGGTTCCGGGGCTTGCGAGTGCGGATGAACTGATTGGAATTGTCGGCAAAACGGCAAAGCTGAACTTCCGCCTGGTAGATGTTACCACAAGTGTTGCAGATGCACAGAGAGGCCGCCTGCCTCCGGGGACAGAGCTCGTATCCGGCGATCCCAATGTTGGCGACGGGATCGTCCGGCAATACGTGCTGCAGACACGGATTATGGTTGCCGGAGAGCATCTGGTTGACGCCCAGCCAACATACAGTGAAGGGCAACCCGTGGTGTCGTTTCGCTTTGATTCAATTGGCGCGCAAAGGTTCGGCGCGGCGACGGCTGCCAATGTCGGCCGGCCAATGGCGGTGGTGCTGGATGGCATGGTCATCAGCGCGCCGCGCATCAATTCGCCCATCCTTGGCGGGTCCGGCATCATTACCGGCGGATTTTCTGTGAAGGAAGCCAATGATCTGGCCATCCTGTTGCGCGCCGGTGCGCTGCCGGCAGACCTCGTGGTGGCGGAGCGGAGCACCGTCGGTCCTGAGCTGGGCGCCGATTCTATTGCTGCAGGCAAAGTGGCCGCCGTGATCGGGTTTGGCCTGGTCGTGATTTTTGTCGGCCTCTCTTATGGAGCCTTTGGGGTGATCGCCAATATCTCGCTGTTTGTTAACTTGGCACTGATCGCCGGGGTGCTGTCGCTGATGCAAGCCACACTTACACTGCCTGGCATCGCCGGGATCGTGCTGACCATCGGTATGGCCGTGGACGCCAATGTTCTTATTTTTGAGCGTATTCGGGAAGAACTTCGAAACGGCAAGACGCCGCTCTCGGCGGTCGATACAGGTTACGCGAGGGCGATAGGCACTATTCTGGACGCGAACATCACGACTCTGATAGCGGCGGTCATTCTGTTTGCTTTGGGATCGGGACCGGTGAAGGGTTTTGCCGTGACCCTCTCGATCGGCATTGTAACCTCAGTGTTTACCGCTTTCACGCTTTCAAGGCTTATGGTCGCGACATGGCTGTTGCGGACCAAGCCGCAGACGCTTGTTGTATAGGGCAGGGGACAGAAAATGCGAAAACTGAAACTTGTTCCAGGCAAGACCAGCATCAACTTTGTCAAAGCGAGATACATAGCGTTCACTATTTCGGCGATTGCGGTGATCGGCTCATTTGGTGCCTTCTTCGGTTATGACCTGAATTACGGCATTGACTTCGAAGGCGGCGTCATGATGCAGGTCAGGACCCCGGGCCCGGCAAATATTCAGCTCATGCGCAGTGCTCTGTCAAACCAGGGCCTGGGCGAAGTTACGATTCAGGAATTTGGCCGCGAGACAGACGTTTCGATCAAGCTGCAACTGCCGGATGGCGATGAATCCCAGCAGCAAAAAGTCATAGAAAACGTGACGGCTTTGCTCGCGGCGAACATCGGCGAATTTACGTCGCTCGGCGACGGTTATGTCGGGCCGAAGGTCAGTGCAGAGCTTGTCGAGGCGGGAAGCCTTGCTGTCATTCTGGCTGTCGGCGCCATGCTTGTTTACATCTGGTTCAGATTTGAATGGCAGTTTTCAGTCGGTGCGATCATGGCGCTGATCCATGATGTTGTCCTGACGATCGGCCTTTTTTCCGTGCTTCAGCTTGAGTTCAATCTCTCTATTATCGCAGCAATTCTCGCCATCGTCGGCTATTCCATGAACGACACGGTCGTCGTCTATGATCGCGTTCGCGAAAACATGCGGAAATACAAGCAAATGTCCCTGTTGGAGCTTCTTGACCTGAGCATCAATGACACCCTGTCACGAACTGTGATGACATCGGTCACGACTTTGATCGCGTTGCTCTGTCTTTATTTCCTGGGCGGCGAAGTGATCCGCGGTTTCACTTTCGCAATGATCTGGGGCATTCTTGTCGGGACATACTCTTCAATCTTTATTGCGGCGCCGGTGCTGCTTCTCTTCAACGTGAGGCTGGGCGCGACCACGGCGACCGCGGACGCGTCTTGAGCTCTGAGGCCGATCTTGCCGCCGCGAATTTCAGCATATGGGGACGGCGGGTTTCGTTTTGGGCCCGAGCGGTATCTTGGCGCAATCCTTATACTGGGGGAAGATGTCAACCCCTGGCCGGTGGCCGAGTTTGACGATCTTGCCGAGGCATCTTTTGATCTGTTGCTGGGCTTTCGGCCGCTCCCGGAAATATTGCTGATCGGCTGTGGGCCAGAAATTCGCTTTCTGCCTCAGGACCTCAGGGCACTGATTGAGAGCCACGGCATCGGTGTGGACGCCATGGATACGGGCGCTGCCTGTCGGACCTTCAATGTACTCGTCCAGGAGCAGCGAAGTGTCGCGGCGGCCCTGATCTCTGTCTGATCGTCGTCACCTCAGGAATAGGCAAGAAAAAGGGACCGACACATTGCAGCGTCGGCCCCTGAATTGATGCTGCAGCGGCTAGTACAGGTTCTGCGCCGCGACCATCGAATAGAGCATCGGAATGGAGAGCATTGTGTTGGTTCGTGAGAACAGCATTGCCCTTCTTGCCGCTGCCGGTTTTTGGGCGTCGTCAGCGTCGACTATGCCCAGCGCAATCTTCTGTGCCGGCCAAATTATGAACCAGACATTGAATGCCATAATCAGGCCAAACCACATGCCGATGCCAATTGCAGCATGCTTGGCCACTCCGTCTGCAAGACCGATCGCCAGGGCTTGTCCGATATAGCCGTTCATATAGGCCAGGAGCAGGCCAAACAACACTGTGAACGCGGCGCCCCAACGGAACCAGAAGAGTGCCTCCGGCGCGATGTGCTTGCCGATGGCTGGTTTCAGCTCATCAGGAATCTTCGGCATTGTCGGAATCTGGACAAAGTTGAAATACCACAGGATGCCGATCCACATGACACCTGCGATGACGTGAAGCCAACGGATGATGAAGGTTGCAAACACATGATCAAATTCCATAGCTATTTTCCCCCGTGTTTCTGACTAAAAGATAGGGGTCGCGCCAGCTGGTGCGATTGCACCAACGACCATGACCATGATTACGGTGATAATCAGCCCGAGGATGATGGTCCCCGACAGTGATTCCAATGGATTCTTCATGCAGAGTCTCTCCCCCAAATGTGAGACTGAAATGGAACGGTCTTAAATGACCACGACATGCTAAGTGCGCGAAATCTTATCACAGAAAGGAAGGGCCGCAAGTCGGCGGAACGGTTTATTCCACTGCCTGACGGGGACGCTGTAGCCAGGGAGCCAGATCAGCCAGTGCACGCGCGCACATTGCGGCACGACGATCCTTCTTTTTCATTTTTCCTTCGATCGGTGGGAAGAGGCCAAAATTGATGTTCATGGGCTGAAAAGTCTTGGCGTGGGCTTCTGTCGTGGTGTGATTGAGGAGTGCGCCCAGTGCCGTCGTGTCCGGTGGCAGGACGAGGGGCGCACCAAGCACCTCACAAGCTGCATATCGGCCTGCCAACAGGCCTGTGGCTGCGCTTTCCAGGTATCCCTCCACGCCGGTGATCTGGCCGGCGAAACGGATGTGAGGCTGGCTCCGAAGGCGCAGAAATGCGTCGAGTATCATGGGACTGTTGAGGAACGTATTGCGGTGGATGCCGCCAAGCCGCGCGAACTGCGCTTTTTCAAGGCCCGGGATGGTGCGGAACAAGTCGGTCTGGGCGCCATGTTTCAGTTTGGTCTGGAAACCGACAATGTTGTAAAGCGTGCCCAGTGCGTTGTCCTGGCGCAGCTGGACCACTGCATGGGGCTGCGATGTTCTTTCATTGGCCACATGAGGATTGGTAAGCCCAACCGGTTTCATTGGGCCGAACCGAAGGGTCTCATGCCCTCTTTCCGCCATGACTTCGATCGGCAGGCAGCCATCGAAGTAGGGCGTGTCCTTTTCCCATTCGTTGAATTCAGCCTGATCGCCGCTTATGAGACTTTCTATGAAGGTCTCGTACTGGTCCTGGCTCAATGGGCAGTTGATGTAGTCCGCGCCATCCCCTTCCGGGCCCTGCTTGTCATAGCGTGACTGAAACCAGGCTTTCGAAAAATCGATGCTGTCCTTGTAGACGATGGGTGCCAGGGCATCGAAAAACGCGAGGGCATCGGTGCCGGTTTCAGTGTCAATGGCAGCGGCGAGCGCGTCAGAAGTGAGAGGCCCGGTCGCGATAATGGAATAGCCCCAGTCTTTCCGCGGTAATTCAGTTACCTCGTTCCGTTCCAGTCTGATCAACGGGTGCGATGTGATGGCATCTTCGACGGCACCGCTGAAGCCATGACGGTCCACAGCAAGTGCGCCCCCCGCAGGCACTTTGTGCGCATCGGCGCATTGCAGGATCAAGGATCCCGCACGCCTCATTTCTTCATGCAGCAGCCCGACAGCATTTGCAGTGGCATCGTCAGATCGGAAGGAATTAGAGCAGACGAGCTCCGCCAATGTGTCAGTGACATGGGCATCCGTACCCCGGAGGGGTCGCATCTCATGCAGCGTAACCGGAACATCAGCGGCAGCCACCTGCCAGGCCGCTTCTGTGCCGGCAAGGCCGCCTCCGATGATGTGAACTGGCGTTTTGTCGGGCATGGCTTCAGGCTGCTGATCTCTTGGCCGATGCTGTTTTCGGCGATGCTTTCGGTGCCGGCTTTCCGGATCTTCTTTTGCTCTTTGTTTTTGCTTTTACTTTGACTTTTCTGTCCGGGTGCTTGGTCAGACCGCGCGATCGAGGATCCAGGGCTGCTTTCAGATACTGGCCGGTGTAGCTTCGCCGGCTTTTGGCCACAATGTCAGGTGTGCCCATGGCAACGATTTCACCACCTTTGTCGCCACCCTCAGGACCAAGATCGATGATCCAGTCGGCTGTTTTGATGACTTCGAGATTGTGTTCAATGACAACAATTGTGTTTCCGGTATCGGCAAGGGAATGCAGAACCTCGAGAAGATTTTTGACATCATGAAAGTGCAGCCCCGTGGTCGGCTCATCAAGTATGTATAGCGTGCGCCCGGTAGCGCGCTTTGACAGTTCGCGGGCGAGTTTCACTCTCTGTGCCTCGCCACCTGAAAGGGTTGTCGCCTGTTGTCCGACTTTTATGTAACCCAGCCCGACCCGCTGGAGGGTCAGCAGTTTTTCGTAAATCGTCGGCACCGCGCGAAACAGGTCTGCTGCAGTGTCGACTGTCATATCAAGGACGTCAGCGATGGAGTGGTCCTTGAATTTGATTTCCAGCGTCTCGCGATTGTAGCGCTTCCCCTGACAGACATCGCATTGCACATAGACATCGGGCAAAAAGTGCATTTCGATTTTGATGACGCCGTCGCCCTTGCAGGCTTCGCATCGCCCACCCTTTACGTTGAAAGAGAAGCGGCCCGGCATGTAACCGCGAGCCGCAGCTTCAGGCAGGCCGGTGTACCAGTCGCGAATTGGTGTGAAGGCACCTGTGTAGGTCGCCGGATTAGACCTCGGCGTTCGTCCGATAGGGGCCTGATTGATGTCAACGATCTTGTCGAGGAAGGCGAGGCCATCAATACCGCCATGCTTCCCTGGAATTGTCCTGGCACCGTTCAGCTTGCGGGCCACTTCCTTGTAAAGCGTCTCGACAATCAGGGATGACTTTCCGCCACCTGAAACGCCGGTGACACAGGTAAATGTGCCCAAAGGAATCTCGGCATTGATCCGTTTCAGGTTGTTGGCTTCGGCTTCATGTATGACAAGGCGTCGATGATCGCTTATGGGCCGTCGTTCCTTGGGCAGAGGAATGGACTTTGTACCCACCAGATACTGCCCGGTCAGGCTCTTTTTTGATTTCATGATCGCTGATGGGGGCCCCTCAGCCACAATCTCGCCGCCGTGCACACCTGCACCGGGGCCCAGATCGAAGACATAGTCAGCGGTGCGAATGGCTTCTTCGTCATGCTCAACAACGATCACCGTATTGCCGAGATCGCGAAGCTCTTCCAGGGTCGTCAGGAGCCGCGCATTGTCTCTCTGGTGCAGGCCGATGGATGGTTCATCGAGGACATAAAGGACGCCGGTCAGGCCCGATCCGATCTGCGAGGCGAGCCTGATCCGCTGGGATTCGCCGCCGGACAAAGTGCCGGAGTTTCGGCTGAGTGTCAGATATTCAAGCCCCACGTTTACAAGGAAACCAAGCCGGTCATTGATTTCTTTCAGGATGCGGTAGGCAATCTCCTGCGCCTGTTTGCCGAGCTTGGCATTCAGATCGCTGAACCACTCGGCGGCATCCAGAATGGACATTTCAACAACCTGGCTGATGTGCAGACCGTCAATCTTGACGGCGAGCGACTCCGGTTTCAGGCGATGGCCGGCGCAGGCTTCGCAAGGTGCCACATTTTGATACCTGCCAAGTTCCTCTCGCCGCCAGGAGCTGTCGGTCTGCAGATAGAGACGACGCATGTTGGAAATCACGCCTTCAAAAGGGCGATTTACCTCGAAGACGCGCCGGCCGTCATCATAGCTTCGCTTGACCGGATCCTTGCCGGTGCCATAGAGCACGGCATTCTGGAACTTCTTTGGCAGCTTTTTCCATGGATCGGTAATGCTGACCTTGTAGGCCCGACAAAGCCCTTCAAGCGTTTGCATATAATACTGGGACGAGGAGCGCGCCCAGGGATCGATGGCACCGTCTCTCAGAGACTTGTCTTTATCGGGCACCACCAGATCTTCATCGAAGTACAGGTCGGTGCCAAGGCCATCACATTCCGGGCAAGCGCCATGCGGACTGTTGAAGGAAAAGAGTCGAGGCTCAATTTCCTCAATCGTGAAGCCTGAGACCGGACAGGCAAAACGGGACGAGAAAACCGTCCTCTTGGGTTCCTTGCCGTTGCCGGGGTCGGCTTCTTCTGCAACGGCAATACCATCGGCCAGGTCGAGCGCTATTTCCAGGCTGTCGGCGAGGCGGCTTTCGATGTCCGAGCGGACAATAATCCGATCGACCACCACGTCTATGTCGTGATTGAAGGTCTTTTCAAGCTTGGGAACGTCGGGCAACTCGTAAAGGTCGCCATCTACCTTGACGCGTTGAAATCCCCGCTTCATGTAGTCGGCGAATTCCTTTCTGTACTCGCCCTTTCGGCCCCGCACGACAGGTGCGTTGAGATAAAGACGGGTCCCTTCCGGCATCTCCATGATGCGATCAACCATCTGGCTGACGGTCTGGCTTTCGATCGGCAGGCCGGTGGCTGGCGAGTAGGGGATGCCGACCCGCGCGTACAGCAGACGAAGATAGTCATAAATTTCAGTAACTGTGCCGACTGTCGAGCGTGGATTACGCGAGGTCGTCTTCTGCTCTATGGCTATGGCGGGGGAGAGCCCCTCGATATGGTCGACATCGGGCTTCTGCATCATCTCCAGAAACTGGCGCGCATAGGCGGACAGGCTTTCGACATATCGGCGCTGGCCTTCGGCATAAATTGTGTCAAATGCGAGGGATGATTTACCTGATCCAGAGACTCCGGTCATGACCACCAGCTTGTCGCGGGGAATCTCGACGTTGATGTCCTGCAGATTGTGCTCCCGCGCACCTCGGATACTGATTGACTTACCTGTCATAAGACGTTGTTTTTACCCTGTTTTCGTCTGAATTGAGCTATTCGGTCACGGCAACGACCGAGCACTTCTTATAGCGCTCATTGAAGACGAGTTCATGCCCGAATCTTGTTAATATATCAAAAGAACAATTGCAGAACAAATGATCCCTCGCTAAACTGGTTTCAATGGGGAAATTATCTGTGGATAGTTTCCCGATGCCGCTTTTTGTGCCACTGAAATCGGCCTAAAGTCGGCTGACGACAACGATTTCGAAACACACTGCGAATACATAAGCGAAGGAGAGATCGATGGCAGGCAGCGTGAACAAAGTCACTCTGGTTGGCAATCTGGGTCAGGACCCGGAGACCCGGCAAATGAACAACGGCGGATCGGTGGTGAATTTTTCACTGGCGACTTCCGAGAGCTGGAACGACAAGCAAAGCGGGGAACGCCGTGAACGGACCGAATGGCACAGGATTGTCATTTTCAACGAAAATCTCGGCAAGATTGCTGCGCAATACCTGAAAAAAGGGTCCAAAGTCTATCTTGAAGGGCAGCTTCAGACCCGCAAGTGGACAGATCAGTCAGGCCAGGATCGCTACACCACGGAAGTCGTTTTGCAGCGCTTCCGGGGGGAATTGACCATGCTCGACACCCGCGGCGACAGTCAGGGCCAAAGTTCCGGTGCCCCTGCAAATGCTGGCGCTATGGCGGCAAGCGGTGATGGTGGAGCCGCGCCACCCGACCTGGACGATGAAATCCCCTTTTAGGCCATTTCGAATTCGAAAACGGCCAGGATTCGCCTTTTTGAGGTCCAACTTTATGGAAAACAGAGGCTGCAGGGAGCGGCCGGACTGAAGAGCCGGTCTCTGCTCATTCTCGCGCCTCTTATCTATTTGAAAACAAAGTATTTTTCGGGCCATTGAAGGGAAGTTGTCGAGCCTTGAAAGGGGCCGCTGCGGCCTTGCTGAAATTGTCAAATTCTGGTATACATATGAGATTGATTTCCCCTGAAATTTCAGGGGCTTGCTGCCGATTTTGAGTGTCTGAGCAAGGGCATTTTGGTGGCAATTTTTGAGTACTCCGTTTTGCCTCATTTCTTGCGGATGCAGGCACCTGGACCAAGAGCAGAAAAGCGTACGTGACAGACACAACAATTCCCCCTTCTGATGATCCGCCCGATAGTACTTCGGGTGAGCCGCCGAGTGGCGAAGGCGGTGGCATTACGCCGGTCACCATCGAGGACGAGGTCAAGGAAAGCTATCTCGCCTATGCCATGAGCGTTATCGTCAGCCGTGCGCTGCCGGATGTGCGCGACGGCCTGAAGCCGGTCCATCGGCGCGTTCTCTACACCATGAATGATCTGAATGTGCGCTCAGGACGACCGCACAGGAAGTCAGCGCTGATCATTGGCGATGTGATGGGCAAGTACCATCCTCATTCCAATGACGCTATCTACGACGCCATGGCGCGTCTGGCGCAGGACTTTTCGCTCCGTTTGATGCTGCTCGATGGTCAGGGCAATTTCGGCTCCATGGACGGGGACAAGCCGGCTGCCATGCGCTACACGGAAATTCGCATGGCCAAGGCCGGCGAAGCGTTCCTGGAGGACATCGACAAAGAAACTGTCGATTTCATGCCGAACTACGACAACACCATTATGGAGCCCGTGGTGCTGCCGACACGGATCCCCAACCTGCTGGTCAATGGTGCCAGCGGTATCGCTGTGGGCATGGCGACCAATATTCCGCCGCACAATCTGGGCGAGGTGTTGAACGCCTGTTTGGCCCTGATCGAGAACCGCGACATCACCGTGCCCGAGCTGATGGAACATGTTGTGGCCCCGGATTTCCCGACTGGCGGCATCATCATGGGCACGGCTGGCATCCGGTCCGCTTATGAGACAGGGCGCGGCTCCATTATCATTCGCAGTCGCACGCATATTGAAGAACTGCGCAAGGATCGTGAGGCCATTATCGTCACCGAGGTTCCCTATATGGTGAACAAGGCGACAATGATCGAGAAAATCGCCGAAGGCGTTCGGGAAAAGCGCATTGAAGGGATCTCTGAGCTTCGTGACGAGAGTGATCGGCATGGCGTCCGCGTTGTCATCGAACTGAAGCGGGATGCCGTAGCTGATGTGGTGCTGAACCAGCTCTATCGCTTCTCGCAGCTGCAGACGAGCTTTGGCATCAATCTACTGGCGCTCGATGGTGGCCGGCCCCAGACACTGAACTTGAAGCGCATGATTGAGGCCTTTGTCGAGTTTCGCGAAGATGTCGTCACCCGGCGAACCAAGTTTGAGCTGCTGAAAGCCCGTGACCGGGCGCACATCCTTGTCGGGCTGGTGATTGCGGTTGCCAATATAGATCTGATTATAGATCTCATCCGCAAGGCTCCGGATCCGGCGACGGCGCGGGCACAGCTTCTGGAGCGGGAGTGGGAGGCCGAAGAAGTCCGGTCTCTCGTGGAACTGATCGCAGAGCCTGGCCACGGTGTCGTCGACGGCAGGTATCGGCTATCGGATGAGCAGGTCCGCGGCATCCTGGAACTCAGGCTGTCACGGCTTACTGCCCTTGGACGCGAAGAAATTGGCGACGAACTTGAGGGACTGCGCGAAAAAATTGAGGACTATCTCGAAATTTTGCGCAGCCGTGAGCGCATCCTCGGCATCGTACGAGAAGAGCTGGAAGAGGTGCGAGAGGCTTTTGCCGATGACCGGCGGACGTCCCTCGAACTTGCGACTGACTATGACGATGAGGATCTGATCCAGCGCGAAGAAATGGTCGTGACGGTCACCCAGGCCGGATACATCAAGCGTGTTCCACTTTCGACTTATCGTTTACAGGGACGTGGCGGCAAGGGTCGATCCGGCATGAGCACCAAAGAAGATGACTTCGTTCGCGAGGTGTTGGTGGCGGGCACTCATCAGCCGATCCTGTTCTTTTCGACCGCCGGCATGGTCTACATGCTTAAAGTCTGGCGGCTGCCTTTGGGCAGTCCCCAGAGCCGCGGCAAGGCAATGGTCAATTTGCTGCCTCTGGATGAAGGCGAGGCCATTGCCACCGTCATGCCCCTGCCTGAAGACGAAGCTGAATGGCAGAACATGTTTGTGATGTTCTCAACGGCGTCCGGCAGCGTCAGGCGTAACAGTCTAGCTGACTTCACCAACGTTCGGGCGAATGGCAAAATTGCCATGAAACTCAACGAGGGCGATCGCATTGTCGATGTGAAACCGGCACGTGAAGATCAAGATGTTCTGATCGCCCACGATGGCGGGAAATGTATCCGTTTCAATGTTGGCGATGTTCGCGTGTTCAAGGGCAGGGATTCAGTTGGCGTGCGCGGAATCAGGCTGCCGGAAGGTGCATTGCTGGTGTCCATGTCGATCCTCAATCATGTGGACATTGATCCCGCGGAAGCCCGCGAGTACCTCAAGCAATCGGCGGTCATGCGACGTGCCGTGGAAGGGGAAGATGCCGTGGCTGCAGACGAGAGCCCGGCATCAGGCGATGATGAGGACTTGGATGGCACCGTCACTTTGTCACCGGAACGCTACGCAGAGCTTGGCGCGCGCGAACAATTCGTCATGACATTGACCGTGAACGGCTTTGGCAAACGGACCAGCGCCTATGAATTCCGCGTGATGGGCAGAGGTGCTCAGGGCGTCATTGCCATTGACACTTCGCCGGATCGGAATGGCCCCTTGTTGGCCGCTTTCCCGGTAGAAGAGGTGGACCAGCTCATGCTGGTGACCGATACGGGGCAACTGATCCGCTGTCCGGTGGACAAAATCAGGGTGGTTGGCAGAAACACCCAGGGCGTAATCGTATTCCGCACCGCTGAAGATGAAAGAGTGGTGTCGGTGGCACATCTTGAAGATCCTGCCGAAGACGATGCGGATGACGATCTGGATGACGATCTGGATGACGATCTGGATGGCGATCCGGATGATGGAGGCGGTAAGAACCCTGATGCAGGTGACCCGGAAGGGAACGATTCAGGGAACGGCCCCGACAAAACTGCTGAAATTTCTCCCAAAACAGAATAAAAAAGCTATCACATAACGATTGCCAGGCTTTGTCAGTTGAAGCCGGGACATCTGAGGCCTGATCGGGCTGGACAGTGCAGGGGACAGACTTTGAGCGAAGAACAACGACCAACCGGGCGGGACAGTGATCGGGTCGGCCTTTATCCGGGAACCTTCGATCCGGTCACCAATGGCCATCTCGACATCATTGAACGCGCGGCTGCGATTGTCGATCACCTGATCATCGCCGTGGCCATCAGTGAAGGCAAAGGACCCATGTTCTCTCTGACAGAGAGAACCGAGATGCTGCAGAACGCGATTGACGAACTTGTTGCGAAACGTCCGACAACATCCATTGAAGTGGTCCCATTTGACAAGTTGCTGGTCGATGTGGCGGAGGAAGTTGGCGCCAATCTCTTCATCAAGGGCATTCGGAATATGACCGATTTTGAATACGAGTATCAGATGATCGGCATGAACGCGAAGTTGAGCCCTGATCTGGATACCGTGTTCCTGATTTCCAAAGCCGAAAACCAGTCGATTGCATCAAGGTTGGTCAAAGAAATCGCCACGCTGGACGGCGAAATTTCCCATTTTGTTCCGAAGGACGTTGCAAATCGTCTGATGAAGAAACTGGGGCGCGGCTAGGCGCCATCCTCCCTGACACGTGAGATCCCGCATGAAGGTAGATCTCTTCGATTTTGACCTGCCGGAGGACCGCATCGCTCTGCGACCAGCTGTGCCAAGGCATGCCTCTCGATTGCTGCGGGTGCTGAGTGATGGCTGGGAGCATTGTCATATGATCGACTTGCCAGATCTCCTGGGGGCCGATGATCTCCTCGTCTTCAATGACACTAAAGTGCTGCCGACCAGGCTCAGTGGAATACGACACAGGCCGGGCGATGTTTCGGATGCACCCATTGAGGTTACGCTCCATAAGGCGGCGCAAAGCACGACATGGCGGGCATTCGCAATGCCTGCGAAGAAAATTCAGACCGGGGACAAGCTGATATTTTCTGCGGATCTGGTGGCTGAAGTCAGGGAAAAGGGAGAGCGAGGCGAAGTGTTACTTGATTTCGGCCTTGAGCGGGCTGAGCTGTTTTTGAAGCTGCATGAAGTTGGCGTCTTGCCCCTGCCACCCTACATTGCCCGCAAAAGGGCCGTGGATGGCCGGGATCTGTCAGACTACCAGACTGTATTTGCGCGTGAAGAGGGTGCGGTCGCTGCGCCGACGGCTGGGCTTCATTTTTCAGAAACGCTTCTGGCTGCACTGAAGGACAGAGGCGTCCGGCAAGCCTATGTGACATTGCATGTTGGGGCGGGGACATTCCTCCCGGTCTTCGTCGATGATACGGCCGATCACAAGATGCACGCCGAATACGGGGTCATCAGTCGTGAGGCAGCGGACCAGGTGCGTGAGACAAAGGAACGAGGCGGCAAAATAGTTGCCGTTGGAACAACCAGTCTTCGGCTTCTGGAGGCGGCAGCCCAGGCAGATGGCGTTGTCCAGGAGTTTGAGGGGGAAACAGACATCTTCATCGAACCGGGTTACAGGTTCCGGGCCGTGGATATGCTCATAACGAACTTTCATCTGCCAAAATCGACCTTGTTCATGCTTGTTGCCGCCTTTTCGGGCCTCGAACACATGCAGCAAAGCTATGCCCTGGCCGTCAAACAGGAATACCGTTTCTATTCCTATGGAGACGCATGCCTTCTTATGCGGAGCGGTGATGGCTGATTTGTTTTCGTTTGAATTGCTGGCAACGGATGGCCAGGCACGTAGCGGCGTCATGCATACGCCGCGTGGCGACATCAGAACGCCGGCCTTCATGCCGGTCGGCACAGCTGGCACAGTAAAGGCAATGATGCCGGAAGCAGTGAAAGAGACAGGCGCGGAAGTTTTACTTGGCAACACATATCATCTGATGCTGAGGCCAGGGGCGGAGCGCATCGCCTCTTTAGGTGGACTTCACAGGTTCATGAACTGGCCGCTGCCGATATTGACTGACTCGGGCGGCTTTCAGGTCATGTCTCTCGCCAAGTTACGCAAGATCGACGAGGCAGGTGTAACCTTCCAATCGCATATTGACGGGGCGACCCTGGAACTTTCGCCCGAACGGAGCATGGAGGTTCAGGCATTTCTGGGGTCTGACATTGTAATGGTGCTTGATGAATGCACGGCTTTTGGCGCTTCAAAGGAAGATGTCGCACGGGCAACTTCTCTCAGCACGCGATGGGCGGATCGTTCAAGGCAGGCGTTCGCCGACCGGCCGGGGCATGCTCTCTTTGGAATTGTCCAGGGAGGAACCCATCGGGACCTTAGAGAAGCTTCTGTAGCCGGCTTGCTGGAAATCGGATTTGATGGCTACGCAGTAGGTGGGCTTGCTGTCGGTGAGGGACCAGGCGAAATGCTGGACGTTCTTGATTACACGGTTCCGCTCATGCCCCCCACGGCTCCGCGTTATTTGATGGGCGTTGGAAAACCGGCTGACATAGTCGGTGCCGTGACGCGAGGTATCGACATGTTTGATTGCGTGTTGCCGACGAGATCCGGGCGGACCGGCCAGGCATTCACTCGGCGAGGAACTGTGAACCTCAGAAACGCAAGGCATGCAGACGATCCCCGAACGCTGTCAGAGGGCTGCCCATGCACTGCCTGTCGGCATTATTCCAGGGCATATCTGCATCATCTGTTCCGTGCCGGGGAGATGCTTGGACCCATGCTTCTGACCATCCATAATCTTACATATTACCAGGAATTGATGGGTGCGATGCGCGATGCCATTGCGGCTGGTAAGCTGTCGCAGTTTGTCCTGTCTTCCCAGCAGGAAAGCGAAACCGGCGACATTGCGGAGCGCTAATCGATGACGAACCTGTACGCCATAGTTTCACGTGTTACTGGAATTACCGCCATCGGGCTGGCACTCGTTGCGATCATGGTCGTGCCGCGGGCGGCGCAAGCTCAATCCGATTACGGCGATTTTCTGTCGGCCTACAACGCATTGCTGGCCATCCACGTGCGCCCTGGGGCAAGGGGCGAAGTCGAATACCTTGGTGTGGACTATATAGCCTGGGAAACGGACCAGAACCATGCGGTGGCCTTGCGCGCTTTGAGTGAAGTCGACCCGGTTGCCTTCAACACGCTTGGCGAAAAAATGGCCTTCTGGATCAACACCTACAATTTCCTGACCATTGACCTGATCGTCAGGGAGCGAGAAAGAGAGAGCATCCGCAATCTCGGATCGCTGTTTCGCAGTCCCTGGAAGAAGCACAGGTGGGAAATTTCGGAACGGCTTTACACCCTTGACCAGATCGAGCACGAAATTCTTCGGCCGATGGGTGACGCCCGAGTTCACTTTGCAATCAATTGCGCGTCCGTCTCCTGTCCTGATCAGAGATTGGAAGCCTATGACCACAGAGTTCTTGACGCGTCTCTCGACGATCAGGTGGCGCTTGCTTTGGCAAACTCAGGAAAAGGCCTTCATGCCAGAGATGGCACCCTATATGTCAGTAAGATCTTTGACTGGTTCGAAGAGGACTTCAACGATGGAAACATCGAAACGTGGCTTGCTCAGTATGTAGAGCTCGGCGATGACATCTCTCTTCGATATCTTGACTATGACTGGTCGTTGAACAACGTCGAGTAGGCGGCTTCCTTGTTGACCATTGTCGCCCGCCCGCCTATGTTCCGCGGCGCATCGCAGAGACTGGGCTGGTAGCTCAGTTGGCAGAGCATTCGACTTTTAATCGAAGGGTCAGGGGTTCAAATCCCCTCCAGCCTACCAGT
>CBDUYM010000040.1:0-17943 GCA_965371465.1 uncultured Alphaproteobacteria bacterium
AACCCCCACCCCCCGTTTCTCCCGGCCCCGGCCTACGTCCCGCCAACCGGGCCGGCGTGGGGCGTGACCTCCTACCGGCACTGCACGAACGGAGAGGTACCAGCTGATTCAGTTTGAAAGAGGATCGCTCTAGTCGCAATCGGTTTGATCGAGCACCTCGAGGCGTTCCATGTTGCCGGTGATGGTGTAATCCCCGTAATCGAGAACCAGATGCGTGGTTATGCCGTTTTCGTACATGTCATAGCCGACTTCATAGTCGGGAACCGCGCTGATGCCATCATCGATGAAATAGGCAATTCTCACCGGCCACGAGCGAACATCTCTCAGCGCCGGATGGGTATCCTCACCTTCGGCGTTCAGCTCATTCTCCTTCAGGAGAAAAGCGACGGCGACATACTGAAATTCAAGATCCGTCTCGGAACCGTCAAATATGAAATCCTTGACCATCTGTTTGCCATCAAGGGCGGCACTGATCAGCCGCCGGGTGTATCCGGTCGGGAACAGCGTTGCGGCATCGAGCGCGACTTCCTGGCCTTCGGTCCCAGCCGTTACAGTCGCCATGACATGAGCGCCGGGCGCGCCCCGATTGACGCGGCCCTCAAGAGCCGTGGTGACTTCACCGTTGACCTTGTGGGTTGCGACGAAGCGATAATTGGTGCCGTCTTTCGCTTCCCAGGTGCTGGCTGTAAAGGCTGAGTCCGCACGGCCGCCCTGGGTATACTGATAGCTTGAACGCGTGTTCTGATTGAGGGTGTAGCCGTCGCAGACATTGACCCACTCGACAAAGGATGCGCCATCGAGACTTATAAGCCCCGATGAAGTCTTTGCCTGATTGAGCTCGAAGGTGTAGCCGGCGCGGTAGGATACCAGCCCTGAGGCGAGCTGCGCGCTTGCCGGGGCAACGATCGCCGAGGCCAGACCTATCACTGCGGCCCAGACCCCTGCTTTCAGGAGCTGATTACTGTCAAAACCGGTGCACTTTTTCATCACAGCGAAGTTTTAGCCTCTTTTTCGTGAATTTTACAGGACTCATGCGGCCTATATGTGGAGAATCGGCAGAAATTCAAGGGAAACTGCCAAATGGCAGCAAGGGCCCTGGCAAAAGATCAGACGAGGAAATGAGCGATGCCCGGCAAAATTGACACACATCTGGCGGCCCTTGGCATCACATTGCCGGACGCCTCACCGCCTGCCGGCAGCTATGTGCCTTTTACCATCGCTGGCAATCTGGTGACCATATCGGGTCAGGTGCCGCTTAACGCTGACGGGCTTCAGTATCGCGGCAAGCTTGGTGCCGATTTTGACGTCGATGCGGGCCAGGAAGCGGCCCGGCTTGCGGGGCTGAATGTGCTCGCCCAGCTGAAGGCGGCCTGCGGCGGCGATCTCGACCGGGTCGTGCAATTGGTCAGACTAGGCGGCTTCATAAACGCCACGCCTGATTTCACCGATCATCCGGCGGTGATGAACGGGGCATCGGATCTGATGGTGGAAGTGTTCGGTGACAGGGGCAAGCATGCCCGTTTCGCCATGGGTGCCGGCAGCCTGCCCTTCAATGTCGCGGTTGAAGTCGAAGCGGTTGCAGAGATTGAAGTCTAGTTCATGGCGACCAGCCATTTGAGCCATCTCAGCCGGCGCTGGATCACGGATACGCCGATCGCACATCGCGGTCTTCACGACAACAAGCTGCCGGAGAATTCGCTCGCGGCCTTTGATGCGGCAGCAGATGCCGGATATGCCATTGAGTTTGATATCCGGCTTGCGAAAGACAAGATACCCGTCGTGTTCCATGATGCTCGCCTGGACCGCATGACCGATCGGGATGGCCGCATTCGCGATCTGGAGGGATCGCAAGTCACGAGGGCAAAGCTCTCGGGCAGCGATCAGCATATCCCGACGTTTGAAGAGATGCTCCAGCTGATCAATGGCCGGGTGCCGCTGCTTACAGAAATCAAACAGGGTGATGCCCCGGCCCATGTCATGGCGGCACAAACCGCGCGGCATCTCGATCAGTATAACGGTGCATTTGCCGTCCAGTCCTTTGATCCCGAGATCGTCGGCTGGTTTGCCGATCATCGCCCGGACTGGCCGCGCGGCCAGCTCGCCGCCAATGCCATGCGCCGCGGCACCGGCCCCTGGCTCCAGCGCTTTGAACTCTCCAACCTCAAACGAAACCACATCAGCCGGCCTCATTTCATCGGCTATGCGGTCGATGCCCTGCCCAACCAGGCCTGTGAGGCCGCCAGGGCGCGCGGACTGCCGCTGATTGCCTGGACAGTCAAAACACCCGAACAACGCGCCAGAGCCCGCCGCTACGCCGATAACGTGATCTTTGAGGGCTATCTGGCGTAACCACATACCGTTCGTCCTGAGCTTGTCGAAGGATGGCAACCCGCTCAGGCCTGTGCCACCCTTCGACAAGCTCAGGGCGAACGGAGGTGCATGCCTTCTCTGATATGCTAATCTCCTCTCATGGGCGATATTGATGCCATTGAGATCAAGGTTCTGAGATCCATCGGGGATGTTAAGGCCGAAGACTGGAACGCCTGCGCGGGCTCCAACAATCCCTTCGTACAGCATGCTTTCCTGAAAGCGCTGGAGGATTCAGGCTCGGTCGAGCCGGAAACCGGCTGGCTGCCGCAGCATCTGGTGGTCGAGGATGGTAACGGCCTGGTGGTCGGATGCGTGCCCATGTATCTGAAGGGCCATAGCCAGGGCGAATATGTCTTCGATCATAGCTGGGCCGACGCCTATGAGCGGACCGGGCGGAGCTATTATCCGAAGCTGCTCGCCGGTGTGCCGTTTACCCCGGCGACCGGCCCGCGCCTGCTCACCCGGCCCGGCCCCGGCGCCAAACTGATGCGCGACAAACTCATTCTCGGCATGGTTGAAGCAACCCGCCAGCTCAAGGTCTCATCGCTTCACGTGTTGTTCCCGGAAGAGGACGAATGGATCCGCATGGGCGAGCTCGGCATGCTCAAACGCACAGCGCAGCAGTTTCACTGGCTGAATGACGGCTACGCGACATTCGAAGATTATCTGATGAGCCTCAACAGCCGAAAACGGAAGGCCGTGAGGAAAGAACGCCGCGAGGCAATCCAGAACGGCATTGAGATCGAAGTGGTTACAGGCCCCGACCTGACAGAAGCCCATTGGGACGCCTTTTGGCAGTTCTATCAGGACACCTCGGCCCGGAAATGGGGCCGGACCTATCTGAACCGCAAATTCTTCTCGAAGATCAACGAGACCTTCGCCGACAACACGGCCCTCGTGCTGGCCAAACGCGGCGGGCGCTACATCGCCGGTGCGCTCAATTTCATCGGCGAAGACACCATCTTCGGCCGCAACTGGGGCTGCATCGAAGATCACCGGTTCCTGCATTTCGAAGTCTGCTACTACGCGGCCATAGAATTCGCCATCAATCGCGGTTTGCAGAAGGTAGAAGCCGGTGCGCAAGGGCAGCACAAACTCGCGCGCGGGTATTTGCCCACACATACGTACTCCGCCCACTGGATCCCGGATGAGGGGTTCCGGGACGCGGTCGAGCGGTTCCTGGAAGACGAGCGGGATTATGTGGATGAGCGGATCGACGCGCTGGAGGGCCGGAGCCCGTTTCGGAACATGGAGAATGATGGCTGATGCCATCGCCGGTATAGAGACGGTCGCCTCTCCAGCTTTCCGCGCTTGCCCATTGGTAATATATATGTTACCAATTTTCTCGCATGAGAGTTGTTGAGTACATTGAGGACAACGGCACGAGCCCGTTTGAGAAATGGTTCAACAGCCTGAACGTGGAAGCAGCGGCGAAAGTGACCTCCGCAGTCATCCGGATGCAGGCTGACAATCTTTCAAACCTCAAATCCGTTGGTGCCGGCGTGCATGAATTCCGCATCAGGTTCGGCCCCGGCTATCGCATTTACGTTGGCAGGGATGGCAATGTCCTCATCATTCTGCTGGGCGGTGGCACGAAGCAACGCCAGGCGAGTGACATTGCAGCAGCAAAAGAAAGTTGGCGCGATTACAAAAGACGAAAGGCGAGAAACAGATAATGCCCCTCACCCGCACATTCAGGGAAACCATCCGCGCCCGCGCAGATCGTGACCCCCTGTTCCGTCAGGCGTTGCTCACTGAATCCATTCAGTTCCTGCTGGATGGTGACGCGACAACGTCGAGAGCCCTTCTGCGGGACTATGTCAACGCAACAGTTGGGTTTTCCACCCTTGGCAAACAGGTCAACAAGTCTCCCAAGAGCCTTATGCATATGCTCGGCCCCAGAGGAAATCCGCGTACAGACAACCTGATGGCCGTGATCTCAGCGCTGCAAAAACACGAAGGCGTGACCCTGCACGTTACCGCTGAGTGAGCGCTGTGTATCAGAATATGGCGTCCTGCGCGGCCTCAAAAGCAGTGGAGGCCCGCGCCGGTGGCCCCAGGCGTGATGCCCGGGCCCGCAGGTTCACAGGACTAATTGCAGCCTGAACAGGTCACTTTGAGATTGCCGAAGTTGTCAAGCGGATACACAATACTGATGTCCTGAGCAGAATTCTGTGCCTGCACCGTCGGCATAATCTGCAGCCCATTCAGGGCGATTACGGACAATGAAACTGCAATCAGCGTGAGCACTGCTTTGGTGTAGCGGTCGATCACTTCTGGTCTCCGATATTCAGTTGTGAGTTGGTTCAGGCAAATACATCAAGCGACTTTCTCCACCTGAAAGAACATGAAGGAATGGTCGGAGAATGTGTTGATCCATTTGTCCTGCTTGCCGATTGTTCCTTCATCGACCCAGCCACGGACATCAACCTGGGATTTGCCCGGAATGAACTCGTCCTCAGGCTCGTTGACCGGACGTTTGTTGGTGAACGTCCTGAATTCGAGATGATCCGATGCGACGACATGATCGAGATTGGACGGCTTGAATCTACTGCCGGAGCCATTTGACCATGTGTTGGGTGCGGTTTTCGTGAGCCTGCGCATACGTACCGACTTTACCTTCATATCAAGGTCGAGTTTGGCAAGTTCATCGTCGGCCCGGATATCGTGCTTTCTGCCGCGATAGTTGAGACCCATGGAATTGATATCACCAAGCGCGATGAAGTTGGCCCGCCCGTTGCGAGTCGTATTCTGGTCGAGCTTGCGCTTCAGTTTGAAGACCCTCTGCATCTGCTCGTCGCGAATGCCGAACCCGATGGGTGCGGGCGAGCTTTTCAGATGCAGGAACATGAGCGAATAATCTTCGCCATCCAGCTTGATGCTGAGCAGAGCGCCTGGCCGCAGGCGGCTGTTGCCAGCCTTGAACGCCACACGCTGGCTGAAAAAGCTGGTGAATCTGTTTCTGGCACCGACAAGGATTTCCTGGGTCTGGGGCCCTTCGGTTATGTGAAAAGTGTACCCGGGCATCGCGTTTGCAAGGTCCTGGTAGATGTCCTTGCCCTCGATTTCATAGAGACCGAAAACATCGGGGTTTTCTTGCTTCAGCCGGGCCACAATCTTTTGTATGCGCCCTGGCGTCTTGCCCCTGAGATGCTCGATGTTCCAGGAGAGTACAGAAAATGCCTTTGCCATGGCTCCACTCCACTTCCGGTTGCACTGGCTGCAAGCCTAGCCAGCCGTATCGGAAATGTCACGCAAAAGATGTCATTCAGCACATATAAAATCGGGGGATGTATGCGACTGCATGCCCGCCAGCTTGCGCCTGCTGGCTACGTGCGTCGCAAAGCCATGGGATGGAGCGGGCGCACGGGCTGCGTGGTGTCAATGATGGTACCAGTCTTCGGGAACGCTGGCCGCAGTACTGATGGCTTTTACCCCACCAGCTCCTCTGAACCGCCTTCGCCTTCGCCCTCACCGTCTTCGCCTTCCGGCGGCTCGATGGCTTTTTGGTCTTTGCGGTCGGAGGTCAGCGCCTTCTTTTTCTCCACTGTGGGGATGTATTCAAATGCGAGTTTGTCGTCTTCGCCGACCATGACCTTGACGATGCCGCCTTTCTGGAGCTTGCCGAACAGCAGTTCATCGGCGAGCGGCTTCTTGATGTGGTCCTGAATGACGCGCGCCAGCGGACGCGCACCGTTTTGCGGGTCGTAGCCGCGCTTGCCGAGCCAGTCGGCGGCCTCGTCTGTGAGGTCGATCATGACGTTCCGCTCAGCGAGCTGGGCATCAAGTTCCATGACGAATTTTTCAACGACCTTGCGGGTGACTTCCTTCGACAGGGCCTTGAACGGGATGATGGCATCAAGGCGATTACGGAATTCGGGCGCGAACAGACGTTTCAGCGCCTCCTCGTCCGAGCCTTCCTTGGTGTCGCGGCCAAAGCCGATGGCCTTCTGGGCCAGTTCCGTGGCACCGGCATTGGTCGTCATGATCAGGACGACATTGCGGAAATCAACCTGCTTGCCGTTATGGTCGGTCAGTTTGCCGTGATCCATAATTTGCAGAAGGATGTTGAAAATGTCCGGATGCGCCTTCTCGATCTCGTCGAGCAGGAGCACGCAGTGGGGGTTCTTGTCGACGGCATCGGTCAACAGCCCGCCCTGATCGAAACCGACATAGCCCGGCGGGGCGCCAATCAGCCGCGATAACGTGTGGCGTTCCATGTATTCGGACATATCGAAGCGTGTGAGCTCGATGCCCATGACAGAAGCCAGCTGGCGCGCAACCTCGGTTTTGCCGACACCGGTGGGGCCCGAGAAAATATAGCTGCCGATGGGCTTTTCAGGTTCGCGAAGCCCGGCCCGGGCAAGCTTGATGGCCGAGCCCAAGGCGTCAATGGCCTGGTCCTGGCCGAAGACAACGCGTTTGAGGTCCGTATCAATGGCCTGCAGAACCTCCTTGTCGGATTTTGACACTGTCTTGGGCGGTATCCGTGCCATCCGGGCGACGACTTCCTCGACATCCTTGACGCCGATGGTTTTCTTCCGCTTAGACGCCGGCACCAGCATCTGGGCCGCGCCGCTCTCGTCGATCACATCGATGGCGCTGTCGGGCAGTTTACGGTCGTTGATGTATCTGGCGGACAGTTCGACCGCCTTCCGGATACCTTCGGCGGTGTATTTGAGCTTGTGGAATTCCTCAAAATAAGGCTTCAGGCCCTTGAGGATTTTCACTGCGTCTTCGACCGACGGCTCGTTGACATCGATCTTCTGGAAGCGGCGCTGCAACGCACGGTCCTTTTCAATGCAGGAGCGGTATTCCTTATAGGTCGTGGAGCCCATGCAGCGGATAGAGCCGCTTTGCAGGGCCGGTTTCAAGAGGTTGGACGCGTCCATGGCGCCGCCCGAGGTCGCCCCGGCGCCGATAACCGTGTGGATTTCGTCGATGAACAGGATGGCATCAGGCATCTTTTCAATTTCGGAAATGATGTTCTTCAGACGCTCCTCAAAGTCGCCACGATAGCGCGTGCCGGCCAGCAGCATGCCCATATCAAGGGAATAGATGACGGCGTTCTCGAGAACCTCCGGCACCTCCTTGTTGACGATCCTGAGGGCCAAGCCCTCGGCAATGGCGGTCTTGCCAACGCCGGGATCGCCGACAAACAGCGGATTGTTCTTCTGCCGCCGGCAGAGTACCTGCATGGCGCGGGTGATTTCCGCTGTCCGCCCGATGACCGGATCGATTTTGCCGGCCGCCGCTTTCTCGTTCAGATTGACGCAGAAAGTGTCCATGGTCTCAGTGGGCGAACGTTCGCCCTCTTCCCCCTCGGCATGGACATTGTCATCTTCATCCGCACCCTGGGGCCTGCGGCTTTCGCTCATGCCCGGTGCCTTGGCGATGCCGTGGCTGATGTAGCTGAGTGCATCGAGCCGGTTCATATCCTGCTCCTGCAGGAAGAAGGCGGCGTGGGATTCGCGTTCTGCGAAAATAGCGACCAGCACATTGGCGCCGGTGACATCTTCGCGGCCAGAACTCTGCACATGGATGACGGCGCGCTGGATGACACGCTGAAAGCCGGTGGTCGGGCGCGGCTCCGTACCGGCCTCCTTCACCAGATCAGCAAATTCGTTGTCGAGGTATTTGACGATGTTGTCGCGCAGCACGTCGAGATTGACGTTGCACGCGATCATCACGGCCGATGCGTCCTGATCGTCGATCAGGCCCAACAGAAGATGTTCAAGGGTGACATATTCATGGCCACGCTCCGCTGCATGGCCGAGGGCACGATGCAGGCTTTCTTCAAGGGGTTTTGAAAATGATGGCACGATTTTGTTCCTCTGGTTTCTCTTTTGGCTTCGACTAGTCTTTTTCCATTGTGCACTGCAAGGGATGCTGATTCTTGCGCGCATATTCTGTCACTTGTGTGACCTTGGTTTCAGCCACTTCGTATGTATAGACCCCGCACACACCAACTCCCTTCTGATGGACATGCAGCATAACCTGCGTCGCGCGTTCGACATCAAGACCGAAATAAAGCTCCAGCACATGGACGACGAATTCCATGGGCGTGTAGTCATCGTTCAGGAGAAGCACTTTATAAAGCGACGGCTTCTTTGTCCTGACCTTGGTCCGTGTCAGAAGGCCGGTGTCATTGCCGCGGCCATCTGCGTCCCGATTGTCGTCGCCGTTGTCACCGTCTTCTTTTCCAGCATTCCGGGGCGCGTATGTGGTCTCAAGCTCCAACATCAGTCTCCGGCAGGTTCCTCCATCGTGCGATCGAACACCTACAGGATATAGGATCGAATGGCCAATCGGCAAATTTCCTGAAGGATTTTTCTCAAAATCGACCAAATCAGGCAGTGGGCAGGCTGAGCCCGACGCTCGCCAATTGGCGCTCGAGGGCTGATTTCAGCCGTTCAAGCCCATCAGCATCGCGGGACTCGCATCTCGCCACCAGCACGTTTTCAGTGTTCGAGGCACGCAAAAGCCACCATCCGTCCGCTGTATTGACCCGCACGCCGTCAATACCGGTGACATCTGCGTCGCGCGCAGTGAGGGCAATTTTCACTTCATCGACTGACGGGAATTTTCGGTCTTCAGCGCATGGAATGCGGATTTCCGGCGTATTGAACACTTCGGGCAGGGTGTCTCTGAACTCGGCCATTGTCAGGCCTGTGTTCTCAAGCGCTTTGATGACACGTACAGCGGCGTAGAGGGCATCATCAAAGCCATAATAGTCATGGGCGAAGAAGATGTGGCCACTGAGCTCGCCGGCCAGGGGTGCCTGCAGGCGCGACATTTCAGCTTTAACGATGGAATGGCCGGTTGGGCACATGACGGGCTCGCCACCGAGCCTTGCGATCTCATCAAAGAGTATCTGGCTTGATTTGACATCTGCCAGGATCGGCGCACCGGGCATTGCCGCCAGCACATCGCGGGCCAGCAGGGCCATGATCTGATCGCCCCAGAGAATACGGCCTTCGCCATCAACAAGGCCGATGCGGTCACCGTCGCCATCAAAGGCGAAGCCAAAATCAAGACCCTTTGTGGTTACAAGATTCTGCAGCTGGGCAAGATTTGCGGGCACCGTGGGATCGGGATGATGGTTTGGGAAGTCACCATCGATGTCAGCATTGATCAATGTGTGACTGCCCGAAAGCCGATCGGTGGTCATTTTGACGGCCTCACCGGCCGAGCCGTTGCCGGGATCCCAGGCGATTGAATAGTCGGCGTCCGGGGCATTTTTCAGGATGCGGTCGACGTAATCAAAAAGCCAGGGTATGTCCTCGGTAACCGCGCCTGATCTTTGGGCAATGCCGGCTTCTGCAATCCGCCCCAGATTCTGAATTTGCTCGCCGAAAAAAGGCGCTGTGCCGAGCATCAGCTTGAAACCATTATAGTCCGGCGGATTATGGGAGCCTGTGATCATCATGCCACCGTCGAGCGCCATGGCATGTACGGCGTAGTAGAGCATGGGCGTCGGCCCAAGCCCGACACGGACCACGCTGACGCCCACAGAATTCAGCCCTTCAATCAGCGCCGCTTCCAGCTCAGGGCTGGAATGACGGCCATCGTAGCCAACAGCGATCCTGCTACCGCCATCCTGCAGCACTTCACTGCCAAAGGCCTTGCCAAGCGTATTGGCCGTGCCGGCGTTCAATGTCTCGCCAACGATGCCCCGGA
Source organism: uncultured Alphaproteobacteria bacterium (assembly GCA_965371465.1). GTDB lineage: Bacteria > Pseudomonadota > Alphaproteobacteria > CBDUYM01 > CBDUYM01 > CBDUYM01. The sequence continues at coordinate 10,051 of CBDUYM010000040.1, forward strand.
CGTCATACTGGCGAAGAATGGACGGATGGAGGCTACTCTGGGGCAATGTGTTCTTCCCTAGCTCTTGTCACTCAGCAGTTTCCTTACCTCAGCGCCGATTTCACTGTGTGCTTTGGCAGTTGCGAGAGTTGCGGCGACAAAGCCGGCTTTTGAGCCGCAGTCGTATCTTACACCGTCTATGGGAAAAGCATGGGTCGGCGTTTGGCCAATCAGGGCGGCAATGGCATCGGTAAGCTGAATTTCACCGCCTGCGCCTTTTTCGAACGCTGCGAGAGGCTCAAAGATCTCGGGGACCAGAATGTAACGGCCAATGATGCATTTGGTCGAGGGCGCATCCTCAACGGCTGGCTTTTCAACCAGCCCTCTCACTTCGAGAAGGTCACCCACTCGTTCGCCCGGATCAATGACACCGTATCTGAAGACTTCCTGTCGTGGCACATCCTCGGCAGCGACAATGTTGCCACCGACATCGTTAAAGGCCGCCACCATGCTCCCTAAAGTTGGCCGGTCGGCCAAAATCAGATCATCAGGGAACATTACGGCGAAGGGTTCCTCGCCAACGATCTCTCGCGCGCACCAGACGGCATGGCCGATCCCCAAAGGTTCTGGCTGTCTGACATAGCTGCAAGCGCCCTCAGGCGGCAGCAGAGAGGCAAGAAGCTCAAGCTCGGCAGTTTTCCCAGCGGCTCTAAGCTGATCAGTCAGTTCACTTGCAGGTGAGAGATACTCCCTGAGCAGGTTCTCACGCGGGCCGGTGATGAATATGAATTCCTCGATTCCGGCCGCCATGGCCTCGTCCAGCGCGTACTGGATCAGCGGCCGGTCAACAATCGGCAGCAGCTCTTTGGGTATTGCTTTGGTTGCAGGCAGGAATCTTGTCCCCATGCCGGCAACCGGAATGACGACTTTCGAGATACTAGAAGCCAAGAAGATAGTCCTTTGCCTGGTTTATTTTCGCCGCCAGATAGGTAGAGCCGCCCTGGTCAGGGTGGATCTTCGCGATCAGCCGGCGATGGGCAGCCTTGATGTCGGCAAGCGAGGCATTGACATCAAGCCCCAGAATGTCGAGCGCCTCTTCCCGGTTCATGGCGGTACTTGAGGTGGCGGGCCGTTCACTCTCCGCGCTGTCGGCTCCTTCGACGCCTTCGCGCCATTCATCTTCGAAACGGCGGTCAAGATAGCTGCCGAGCAGAGCCGCCGAATCCGGGTCGGCAGTGGCCCAGTCGCTGCACAGATCGAGGAGCTGGTGGCGCTCGAGCTCGTCCAGCGTCCTGCCGCCAAACGGCCCCTCAAGTATTGTGCCACGCATAGCGCCGCTGTCATGATCCAGCGACATGATCAGGTACTTGGTCTTGATCTCGGAAGATTGCCCCGGCGCTGCCGGCTTCGGGCGCATCCCCAGACCAAAAGGCATGGGCCGGCCCCGGTTTCTCAGACCCAGCATGCTGAGCGCGCCGAGAACCGGCGGAATGGCCAGCACCCAGCGCCCGATGATGAACAGGTAGGCGCCCAGAAAGCCGAGAGCGATGGCGGCACCGACGCGAATTGACTGGGCAATGGTCTTTGGGTCAGCGGTCAGCAGCCAGCGCCCCAAAATGAGGATCGCGACAAGTAAAGAAACACCAAGAATGAGCCAGGACATGCAAGCCTCACTTCACCTGATGAGCGATGCGGAGGATGTTGGCACCCTTCTTTTTCGAGAAATTCTCAAGCGCTTTTCGGCCGCCTGCGGCATATACCGCGACCGCGCTCAGAAGTTCACGCAATTCCCTGGCACTTGAGGAGCTGAAGGGGCAATAGGCGCCGCCGCTCAGTCGCGCGATTTCTTTGAACGTCTTTGCGGTCAGCGGATCGTGTCCCTCATGGAACATGAAGGCCGGGACTCCGGTCAGGCCAAGCTGACCCGCCAGATGACAGAGCTGATCCACATCCTCTTCGACGCTGTCACCAACAAAGACCAGTGCATTGATCTTTTTCTTCCTGGTCTCAGACAACGCATGTCTCAGAACCTTTGCGATCTGCGTGAAACCGCCACGGCACCTCACCGCGCTCATGCTTTGCAGAAGCTTGTCGGCAGATGCGACCCAGGCGCTCGCACGAAACTCTCCGAAGCCACGGAAATAGGCCATCTGGACTTCAAGGCCGCCAATTGCAGCCGTTTCATGGAACATTTCGCCCTGGATCTGGCAAGCGCGATCCCAGGTTGGTTCCCGGCTCATTGTTGCATCCAGAGCGAAAAGCAGCCGACCCGGTTTCCCTCCCGATTTGAGCTGCGGCGCACGCGCCACTTTCGCCAGAAACGATGAAACGCTCTGGCTTACCGGCTTCTTGTCGTCTGTAAGGTCGCGTTTAGCCATTTTCCTACGGAATCCTTACAACTTCGCGGTGCCTAGAGTTGCTGACAAGCTTATCTCAGGCTCGCGCTCATCACAAATCTCGCGTTACTTGGTGATCTGGACTAGCCAATCAAAGCAATAGCCTTCAACAGCGAGTACATTTCGTTTCTGGTCCGAAGGCCGACAATGCCTCCGTCAATTACCTCTTCTCTATCACGATCGAACCAGGTCAGGCCCGCTTCGATCAGCTCTGATCCTTCAGGCCTGTGTTCAACGCCCGGCGTCAGCTGAAAACCAAAGCGTCTGCCCATGTCGGCCAGAATTTTCTCTCGTTCACGGCTCCTGGGGCCGGCACGGCGTGGCTGCCTGAGGACATGCCACCGGCTTTTTCTTTTGTACGCGGCGTTGTACTTCTTGCGACCTTCAAATACGGCGGCCGAAAACCTGCTGGGGCCGCGAATCTGTAAGTCTTTGCCGTCAAGATCTGCCAGATCATGAAGCGCAGTCTGATTCTCGGCGATCGTTGTCAATATGATATCGGCATGGTTCAGGGCCTGACCAGCACCCTCATAAAAAGGATCCGCGCAATCGAAAATCACAACACCTGAAAGGTCAGCTGCGAGCTTTATCTTTTGTTCCGCAGCAGCTGATGCCGCTTGCCCCTCGTGAACATCGACGACAATGCTGGTGGGCGTTGGCAGCGAAGCATCTGGCTCGGCCGCCAGAATCCGCCGCCGCGCCAGGAACTCCTCAATCGTGTCGTTAACGGGCCCCTGGCTAATGCAGGCAACATTCCTGAATGCGTATGTCAGCGCAATGGCAAGATTTGCAGCAAATGTCCGCCTCAACCCGCCACTGGGAGCACCGCATACTGTGATGACCGTGGCTGATCGGCGATTCCCTGAATTCCCTAGCGTCATGCTTACCGTGATAGCAAATGGAGATGATGGGATTTGCGTATAGCTGTCGCATTCAGGTAAATCAATCTGCAACAAGACTTTGCTTAAGGGAAGACAGGTTTGGAAAAGGTCGAGACCATCGTGATTGGCGCGGGCGTTATAGGCCTCGCCGTGGCTAAATTCCTTGCCGAGTCCGGTCGGGAAGTGCTGGTTCTGGAGAAGCATGACGCCATCGGCAGGGAAACCAGTGCCCGCAACAGCGAAGTCATCCATGCAGGGATATACTATCCGACGGGCAGTCTGAAGGCCCAGCTATGTGTTCAAGGGAAGCAGGCGCTTTACGCATACTGCGAAGAACGGGAAATTCCGCATCAGCGAATTCAGAAGCTGATTGTCGCCACTGCAGAAGAGCAAAAGGCTGCTCTCGAAACACTGATGATTACGGCCCAGGCGAATGGCGTTGATGACATCCGCTGGATAAGCGAAGCGGAGGTGTCGGATATGGAGCCGGTCGTCAAATCAGTGGGCGGCCTTCTGTCGCCATCAACTGGCATCATTGACAGTCATTCGCTGATGCTTAATTTGCAGGGCGATCTCGAGAACGCCGGCGGCACCATTGCCTTCCTGAGTCGTGCCTTGCGCGGCAAGGTCGACACTGGCGGCTTCGAACTCAGCATCGACGCAAACGGTGACAAATTTCAGTTGGCCTCAAATGAGCTTGTCAATTGTGGCGGCCTCTGGGCGCAGGAGTTTGTCCTCGGTTTAAGTGGCCTGGATGCAGGCAAGGTCCCTCCGCGACACCTTTGCAAAGGCCATTACTTCACGCTGTCGGGCAGGAATCCTTTCTCACATCTTGTTTACCCGGCACCGGCTGCCGCTGGGCTCGGTATTCATGTGACTTTGGATATCGGCGGCCAGGTCCGTTTTGGTCCAGATACTGAATGGTTGGATTCTGAAACTGACGACATTGATTATGCCGTTGATCCGTCCAGGGCCGGGCAGTTTGCTGCGGCAATTCAGCGCTACTATCCCGATCTTGATCCTTTGGACCTGGTGCCTGCTTACGCCGGCGTAAGACCAAAAATCCAGGCTGAGGGCGAGCAACCGCAGGATTTCATGATCCAGGGCCCGGGTGAGCACGGGGTCAGGGGGCTGGTCAACCTCTTCGGCATCGAAAGCCCCGGCCTCACCTCATCTCTTGCAATTGGCGCGCTGGTCGTACAGATACTGAATGCGCAGGCGAATTGAGAGCAGACGATTTTGTTTGGCATTGGCGCCCCGTTCTTCTATTTTGCGCCCCGATTTCGAACCAATTGATGAATGGACGGCAGGATGTCGGCGCCGATCAGACGGACACAAAATACATTGACGGTAGTCCACACCGTAAAAGAACTGCGCGCGGCTGTGAGCCAATGGCAAAAAGATGGCCTGCGGGTCGGCTTCGTGCCGACTATGGGTGCACTCCATGAAGGACATCTGTCGCCGGTAAAGAAAGCACAGGAAACGACGAACAAGGTCGTGGTCAGCATTTTCGTCAATCCACTGCAATTTGCACCCAGCGAAGATTTTGATGTCTATCCAAGGCCCGAGGGAGCGGATATCGCTATTCTTCAGGACGCCGGCGTCGATTTGCTCTACATGCCAAGCGTCGACGAAATGTTTCCCGATGGCTTTCAGACCAAAGTCACTTTATCTGGTCTTACAGCCGGTCTCTGTGGCCGCTTTCGGGCCGATCACTTTGATGGCGTGGCAACCATTGTGACCAAGCTTCTCAATCAATGTGGCGCAGACGCCGCCGTGTTTGGCGAGAAAGATTTCCAGCAACTGCGTGTCATTCAGTCCCTCGCGCGGGATCTCGATATTGCAACGGAGATTCTTGGGGCGACCACCGTGCGGGATGCTGATGGTCTGGCCAAATCATCGCGAAACGCATATCTGAGCAATGCGGAACGGGAAATCGCATTGGCGCTACCTTGTGCGCTCAGGGACATTGCCAAAAAACTGCTCGATACAGATTTGCCGATCGACGAGCTCCTGGCCTGCGGTGTTGCCGCTATGATCAAGGCCGGATTTGATGAAGTTCAGTATCTGGAGCTCTGCGATCCTCGAACACTTGAACCGCTTAGCGAACGCAGGGGCACTGCTCGTCTCCTAACCGCCGCACAGCTCGGCGATACGCGGCTGATCGACAATCTGGAAGTCCGGTTCGGTTCCTAGGGTCCGTTGGCGGCCTTTGTCGCCTCCTTAACAAAATCCCACACTTCTTTGGAAAATGGTGACTGCGCGCCTTCCGGCCAGCTGTCCATATTGTTCCAGAGATTTGCTGTCCCGGCCTTCATGGTGTCATCAGCGACAGCCAGGAATGGCGCCAGGAGTGCCTGCCATTCAACCAGGAATGCCTGTGCTGCTGCTGAGCCCGGGTCAAGGGGCAGTGCAGCTTCAATCCTCGCGCCAATGTCGACCCACTTGCGCGAGTAGGCTTCCTGGTCGAAGCCAGCGTCCAACTGGCCTTCAGCCTGTTTCCAGGCTTTGAGCTCTTCCGGCGTGTAGAACTTGTCGATCACCTTAGCCCACGTTTCGTCGCTCATTTCGTTTTCTCCATACTGAATCAGCGCGCATAGGGCATCCACGTCGAGGTGGCCATCGGCATCAATAGATGCTCTGGCCGAACGAAGGCTCTCAAGAGCAGCGTCAAGACTGTCGCGGTCTTCCTCGAGCAATGAAATCTGTGCGTCGATGATTTCCGTTGCATCAAAGGTATGAGCGTCCAACAGGCCCTTGATCTGGCGAAGAGAGAAGTCGGCGCGTTTCAGGAGCACGATCTGGTGCAGCCGCAGAAGACCATGCTCACGGTATGCGCGCTGGCCATTGGCGGCGCGGACGGGATCAATGAGGCCCCGTTCTTCATAGTATCGAAGCGCTCGTGCCGAGAGACCGGTTTGCCGGGCGACATCGCCAATTGAAAGAATCTGATGTTCACTCATGGCCATCTCTATAGGACTTGACGTTACGTGAGCTGCAAGCGCTTTTTTCCCACTGCTGCCCTAGATGAGACCCAGCGTCCGAAGCTCTCGCTCCATGTCCTCTGGCAACCTGTCGTCAGCATCGCGCCCTGCCGGGAGATCCGGGGGGGCGTCTTCGTCCAGGAAATATCGCCATCCCTGATGGGGGCGGCGCAGACGCCATTCCGTCTCGACAAGCTTGCGATCAAGAACGATGCCGCATTTCCTGATGCCGTCCTCGGCAATCACCTCTTCAAACGCCAGAATTCGTTGCCTGACCTGAATCATTCCTTTGACGACCCAGTAGAGAGACCCTCCATCAAGAACTTGAGCGGCACGCCTTGGGAACATTCGCGTTACATGCATCAGCCTGGGCTTTTCGCCCTTCTCACGCATGGCCTTCAGACGAGCCTTCTGAAGTGCCTTCAGATAAGGCACATCGTCGACGCCAACGCATAGTTTCAGGATGTGGAGCGGCAACAGGTCACCCGATCTCTTCATTCGACCAGGCATTCATGCCCGGATCAGGGGCAAATGCCAAGTATTCTCTGGGTCACGCTATCAAATTGACGCGATTTTGCCGCTCCCCTACGCTCACCGAGTAGATTAGACATCGGGGAGATCAAGTGCTTGAGCAGCTCAGCTGGGTGACGGCGGTTAGATCAGACGCGCTCACACCCTTTTTCATCGGTATTACCCAGCTCGGTAGCGTCTATTTCCTGGTGCCGTTTTTTGCTGTTTTGTACTGGCTCTGGGACAGAGACACTGTGCTTCGCCTTGGCGTTCTGACCGTTTCGTCGCTCATTCTCAACAAAGTCCTGAAGCTTTTCTTCATGCTGCCCCGCCCCGACGAAATTGTGCATCTCGTGACCGCGACAGGCTGGGGTATGCCAAGCGGTCATGGCCAGCTCGCTGTCGTCGCCTGGGGCTGGTTTGCCATCGTTGCCGAGAAGCGCTGGCCGAAGATCCTCGCGATCCTGCTGATTGTCGTGATTTCCTTTTCGCGCGTTTATCTCGGCGTTCACACGCCAATGCAGGTGCTGGTCGGAAATCTGGTGGGCGCAGGCCTTCTTTTGATCGGCTATCTGGTCTTCCGGTTCGTCGGCCCGCTTTGGGGGCAATGGGGAGAGGTGCCGAAAGCCACGGTTCTCAGCGTCTGGATCCTTGGCCTTGCCGCACTGGTACCCGACATCACGCCGCCCGGAACGGCAACCTCATCCCGCACGCTCTGTGTGACTGCCGCTCTTGTCCTCATCGGCCTCTGGTGGGGAGCGTTGGCGGAGCGCAACAGAACGGACTTTCGACGCAGAGAAGGACCAGCCATGTGGCTTGCCACATTTGGCATCGGCATTACGATTTATGCTGGTGCGTTTCTCCTTGCTCTGCTGGCTCTCGACACCTATGCGATTACGTTTCCATATCTCGTGTTCCTCATCGCACTTATCCTCGGCATCACTCCGACGTTCATCGTCCCGACGGTCCTCGATCGCATCGGCCTTGGCCGCAGATGAAGTGAAATGAAGCCCGAACGACGAAAGCATCCGCTCAATCAAATGAACGGATGCTTTGAAAGTTGGTGCGGCCGAGAAGACTCGAACTTCCACGGGATTTCTCCCACAGCGACCTCAACGCTGCGCGTCTACCAGTTCCGCCACG
>CBDUYM010000041.1:0-17613 GCA_965371465.1 uncultured Alphaproteobacteria bacterium
TCCGCGAACAGCATCATGGTGTTTTCACGGAAGAAGAGTTCGTTTTCGACACCTGCAAAACCCGAACCCAGGCTTCTTTTGACGAAAAGCACCGTCTTCGCCTTTTCGACGTCCAGAACCGGCATGCCGTAGATCGGGCTTGTGGTGTCGGTTTTGGCGGCGGGGTTGGTGACATCATTGGCGCCGATCACGAAGGCAACATCGGTGGTCGCGAAGTCGCGGTTGATGTCATCAAGTTCCTTGACATCGTCATATGGCACGTCCGCTTCGGCGAGCAGGACATTCATATGACCCGGCATGCGGCCGGCAACCGGATGGATGGCGTAACGCACGTCGACGTCCATTTCCTTGATCAGATCGGCAAGCTCACGCAACGCGTGCTGGGCCTGGGCCACTGCCATGCCGTAACCCGGTACGAAAATAACGCTACCGGCATTTTTCAGGATAAATGCCGCGTCCTCGGCGCTGCCCTGCTTTACCGGACGCGTCTCATCAGTGATGCCGGCAGAGCCGGTGGAATCTTCAACGCCGAAACCGCCCAGAATGACGCTGATGAATGAGCGGTTCATGGCCTTGCACATGATGTAGCTGAGAATGGCGCCCGACGAGCCGACGAGAGCGCCGGTGACGATAAGCGCTGTATTCTCAAGCGTGAAGCCAACGCCGGCCGCTGCCCATCCGGAATAGGAATTCAGCATGGAAATCACCACCGGCATGTCAGCGCCGCCGATGGGCACAATGAGAAGAATGCCAACCAGGAAGGAAATCCCGATAAAGGCCCAGTAATATTGCGGTTCAGGTGACATGGCGAAAAGCACCATGGCCGTCAGGATCATCAGTGCCAGAATTGAATTTAGCGGGTGCTGGCCTTTGAACACCAGCGGTGCCGAGGTCATCAGGCCCTGCAGCTTCAGGAATGCGATAACGGAGCCGGTGAAAGTCACGGCCCCGATCATGCCCCCGAGCGAAGTTTCGATCCGGCTGCCGAACTTCATTATGCCGGTCTCGTTGGTCAAACCGAAAGCTTCGGGTGACAGGAAGGCCGCGCTCGCGACCAGAACCGAGGCCAGCCCGCCGAAGCCGTTCAGAAGTGCGACAAGCTGAGGCATGTCCGTCATCTTGATGCGATAGGCGATCACCGTACCGGTGCCGCCGCCAATGACGATGCCGACAAGGATCATCTGCCAGGTCAGCGCATCAAGAATGGATTGCCAGTCAAGGGCGAGCGTGGTCACCACGGCGATGGCCATGCCGAGCATGCCGAGCACATTGCCGCGGCGCGCTGTTTCGGGCGACGAGAGCCCCCGAATACTCAGAATGAAGAGGACAGCCGATACCAGATAAAGGAAGGCCGCGGCATCAGAGGAAATAATACTGGTGAGCATGACGGTCTCTAGTCCTCGCGCTTCTTGTACATGCCCAGCATTCGCTGGGTGACCAGAAAGCCGCCGAATATGTTGATGCTCGCCAGGATTACGGCCAGAAGGCCCAGGGCCTTCGACGCAAATGAAGAGCTTGCAATCCCTTCGGGGCCCAGTTGCACCATAATTGCGACGAGGGCGCCGACGATGACGACACTTGAGATGGCATTGGTTACGGACATGAGCGGCGTATGCAAAGCGGGTGTCACACTCCATACGACGTAGTAACCAACAAATATCGCGAGGACGAAGATCGTCACGCGGAAGACAAATGGGTCGACAATTCCCGAACTGACAATTGCGCCTGCTGTGGCGGGATCCATATCGCTTATTCCTCTCGTCAGGTCCGCCAGGTTCAGTCTGGCTTGCCGCTGATCGCTGTTTTTTCGATAATTTCGTCAGACCAGTCCAAATTCAGCTCACCGTTTTCCTCATCCACCAGCAGCTTCAGGAAATTGAACAGATTGTTTGAATAGAGATTGGACGCATCAACGGCGAGAGATCGAGCCACGCTGACATCGCCGAGTATTTTCACGCCATGCACTTCGATATTCTCACCTGGTTTGGTAAGCGTACAATTGCCGCCTCTTTCCGCCGCAAGATCGACAATGACTGAACCCGGCTTCATGTTGGCGACCATTTCGTCGGTCAGAAGTATTGGCGCCGGCCGACCGGGAATCAATGCGGTGGTGATAACAATGTCCTGAGTCTTAACAGTCTCAGCAATCAATTTTTCCTGGCGGCGCTGGAAGTCTGCACCCATTTCTTTGGCATAGCCGCCTGCGGTTTCTGCATCTTCCTCACTCTCGACACCGATAAACTTGGCGCCCAGGCTCTCAACCTGTTCGGCGACTGCACTGCGGACATCTGTTGCGCTGGCAATGCCGCCAAGCCGTCTGGCGGTGGCCACGGCCTGCAGGCCGGCGACGCCGGCGCCGATGACAAATATCTTGACCGGCGCCAGGGTGCCGGCTGCTGTCATCATCATGGGAAATATCTGACCGAAGCTGGCGGAGGCCGTGACCGCCGCCAGGTAACCCGAAAGATTGCTTTGCGATGACAGCACGTCCATGGATTGTGCCCGGGTGATCCTGGGCAGCTGTTCCATTGCAAAGGCAGTAATATTGCGCGCCTGACAGCCTGCCGCCAGATCAGGAAAGTCATATGGCGCCAGCGATCCGATGAGAATCGCCCCTTCCTTTATCATGGCGAGTTCATCGGGAGCTTCTGTCGATGGGGCAAGCACCTTCAGCACAATGTCCGCGGTCCCCAGGACTTCAGCGGCATCCTGCAATATTGTCGCCCCGGCATTCTTGTAAGCCTCGTCCGCAATATAGCTGCCAGCACCCGCCCCGGCCTGGATCGAGACCGAGAGGCCAAGATCGACCATCTTCCGGACTGTCACGGCGGATGCGGCGACGCGGCGCTCTCCAGTTCCGGTTTCCTTTACGATTGCCACTTTCATGCTGGGGCTGGTTCCCGTCAGTTGACGCGGCGGCATGGACGGACATTGCGCTGTTTCACGCAGCATCCGGCAAGACCGATCGCGGTTTTGAACGTGTGATTCAAGACTTGAGAGCTCATTGCTTGGCTAGGTGGGCATCCCGTGAAGCGGAAGGAGATGAAAGAATTGGGTTGGGAGGTATCATAAGTCAGCCACCCTAGGCAAGCGGTCGAAGCAAGCGCGCGACACATGGTCCGAGTTGGCCAGAAGGTTAGGGAAAATCTGTGAAGATTTATGACGCCGTGAGCTAGAAGATGCCATCCACAAAAGCCAAAAATGAAGAGGCAAAGTCCGGAAAAATCACCGGGATCGCGAAGCCGGCCACCACAAGACCTCCGATTATGATCACAAGACTAACCCGGCTGCTGCGACCACTGCCAGAAAGCCCGACGACCTGATCCATTGAAGAAGTCTCAGAGGAACCTGTGGATGAGGCGACGGTGGGCGCTTCGAACTCTGCCGCGGCTATTTCCTCCGCAGCACCCAGGGAAAGCACAACTTCCGCTTCGTCCTCTGTGATGGCCGGGATTTCATCATATGCGGTTGCAGTCGTGCCGGCGGGCTCGTCGAGCTCGAAAGACGCAACTTCAGGCTTCTGGAGCTCCGGACCTGCTTCAAGATCGGCAACACCCTCAGCAACAACCGATGACAGCTGTACGGTTTCGGCCGAAGTGTCTGCCGCCTGAGCCTGATCAACTGTGGGCCCGGCGCCTGGCTGCAAGCCGCCAATTTCACCACTGAGATTTTTCATCAGTGCGGCAAGCTCACCACTGCGTTCAGAACCTGCAGCTTCAGCCTGCTCGACTTTCTGAATAAGTATACCAACGACACGCACCAGCGTGTTCATGTCGACCTGGTCCGGATCATCTGCCGGGGCTGAGTGTGCCATCCCCGAATCCGCCATATTGGTGCCGTCTTCCTGGCCTATCTGGAAGATCATTTTTGTCATCCAGGCGCCAAGAGTAAGCCCGTCGCGTTTGGCAGCGGACTTGGCGACGTCACGCGCGTCCGGATCAATACCTTTAATGCTCCACGGAAGGCCCTGTTTCATTGGACTGGAATTACTCGGATAAAATCATTGGTATGGCTAATAACGCCGCTCGGTAGTGCCGCTGAGCGTAAGGGGTGCTCTCAATTTTGTAAAGAAGCCGCGCTGCACTGTCGATTTGCCGAGCGATTGCCAATGGCTTGAAAGGCGGATGCATGGTGAGCTGCAATCCGTCATACTGCGATCTCAAGTCCGAGCAAGAAACATCCATTGCTGAAAGAGGCAAAGACATGCCGATATACAGAGCCCCCGTTCGCGATCTGAATTTCGTGTTGAACGACTTCCTGCAGGTCGAGCGATACAGCAATCTGCCGGGCTTTGAGGAAGTCTCTGCGGACCTTGTGTCAGCGATTCTGGATGAATGTGCGAAAATCAGTGAAGAGGTCTTGCAGCCCTTGAACCAGTCTGGCGACCTTGAAGGCGTGGATCTGAAGGACGGCGTGGTCACACTGCCGAAGGGCTTCAAAGAAGCCTATGCCACTTTCATTGAAGGCGGCTGGACAGCGCTCACAGCTTCGCCGGAGTTTGGTGGCCAGGGGCTGCCCCATGTCATTGATGTTGCCTGCGATGAAATGGCCTCGGCAGCTAATATGGGCTTCTCCAACACGCAAACGCTGACACGCGGTGCCTGTGCCGCGATTTATGCCCATGGCAGCGACGCGCAGAAGGAGATGTACCTGCACAAGATGGTTGCGGGCATCTGGTCAGGCACGATGAACCTGACAGAGCCCCACTGCGGCACCGATCTTGGGCTGCTCAGAACGAAGGCTGAACCGCACGCTGACGGCACCCACCGGATATCGGGCACCAAGATTTTCATCTCTTCAGGCGAACAGGATCTGACCGAGAACATCATTCATCTGGTGCTCGCCAAGATACCAGGCGGTCCTGATGGCAGCCGCGGTATCAGCCTCTTTATCGTACCCAAATTCCTGGTCAACGATGATGGCAGCCTGGGCGAACGAAATGCCGTGGAATGCACTTCTGTCGAAGACAAAATGGGCATCCATTCCAACCCGACCTGCACCCTTCAGTATGAGGATGCTGTCGGCTATCTGGTGGGGCCAGAGCATAATGGCCTCGCCGCCATGTTCACAATGATGAACCATGCCAGGCTTGGTGTCGGTCTGCAGGGATTGTGTCAGGCCGAAGCCGCCTACCAAAATGCCGTGGCCTACACGCGGGAGCGACTGCAGGGCCGCGCATTGGGCGGCGCACAGGAACCCGATCTGGCCGCAGATCCGATTATCGTCCATGCCGATGTGCGGCGGATGCTGATGAATATTCGGGCGTTCACGGAGGGAGCCCGAGCGCTGGCCCTGATGACGGCGTTGCGTTCAGATATCAGCGCCGTATCGACGGATGAAGAGGAACGCACCGCTGCTGATGACTGGGTCCAGTTGCTGACGCCCATCGTGAAAGCATTCCTCACGGATATGGGGTTTCAGGCCTGCGTCACCGCGCAGCAGTGCTTTGGCGGCCATGGTTACATTCGCGACACTGGCGTGGAGCAGTTCGTCCGAGATGCCCGGATCGCGCAGATCTATGAAGGCACCAACGGCATTCAGTCACTGGATCTGGTGGGTCGCAAGCTTGGCATGAACGGCGCCAGGTCGGTCTTCAGCTTCTATGCAGAAGTCACGGAGTCGATCGAAAAAGCCAAGTTAAATCAAGACCTTATAATCTTTTCACAAAGACTTTCAGAGGGCCTTTCGGAGCTGAAGGAGGCAACAGACTGGCTGATGGAAAATGGCCTCGAGAACCCTGACAATGCGGGCGCCGTCTCCCTCGATTACCTGCATCTATTCGGCCTTGTGGCGTTCGGCTATGTCTGGACTGAGATGGCTATCCTGAGTTCGGAAAAGATTGCATCGGGCGACGGCGATAAGAACTTCTATGAGAACAAGCTGATTACAGGGCGCTATTTCATGGAAAAGATGCTGCCAGAAACGAAAGCTCATCTTGCGCGCGTCAAGACGGGCGCTGAGCCGGTAATGGCGCTTGCGGCAGATGCTTTCTAGAAGGTTTGATACCCTGCGCCGAACAGAAACAGCGCAGGGCATCCGATCAGATCGGCCTAGCTTGCAAGTGTGGTCTTGCCGTTCTTGATGACGGTTACATCGCGCTCTGCGATCTTGCATTCGAAAGACACAATGTTGTCGTCCACCCACATTTCGGTGCGGATAGTTTCGCCCGGGAAAACAGGCGAAGAAAAACGTGCCTCGTGGCCAAGAATTTTGGCGTCGTCATAATTGCAGACCGTCTTCAGTACGGCGTAACAGGACACACCATAAGTGCATAGACCGTGCAGAATTGGCCTTGGGAAACCAGCCTTTGAAGCAAACTCAGGATCTGAATGCAACGGATTGCGATCCCCGTTGAGGCGATAAATCAGCGCCTGACCAGGATCCGTCGGCAAGTCGCAGACGAAATCCGGTTTCCTGTCCGTCGGCACAGCGTGCGGTGTCGGACCCGAGCCTTGCGGTCCACCAAAGCCGCCATCACCACGGGCGAACGTAGTACCCGACGATGTCACCAGCTTGTCACCGGATGCCTTATCATAGGTGATGCTTTCGTTGATGAGAATGGCACCCTTGCCTTCACCCTTGTCAAAAATGTCGACGAGGCGGCGCTCCGTCACGATCTCGCCTTCCGGCGGCAATGGCTTGTGGAGGCTGATGCGCTGTTCGCCATGCACCACCATCTGCTGATTGACTCCGGAACGGCGGCGTTGCTGTTGAGGAGCGGCCTGCCGCTGGCTGGGCGCCACGGGACGACCACGGACCATGACCGTAGCAAACGAGGCGATCGTTTTCTGGTCGCGCTCATAGACAAAGGGTAATTCGTCCGTGTTCATGGGATCGCGCCCCATGCCGACGCCCAGCGCATAAAGCATGGTTTCCTGATTCGTGTAGAATGACTCCGTCGGATCAGACTTCTGAGCCATCATTTCTTCGTAATTAATTGCCATCTTTTCCGTCTCCCCAAAGATTTGGCTTCTCGTTTATGATTCGTCCTACTTTGGCACCTCAAGTGCGCGAATCCCATAGCGTTTCGTCTACATATTCCGCTAAAGTCCGATCAAAGCCGAAGTCGCAGACTTCGGAATTGAGAAATACCAGCCAGGAATAGTCAGGAGACATCCATGTCCTACACCCGCCTCCGTGTCGAAGTAGAAGGCAAAATCGGCAACATCATCTTAAGCCAGCCCGACGAATTCAACCGTATGCCGCCAGCGTTCTGGCAGGAATTTCCGAGAGCGGTCCAGGAGCTGGATGCCCGCGGTGACATTCGCGCCCTGATTATTTCAGCCGAGGGCAAGCATTTCACCTCCGGCATGGATACGACCGTGTTCACAGGACCCCGGGGGGGTGGTAGCGGATCCACTGATCGCGGGCGGAACGGCGAAGGCGCTCCCCGTGGACTTTCGAGGTTGATGGACGCTTTTGGCTGCATGGAACGGGTCCGGATGCCTGTCATCGCTGCGGTTCAGGGAGCCTGCATCGGCGCGGGCGTTGACATGATGTCCGCCCTTGATATGAGATATGCCACTGAAGATGCCTTCTTCTGCATTCAGGAAATCAATATCGGCATGGCGGCTGATGTCGGTACCATGCAGCGCCTGCCACACATCATTCCCGACGCCATCATGCGAGAGCTGGCCTACACAGGTCGTCGCTTGTACGCGGCTGAGGCCAAGGAGATTGGCCTCGTGAACGCTGTCTTCCCGACCCATGGGGACATGATGGACCATGTGAATGAAGTGGCGCTGCAGATCGCATCAAAGTCGCCGCTTGCAATCGTCAGCACCAAGCACCTCCTGCATTATGTGCGGGATCACTCCGTTGAGGACGCACTGGACTATCAGAAGATGATGGTCGGTGCGATGCCACAGGGCGCCGAAATGGCCAAGTACTTTGGTGCCAAGGCTGAAGGTAAGGAAGCTGAATTCGAGGATCTTCTTCCGATCACCGATGCAAGCCTCATATAGCCAGACGCAACGAGACATGAAGGGGCGCTGCCGATTGATCAGTCGGCAGCGCTTTTTTTCATGAACGAATACAGACAGAGCAGAATTTTCGATTTTCAGCATGTTGCGATTTTCGTGCTGTTGTCGCTCCTCTATGTTGGCAGTCAGTTCCTTCGTAACTCCAACGGTATCATAGCTCCGGAACTATCGGCGGAACTTTCATTGAGCCCTGCGGACCTTGGCATCCTGAGTGGCGCTTTTTTCCTGGCCTTCGGACTGGCGCAGGTACCTGTCGGCGTTCTTCTTGACCGTGTCGGCGCCCGGGCAGTTACACCGTTTCTGGTCTTCCTCGCGATTATCGGATGCATCCTGTTTTATTTCGGGCAATCCCTGTGGCAGATGGTGACAGCCAGGGTGCTGATGGGTCTTGGTTGCGCATCATTGCTGACGGGGGCCTACGTCGTCTATGCCAGATGGTTTCCGATGGACCGGTTTGCCACGGTCTCCTCCGCCCATATGGGATTCGGGGCAAGCGGCATGCTGCTGGCGACGGCACCGCTGGCTTATGCGGCCAACAGCATCGGCTGGCGCCCAGTTTTTCTGGTCACCGCGCTTGCCATGTTCGTGCTGGCAGCACTCACTTTCACATACGTCAGGGACGCACCGCCTGGTCATGACTATCATGATCGCGTGTCTGAATCCCTGGGCGAGATCATCCACGGCGTGGGTGAGGTCGTCAGGCATCCGTCGTTTCGTTTCATTTTCGCCCTTAACACTGTCTTTTATAGCGCAGTTCTGACCATTCTGGGCCTTTGGGGGCGGCCATACCTGACCAATGTTTATGGCCTGAATGCGATGGAGGCAGGCAATATTCTGCTGATCATGGGTGCGTTCCAGATCGCAAGCATATTTGTGTTTGGCCCAATGGACCGGATTTTCAACAGCCGGAAGAAAGTGATCCTGACTGGCAGCTCAGGTGCGGCGCTAGGTCTGTGGGCCCTGACGGCCCTTGATCACCCGCCCCTCTGGCTGGTTGTTGTGCTCTTTTGCTGGATCGCAGGATTCTCCGGCTACGGCCCAATGATCCTCGCCCATTGCCGCTCTCTTTTTCCGGATCAGCTGGTCGGACGAAGCCTGTCGACGCTGAACGTCGGGAACATGGGCGGGGTTGCTATGTTTCAGATGGCCACTGGTTTCATTCTGGCCCAATTCCAGCTTGAGGGCGGTGTCGTGTCCGAAACCGGCTATAGAGTGGTGTATGGATTTCTCGCCTTGGCCTTAAGCGCAGCGCTTTTGCTGTTCATGCGATCCGAGGACACGCATCCGTTCAGCAAGTAGCTTTAACTCAGCGATGGCAAAAACAGAGACGGATCCAATGCCATTATTTCAGACATGAATGCCGCCATGGCCGCCTGGACCTGAAAGAATCCGTCGTGACGTTCAATCGACTTCTCGTCCATGTACAGGGCGCGATTGATCTCGATTTGCATCGAATGCAGGCCATGGGACGGCTGGCCATAGTGGAGTGTAATATAGCCGCCAGCGTAAGGGCTGTTTCTGGCGACGCGATAGCCGAGATCCGTCAGCACTTTCTCGGCAAATTCAATAAGAACCGGCGAACAGGTGGTGCCAAAACCATTGCCCAGTACAACGTCGGCCCGCACGGTCTCGCGACCCAGTACGCTCGCACCCGAAATCGACGGCATGGAATGACAATCAATCAGGACAGCTGAGCCAAAACGCTGACGGGTCTCTTCTATCAGCCCGGCCAGCGAGATGTGAAACGGATCGTAGTATGTCGCAAGGCGATATTCAGCATCCTCGGTGGCAAGCTTCTCCTGATAGATTTCAAGACCATCGGCAACGACACGGGGGATGGTGCCCAGGCCGCCTGCAACACGGGGAGAGCGGGCCTTCAACTGGAACGGCAACGGATCTCTGAACATCTGTGGATCCAGCTCGAGCCGGTCCCGATTGGGGTCGACGAGTGCCCGTGGAAAGAGCGCGCGCTGAAGAGGTGCGCCCAGCCTGGGCGCGTCTGCAAACAGCTCGTCGACAAAACTGTCTTCAGAACCCCGCAAGCTCGCCAGATCCAGCTTTGACTGGGCCACGAAAACTTCCGAGTAATCGCTACCGGAGTGCGGTGAATCGAAGACAAATGGTGCGGTCTGCAGCAACGGAATGCGAACGTCAACGATGCCGTCAAGGCGCTCGCATTGCCCAATGGGCATCTCAAGAAGCTCGACCGTCTGATTTTCGAGGACGGGGCCCAATATGGGATCGAAATCATCCATGGTCTAATCCTAGCACGGCCTGAGCCCCGCTTTGAAGCGCAAGATGGTCCTCCCAGCTTGCATCACAATCACGTGTCCGATATACCCGTCCCACGAAGGTTCGCCTCGGTTTTGAGCCAGCCTTTGGCCCATCTTTTGGGGCGCGTAGCTCAGTGGGAGAGCACTTCGGTGACATCGAAGGGGTCGTTGGTTCAATCCCAACCGCGCCCACCATTGCAAAGAATCTCGCTATCGTGGCGCCGCCGCAGCCTTATTTAGAAAGTTCGAAGGCCAGGAGAATGTTGCCCGGCAACTGGCCAAAAGTGCTGTATCCGGATTGCATGTAGACCATGTTACCGGCGAACTGAACACTGACGTTGTCCATAGCGCCACCATGAGCAGAGGTGTCCGAAACGGTGTCAAAGGATTGCGCCGTATTGAATTCCCACAGGAGCTCGCCTTGGGCAATGTCGAAGGCACGCACTTTTCCGTCCAGTGCCGGCGCAAAAATCACATCGTTCGCAATTGAGAGCGCTGCAGAAAATGCGTAGTAGAAGGAGCATTCCGGATAGAGCGCTTGGCGATCATAGTAGGCTCTCATTGAGGTTTCGCAGCCCCGTTCAGGCGCGTAAGTCCAGATCGTGTCTCCTGTATCAATGTCCATGGCGTAGAGCCCCGGTCGGGCGGTGTAACCTGGTATCGGGAATTCGGGATCGTTGGCGGCGGCGAAAAGTTTCCCCTCGGCGACGGCCATGCCCCAGTGAATGCCGCCAAACATTGAACCTGAACCAATTCTCGTCCGCCAGATGACGTTGCCGGATGCGTCTGGATCAAGTGCAAATACGTCGCCCGATTTTTGTCCTGCCAGCAGAACTTCTTTTCCCGCAGAATTTTCCGTCAGGATGACCGATGCACCAAAATCAAAGTCAGGTCCGGCCCATTTTGGGCAATTCGGCCCAACCGGGAATGAGCTGCATGCGGCGTTGTAAGTATCGCCGGCGAGTGACTGAAAGCTCCACACTATCTCACCGCTCTCAAGATCAATGGCAACGATGGAGTCGCTCAGATCGGTACCCGGTGCCGATGCATTCTGGCCGGTGCCCACATATAGAAGCCCGCGCCTGGTGTCGATCGTGGGTGTCGACCAGACAGCTGCACCGGACGGCCCCCACTGTTGTACGCCGGAATCCGACACTCCCCTGGGGCTTGCCGGTTCAGTCATATGGGTGGTCCACAGGATTTCACCGCTGATCGCGTCAAGCCGATGCACCGCACCATGCGCCCGACAACATTCATGATCGGGATCTGCGGCAAGCGGTACTTCATAGAGTGACACCGGGACGATCAGGAATTCACCACCGTTGTCAGCACCGGTCATGGCGGCGCCGGTCAGCATCGAAAATTCGGAAACTGCAACATCGGTGCGCCAGATCAGATCGCCGGTCCGGGCATCAACGGCTATCGTATGTGTCTCGGTATCGCCAAGGAACAGGACAGGTCCTGATTCAATTTTGCCCAGCGTCAGAGCCGTCCGCAATGGCGCTTCGGACTTGTAATGCCACTTGATACACCCTGTGAAACGATCCAGCGCAAACAGATCGCCACTGGTGCTCGCGATGAACAGCGTGTCGGTTATGACGACGGGCTGTGATCGTGCATCTGAGGCATCGGGCAATTCAAATACCCATTTGAGACTGAGGCTGGCGACATTGCCGGCATCAAGATTGGAAATCTCTGATCCCACGGCGGCAGACTTATGCTCGTCAAATCCCCAGCGAACGGCGTATGGAATTGAGAAATCGATACGCCGGTCATGACAGACTTCTGCCTCCGAAACACTGTAGGGCTCCTTGTCGCCAGTGATAAACGTTGCCACTTCGACAATCTGCGCCACAGACAAGCCTTCTGCCTGGGATTTCATTTTTCCGTTGGTCAGTTCGAAGGCGACGGCGGCAGTGCTCTTTTCGCGCATGGACCTGAGCGGTGGCGCCTTCGATTGAGGGTCTTTGTGGCAGCTTGCGCAACTGGCTTCATAGATGGCCTCTGGCGGCACACCGTCGAAGACCCGGCTCTCATCTTCAGGATCCGGGTCCGGTGTGCAGGCCGCCAGGAGAACGGCAATCATCAGGACGGCGATTGACACCACCGCCGAGCGAAAGCCTGCCCGGTTACCGAACATGTCAGATGAAATCCTTCTTCCGATACTGAAGAAGCACAGTAGCGACAAGCATGACAACCACGAGGGCCGCCTGAATCGCCAGGACACTTACCGTTGTCGTGTTCCACACGGCCACGTTGCCGCCAATAACGGATCTGATGGGATAAAGACTGGCGAGCCACCAGAGATAGGCCTGGGTGCCGATATTACCGACCATGATCGCGATCATGGAAGGGGTCATTGTGGACCAGACCAGGCATACCGATAGCATGAGTGCATAGGCCAACAGAACGGCGAACAGGATGATCGTGATAAAGGGGATGGTGCCTGCGGGTAACGCGTTGTCCCCGACAAAAATAAGATAGCTGGCGGCTGACAATGTGAGCCAGACGCTTAGGAAAATCCCCAGATTGAAGGCGATTTTGGCAATCGTGTACTCCCTGACTGTAACCGGGAGAGACATCACGAACGGCAGGTTCTGCTCTTTCTTTTCATTGATGATCGTTTCGAAAATAGCGTGAATGCCGGCACCGGCTAATGCGCATATGAACAGGATCATACCGATCAGATCTCCAACATCACCAGCGAGTACCGTGATGCCAACGGCGGCAAACCCGCCGAACCAATAGAGAAGGATGTAGCTTCGCATAAGGTGCCAGTCCTTCAGGATAAGCTGCCAGATAATTGAATTGGTCATTTCACAAGCTCCCTGTTGCTTTGAACGGCGGCGATGAATATCTCTTCGAGGGTCATGCGCTCGATACTGCTGACTTCGGATTCTGTCGCCACCAAACGCTTCTCCGTCTCATCGCAGAAATTGCTGACGGTGAGCGTTGCCAGGTGGCCGCTGTGCTTGACCTCGACAATGCCTGGCCAGTCCGGCGCTGCAAAGTTGTCGGAAACTTCTAAGCGAATACGACGCCAGCTATCGAGGAACGTTTCCTTGTCTCTGGAGTCAATGACTTCGCCACGCCGGATGAATGTAATGTGATCGGAAATCTGCTCAACCTCGAGCGTGTTGTGGGAGGAGAACAGCACCGAGCGCGTTTCGTCTTCCATTGCCCGCATGATTTCATGAACGACTTCCTGGCGGGCAACCGGATCAAGGCCGGTGGTCGGCTCATCAAAGACCATCAGCTGAGGACGCCGGGCCAATACAAGCAAGAGAGTGGCTTTCACCCGCTGGCCGTGCGACAGGCCGCTGATCTTCTGATCCTTAACGAGATCAAACCGTTTCAGGAGGTCCGCCGCGTAGCTGTCATCCCAGCTGTCGAAGATCGATCTGATGAATTCCATGTGGAACCCAATGCTTTTCGAGCCATAAAGCCGCATGTCTTCCGACACAAAACCAATGTTCCGCTTCGCGGCAATCTGCTCAGCCGGCATGGCATGGCCAAGCACAGTGACCTGTCCCTGATCCGGTACAACAAGACCCATGATGATCCGAATGGTCGTGGATTTGCCGGCGCCGTTGGGACCGACAAAGCCCATGACGGAACCTTCTTCGACTGAAAGATCAATGTTGTCCAAAAGGAAGTGCGGGTATCTTTTGCTGATCCCTTCACACTTGATTGCTAATCCTGTCATTTCCTGCTCCTCTGTTGCCCGATCAGGGCCCTGAGCCGATTAATCAATTCTTCTTCGCTGAGGGACATCGTAAGCGCGAGATCGGTGGCCCGTTCGAGATACTCTTCAAGCTCCTGCATTTGCAGGTCACGCAAGTCCAGTTCCTCACTGATCCAGCTCCCTTTGCCCTGTCGCGTGACAATGACGCCGATACGTTCGAGCTCCAGATAAGCCCGCTTCACTGTGATGATGCTGACACCGAGCGAAGCCGCGAGGGCCCGGATCGACGGCAGCGCACCCCCCTTGGGCCAGTCACCGATTGCGGCGCGCTGTTTGATCTGCTCCATGATCTGGAGATACATGGCGCGCTCGTCTGTCTGCGAAAGAACAAAGTCAATTTCCATCATCGATACCTAGTATACACAGTATATACACTAGATCAAGCAGTTTCCGGAAATGCCGGAAAGCGTTGCTGCAGGCAGCTTTGCCGACCCAGAGGTTCTGTCTGGGGTATGCACAGTGCAGATTTTCAGGAAGTAGAAGTCAGCTTTCAGTCAGCCGCGGCAGCGGCAGCGTCCCTTTCCGACACGGCAGCGCGGATGCGGGGAATCAGTTCGCGGCCATATTCGATGGCGTCGTTGAAAGGGTCGAAGCCGCGAATGAGGACGCCTGAGATGCCGATGTCATAGTACGTGGCAATGGCCTCTGCGACCTGCTCTGGCGTGCCGACGAGAGCGGTCGTGTTGCCCGACCCACCCGCGGCAGCGGCGATGGGAACCCAGAGACGCTCGTCCTGTACCTCGCCGCCTTTGATCAGGCGCATAAGCCTGCGTGCAGTTTCCGCTTCGGGTTTCCACTGCCGGCCGCCGGTCTGTTGCTCGACCACGGCCAGGATGCCACGCGCCTTGTCCCAGGCTTCATCCTCTGTGTCAGCAATGATGGGTCGGAATGAGACGTTAAATTTGATTTCGCGGTCATGTTTTGCGGCTTCGGCAGAAAGTTGCGCCATGGTTGCCGTCATTTCCGCACGCGGCTCGCCAAACAGTGCATAGGTGCCGCAATGCTTGGTGCCCACTGGAATGGCAGCGTCTGAAATGCCGCCGAACCAGAGCGGTACGTGGGGCGATTGGGCTGCCTTAACTTCCGAGAAGGCTCGTTCAAATTGATAATATTTTCCCACATGATCAAAGGGTTCATCCGATGTCCAGATGCGGCGCATAACCTCCAGATACTCGTCTGTCCGCGCGTATCGATCATCATGGCCAACGAAATCGCCATCGCGCCGCTGTTCAGCGTCGCTGCCGCCCGTGATAATGTGAAGCATGATCCGCCCGCCCGTAAGATTGTCGAGGGTCGCCACTTTCCGTGCAGCAAGCGTGGGTGCGACAAAGCCCGTGCGGTGGGCCAACAAAATCTTCAGTTGATCCGTGGTGTTGGCCACGTGCTGCGCAACCATGAAACCATCGGCAGAAGAAGAAGAGTGGCCTATCAGGACTGCATCAAAGCCCGAATTCTCATGAGCTTGCGCAAAATCTGTGATGTAACCCCCATCGATACCGCCACCAATAATGTGAACGGTTGAAGTTGATACTGGCGGGGCGACACCAATCATTCCCAGGATGTTCATTGGCATGGAAATCTGATCCTTTCTCGATGGAGCCTAGAGCAGCATGCGAGGCGGAACAAGCCTGCCAGCGCGGCGTGGCTGGATTGACTTTGGCGGATACACCGAAAACATGTAACCTGCCCTTGTCGCCACAGTTACCGGTTAAAAGGAGGATCAGGTGCTCACACTTTACTATGCGCCCGGCACATGCTCGCTTGCATCACACATTGCGTTGGTGGAATCGAAGGCCGAATTTGAGGCAGTGCGCTTAAGCTTTGCAGAAGAGGATCAGACGAAGCCTGATTATCTGGCAATCAATCCAAAAGGCAGAGTGCCGGCTTTGGTCACAGACAGAGGTATCCTCACGGAAACACCGGCAATTCTGATGTATTTGGCGCAAAGCAATTCCAATGCCGGCATGGCGCCGCTGGATGATCCGTTTGAGCTGGCTCGCCTCAATTCCTTCAACACATATCTTTGTTCGACGGTTCATGTCGCACATGCGCATCGCGGTCGCGGCTATCGCTGGGCCGACGATCCCGACGCTATCGCCAACATGCAGGCCATGGTGGCGAAAACGGTCGGCGAGTGCTTCAGGCTAATCGAAGAAGAGATGTTTGTCGGGCCCTACGTTATGGGCAATCGGTGCACCGTTTCGGATTTTTATCTTTTCACCCTGTCTCAATGGCTGGAAGGAGACGGCGTTGATGTCAATCTGCTGCCGGCGATTCGTGACTTTCGCGACCGCATGTCAGAGCATGCAAGCGTTCTGGAAGCTATAGCTAACGAGGCTGCACCTGCATAACCAGGCAGTCGTGTGATCAGTCGGAGGATCGCCGGGCGGCGTTGATGCTGGCGGCCTGCTCAGGGCTGTAGGGGTAACTATCAGCGTCATAGGGATCGGCTTCGATGACAAGATACTCTATGGTCGAGCACCCTGGCCCGTATGAGTCGATACTCCCGGGCGGCCCGGCACCCCGATACTCTTCCCTTGGCAGGGTGACCAGGTCCGGGATTACGAGGTCAGGGAGCAGGACGGCTAACAATTCGCCATCCGCATAGCCGCCACACATGCCGGCGAACTGTTCGTATTGATAGTGATGAATACGCATGGCCCGATCCGTGTCGTTGAAGGTGACATCAAGGCCATACTGGGGCCTTGCACCGTCTTCGTCTTCGCTGTCGTCCTCGCTGCTGGTTTCGTTACTGGCTTCATCGCTGGCTTCCGACGCTGCTCTGAACGGGAGATCGAAGATTATTCCTTCGCGATTTTGGTACTGATCGCCGGGGAAATAGCTGATGGTGCGATCTTTCAGCTCTTCATCTTCAAAATAGAGCACGACCAGGGATTGAGACTGGCCGCGCGGATCGAGCCTGCCGTCGGTCGCCCAATCGTTGATGAATATCGTAATAATGCCGCCGACAATGAGGATGCCAAGAGGCACGATAATGACAGTGCGGCCCTTGAATCGTTCCGACCCCGGGATCACTTCAGGCGCGACATAGGAAAGCTCGCCGTCTGAAGCTTCCTGGAAAAATCGGCCGCCTTCTTCGTCATAATAGAAATCAGCAGGCAGCTCAGGTTGGTCGGCTGTGACCCAGTAACTCTCTCCGTCATCTGCGATGTAGTAGTAAGCGTCCTCTTCCTCATCGTAGAAGAACTGAGGCAACGCCGTGCCCTTCAAATTCAGGCCAGCAAGCCAATTTATCAGGGCGATAACAAAATAGAAAATGACAATTGCCGCCAGAACTGTCCACGGCCAGTTGTAGAGGGCCATGTCAAGCCAGCCGACATCCCTGACTGCCTCTATCAGCATGAACCACCCGTTCCAGCTTCAACTGCACAATGGCGGAGTATGCCTGAGGACCGTGAGAGGCGCAATCCAGCCCTGGCGGAATGCTTGATCCGCGGGCCATAGATGCCAGCGGTTTATTGAAATGCAGTTGCCGACCTGTTGATGCTAGATTTGCAGCGAAGGGGTGCCCGAATAAATCATGGCTCAACAACCGAAACTACTTTCAGACGATCAGGTCCGGCGGTTCATTGCCGATGGCTTCATCATCCTG
>CBDUYM010000042.1:0-16668 GCA_965371465.1 uncultured Alphaproteobacteria bacterium
TCGCGATCCGCGAAGGTGGCCGCACCGTCGGCTCCGGCGTCGTCGCAAGTATTACGGCGTAGCGGCGGACGTCTGAAAACGTGAGGATCTGAAATAGGAGTGTAGCTCAATTGGCAGAGCACCGGTCTCCAAAACCGGGGGTTGTGGGTTCGAGTCCCTCCACTCCTGCCAGCATCAGCGATGCAAACGATTGGAACAAGTGAAGTTATGGCGAAGATTAATCCAGGGCGTTTTTTTCGAGAGGTCCGTCAGGAAACGGCGAAGGTTACGTGGCCCTCGCGCAATGAAACTATGGTGACGACCATAATGGTGTTCATCATGGTGACTATTGCCGCGCTCTTTTTCCTGGCCGTTGATCAGACAATTTCTTTGGGTCTTCGCTACATTCTGGGAGTTGGGGGCTAATAGCATGGCAATGAAATGGTATATTGTTCAGGCTTATTCAGGGTTTGAAGTCAAAATCGCCGAATCACTTCGTGAACAGATTCGTTCAAATTCCATGGACGACCTTTTTGAAGAGGTTCTGGTGCCCATGGAAGAAGTCGTTGAAGTCCGGCGCGGCCAGAAAGTGAATGCCGCAAGAAAGTTCTTTCCAGGCTATGTGCTGGTGAAAATGGAACTGACCGACGATAGCTATCATCTCGTCAACAACACGCCGAAAGTGACGGGTTTTTTGGGCACTGCAAATCGGCCACGACCCATAAGTGATGCTGAAGCTGGCAGAATCCTTCATCAAGTGCAGGAAGGGGTGGATCGACCGAAGCCTTCCATCACCTTCGAAATTGGGGAGCAGGTGCGGGTTTCTGATGGTCCTTTTGCCTCTTTCA
This sequence comes from uncultured Alphaproteobacteria bacterium, assembly GCA_965371465.1. Taxonomy (GTDB): domain Bacteria; phylum Pseudomonadota; class Alphaproteobacteria; order CBDUYM01; family CBDUYM01; genus CBDUYM01. The sequence goes on from CBDUYM010000042.1 coordinate 828, forward strand.
ATGGCCATGTGGAGGAAGTCGACGAAGAGAGAACCCGCCTGAAAGTGTCGGTTTCCATCTTTGGCCGGGCTACCCCAGTCGAGCTCGAATACACACAGGTAGAGAAACTTTGAATTCTTGAAAAGTTTCGTGTATTAGACGCCCCCTCAGCAAAAAGTGTGTGGGAGATAGCTGCTTAAGGCCAGGCAGGTCGTACCACATGCGCTTCAAGAGGCATTTCTTTGGCTTGTCTGTAGATGAGTAAGAAGAGAGCTGCCTAACCAGGAAGAACGATGGCAAAGAAGATCGATGGCTATATTAGGCTGCAGGTGCCCGCGGGCGCTGCAAATCCATCGCCTCCTGTTGGGCCCGCGCTTGGCCAGCAGGGCGTGAACATTATGGATTTTTGCAAAGCCTTCAATGCCCAGACCCAGGAAATGGAGAGAAACGCGCCGATCCCAACGGTGATCACAGTGTATTCGGATCGCTCTTTTTCATTCATCACAAAAACGCCGCCGGCGTCATTTTACCTGAAGAAGGCAGCAAAGCTTGACAAAGCGTCCAGCGAACCAGGTCGCGAAGTCGTGGCGAGCGTCAGTATGGCTCAGGTGCGCGAGATCGCTGAGCTGAAGATGGTGGATTTGAATGCGGCGGACCTGGATGCTGCATCAAAGATGATCATGGGCTCCGCCCGATCAATGGGCATTGAGGTAAGGGGGTAGGACGATGTCGAAGCCTGGAAAAAAGCTCCGCGCCGCTCGAGAGAAAATAGATCGCTTGACGTTCTATCCGGTCGACGAGGCGATTGCCCTCATAAAGGACAATGCGTCCAAGAATTTTGATGAGACCGTAGATGTGGCGATGAACCTGGGTGTCGATCCTAGGCACGCCGATCAGATGGTAAGAGGCGTCGTTCAGCTGCCGAACGGCACCGGCAAGTCGGTCCGCGTCGCCGTGTTTGCGAAAGATGATAAGGCAGATGAGGCGCGTGAAGCTGGTGCGGATGTGGTTGGCGCCGATGATCTGGCGGCAGAGATCGAGGCGGGCAAGATTGATTTTGATCGCTGCATCGCGACGCCTGACATGATGGCTGTGGTCGGTAAGCTTGGAAAGGTCCTGGGCCCCCGTGGTCTGATGCCAAACCCTCGCCTTGGGACTGTAACACCAGATGTGGCAGAGGCAGTGAAGGCTGCCAAGGGTGGCCAAGTCGAGTTCAGAGTTGAGAAAGAAGGCATCATACATGCTGGAATTGGCAAGGCCAGCTTCGAAGCCAACCAGCTCCAGGAAAATCTGAGGGCTTTTGTTGGTGCGATAATGAAAGCGCGGCCTTCTGGCGCAAAAGGAACATACGTCAAAGCGTTGAACGTGAGCTCTAGCATGGGGCCAGGGATCAAGGTTGACGTGCAAAGTGCGACGTCTGACGTCTGAGAGGACGTCGTCGCATAGCGTCAGCTGGGCCAATGGCTCAAATGACGTTGAGGAGGGCCAAGGTGGCAACATCGTGACCCATCCTGTCCAAGACTGCAGGTGATCGTGTCGCCAGAGTGGCGCGACCTTAATTTCCTGCATAGACGGGGTAAAGGCTGAGCTGGACGTCTGACCAACCTAGCGGTCACGCATACCGGCAAAAGTTTGAACCCAGGGCAGGCGAGCCGGATCAATTCGGACGCCAGGGAACTGGAAGATGAATTGGTCCATCTGGACCCGCAAGGGATAAGAGGAAGGGAAACCTTCCCGAGTATCGGAGACAAAATTGGACCGGACTCAGAAAGAGGAAATGGTCGCAGACCTGAACAGCATCTTCAATGAAGCTGCTGTGATTGTCGTCACACACTATATTGGACTGTCGGTCGGTGAAATCACCGGCCTTCGCACAAATGTACGTGATGCCGGGGCCAAATTCCTCGTAACCAAGAACAGTCTGACGAGGCGCGCGATTGAGGGCACGGCAAGTGATTCCATCAGGGATCTCTTCACAGGCCCGACGGCTATCGCTTACTCAGATGATCCTGTTGCTGCACCAAAGGCGGCGGTGAATTTTGCCAAAGAGAATGAAAAACTGGTCGTTCTTGGCGGCATCATGGGTGATCAGGTGCTTGACGCAGAGGCTGTCAAATCACTTGCGAGCCTACCGTCTCTTGACGAATTGCGCGGCATGATTGTGGGCATGATTTCCACGCCTGCAACGCGCATCGCAGCTGTGCTGGCCGCGCCCGCAGGGCAGGTCGCACGCGTCATCAGTGCTTACGGATCATCGGAAGAAGCGGCGTAAGGCAGGCAAACATATGATGCGGACGCAGGCCACAGCACCAGGCCGGGAAATTCCGCATTCGGGTTTAAACCAAGGAGTGGTATACTAATGGCTAATCTGGATCAGATCGCAGAGGATCTTTCTAATCTTACAGTTCTTGAAGCGGCAGACCTTTCGAAGCTGCTGGAAGAAAAGTGGGGCGTCTCCGCCGCAGCACCGGTTGCTGTGGCTGCAGCACCGGCCGGCGATGCCGGCGGCGAGGTCGCTGAAAAGGATGAATTCGACGTCATGCTTACGTCTTTTGGCGAGGCCAAAATCAGTGTCATCAAGGAAGTGCGGGCTATTACAGGTCTTGGGCTGAAGGAAGCCAAGGATCTTGTCGAAAGCGCACCTAAAGAAGTGAAGACAGGCCTTTCTAAGGGCGACGCTGAGAAGATCAAAGAGCAGCTTGAGGCTGCTGGAGCATCAGTTGAACTCAAGTAAAATTGAGCGGCGAATATATTATTATCTTGATAATCGTTTTCGAATCAGCGGGTGATTCGGGAACGGCTATCTGTGTGCGCGTGAAAGAGGACCAAAATCCTCTGATCATGAGCAAGGCAACGTTATAGCAAGGGTCAAGAATGGCAACTCAGGCATCCAAGCAGGCAATGACATTTACCGGTCGCAAAAGAGTGCGAAAGGACTTCGGCAGTATTTTGGCTGTTGCCGAAATGCCAAACCTGATTGAGGTCCAGAAGGAGTCGTATAAACAGTTTCTGCAAATGGATGTTGCGGAGGATGACCGCATCGAAGTCGGCCTTCAGGCGGTCTTTCGTTCCGTGTTTCCGATCAGTGATTTTTCGGACACGGCATCGCTTGAATACATCTCATACAATTTCGATGCACCGAAGTATGACGTTGAGGAATGCCAACAGCGGGGACTTACATTTGCCGCCCCGCTGCGCGTCACATTGCGGCTGATCGTCTTTGAGGTCGATGAGGATACAGAGGCTAAATCCGTTCTCGATATCAAAGAACAAGATGTCTACATGGGTGACATGCCCCTGATGACCGAGAATGGTACCTTCGTCATCAATGGTACTGAGCGGGTCGTTGTATCGCAGATGCATCGCTCACCGGGTGTGTTCTTTGATCACGACCGGGGCAAAACCCATTCCAGCGGCAAACTTTTATTTGCTGCCAGGATTATTCCTTCGCGTGGGTCATGGCTCGATTTCGAGTTTGACGCCAAAGATATTGTGCACGTGCGTATTGATCGCCGTCGCAAAATTCCGGTGACGACGCTGTTACTTGCTCTTGGGATGTCTCCTGAAGAAGTCCTCGATTATTTCTATGACAAGGTGAACTACAAGCACTCCAAAAAAGGTTGGAGCACATCGTTTCGGCCTGAACGTGCTCGCGGGCTGCGACCGCACCGGGATCTGATCAATGCAAAAACCGGGGCCGTCGAAGTTGAAGCCGGCACACGCGTGACCCCGCGGCTCGCCAACAAGCTGGCTGAAGATGGTTTTAAAGAAATGCTGGTCGATCCGGAAGAACTTCTGGATCTGTTTGCCGCTTCCGATCTCATCAATGAAAAGACCGGTGAGATCTATGTCGAAGCTGGCCAGGCTCTGACTGAAGAAATTGTTGAATCGCTGACCGAAGTCGGCGTCAAGCAGCTCGACGTCCTTGATATTGATAATGTAACTGTGGGTTCCTACATCCGCGATACGTTGGCGGTAGATAAAGCCGAAACAAGCGACGAAGCCCTGGTGGAAATCTATCGCGTCATGCGGCCAGGTGAGCCGCCGACCCGCGAAACCGCGGAAGCGCTTTTCGATGGCCTGTTCTTCAATTTCGAACGTTACGATCTGTCTGAAGTCGGTCGGGTCAAGCTCAATGCTCGGCTCGATCTTGACAAGGAAGTAAGCAAGCGGACCCTGGATCGCGAAGACATTCTTGCAGTGGTCAGGACGCTCGTTCATTTGCGGGATGGCATTGGCGACATCGACGACATTGATCATCTTGGAAATCGTCGCGTCCGGTCTGTGGGCGAGCTCATGGAAAATCAGTATCGCATTGGGCTTCTCCGAATGGAGCGCGCAATCCGCGAACGGATGAGCTCAGTCGAGATCGACACGGTGATGCCGCATGATCTGATCAACGCCAAGCCTGCGGCAGCAGCCGTGCGCGAATTCTTCGGCTCGTCCCAGCTCTCGCAGTTCATGAATTCGACCAATCCTCTGGATGGTGTCCGGCACAAGAGGGTGCTGTCGGCTCTGGGGCCGGGCGGTCTGACGCGTGAACGTGCCGGCTTCGAAGTACGCGACGTGCACCCCACGCACTACGGACGCATATGCCCCATTGAAACGCCAGAGGGGCCGAACATCGGATTGATCAACAGTCTTGCAACCTTCGCCAAAATCAACAGGTACGGCTTTATTGAGACGCCCTACCGCAAAGTTGCGAACGGCAAAGTGCAGGATGACGTTGTTTACATGTCTGCGATGGAAGAAGGCAAATATGTCATTGCGCAGGCAAACGCCAAGCTTGACGCCAAAGGCAATTTTGTTGCTGACCTCATCACCTGCCGGGCGGATGGTGCTAACCAGATGATGCCTCCTGGCGAAGTTGAATTCATGGATGTCTCGCCAAAGCAGGTGGTGTCCGTTTCGGCGGCTCTTGTGCCTTTCCTTGAGAATGATAGCTCGGAACGTGCCCTGATGGGTGCGAACATGATGCGCCAGGCCGTTCCCCTTGTGCAGGCCGAAGCGCCACTGGTGGGTACGGGTATGGAAGAGATCGTGGCCCGGGACTCTGGCGTTGCGATTATTGCAAGACGCGCCGGTACGGTCGAGCAGCTTGATGGCAAGCGCATTGTTGTCCACGCGACAGAGGAACTTGATGCTGCAGAGTCAGGCGTCGACATCTATTCACTGAGGAAGTTCCAGCGCTCCAACCAAAACACATGTATCAATCAGCGTCCCATTGTCAAAGTTGGTGATCATGTGTCAAGAGGTGACATTATTGCCGATGGCCCATCGACGAATTTGGGAGAACTGGCGCTTGGCAAGAATGTTCTTGCGGCCTTCATGCCATGGAACGGCTATAATTACGAAGATTCAATTCTGATATCCGAACGAATTGTCCGGGATGATGTGTTCACGTCGATTCACATTGAGCAGTTCGAAGTCATGGCGCGGGATACCAAGCAGGGGCCGGAAGAAATCACCCGCGACATTCCCAATGTCGGAGAAGAAAACCTTGGTCATCTTGATGAAGCCGGGATTGCTTACATCGGGGCCGAAGTGCATGCCGGAGACATTCTCGTCGGCAAAATCACGCCTAAGAGCGAAGCGCCCATGACCCCCGAAGAAAAGCTTTTGCGGGCCATCTTCGGCGAAAAGGCGTCGGATGTCAGAGATACATCTCTGAAACTTCCTTCTGGTGTGTCGGGCACTGTGGTTGAGGTTCGCGTCTTCTCCCGCCACGGCGTGGATAAGGACGAGCGCGCCATGGCAATCGAGCGCGAGGAAATTGAGCGTCTTGCCAAGGACAGGGAGGATGAACAGGCAATTCTTGATCGCAATACCTATGGTCGTCTCGAAGGCGTCCTGATCGGCCAGAAGGCGGTCAGCGGACCAGACGGCATCAAGAAGGGCACGGCAATCACGGCGGAACTTCTGGCTGACATGATCAGGTCTGACTGGTGGAAGATCGCCATCGACGACGAGAAACTCATGTCAGATCTTGAAGCCATGAAGCGCCAGTTCGACCAGGCCCGGGATCACTTGCGGGCGCAGTTTGAAGACAAGATTGACAAGCTTCAGCGCGGTGATGAACTTTTGCCGGGCGTAATGAAGATGGTCAAAGTTTTTGTCGCTGTGAAGCGCAAGCTTCAGCCCGGTGACAAAATGGCAGGTCGTCACGGTAACAAGGGCGTGATTTCACGGATCGTGCCGATCGAAGATATGCCTCATCTTGAGGATGGCCGTCCGGTCGACCTTGTCTTGAATCCGCTTGGCGTGCCATCGCGCATGAATGTAGGACAGATTCTTGAGACCCATTTGGGCTGGGCTGCTGCCGGGCTCGGACGAATGATTGGTGATGCCATGGACGCGTATCGGCGAGGCGTCACGTCTTCGCTGAAAGATGTTTCTGATCTGATGAAAGACATCTATGGCGAAGAAACACATAAGGACAGGATTGCAACCCTGGAGGACGACGAGCTTGAGGAGCTGGCTACAAACATGTCGGATGGCATCCCATTCACCACGCCGGTGTTTGATGGCGCACGCGAAGCAGACATTGTTGAGATGCTTGAGAAAGCAGGGCTCGATGGTTCGGGCCAGGCAAATCTGATTGATGGCCGCACCGGCGAAATGTTCGATCGCCAGGTCACAGTTGGCTATATCTACATGCTGAAGCTACATCACCTTGTGGATGATAAGATCCATGCCAGGTCCATTGGCCCCTACAGTCTGGTCACACAGCAACCGCTGGGTGGCAAGGCGCAGTTCGGCGGTCAGCGATTCGGCGAAATGGAAGTCTGGGCGCTGCAGGCTTATGGCGCCGCCTATACCTTGCAAGAAATGCTGACGGTCAAATCAGACGATGTGGCAGGCCGGACCAAGGCCTACGAAGCGATTGTCAAAGGCGATGATTCGTTTGAAGCGGGTATTCCGGAATCCTTCAATGTCCTGGTCAAGGAAATGCGGTCTCTCGGATTAAACATAGAACTTACTCAGAGCGAGGCCGACTAGGTCTCATGATGAATGGCATTTGCAGGGCGCCATGCGTCATTGCAACAAAAGAACCGGCGCTGGGAATTGCGTCAAACATTAGGAGTGAAGGCTCATGAATCAAGAAGTGATGAACTTGTTTGGAACACCAAACAGTCCACCGACTTTTGAATCAATCAAGATCTCCATTGCATCTCCAGAGAAAATTCTTTCCTGGTCATTCGGTGAGATTAAGAAGCCTGAGACGATCAACTACCGGACGTTCAAGCCGGAACGTGATGGTCTCTTCTGTTCGCGAATATTCGGCCCACAGAAGGACTACGAATGTCTGTGCGGAAAATACAAGCGGATGAAGCATCGGGGCATCACTTGCGAAAAGTGTGGCGTGGAAGTGACGCAGTCGCGAGTTCGGCGGGAACGTATGGGCCACATAGAACTGGCATCGCCAGTGGCCCATATCTGGTTCCTGAAATCGTTGCCGTCGCGAATCGGCCTTCTGTTGGACATGACTCTGAAAGAGCTCGAGCGGATCCTGTATTTCGAAAGCTACGTTGTTCTTGAGCCTGGCATGACGCCTCTGAAACCGTTTCAGCTGTTGAACGACGAAGAGTATGGCGATGCGCTCGACGAATTTGGCGATGACTCCTTTACGGCAGGCATCGGTGCTGAAGCTATCCGCGAGCTTCTTGCAAGCGTGGACCTGCATCATGAGCGCGAAGTGCTTCTTGAAGATTTGGCGACAACAACGTCGGAGCTGAAACCCAAAAAGATTGTAAAGCGCCTCAAGCTGATCGAAAGCTTTCTCGAATCCGGGAACCGCCCGGAATGGATGATCATGACTGTCATCCCGGTTTTGCCGCCTGAGCTGCGCCCATTGGTGCCGCTGGACGGCGGGCGCTTCGCCACGTCAGATCTGAATGATCTCTATCGCCGCGTGATCAACAGGAACACGCGGTTAAAAAGGCTCATTGATCTTCGCGCCCCCGACATAATCATCCGCAACGAAAAACGCATGCTTCAGGAATCTGTGGATGCACTCTTTGACAATGGCCGCAGGGGCAGGACGATCACTGGCGCGAACAAGCGCCCTTTGAAGTCGCTTGCCGACATGTTGAAAGGGAAACAGGGCCGTTTCCGCCAGAACCTTCTCGGTAAGCGCGTCGACTATTCCGGTCGATCCGTGATTACTGTTGGGCCGGAACTAAAACTGCACCAATGCGGTTTGCCAAAGAAGATGGCCCTCGAACTCTTTAAGCCGTTTATTTATTCACGCCTTGACGCTAAAGGCATTTCCACAACGGTGAAGATGTCGAAAAAGATGGTCGAAAAGGAACGGCCCGAAGTCTGGGACGCTCTTGATGAAGTCATCCGCGAACATCCAGTGCTTTTGAACCGCGCACCGACGCTCCACAGGCTTGGCATTCAGGCTTTCGAACCTGTGTTGGTAGAAGGTAAGGCGATTCAGCTTCACCCGCTCGTTTGCATGGCCTTCAACGCTGACTTCGACGGCGACCAGATGGCCGTTCACGTGCCTCTGTCGTTGGAAGCGCAGCTCGAAGCTCGGGTCCTTATGATGTCCACGAACAACATCCTGAGACCCGCAGACGGAAAACCCATCATCGTACCGCGTCAGGACATGCTTCTCGGCACCTATTATCTGACCATGGAGCTTGAGAATGAGCCCGGTGAAGGCATGACTTTCGCTGATATGGCAGAGGTCCAGCATGCGCTTGATAACAATGTGGTGACCCTGCACTCGAAAATCGTCGGACGCTATCAGACGGTTGATGAAGAGGGCAACGAAGTCCATCAGCGCTTTGAAACCACGCCAGGCAGAATGCTCGTTGCCGAACTTTTGCCAAAGCATCATGAAGTTCAGTTCAGCTTGATCAACCGTCTTTTGCGGACGCGTGAGGTCAGTCAGCTCATCGACATCATCTATCGCTTCTGCGGCCAGAAGGAGACGGTGTTATTTGCTGATCATCTCATGGCCCTCAGCTTCAAACACGCCTGCAACTCAGGTATTTCGTTTGGCAAGGATGACATGGTCATTCCGGCTTCAAAGGCTGCGATCGTCGATGAGGCCAGAGCAAAGGTTAAAGACTATGAACAGCAATACACAGATGGTCTGATCACGCAGGGCGAAAAATACAACAAGGTCATTGATGCCTGGTCACAGTGCACCGACAAAGTCGCTGAAGAAATGATGCTTAACATTTCGTCGGTCGACACCAACCCGGAGACCGGGCGTTCCGAGAACATCAACTCGATCTTCATGATGGCGGATAGTGGTGCGCGAGGCTCTGTGGCTCAAATGAAGCAACTTGCCGGCATGCGCGGACTGATGGCCAAGCCGTCTGGCGAAATTATTGAGACACCGATTATTGCCAACTTCAAGGAAGGTCTGTCAGTTCAGGAGTACTTCGATTCAACCCACGGGGCACGTAAAGGGCTCGCTGATACAGCATTGAAAACAGCAAGTTCAGGTTACCTGACCCGTCGTCTTGTCGATGTGGCGCAGGACTGCATTATCATCGAAGAAGATTGTGGCATTGAAGAAGGGATCATGATCGCGGAGGTCATAGAGGGTGGTGAGATTATTGTTTCGCTCGGCGAGCGCGTCCTTGGACGGACGCCGTGCGAAGATGTCTTTGACCCGGTTTCAGAAGAGTTGATTTTGAAAGCGCACGAACTCATTGACGAAGAAGGTGTGGAACTGATTGAAAAGTCAGGCGTGCGAAAAATCAGAGTTCGCTCAGTGCTGACATGCAATTCCAAGCATGGTGTTTGCGGTAAATGCTACGGTCGCGACCTGGCCAGGGGCACAAGCGTCAATGTTGGTGAGGCAGTGGGCGTAATCGCAGCTCAGTCTATCGGTGAGCCCGGCACCCAGCTTACGATGCGCACTTTCCATATCGGAGGCACAGCACAGTTCACTGAACAGTCGATGATTGAATCAAATGTGGATGGCATCGTTGAAATTCACAATCGAAACATCGTGGAAGACAGCCGCGGCCGCAAGATCGTGATGAGCCGGAATACCGAAATCGTAATTCAAGACGAAAATCAGCGTGAACGCGCCCGCCACAAAGTTCCCTATGGTGCCCACATCTTCGTCGATTCTGAAGACAAAGTGGAAAGCGGCCAAAAGATAGTTGAGTGGGATCCCTACACAATCCCCATCATCACGGAAAAAGAAGGCATCGTGAATTACGTTGATCTCGTTGAGGGCGTTGCCTTGCGGGATGTTGTCGATGACACGACCGGCATTGCGACGAAGATCGTCATCGATTGGCGTAATCAGCCGAACAGCAACGAAATTCGCCCGCGACTGACGCTTCGAGATGTTGAAGGCGAGGTGGTCACACTCGCAAACGGATTGGAAGCTCGCTACTTCATGTCTGTGGACGCTGTCTTGTCAGTGGATGATGGCGCTGCCGTACATGCTGGTGACATTCTCGCCCGTATCCCAAGGGAAACAGCAAAGACCCGCGATATTACGGGCGGTTTGCCCCGTGTCGCCGAACTGTTTGAAGCCAGACGGCCAAAGGATCATGCCGTCATCGCCGAAATTGACGGGATTGTCGAATTTGGGCGCGACTACAAGAACAAGCGCCGCATCATCATTCGGCCAGAGAACGAAGATGAGGATACCGCCGAGTATCTCATTCCCAAAGGCAAGCATGTTGCGGTTCAGGAAGGGGAAGTGATCAAACAGGGTGAGTACCTGCTTCATGGCAATGCCGCTCCTCACGATATTCTTGCGGTTCTCGGGATCGAGGCACTAGCCAACTATCTGGTCTATGAAATTCAGGAAGTCTATCGATTGCAGGGCATTCGTATTGATGACAAACATATCGAAATCATCGTTCGACAAATGCTTCAGAAGATCGAAGTAAAAACTTCGGGCGATACGAATTTCCTGATGGGCGAACAGGTTGACCGCGAAGAGTTCGAAGAGGCCAACCGGAAGATAGAGCTCGAGGGCAAGGAGCCGGCAGTTGGAAATCCGGTTCTGCTGGGGATCACGAAAGCGTCCTTGCAGACGAATTCGTTCATCTCGGCGGCTTCGTTCCAGGAGACGACACGCGTTCTCACCGAGGCTGCAGTTTCCGGCAAAGAAGATCATCTCTTTGGCCTAAAGGAAAACGTGATTGTTGGACGGTTGATCCCGGCTGGCACAGGCGCCTTGATGAACCGGATGCGCCGCGTCGCGAGTGATCGGGATCGCGAAATTGTCGAAGCCATAGAAGCCCAGCGTGCGGCTGACGCGCTGGAAGCTGCTGCTGATGCGGAAAGCGAACCAATTGAGGTGCAGCCTGATAGCGATGCAGAAGCTGGCCACGCCGCTGAATGAGGCGTCTGAAGCAGGCTTGCTCATCGGCGAAATATGATCTGCGGCGGCATCGAATTCGGTGCCGCCGTTTTCTTTTCTTACGGCCACATCAGCTGGTGGGATTGATCTGAGCAAGAAGGAAGGCAGAGCCGAAGAGCGATGCGCCAGAGACTTGATCATGTGCTTGTTGACAGAGGCTTCTTCTCGGACGCCAGGGCAGCCCTTGGGCCGATCATGGCGGGAAATGTTGTGGTTGAAGGGCTGGTGGTCAGTGCGGCCGGCATGCAAATCAAATCAGACGCACAGATTCATGTCCGTGGCGAGAATCTCAGATTTGTAAGCCGGGGCGGCTATAAACTGGAACGCGCTCTCAACGTGTTCAACTTTTCAGTCGAGGGCGCGACCGTTCTTGACGCTGGTGCATCGACTGGCGGCTTTACGGACTGCCTTCTTCAGCGCGGCGCTCAGAAAGTCTTCGCTGTTGACGCGGGATTCGGTCAGCTGCGTGGAAAGCTCGCCGCCGACAGCCGCGTTCAAGTCCTTGAAAAAACCAACATTGCCGATCTATCGCCTCAGTTCATTTCAGATCAGCTGGATCTGATCACGCTTGATCTTTCCTATCTCTCGCTCTTGACAGCGCTGCCAGCACTGCGTGAAGCACTGCCGGGCTGGGCCGACGCGATATGTCTTGTAAAGCCACTTTATGAAGGATTGGCGCAGGACGACCCTGCCGACATGGCGGCCATTGAAGAGGTCCTGAGAGATCTACTCAAGGGACTTTCCCAGGCCCGGTTCACAGTTACGAATCTGTGCCCATCACCGATTCTTGGCGGCAGAGGGGCTGTTGAATTCCTCCTGCATCTTCGGAATGACGGCGCCCGATACGTTGATTCATCTGAACTTGTAACGCGTGCCTTACAGGCGTTCGCGGCAGATCCGCCCAAATCGCCAGAAGAAGTGCGGTAGATCAAGCATCCTGTGCGCCGCCGGGCCGGTTCTCGACCTTGCCGCATTCCCTGATTTCAGCCATTCCTGAGAGGCTTTCGGACGGTTCCTGTAGATTCATCGCAAAGGCGCGCTCAGTCTTGGATTGAGGGACTTTTTTGCCTTGACGGGGATAGGGCTCATACATAGTATGCGCGCCTCGCAGATGCTCTGGTAGTAGGCCCCGTGACTTTCAGGCCTAAACGCTTTGCAATGTCTCGAGCGGAACGACATATCTAAGCTCGGAATTGAAACGATCAGAATGCTGATCAATGACAATTCCTGGCTGACACAACGGGTTCGGCGGCTTTTGGGCCAATCGAAAGGCTGCCGGGTCAATTGTGCCATTTTGTGTCCGGCTTACGTGGCTTTAAACCGGATCGAACTGGCAAAAACGAAATCGAAGGCTTGAAATCAGAAGGCTGAATTCAAAGGACAATGGAAACTTAATGCCGACTATTAATCAGCTACTCCGGAAAGGCCGTAAAAAGCCGGTTCAGATCAACAGAGTGCCTGCGCTTGACGCCTGCCCGCAAAAGCGCGGTGTCTGCGCGCGCGTCTATACAACGACTCCCAGAAAGCCGAATTCGGCTCTTCGCAAAGTCGCGCGCGTGCGTCTGCCAGGCGGTGTAGAAGCCACCTGTTACATTCCGGGTGAAGGTCACAATCTTCAGGAGCATTCCGTTGTTCTTTTCCGTGGGGGCCGGGTGAAAGATCTGCCAGGCGTCCGCTACCATATTGTCCGTGGTGTTCTTGATACCCAGGGCGTTTCTGATCGCCGCCAGCGCCGTTCCAAATATGGCGCCAAGCGTCCGAAGTAGGGAGATCGCAGAATGTCACGCCGCCACGCCGCAGAAAAACGCGAAATCCTTCCCGACGCCAAATTTGGCGACAAGGTTTTGTCCAAGTTCATCAATTGCCTCATGCTTGATGGTAAGAAATCGGCTGCCGAGAAGATTGTCTATGGTGCCCTTGAAGATGTTGAAGAGAAAGCTCATCGTAATCCGGTGGAGATTTTCCACGAAGCGCTGGACAATGTACGCCCGGACCTGGAAGTAAAATCGCGCCGCGTCGGCGGTGCCACCTATCAGGTACCAATGGAAGTACGACCTCAGCGCGCCCAGACGCTTGCTATTCGATGGCTGATCGAGCAGACGCGTAACCGTGCAGAACACACCATGAAGGAACGGCTTTCTGCCGAAATTCTCGATGCGGCGAATAACCGTGGCGGTTCCGTGAAGAAGCGTGAAGACACACATCGGATGGCCGAAGCCAATCGGGCGTTTTCGCATTACCGCTGGTAATGCTGAAAACGAAGAGGTAGCAGAGAAATGGCACGTCAACATCCGATCGACAAGTACCGCAATATTGGCATTATGGCCCATATTGATGCGGGCAAGACGACAACAACAGAACGTATTCTCTACTACACCGGCCGCTCCCACAAGATTGGCGAAGTGCACGAAGGTGCCGCCACCATGGATTGGATGGAGCAGGAGCAGGAGCGCGGAATCACAATTACTTCCGCGGCGACAACATGCTTTTGGAATGATCATCGGATCAACATTATCGATACGCCGGGTCACGTCGATTTCACCATTGAAGTAGAACGTTCTCTGCGCGTTCTTGATGGTGCCGTTGCGATCTTTGACAGCGTGGCGGGGGTTGAACCTCAGTCAGAAACAGTCTGGCGGCAGGCTGACCGCTATAACGTGCCGCGTATCTGTTTTGTAAACAAAATGGACCGGATTGGTGCCGATTTTGAGCGCACAGTCGAAATGATTGTGGACCGCCTGGGATCAACACCGCTTATCCTGCAGCTGCCTATTGGCGCCGAAAGCAACTATGCAGGTGTGGTCGATCTTATCGACATGAAGGCCATCATCTGGCGCGACGAAAACCTTGGTGCCGAGTTTGATTTCGTTGATATCCCAGACAATCTTCAAGTCGCGGCAGAAGAAGCGCGGCTTGCTATGGTTGAGATGGCTGTTGAGCAGGATGAAGAAGCGCTGGAAGCATATCTTGATGGCCATGACCCAGACAAAGAGACACTCATCAGGTGCATCCGCAAAGGCACACTTGCCGGGGCTTTTGTGCCTACTCTGAACGGCACGGCGTTCAAAAATAAGGGCGTGCAGCCGCTGCTTGATGCGGTCGTCAATTACATGCCTTCCCCTGTCGATGTGCCGCCGGTTGAAGGCCTTTTGCCAGATTCAGATGAAGTGCAGACCCGTGCGGCATCCGATGATGAACCATTCTCTGCATTGGCTTTCAAAGTTATGACTGACCCCTTTGTGGGCAGCCTGACATTTGTGCGCGTGTATTCAGGTGTCATGGAGGCGGGGTCTTCCGTTCTGAATTCGGTCAAGGGCCGTCGCGAACGTGTCGGCCGGATGCTGGAAATGCATGCCAACAGCCGGGAAGACATCAAAGAAGCGCGGGCAGGCGATATTGTTGCCTTCTGTGCCCTCAAATCCACGACAACAGGTGAGACCCTTTGCGATCCAGACAATCCCGTCATTCTTGAAAGCATGGACTTCCCCGATCCGGTGATTGAAGTGGCGGTCGAACCGAAAACAAAGGCTGATCAGGAAAAGATGGGCATGGCCCTTCAGCGCCTGGCGCAGGAAGATCCATCGTTCCGCGTTACAAGTGATGAAGACAGCGGCCAGGTAATCATCAAGGGCATGGGTGAGCTCCACCTTGAAGTGCTGGTCGACCGAATGAAGCGCGAGTTTAAAGTCGAAGCGAATGTCGGTGCGCCACAGGTCGCCTATCGTGAGACGCTGACACGCGCAGCAGAAATTGACTACACACATAAGAAACAAACCGGTGGTTCCGGCCAGTTCGCCCGTATCAAGCTGCAGATCGAACCGCTGGCGCCCGGTGAAGGGTTGGTGTTCGAAGACGCTATTCGCGGCGGCTCGGTGCCCAAGGAGTACATTCCCGGCGTCGAAAAAGGAATTGGCAGTGTTGCCGAAAATGGCGTCCTGGCGGGCTTCCCCCTGATCGACTTCAAAGTGACGCTGGTCGACGGCGCCTCCCATGACGTGGATTCAAGCGTCATGGCCTTTGAAATTGCTGCCCGTGCCGCGTTCAGGGAGGGTGCTCTGAAGGCGAAAGCAGTACTTCTTGAGCCGGTGATGAAGGTCGAAGTGGTGACACCGGAAGACTTCCTTGGCGATGTCATTGGCGATCTCAATTCACGCCGTGGCCAGGTTAGCGGCACTGAGACGCGCGGCTCTGCGCTCGTGGTAGCTGCGATGGTGCCGCTCGCCAACATGTTCGGCTATGTAAACAACCTGCGCTCCATGTCTCAGGGTCGAGCTAACTATTCAATGGAATTTGATCATTACGAGCCGGTTCCGCAGGCAGTTTCAGAGGAAGTCCGCGCAAAGCTCGCATAACGTTACTCAAGGGTCGCAAGACATTGTCGTCGGGCGACCCTGAATTATCTTGAAGACAGAAGAAAAGAACAGACTGACAAAGACGGAGGCAAGGGAATGGCAAAGGAAAAGTTTGAACGGACGAAGCCGCATTGCAACATCGGGACGATTGGCCATG
>CBDUYM010000043.1:0-16461 GCA_965371465.1 uncultured Alphaproteobacteria bacterium
CTATGGTGAGCTGGATGACAACGAAATTATCAAACTGGGCCGTGATCCGTTCTTAATCTCGTATGCATACATTGACCCAGAAAATCGCCGCGTGGTAACTCTTGAGGTATCGTCTCCGAGAAAACAAGGCGCGAACAGAAAAGTTCCTGATGTCTGCGAGGATCTAGGAATACAATCGCACGACCTGTTCGAGCTGATCGAAATTTTGAATTTCTCGACCGACTGGACGGCTCCTGCAGACCAGTAGTCCCAATTTTCCATTCAGTCAACTTGTTGCTGATCCTCCAAGTTCCTCAGCGATCTGGCCCCTTTTTGTATTCGCCAACCACCATGCCAATCGATTGAATGTGCCATGGCGTTGATCTGAGCTATGGTTCGCAGCACAGCGTGTAACTCCTTGGCGGCACTTTCACGAGTGATCCATCCCATTTCCTGAACGCCAAAGTTTCGTGGTGAAAGCGTTCGATGGCAGTCATGACCAAGACCGTTTTCCAATCATGGGAGAACGCATTGCTTTCCCCATCATCCCATGCTTGTCGCCAGCGCGCCGGCTTTACCTGTTCAGCAAGGGCAGCGTCTTGATAGTGTGACGACGAGAAGGGGAGGATGTCGGCAATGGTCGCCTTGTACTCCACCTGCCGCCGATTGATGTGAATGAAGCCAGATACTGGAAAGGAAAATCTGTCTCGCCTGACTCGGAAACCGACTTCCCAATAGAGCTGCGGATGTTGTTCCAAATGCTCAATTGCATCGCAAAAATTTACGATCTCAGGATCGGCGCTGAACAGCATGGCGGACATCAGCCGGCTTCCTTTCTTTGACTGTACAAGGCACTCAGGCTTGATTATCGGGCCAGGTCAAACGGCCACCTACTCCACCACACCCTCTTCCAAGCACACAGCGTGATAGAGGGCGGCAAAAGCAGCGGCGATCCACATGACGGAGAAGATGACACCGACGCCGAAGGCGAGGAGGCCCGCCAAGAGGACGGGAACGGCGGTGAGGCCGACGAGAAACACGGTGAATGCGCTGCCGGTGGTCATGCGCCAGCTCTCTCTTATGGCATCCAATACATCCATTTTGCGGTCGATGACCAGGTAGGGCGTAAAGGCAAGCTTGCAGGCGAAATAGATGCCCGGAACGATCAGCACGATAATTCCAACAATTATTATGAAGCCTACCAGAAGTGCCGCCAGAACCGCGTTCCAGTATGTGTAAAATGCTTCGAACATATTGCTGACCTCTACTGGCTCATCCCTTACCGCGCGGAGAAACGAATAGGAAACACCGTAACCTATGGGGTTGTTCACCAGAATGCCGAACGCGACTGATATCAGACCGAGAAAGCCGGCGACAACGCCGCCTTCTTCAACAAGGCTGCCGATCACGCTCGATGGCACCGTAATAACGATGGAGACCACCGTTATGAGGAGAAGGATCAGGAAATTCGCCTTCAGTTGCCGGAAGCCATTCCCGTAGGCGGAGCCGACCCCGACTCTGAAATCATCATCGCCACGGATTGGCGCCTCACCCAGGGCTTCGCCGCAGTTCGAGCAGAAGCGCGTCCCTCGATCATTTTGGCGACCACAGTTGTCGCATCTCATGAGCAGCTCTCCTTTGGCTGCGGCCCCACTTGCGCGGCCGTCATTTACTCCCTGTTGCAACAAGCACAATGTCGCGGGCATCAAAGATGAGTGAGATGATCATAGTCGCCGAGAAAAGAATGAGCCAGACCCCATAGAGCGACTTGTAGTCAAGCGCCTTTGTTTTAATTTCCTTCAGGTAGATGTAAATCAGGAGCGGCGTCCAGGCGATGAAGTGGGCGATGCCGAGAAGGTGGATGTTGCCGGAAAAGTAGAACACCACCGGTGCCAGGGCGAAGACCGCGACCGGGCCGAGGGCGACGGCAACGCGCGCGGTCTTGTGCCGAAAGGCGAACGGCACGGAGAGGATAAGCATCAGCCCCATCCAGTTAAGCCAGTAGCCCACCCATTGGGGCAGTTCTGCGAATTGTTCACTCATGCCGTCCATCATGGTCTTCTCCTCGTTAATCGCTGATACCGGCAACACTCTAGCCCCAGGGCATGCCAGAGATGCAATAGTGATTTTCGCCACAATTCATGTCCAGGCACAATGAGCGCGGCCAGCCGAGGTGCCAGAACCGCAGATTTCTGCGGCTTTCAAAACTGGCACGGGGATTGCGTTTGAGGAAGCAGGATGCACGCGGCTGGTCCATGCTGCGCGCCGTAAACTCTGTCGGACTGTGGGAGCGAGGGTACATGTTTGCAAATTACGTCATGGCGGGGGTGCGCAACGCACTGCGAAACCGCATGCATCTGATCGTCAATATCCTGGGCCTGACCATCGGCCTCACTGGTTTCATCTTCACCCAGATTTTTGTCGAATATGAAAACACCCACGACACGTTCTTTCAGAACGCCGAGAGGATCTACGGTATCCATACCAGGGTGGCGCCCGATGCCGGCATCGGTGTCTCATCCACTTTGGGGGTGCAAAACGCGCTGGCGCCACTGATGAAGGCGAATATCGGGGAGATCGAGGAAATTGCCCGCTTTGATGCCCGCGAAATGGTCATCGGCCAGGGCGTCGATATTCTCTATCGCCAGATGCAGTTCGTGGATCCTGATTTTTTCAACATTTTCGATCTCGATTTCCTTGTTGGTGATGCGAGCCTGATGGACCAGCCGGGCAGCACAATCCTGTCACGCTCAATGGCCCAGACGATCTTTGGCACTGATGACGTTGTCGGCAAGACGCTGATCGTGAACACGGACCACGTTGTTCGCGTGGTCGGCGTTTTCCATGATCTGCCGCTCAATTCTCACTTCATGTTCAATCTGATCGGCGACAAGGGCTTCGATATTGTCTCGAACATAGAGACACTGAAAAACATCAACGACATCCAGGACTATGACACCTGGACAAATCTGAGCGGCAACTACAAGACCTATGTCATGTTTCCCGAAGGCACGGACCTTGTCAGCGTCACCGCCGAGATCAATCGCCTGACCTATGAAAATGCGCCTGACTTCTATCGCGGCTTCTTCACCGAGATCGGAATCCGCCCCCTGCCTGATATGAACAATTATATCTGGGAGGCTGCAAGCTTTCCCATGCTGCCGGCGTTGCAGATCCTCGGCATCGTGCTTTTGGTCATTGCTGTGCTCAACTACACCAACCTGGCTGGCGCCAAGGCGCTTCTCAGAAGCCGTGAAGTCGGCATGCGGAAGGTCATGGGGGCGTCCAAACGCTCGCTGGTTCTGCAGTTTGTTCTTGAAGCCATGATGGAGGCGCTTGTCGCCTTGATCCTGGCGGTGATTGCCATCAGTATAGTTGTGCCCATGTTCAATGATGCCGCCGGCAAGGCGCTTCAGTTTGATGCGATGGGTGACGTTACGACAATGATCTGGCTGATCGGCACAGCGCTCGGCGCCGGCGCCGTGGCAGGGCTCTATCCGGCTTATGTGCTTTCCGGGTTGAAAACCATTTCGGCATTGAACGGTGTCGCCAGTTCCGGCCGTGTCGGTCGCGTTGTCAGCGGCATCATGGTGGGCTTGCAGTTCTCACTCTCCATCACTCTTGTCGTCACCGCCACCATCGTCTACGCGCAAGACCGCTACATGTCGAACCGCGATCTCGGTTTCAATGACGAAAACGTGCTGCTGATCGAACGCATTGGCGAGCCTGTGGTACAGGCCGTTGCCGACCAGCTGAAGGCCGAGCTCGAGCGCATCGACGGCGTGCATGCAGTGGCCCGCGCGGTCTGGGCGCCCTATGAAGGCAGCAACAACTCTGGCTTCTATCGCACCGATGATTCCGGTGTGGAAGCGCAGGTCCGCCTCAACCGCTACGGTATTGACGACGATTTTCTTGGCTTTTACGACATTCCGATCATCGTCGGCCGTAATCTGTCACGTGACATTGCAAATGATGTCCAGCTTGATGTCATCGCGACATTCGAGGATGACGCCAATGACGACATTGTGCGTGAAGCAAATGTCCTCCTTTCCCGCCTGGCTGTCACGCAAATGGGATTCGCATCCCCCGAGGCAGCCATCGGTCAGAACCTTTTCAGCTATCGTGAAGAGGACAGACTTGTTTCCGTCAATACAATTGTCGGGGTCACAGAAGATTTCAATTACATGGCCTTCCAGAATGACGTAAAGCCGCTCGTGTTCCACTTCACGCCTGAATTCTTCAACACCATCAACATCAAATATGATCCGCGTAAGCTGCAGACAGTGTTGGGCGAGGTTGATCGTGTCTGGCAGGAGATTGTCCCGACCCGGCCCATCGAACGTCAGTTCATCGAAGAAAAGATCGCGAACTTTGAGAGCATTTTCCAGGGCGTTACCCTCGGCATCGTCGCGTTCTCCGTCCTCTCGACCCTGGTCGCCTGTATCGGTCTCTTCGCGCTCGCCGCCTTCCTTGCCGAACGCCGCACCAAGGAGATCGGCATCCGCAAGGTCATGGGCGCTTCCATTCCCGACATCATGGGCCGCCTGACCCTGCGCCTTGCCCTGCCGGCGGCATTCGCCTGCCTCATCGGCCTGCCTGCAGGCTGGTTTATCGCCGAAATGTTCAACGAATTCATGGCCGACCGCGTGCCCTTGAGCTGGACCTTCTTCGCCGGCCCCGCACTTCTGATCATCCTGATCGCCTGCGCCACCGTCGCCATCCACACCCTGCGCGTCAGCATGGCCCACCCGATCAAGGCGCTCCGGTACGAATAGGACAGACGAGCGCTCGGACTTCGGCAAAGATCGCGAAAGGCAGAAGAAGTATGCGGAGGCCAAGGCTTCTATGTGCTTTAACGCCGTTCATGTTATGGGTTGAACAGCGTCAATGCCTGTGCTGAAGTTCCGGCGGCCCCTTGTACTGGTGGCCGCTGGACACGTTCTGGCAGTAGCACATTGAGGAGAATTTCATGAGCATAAGAAGAACTCTCAGCACAACGTTTGCCTGCATCATGCTGGTCACAGCTATTGTGTCTGCGCCGACGACAAATGCACAAGCATCCCGGTCGATCGCCGGCTATGCAGCTTGCATGATTTTCAATCTTGCGACTTTCATCCGATATAACTACAGCGGCGCTGAAGCTGCCAATGAGTGCAACTAGCGGAGAGAAGTTGGACCCCGGGTCTTCGCCCGGGGTGACGGATGGGGTGTCAGGGGGAATCGAACAAGTCCCGCCAGTCAGGATTGGCACGTTCGACAAGTTCGACTTTCCATGATCGCCGCCAGCGTTTCATCTGCTTTTCGCGTTTGATGGCTTCACCGATTTCCGAGTGCACCTCGAACCATACCAGCAGATCAAGTCCGAAGCGCTTCGTGAATCCTTCAATCAGATGATTGCGATGTTCGTACGCGCGCCGTTTCAGGTCCGTGGTTACACCGATATAGATCGTTCCACCGGGCTTGTTGGTCATCATATAGACAACAGGCTGCCGATCAAAATCACTCAATAATCTACATCCCCCCATCGTCACCCCGGGCGAAGACCCGGGGTCCAACTTGTTACGCGAGCGCGAACCCCTCATAGCCATTGGCGGCAATTTCGGCGCATTTCGCGCGGTAGGGACCGACGCCGCCGATATAGGGCATGAAAATCCTCGGCTTGCCCGGAATATTCGCACCGAGATACCAGGAGTTACAGCTCTCCGCCGTCATGATGGTGTTCTTGGCAACATCATAGACATGTTCGATCCAGCGTTCTTCGGCCTCGTGCTCGGGCTCAATGGTCGCGATCCCATGCTCTTCCATATGCGCGACACAATCCGTGATCCATTCGACATGCTGCTCAATCGACACCATCATGTTCGAGAGCACCGACGGGCTGCCGGGGCCTGTGATGGTGAACAGGTTCGGAAATCCCGTCACCTGCAGGCCAAGATAGCTCCTCGGCCCATATTGCCACTTGTCGCGCAGCGTCTCGCCATTCCGCCCAGTGAACGTAATGGCGTTGATCGCGCCGGTCATGGCATCAAACCCGGTGGCGTAGATCAGCACATCAAGCTCGTAATCATCCTCGGCGGTCGAGATGCCGGCCGCGGTGATCTTTTCAATCGGCGTTTCACGCAGATCAACCAGCGTCACATTGTTCCGGTTAAAGGCGGCATAGTAATCCGTATCAATGACCTGACGCTTGCAGCCGATGGGATAGCCATGGGGCTCAAGCCCGCGCGCCGTCGCCTCGTTGTCGACCAGATCATGGATTTTGATATTATAGAGCTCGACCGCCAGCGTGTTCGCTTCGATATCCATGCGGATGTCGCTGTAACGCCCAAAGATACCGAAACCATATTTCCGAAGCGCCTCCAGCCGCTCTTCCGCCGTCGCATCGATCAGCTTGGGCATTTTCATCATCTCGTCCATGGATAGCCCG
The DNA here is from genome assembly GCA_965371465.1 of uncultured Alphaproteobacteria bacterium. Taxonomy (GTDB): domain Bacteria; phylum Pseudomonadota; class Alphaproteobacteria; order CBDUYM01; family CBDUYM01; genus CBDUYM01. The sequence goes on from CBDUYM010000043.1 coordinate 6,407, forward strand.
CCCGAGCCAAGGGCATTGGTGCCCGCGCGGCCCGTCCAGCCGGTGATGCCCACCAGCGACTTCCGCTCAAGCTCCCGGATCTCGTCATAGCGCGATTTTACTTCTTCAATGAACTCAGGCTTCAAAGGCGCATTGCCCGCCGGAAACGTGAACACCGGTGTGCGCTGAAACACATAAAGCCGATCCGCCACCTTGGCGATTTCGGGGATCGCCTGCACACCCGATGACCCCGTTCCGATAATGCCGACCCGTTTACCGGCAAGCTCAACACCCTCCTGCGGCCATTGCCCCGTATGTGCCACAGCGCCGGCAAAATCATCCTGGCCTGGAATGTCCGGCGTGTTCGGCATGGAAAGACAGCCCGTCGCCATGATGCAGTATTTGGCGGAGTACGTATCTCCCGCGTCCGTCTCGACGGCCCAGCGGTTCGCATCCTCATCGAATGTCGCGGTAACCACCCGCGTGCCAAACTGAATATGCTTGCGAAGATCAAAGCGATCCGCCACATGGTTCGCGTAAGTGAGAATTTCCGGCTGCCCCGCCATCACCTCGGTCCAGGTCCAGTCCTGTTCGAGGTCATGATCGAAAGAATAGGAATACTCAATCGACGCCACATCGCAGCGCGCGCCGGGATAGCGATTCCAGTACCAGGTCCCGCCAACATCATCGGCCGCCTCAACCACCTGGACCGACAGCCCAAGCTCGCGCAGCTTGTAAAGCTGATAAAGCCCCGCAAACCCCGCCCCGACAACAACCGCATCAAATTCTGTAGCGCCTTCTGGCATTCCCATATCCCCTGAATCCGTTCGCTTTGGCCCGCTAAGGTAAAGACCAGCCGCAAAAAGTAAAGAGGGCAGGCCCATGAGAGTGAATCGCAATGCTGGGCATGACGGCTCTCCCCGAACCCCCGCATCCGTCACCCCGGGCCCCGCATACGTCGCCCGGGCCCCCGCATACGTCACCCCGGGCTCCCGCATGTGTCACCCCGGGCGAAGACCCGGGGTCCAACTATCTGTGCCTCATCATGGACCTGACAGTTGCCGCACCCTCCGCGTACAAAGTTGGACCCCGGCTCAAGGCCGGGGTGACGGATGGGGCCTCCGCCTCCGCCCCCTCACAAAGGCAGCGTAAAGTCATAGTTCCGGCTCTCGGACAGTTCGCGGATAAACTCCGAATACTCATAGAGCTTCTCCCGCCGTGCCTCACCCTCCGCACCCCCGCCAACGAGTGCGCCCGGCGGCACATCCAGCGCATCGGCAACGCGGACCAGGCTATAGAGATCAATCTCCATCCCGCCCATTTCCCAATAGTCGAGCTTCCGGACAGAGATGCCGGTCGCCTTCGAAAGCGACTGAAGCCTCATACGCCGCACCCGGCGAAACCGCATAATGTTCCGCCCAATAGTGCTGCGCACGTCACGGACATTAAGGCGCAGGATCTTGAGCTTTTCCCACTCGCTTGCGGAGCGCCCCGCAGTACCGGTCACGACGCAGCTCCGATGGCGGGTAACAATGTCTCGGGAATCTTGATAATGAATGAATCAGCCATTTCAGCCTCCTAACAAGGTTGGTCTGGTCAGGCTCGGCAAGGTGTTCGCGCATCTTGTCGGGCCGTCTGGTTTGGTCGTCCGTGGAAGCCAAATCTTTGCGATTATCGCAAACTTTGTCAAGGCCAAACCTTTGGCCTTGCAGGAATTTGAAGCGCCATTAGATTACCTCCCATGATTTCACCTGCCCAATGTCGCGGTGCCCGAGGCTTTCTCAGATGGTCTCAAATGGATCTGGCAGCCGCATCGGGAATCTCGGATGCGACAATCCGCACTTTCGAGAATGAGACAAGAGCGCCGCATTCTGGCACAACCGATGCGCTGCAAGCCGCGCTTGAAGCGGCAGGTATCGAAGTCATCCCCGAAAATGGCGGTGGCCCTGGAGTGCGATTGCGCTAGCTCTGAAAAGAACCGAATCCTAAAACCAATCCTCATAGAAGCCTAGCCCGATACTCACAGAGTTACACGATCACGGAAGAAGCAATGGAGTGGATAGTGGTGAAGGCTTCGACACTAGCACCGACCATCGCTGAGCTATGTATAGAGGATAGAAGCTGAAAGATTGCTCGACCGACTAGGTCTGGGCTGCATGACGTTCGAAGAGCCCTACCCACTTAGGTGTCGTAAAATGCAGTATTGGGATTGAGTTATTTGGCGCTCGATGTGCAAAAATCAAGACATAACCACTGTCGCCGAATCCCTCGGTCTGCCTTTGGCTCAGTCGCGCGCAATAGCGCTTCACCACTTCCTTTTCGTCGGCGGTGAATGATGTGCACTGAGCGGCGAAAAAATCATCATCATCATCTAGGATCATGCCACAAAATGGAGACAATGGCGTCTCGGTCTCAATCCGTTTCAGCGCATCTTTGCCGGCAGCAATCAGCATGAGAAACATTTTTGGCCCCTCAGGAAAAAGTTCTTGCATACTTTGTTTCCAAGTCTTGCATATTTGCCGGCCTGTCCCAGAAAAGTCATCAATGAAAACTATAGTGTCGTTTTCGGTCAGTTCTTCGCCCGCTAGCTGGCTCTTGTACAGAAACTGGTTATCGAACTTTCTGCCGTTCAAGCGGTTCGCAATCCGGAAATTGTGGAGCATGGCGTCACCACTTTTTCCAGCGCTACCCGAGTATGCTACGAAGAACCATCTGCCGTCGCGCCTTGCCTCTTGCTCATGCCAGCCTGGGATGGCTCCCAGCAAAGCACTATATGTTCTTGAGATCTGTTCTGGTCCTATGAAATCAACAACGTCGAGAAGGCGTGCGGCCACATTTTTGCGGTGATCAGCTTTGAACTGCTTAAGCCAGCGGTCAATACGGTCTTCATTGACGCCATGTCGGTAGCCAGCAAAATTGGTCACCCATGTGCGCATTCGCCTCGCGGAAATGGGTGAGTTTCTTCTCATTGGCTTTTTCATTTAGCCTTCCGATCGGCTTGGTTCAGTTTTCTGCGAATGAGCTCCATCAAGCGAGTTAGAACTCTCCACAGTTCTTCTTCACCGAAGAAATCTTTTGCGTCGATGCTGGAGATTGATGCTTCAAGCTGAGTGGCTTGCCGGATGATGCGATCACGTTCCTCAACAACTCCAGCCTCCGAAATTGCCAAATCTTCAATTGGGACATCTTCGGATTCGTAGAATCGCTGCAGCTGTTTGTCCAGTTTCGGAATCTGATTAGCTTTTCGGGCAAGTGTAATGTTCTGCTTCACCTGTCTGAAACTGGTGACCGACCTTAGCTGTGGAGAGCCTCTTTGGTAGCGTTCCAGCATCGTGTCCGTAAACGTTCCCCTCTTGAACCACCTGAACTTCGTGACATCCCGATCAGTTATCACCGGATAGAGCTCAATGAAAAAGTCGGCTTTGACCCTGTCACTGGGCTCTGCTTCTAGCATCATGTCCTGATAACTGCGCGGGAATGTAAGCAGCTTCTTGCAGCGAACTACGACTGCTCTGTCCAGCCCTGTTAATGCGGCGAGCTTGGCTTCGTTTTTTTCCTGAAGCTCCTTCATTAGCCTCTCGAGCGTCAACGCGGTTGGCATTAATTCCCAAGGTTCACGCAGCTGGTGAATCTGAAACATTGTTACAATGTTCTCGACCAATGAGGGTTCGTGTACCTCGTTCACTGGGACCGACTTTAGGCCCAGTTCTCTGGCGCACGTCCATCGTCGCTGCCCATCGAGTATTACGAATTTCTTCTTTTTCGAGTCCCTATAAACCGTCAGTGGTACCAAAATACCGACCTTCTCAATCGAATCCTGCAAGATAGCCATCGGCGCTCTATCAAAGAGCATTCTTGGGTTGTAAGGATTTGGTTCAAGATTGTGGGTCGGGACTGTTCTGATTCCTTTTGCCTGAGCAGCCGAGATTTCCTCTGTTTTTTTTGGCATAGGTGTGGGCCGCCTGTTTCCTTGTAGAACTGTTACTGGTGGCGAGGTTTCGAAGCCACAAAGACTAACTCCGAAACCTCCTTTACGATGGGTGCCTGGGAACCACCAAAAGTTGAGTGATTGTGTTTCTTTTCGCAAGCGAGATCAACATAGAAGTAATGACAGCCCAACATCGACTTTATGTCCTTGGCTCTGCGATAAAGCAGGCCGTTCGTAGGGTAGCTAAATATGAGATCCGCTTTAGATGCGGCGCATCGCGCAATGAATCTGTCAGTTGCTGATTCCACGGTTCCAAGGTTGGAAAACGCTGCTTGGTGTCGTTCATCTGGATAGCGCCCTCTTCCCGACGAAGGTGGGTAGCGATAGCGCAGCAACTCATCCAGCACATGATAGTAGCGTGAGTACTGTGCTGCTGAATACGGAGGGTCAGCATAGATGACTGCTGGTCTCAGCTTTCTGCGATACAAGTTACCCACCAAGGAAGATGCATCACGCATGAACCACTTATTTGAGCCGCGCCACGATTTCTCACCAAGCGGACCAATCACGTTCATCGTTGACATAAGCTCCATCCAAACCGAGCGCCGACGCTTTTCGGTTGTGCGTCGAACATTATTCTTGGAGCTCTTAAGGTGCTGCGCAAAATGCCCAGTTGAGTTATTCAGCCGAGTCAAGACCTGTGCCAAGCCAACCATTAGCCAAATCCACTGTTCGTTGCGGATGCGTCCATTGTCCTTTGCGTGGTCCATCGCGTAGCGTATTGAATCAATCTCGATTGATTGCCTCAAACCAAAAAAGCCCCCGGCGTAAGTGATGCTGGCCATTCTATATGGAAATCTTTTTGGGGATCGGGCAAGCGACGTGCGTTCTCTTTCCAGATCACTATCTGAACCCACATGGGAAATTGAATCGTTTCCAGCCTTGAGAGCTTTGAGGCTAGGCTTCGCAATGTACCTGTCCTCCAGCTTTAGCTCGTCCGAAAAGCGACTTGTAAGTGAGTTCAGGTTTCGTCGGTACGGTCGCTCAAGTGCTCTGGCCAATTCGTCGGGTGGCCAGGGCCCGTTTGCGGAACAAAATATGGCCCTCCCGACTAGGGCTGGAAATCGAAGAATATCGTTGTTCCAAATTTGCCGACTCTGTCCAACAGCCTCACCAATAGAGCCCATTCCAGCGAAAGCATCTAACAAAGGACCATCAGGAAGGTCACGCAACAGCCTAACTATTTCGGCAGAAATCCAGTGCTTCGTGCCCATGTAAGATATCGAAACTGACAATTGTATTCCTCGAGCTTGGATTTCTCGGCATGCTACTCGCCGCTCTTCGAATTGTATATCTCCCACTGCCCTCACCAAAGCATTTCTCGCGCTCCCCCAACCTTGCCCCTCCGCGTGCCCCTCTCTATACTCCCGCCCAAACGCATATACATGATCTTCAGGGAGACGAGCTGGTGGCATCACTGGACGAATTCAAGACGGAAGCACGGGACTGGTTGAAGGCGACTTGCCCCGACACGATGCAAGGGCCAAACACAACCGCACAGCGGGTTTGGGGTGGCGGCCAAAAGGAACCGATCACCGATCCGGTGGCCAAAAAGTGGGTCGCTGATATGGCCTCTCGCGGCTACACCGCGCCGACCTGGCCGAAGGAATATGGCGGCGCCGGGCTTGATAACGAGGAAGCACGCGCCCTTCAATCCGTGATGACCGAGCTTAACATCGTGCGCCCGCTGCAGGGCATGGCGTTTTCCATGCTCGGCCCGACCCTGATGGAATATGGCTCCCACGAGCAGAAGCTGAAATTTGGCCGCGACATTGCCGATGGCACGACAAGATGGTGTCAGGGGTACTCGGAGCCGGGCGCTGGTTCCGATCTGGCATCCCTGCAAACGAAGGCCGAGGATATGGGCGATCATTACCTCGTCAACGGTTCCAAAATCTGGACCTCGGGTGCGGATATGGCGGACTGGATTTTCTGCCTCGTCCGCACGGATCCGGATGCGCCGAAGCATCAGGGCATTTCGTTTCTCCTCTTCGATATGACCTCCGAAGGCGTGCAGGCCCGGCCCATTCTGCTGATCTCCGGCCGCTCGCCTTTCTGTCAGTGCTTCTTTGATGACGTCAAAGTGCCGAAGGACCAGCTGATGGGCGACATCAACAAAGGCTGGACCATTGCCAAGCGTCTGCTGCAGCACGAACGCACCGGCATCGGTGGCGGCGGCGGTGGTGGTGCGCGGGCCCCGGCGCCCAGCATTCAGCAGCCTGAATTTGCCGCCAAGAAATACTTGGGCGAGGTTAACGGCAGGGTCGCTGACGAAGAGCTCCGGGAGCGGATCGCCAGCTACAAGATGGACCAGCAGTCATTCGGCCTCACGGTGCGCCGGAACGGCGAAGAGAGCCGCGCCTCAAACGCCGGGCCATCTTTCCTCTCAAGCCTGTTCAAATATTACGGCACCGAACAGAACAAGCTCCGCTATGAGCTGTTGCTGGAGGCCATGGGCACCCGCGCCTTCGGCTGGGAAGGGGATGAAACCCTCGATGAGGACGAGCTCGACATCACGCGCCAGTGGTTACGCTCAAAAGCAAACTCCATCGAAGGTGGAACCTCAGAGGTTCAGCTCAACATCATCTCCAAACGCGTGCTCGAGCTGCCGGACTGAGGCAGGCAGCATCCTTAACACACACACGTCACCCCGGGCTTGACTCGGGGTCCAACTGTTGGCGCGATGGATGGCCCCCAGCAAATAAGTTGGACCCCGGGTCAAGCCCGGGGCGACGGAAGAAGGCTGAAAATACATGACTACTGAATCTCCCGCATGGTTCCAGCGCGCCATCGATTTCCCGTCCTCGCATGGCTCTGTCGATGTTGACGGCGTCCCGATCTCCTATGAAGCGTGGGGCACAATCGGCAAGCCCGGCATTGTTCTCATCCATGGCTCGAACGCGCACCTCGAGTGGTGGCGGTTTGTCGCGCCCTTCCTGGCCGATCAGTTCCGGGTCGCCGCGATTGATCTCTCCGGCAATGGCGACAGCGGCTGGCGGGAGAGCTATTCGGGGGCCGAGCTTGCCGCCGAAACCATGGCGGTGTGCAAGGCAGCGGAGCTCGGTGAACGGCCATTCGTACTGGGGCATTCATTCGGCGGCTTTGTTGCACTCCAGACGGCCTACGATCACGGCGCTGATCTTGGCGGCATGATCATGATCGACTTTACCGTCAGCCCGCCCGGCGCCCATTCCGAATGGGGCATGCAGGCCCGACGGCGGGAAGCCGAGAAAAATCGTGGCGGTGGCAAAACCGAACAGGAGAGACGCGCCGAGGCCCGCGGCTTCAACCATGGCCGCGGCCGGCCTCTCAGGCGCTACGACACGCTGGAAGAGGCGCTCGGCCGTTTTCGCCTGCTGCCCGATCAGCCCAACCGTTACCCCGAAGTGCTGGATTACATCGCACGCAAATCCCTGAAACAGGTCGAAGACGGCAAATGGACCTGGAAGTTTGACCCGAGCTTTTTCGAGCATCTCGAAATGGGCCGCGATCAGCGCGATCGCTTTCTCGACATCAAATGCCGCGCCGCTGTGATCCTCGCCGAAGACAGCCGCGACGATGGCGCCCACGCGGCCCCCTATATGGCCGAAATCACCGGCGGCGTGCTGCCGATTTTCACCATCCCGACTACCCATCACCACATGATGTTCGAAGAACCCCTGGCCCTAGCCACTGCCTTCAAAGGCATCATCCTCGCCTGGATCCAGGAAGACCAGCGAGACCAGATGCAGGCCGCGCTCAGAGAGGTAGAGCGGGGCTAGCCGCCACTCCATTCGTCACCCCGGGCTTGACCCGGGGTCCAACTTTCTGCGCAATTGATTGTTCCAGTGAAAAAGTTGGATCCCGGGTCAAGCCCGGGATGACAGTAGTGATTGCAGGCTACAGTGCCAACCTGATCACGTTCCACGACGCCGGTGGCAGGGCGGCGGAAACCCTTCCGTCGTGGATGCCGACACCTTCACCGCTGCGCGGCACAATTTTCTCCGGCTCCTCCGCCGTGTTGACAGCCTTCAGGTCGGCATGATCCATGATGATCCATTCAGTGACGTCATGGATGGCCAGATCCGAGCACGCCACTTCGAGATCAAGCGTTTCATCGAGGTTTCTGTTCACGGCAAATATCGTCAGCTCTTTCTCATCTACGCTGAGCACTGCGGCGCTTGTCAGGTAGGGAATGTCCTTTCTGATCTCTGTGTCATAGCGGGGCGTTTCCACTACCTGTCTGAGTGCTGTCCCCCGGCCAAATCGTGAAGCATGCTGGAACGGATAATAGATCGTCTGGGCCCAGGCCGGGCCACCACCTTCCGTCATGATCGGCCCGATGACATTCACGGTTTGAGCGATGCAGGCAATCTTCACCCGGTCCACATTATTCAGGAGCGTAATCAGGAAGCCGCCGTTCACCAGTGCATCTTCCATATTATAGAAGTCCTCATCCAGGGGCCTCGGGAAGATCCATTCCGGCATGTTGCGATCGCGCTCATTTGAGTGATACCAGACGTTCCACTCGTCATACGAAATATTGACTTTTTTCGACGACTTGTTCTTAGCCTGAACCAGATCACAGGCCGCTGCGACTTCCTTGATGTATTCGTCAGCCCGGTCGGGTGCGGCCAGAAAAAACGGCGTGTCATCGCGGCGGTTGTTGAAATAGCTGTGGATCGAAATGTAATCGACCTGATTATAGCATTCGTCCAGAACTTCCACTTCCCAGGCACCAAATGTCGGCATGTTCCAGCTTGATGAGCCGCAAACCACAAGTTCGATAGATGGGTCCGTAAGCCGCATCAGCTTTGCCGCTTCGCGGGCAAGCGTGCCATATTCCCGGGCCGTCTTGGCGCCCATCTGCCAGGGCCCGTCCATTTCATTGCCAAGACACCAGAGCTTGATCGCATGGGGTTCTTCGACGCCGTGTTCGGCTCGAAGATCGCTGAAGTGACTGCCACCCGGAAAGTTACAGTACTCAACCATATCCTGTGCGTTTTGTGCGCCGCGTGTGCCGAGGTTGACGGCCATCATCGGTTCGGTATTCGCTTTGGCACACCAGTTCATGAATTCATTGACGCCGACCTGATTGGGCTCGGTCGATTTCCAGGCAAGGTCGAGGCGGGTCGGACGATCTTCTTTGGGTCCGATACCATCCTCCCAGCGATAGCCCGAGACAAAATTCCCGCCCGGATAGCGCGTGATCGGCATATCGAGCTCTCTGACCAGCGCCATCACGTCACCGCGAAAACCGTCTTCGTCGGCGCTCTCGTGACCGGGCTCATAAATGCCCTCATAAACTGCGCGGCCCATATGCTCGATAAAGCCGCCATAGATGCGGGGATCGATCTTGTCGATCACAAACGCCCGATGGAGCTGGATGCTGGCTTTCATTTGGTGCTTCCCCCTATATAAGCGCCTCAAGATATGCGCCTCAAGAAGTTGAGCTCACGGGGAGACAGAAATCAATGGATCGGATCAGGCTGGGTCGCACCGGGCTTGACGTCAGTGTTGCTGGCCTCGGTTGCGGCGGGCATTCCAGGCTCGGCCAGCGGGCAGGCGCGAGCGAGCAGCATTCCATTGACATCGTCAGGGCCGCTCTTGATCTCGGCATCAATTTCATCGACACAGCGATTGCTTACCGGACCGAAGCTATTGTCGGCAAGGCAATCAGGGGCCGCCGGGACGAGGTCGTGATTTCAACCAAGATCCCGCTCCTTGGCCGCCAGGGGGGCGAGGTGACCGGGGCCAGTCTGAAAGCCGCCACAGAGGACAGCCTGAGACGGCTGGGCACAGATTACATCGACATCCTCCATCTCCACGGCCTGACGGTGGATGTCTATGCCCAGGCGCGGGACGAACTGGTGCCGGCGCTTGACGATCTGGTGGCCGAGGGCAAAATCGGCTTCAAGGGCGTCACCGAGCTCTTCGTCACCGACACATCCCATGAAATGCTGGATCTGGCACTTGATGATGATCTTTTTGACGTGGTCATGGTTGGCTTCAACATGCTGAACCCCTCGGCGCGGCATAAAGTGTTCGAACGCACCCGGGCGAACAATGTCGGCACACTCATTATGTTTGCCGTCCGCCGGGCGCTGTC
>CBDUYM010000044.1:0-16181 GCA_965371465.1 uncultured Alphaproteobacteria bacterium
GCTTATGGCTAAAAGCAGACGAAATCACGGACTTCTGAAAATGCCTGCTTTTAGCCATTAGCAGACATTCCGGATGCAGTAATATCGTGACAGATACTCAGATTCCCCTGACTCCCATTTGCTCGAGCTCTAAGTTATACTCGTAGGTAGCACGGACCGGAGATCGCTCAACTTGGGGGGATGAACGGTCATGGGCCGCATGTTCGCGGAACTGAAACGACGGAAGGTGTTTCAGGTAGCAGGTGTGTACGCCGTCACGGCGTGGTTGCTTGCCCAGGGGCTGGCGCTCGTCCTGGAAACCTACGGCGCGCCCGCTTGGGTCCAGCCCACACTCATCGCCATTCTCATCGCAGGCCTGCCCCTTGCCATCATTCTCGCCTGGGCGTTCGAGGTGACTCCAGAGGGGGTGAGGCGCACTGAGAACAATAACACCGCTAAGGGCCCGTCCAGCAGCAAAATTACATATGTTTTGCTAGCCCTTGTCATCATCGCGGTTGCAGGGCTCTTCTACCGGCAGGAATTTGAGACATCAGAAGCTCCACTGATCAAGGCCGAGGCCCCCGCAGAAGCCCTCGACCTCACGGTCGCAGTGTTGCCATTTGCAAACCTCTCGCCTGATCCCGAGAACGCCTACTTCGCCGCTGGCCTCCATGAAGAGGTGCTGAACCAGCTCGTCAGGGCCGGGAGGGTCAGCGTCATCGCCCGCACTTCAGTGCAGCAGTATCTCGGGACATCGAAGACCATACCCGTTATCGCGTCTGAGCTCGGTGTTGCAAACGTCCTCGAAGGATCGGTTCGCTATGCCGGTAACGAGGTGCGTATCACGGCGCAGCTTAATGACGGCGCATCCGGTCTGCATCTCTGGTCACAGACCTGGGACCGAAAACTCGAAAACATCTTTGCCCTTCAATCCGAAGTCGCTGAAGCCGTGGCCGATGCCATGAATGCGGAACTGAACCCTGACGTATCAGCGACTTCAGATTGGGGAACAACAGAGAACGTTGAAGCCTATGATCTCTATTTGCAGATCCTGGCTAACAGAACAAGCCTTACGGATCTCAGCTTCCCTGAAATTCTGAAACTCTCGGCACGCGCGATCGAACTTGATCCGGAATTTCTGTCGCCCTACTGGTTTCGGGCCAACGCATATTTGAACGCTCTGGGTGGCCAGATCAGCAGTATTGAGGGCACAGAACTCGCCAGGAGAGACATCGAAAAGATGCTGGCTATCAATCCGAACAGTGCGAGTGCCTGGGATCAGATGCGACGCATGCATGAAAACAATTTTGATTGGTCAGCGGCTGAGGCCAGTGCCCAACATGCAACAGAACTTGATCCGCATGATTCTGGAATCCTGGCAAGCTATGCCCGCCTTCTTCTTGTCCTGGATCGAGGTGAAGAGGCGGTTCCCCTGGCGGAAAAGGCGTCGCAGCTGGAACCTCTGGGTCCGTGGGAAACAGTGGCCTTGGCCGATGTGTATCGCGCGACGGGGCGTCTGGATGAGGCCTCAAAGGTTGAGCAGCGCATGATCGACACGGGCATCAACCCGCTCTTGAATCTCAATCGATTCCATGGGGAGGCTATGGCCGGCGATTTTGCAGCTGCTCGAGACTACTTGGCCAGCTACGCAGAAGCGCGCGAACGCCTCCGCGGAAGTGGATCTGACATGGCGATTCTGAGCCAACAGGCCTGGCTTGCCGCAATGGAGGGAGATCATGTCAGGTCACGAGAAATTCTGCACCGACTTGAGCAAGAACGTAGTGCGCATGCGATCAAGAGCTGGAACATGCTAAATGGGTACAATCCGATCCTTGCACATGTGGCTCTTGGCGACTTCGATCCCGCTTTCATGTGGCTTGACCGGATCGTCGAGGGGCGAGACTGGTCAGTCCTAAGAGGCTTCATTGTCGAGCCAGTCTATGTCCCACTGCGCGCCGATGCCCGTTTCGCCGATATCCGCCGCCGTATGGGGCTTGATCCATGAGCCGGTTCCTCGCAGAGCTCCGACGCCGCAAGGTCTGGCTGGTTGGCGGTGTGTACGTCGTTGCGGCCTGGGTAATCCTGCAGGTTGCAGCGACGATTGAGAACACGGCAAATCTTCCGCCATGGACGGATATGTTCATTCTGGTTCTGCTTGGGCTTGGCCTGCCCATTGCCCTCATCCTCGCCTGGGCGCAGGAGACACAGGCCAGGGGTGGCTATGAGGTCGCGGAGGCCGATGATGCGCCCGACCTCGATCCAAAGGCCATAGCGGTCTTGCCGTTTCATAATCTCTCCCCCGACCCCGATGACGCCTATTTCGCAGCGGGCATCCATGAAGAAATCCTGAACCATCTCGTGAAGATAGGTGGCCTCACGGTCATGGCCCGCACTTCTGTGCTGCAATATGAAGGTGTGAAGAGACCCATCAGTGAGATTGCTGCGGAACTCGGAGTTGCCTCCGTAATGGAAGGCAGCGTCCGCTATGCCGACGAAGCTGTCAGGATCACGGTGCAGCTTAACGATGCAAGGACAGGTGCGCACCTCTGGTCCGAGACCTATGACCGTCCGTTCGAGAACATTTTCAAAATCCAGTCTGAAGTTGCTGCGGCAGTGGCCGTTGCCATGCAGGCAGAGCTGACCCCGGAGATGCGGGAAAGCATCGCTTCGGGTTCCACCACAAGCCTGGAGGCCTATGATCTCTATCTGCGGGCACTTTCGCACCTACCTTTCCTTCAGCAGACGGTTCGACTTGAGATGCTCACTATTCTTGGCCGGGCCATCGAACTTGATCCCGAGTTCGCCGATGCCTATGCCTTGAGAGCAGTCGTGTATGCAAATATGCTCGATGGTCCTTTATCAGAGGCAGAAGTGACCAAACTTGGCGAGAGCGACATTCGGGCCGCTCTGGCCATCAACCCTGATCATGCCAGAGCCAACAGCCAGATGTCCTGGATTCACAAGGCGAACGGAGACTGGCATGAGGCAGGTCAAACCATTCGCCACGCGATGGAGCTTGATCCGGGCGATGGCTCCATCATGGCGAACTATGCGCGCCATCTATATCAGGAAGGCGGAGCAGCTGAAGCCATTCCGCTTGCGGAACGCGCAGCCAGACTTGAGCCGCTCTTTGGCTGGGTCCTCTATGTTCTCGGTCACATCTACCTTGCAGAGGACAGGCAGGAGCAAGCAACGACAATTGCCAGGCGTCTGGTTGATGCAGGCATCAGCCCAGAATTTGGTCACTTCCTGCTGGCTTGGCAAGCGGCCCTGAAGGGGAATGCAGAGTTGGCTGCGGAGCACTTCTTTGAGCTGGAGTCCGAGGCCAGAGAACGGCCCGCCCTTGATTTCGAGGGCGGCTTTATGGGACTGGATGCCTATCTTGCGGCCATAACCGGGGATCACGTCCATGCACGTGAATTGATTGTCCGGCAGGAGGAACAGGGACGCTCCACGAAGCTCTACTCGGCTGCGCCCATATCGGGATATGTGGGACTTGGTGATCTCGATGGTGCGTTTCGCTGGCTCAAGGTGATGATGGAAGAGAACGCCGTACGTCAGATGGTAACGACCCTGGATGAGCCTGTCTTTGCACCGCTTCGCGCCGACCCCCGTTTTACAGACGTCCGCCGCCATCTGGGGCTTGATCCATGAGCCGTTTCACAACTCTCCTGGGTGAACTTCGCCGCCGCAAGGTGTGGCTCGTGGGCTGCGTCTATCTCGCGGCGTCCTGGATTCTCATTCAACTCGTTTCGGTGGCGGAGGAACCCCTGTCCCTGCCTGGCTGGTTCGATACAGGCGCTTTCGTCGTCCTCGGCATCGGTTTCCCCATCGCCCTCATCCTCGCCTGGGCGCAGGAGACGCCGGCGAAGAGCGAAACAGCCGAACGTGCTGCTCAGCCTGCGAGCCGTGAGCCCGACCCGCCGTCCATCGCTGTCCTGCCCTTTGAGAATATGTCTGATGATCGCGATCAGGAGTATCTCGCCGACGGCATGACGGAAGAGCTGATCAATCTTCTGACGAACTTTCAGCTTCTGCGGGTCACGGCGCGAAGTTCGAGTTTCGCCTACAAGGGCACATCTCCCGATATACGCGCCGCTGGGCAGGAGCTTGGTGTGCGCTACGTGGTGGAAGGCAGCATCAGGCGTGTCGGTGACAATATCAGGGTTACAGCGCAGCTGGTTCGTACGTCAGATGGTTCCCATGTCTGGTCCAACACATATGATCGATCCATCACCGAGATATTCGCTGTTCAGGACGAAGTGGTCGAGGCCATTTGCGATACGCTTAGAGTGAAAATCGTGCAGGCTGAAGATAGACGAATCCGGGCCCAGCCACCTGCAAGTCTTGATGCCTGGGCACTTCTGATGCGGGCCGATCAGATCATAGTTACCGACCGCGTATCCCGGGATGAACAGCTTTCTCTGATCCGGGAATCACTGAAGATCGATCCGGAATATGCAAGGGCAAACTCCATGATGGCCGCGGTACTCGCCAACAATGTGGTAAGGGGCTTCACCCACAACAGTGATGCGATCAGGGAGCAAGTGGAATACCACGCCGAGCTCGCCATGGATGGTGGACAATCTGTCCCCGGAGTCCTGATGAATGTCGCTGCGGCCTATGGCGGCATGGGTGACCGTCAGCGCGCCCTCAAGCTTTCGGAACGTGCTCGCGAACTGTTTGGCAGGCCCTGGTCGGCCCACGCCGGAATGCTAGGTGCTGCAGGGCGCATTGATGAGGCAATCACCGAACTGAAGGATGTTATGGCCGAAAGCCCGACCAGCGTCGGTGGCGGATTGGCACGTGACATGGGCCGCCTGCTTGCCATTCGTGGTGACTACGAAGAAGCCCTGCCATTTGCTGTCAGCGCACGTGATACTGGGGCCCTGGACCCGATGCTGCACGCCGACCTTGCCAATCTCTACGGCCACCTCGGTCGAATAGAGGAAGCGCGAGAGGCCTGGGCCAAGGCGCAGAAACTGGCGCCAGGGTTCACGGTCAAGGCTCGGCAGTCCGGCTGGCGACAGTCATATGGCACGGACGAAGCTGCTGAAGCCCTAACCGGCGGCTTCAGGAAAGCCGGGATTGTGAATTAGGCATGCGTGTCTTTTTCACAGAGCTGAGACAACGGAAAATCTGGTGGATGGTAGGAGGCTTGGTGCCTGATGCAGTGAAAGTCCGCTTTGGGTCAGGAGCGGACATTGATTTTCATGACTTTCGGGGCTGCTCTTAGCCATTAGCAGACATTCCGGATGCAGTAATATCGTGACAGATACTCAGATTCCCCTGACTCCCATTTGCTCGAGCTCTAAGTTATACTCGTAGGTAGCACGGACCGGAGATCGCTCAACTTTGGGGGGATGAACGGTCATAGGCGGCTTATTCGCAGAGCTTCGGCGCCGGCGAGTGTTTCAGGTGGCAGCGGTCTATGCCGGTGTCGCCTGGCTGCTTGCTCAGAGCGGTGTCATACTCTTTGATACCTATGCAACACTCTCATGGGTCCAGCCTGTTTTCATCGGCGTTTTGATCCTGGGATTTCCCGCTGCAGTCATTCTTGCCTGGGGTTTCGAGAAATCTCCTGAAGCGGATCAGCGATGGCGGGTTGCTCGTACCGCAGGTGCTGTAATCGCCGCAGGCGCAATCGTCGCAGTTGGATATTTTCTCTATGTTTCTGACCTTGTCTTGCCATCCGACATTACTGATCGGCGGTTAGCCGAAGTCGGAGCAGCGCTCCTTGACCACGATCCTGCAAAGTCGATTGCCGTGCTGCCTTTGGCAAATCTCTCGCCCGATCCGGACAACGCCTACTTTGCGGCCGGCGTACATGAGGAAATTCTCAACCAGTTGACCCAGATAGGTGAACTCACCGTGATCGCCCGGACATCTGTCCTGCGATACGCGGACACCACCGAGAGCATGCCGGTCATCGCCCGCGAGCTTGGCGTCGCAACCGTCATGGAAGGCTCGGTTCGCTACGCCGGTAATCGGGTGCGTATCACAGCCCAGCTCATTGACGGTGCGAGCGGGGCGCATCTGTGGTCGGAGGTTTATGACCGCGATCTTGCCGACATATTTGCCATACAGAGTGAAATCGCTCAACTGATCGCAGCCAGCCTGCGTGTCGAGTTGTCTGTGTCCGAGCAGGAGGGCATCGAGACCGCCCTCACCGACAATATGGCGGCCTATGAGTCATATCTTCAGGCGCGAATGACGGGCATTGATGTCGAAAGCCGGCTTCAACAGCGAAGCCTTCTTGAGCAGGCCATCGCACTCGATCCTGAATTTGCCCAGGCACATCTGGATCTGGCACTCTGGTATCAGCTCGTAATTACGTCCGAAGAATATGCCGACGGCATGTATCCGGAATTCGGTCCTGATCCGCATCTGGCGGCCCGCCGCCATGCCGGGCGCGCCCTTGAAATCGACCCCACGCTCGGCGTCGCGCACATTGTTCTCGCCCTGGTGTATCGATATGAGTGGAAGTGGGACGACGCCGGCCGGGAATACGAAACTGCGTTCGTTCTGAGCCCCAGTGATCCTCAGGTCTTGATTGCATACTCAGCGTACAGCGGGCTTCAACGGAACTCTGACATATCAATTGCGGCGGCGCGACGTCTGGTCGAATTGGTTCCTAACAACGCACGCACCACCCTGCGCCTTGGTCTTGGGCTGATGTTCGCCCGACGTCTTGATGAGGCCAGGAGCACTATGGAGACGGCCATCGAGCTTGATCCCGCTGACCCAATACCATCCGTATGGCTGCCCGTCGTATTGGCCTTCCAGGGCGACGAAGCCGGAGCTCTCCGGCAGCTCGAACTGGCCGAAGCAGCGTTGGACGAAGCGTTCGGCGAACAAGTTCACCCGATCTGGATCGGACACGTGGCAGGCGTCTATGCCTGGCTGGGCATGACCGAGGAAGTCGAGCGGCTCTTTCGACGGCTCGAAGTTATCGATGTCGAGCGGCGTGTCAGTACCTGGAACTGGGCGCGCATGCACATGTATCTAGGCAACGTGGAGCAGGGCCTCGACTTGATGCATCAGGCTATCGACAGCCATGACAATTCAGGTGGTGTGTTTGCATGGTTCGGACACAGAGAGAACCTCCTTTACGACGACTCACTATGGGACTACCCGAGATTTCAGGAAGTACGGGTCAAACTGGGCTTTGCCGAATGACCGCCTGATTGCCTCTCCTGAAAGGTCCGCTATGGGTCAGAAGCAGACCAGAAATTCGGCCGAACATAGCAGTTTTCGAGTCTGGATTTAGCCCACCGCAGACGCACAATTTCAAAGGCTCAGGAATGTTCAGCGTTCGGCCCTCTGAAAGACGCGATCTGAGGCCAGACTAAGTACCTGCCAACCTGTAGTCTCATCAGGCGATTTCTGCAGGGTGTGCGTTTCCACGTAGTTTCGGAAATCCCACGAGAACATCGGTTTTCGGTCTTCCCACACTGCACGGATGCCAGGCAGTGACATGAGATTGACCAGATAATTTGCCTGCGCCAGCCATGACTCTTCGTCGTATACGCCGAGCTTCCATTGATAGTGAGCATTTTGAAAGTTGTGGAACAACGCAGCAATTTGTATTGAAAATCGCCATTGTTCGGCGCCGCTCAGCGCACCAGGATCTTGCGAGCCGGTCCACATGATTGTCCCTAGGTTCTCTGTTTCGCTGAGGCCGCGATAGGCATCGCCCCATGAGTTCATAATGTTATTCATGGTTGCCGCTCTTGCTACTTTGGAGCTGTGACGAACCTCAAGGCCGAGAAAAGTTAGCGATCCAATTACGAGAACCAAACCCAGTGTTTCGGCAACTGCCTGTACGACTTGCCAATTTATTGCCTCCATTCTGCATTCCTTTCCAGCTGACTAAGAAGATGAGGATACATAGACATATCCCTTGATCAATGAGATTTCCCAATGTCCGCTATGGGTCAAGACCGGACGTGAATTTTCGCGATTTACGGGTCCGCTTCTAGCCAATAGCGGACGTTCGATGGCCGCCTTAGCAGCTCAAGGTCACCTGAAATCTGCCCGACTCCCCAATGTCACGGCACTGATCTATACTCGACAGTTGCATGGTTGGAACACTGTGCAATTAAGGGGGAGGACAGGCGGTCATGGGCCGCTTTCTCACGGAGCTTCGACGAAGAAAAGTCTTCCAGGTGGCGGTCATCTATGCCGGCGTCGCCTGGCTGCTTGCTCAAGGCGCGGTCATTCTCTTTGACACATACTCAACCCTAGCCTGGGTTCAACCCGTATTCATTGGCGTCCTGATCTTGGGATTTCCTCTCGCAATCATTCTTGCATGGGCACTGGAAACAACGCCCGAGGCGACACGAAGATGGCAGGTCGCGAGGGTGACAAGCGCTGTTGTCGCCGGAGGCGCAATCGCCTCCGCCGGATATCTTTTCTTGAGCACGGAACTGGCGACAGTACAGACACCGCCGTTTGCAAACATTGACGTGGCAAGGTCGATAGCCGTCCTGCCGCTAAACAATCTAAGTCCGGATCCTGAAGACTCTTACTTTGCTGCAGGCATCCATGAGGAGATCCTGAGCCAGCTTTCCCGGATAGCTGATATGCGGGTCATCTCAAGGACATCGGTGATGCAATATGCAGATACCGACAAGACGGTGGGTGAAATCGGGGCAGAACTTGGCGTCGGCACCATCATGGAGGGCAGCGTTCGCTATGCGGATGATCGGGTGCGGATCACTGTACAGCTCATCAGTACGGCCGACGACGCGCATCTGTGGGCCGAAGTGTATGACCGTGATCTCCAGGATATCTTCGCTATACAGACGGACATTGCGGAACGCATCGCTCAGAGCCTTCAAGCCGAACTCACGGAAGGCGAGGCCGATGACATCCAGGAAATACCGACCGAGAACATGGCGGCGTATGCGCTCTACTTGAGATCGCTCAGGCACATAGGCCCGGATGCACGCGCTGTTGCCGAGCGTCGGCGTTATCTTGAGGATGCGATCGAGCTGGATTCAGATTTTGCACAAGCATACGAACAGCTGGCACTTGCCTATTCACAGGCACTTCACAGTGACTGGTACGCGGAGGGAGAGGGCCCCGAGAATGGCGACTTCTTTGCCGATCAGGTCCGCTGGTATGCAGGGCGCGCACTCTCCATCGATCCAGAGCTGGAGTTGGCACATATTGCGTTGGCATACGTGTATGAATTCGAGCTGGACTGGGCAAGGTTCGCAGTCGAACTGGATCGTGCCCGCCAAATTGCGCCAAACTCGCCTGCCGTACTCTGGGAAATTGCCATTTTGGCTGCCGCGCAAGGGGATTTTGAACAGTCCGCATCTGCATCAAGACGCATGATTGAACTCGCTCCCAACATTCCCGAGTTTCATTTGAATTTAGCAGTCCGACTCTGGGCGGCCCGACAGTTCGATGAATCAATCGTTGCTCTTGAGGATGCCATCGAATTGGCTCCGGCCTATGTGGCGGCACACTGCTGGTACGGCATTTTGCTCTTTGAGCATGGAGACTTTGATGGCGCTATTGAGGAGTTCAGGCTTACCGAGCGGCTGATGGGAGATGAGTACAGGCCGACACATTTCGTCAGCTATATGGCCATGACCTATCGTCAGATGGAGATGCCCGAGGAGGTTGAACGTCTTCACTCGGTGCTCGAGAGGCTCTCCCGGGAACGCCATGTCAGCGCCATGACCTGGGCGCAAATGTTCTACGCTCTTGGGGACTATGAAGCGGCGCTTGACCATGTGCACCGGTCGATCGATCAAGGGGACGATGCCGTCGGCGCGCTGGCCCAGCTGAACAACGGGCGAGGGTGGGAGCTTGTTTGGGACCATCCCCGGTTTCAAGATGCGCGCTCAAAACTCGGCTTTACGGATTAAATACCGTCTCACGCAAGAGAGTACCCGTATGTCCGCTATGGGTCATAACCGGACCTCAATTTTCACGATTCTGACGTCCGCTTCTAGCCAACAACAGACATCGATTTCAGGCTACTCACCTGACTGTGAGTTGTGGATCAGACAGGTCGTTGGAAAGCTTAAGACACCTTCGTTCAGGCTCACCATTTTTCGCCGAACGGCCTGATGACGAGGTCGAACGCCCAGGTCGAGCGATCCTGTTGGGTCAAGTGGAAAACCTCGTCGGCGATGGCGTCGGGCTTGCTGAAGAAATCTTCCGGTTTATCGGGGTGGAACGGAACCCTGGTCCATGGTGTATCGATCGCTGCATCGATCGTGATATACGCGACATGCACGCCCTTCGGCCCCAGATCCCGCGCCAGCGACTGCGCCAGGATCCGCTGAGCCGCCTTGGTCGGCGCAAACACAGCTGTGTTCGGGATGCCGCGCAACGCAGCGGTATTTCCTGTCACCAGTATGGCGCCGGCCCCTCTTTCGATCATCTCTGGCGCCAGTTCGCGAGCGAGATAAAGCAGGGAGGTTGTGTTCACACGGAAGTTGCGTTCCAGATCCTCGGGGTCGGCTTCGAGGAAGGTCTTGAACGTGGCCGAGACAGCGTTGTGTACAAGCACCGACGGGACCCCCAATTCCTGGCGGATGGTTTCCAGCGTTGTCAACAAAGCGTCCAGATCACCGATGTCGCAGGCATACCCTCTGGCGGAGGCGATTTCGGCTTCAAGCGCCTTGAGACGCTCACGGTTTCGCGCCAGCATGGCAACGCGGTAACCACCCCGGGCGAAACGTCGGGCGAGCGCGGCTCCGGTGCCATCGCCAACGCCCGTAATCAGGGCAACCGACTGGCTCATGTGATCCTCCGCGGGCCCTGACCAAGGAGAAACTTTTTTGATTCCTCGCTCACTGTTGGCTGTGTGTTGATGACCGCACCCTTTTCATAGGCGCGCTTCGTTGCCGGACGAGCGCTGATGTCGTCGAACCAGCGTTTCACGCCGGGAAGATCATCAATACGTTGTTTTTCTCGTTCGAGCCGTAGCACCCATGGGTAAATCGCCATGTCCGCTATTGAATAGTCGTTCGCGACAAACGGCCGATCTGCCAGCGCTAGTTCCAATACGCCGTAAAGCCGGTCAACTTCGTTTTCATAGCGTTCGATTGCGTAAGGTATTTTATCCGCTGCGTAGGTAGAAAAATGAAGGTTCTGGCCAAACATCGGCCCGACACCGCCCATCTGCCAGAATAGCCACTGCATTACTTCCGTCCGCGCGGCGATGTCTTTGGGCAAAAACTTTCCGGTCTTCTCTGCCAGATATTGAAGAATGGCACCGGATTCAAAAATCTTGAGAGGTCCGGTGCCGTCAGTTGGCTCGTGGTCGACAATTGCCGGGATACGGTTGTTGGGTGATAGCTCCAAAAAAGCGGGCTCAAATTGCTCACCCTTGGAAATGTTTATCGGCTTGATGCTGTAAGGCACGCCAGTCTCTTCCAGAAAAAGAAGCGGTTTGTAACCGTTCGGCGTGGTCCAGAAATAGAAGTCGATCATGATCTTGATCCTCTTAAGAACAGTGGAACTGCCTAAGTCTCACTTGTTATGTAGCCCAGGGCAGCAGCACAATATTGCCCTTGATTTCGCTGTTGGCAATGAGACGGTGTGCCTCGCCAACTTCTTCCAACGGCAGCGCGCGGTCGAGAAGCGGCCTGATGTGACCGGCCCTCACTTCCGCGAGACCCCATTCCAGATCCTCAATGTCGCTCGCCATGGAACCCTTGATCTGCTTTTGGGCGAAGAACAGACTTCGTATGTCAAAGCTGACCTCTGGACCTCCGGCAAAGCCAAAGGCGACGACGATGCCTTCTGCTTTTACAGCTTCGATGCTTTTGGCAAGGGTGCTGCCACTCAGGTTATCTATGACCACATCAACGCCAGTGCCGCCGGTCCACTCCTGTACTCGCTGAACGAGGTCTTCTTCGCGGACATTAATGACAAGGTTAGCACCCGCCTGTTTTGCAAAATCCTCTTTGGCACTGTTGCGGATTGTAGTGGCAACCTCAGCGCCAAGGGCGCGCGCGACCTGGATCAGCATGGAACCGGAACCAGAGGCGCCCGCGTGAATGAGCACTTTATCGCCTGGCCTGACCCCTCCGACACCCTCTAAGGCATGGACTGAAGTCGCCAGAACCACAGGCAAAGTCGCTGCTTCTTCGGGGCTGAGACCCGTCTCATCCTTGACCACAGCGCGGGCGGGAACTTCTATGTACTGCGCATAGGTTCCACTAATGTGTAATCCAGGCAGGGCAAAGCTTGGTGCGACTACCGTCGGCCGTATATCCTTATCGCTGTCGTCGGTGGCGTAACCCGGTGCGACGATCACTCTCTCTCCCACTTCAAAGCCGGTGACTCCGAGGCCAAGCTCGAACACTTCTCCGGCGGCATCAGCACCAAGTATGTGAGGAAAGGCAAGCTCGGGAACGACCGTGCCGGCACGGATGTAGTCGTCAAGCCGGTTAACGCCCGCGGCCAGAACCTTAATGAGGACATGGCCAGGCCTGGCTTTCGGGGTTGGGACGTCTTCAATTCTCAGTACATCGGCGTCGCCGAATTCGTTAAACACTGCCGCTTTCATCTCGATATCCTCCGGTTTATATGGTTGCCTGGGAGAGCGTGTCAGCCAAGCGCTGCGAACGACGCACCCACAAAGGCGGCCGTAATTGAAATGATGCCCAAAATTGCTGCCGGTCCACGTTTATGTGGCGCCAGCTGCTTGAACAACGCTGCGACGCGACCCACTACGGCGAGCGGCGCTGCAGCAAGTAACATCTCGCGTCCGGCACGAGGTCCGGCTTGCTGTAGAACGTCGTGGAAGTACCCCATACCGCGCGCCATCGGAGCCATCATCGCTGTGCTCTGCGGTTTAGCGGGACGCTGGCCCGTTGCGACTCTCTTCAGGGCATTGCCAAGGGCCCGATTGTCGCCCGCCCAGAGAGACCTGAAGGCGATTCGGCCCCCCGTATCCATCAGGAACGCCGCGTTTGGCTTGGTGTCGAGGTCCTGATGCAGCGTCCCATCGATATCGTCGATTCCCACAGTCCATGCAATGTCATGCAGAGCCTTCAGCTGTTCTGCATGACAGCGCTTTTGATCGAATGTCTCTGGCTGTTCAATTGATTCCCCAGGATGGGCTTCGCGCACGTTGAGCATCACAAACTCGATCCGATTGCCGTACTCCTGGTGGAGCTGCCTGATCTGGGGGATGGAGCTTGCCGTCATGGGGCAGGTGATCGAGCCAAAGATCAGCAGTAGCGGCTTTCGATCAATAAAGTCACTGCGCCTGATGCGATCGCCGTCGGTGGTCGCGATATCGAAATCCGGAAACAGGTCACCTGACTCCAATGCCGAGGCACCAAATCGAAAGTCGTCAAGCAATATGCCCATAGTGACGTGCCTGTAGCGATAGGGGCGTGCACTCCCGGGTCGTCTCGCAGTCTTGCGGGCTTCTGCCCGAGACGGGTCCTTGGAGGGGTTAATATAATTCAGGCTAGTCATTGTTCGTCTCCATGGCTGATCGTTGACTGGGGCATGTTTATCGCGACACACGGCGATTGACAAACGAGAAATCTTCATGTTATGGCTTAGAAAAATTTGGTCTTCTTATGGTAAAACAACTGCACCCCCTGAATGCTCTGCGCGCCTTTGAAGCAGCCGGACGGCATCTCAGTTTTGTAAGATCGTCGGAGGAGTTGCATGTGACTCCGGCGGCGGTCAGCCATCAAGTCAAAGGACTTGAGGACATCCTGGGCCTTCGGCTCTTTCTCCGACTGCCCCGTGGACTGTTGTTGACCGATGCCGGACAGCAACTTCTGCCGGACCTGCGGGACTGTTTCGCACGTATCGATCGCGCCATGGAGCGCGTCCGCGAGATTGATGAACGTGGACCATTGACGATCAGCGTCGCCCCGGCGTTCGCCTCCAAGTGGCTAGTGCCACGGCTAGGACTGTTCGGCGATGCCCATTCGGAAATCGATTTGCGCATCTCGGCAGGGCTGTCGTTGATCGACTTCCAGCGTGATGCCTTTGACGCAGCTATACGATTGGGCTCGGGCGACTATCCGGGTCTGGAAGCAATGAAGCTGTTTGAAGAAACTATGACGCCCATGTGCAGCCCCCGCTTGCTCAATTCTGATACTTGTAACCCCAATGATCTCCGCAACCACACTCTGCTTCATGATGAGTCGCTTGGTTTTGATGCACACGCGCCGACCTGGGCCACCTGGCTCAAGGCGGCGCAAGTGACAGGAATTGATTCATCACGCGGTCCCCGATTCAGCCATCCCGACCATGCACTGCAAGCCGCCATTGATGGCGCGGGTGTCGCTTTGGGATGGTGTAATCTGGCGGCCGCCGATCTTGAAGCCGGGCGACTTGTTGCGCCGTTCGCCTTGTCACTGCCCCTGGGGCTGGATTTCTATCTGGTCTATCCAGAGGGCCACGGAGACCGTCCGAAGGTGGCGGCGTTTAAGGAGTGGCTGCTGAGCGAGTTGGGCCGCACGAGTGCCTGAAATCGCGTCGGAGTCATCAGGGCAAGAAATCGCTGGCGGCTTGATGTCGTCTTTAGAGCGCACTTGCGATGTTTCGGGCCTTGCGTCGCATTTGGCCTGGCGGCTCGCCGACAGTGGCGCGAAACGCCCTGCGAAAGGCGACTTCCGATTCATAGCCACAGCGCTCTGTGATCGTCGCTATCGGCAGCTCTCCATTGGTCAACAAGTCTATGGCGAGCTGCATGCGCCAATGTGTCAGATAACGGCCCGGCGTGAGACCCACGAACCTCTTGAATCGATCGGCAAAGGCTGAACGACTCATTCCTGCCATGTCTGCCATGGCGTCAACAGAGCTGATTGCGGCTGGATCAGCATGGATCTGATTCAGCACCGGCCCCAGGCGCAGGTCGGACAGGGCTTCCAACGGCCCTTTAATCGTGCCCCGCGCAAGCTGATCTCGGATGAGATGGATGAAGACCACATAAGCCAGTTGATCAATCGCAGCATCACAGCCCGGTTCTTGTGCTGCTGCTTCGCTCATCCAGAGTTGCACCAGGCTTCCGGTGTTGTGATGCCGCGCCGCATCGTTCAGATGCAACACGATGGAATTCGGCAAGCCGTCAAGCAAAGGTGCGGCTGCGCGTTGATCGAATGAGAAATAGCCGCACATGAGTCCTGTCACCGGCTCTGTAAGTTCGTCCGGATCCTTGATCGGGAGGTTGACAATGTCGTCCAGCGGCGGCGCTTCCGAGTTTGACAGTGTGTGCGCTGAATCGGCGGGAAATACTAAGAGGTCTCCGGCCGTCAACAGCCGCGCGGGCGCACCGAGTTCATGTAGCCACGCTGCTCCGCGGGTGACCAGATGAAATGGCGCCCGCCGCTCACCAGAAGTGTCAACAGCCCAGTTGCCGCAAAAGTCAGCATGCAGAAAAACGCGTGCTGTCAGCTTCAGGCGACGTAACAGAACGCTCAATCCGTCTCCTTGAATCAGATCTATATCCGGCGGAACTGCTACAAAATCAGAAGTATCAGGCATAGTAAATCCAGTTTGGTCGTCTTAAATAACATAAACCAAACCAAAGGAGATAGCCATGACGAACAAGGTGCAGCCAATAGATCGAGACGACTTTGAACATGAGGTGGTCTCATCGGGGCGACCAGTGCTGGTGGACTTTTACGCAGATTGGTGCAGTCCCTGTAAGGCTATTGCGCCCATTGTCGAAGAACTCGCCAACAAATACGAAGGCCAGATCGACGTCAGAAAAGTGGACGTAGATGAAAATGCAGAGCTCGCCTCGCAGTTCGGTATCCGCGGGATTCCGACGTTAATTCTATTCAAAGACGGCGAACCTGTGGAAACGGTCGTCGGTGCAGTCACAAAGTCGGTGTTGGCAGATGTGATCGACCGGCATGCCATGAAAGGGCCCACGCTATGAAATTTCCTGTCGCTGGCATGTTCTCGTTTACAGGGTTTGTTGCGTTCTTTGCCTGGGCGGTCTACGAGCAGGTCGCTTCATCGGCATATGTCCTGCTTTAGTCACGCATCCGACGATTTCGCCCTGATCTCTTCAGGCGCTGAGTCACACCGCTGTAGATGATCGTATCGCCGTAAGAACCGCATACCGAGAATGTCCGCTATGGGTCAGGAGCGGACTAGAAATTCGCCTGAATTTAGGGATTTTCAAGTCTGCTTATAGCCATAAGCGGACACTTTGGACGGAGCGCTGCGGCACCCTCGCCGCAAAGCAC
>CBDUYM010000045.1:0-13119 GCA_965371465.1 uncultured Alphaproteobacteria bacterium
TCGGCATCCAATGCGCTGGTGGCTTCATCCAGCAGGAGGACCGGCGGATTACACAAAATGGCCCGGGCAATCGCAATGCGCTGGCGTTGGCCGCCGGACAGACGGACGCCCTTCTCGCCCATGAAAGTGTCGAGACCGTTCGGAAATTCTCTGATGAAATCGGCTGCCTGAGCTGCCTGGGCGGCATTCCAGACTTCTTCATCGCTCGCATCCGGGCGGCCAAAACGGATGTTTTCAAGAGCAGAGGTCGCAAAAATCACAGTGTCTTGTGGCACCAGGCCCATCCGCGCCCTGACCTCCTTCGGGTCGGCCTTGGTGATGTCCACCCCATCCAGCGTAATGGTTCCCGAATTCGGCTCATAGAAACGAAGCAGAAGCTGGAAAATGGTGCTCTTGCCGGCGCCTGAAGGGCCGACCAGGGCCACGGTTTCGCCCTCTGCCACTTCGAGATTGATGCCTCTGAGAGCGGCGCGATCGGGCCGGGACGGATAGTGAAACGTGAGATCGCGAAACGAGATTTCACCCTTCGCTATGGATGGCAGGGGCACGGGATTATCCGGCACGCGGATGTCGGGGCGTTCTGCCAATAACTCAATGATGCGTTCAGATGCGCCGGCGGCACGCTGCAGATCACCGAAGACCTCGCTCAGGGAGCCAAATGCGCCGGCAACCATAATGGCAGAAAAGATAAAAAGCCCCATATCGCCTGGCGTCATCGCACCGGACAGCACGTCGATCGCCCCGGCCCATAAGATGCCGACGACTGCGCCGAAGACAAAAAACATGACAATGGCCGTAAGCCAGGCTCTGGCTGTAACCCGCGAGATCGCGACATTGAAAGCGCTTTCGCTTGCCCCACCGAAGGTCCGGCGTTCTTCTTTTTCGCGGTTGAAGGCCTGGACAGTTCTGACCGCTGAAATGCTTTCGTCAGCCTGCGCACTCAGTTCAGCAATCTTGTCCTGGCTTTCGCGCGACAGGACCCGAACGCGCCGGCCAAGCGTGATGAGCGGCACACCAACTGCCGGTATGAGAAGAAGCACATAGGCAGACAGCGTCGGGTTCGCGTAGATCATCGCGCCCAGGCCACCGATGAACAGCAGAACGTTCCGGGCCGCAACCGAGGCGGTGGAGCCAACCACTGTCTGGATCAATGTCGTGTCGACCGTGAGCCTGGAAAGAATTTCACCGGGTCTCGTCACTTCGAAGAAGGCGGGGCTCAATTCAATGATATGGTCGTAGACTTTCTTCCGGATATCAGCGACGACACGCTCACCAAGCCAGGAAACCAGATAGAAGCGTCCGAAAGTCGAGACCGCCATCATGGCCACGACGACAATGATGACGCCGAAGAAGTAGTTGATGTTTTCAGCGTCGCGGTTGGAGAAACCCTGATCCACAAGCCCACGCATCGCGAAGCCGATAGCAAGGACAGTGCCGGCCGCAAACACAAGTGAAACGGCTGCGCCAAAAATAGCTTTCTTGTAGGGCAGGACGAAGCTCAGGACTGAGCGCAGGTGCTTGAGCTCACCCTTGGCCTCTCGTTCGTCTATGGCTTCGCTAAAATCGCTCATCTCATAACCTGAACCAAGTCTCCGCCGATATGCCGAAAGCTATAGCATCCTTTACCAAAGTTGTAAGGCTGGCAGCGGAGGCCGTTCGGCAAGGGCGCTTGCAGAAGGCCGCGAGGTTGGTTATAAGTCGCCCTCAAATTCACCAGGAGCGAGTTCGATGAAAGAAGGCATCCATCCAGAGTACCACACCATAAAGGTCGAAATGACCGATGGCACGGTGTTTGAAACCCGCTCAACCTGGGGTGAAGAGGGTCAGACCCTGAAGCTTGATGTGGATCCAAAGACCCATCCCGCCTGGACCGGCGGCGAACGCCAGGTCCTTGATGCCGGTCAGGTATCGAAATTCAAGAAGCGCTATGGCGATTTTGGCATTTAGATTTACTGCAAATTGAGCAAGCGAGAGGGTCCGTCTATCGGGCCCTTTTTTTTGGTCTTGTTTTGCGGCAATCAGCCCCCATCTAGAGGGTACACCGGGCGCTCAGTATGAGGTTCGGTACCGGATGCCGGACCGCCAGTCTTGTCTGGGGTCTTGAGGACTTTCCGGTTCAACCATATTGCTCAGTCAGGAGAATATGCCATGCGTGCATTTGACTTTTCCCCCATGTTGCGTTCATCCATCGGCTTCGATCACTTCGACCGTCTGTTTGATACGGCGCAGCGCTCGACACAGAGTGCCTCTTCCTATCCACCTTATAACATCGAGAAAGTGGACGAAAATTCCTACCGCCTGACCATGGCGGTGGCAGGCTTCTCTCAGGACGATCTTGATGTGACAGTGAATGATGGTGTCCTCTACATTTCAGGCAAAGCGAAGGAAACTGACGAGAAAGTCGAATACCTTCATCGCGGAATTGCCGGGCGCGCCTTCTCAAGACGCTTCGAGCTTGCCGAGCATATTGAGGTAGCCGCAGCTTCGACCGAGAACGGGCTCTTGGTGCTCGATCTCAGGCGTGAAGTTCCAGATGCTCTGAAACCCCGCAAGATTGAAATCGTTGGCGGACAAAAGGCGATCGGCCAGGCCGCTTAAGCAAGGTTTCAACCATTGAACAGGGCTGCCTCTCAATTGGGAGTGCAGCCCTTTGCTTGAGTTCGCCGCCTGAAACGGCTAGAAAAATTGCAGGAGATTTATAAACACAGTGAGAGAGAGCACGCGAAGATGAGTGACAGTCTGCCTGATACCATGACGGCCATTGAAATCAGCAAGCCTGGCGGGCCTGACGTCCTGATACCTGCTACCCGGCCCGTGCCGGTCCCGGGCGACGGCGAGATTTTGGTCAAGGTGGCCGCAGCCGGGCTCAACCGCGCCGATCTTGCGCAGCGGATGGGCGCTTATCCGCCGCCACCGGGCGCATCTGACATTCCCGGTCTTGAGTTTGCCGGCACAGTCGTTGGCATGGGGAAAGGTGTGAGCGGTTTCTCACTTGGCGACGAAGTCTGTGCCCTGACAGCCGGGGGTGGCTATGCCGAATACGCAAGCGTTCCTGCACCACAGGCGCTGCCGTTGCCCAAAGACTTTACGATGGTCGAAGGCGCGGCACTGCCGGAGACTTTTTTCACGGTCTGGACCAATGTCTTTGATCGCGCACGGCTTCGACCCGGCGAGAGCCTGCTGGTCCACGGTGGGTCATCAGGCATCGGCACCACAGCGATCATGTTGGCGCATGCATTCGGCTCGCCCGTCTACGCCACGGCTGGCACGGCAGAAAAGTGCGAGGCTTGCGTCAAATTGGGGGCCAAGCGAGCGATCAATTACAAGGAAGAGGACTTTCTGGAGGTCATTCAGGCTGAAACCGATGGCCGGGGGGTTGATGTCATCCTCGACATGGTCGGCGGCGGCTATATTGAAAAGAACCTGCAGGCGCTGGCCATGGAGGGACGCGTGGTCAATGTCGCCTTTCTTGAAGGCGCCAAAGCGGAAATCAATTTCGGCATCGTTATGATGAAACGTCTGACAATCACCGGATCGACGTTACGAACACGGCCGGTTGCTGACAAAAAAGTGATCTCGGACGCGCTCTTGGAAAAAGTCTGGCCGCTGATGAACAAAGGCGAGATCAGGCCTGTGATTGACAGCACTTATCCTCTGGCGAAAGCGGGCGAAGCACAGGCACGGATGGCCACTTCAGTGCATATCGGCAAGATTATTCTGACCACTTGATGCTATGATCCAGCGTCTTTGACGAACCGCCCGATCCACCGTATACCATGCGCCCAATCGGACTGGCGGCGCTGTTGCTTTTATTCCCGTTCATATTTCGGTGCCGCTGAGGTGGCGTAAGGAGAGACCATGGCTTTACCATTGATGCCAAAAGCGACAGCAGTCTGGCTTGTGGAGAACACAGCCCTTGCCTTCGACCAGATTGCAGACTTTTGTGGCATGCATGCGCTTGAGATTCAGAGCATTGCTGACGGTGAAGTCGCTCAGGGCATCGTCGGCCTTGATCCAGTTGCAAACGGCCAGGTGACCCAAGAAGAAATTGATCGCTGCATGGCTGACGCGACAGCGCGGCTCGCAATTATCGAGCCGGCGGAATCAGAAATGCCGAAACGTCGCCGTGGTCCACGCTACACACCGATTTCAAAACGTCAGGACAAGCCGGACGCCATTGCATGGCTTTTGCGCAATCATCCTGAGTTGAGCGATGCCCAAGTGATGAAACTTGTCGGCACGACCAAGCCAACCATCAATGCTGTTCGGGACCGCACGCACTGGAATTCGTCCAGCATCACGCCGCGCGATCCGGTTGCCCTTGGACTGAGCACGCAGGTCGAACTTGATGCCGTGGTCCAGAAAGCCGCGGAACGCGAGCATCGCAAGCTTGAGCGGGAAGAAAAGGAACGTGCCAAGAAAGCCGAGAAGACGCTGAAGGAACCGCTTGCCGGCGCCGCAGTCAGCGAAGCCCCCACCACTTCGCCCGGCACCATTGGTGCTGCTGTTGAAGAAGCTCAAATTGAGACATCAACGGCGCCAGCAGACGATCCGGAGCCAGCAGCCAGTTAGTAATCTGCAAGCCTATTTGAGCCGTTCAAGCGCCAGTTCTATTTCATCCAGTACAACGGGATCATCAATGGTGGCTGGCATGCGGAACTCCTTGCCATCAGCGATACTCCTCATAGTGCCGCGCAAGATCTTGCCGGACCGCGTTTTCGGAAGGCGGCTGACGACCAGAGCTGTCTTGAAGGATGCAACAGGCCCGATTTCATCCCTGACCATCTGAATGACATCCCGGACGATTTCCTCTTCAGTTGAAGTGACACCGGCCTTGGGAACGACAAATCCCATGGGCACCTGGCCTTTCAGTTCATCCGCCACACCAATCACGGCACATTCCGCCACATCTGGGTGGTTGGCCAGCACCTCTTCCATGCCGCCGGTCGAAAGGCGATGTCCGGCCACGTTGATGATGTCATCGGTGCGGCTCATGATGTAGAGGTAACCTTCTTCATCACAATAGCCTGCGTCACCGGTCTGATAGTAACCGGGATAGGCTTCCATATAGGATGAGATAAAGCCCTCGTCGTTTTGCCACAGGGTCTGCAGATTGCCAGGGGGCATGGGCAGCTTGATTGAGATCGCCCCGATGTCGCCGCGCGGGACTTCCTGACCGTCTTCGCCCAGAATGCGAACGTCGTAGCCGGGAACTGCTTTGGTCGGGGAGCCGTACTTCACCGGCAATTGGCCGAGCCCCATACAATTTGCGGCAATCGGCCAGCCGGTTTCGGTCTGCCACCAGTGATCAATCACCGGCACAGCCAGATGCTCTTCCGCCCATTGAATGGTCGCCGGATCCGCTCGTTCACCGGCCAGAAAGAGAGTGCGAAACCCGCTCATGTCATATTTGGCGAGGAACGTCGCCTCAGGGTCGTCTCGCTTTATCGCCCGAAATGCTGTCGGCGCCGTGAACAGGACCGAGACATTATGTTCTGAGATTACCCGCCAGAAAGCGCCGGGATCGGGCGTGCCGACAGGCTTTCCTTCAAACAGAACCGTCGTCGCGCCATGGAGAAGCGGTGCGTAGACGATGTAGGAATGGCCAACGACCCAGCCGACGTCGGAAGCGGCCCAGAACACTTCGCCAGGCTCAACGCCATAAACGTTCTTCATGCTCCATTTCAGCGCGACGCTGTAGCCGCCATGGGAGTGAACCACGCCTTTTGGAATGCCTGTGGTGCCAGAGGTATAGAGAATATAGAGGGGATCCGTTGCCAGCACAGGTACAGCGTCTACCGGTTCGGCGTCAGCCATCAATGCGTCCCAGTCCAGATCCTCCGGCTGATCCATTTCACCCGGCGCCATTTCCCGTTGGCGAATGACAACATGATCGGGCTGATGACTGGATAGCCGGATCGCTTCGTCGATCAGCGGTTTGTACTCGACGACACGTCCGGGCTCTATGCCGCAGGAGGCCGCGACAATGACTTTTGGTTCCGCGTTATCGATGCGGGTGGCCAGTTCCGGGGCCGCAAAACCGCCAAAAACCACCGTGTGGATCGCACCAAGCCTGGCGATGGCGAGCATGGCCACTGCCGCTTCAGGCACCATCGGCATATAGACGAGGACTCGATCGCCCTTTTCCACGCCAAGGCCCCTGAGGACGCCGGCAAAGCGGGAGACCTTGTAGAGAAGATCATTGTAGGTGAAGCGCTCAACACTGTTGGTGACCGGGCTGTCGTAGATGAGGGCGACCTGATCGCCCCTGCCGGCACTCACATGCACATCAAGGCAGTTGTAGGACGCGTTCGTCTCGCCGCCTGTGAACCAGCGATAGAACGGCGGGTTCGTGTCATCGAAGACCTTGTCCCAGGGCTTGAACCATGTGATGTCATTGGCGGCATCGGCCCAGAATGCTTCGGGATCGTCAAGCCAGCGCTGGTAGGTCTCATCGTAACGGGATGCCATCTTCAAGCCTTACTGCGTTTTGCGGGTGCCTTTTGGCTCTATTCTCAGGGCAGAGGGCAGAATTGCAAGGTGAATTGGCTATTGAATTTGCCTATTGAATTTGGCTGCTGCCTTTGCTTCACTCCGGCGAAAATCGATTGCATCAGGATCGCCATGATCATTCAGTGGGGAGAACAGCATGGCCCATTTCTATGACCGAGGACTGGACAAGGTCGAGGCCAACTATCAGGCGTTGTCACCGCTGGGCTTCCTTGAACGGGCCGCCCGCGTCTATCCCCAGAAAACAGCGATTGTGCATGGCAGGCTGCGATTCACTTACGACGAGTTCTATGGCCGCTGCCTCAGGCTTGCGTCGGCACTGAAAGCAAGGGGAATCAATGAAGGGGACACTGTGGCCATCATGGCCCCCAATGTGCCCGCCATGCTGGATGCGCATTACGCCGTCCCCATGATTGGCGCTGTGCTCTGCCCCCTGAACTATCGCCTGGATGCC
This sequence comes from uncultured Alphaproteobacteria bacterium, assembly GCA_965371465.1. Lineage (GTDB taxonomy): Bacteria > Pseudomonadota > Alphaproteobacteria > CBDUYM01 > CBDUYM01 > CBDUYM01. Next base: position 6,965 of record CBDUYM010000045.1, read on the forward strand.
GCTGCCATTCAGTTCATTCTGGAACACGGCGAAGCGAAAGTGTTGCTTACAGACCGGGAATTCAGCGACACGATCGCCAACGCCCTGAAGCCTTTGAAGGACAAACCCCTGGTGATCGATATTGACGATCCGGAATACGAAGGTGACGGAGCGCTCCTCGGCGAGCTCGACTACGAAGCCTTTCTGGCGGAAGGAAATGAGGATTTCGCCTGGCGCCCGCCGGCGGATGAATGGAATGCGATTGCGCTGAATTACACTTCAGGCACAACGGGCGATCCCAAGGGCGTCGTCTTCCATCATCGCGGCGCCTATCTGAATGCCGTGAATAATGTGGTTACGGCGGGCATGAGCAGGAACACAGTCTATCTCTGGACGCTGCCCATGTTCCATTGTAACGGCTGGTGCTTTACCTGGTCTATCAGCGTTGTTGCCGGCACCCATATCTGCCTCAGGAACATGCGCCCAAAAGACGCATTCGCGGCCATTGCGCGTGAAAAGGTCACGCATATGTGCGGCGCACCGGTCGTCATGAACATGCTGATCAATGCGACGGATGAAGAGAAAACGCCGCGAGATCAAATCGTCGAGTTCATAACCGCCGCCGCACCACCCCCGGCATCTGTCATTCAGGCCCTGGAAAGCGAGGGGTTCCACATTACCCATGTCTATGGGCTGACCGAGACCTATGGCCCTGTCGTCGAATGCGCATGGAACAGCGAGTGGGACGAGCTGCCGCTAGAGGAACGCGCACAGCTCAAGGCACGACAGGGCGTGCGCACCCCTGCCCTCGAAGAGCTCGCCGTCCTTGATCCCGAAACCCTTGAACCGGTGCCGGCCGATGGAAAGACCCAGGGCGAGATCATGTTCCGCGGTAATGTCGTCATGAAAGGATATCTGAAGAATCCGGGCACCACCGAAGCGTCTTTCGCAAATGGCTGGTTTCATTCGGGTGACGTGGCAGTGTTGCACGAAGACGGTTACATCGAAATTCGCGACCGCTCAAAAGACATCATTATTTCTGGCGGTGAAAACATATCCTCGATTGAAGTAGAAGGGGTGTTATTCCAGCATCCCGAAATTCTGGAGGCAGCTGTGGTCGCCAGGCCCCATGAACATTGGGGCGAGACGCCATGCGCTTTCGTGACCCTGAAGGATCAATCGAAGACGGTCAGCGAAGATGAGGTCATCGCCTTTTGCCGGGACAGGCTGGCGCACTTTAAAGCGCCGAAAGACGTAATATTCGGTGATCTGCCGAAGACATCGACAGGCAAGGTGCAGAAGTTTGTGTTGCGGGAGCGTGCCGAGGCACTTTAGGCCTGAACTGCTCCTCTGGCCTGGCTAATCAGTGGTGCACTAATTCCGCAATCTGGTCTTTTAATCGAAGTTTTTCACGTTTGAGCTTGGTTAATCTGATGTAATCCGGGGCAAGTCCCAGTTCCTCTTTCCTGAGGAGTTCATCCAGTTCGTGATGCCTGGCCTCAAGCGTACTCAGCGATCGCACTTCGTCGTTGTCCATACCTTCCCTCTCTTTCAATAAGATGTGAACGGCATAATTGAACCATGAAACACAAGTATTGTCAGTTTAAGCCGCCATTGCATTGATCTCTGCCAAAGAGCGGCCATCCCCTGAAGGCCCGGATTAGGCCTAAATTCAATCGACTCGGGCCAGCACATCTGGCAGGAAAGAGTTCATGGCGAGCAGGCGAATAATTATCGGTATTACAGGGGCTTCTGGCACCCTCTATGGCGTCAGGCTGCTCGAACTGCTGAAGCCGATGGATGTGGAGACCCATCTAGTGCTCAGCCGTTCGGCTGAACGCGTCATGGCCTATGAGACCAGGCTGAAGATCGCCGAGGTCAAGGCGATGGCCGATGTTCTCCACTCAAACGACGATATCGGTGCGCCGATTGCCAGCGGATCGTTTCCCACCGGCGGCATGATCATTGCGCCCTGTTCAGTTCGCACCATGAGCGAGATTGCAACCGGCGTGACGCCCAATCTGCTGAGCCGGGCGGCTGACGTCTGCCTCAAGGAAAAACGGCCTCTTGTGTTGATGGTCCGGGAGACTCCGCTTCACCTCGGGCATTTGCGCTCGATGACGGCGCTGGCCGAAATGGGCGCCTTTATCGCACCGCCGGTGCCATCATTTTACGCCGGCAGCGAAACTATTGATCAGGTCGTCACCCAGTCAGCGGCACGCGCGCTTGACCATCTCGGGCTTGAAAGTGAAGCAATCAAACGCTGGGGCGAAGACCTGAAACCTGCCCGCCCGAAGTAAGGGCGCCGGACAAGCGCCCTTGCCAAAGTTGGACCCCGGGTCAAGCCCCGGGGTGACGGAGACCTTCCGGAGTCGTGCCTCTTCTTGCCAAATCCTGTGTCGTGCCTATAATCGCGCGTTTCCTGCTCTAACAACTCGAGAGCGCAGACACCATGCCGGAAACATCTCCTTTAATAGGTATCATCATGGGCAGCCAGTCCGACTGGCCGACCATGAAACATGCGGCAGATATTCTGGATGCTCTGTCGATCCCTTATGAATCCCGCATTGTTTCGGCCCATCGAACGCCGGACCGCATGTATGACTACGCGAAAACCGCCCGTGAACGCGGGCTTAAAGTAATCATTGCCGGTGCCGGCGGCGCAGCCCATCTGCCCGGCATGACGGCCTCCCTCACATCGCTACCAGTGCTCGGCGTGCCGATTGAAAGCCAGGCGCTGAAGGGCCAGGACAGCTTGCTGTCGATTGTTCAGATGCCGGGCGGCATTCCCGTCGGCACCCTCGCCATTGGCACGTCGGGCGCCAAGAACGCAGGGCTGCTGGCCGCATCCATTCTTTCGGTGGCGGACGCAAATGTTGCAGCTGCCCTTGATGCATGGCGCGCAGCAAATACCGATGCCATCGCGCTTGAGCCGACAGACGACTAGCACCCTTTCAGATGCCAGAGACGCACAAGGTTCCAGAGATTATTGAGCCACCTGCCACCATCGGTATTCTTGGCGGCGGCCAGCTTGGCCAGATGCTGAGCGAGGCGGCGCAGGCGCTGGGTTACACAGTCTTCATTTACTGCCCGCAAGCGGGCGATCCGGCCGAACAGGTATCGCAAAAAACGTTTCATGGTGAATATCTAGATTTTGACAGGCTCAGGGTCTTCGCAGACGCATCAGATGTGGTGACCTATGAGTTTGAGAACATCCCGCCGGCGGCCATAAGATTTCTCGAAGACCACATATGTGTGAGGCCCGGCAGCCGACCCCTGGAAATTATTCAGGACCGCTGGCTTGAAAAGTCCTTCGTGAGTGACCTCGACATTCCCACAGCACCCTTTGCGAACGTCGAGACCGCAGACGATCTGAGCGCCGCAACCGCCGCCATCGGTACGCCCGCCATTTTGAAGACGCGCCGCATGGGCTATGACGGCAAGGGCCAGCAGATTATTAGGGCGACCCCTGATGGCCTGGCCGCCCTCACGGCCTGGAATGAGCTTGGCCAGGTGCCCTGTATCCTTGAAGGTTTCATCGACTTTTCCATGGAGCTTTCGGTCGTTGCGGCCAGAGGCACGGACGGCAACATCGTCGCCTTCGACGCCGCCGAAAACCGCCACAAGAACCACATTCTTGATACGAGCCAAATCCCGGCGCGGTTGACAGCTCTGCAGGCAAGTGAAGCGCTCAATATCGCCGAGACCATCGGCAACGCGCTTCAATACACCGGCGTCTACACCGTCGAGCTGTTCCTCGGCCGCGATGGCCACCTGCTGGTCAACGAACTGGCGCCGCGCGTCCACAACTCCGGCCACTGGAGCATTGAAGGCGCCACCACCAGCCAGTTCGAACAACACATCCGCGCGATCTGCGGCCTGCCGCTCGGCGATGCGAGCCGGAAGTCCGACGCCGTGATGACGAACTTGATCGGCGATGATGTGGAAAGGTATGCGCATGTGGTGGATGATGCGGCGTATCACGTCCACCTGTATGGCAAGGACGAGCCCCGCCCCGGCCGGAAGATGGGGCATGTGACGCGGCTGTATCCGGTGGGCGAAGGGCCGGAAGCGGTAGAGGGGTTGCGGCGCGAGTAAGAATTCCGGACAGTAAAACTACTCCCTCTCTCAATCCATCCCGTCGACGGCGATGACGTTGGAGGTGGCGGTTCTGATACGTAGTGCTTTCAGGTCGGCATAGTCCGGATCATCGAAAAAGTTGTGGATTGCCTGGCGGTCGGGAAAGCGGAAGATCACCAGTCTTTTTGGTTGCCAGTCGCCTTCGATGACCTCGTGCTCGCCGCCGCGGACAAGGTATTCGCCGCCATGTTTGGCGATCAGGGCGGGGACATCCGTCTGGTAACTCGCAAATCCTTCCGGATCATGGACATCGATATCAACGATCATAAAAGCAGTCATTTTCATCTCCCAGTTTCAGGCAATTGCGCTCTAGTTACCATGGCGCGGGCGCAAGGGATTCAAGCGTCTTGCGGCCTTTATTGCATCTATGGGCGTTGGCAGGCGGCTGAGCGCCTCCCTCACCCGGCCTTTGGTCCGCTCGAACGTCATGACGCCTTCGATGCGGCGATCCAGAAATGCCCAGGTGGCGCTCTGGTCGTCGCTTTCGTCCTGGAGCCAGTAAATCAGGGTTGAAGCGTAGACCGCCGAGAGGGTGGCGCGTTTGGTGTAGAAATTGAAATCGGTCGACGTGTCACCGATGGCGTACCAGATCGCATCAACAGTGTGATAGAGGCTGCGCGCTGCGTCCGAAAGATGCGCGCGGCCAGCTACCAGGCCTTCGAGGGGAACGCCCAGGAACAGCAGCGCCTGGCGCACAGCTTCACGGTTCTGGGTCTGCTGCTCGAGCCTTGTTCTGATGGCGGTTGAGATTTTGTCGCGAATGCGCATCTCGGCGAGGTTGATCTGATCGAGGGCTTCGAGCATAGCCCGGTCGGCTTCGGCGACGAAGAAATTGACGAGATCGCGGGCACCACCGGGGAACGCAAGCAGGCCTTCGGACTGCTCGATGCCGGCATCTTTTATGGCAACGTCAAGGGTTCCAGCGTTCCAGCCGTCGAAGGTGGCATGGGGCAGCGCCGCCGCCAGGATTTTGGTCTGGCTGTCGTACCAGATGTTGTCTGTTATATTTTCTGGCAAAGTTTCTGGCATGCTGTCTACCCTTCTCTCTCGAACATCAGGCTGCCGAGATCCGTCATGCGCTGGGGATAAAGGATGCCGTCGAGGTGGTCAAATTCGTGCTGGAATATGCGCGCGTGAAAGTCCTTCGCCTCAACCTCCACAGTCTCGCCCTTAAGATCAGTGCCCCGGTATCTGATGTGCGTGCATCTCGGCACTTTGCCACGAAGGCCGGGGATCGAGAGGCAGGCTTCCCAGCTCTCCGAAACCTCTTCGGTGAGAAATTCGATTTCGGGATTGAGGAGCACCAGGGGCGGATGATCGAACATGCCTTCGCGCTCAAGAATGCGGCGTTCGGCGGCCGCGCGCTCTCTGTTTTCCTCTACAACATCTGGGTCTTCCTCTACATCACCCGGATCTTCGTCATCCGGGTCTTCGTCATCCGGGCTTGCGTCATCCGGCAAATCGACTTCGCGGGGGGCATAGAAAACCATCAGCCGCAGGCTCTCATGAACTTGCGGTGCAGCGAGGCCAATGCCCCCGGCATCAGCAAGGGTTTCAATCATGTCGCGGACCAGGACGTGAATTTCGGGCGCGCGGATGTCGCCGATTTCAGCCGCCGGCTCCTTTAATACGGGATGTCCCATTCTTGCGATTTTGAGTATTGCCATGCCTCAACTAATGCCGTGGAAATCGCCCGGCGTAAAGGCCTGAAGCGCTGAATTCTGCGACAAACTGCGCACTCGCGGCTGAGTGCTGGGATTGAAGCTTCACACAACCCGTCATATCCGCTATAACCCGCGGCCAGACAGAGAAGAATTGAGGAGACCGCCAACCGTGCAGATTATCGTCCGCGACAACAATGTTGATCAGGCACTTCGCGCATTGAAGAAGAAGATGCAGCGCGAGGGAATTTTCCGTGAAATGCGGCTTCGCTCGCATTATGAAAAGCCATCGGAAAAGCGGGCACGGCAAAAGGCTGAAGCTATCCGGCGGGCAAGAAAGCTTGCCCGGAAGAAAGCGCAACGCGAAGGCACCGC
>CBDUYM010000046.1:0-10686 GCA_965371465.1 uncultured Alphaproteobacteria bacterium
GCATCAGGCAGCCAGGTATGTAACCCCAGCTGAGCCGACTTGCCCATGGCGCCGATGAAGAGAAGAATGCAGATCGTTGTCAGAATATCTACGTCCCAGGCCAGAAAGTGAAATGTCTCGCCGACAAGCCCGGGAGAGGCCGCGAAAATCACATCAAGGCTGACACTGCCGGTCACCATGAAGAGCGCCATAATGCCAAGCGCAAATCCGAAATCACCGACTCTGTTCACAACAAAAGCTTTGATGGCAGCGGCATTGGCCGCGGGCCTGTCGCTCCAGAATCCGATCAGGAGATAGGAGGCAAGCCCCACTCCTTCCCAACCGAAGTACATCTGCACCAGATTGTCCGCCGTCACCAGCATCAGCATGGCGAAGGTAAACAATGACAGATACGACATGAATCGCGCCTTGTGCGCGTCCTTGCTCATGTAGCCGATGGAATAAATGTGGACGAGTGCGGACACAACGTTGACCACGACAAGCATGACGGCGGTCAAAGTATCAATCCGCAATCCCCAGGTGACGACGAAGTCGCCCGACGCGATCCAGGTGAACAGCACGATCTGAGCTGTCTCATGATTCAGTCCGACACTGACAAAGGCGATGACGGACATTACAGCTGATGCGCTGACAGCACCACAAGTCACAAGCTGGGCGCCGCGATCACCGATCCAGCGTCCGAAGAAGCCCGCGATCAAGGCCGCGGCCAGCGGCAGAAATACGATTGCGACGTACATATCTTCTGACTAACCCTTCATCAGATTGACATCGTCGACATCGATACTGCCGCGGTTACGGAAATAGACCACCAGAATGGCCAGTCCAATGGCGGCTTCGGCCGCCGCGACGGTCAGGACAAACATGGCAAACACCTGACCTGTCATGTCATTCAGATAGACGGAGAATGCGACCAGATTGACGTTGACGGCCAACAGCATGAGCTCGATCGACATCAATATGATGATGATGTTCTTGCGGTTCAGAAATATCCCAAAAATTCCCATTGTAAACAGGATCGCACCGACGGCGAGGTAATGTGAAAGACCAATTTCCATATTCAGATGCCTTGCCTTGGCGGAATGTCACGGATTTCGATCGCCTCTTCCCGTGTCCTTGAAACCTGCTCTGAGATGCTTTGCCGCCTGATGCCCGGCCGGTGCCGCAGGGTCAAAACGATGGCGCCAATCATGGCGACCAGAAGCACCAGCCCTGCGCCCTGGAAGAGATAGAAATATTTTGTATAGAGAAGTCTGCCGAGCGCTTCAGTGTTACTGACGTCGCCTGGTGAGGGTGTCGCCGTCGTCGCCGACAGGCCAGAGGGTAATGGGACCCAGCCACCGAACAGCAGGATAAGCTCAGCAAGCAGGACCAGGCCGACGAGCGTGCCAACAGGCAGATACTGAAGAGAGTCCCGCCGCAATTCCGTAAAATTTATATTCAGCATCATGACAACGAACATGAAGAGCACGGCCACGGCGCCGACGTAGACGATCACCAGAATGAGCGCAATGAACTCCGCACCCGCCAGCACAAAGAGTGCGGCTGCATTGAAAAAGGCAAGGATCAGGAACAGTACGGAATGCACTGGATTGCGGGCTGAAATAACCATCATGGCTGACAGAATGGTCAGCCCCGCGAAAAGGTAAAACGCTGCAGCAAAAATGATCATGTCATCATCCCGTTCCCCTTTACCGCCTAGCGGTAGGGCGAATCCTTTTCCAGGTTTGCAGCGATTTCCACTTCCCAGCGGTCGCCATTATCCATCAGGCGATCCTTGTCGTACATCAGCTCTTCCCGGGTCTCTGTGGAGAATTCGAAATTTGGTCCCTCGACGATGGCATCCACCGGGCAGGCTTCCTGACAAAAGCCGCAATAGATGCATTTCGTCATATCGATGTCGTATCGCAACGTGCGGCGGCTGCCATCTTCCCTTGGTTCAGCCTCGATCGTGATTGCCTGAGCCGGACAGATTGCTTCGCAGAGCTTGCAAGCAATGCAGCGCTCCTCCCCGGAGGCATAACGACGAAGAGCGTGTTCACCTCTGAACCTGGGGCTCAGCGCGTTTTTTTCATGCGGATAGTTGATTGTTGCCTTTGGTCTGAAAAAGTACCTGAGCGTCAAACTCAGCCCTTTGAGGATGTCCCAGAGAGCGATTGTGCGGATTACCCGCCCGACTGTCGTCATTGCCTGCCCTCCCCTAATTCGATGCCTGCGGCAACAGATCAAAAGCGACCAGTACGCCAGCGGTTGCAATAACAAAGAACAGCGACGTCGGCAGGAAAACCTTCCAGCCAAGCCGCATCAGCTGATCGTAGCGATAGCGTGGGACCGAAGCCTTAACCCAGGCAAAGACGAAGAACAGCATCAGGATCTTGCCTATGAACCAGAATATCCCCGGGATGGCGTTCAGGGGCGCGATGTCGATCGGCGGCAACCATCCACCCAAAAACAGTATGGTGGTCAAAGCGCACATCAGGCAAATGTTGACGTATTCACCGAGCATGAACAGGAGCCAGCCGACCGATGAGTATTCAACCTGAAACCCGGCGACCAGCTCTGCATCTGCTTCGGGCAGATCAAAGGGTGATCGGTTGGTCTCAGCCAGGGCCGAGATAAAAAAGATTACAAACATCGGGAACAGGGGGATGACAAACCAGACGGTTTTCTGGGCCAGGACAATTTCCGTCAAATTCAGAGAGCCGACGCAGAGAAGAACGGTAACGATTACAAAGCCAATAGACACTTCATAGGAAACCATCTGTGCAGCCGAACGAAGTGCACCAAGAAACGCATAGCGTGAATTGGAGGCCCAGCCGGCCATCAGAATGCCGTAGACACCGAGCGATGAAATGGCAAAGAGATAAAGGACACCAACATTTATGTTGGCGATGACCATCCCCTCATCAAAAGGAACCACTGCCCATGCGATGATGGCCAGCACCATGGTTACCATAGGCGCCAAAATGAAGACCACTTTGTTGGCGCCCGAAGGGATGATGGTTTCCTTGCCGATCATCTTGATGAAATCTGCGAATGACTGGAGGAGACCCCATGGTCCGACCACATTCGGGCCGCGCCGCATCTGCATAGCCGCCCAGATTTTGCGGTCAGCGTAGACTACGTAAGCGACGGCCACCAGCAAGGGCAGAACAAGCACAATGACCTGCCAGAATATCTTGAACCCGTAGACCACAGGAAACGGCAAGCCCCATGCCGCGCCCATGTCCATAAACCATTGCCAGGAACTAGCCATCAGTGCCGGTACCCTTTGTCAGCTCATGTTGAAACGTCGCGCTGCAATCCGCCATAACGGGAGATGCGCGGGTGATGGGATTGGTCAGATAAAAGTCAGCGACCGCCCAACCGATCGGTGAAGCGGATATCGGGCCGCCGTCTCCGAACTCGCCCCAGGGCGCTTTCGTAACCTCGCCGATTGCATCCAGATGTGGAACCTCTTTGACAATCCGCGCACGCAGTTCGCGGATGGAATCGTATGGCAGTTTCTGGCCAAGCGTCTCTGACAGCGCCCGCAGAATGGTCCAGTCTTCCTTGGCATCGCCCGGCGGGAATATAGCCCTTCGGCCGACCTGCACCCGCCCCTCTGTGTTTACAAAAGTGCCGGACTTCTCAGTATATGCCGCGCCTGGCAAAACGACGTCTGCGCGATGCGCACCAGCATCACCATGCGTTCCCTGGTAGATGACAAATGCATCGCCAAGGGCGTCCATGTCAATTTCGTCCGCGCCAAGCAGATAAAGCACTTCAATTTCGTTCGACTGACAAGCTGAGAGAATGCCTGCAACATCTTTGCCCTCGTTTTGCGGAACAAATCCGACATCGAGAGCGCCAACCCGGGCCGCCGCCGTGTGGAGAACGTTGAAACCGTTCCACTCGGCACTTACCATGCCCGTGCTCTCGGCGAGGTCGCGGCAGGCCTTCAGGATCTGAGCACCATCGTCGCGCGCTAACGCAGCCTGGCCGAGAATGATCATGGGATGCTCGGCATTCCTCAGCACCTCGACAAACGGGTGTGCCCCGCCTGCCAAGTCGTTCAGGGTCTGAGGATCGTTGCCAAGATAGTCATATTTGTAGGTCAGGTCCGCAGCTTCACCCAACAATGCGATGGGGAACCCGCCGACAACGTAACGCTTGCGAATACGTGCGTTCAGCACCGCAGCTTCTGTTCTCGGATTGGCGCCGACGATAAGCAGTGCATCGGCTTCCTCGATGCCTTCAATCGTTGAGTTGAACAGGTAGGAAGCGCGTACAGACGGATCAAGTTTGGCGCCGTCCTGCCGACAATCCATGTTGCCCGAGCCAAGCCTGCCCATCAAGTCCTTCAGGGCGACGATCGCTTCAACATCCATCAGATCGCCGGCGATGGCTGCACATTTGGCGCCCGATGTTGCCGCGAGACGCGTTTTGATCGCCTCGAATGCCTCAGGCCAGGTCGAGGCATGCAGACTACCTTCACGGCGAACGTAGGGCGTGTCCAGCCGCTGACGACGAAGGCCGTCCCAGGCGAAGCGCGTCTTGTCCGAAATCCACTCTTCGTTCACTTCATCATTGACGACGGGCAGGAAGCGCATGACCTCGTTGCCGCGCGCATCGACCCTTATGTTTGAGCCGACGGCGTCGTGGACATCAATGGATTCAGTTTTTTTCAGTTCCCATGGCCGCGCCGTAAACGCGTAAGGCCGTGACGTGAGTGCCCCGACCGGACAGAGATCAACAATGCACCCCGAAAGCTCAGATCCCAGTGGCTGGTTCTTGAAGGTTGTGATTTCCATCCACTCTCCGCGACCAATCGCGCCGAGCGCCGGCACGCCGGCTACTTCGTCGGCGAAGCGGACGCAGCGCGTGCAGTGGATGCAGCGCGTCATTTCCGTTCTGATGAGAGGACCCATGTCTTTCATTGGGACCGCTCTTTTGTTGTCGATGTAGCGGCTGTCTGACTTGCCATAGGCGACTGCCTGGTCCTGGAGATCACATTCGCCGCCCTGATCACAGATCGGACAATCCAGCGGATGGTTTGCCAGCAGGAATTCCATAACGCCCTGACGCGCCTTGATGGCCATGGGCGAAGTTGTAAGCACTTCCATCCCGTCACCCGCCGGCAGCGCACAGGACGCGGCAGGTTTCGGTGGTCCAGGTTTCACTTCCACCAGACACATGCGGCAGTTGCCGGCAATGGAGAGGCGTTCATGGTAGCAAAAGCGCGGCACTTCCACACCGGCAGCCTCGCATGCCTGAAGCACTGTTGCGCCCGGCTCAACCGTGACTTCTTTACCGTCTATGGTAAGTGTCGGCATGGGTTACTCCGCAGCTCTGACAACAAGAGGCCCACGTTCTTTGTAGGCTTCTATGCGTGCTTCGATGACCGGCCTGAAGTGTCGTATCAGGCCTTGTATTGGCCAGGCCGCACCGTCGCCAAATCCGCAGATTGTGTGACCTTCAATCTGCCGCGTGACCTGATCAAGAATGTCTATCTCTTCGATCTCGGCGCGACCTTCAACCAGGCGATCCATTACGCGGGCCATCCAGCCGGTGCCTTCCCGGCACGGGGTGCATTGTCCGCAGCTTTCATGATGATAAAAATGCATCAGCCTTTGCACCGCGCGAATAAGATCTGTGGACTTGTCCATGACAACGACGGCGCCCGTCGCCAGGCTTGATCCCGCCGCGGCCAACCCATCGAAATCCATAGTGACGGTGTCGCAGATGGATTTCGGAATCATCGGCGGGGACGCCCCACCGGGCAGAACTGCCAGCAGATTATCCCAGCCTCCGCGGACGCCACCTGCATGCACTTCGATGAGCTCTTTCAATGGAATGCCAAGTTCTTCTTCGACAGTGCAGGGATTGTTCACGTGTCCGGAAATCGAAAAAATCTTTGTCCCTGCGCTGTTGGGCTTGCCGAGGCCATCAAACCAGATCGCCCCACGCCGCAATATCGTCGGAATTACGGCAATACTTTCGACATTGCTAACAGTGGTTGGACAACCCCAGGCCCCTGCATTCGCCGGAAATGGCGGTTTCATCCTGGGTTGCCCTTTTTTGCCTTCGAGGCTTTCAAGAAGGCCTGTTTCTTCCCCGCAAATATAGGCACCCATACCGCGGTGGATGTAGATGTCAAACGCATAGCCGCTGCCGGCTGCGTTGCCACCCAGAAAGCCTGCTTCATAGGCTTCATCAATTGCGGTTTGCAGATTTTCCGCCTCGCGGAAGAATTCCCCTCGGATGTAAATGTAGGCGGCCTCGGCGCGCATGGCATAGCCGGCAATCAGACAACCCTCGACAAGTTTGTGGGGATCGTGACGCAGAATCTCCCGATCCTTGCAGGTTCCAGGTTCGCCTTCATCGGCGTTCACGACCAGGAAGCTTGGTCGCCCGTCGGACTCTTTGGGCATGAACGACATCTTGAGGCCCACAGCAAAGCCGGCCCCGCCACGACCGCGCAGGTTACTGGCCTTGACCTCATCAATGATCCAGTCCTGACCTTTTGCCATGACGTCTGACGTGCCGTCCCAGTCGCCCCGCGAACGCGCACCTTCCAGGTGCCAGCTCGACAGCCCATAAAGATTGGTGAAAATGCGATCCTTGTCCTTGAGCATCAGTTGCGCCCGCCCTGATCGCTTACGCTTTGGTCTTTCAGAGAGGTTAAATCACCAAGAGGCTCCGCCCCTTTCCTGCCAGATTGGGGGCCGGCCTGCGGCGTTTCACCGGCAGCCAGAGCCTCAAGAATGGCTTCGGTGCTGTCACCATCAAGATCTTCGTAATAATCGTCGTTAATCTGCATCATCGGCGCATTGACGCACGCGCCCAGGCATTCCACTTCCAGCAATGTGAATTTACCGTCGACGGTCGTCTCGCCGACTTCAATGCCCAGTTTGCGCTTGCAGGTATCCGTAATGCTATCTGACCCGCGTAACCAGCAAGGTGTTGTCTTGCAGACCTTCACAAGGTTTTCGCCAACCGGTGCCAAATTGTACATTGTGTAGAACGTAGCAACTTCGAAGACCCTCATTACCGGCATATCCAGCATCTCAGCGACATATTCAATGGCGGCACCTGGAAGCCATCCGGCGTGCTGACGCTGGGCCAAGTCAAGCAGCGGCATAACAGCACTTTGCTGCTTTCCGGCCGGGTATTTTGCAATGATCCTGTCGGCGACCGCCAGATTTTCAGCGCTGAGCTCGAAGCTCCGCGGCTGTTCGGCATTGGGTGCGATGTGAAGGCTCATCTGTCTACCTCGCCAAAGACAACATCCTGTGTGCCGATGATGGCTGCAAGGTCAGCAATCATGTGGCCCTTGCTCATAAAGTCGATAGACTGCAGATGAGCGAAGCCCGGTGCTCTGATCTTGACTCTGTATGGCTTGTTTGATCCGTCTGAAACAAGGTATACGCCAAACTCACCTTTGGGCGCTTCGACAGCGGCATAGACTTCGCCGGCCGGAACGTGGAAGCCTTCGGTATAGAGTTTGAAGTGATGAATCAGCGCTTCCATGGACTGTTTCATTTCGCTTCGGGTTGGTGGCGCGACTTTGCCGTCATCGGTGATGATCGGGCCTTCGGTTATGCGCTCGATACATTGGCGAATAATACGGACGGATTGACGCATCTCTTCCATGCGGATCAGGTAGCGATCCCAGCAGTCGCCGTTCTTGCCGACAGGGATATCAAAGTCGAGCTGATCATAGAGCTCATAGGGCTGGGATTTTCTCAAGTCCCAGGGCGCGCCGGATCCACGCAACATAACTCCCGAGAATCCCCAGGCGAACGCGTCCTCAAGCTCGACGATTCCGATGTCAACATTGCGCTGTTTGAAAATACGGTTGTCGGTCAGCAATGTGTCGAGGTCATCAACAAAGCCAAGGAACGGGTCACAGAAATCCCAGATGTCCTCTAACAGGCCTTCAGGCAGGTCCTGATGAACGCCGCCGACCCGGAAATATGCAGCATGCATGCGAGAGCCTGACGCACGCTCATAAAAGCCCATAAGGATCTCGCGTTGCTCGAACCCCCAAAGCGGCGGTGTTAGCGCGCCGACATCCATCGCCTGAGTAGTGACATTAAGGATGTGGCTCAAGAGGCGGCCCAGTTCGCAAAACAGCACACGGATGTAACTTGCGCGCAACGGCAATTCCAGTTCAAGCAGACGTTCCGCAGCGAGACAGAAGGCATGCTCCTGATTCATCGGAGCGACATAGTCCAGCCGATCAAAGTAGGGAATCCCCTGAAGATACGTCTTGTGCTCAAGCAGTTTTTCAGTGCCCCGATGAAGGAGCCCAATATGGGGGTCTACGCGTTCGACGACCTCGCCGTCCAGTTCGAGTACGAGGCGCAAGACACCGTGCGCCGCGGGATGCTGCGGCCCGAAGTTGATGTTGTAATTCTGAATATCAACTTCAGCCATTGCCGGCTTCTTCGTCTGCGCTGCCACCATCCGCATCAAGGACCTGCTGAGCCCCTTCCCATGGGCTCATGAACTGAAAGTCTCTGTATTCCTGGGTCAACGACACCGGTTGCTGGACAATGCGCTTTTGTTCGTCGTCCCAGCGCACTTCGACGTAACCTGTCAGAGGGAAATCCTTTTTCAGCGGATGGCCAGTGAAGCCGTAGTCTGTCAGCAGGCGGCGCAGATCCGGATGCCCGTCAAACATGATACCGTACATGTCCCAGGCCTCACGCTCGAACCAGTTAGCGACCCGGAAGACATTGATCGCTGTCGGCACAGCTGTCGCCTCATCCGTCTGAATTCTAACTCTGACGCGCAGGTTCTGAGTGAGGCTGAGAAGATGGTAGACGACATCGAACCTCTCGGCGCGATCTGGATAGTCAACGCCGCACAAGTCGATGAGCTGCTTGAACTGGCAATTTGTGTCGTCCCTGAGATGAGTCAGAAGCTGGATGATGTGATTGCGGTCAGAAACGAGCGTCAGCTCCTCGAACTGAACCCTGAAGGATGTTACGTCGCCGGGATAATTCTCGAGCAGGTACTCCCCCATTTCTGTCAGTGTTTCGTCCATGTACTTTTCCGCTATCTCGCGATCGTTGTTGTTCGGCGAATTTTTTTCTGAAGCTGAAGAATGCCGTAAAGAAGTGCCTCAGCCGTTGGTGGGCAGCCCGGCACATAGATATCGACCGGAACAACGCGATCACAACCGCGAACCACCGAATAGGAGTAATGGTAGTAGCCGCCGCCGTTGGCGCAGCTGCCCATTGAAATGACATAACGAGGTTCGGCCATTTGGTCGTAAACGCGTCTCAGGGCCGGCGCCATCTTGTTGGTCAATGTCCCGGCGACAATCATGACATCTGATTGCCTTGGGCTTGCGCGTGGCGCGACCCCGAACCGTTCGAGATCATAACGCGGCATGTTGGTCTGCATCATTTCGACAGCGCAACAGGCCAGTCCAAATGTCATCCACCAGAGACTGCCGGTGCGAGCCCAGTTCATAAGGCTGTCGGCGTTGGTTACAAGGAATCCCTTGTCGGCAAGATCATCGGAAAAGTCCTGGAACCGGCCGACGGCGGTTGCCGCGCCATCGCCGGAGGTGCTGACTAAGCCGCCAGCTGTATTTCTTGCATCCGTCATTTCGAACGATCCCTTACTTCAATCCCTTCATTCCCATTCGAGGGCGCCCTTCTTCCATTCGTAAAGGAACCCGACAGTGAGAATGATCAGAAAGGAGGTCATGGACCAGAAGCCAAAAACGCCAATGCTTCCGAGTGCGACGGCCCAGGGAAAGAGAAATGCTACTTCCAGATCGAATATGATGAAAAGAATTGCGACAAGGTAAAACCGGACATCAAAGCGACCCCGCGCATCATCAAAGGCCTCAAAGCCGCACTCATAGGCCGCGAGCTTGATGGGGTCAGGCTTTTGTTCTGCCACCAAGTAGGCAGCGCCCCACAACACAATCGCCAGCACAGCCGCTACCCCAATAAACACCAAAATCGGCAAATATTCGAGGAGCAGCGGCTCAAGTTCCGGGTTCATCTGAACCAAATCCGATCATTGTTGGTTACCGGCTTTCAGGGCCTACTGACTGTTGGCCCTCCGGCATTGAAATCACGCACGCTTCATAGGCCAGCCGCGCCTTACATGCAATGAAAAGAACAGGGACCGGGTCCTTTCAGCCGAGCGTGGTCAGTTCATAGTCCGGCGCAAAATTTACGCCTGGCTTGACCACAATCAAGGCGATGAAAAAGGGGCATATTTCTGCGGCTCTCAGACGCTTGCAATTGACCTGACTGGCTTGATTCGCGCAATTCTGCACGCCCGCGCGCCCTGCAGGTGGCCCGGGAAACTCAAAGCAGAGCACGGGGGTCGATGTTCAAGAGACGTGACAACTCGAAAGAAATGGCGGGAGTGACGGGACTCGAACCCGCGACCTCTGGCGTGACAGGCCAGCGCTCTAACCGACTGAGCTACACCCCCTTTGTGCGGCGCATCCTTTATTAGAACGCAAACTGCCTGCGGGAAAGGTCGAAATCATTTACGGGACAGGTCTGAAGCTGTCAAGGAGCCAGTGCGCCAGCGCGTCCAAAAACAGATTTCATCACCGCTCACGATCCCGCTTGGGGCCCTACAACGTCTATCTGTCAGCCTTGTGAGGTCCAGGCTGGTGGGCGGTGACGGGCTCGAACCGCCGACCCTCTCGGTGTAAACGAGATGCTC
>CBDUYM010000047.1:0-7590 GCA_965371465.1 uncultured Alphaproteobacteria bacterium
GATTAGATGGGTAGATCGCGCCCTCTTGAGCGATGCATGATCGATACTGCGCGGCGTGCGGCATAACGAAGCCAATTTGGCTCTGTAACCTTTTGACCAGACACGTGTCTAGCGACATGAACTGTGCAGACATACTGACCGCAGTAACCAACCCCGTCTGGGCCCCACAATGTCGTAGCTAGCCTCTCACCCAAGGCATGTTTCTTTGCCATCTGAAATCGGAAAATTGCTGCCCCGGTTGCTGCCCCAGCTGAGGGTACTGGCAGAACCGCCCGATATAAGATTAGTAACTCTTTGATATATCAAGGAAAATGGCAGGCGCTACAGGACTCGAACCTGTGACCCGCTGATTGAATGTCAGGTGGTGGCCATATCAGGGCTACCCCACCCCACCCCGGGGGGTGCTTACATCTAGTGCAGAAGGTGAGCCTTTATCCAGCCCGTTTCGGGAATTCGGCTGACCTATATAGTCCGACGTGCAGCCCGAATCTTACAATCATGCGTCCGCTTTCAATCGCAAAGCAGACATATGTATGGATGTGCCCTTATGTCTGCTTCTGACCCAAAGCAGACATCCAAGGCTTGGGCCGCCGTTGCCAATGCACTTTTTTTTTAGGTTGAACGATGGGTAGCATGTCAAGGAAAGGCGCGTCACATTTCCAAGACGCCTAATGTCGCCATGGCAGGTCTCAGTCCACGATGCGGACTGTTAGTACGCTTTCACCATCTGCAGTGAGAATGTGGTCGTCCCGTCCGTCCGGGCAGCCTCTGAGCTCTAGCTGACTGCCAACCTTGATCTCACCGCTGGCCTGGATGCCCACGGCTGTGAAACCAACCAGATCAGATCCAAGGTCGCCGAGGTCACCGGTGATTACCTGTACCCCGGTCATCTCAACATTCGATCCTGTCTTTACCAGATTCTTGCCGGCCAGAAAGACTGTGCCGTCGCCGGTGTCGCAGTAGTCACCGTCGCCGACGACTACATCGGAGCCAATCTCCACCTTGTCAAATGATGCGAGCAACGTGTTCCGAATTGTGACATTGGAGCCAGTGGTGACTGCTCCTTCGGCAATGACGCCAATGTTCTCAACCGCCGCGCCTGATCCGAAATCCACATCTCCGGTGACGTAATAGAGCGTACCGGACACGGGTGATTCTGGAAGCGAAATCACTTCGATGGGGCCAAGGTCGAGATAATCAGGCCACAGATTCCCGTTCTGAATGTCCGTGAGGATTTCGTCGATCCTGAGCGCGTCTGGCGCCTCAAGTGTTCGCTGTTCAATTGCATCGTCGAGCCCTGTGTTGTCGGAGCCTTCTTCCAGATCACTGAGATTGGGCATGCTGATCTCGACATCCACGTCAAAGAAGTTCGTTGATCCAACCTTGACGCCCATTTCGCCGTGGACACAGAAGCTGTCGTCAAAGGTGTTTTCACTGCCGGAGTAGACCTTGCCCATAGCGACAAATCCGCTCACCAGACAGCTCTCGAGGCCGCTACCTGACTCAAGCGATGTTGCTATGGCGGCTGCGGTTACATCAAATGCATGAATTCCGAGGACGCTTCCGAAAAAGGTATCGAGGGCATTTCCATTGTCCTCGGTCCGTCTTAGCGTCACAAGAACCGCATCCGTTGGCAGTGCACCTTGCGTGAAGGTTCTTGTGTCGCCATTCCAGGTGCCGAAAAGGATGTCGTCTTCTGGCAGCACATCGCCATAGTCTGCAATGGGCATGTTTATTGCGGCATAGTAGCGGGCCCGCGCAATGCCGGTATCCTCGTCGACCGGAGATGAGGCCGCCGCGAGCGCCGTGGCATCTGCCACTGCCTGCAGGTGGCTTCGCGTGGAAATAAGGTGGCCAAGATCCGTCACATACGCGAGTGCGCCGAGAAGAAGTGGCAGCACAAACACAAACATCGGACCGATGGCACCCCGCGTGTCACGGTAGAGGCGCCCAAGAATGTTTGAGCCGCCTAACATTTGGCTGCATCGTCTTGTCCGGTTGTTCTTCATTGCGCCTAACCTCTCTTTTCATGCTGCATAATCGAGTCTCTGTCCGAGAATTACTCAATCGAAAAACCGATAAGCATAGAAAGCGCAAGGACGACCATCGGTGCAACACTGCCGCTTTCGTCCCGCCGGAACTTGTCACTTGAATTTCTGAGGAAGCTCACAATCTCTGCTCCTGTGCACGCCGCTATCTCACCTGTGCCAGCGAAACATTGATGGCTGGATCCAGATAGACTGCCAGCCCCAGACTGCCTGCAAGGATCCCACTGAGTACCAGCATAGTTACAAGGGCTCTGATGATTGTTCGCTCTCGCACATTTCGCGCAACCCTATTGGGCCTATCTGAATTCAGAACTGGAATTGCCACACTTGTCATCTGTTCTGTCCTTCCCTGTGCCATGAGCTGGGGTGGGCAGTGCTCGCCACCCGCTCTACTTTGGGTGAGAGCCTGGAATGCCAGACGCGGACTTGCGTCCCTGCAGGCAAGCTGGCTCTTTCTTGCGTTGGGTACTTCGCTACGCCCAGGACCGTCAAAGCGGCGTCAACTCTCGCCGGAACAATGTCACAAAGGCGTGAAAGAGGCAGAATACAGTTTAGGGTAGTTCCAATCTGACCCCACAACATCGGGTGTGTCACAGGAAGGGTGCCACCTGCGCTTGTGGCGATGATCACCAGACAGGCCGTAGTTGCGCAGAGAGCCTGCTATTGGCTATAAGCGGACCTGAAATTCACAAAAATCAGTGTCCGGTCCTGACCCAAAGCGGACTATCGCCACTCGGTTATGCGGAATCCGAGATGCTCAAACAGACGCTCGTTGTAGGGTGCGAAGACGTCCATCAAGGCGTCAACCGTTCGTCGTTCGAGCGACTCAACCGTATACGCACGCTTATGCGTGACCGGGAGGCTGCTCGGAGTGCAAACGTGCAGAAATTTGGCGAGATCAGCAACGGAATCCGGCTGTGTTGCCCAGTGTTCCATAATGGTTACATGAACCTGATCCGCATTGAAATGTGAGAGCAGGCTGGAGATCTGTGGCAGGTAGAGGCCACGAGCGATGAAGCCCCGAAAGGATGCCACGCTATCATCAATACCGGCGCTCAGCTCAGCGGATATATTGGCGTGGAAGTCGCCATCGGCAATTAGCCAATCATAGGACGCCGACTCCGGTAGGGCTTGTCTGTAATGGTTGTATTGGCTGTAGGCGCGATCAATTGGATCGCGAAGGCATACCACGACTTTTGCTTCAGGGAGGATCGCAGCCATACGAGAGTGCGCGCGAGTGTCGCTGAGATAATTGGGTGTTGTATCTAAACTGCGCGTGCTCTGGAAGTGATCCTCGTACCAGGGAGACCCCTTGTCCCAATTTGTTGTGAAGAAATGCACTTCCTTGATTGGACGGTGGCTGTCCGGGCTGACAGGGGCAGATATCCCGGCGCTGTCAACCAACCATCTGTGAAGGGTAGTGGTTCCACACTTCTGAGCGCCAGCAACAATGATGTCGGGTAACGCCATTTGAACACATAAGCCTCTGTTCTTGTTCGGGGCATCGCGTGCAAGTGATGCCGTGTCAATCGTGTGAGTGGCCCCTGTCCAGTTGGGTTTCGTCTACCGTATGCAGGATGCGTCCTTCACACAACACCATGTCAGGTGTGTCTGCCCTTGGCTAACTCCGGACCCGAAAATCACTAAAATTGAACTCCGGTCCTGACCCAAAGCGGAAATGAACTACACTTTGTACCATGAGCGACATTGTCTTCCGCCAGATGGATCTTTCTGAAATCAACCGCATCGGAGAAGTCCGGCGGAGGGAGGTGACGCGGCTGATTGATGTAAATAGTAACAACACATCGCAACAATACGGGCTGTCCATTTCACTTGAAAAGCCGGGCCGGGAAATCCGTATCCCGGACTGGAGCGCGGAAGGTGTCAAAGCACGCATGGATTCCTTCAGGATCAATGCTGCGGCCATGGAAGGCGCATTCCACAATGACTGCCTCATCGGCTTTGCCATCACCTCAGAACTGCGCACGGATCGATCCGCCGAACTCATTGCCATTTTCCTCGACGTCGATCACCGGCATCAGGGCATAGGATCGGAACTGCTGTCCCGATCAGAGGGACGGCTTCGTGCAGCAGGTGCCGAGGCGATCTTTGCCGGATCCAATCCAACAGAGTCATCGCTTCGCTTCTACCTTGGTCGCGGCTTCAGCATCGTCGGGCTGACGAGCCACCGGATTGTGCCATCGCTTGAGGGCGATGTCATAGTGGCCCGGCAATTGATCCCCTGACGCCGCCCACAATGTCCGCTATTGGCTAAAAGCAGACCCAAAAACTGGCGAAATCCGCGTCCGGTCCTGACCCAAAGCGGACATCTGCTGTTTTACATTCAAGAGATGGTTGATATCCATTGAATTGCTTAAGCTCAACGCTCGCACTTGGATAAGATATAATAATAATAATCGCGAGCTTGCTCGTTAAACCACGATGGGAGAAGACCATGGCTATGCCTGTACAGAAAACTGTAACCTCAAATAAAGGGCACGATTAGCCGGCAAATGCGGGTCTACCGCTGGCAAAGAAATTGATGCAGAATATAGTCAGGCAAAATTCCCACCAACAAATGGAGGCAAGTGATGCTGCGTGCACCAGGTATTTTCAAAACGGCAATTGCGGGCTTGTTATTCATGGCATCCTTGCTTTCGCTCGGCGCCTGCGGCAGTGGCGGCGCCCAATCCACAAACATCAATACAACGACAACCATGGGGCAGGAACTGATCGACCTGCAAGCGTCCTACGACAGAGGCATCATCACTGAAAGAGAGTTCAACAGGGCGCGCAAAGACATCCTTGATCGATATGAGGATTGAGAGACAGCGTCTTCAGACTAATCTGGATTGCTTTAGTTAATTTCAATTGTCTTCGCAGCTGGTACAGGAAGTCACGTTGATCTGCGGGCGAGAAATGCGCCTCACGGTCATTCAAGTGGCCAATCCCAGTTCGAGTCCGCTACTGGCTAGGAGCAGACCCGAAAATCACGAAAGTCAACGTCTGCTCCTGACCCAAAGCGGACATCGCCAGCTATCGGCTGTAGACATCCTGCTGAAGGCAATCCATCCGCCGGGCGCGCCTCTTGACAGCAACAGCATCTGTCTCACAATGTATCGGGTCGCGCGCGTCCCAGCAGCAAAGACAGTTTGCTTCACGGTTATTTGTCCTTCCGACTTGAAGAGACTAGCTCATGAACCCATGTGAATTAGTAAAGAGCCTTAACCGGACTGTCATATCATTAGCATTCCTCTTCATTATGGCGTGCGAACAGGAATCAGGCGACGCATCGTCGGAAGGCGAAATGATCGCTCCCTCAGATGATGCGGCGACGGGCGCGTACAGTCCGGACGTGCTCGTCGGCGAAATGAGCTCTTTTCTCGCTTCGCTTGACGCATTTGCGGTTCATATAGAAGTCAATTTTGACGACGTGCTGAGAGACGGCACGAAGGTGCAATATGCGGGCGCAGGAGACATAACGCTGCGGCGCCCCGATGGGCTCTACATCGACTATGCAGATGACCTCAGTTCCAAGGAAGTCTGGTACGACGGGCAAAGTTTCACCATGTACGACCGATTGCACGGAATCTACACCGTCATCCCGACGGAATCCCGTCTTGAAGATGCCATCAACCACATTGAATCCGAATTTGGCGTCGTTCTGCCTATCGCAACACTTTTTCGGGAAAATCCGGCTTCGAGAATAGGAGAGCTGTCACTTCGCGAGAGGTATCTCGGCATACACGATGTCGATGGCATTCCCAGCCATCACATTCTGTTTCAGGGCGAACGCGCAGACTGGCAAATGTGGATTGAAGCAGGAACTCGCCCGATACCCAGAAAGATGGTTATTACCTACAGGGAAGAACCCAGTTCGCCTCAAAACACAATTATGTTGACGGACTGGAACGTCGACGACACCGCAGAGGGGGATCCTTTTACCGCGAATGTGCCTGCAGACGCGGTTCGGGCGACAGCGCTGGAGCTAACAAGGAGGGAGCCATAATGTCATTTGCAGGATATCCGTTCCGCCGTTGGCTGCATGCGCTCATTGCAGTCCTGGCTCTCAGCACGTTGCTTGTAACCGACGCTGCCGAAGCGCAACGACGCGCAGGCGGAGGACAGAGGTCGTCCGTTCAGAACAGGTTCTCAGGTGGCTCAGCGACGGGCGTCAACACACGGAGCCGCCAACAGACTTCCTATGGGCGGGGATCGGCCAACAGCGGGTTTGGTGGCAACATAGGCTCCTCCCGTTCGGGTACGGCAAGCGAGCGGGAGAGATCTGTGGCGAGCAGAAGCACAGGCACTCAATCCGTTTCAGACAGGAGGACGGGCATTGAGTCTGGCCAGGGCAGCAGAGCTGGTACTGCGTCCTCTCAAGACAGAAGTTCCCGCGCGGAGAATCTTCCTGAAGAGCGCTCCGATCGGATTGATGATCGTCAGTCGGGCCGCACAGATCGTACAGATTTGCGCCAGGAGGGGCGTTCCGACAGGACCGGGGACAGGCTTGATTTTCGTGAAGATGTTCTCGACGACTGGGATAACAACTACTGGCACGGCCATCATCATGGCTATAACGACTGGTGGGATGACGACGATGAAGTGTGGGCTTTTTTTGGCGGCCTGATGATCGGCGCCGCCATAGCCTCAATACCGCCCGCAACAGAGACGGTGGTTGTTTACGGGTCTACCTACTATTATGCCAACGGATCCTACTACGCGCCCGTGCCGGCAGGTGGCTATCAGGTTGTCTCTGCTCCGGTAGGAGCGACAGTCGAGCATGCCCCGTCACAGGTTACAAATGTCTATATTGATAACAACGAGTATGGCTATTCGAACGGTGCCTATTACGAAGTGAACGCCCCTGAAGCGGAAGGTGAGGAGCCAACTTACAGCGTAGTTGAACCGCCGATGGGAGCGACAGTAAACTCACTCCCCGAAGGGGCTGAGACGACAACGGTCAATGAGACTACGTATTTTGTCTATGCCGATACCTGGTATCAACCTTTTTACGCAGGAAGTGATGTAATTTATCGGGTCACTGAACGGCCGGACTTGGCAGAAGGCTAGGGATGAGTGCAGGCAGCCCGAAAGGCAACCAAATTTGGGATTACTTCATAAGGCTGTCAATGTCCGCTTTTGGCTAGAAGCAGACCTGAAAATTTCTAGATTCAGCCTAGATTCTAGTCTGCTTCTGACCCAAAGCGGACCTACACTAGCTAGTCGCTCATCTCCTCGTCATGTCATCCAGGGATGTGTTCTGCCTTCAAGCATGGCGTTCACAAAGTCGATACGGGTCGCGGGGTCTGGCAAGGTTCCAATATAGTCAGCACTGAATCCAAATGCGGAGACGCCAATAAAATGAAGAAACTGCTCCAGTATTGCTTATTTATGTCTTCTGCATTTATCTTTGGCTGTTCACCACAATCTGACGACACGCAGGTGGTATCAACGGCGCAAGAAGAGGCCGTAGCTTCCGATGATGCCTTTGAAGAGCAGCTCGAAGAGTACTATCGACTGTTTCCGTATCAGGACACCG
>CBDUYM010000048.1:0-6551 GCA_965371465.1 uncultured Alphaproteobacteria bacterium
GATTAGATGGGTAGATCGCGCCCTCTTGAGCGATGCATGATCGATACTGCGCGGCCTGCGGCACAGCTCAGCGAGGTCATTCTCGTGCAGGGCAGCAAGCCCCACAACGAAGCCAATTTGGCTCTGTAACCTTTTGACCAGTCACGTGTCTAACGACATGAACTGTGCAAACATACGGACCGCAGTAACCAACCCCGTCTGGGGCCCTCAATGTCGTAGCTATCGTGTCCCAGATTCAGACGACCTAAATTTCAAACTCTAAACGGAGAAAATCAATGCGAACCAATCACGTCACGCTGAAATCTTTGATAATGCCGCTTGCCATTGGCATGGCACTTACCACTGGCGCCATAGGAGCTGCCACAGCGGCCGAACAGACTGCAAATCCGTGTGCAGCTAAAGCTCAAAGTCCTGAAAACCCATGCAGCGCAAACCCCTGCGCCGTCAATCCCTGTGCAGCAGAAAATCCATCTGCAGCCACACCAAACGCTGCCAATCCTTGCGCGGCAAAAAGTCCGTCTGCTGCCAACCCTTGTGCCGCCTTTCCACAATAGAATTGGCTTTGAAAACGTGAAGAAAGTTTCTTCCTTCTGCTAGCAAGGTGTGGATTCTCTTTCATCAGGATGAACAACTCTCGCATTTAGAGCTGCGCTTGCCCAGCGACGGCGGCGTCCTTTCGCTGCGCGTTTTCTATGATGACATCGAAGACATCATCGATTTTGTCGAAGTAGCGCCGCTTGTGTCCGCGCGCGGAAACATAAGCGATGGCTGGGCCTATGGGATCGAGGCTCAGTCGAGCCGCCGCATGGGTTTTCTGGGCTTACCGGGCATTTTGGTATCAGGTTCGGTTGCCTACACAAAAAGCCAAGTTACCGATACCTTTCTTGGCCAGAAAAAAAGTATTCGCTCATTATCAGAGAAGGACTTGTCCGCAAGCTATCGCCATGATCTGCCGGCCTGGAAGGCAATGTGGCGCGATTACTTCGATATGGCCGCGTATACGAAACCCTTCAGGGAGTGAGCGCCTTCAATCGAGGGCGCGATTCGGATGGCTTGAAGTGCCTGGGCTTGGTGATTGATCTCGGCTCCGTACATATGGGCCGAAATAAAATGACTGACATGAATTAGAAATTTGACTTGATCGCGACGAATGTCTGCTAACGGCTAAGAACGGACAAAATCACAGATTCCCGATAAGGTCTGCTTCTAGCCAGAAGCAGACCTATCGAGCTCACGCACCATACTTGCTGCCATCTATCGTGCTGAGGAGGGCGAACGTCGCGCAATCCAACGCTGGCTAATGTTGCTGATTTCTAACAATAGGTACGAATTTGCCATTGCCGATCACTAACTTTGTTGATTGTCGCTAGATCCCAGCAGTAGCTTACATCACTTCTGGCTTGTGCAACCGCCTGATCTATCAAGTGCGGATCAATGAACGCCATTTTCATCATCGACATAGCGATTACAGAAAGAATGAGTCTTGTTGGTTGTCAATGTTCATGTTCCAACGTGCCTTACAAAAGGTTTCAATGCTTGCGGTTAGTTTGCGCATGTTGAGGACTGGACGTTACATGATTTGCGCGGCACATTTGCTACGCGTCTGAAGCGCTGGATTCAGTGAGCTGATCACGCGGCTTTCAATTCTTTGTGAGACGACCGAATGACGCGTCACAATGCGCTGCCATGGATTATACTCGGATTGTACTGGCGCCAATCATACACCATCGATCTGATCAGGAATTCCTATGCAACAATCTGGATTACAAATGCACAGCGAAGTGAGCACCTATTACGGGGAGCATCTCAATAGTAGCGCGGACCTCAGAACATCAGCCTGTTGCGATCCAGATTCCGTTTCGGAGAGGTTGAAGCCTCTGCTGGCGCGTATTGACGATGAAATCCTGACAAAGTTTTACGGCTGTGGCTCCCCCATACCATACGATCTTGCGGGGTGTACGGTTCTTGATCTTGGCTGCGGGACGGGCCGTGACTGCTATTTGTTGTCGCAGCTCGTTGGACCGGACGGCAGTGTGATCGGTGTGGATATGACGCCCGAACAGCTGGCCGTGGCACGACGCCATCTGGAACGGCAAATGGACATTTTCGAATACGAAAAGCCCAATGTTTCATTTCAACTAGGTTTCATGGAAGACCTGGGCGCTATCAATATCGCTGACAATTCAATAGACGTTGTTGTTTCCAACTGTGTCATCAACCTGTCACCTGACAAGGAAAGCGTCTTTCGTGAGATCTTCCGCGTCCTGAGGCCGGGAGGCGAACTCTACTTTTCAGACGTATTTGCCGATCGACGTGTGCCCCTGGAACTGGCGGATGACAGAGTGCTGATCGGCGAGTGCCTTGCTGGCGCCATGTACATTGAAGATTTTCGCAGGCTGCTTTCTGCGCTTGGCTACAAGGACTTCCGCAATGTCAGTGAGAGCGGGATCGAACTCCTGGACGATGAAATCATTGCAAAGGCAGGTATGATCGATTTTCGCTCCATGACCGTTCGCGCATTCAAATGCGATTTCGAAGACATCTGCGAAAATTATGGCCATGTCGTTCGCTATCTGGGGACGATGACTGAATGTCCCCATGTGTTCAATCTGGACGACCATCACGCATTTCACGCCGGCCTTCCGGTTCCGGTCTGCGGCAACACTGCGCGGATGCTGTCGGAAACTCGATACGCAAGGCATTTCCAGGTTGATGGGGATTTTTCGACACATTTCGGCAGCTTCGATTGCGCAGGCGGTGAGCCGACTGGCCAGGCGCCTGCAAATCAGGAGAACTGCTGCTGATCATAGGCTATCGGGCGTCTATAGAATTCAGGGCCATTGAAGTTCATGATCAAACTGTCCTTCAAGCTTGCGCTAAATCTGGGCCTGTTCAGCCTCATGATGTTGCCGATTGTCGCTGTCGCGCAACCGACTGGATGGCAATGGGAGTGGCCGAACACAGACTTCACTCAGTCTTCGATCGATTTCTCGGAAATCCTGGAGGGCGGCCCCGCAAAGGACGGCATACCGGCCCTCGATCATCCGCGCTTTCGTGCTGTGCCTCTCGTCACTGATCTGGGCGCGAACGAGCCTGTAATTTCGCTGGTTATCGGCGGGCAGGCCAACGCATATCCTTTGAGGATCATGTCTCCATCCCCTATTTCTTTGAGGGCTACAGTAAGAAGAGCGGAAGCAGGGAGAGCGTTGGACTTGGGACCCAGAGCTTACGCCTGGCGAGGTACTTTGGTGAACTTTCAGATAGCCAGCGCGATGCCGCCTTTTTGTTCGTGAAGTCGCTCGCACAGTCCGAAGTTATGGCGACGGCATGAACATGTATGCCTACGTGGGGAATGATCCGCTGAATTTCATCGACCCTAACGGGCTTAACACGGTAACGAGCTGCGTCGGTGTCAACTGACGCACTGTCGGTTGAAAGAGAGAGCTTCTAGATTGTCGCTTGTATAGAAAATCCACGCAAGGAGACCTGACTTGGGTCCTCTTGCCCAACCCACTGCGCATAGGAAAGTTATTTCCTAAAAAGGGCCGAAAATTTCGGCCCGATTCCGGAAAAACTTTTCCGAGATCACTTGATCCGCCAGTCGTTCCCAAGTGGAACCACTGCAGCACTGGAAGATGGCTGAGTGCATCGCTGCTGATTGAAGAATCCTTGAATGGAGGCTGCTAGCAATATGCCTGCTCCTCGACTTTTCGATTTCCCTGATAATTCCCTGTTGACGGAATTTCGGATTTGAGATCATGTGGCCCAAACGCAGGGTGTGCGCCATTCCATGGCACAGATGCAGCGCGGAGAGCCTGAAAACGCGCGAATTTCCCTGTATATTCCCTGTTAACAGGGAATTTCTTTGGAGAAAGGTGCGCGTTGGACTACGCACACCGCCACTTTCTGTCTTTAAGCGAATTTTCGGCCTTACTATGGGAGACATTACCGATGCCAGCTGTAACCTCATCTGATGGGCCGGTCGCCGTTACGGGTGCGTCGGGCTATATAGGTTCACATACTGTGATCGCGTTGTTGAAGCGGGGGTATGAAGTCCGCGCCTGTATTACAGATGCCGGCAATCCCGACAAAACGGCACATTTATTGGCGATGAACGATGCGGGTTACGGAGGATCGCTGTCGCTTCATACGGCAAACCTGCTTGAAGAGGGGAGCTATGATGCGGCGTTTGCAGACTGTTCGGCGGTTTTGCATGTCGGTACGCCCATGGGGTATGGCGGCGCGAACAATCCACAACAGGTTTATGATGGGGCAATTGCGGGGACGAATAATGTGCTCGGCTCGCTGAAGAAGGCGGGGACGGTAAAGCGGCTGGTCTATACAAGTTCATTTGCCGCCATTGGCCATCCCGGGCCATCGGGTTATCGCTATACCGAGGCCGACTGGGCCAGTGACAATCGCGAGAATGATCAGAACTGGAACACCGAAAATCTTATCGAGAAGGGCGAGGTTGGCTACGCCATGGCCAAGGTTGAGCTTGAGCATCTGGTCAATCGCGTGGCCGGGGAGGATGGATCGTTTGATGCAATTTCAGTCTGTCCAGTCGTTGTTCTTGGGCCGCTTCTGTCAAAAGTTCATGAACTGGACGGCTCCTGGCAATGGCATCTGGGGCAGACACTTGGCGGCAAGATCAATCAGCGGGGCTGGCAGGCCCTTTGGAATATCATAGATGTCCGCGACGTGGGAGAATCTGAAGCTCTGATGATCGAATCTGAGGCTTGCCAGAACGGGGATCGCTTTCAGCTCTCCGCAACCGATGAAAGCGGCGAAATAGATGTGATGCAGCTGCAGGCGCATTTGCAGAATTCGTTTCCCGATCTGGACATTGGCGGCGCGCCGGATGAAATGAAGGCCGTTCTCGAAAAACATGGTCAGGTCTTCCAGGCCCCTCTTGCGCATTGTGACAAAGCACGCGAAATGCTTGGGCTCAAAACACATGCTGTCGAAGACACGATCCGCGAAACCGCCCAGACCATGATCGACCTTGGCCTCGTCGAGCCGAAGATGAAGTGATTGCGTTCTGTGAGGAGAAGCCAGTATGGCATCCGGTCCATCCGCCGAATTTGACATTGACGCGCTCTACACGGCAATCGATCAGGCGCGCCTTGCGAAGGGCCTGAGCTGGAGCGGTGTGGCGAGGGAGATCAAGGATCAGTTCAGGGACATGCCCGCAACGTTCAGCGTGTCCACCCTGACCGGCATGCGCCAGAGAGGCTCTGTGGAGGCCGATGGCGTCCTGCAAATGCTCTTGTGGTTACGCCGAACGCCTGAGAGTTTTGTTTCGGGCAACGCTAAAACCGGCGCAGAAGCCGACAGCCTGCCCGAAGTTGGCACGGACCGGATTCTGCGCTTTGACACGGCTGCAATCCACGCAAAGCTGGAAATCGAGCGCGATGCGAGAGGTCTGACGTGGCGCGAAGTCGCCGATGAAATTGGCGGCTTGAACGCGAACAGCTTGAGGGGCATGTCAAAGGGCGGGCGGACTTCATTCCCGAAGATCATGAGAATTCTCGCTTGGCTGGGTCGCCCGGCGGCAAGCTTCACACGGAGCTCGACATGGTAGTCATAATTTGGCCGCGCAAAATGGGCCAGATGAGATCAGGCGAAACTGTTTGGGACTTCGCATGAAATTTCGCGCGACTTTTCTCAAAGAGGCTACCAGGGCACTGTCTCGCCTGTGTGATTAATGAAGGCGCCTGACGTCTCCGCGGTTAGACCTTCAATCACCTTTCGCATGCCGCTGATGCTTTCTTCCGGGGAATACATGGCGTTGGGGCCGCCCATGTCGGTGCGGACCCAGCCCGGTGCCAGGGCGGCGACAATGATGCCTTTTGGTGCGAGTTCCAGGCTCAGCTGCTTCATGGCGCGGTTCACGGCGGCTTTCGAGATGTTGTAGGCATAACCACCGCCGCCACCTCTGGCAGCGCCAATCGAACCCAGCCCGGATGAGATTGTAACGATCTTCTTCTCATCGCTTGCCGCTACATGATCCTGAAGTGCCAGGGATGTCTTCAACGGACCGTAGACATTCGTTTCAAAGACTTCATTCCAGCCTTTGAAATTCTGGGCATCTGCGCCTTCGCCGCGCGGACCACCAATGCCTGCATTGTTGATCAGAATGTCGATCTTCTCACCTTTGAGGTCATCGGCAAGCGTCCCAATACCGTCAAAATCAGTGGCGTCGTGTCTCATGGACCGGATGCTGCCGCCAGACCCGTCGACCAGGGCCTGGAGCTCTTTCGCATCGTCCGGTTTACGGCAGCAGGCGATCACATCAGCTCCTGCTGTGCTGTACTGCCTGACGAACTCTATGCCGAGGCCACGACTGGCGCCGGTTACCAAAACTGTCGTCATCAACGTTCTCCCTTACTCCGGCACCAATGCACCGATCTGTTGCATCAGGCCCATGCGATCCCATTGATCCCAGGCTTCGGCGAGCTGGCCATCCGAGACGCGGAAGATCTCAGTGATCGGCAGACTGATCGAATTTCCGGTCGGTGCAACACCCAGGAACTCTCCTGTATGCGTGC
>CBDUYM010000049.1:0-5640 GCA_965371465.1 uncultured Alphaproteobacteria bacterium
CGGACTCTACCGCAGCGCACTGATTCCGATGGTAGTGGAACAGACAAACCGCGGCGAAAGAGCCTACGACATCTATTCGAGACTGCTAAAGGAACGGGTCATCTTTCTGACCGGCCAGGTGCATGATGAGATTGCGGCGGTGATTACCGCGCAGCTGCTCTACCTTGAAGCCGACAATCCAAAGAAGGACATCTTTTTTTACATCAATTCGCCAGGTGGCTCGGTTACTGCCGGGATGTCGATCTACGATACAATGCAGTACATCCAGCCCGAGATTTCGACTATGGCTATTGGCCTTGCAGCGTCCATGGGCGCATTCTTGCTGACCGCAGGATCACCAGGGAAACGCCTTTCCCTGCCCAATGCGCAAATGCTTATCCATCAACCGTCTGCCGGCTTCCAGGGTCAGGCAACCGACATCGAAATTCATGCAAAGAACATTCTCGACACTAAACAGCGGATGAACGAGCTTTATGCCCATCACACCGGTCGAAGCATTGAGGAAGTGTCTGCTGCAATGGAACGCGACAATTTCCTGTCTCCTCAAGCTTCCCTTGAATTCGGGCTGATAGATGAGATTGTCACGAACAGACCTATTCCGGACGATGATGACGATGCATAGGTGTGTCCCGATACACTGAGGAGAAGCGCCGGGCCTTCCTGAACTGTCAAACAGCTCTACCGGGGCTGACGCGGATTGGTTGGGATTGCGGCCCGACGCACATGGGTCCTTTTCGCATCTATAGCTGATGATCTGTTGCAATCCTCAGCAGTCCGCAGTTTCGACCTTGATCCCGTCCGGCGGGTCATGATCGAATGGCGGCAATTGGGATTAAAGGTAATCAGATACCATATGTATGATATCTTGCGTTAAACACCCGCTGCATATAGACTTTGTTCCAAGAAGACCCCGCAACATTGTGTCGAATGGGGTGCCAAATTCGGGCGTGCACATAGGAAACAGATCGAGGCAACGGTGAGCAGCAACGATTCAAAAAACACTCTTTATTGCTCCTTCTGCGGGAAAAGCCAGCACGAAGTACGCAAGTTAATTGCAGGGCCGACTGTGTTCATCTGCGACGAATGCGTCGAATTGTGCATGGACATCATCCGCGAAGAGCACAAGAGTTCGCTCGTCAAGACCAGCGATGGTGTGCCCACGCCGGCAGAAATCTCGGTTGTGCTCAATGACTATGTCATCGGTCAGGACCATGCCAAACGCGTGCTTTCAGTGGCGGTGCATAATCACTACAAGCGTCTGAACGAGGCAGCGTCCAACTCGGAGGTAGAGTTGGCGAAGTCAAACATTCTGATGGTTGGCCCGACAGGTTGCGGTAAAACGCTGCTAGCTCAGACATTGGCGCGAATTCTGGATGTACCATTCACGATGGCCGATGCAACGACGTTGACGGAAGCCGGATATGTTGGTGAGGATGTTGAAAATATTATCCTGAAGCTCTTGCAGGCTGCCGACTACAATGTCGAGCGCGCGCAGCGTGGCATCGTCTACATCGATGAAGTGGACAAGATCAGCCGGAAGTCCGACAACCCTTCGATTACACGAGATGTTTCGGGTGAGGGTGTGCAGCAGGCGCTGCTGAAGATCATGGAGGGCACCGTGGCCAGCGTCCCCCCGCAGGGCGGACGGAAGCATCCGCAGCAGGAGTTCCTGCAGGTCGATACGACAAATATTCTGTTCATCTGCGGCGGCGCTTTCTCCGGCCTTGAGAAGATTATTGGCAAGCGGGGGCACGAGACATCGATTGGCTTCGGTGCCAACGTCAAAGGAACAGACGATCGTCAGACTGGTGATGTTCTGACTGAACTGGAGCCTGAAGATCTTCTGCGCTTTGGCCTGATCCCTGAATTCGTTGGCCGCTTACCCGTGACAGCGACGTTGTTGGATCTGGACATTGATGCTTTGGTCGAAATTCTCAGCCGGCCGAAGAACGCACTTGTGAAGCAGTACCAGCGCCTTTTTGAGATGGAAGACGTGGAGCTGTCATTTACTGATGATGCTCTGAGAGCCGTGGCCCGACGGGCTGTCACCCGGAAAACAGGTGCGAGAGGCCTGCGTTCAATCATGGAAGACATCCTGCTGGATACTATGTATGAGCTGCCATCACTTGAAGGTGTTGAGGAGGTTGTCATCAATACAGAAGCAGTCGATGGCAAGGCCAAGCCGCTCTATATTTACGGTGATCGACCGGAAGAGGCCGAGACATCGGCCTAGGCGCAGATGTGGCGCAGTTGAGTGGACCGTGCAGTGTGGGAAATGTCGCACCCGTATGGCACGGTCTTTCAGTATCGAGGCCTTGATAAGTGGCGCAGTGGACGCCATTTAAGCTTGACAATGGTCCTCGTGACCGACCGTGTGAAAGACAGAGCAGGGGCCAACTCCTTGCCACGATGAAACAAATTGGGCCACGGCGAAACAAATTGGGATGTGAAACATGAGTGAAGCGCCAATCACTGGCGATGACGCAAAACAGCCCGAGGCCGGGGCGCTGACCTATCCAGCGCTTCCCTTGCGCGACATTGTTGTTTTCCCGCACATGATTGTTCCGCTTTTCGTTGGTCGCGAAAAGTGTGTAAAGGCGCTTGAAGAAGTCATGCGTGATGACCGCCAGATTTTGTTGGTCGCGCAGCGTGACGCCCAGGTCGATGATCCGGGCCCTGCCGACGTATTTGAGATCGGCACTTTGGCCAGTGTGCTGCAACTCCTCAAGCTGCCTGACGGCACCATAAAGGTGCTGCTGGAAGGCACAACAAGAGCAAGGATTGCCGCCTTCTCCGGCGTGGGGTCCTTTTTCCAGGCAGGTGCGGTGCCGCTCGAGGATGCGGCAGATGACGCGGCTGAAGTTGAAGGTCACGTCAGATCAGCTGTCGAAATGTTCGAGCGCTATATCAAGCTCAACAGGAAAGTGCCGCCCGAAGTGCTCGTCTCTGTGAACCAGATCGAAGAGCCGGGGAAGCTCGCGGACACGATCGCTTCGCACTTGCAGCTGAAAATAGAAGAGAAGCAGCAGCTTCTTGAATCTGACAGCGTTACTGCCCGGCTGGATCGCGTCCATGGCTTTATG
Source organism: uncultured Alphaproteobacteria bacterium (assembly GCA_965371465.1). Taxonomy (GTDB): domain Bacteria; phylum Pseudomonadota; class Alphaproteobacteria; order CBDUYM01; family CBDUYM01; genus CBDUYM01. The sequence continues at coordinate 3,084 of CBDUYM010000049.1, forward strand.
GAAAGCGAAATTGGGGTGCTTCAGGTCGAAAGAAAAATACGGGGTCGTGTCAAACGCCAGATGGAGAAGACCCAGCGCGAGTACTATCTGAACGAGCAGATGAAAGCCATTCAGAAGGAACTTGGCGACGGCGAAGAAACCAAAGATGACATTACCGAACTCGAGGAACTGATCGCCAAGACCAAGTTCTCCAAAGAAGCGCGTGAAAAAACCGAGCAGGAGTTCAAGAAACTCAAAAACATGAGCCCCATGTCTGCTGAGGCCACCGTGGTGCGGAACTATCTCGACTGGATGGTCAGTATCCCGTGGAAGAAAAAAGGCAAAGTCGTCAAAAGCATCGAAAAAGCGCAGATCATCCTGGACGAAGATCACTATGGCCTAGAGAAGGTCAAAGAGCGCATTCTAGAGTATTTGGCAGTGCAGCAACGTACGCCCAAGATGCGGGGTCCCATTCTATGCCTGGTCGGCCCTCCTGGCGTTGGCAAGACGTCGTTGGGCAGGTCAATTGCAAGGGCGACGGGACGGAACTTCATCCGTATGTCGCTCGGCGGCGTTCGTGATGAAGCAGAGATTAGAGGTCACCGGCGGACTTACATTGGTTCCATGCCGGGCAAGATCATCCAGTCCATGAAAAAGGCGAAGACCGTAAATCCGCTGTTCCTGCTTGATGAAGTGGACAAGATGGGGTCGGATTTTCGAGGCGATCCTTCTTCCGCCCTGCTGGAAGTACTGGATCCGGAAATCAACAGCACATTCAATGATCACTACCTTGAGGTTGACTACGATCTTTCAAATGTCTTGTTTGTGACGACGGCAAACACGATGAACATGCCGCAGCCGCTTCTGGACCGAATGGAGATCATTCGCCTCTCAGGTTATACGGAAGATGAAAAGGTCGAGATTGCCAAGCGGCACCTGGTCCAAAAGCAGATCAAGAATCATGGCCTTCGGGAGGGTGAATGGTCCATTTCGGATAGCGCCCTGCGGGACATCGTCCGCTACTACACACGTGAAGCCGGTGTCCGGAACCTCGAACGCGAGATTGCCAATCTGACCAGAAAAGCCGTTCGTGAGATCCTTCAGCATGGCAAGAAGTCCGTTACAATTACAACGCGTAATCTAGGCAAGTATGCAGGTGTCAGGAGATTCCGTTTCGGTGTCGCCGAGCAGGAAAGCGAAGTCGGCGTTACCACAGGGCTTGCCTGGACGGAAGTTGGCGGCGAATTGCTCTCAATTGAAGCGGTTCTGGTGCCCGGGAAGGGCAAGATGACGCTGACAGGCAAACTGGGTGATGTGATGCAGGAATCGATCCAGGCTGCGACCAGCTATGTGCGCTCAAGAAGCCCGCAGTTTGGCATCCATCCCAGCATGTACGAAAAGCGGGATATCCATATCCATTTGCCTGAGGGGGCGACGCCAAAGGATGGCCCGTCTGCCGGCGTCGGCATGTGCACGTCCATCGTTTCAGTGATGACAGACATTCCTGTCCGAAGCGACGTTGCAATGACCGGTGAGATTACACTGCGCGGGCGCGTTCTCCCGATTGGCGGGCTGAAAGAGAAGTTACTTGCTGCGTTACGTGGTGGCGTGAAGATTGTATTGATCCCAAAAGAGAACGAAAAGGACCTGGCTGAAATTCCTGACAATGTAAAAAAAGGAATGGAAATAATTCCGGTCGGAACCGTGGATGAAGTGTTGGCCCATGCGCTGACAGAACCTCTGGTTCCAATCGAATGGAGTGAAGAAGACCAGGATATGGCGGATTTGGCTGCGCGCGAAACAAATGCGACTCAGTCGGAAACCGGCCTTACACGGCATTAAAACAGGGGACATCGCTGCTCAGAATGTGTGGATCGTGGCAAGAATGCTGCGGTTCTGTAACCCATATGTGTTTTTGCACTAGTTATCCCCAGAAATCGGCAGGATCAAAAGGGAAATTGGGGCCTGCGGCCCATAATTGCTTTGACGTTCTAATGGGCCGTACGTACAATTTTTTGCACCTGACAGGTTATGCCAGGCTGAGCATTAGAGAGCATTTTAAATTGAATTCGAGGGGGTTCATCCGTGAATAAGAATGACTTGATTGCAGAAGTTTCGGATTCGGCTGAAATGTCAAAGGCCGATGCTGCTCGCGCGGTGGATAGTGTATTCGATGCGATTACATCAGCACTATCCGGCGGTGGCGAAGTACGGCTGGTCGGATTTGGAACATTCAGCACGGTGCAACGGAAAGCGTCCGAAGGTCGCAATCCAAGAACTGGTGAGAAGATTCAGATTCCGGCGTCAATCCAGCCAAAGTTTAAAGCTGGCAAAGGGCTGAAAGAATCCGTCAATTAGACTGATTACCGGCCTCGCTTCGCCGCTCTGCGTAGCTAGACAATTGTAATTTCTCCGGCGCCCTTCCAATGAAGGGGCGCCGGTGTTTGTCTTGGTGACCATTCGGTTTGACAGTCTCCAGCTTTGCGGGGCACTTTGGCCCAGGCCTTTTTTGTTTCAGGGCGGTTAGCTCAGTTGGGAGAGCATCTCGTTTACACCGAGAGGGTCGGCGGTTCGAGCC
>CBDUYM010000050.1:0-2995 GCA_965371465.1 uncultured Alphaproteobacteria bacterium
CAGTCCTGGTGAGTGTCGTGCCCAAAAGGCGACTTCATGAATGATGGGAGACTTACAAGGTGGATTGCCAATAAGGATATTGAAGCCGGACATTGCTCCAAGAAAAACCTCGGGGAAGGCAATGGGAAAATGAAGTGGCTCTAGTCCTTCTAGTTCCTGCCGTGCAAGACCAACTTCAGGCATATTCTCGATGCCATGCCGAAGTCTCTCCCATTCCTCGTACGGGAAACCTAACACCTGTTGATTTTCAGTGATCGGTTGCGCAGTTATCAGATCGCAAAGTGCTCGAGTTGTCCCTATGGCTTCTTCCGCTTCCTGCATTGCCTGACGTCCCTCAGCAATATCGGCAAGTGTCGCGTCATTTAGATTGGCAAGCCGACGCAATGGCTTTTCTGCCTCACCCAATAGGGAGTCAGCGTCCACCTCGAAAAGCGTGCCGCCTGTCTCCTGAAACTTCTTACGAATCTCGTCGATGGTGCCTACCCCGACCAAGGAATTGCCACGTACCAGATTGTGGTCCAATAGAGAGAGGGGAAGGCCTGGGACAAATGTATGAATCCAGATGGACAGTCTGGCGAGTTGTACGGCAAGGTCATTGAGATCGACGCCATAGACGCAGCGGCGCGCTATCTGTCGTCTGAGCAGCTGGCCATCTTCAATTTCTGCCTCAGCAGCAAGATCTCCGAGGGCGCTTTGCGCGGCGGCGCGAAGACGCGCCAGTTCTGCCTGGACGCCCGGCAAAGGCCGTGCTTCCAGGTAATTAGCAAATCGCGCCTCAATGTGGTCGATGGCAGAGACCAGAAAGTGTCCCGACCCCATGGCGATGTCCGCTACTCGGAAGTCAAACAGGGCATCTGCCGCATCAGCATCGTCTATCTCGTCAAGGCGAGCGAGATGATCATCCAGAGCGGGCTCCAGGGCACCATCCAGCAAGTGTTCGACGGCGAAATCCTTGGTGTAATAGCTGCCGGATGATTTTCGTGCCCCTGATCGGTTGTGCAGATAGACCTCGCCGGCAGTGACTTCCGCTGGCTGGTTTTCGGAACAGGGAACGAACGCTCCCTTTCGATCAAGAGCCAGGTCGGTCTCGGCGACGGAGAGCTCTGATTCCAGGAGACCCTCATATATCGTGCCAAACTCGCGGACGCCGAGGGAACGGAAATCCACAGGCCCGATTGTGCCGTCAGCATCTGTCAGCAGAAGGCCCCGCAGCGCCGTTTCAAAGAACTTGTTTTCCACCGATATTTCTGCCAGTGCCGCTCCTACTGGCGACACCGTCGGATCGGTATTGAACAGGCCACCATCGTAGGCGGGCACTCCCCATTCCTGATTGCCTTCGGCCACGGCTTGCCAGATTTGAGCAGTCTCCCGCCAGTGATGATCGCCTTCGCCCGGTTCTTGCAGAGCACGTGCGGCTTCAGCCAGCTCTGCTGCCTTTTCGGTCAGGGATCTCCGCCGATAAGCTTCGTTCTGGCGATAGGGAAGCAGATCCCTGTCTTCTGCATAGGCAACGAACAGAAGCCGGAAGAGAACCGTCAGGGCCATCTGATAAGTGAGATCGAGATCAGCTCTGTCCGGTGCGTCAAGGTCTCTGGCCGCAACGATGCCATTTGCCAGATTGGGGACTACTTCTTCGTAGATCCGGTCACGAAGCCGGGCGGCCAGATCGCCGGCAAAACGCTTTGAAGTGGCGAGCAGCTCTTCAAGTGTCCCACCATCTTGAAGAGCATCGGATGAAAAGAGGAGCCACAGATACGCAAGATGGTCATCATCAAGAAGCGCTGGCTGACACTCAATGTAGGTCTCGGTTCGGCCACGGCGACCAACCCCTGTGCCTTGTTCGGTGGAATAGAGCCTGATGCGTTTGCCCTTCAGTACCACCACCCATCGGAGATTCTCGTTCTCCGCTTTCGCCAGCGCATAGGAAATTGGTGAGAGATTGTTGAAACGTGGAGATCCCGCCTCAATTGACTCAGTGTCCTGCAGGAGAACCGCAAGCGCCGATCTCTTCTCACTGATCCGCAGGAGCTGCGTCAGGTTGTCGAGTGGTTCGATGCTGAACCCGAGGCCATCCAAAAGATCATTTCCGGAACGATCCGCAATTGCTTTGGCTTTCTGGTTAGCACCAAGCCAGTCCGTGCGAGTAGGAGCCCCGACAGCCAGCTCATGAGTGGCGAGCATTCCAGCATTGCTGATTCCCGGTAGCAACGTTTCGAGAGACGGTAGCGCTTCCGCAAGAAAGCTGCGGGCAGCATGTCGATCAGGTTGCGCCAAAGCTTCACGACACAGCCGCTCAACGAGACCACGATCAAGCCCCGTGTGGATCGGCGGTTCCTCACCGACCGGACCGCAGAGGCTGGCGCCTTCCGGTGTCAAGGCGACAAGCAAAACCGGAGCGGCCCGCGAGCCTCGGCGCGTTCGCCAGGCCTGCGTGATTGCCGCCTTGGTCGGTGCGCGGCCCGCCTGAATGACCGCAACTTCAAGCGCGCTCTGGCCACTACCGATAAAGAGATGGACGGGCTGTAGCCCTTCAGGGAGGTCTTGAGACAATGGGCGAGCTCTCAGGTCGCCGAGAAATTCCGAAGGTTCTGATGCCATTGATTTCGCCTGATCTTTCGCCGTCGCTACCCACCCTCACTTGTTTGGTTGAGGCTCAACCTGAAGGCTTATTCTTGTGAAATACTCTAGCGTCAGACACTCTCTTTCGACAGAGAAAAGAACAATTGCGCGCTGCCCCACACATGACGCGCGTTTTGCGCCAGAAGTGGCGGCTGCGATAACGCGTGACGAACGTAACAGAGTTAGTATTTTGAGCCCTGCGGCTGTCAGCAATCAATACAAGAAGTTGCTTCAGGCATCTTTGGAAGGCGTAATTCGTTAGCCAGTCGACCGATGCAGATCTTAGTCTTGGCGTTTGAAAATCCGTGGGCGGCCAAGTGCATTGGAGCTGAAGTGACACAAAAACTAGACGAGCTGTTGGCATTCGCTCAACAAG
>CBDUYM010000051.1:0-2099 GCA_965371465.1 uncultured Alphaproteobacteria bacterium
AGCGGACCTTAAAGTTCCCCGGAACAAGGTCTGCTCCTGACCCAAAGCGGACATTACGGCTGTGCCCGTCAGACGGCCCCCATGGACCAGATTTTGCGGCGGCGGAGTTCAGTGAGGAACGTCTTGAATTCACTCATGGCAACCTGTTGATCGACATCAGAAAGGCCTGATACCTGGGAAACTGCCGCAGTTTCCCCAAATAGGGACTGACAAACACAGCTCGGATTGTAGGCCAGTCGTTGTTGGCTACGGCAACATCTAGCCATTGAAACGCAGTGTCAAATTCGTCCAGCGCCACATTGGCTCTGATCAATCCTCCGGCTATGTACCGTTCGGCATCGAAGTCTGATGTGGCCGCCCGCAACAGGTCTCTGGCCCGCTCTTCATCTCCTGCCATCGCATGGATGAACGCATCAAACGCGCGAAATCTATCCACTGAAATGCCGTTTGCAACTCCGGCCTCAACACCCTGTTGGAAGTGCTCTCTAGCTTTTGCGGCATCGCCCAAAACAGCAAATGCTTGAGCCAGACCAAAGTGGCCGCCCATTTCGTTCAGCTCCATATCAATGAGCATTTGCTGCGCATCCATTGCTTCGTCCATTTGGCCCGCCCCCCAAAGCACTCTTGCAAGGACACTTCTTGTCCATTGGTCCGCGGGCTCAAGAAGCACAGCCCGGCGGGCGAGCAAAACTGCTTCTTCTGATTGGCCCATGACGAGGCGGAACTCTGCATAGGATGCTGTCAGGATGCCATCGGCAGGATCGGCCTGAAGACCGCGACGGTAGGACTGTTCCGCACGCTCCCACTCCCATTGAGAGGCCAGGAGCCCAGCCTGCACCAGATTTGCATAGGGAAGATCAGGATTGAGCTCAAGAGCATGGGTTACATCTGCCTGTGCCAGCCTCAATGCATCCTTGAAAGTCAGTTCGCCACCTGCGTGATTCCAGTAGACATTTGATCGAAGGGCCAGCGCTTCTGGAAAATCCGGATCAAGCTCAAGAGCGCGATTGAGATGGGTCAATGCAAGTCTCATGTCGACTAATCCAGTAGCCCTGCGCAAGTGATTTGCAATCAGATATTCGCTGTAGGCCTCAAGATTGTCAGTCGGAATACGCGACAAGTTTTCAATTTCATCGGGGTCCAGCTGCGCCTGCAACGCTTCAGCAATTTGCTGTGCCACATCTGACTGAATAATGAAGATGTCCTTGAAATCGCGGTCATAGGTCTCGGACCATATATGTGATCCGCTGGTGCCATCGATCAGCTGAGCGGTGATCCGAACCTGGTCATTGGCATATCGCACACTGCCTTCGAGGATGTTCGCTACACTCAGCTCCCGTGCAATTTCGGGCACTGTCTTGATGGTGTCTTCATATTGATGCACCGACGTTCTTGCTATGACACTGAGCGCGCCGATCTTTGTCAGATGATTGAGAATTTCCTCGTGAATGCCCGCTGCGAAATATGCGTCGTCCGGATTTGGTGAGAGATTCTCGAATGGCAGCACGGCGATGGAATTCTGAAAGTCAGACGGCCCGACTTCAACATTTGTCGGACCTTCAGAAACAGGTTCACCGAACTCCGGGCGCAGGATGATCCATCCAAGGGCGATAACAAGCAGTCCTGCCAGAACATAGATAAGCAAGCCACGTTCCTGTCCTGCGGCAAGAGGGGCAGCGTCACTGATCGTGGAGGTTTTCTGCACGCCGTCAGGTGTAACCTCAAACGCCCAGACCAGAATGATCGCAATGGGAAAGCCGACAAGCAGTAAGGTCACGGAGATAGGCATAATCCAGCTGGGCGCGGCATAGGCATCTGCCGCAATACTCAGGATCTGCGCAGCAAGCCATGCGACGACAGCATAGACCGCCGCTACCTGAAATACCTTGCGTCGCCGAAGCTCCGTGAAAAAGCGGCCCATGACCGCTTGTCCTCCTCTTTACTTGCAGTGCGTCCCGACCTTGCAACCACGAAGTATAGGGGATGGCAACTACTATGGGGAGTCTGACAGAGGGCCTCCTCAGGGAGCCTCCGTTCGATGTCTGCTTATGGCTAAAAGCAGACGAAATCACGGACTTCTGAAAATGCCTGCTTTTAGC